>CAZPXS010000001.1:0-216651 GCA_964590075.1 uncultured Aquificales bacterium
TAAGTGAAGGCTATCCGGGAGATATAGGTAACTTTACCAATAATGGTACTATAGAGGTTAAGGTCTACGGTCCGTCTGGTGGTTTAGCTTTGGCGATGGGAGTTGGTGCTCATGGTAATGGAACAGTTGGGGGTAACATAGATAAGTTTGAGAATGGGGTTGGTGGAATAATAGATGTATATGCGACTGCTAATGATGCAGCGGCCTATGGAGTGTATGGTGATGGTAATATGACTGAGGGTATAAATTCTGGAGTGATTAAAGCTCAGGCTAAAGGTGTAATAAGTACCCGGGCAGAGGGAGTGTATGTAGATGGAAATATAGGTAATTTTACCAATGAAGTGGGTGGTGTAATAATAGCGAATGCGACAGCGACAGGTGGAGATGCTTTTGCGGAGGGAGTGGTAGCGGGAGATGACATAACAGGAGATTTTGTAAATAGAGGCTCAATAACAGCGATAGCAAATGCTACAGGTGGTAATGCGTTCTCAGCAGGTGTAGATGCGGTAAATATAGCTAACTTTACGAATAACGGTAATCTAACAGTGGAAGCGAGTGTGATAGGTCAATCTACCTATGCCTATGCGTGGGCCTATGGAGTTGATATATGGAGTTCAATAGGTAACTTTACGAATAGCGGCGATATAACAGTGACAGCAACAGGTGGGTATGCAGAGGCCTATGGAATTTATGCAGGTGGTGATATAGGTAACTTTACGAATAACGGAAATATAACAGCGACAGCCAATGCAACAGGTGGATATGCAACAGCCCATGGAGTAAGTGCGTATTATATAAGTAGTTTCAGGAATACTGGAAATATAACAGTAACAGCAACAGGTGGAAACGCAGAAGCTTATGGAATGGAAGCATGGGATTATATAGATAATTTTACGAATAGCGGGAATATGGTAGTAAGTGCAACAGCAACAGGTGGGAATGCAAGGGCCGCTGGAGTGTATGTAGAGAGTAATATAGGTAATTTTACGAATACTCAGACAATAACTGCGACAGCAGAATCAGATGGAGATGCCTATGCCTTTGGAGTGAATTCAGGTGATATAGGTAATTTTACAAATAACAGAAATATAATAGCGACAGCCAATGCAATAGGTCAGACTGCATATGCCTTTGGAGTGGATGCAAGTAGTATAGGTAATTTTACGAATACAGGGAATATTATAGTTACAGCTAATGCCACAGCAACATATAATGTAGGAGCAGAGGCTTACGGTGTATGGGCTAATCAAATTGGTAATTTCACAAATACAGGGACTTTAATTGTCAAATCAATTGCAAATGGAACAGCACTATATGAAAATATTTCAACATCCTATGGAATTTATACTTCTCATATAGATAATTTCTTTAACAATGGCACCTTAGATGTTTATGCAGAGAGCATTTTCAGTAATCCTACTGAGGATGTTTTAATTTCAGCAGGAGGAGTTTATGTAAGTGAGATCGATAGTGTAGGTAACTTTACCAATGAAGGGACAATAAAAGTTACTGCTTATGCGAATGGGGAGGTTGCTAATAGTGTAGCAATTAATGTCTTTGGGGCTGATTTAGCAACATTGAATTATTTTAATAATACAGGTAGCCTGGAAGTTTATGTAAACAGCAAGTATCAAAATGCAACCATTAATGCAGCTGCCCTTAAAGTCACCGATAGTTCTAACGCTAGTTTAACCAATAATGGAACCATGAAAGTGGTTCTCAATCTTCCTTCTAATGCAAATATGACCAATGTGAATGCCTCAGTCTTCTGGATTGAAAACTCCAACGCCACCATTTCTAACTACGGCAACACCTCGGTTGAAAGTAATGTAGCCGGACCTAACTTAAGGACCCTTTACGTTGCTGGCACATCAGATGTGACCTTGAGAGATAAATTTGCCATTACCTTTGGAGCACCTGGAGTTAATCCTGGGACAAGGCCCATTTATGTTGGAAGTGGTTCGAGCTTAAATCTTAATAATGCGATTCTTGTAGCGAGAATTGATAGTAGGAATTTAAAATACGATGTGAAGTATTATCTGATTGAGAATCATGGGGTTGTTACAGGTCAGTGGGGAGGTTTGGAAAAGGGATATGTTAACGATCAGATAAATGTATATTGGGCAGGGGAAGATATGGGAGAGAACTCTGCGGTTAAATTTGTGTACTCGCAGCCAACACGTTCTGTAATAGACTCAGCAATGGCTCCTGCTATTGGTGGTTTGGCACAGGGTGGCATTATAATGACACACATAAATAATATGATAGATATTTATGCACCCTTTGGCGCTATTGGATCTTTACTACTTAGCGATAAGACCGATTTGCCAATAATGTTTGCTGCAAGTGCGGTAAGCGATGCTGGTTTACCACTTAAGGTAGGTAAGGATAGGCCAGGATTTGGTATGTGGCTTATGCCTTTATACACGAGGGTGACGGATGGTGGTATAGGGTTTGATGCTGATGTTTATGGTTTTGCGCTTGGTTTTGGAGGTATGGTGACGGATAGGTTTGGACTTGATGTGTATGGTGGCTATGTCAGAAGTAATCTTGGTTATAAAATTAAAGGAGCGGACAGTAGTTCTATAGATACGGCGGTTGGTGGGTTGCTCATGAGGTATGAACTTGGTAACAATTACTTTGTAAGGTTACTTGGGGAGGTTCATAGTTCTAGCAACGACTATAAAGGTAAGACGGGAATGGACTTTGAGTTAATAGAGAAGGCGAGTTATGATAGTTGGGGTGCAAGTGGAGAGCTATTGTTTGGTAAGGTATTTGAGTTTGGTAGGGTTAAAGTTGTACCTGAGGTAGGAGTGGGGTATGGGTACTATGATACGGATAGTTTTAAGAGTAAAGTTAGGGATAGAAGTGGTGTAAGGGTGGAGAATTGGGAGAGGTACTATAGGCCTGATAGTGTGGATGTATGGAAGTTTATAGGAGCGGTGAATGGTGTGGTTAAGTTAACGGATAGGGTTAAGGTTTATGGTACTTTAAGATTAGAGCAGGCTATAAGTGACAATGATATAAGTGTGGTTAACTGGATAAACTGGGATCCTACAAGACATAAGCTCACTAAGAGTATAGGTGATACGAATATTATGGTTGATGTAGGTGTGGGTATAGATATAGTTAAGAATCTCAAATTGACTTTTGGAGGTAGGGCGGACTTCAACTCTGACTATAGTGCCTATACTGGTAGGGTTCAGTTGAGGTATACCTTTTAGGTAAAGGGTATGGTTATTGACAAGTGTTGAAGTTTGTAACTATAATGAGAAATGGAAATGTTTAAGCGGGCGTAGCTCAGGGGTAGAGCACCAGCTTCCCAAGCTGGGGGTCGCGGGTTCGAAGCCCGTCGCCCGCTTTTTTGTTTTAACAATTGACTATTCTCTTAGTTTTCTTTAAAAGTTCTTGATATACAGAAGTTCAAAGAGGGGGCGGTTATGAGGAGAGCTATAGTTGTCTCGATGCTTTTACTGGTTGTAAGTTGTAGTATGGGGGCAAGTAAAGGAGGAAATTGTCCCGATAAGAATAAAGTAAAAAGTTCCCTTATGAATGTGTTACAGGAATCCAACGTTGAGGTTGTCAACGTTTCGTCTGTGAAGGAATGGAGCGGTTTATGTGAGGTTTTTGTGAGGATAGACGGAGAGCCGAGAATCTTTTACGTTGATCAGAACGCAAGGTATCTCGTTACCGGTAACCTTATAGATCTAACGGAAAGAAGAAACATCACCAGAGAGAGAATGCAGGAGATGGATATCGTAACATCCGATTACCTTAAGGAACTTGAGAAGCATGTGAACATTGAGTATAAAAAGGGATCCAAATACATATACGTTATAACCGATCCCGATTGCCCGGTCTGTAAAAGAGCGGAGGAGCCTTTGGTTTCATGGGCCAATAAGAACAATGTTACTCTTAAGATAATTCTTATGCCGATTCCTGAGTTGCATCCCGATGCCTACGCTAAGAGTGTCGCTATAGTTTGTGAAAATAGGAGTTTTTCGGACTATATAAATAGAAGATTCGGTAATACTACCTGTGATAAAGGTAAGAAGGCTATAGATTCGAATATTGAATTTCTAAGAAAATTGGGGGTTTCGGGGACTCCAACTTTTATAGGACCTAAGGGCAAGAAAATAGTGGGCTTGCCAGCCGATATAAACGAACTGGATAAATTGATAAATTAGCTATAAATAAAATAATATGATGGATGAGAGGAAGAAAAGGATATTAAAAATGGTTGTAAATACATATCTTGAAACCGGTGAACCTGTGGGTTCGCTGGTTCTATCAGCAAAGCTGGAAGGACGGTACTCTCCTGCAACTATAAGAAACATTTTGATGGATTTGGAGAGGGAAGGTTATTTATACCATACGAGTGTTTCTTCAGGTAGAATCCCAACGGACAAGGGTTTACGCTACTTTATAGAGAATCTTATGGACTTTGAAAGGGGAGAAAGAGTTGAAGGTATAATAAGGGAGAGATTTGAAAAGCTGATCCTCGATGCGGTGGATACTAAGGATCTTATAAAAAAGGTTGTCTCCTTTGTTTCCGACTATACTAATCAACTTGCCTTTTTTATGGTCCCTCTTACCGATAAACTTGAGATAAGAAAAATCGATGCCGTAAGAATTTCGCGCGAAGCCTTTGTTATGGTTGTTGCTCTGGAAAAGGGTATAGTTGTGAGTAAAGTGTTGAAGTTCGACGATGAGATAAAGAGTGAGGAGCTAGAAAAGCTCGTTGCCATAATGAACTCAGAGTTTATAGGAAAAACCATAGGAGACATAGAAAAATTAACACTGGAAAAAATAAAGGAAGATTTGAGTTATGCTAGGAATATGCTCTCTAAGTTGGAGATAGTCTTAGATGTAATTTCTAATATAATCGAGGAATTTGAAGGAGAAGTTATAGTTGGCGGAATTCCAAATGTTTTCAGCTGGCTTGATTTTATAGATGATGTTGAAAAGATCAGACTACTTATAAAAGATATCGAGGAGAGGAGAAAGATACTGAGGATAGTTCGTAGATTCATAAGAGAGAACAAGAAGGTTATTATAGGTAGCGAGATAGAGGATGAACTTTTCAAGGATACTTCTATAGTGTTATCCGATTGTAGGGGTAGTGTGCTTGATGGAGCCATAGGATTGGTTGTACCTAAAAAGAGCAACTACTCCTTCATAGTTCCCTTTGTTGAAAGAACTGCAAGCTATATCGCTAAGTTGATATAAAAGCTTGATTAATTAGTTCGGAGGTACTGGGATGGAGGAGGTAAAAAGGGAGGATACTATAGAGGAGAGTGTAAATAAGGGGGAAGTAGTTGAGAATGATGAAGCTGTGGATGAGATTAGGGTAGAGGAGAAAAATGAGGTCGATATATTGAAAGAGACTATAGAAACTCTCCTAAGGGAAAAAAGGGAAATTGAGGAGAAATACCTTAGAGTTCTTGCTGAGCTTGATAATTTTAGGAAAAGAATGGAGAGAGAAATAGCGAGGATAAAGGAAGTGGCCGAAGAGAGGGTTTTGAGGGATATCCTGATGGTGGTTGATAATTTCGAGAGGGCGCTCGATTCCCTCGATAAGGGAGCCGATTTTAACAGTTTCGCTGAAGGGATAAGATTGATCTATAAGCAGATGAGAGAGATACTATCCACCTTCGGTCTTGAGGAGATTGAAGCTCTTGATAGACCCTTTGATCCACTTATCCATGATGCACTTATGGTTGTTGAGGATAGGGAAAGGGATGGCGTGGTAGTCCAGGTCGTCGAGAAGGGATATAAACTAAGGGGAAAGGTTATAAGGCCTGCGAAGGTTATAGTTGCAAGAAAAGTGGAAGAGAGTGCCGAGCAAAACCAAGAGAAAGAAGGGGAAGATAGGAAATAATGAAGTCCTTTAAGGATTACTACGAGATACTCGGTGTGAGTCCGGATGCTTCGATAGATGAGATAAAGTCTGCCTACAGAAAGCTTGCGAGAAAATACCATCCCGATCTAAATCCGGGTAATAAGGAGGCGGAGGAGAAATTTAAGGAGATAACCGAAGCCTATCAGGTTCTCTCCGATCCCAACAAGAGGGCGGAATATGACAGGATGAGATCCATGGGCTACGATTTCAGTAGGGGCTTTTCCTACGGAGAGCCTTCCTATGAAGGTTTTGGAGATATATTCGATGAGTTCTTCAGAATATTCGATGATTTCTTCGGTGGTTTTAGAACCGAAAGAAGAACAGGTAAAAGGCCTGTAAGGGGAGAGGATATTTCAGTTAATCTTGAGATTAACTTTGAAGAGGCTCTTAAAGGTACAAGCAGGGTTTTAGGGATAGAGAGAGAAGAAGTATGCCCTAACTGTAGAGGAGAGGGTATCGAGAGTTCAAATGACGTTGTGGTTTGCGAAACCTGTAGGGGTAGTGGTAAGGTGTTTATAAACAGAGGATTTATAAGAATTTCTACCACCTGTGGCTCATGTGGTGGTACGGGCTATAGAATCTTGAGATACTGTAAAAACTGCCAGGGTAGGGGTAGAGTTACCGTCAAAAGGAATGTACACGTTGATATACCTGCTGGAGTTAGAAGTGGCGATAGGATAAGATTAAAGGGAGAGGGTAATTCTGGCCTCTTTGGAGGTTCAAGCGGGGATCTCTATATAAATGTTATAGTAAAGGATCATCCTCTGTTTAGAAGGATAGGCGATGATGTTTTGTTTGTTCTTGAGGTTCCCTTCTACGATGCCATACTCGGATTCGACTTCAAGTTACCCTACTTTGGGGAGAACATAGAGATTAAAATCCCTGAGGGTATCCAGCCCGGAGAGAAGATAAGGATAAAGGGGAAGGGATTCCCATCCTTGAAGTCTAATAAAAGGGGAGATCTTTTGGTTGAAGTCAAAGTAACTATTCCTAAAAAATTGAATAAAAAACAAAGAGAGCTTATAAATGAATTAAAGAGATCTTTCCAGGAAGAGAAGGGCAAAAGTTTCATAGAAGAATTGTTAGATAAACTTAAAAGTTTTGCAAAAGGAGAAAATAATTGAGTAGTATTTTACTTTATATAATTTTTATGATAGTAGGTTTTGCTATGGGTGTTTTGATCGTTACACCTATATTGGTTAGGGGTTTTAGAATAAACTTTATAAAGATCAAAAGTGAGTTAGAAGAAAAAGTAGCTTTACTTGAAAAAGAAAAAGAAAGATTAAACAGTACAATAAAACAAAAAGACGTATTGATAAATGAAAAAGAAAAAATAATAGGTAATCTTAAGAAAGAGCTTAGTAATTGCAATGAGAAGATTAAAGATTACGAAAAAAGAATAGAAGATTTAGAAAAAGAATTGAATGACTTGAGAGAGGTTAATAAAAAACTTAGTAGTATGTTGGAAAATTATAAGAAAGAAGGTGGAGAAAAAAGAAAGAAATCGAGATATTTGCTTGATTGATGGATAGTTTGAGGTATAGAAATTTAGTTAAAACAGATCTTGTTGGTTTTAGAGTAAAAATAGAGGAAAGTGACTTGCTTATTCTTGCAGAGAAAGATCTATCTGATGTTGCAAGTGATTATCTTTTGAAGATCAGGGATGAGATAAAAAGGTACGTTCGAAATAATCCTCTATTTTTAAGGTCTTTTTTACCACTACCTATGGATGAGTTAGCTCCTGATGTTGTGAAGAGGATGTTGGAGGTTTCGAGTTTAGCGGGAGTTGGTCCTATGGCTTCTATCGCTGGTACTATAGCTGAGTTTGTCGGCGATTATCTCTACAATTTTTCAAAAGAGGTTATAGTGGAGAATGGTGGTGATATTTATATCAATAGTACAAGGGAGAGAGTTGTTGCCCTTTATGCCGGTGATTCTCCCATTTCGGGGAAGTTGGCTATAAAGTTGCCTCCGGGTAGGTATGGTATTGCGACAAGTAGTGCGACTTTAGGGCACTCAGTTAATCTAGGGATAGTCGATATGGCTACCGTTGTTTCAAATTCAAGTAGCCTGTCTGACGCCTTTGCAACAGCCCTGGGTAACAGGGTAGGGCATCCAGTAGATATAAAATCCGCTCTAAATTGGCTATCCTCCTTTAAAAATTTGGGTATAATTGGTGGGGTGGTTGTGGTAAAGGGTAATGTTGGAATATGGGGAGATATGGAGGTGGTGAGGTTATGAAGGTTGCGTCTATAGACATAGGGACAAATACGCTCAGGTTACTTATGGCCATGTACGATAAGGATTCGGGAAGGTTAAAACCCTTAAGGAGAGAAAGGATAGTTACAAGGCTTGGTGAATCTTTCATAGTCACTGGTTATCTTAAGGCTGAGGCTATCGAGAGGACGATATCCGCTCTTAGGGTCTTTAAGAGTATCATAGATGAGGAGGGATGTGAAAAAGTTATCGCGGTAGCAACTAGTTGTGTTAGGGAATCGACCAATGGTAGGGAGTTCGTTAAATCGGTGAAGGAGAGACTTGGTATCGATGTTATAGTTGTTGATGGCAACAAGGAAGCATATCTAACCTATCTCGGGATAAAAAAGGGATTGGATATACAGGGTAATATTTTGATGTTTGATATCGGTGGAGGAAGTACCGAGTATATATATTCTACCGGTAGCCAGGTGAAAACCCTAAGTATACCCATAGGCGTTGTTAAGTTGAGAGACTCCTTTATGGAGAATGATCCACCTACCGAAGAAGAGATAGGTAGAATGAGAGAGTTTATAGATAGTCAAATAGAAGTTGTGGGGCAGTTCAAGGGTAAGGTGGACTCACTCGTAGGTACTGCTGGGACTGTAACGACTCTTGCGGCTATAAAGTTGAATCTTGAAAAGTATGATCCGGATATAATTCATGGTGTGTCGGTTAGTTATGATGAGATAGTGAGGATATTCGATATGTTAAAGGTTTTGCCATCCAAGGAAAGATTGAAAATAAATGGGATGGAAGAGGGAAGGGAAGATCTTATTATTCCGGGGATACTGATTACACTGAGTACCTGTGATATCTTGGGTTGTAGGGAAGTTGTGGTTAGCGAGTGGGGGATTCTTGAGGGGATAATATTCTACTATGCTTGATATTTTGAGTTATAAACAGAAGCTAAAGGATCTGAGAGCGGAGATAGATAGCTGGAACAGAGAGGGTGTGGGCGGTCATTTTCAGGTAGTATGGTATACGAGTAAGGTTGATAAACTCATAAAGTCATTATTCTGGGATATATACGGTAAAAGGATTCCGAATTTTAGCCTAATAGCTCTTGGTGGTTATGGTAGGAAAGAACTTAATCTAGCCTCTGATATAGATCTTCTCTTCCTCTGGCTTGAAGAGCCTTCCGAGGCGGAGATTGAAAGTCTATCAAAATTCGTGCAGAGTATGTGGGATGTGGGTTTTGAGTTTTCAAGTAGCTTTAGGAATCTCGAAGAGACTATAGAGTCTACTTCGAAGGATGAGACCCTTAAATTGGCTATACTCGATGCGAGGTTGATAGGAGGTAGCTATAGGCCCTATAAAAGCCTTAAGTCCAGTTTTAGTAGGATTTTTGGAGATGAACCTAAGAAACTGATAGACCTTCTGGAAGGCTGGATAGACGCGAGAAGTAAAAGTTACGGCGTGAGTGTTCAGTTGATAGAGCCAAACGTTAAAGAGAGCCCCGGTGGTTTAAGGGATATACATACCATATACTGGATAGGAAAGCTTCTCTACGGTATAGAGGATTTTAGGGATCTTGAGAAGAAAGGTTTACTTACGACTCTCGAATTTGAAACTATAAGTAACGCAAGGGATTTTTTATGGAGAGTTAGGAATTCCCTTCATTCGATTAGGGGTAGGAAGAACGATTATCTCGATCTTTCGGTTCAGCCTGATGTAGCTTACTCACTCGGTTATAGGAAGGTCGATAGATTCCAGCCCTCTCTATACTTGATGAAAGACTTCTATAAACACGTGAGGGGTGTCAGGAAGGTACTTAGAGCTTTCCTAACGAGGGTTAGGGAAGAGTTCAATATAGGTAAAGATGAGGCGTTCGGAAATTTTGTAAAGTACATATTCGAGGAGAGGTTCGATAGTCCCTCAAAACTACTATTCAGGGTTTACAAAGGGTTGGAGATAGGTGTAGATTTTGAGAGAATCTACAGGGCTTTTTGGATTCCGCCCCTCTACTGGCGAGATCAGGATATGTATAACAAGGATACAAGGGATATGCTTATAAAGATATTCAACTTTTCCAAATCCTATCCCGCTATAAGGTTTCTCCATGAGATAGGGTTTCTCTCAAGATTATTCCCGGAGTTCGATAGGATCACAGGTTTACTACAGCTTGACCTATACCATAGATATACAGTTGATGAACATACCTTTTTAGCTATAAGGAATCTCGAGGAATTACCCGATTCTGATGTTCCCCTAAAGGAAGAACTTATGTCATCCTATGGTAGAGTTTTGGAAAAGTCTAAAAAGTACATATTGGTTCTTGCCCTATTATTTCACGATATAGGTAAGGGTAAAGGTAGGGGACATAGCGCAAGAGGTATGAAGATAGCGGTAAGGTATATGGAAAAGCTAATGTTCGATGATGACGATATAAGTATGGTCAGTTTTCTTGTTAAGAACCATACCCTTATGGCGGAGTATGCCTTTAAGAGAAATATATACGATATAGGTACTATTACGAGTTTCGTGGATCGGGTGGAAAATCTAGAAAAGCTAGATCTCCTCTATCTAGTTACCTTTGCGGATATCAGCGCGGTATCACCCAACAACTGGGATGAATGGAAGGCATCAAACCTTATGGAACTGTATCTGAGGGCAAGGGATATGTTGGAAAAGGGAAAAATAGAACTTGTCTCTTACGATGATATATATATGGAAGTTGAAAAGATCATGGTAAATGAGGGATACACCAGGGAAAAGGTAAGAGAACTATGGAATCTCTTACCACTAGACAGAGGACTTTATCTTTTGCCATCCATAATCGCGAGTATATTGATAGGACTTGATAAAGTAATATCCGGGCAAGAAGGTATATTCGCTAAATTTGTAGAGGATGGTTACGACGGATCCGGGAAGTTGGTAGTTGTAAAGCCCTATGGGAGACTTGACTTTTATAAGGTTGTCGGTTCCCTCACCGCAAATGCTATAGACATATGGGGTGTTAATCTCTTTGAGTGTAAGAATGGTCTTTCGGTCTACATCTTTGAGTTAGCTAATATGAAGGAAAAGATGGATTTGAGAGAAATATTTAGAAAGTTCATCTTGAAGGATTACGATTCTATAGATAGGGAGGCAAAAAGAGTAAGATCAAGATTCTTAAAAAGAGAAATAAGTGTAGATATACCGACACAAATTTCCATGAATAATACTATTTCTCCAAGTTATTCAATAATTGAGGTAAAGACGAGGGATAGGATAGGTTTACTATACGATATATCGAAGACTCTAGCGGAATACGGCGTTGAGATACACTTTGTTAAGGCTGTGACAGAAGGAAGAAGAGCTATAGATGTGTTTTATGTAACCAAAAATGGTGAAAAATTAACGGATAAAGAATTTTTACAAATTCAAAAAGTCCTAAAACAAAAAATAGATAATAAGTTTTAAAATTTTTTGAATTTTACTCTATCATAGTACTGACTCTAGTATCCTCAAACCTTCTATAAGAGTATCTTCCTCTATGGTTATTGGAGGTAGTAGCCTCACAACCCTTTCGCCGGCAGGTACCACTAACAAGCCCTTTTCAAGACATTTAAGGGTGATTTCCCTTGAGCTTTTATCCTTCAACTCTACTCCTATCAGTAGACCCTTTCCCCTTAGGTCGGATATTTTGTGTGAGATCTCTCTTAACCTATTAAATACTATCTTTCCGAGTTTTTCTGCCCTTTCCCAGAGATGCTCTTCCACTATTATCCTCATCACTTCCAGGGCTACAGTTGTTGCTAACGGGTTCCCTCCGAATGTGGATGCATGTACCGAAGGTTCTATGGCTTCTACAACCTTCTTGTTTGCCACTATTGCTCCTATTGGGAAGCCGTTACCGAGCCCCTTAGCTAGAGTCATTATATCGGGTTCTATCCCAAAATGCATGTAGGCGAATAGCTTCCCGGTTCTCGCTATACCCGTTTGGACCTCATCGAGTATAAGAAGGATGTTGTATTTATCGCATATCTCCCTTACCTTTTGCATGTACCTTTCACTTGGGACCGATACCCCTCCCTCTCCCTGTATAGGCTCCAACATCACAGCTACCGTTTCGCTATCTATGGCTTCTATAAGGGAATCGATGTCGTTATAGGGTACGTGTGTAAAACCCTCAAGTAACGGTTCAAACCCTCTTTTTACCTTATCCTGACCAGTTGCGGATATGGTGGCTATGGTTCTACCGTGGAAGGAATTTGTAGCCGTTATGATCTTGTAGGCCCCGTCTTTAAATTTTTTACCCCATAACCTTGCGAACTTTATAGCCCCTTCATTTGCTTCAGCACCAGAGTTACAGAAGAATACCTTTCCCTCGAAGGAATTTTCAACGATGATTCTTGCTAGTTCAGCTTGATTGGGTATGTGATATAGGTTGGATACATGCCATAGTTTTTCGGCCTGTTCTTTTAATGCCTCTACTACTCGTCTATTACAGTGTCCGAGATTTGTAACTGCAATACCACTTGAAAAATCGATATAGCTACGGCCATTTTCATCGTAGAGTATAGCGTTCTCTCCTTTTACAAAACTTACCGGGAATCTATTGTAAGTGGGGATTATGTATCTTTCCGTAAGGCTAAAAGTATCAGCTCGTTGCATAGCTATGTAACCCTGGTATCAGTAGGTTTACTCCCAGATAGGTGAAGAGTACAGCGGCGAAACCTATTATTGATAGAAACGCGGCTCTTTTACCTCTCCAGCCTGCAACAAACCTTGCATGTAAATATCCCGCGTATATGAACCAGGTTATGAGAGACCAAGTTTCCTTTGGATCCCAGCTCCAGTAGGATCCCCAGGCATAGTGAGCCCATGCCGCTCCTGTGATTATTCCGAGTGTTAGTAACGGGAAGCCAATCAGTATAGCTTTATAGTTAATTTCATCAAGTGTACCTTTATCGGGGAAATATTTCCATATACCTTCGTTTTTATCTCCCTTTAAGAGATAGGCTATGCTTGCCCCAAAGGATATGGCAAAGGCACCGTAGGATAAGAAGCAGGTTATAACATGGGCTAATAGCCAGTTGCTTTTAAGAGCCGGAACCAGCGGTTGTATCTCCTTCACTATACCCGGACCTTCTAAGGAGGTGTATGCAATTATCAGAAAGTTAACAGGAGTTACAAATGGTCCCAATACTTTGGTCTTATATTTCAACTCGAATATAACGTATAGCCAGGAGATACTCCAGGAGAAGAAAACCATTGATTCGTATAGGTTTGTGAAGGGTGCCCTTGGCCAGCCGAGTTTATATGATTCCAGGGTTCTTGCTATCATCGCCATAGTTAGGAGTACACCGTTAGTTATAACCGTAATTAATCCCAACCTACCGATTATCTCTTTTTTTGTTACTATCCAAATAACGTAAAGTACGAAACTTGCTAAAGATACGAATGTTGCTATAGAAACTAGAAAAGTGTCTTTCATTTTGTCCCTCCAAGTTCTTCTTTTATTCTATTTATAATATCAATTGCTTTATCTTTGAAACTATCCCTGTTTCTGTTTGCCGTTAATCCTATACTTACCGTTACTCTACTATTTTCCTCCTTCTTGAACCATACTAGTGCCCTTTCGTGTCTTGTAAAGAACGTTACATAGATGGCAAGTAGCATACCGATACAGCCCAACCACACAAGAGGTGTACCTGGATCTTTATTTACCTGTAATACTGTGAAATATAAAGGATCCGCCTTTACATACTCGTACTCGTAAGGAGAATCAGGATTTTGATGTATGCTCGGGAAGAAGGCAAATACCCAGCTTCTTTCCTTAACCTTATCCGATTCGACCTCAATTAGTACCGCCGGATTATTCAGTTCCATAGATTTGGTGGACGGCCCTTGTTCCGTTATTATTAGATCAGGTAGGAAGGAGAGAACACGTACCCTTACACCTAGTTTTTTACTCTCCGCCTCTCCATTTATAGGTATAGTGAGAACATCAGAATTATCCTTGTTTTTCTTATCCCTCACTCTTATGGTGACAGTACCTTTATCTATCGAAGCTACCCCGTAACTAGCCTGGTAAAAGTATATTCCTCTATACTCTAATGGATGATTAACCCTTATTTTTTCCCTTTTCACTACTTTCCCATTCTCTATTATCTCTACATCACTTATGTATTCCTTCGGGATTTCCGGTTTATTCTCGTAGTACTCTACGCTGAAATCGTTACACTTAACCTCAAATGGAAGTATCTTTACGTTACCATCCCTTAGGATAACATTTCTTGAACTACTACCCTCCACTATCGCAATGTTACCTGTAAAGCCAAATATACTACCTATAAGGCCGCCTATTAGAACTATCAGTATAAAGAAATGTACCAGGTAGGCTCCCAACCTATTTAGAACACCCTTTTCAGCAAATAAGTAACCATCTCCTGACTCCTTTACCTTTAAACCCGCTTTTTCTAATACTTTTGTAACTATAGCCTTAACTTCCTCTATATTACTATTGGTTTTAAATGTTTCTCTTATAGGGAGATTGTTGATGGAGGATATGTCCTTTAGTCTTTCCGTTTTTCTGAAAAACTTTAACACCCTTGGTAGCCTATCTATCGAGCAAACTATTAGATTTATTGCGAATAGTACAAGTAATAACTGGAACCACCAGGAATGGTACATGTCGTAGAGTTTTAGAGCCTTTATGATACTTGCCAGGGTCTTACCGTAGAACTGCTCATAACCCTCCGGTGTAGGTTGTTGTCTTATCAGTGTCCCTGCTATTGAGGTGATGGCGATTACGAAGAATATGAATATCGCGGTTTTTACCGATGCAAAGAAATCCCACACTTTCCTCAAAATTTACCCTCCCTTCTTTATATTAGGACTTGTTATATAACAGTTTTAAGGTTAATGTAAATAGTATGTACCGTTGTAGCAAATGTGGTTATTCAAGTACAAAGTGGCTTGGTAGATGCCCTTCCTGTAATAGCTGGGATACTCTGGTTCAGGTGGATGAGGATAACGGAAAGGTTGCGTCTAAAGATAGAAAATCAACCGTTACCCCTATGAGGTTGAAGGATGTATCTGGGGTTGATCTAGAAAGGATAGTTCTAACTTCAAGATCCCTGAATGAACTTACCGGTGGAGGACTTGTAAAAGCTTCCGTAATACTTCTTGCTGGAGAGCCTGGTATAGGTAAATCTACTTTCCTTTTATCTCTTGCAAAATTTGTGGATAGACCGCTTAGGATTCTCTACGTTAGTGGTGAAGAGACTCTGTATCAGGTGGCGGATAGAGCAAAGAGGCTGGGTGTGGAGGATGTTTTCTTTGTTTCTACCAATTCTCTATCCACGATCGAGGAGATACTTGGTGATAGGACCTACGACATGGTGATGATCGATTCGATACAGACCATCTATTCCGATAGGTTGGATTATTCGAGGGCAGGTCCAACTCAGATTAGGGAGGTTGCGGAAAGATTGGTGGAAATAGCAAAAAGTAAAGATACAATAGTCTTTATTGCAGGCCATGTAACCAAGGGTGGAGATATAGCGGGTCCCAAGGTGTTGGAGCATCTCGTGGATGTTGTGTTCTATATAGAGGGGGAAAGGAGTGGTTCTGTAAGGTTTATAAAGTGCTATAAGAATAGATACGGTTCAACTGGTAACGTTACCGTCTTTGAGCTTACATCAAGAGGTATTGAGGTGATCGAAAATCCATCATCCTTCTTCCTCGAGGGGAAATGTGAGGGTATTCCAGGGTCCGTGATAAGTAGTGTTGTTGAAGGATCGAGATCATTTCTCGTAGAGGTACAGGCTTTGGTGGCAAGAGCTCTTTATCCTCAGGCGGTAAGGCGTGTGTCGGTTATGTACGATGTTAGAAGACTATTCTTTTTACTTGCCGTTATGGAGAAATACATGGGTGTTAATTTTAGAGATATGGATATATATATTAACATACCGGGTGGTATAATGGTTAGGGATAACTCCTGTGATTTGGCGATTGTTACTGCCATTTTTTCCAGTTACATCGATAGGGTTGTACCTGATGAAGTCGTTATATTTGGAGAGGTTGGACTTGGTGGGGAGGTAAGGGCGGTTAGGGATATTGAACTCAGATTGAAGGAGGCTATAAGCTTAGGTAAGAAAAAAGCTTATATCCCTAGAGTCTCAAGGATAGATAAAGAAAGGTTTAGAGATATAGAGATACGGGAGGTGGAAAATATCGTTAGTATAATTAACGAGTTATTTTAGATTCTGGAGGGGAAGGTGCCATCTAAGAAGAGGGATGATAAGTTGGATTTCAAGGTGGGTGAAAAGATAGTTTATCCATCCCATGGTGTGGGTGTCGTGGAAAACGTGGTGGAGCTAGAGGTTGAAGGTATAAAGAGTAAGTTTCTGATAATAAGGATGCTTGAGAATGAGATGATAGTGAAGATACCCGTTGACAGGGCAAAAAAGATAGGTGTTAGAAAGGTTCTTGGTGAGAAGGATCTCGAGGAGGTTTTGAATATCCTTACCTCTATCCCTCAGATTAAGGAGGAACATAAGGAGAAGGTCAGTTGGACTATAAAACACCGGAAATTCCTAGATAAGGTTAAGACTGGAGATGTAAAGGTGGTTGCCGAGGTTTATAGGGATCTTATGCTTCTATCGAGGGTGAAGGATCTTTCCTACGGCGAGAGAAATATCCTGGAGATGGCTGAAAACATGCTTACCTTTGAGATTGCAGAGGCGAAAGGTATACCTCACGAGGAGGCAAGGCAACTTCTAAGATCATACTTTGTAAAGGAAGAGAGTGTTGAGAGCGAGGTGGAAGATGAGGATGAAAGTATTGATTGAGATACTTATAGTTGTTCTTGCAACCATACTTGGCGCTATCTATAGCAAGTACTATCTTACCGAAGAGTGGCTCCCTATAGGGATTGTAATAGGTTTCTGTGTTGGTTTGATCGTAGTCTATATAATAAGGAAGATAGTTGAGAGTAATTTCTCGACCCTTATAGGAGTTACGGTTGGAGCAAGTGGTGGTATAGTTGCTTCCTGGTTCGTCTTTTCAGTTATACCCAGTGAGAATATTAAACCTGAGATTCTACTGGTATCGAGGATATTTGTTATGCTTGTATTCAGTTATTTCGGGGGTCTTATAGGTTTAAAGATAGTTGATTTCGTAAGTGGCCTTCAGATAAAGGGTGATCAGTTGAAAGGTGGTACAAGGATAAACGTTAGATCTGTAAAGATCCTTGACACGAGTGCGATAATAGATGGGAGGATAGCTGATATATGCGAAACCGGTTTTATGGATTGTGTACTTGCTATACCAACCTTTGTTTTGAAAGAGCTACAGGATCTTGCGGATAGTCATGATCCC
Organism: uncultured Aquificales bacterium; assembly: GCA_964590075.1. GTDB lineage: Bacteria > Thermosulfidibacterota > Thermosulfidibacteria > Thermosulfidibacterales > Thermosulfidibacteraceae > JAGDVO01. The sequence continues at coordinate 17,471 of CAZPXS010000001.1, forward strand.
TTCTTGAGAAATAAGGGTAGGCGTGGTTTCGATATTATCAAAAGACTTAAGAGTTGTCCTTATGTAAGTGTTAAGTTAATATCCGTTGATTTTCCGGATTTGAAGGAGGTTGATGCTAAACTTATAAAACTCGCGAAGAAAATGAAGGCATCGATAATAACTACCGATTATAATTTGAGTCAGGTTGCCAAACTCCAGGGAGTCGATGTTCTTAACGTGAACGATCTATCGAAGGCCGTAAAGCCCATAGTAATACCCGGGGAAGAGCTCGATATATTCGTTATGAAGCCTGGCAAGGAACCTAAGCAGGGAGTCGGTCATCTAGATGATGGTACGATGGTTGTTATCGAGGATGGAAGACCTTACATAGGTAAAAAGGTAAGGATAGTGGTTACCAATCTTTTACAAACGTCAACTGGGAGGATCATATTTGGAAGGGTAAAGAGTGTAATAGAGGAAGATAGGAAGGAGATGGAGGGTTTAGGAGAGGGTGTTGAAGTTTGATGTGATTATCCCTTCTGCCGGAAAGGGTGTAAGGTTTGGTGGAAAGAAACAGTATCTTAATTTGATGGGTAAACCTGTGTTAGTCTGGAGTGTGGAAAAGTTCCTTAATCTACCTTATGTGAATACAATATACGTCGGAGTTTCCAGGGATGACTATTCCTATGCTCTCGATATCATAGGTAGATATTTAGAGCCTGGTAAACCACTTGTGCTATACTATGGGGGTAAGGAGAGGAAGGACACGGTTTATAACGGTCTGGTACTTTCCGAGGCTGAGTATGTTATGATTCACGATGCAGTAAGGCCATTTTTTAGTAGTAATCTCGTTGAAAGGTTGATTACCTCTTTTTACGACTGTGATGGAGTTATACCTGTGATACCTGTAAGTGATACGGTGAAGGAAGTTATAGATGGGTTCGTTAGCTCTACGTTAAGGAGGGACAGAGTATACAAGGTACAGACCCCTCAGCTTTTTAGGAGGGATGTTCTACTTGAGGGATATAATAGAATAGACCCTGATTCTTGTTACACAGATGATGCCTCAATCGCGGAGACAGTAGGGGCAAGGATAAAGGTAGTTGAGGGTGAACCTTTAAATATAAAAATAACGAATAGGGAAGATCTACTCTTTGTAGAAGGTATGATGGCGGAGGTTAGGGTAGGGTTTGGATACGATATTCATAGATTGGTGGAAGGAAAGGATATAATACTTGGTGGTATTCATATACCCTGTGGGTATAGCTTGGTTGGCCACTCTGATGGGGATGCCGTGATACATGCACTTTGTGATGCCTTGTGTGGTGCTGTTTCTATGGGTGATATAGGTAAGTGGTTTCCGCCAGAGGATGAGAAATTTAGGGGAATGGATAGCGGGGTGTTCTTGGCTGAAATATGGGGTAAGATAAAGGATGATTGGGAACTTTTGAATGTGGATATTACCATAGTACTTGAGAAACCGAAGTTGGGAGAGATCAAGGAGGCTATAAGGGATAGTATAGCCAAAAAGTTGGGCATACCGAATTATAGAGTATCAGTTAAGGCAAAGACAAAGGAGGGCCTTGATAGTGTGGGAGAGTCAAAGGCTGTTGAGGTTTACGCTACCGTGAGTTTGAGAAGGAGGATTGTTAAAGAGGAGGGCTAAAGTGAGGATTTTTAATAAACTTCTGTTGGCGATTATAATTTTAACCCTTAGTTCCTGTGGGTATCAGGTGTTAAGGGATGAGAGTGGCTCTTTTTCCTTCAAGAATCTGGGAAATGGCAACTTCACCTTAGTTAACAGTAAGGTACACGTTTATCCCTTTAAAAGTACTGTAAGTGAACCTATGGTTGAAGTTATATTTACCAACAAATTGATAGAGTCTCTGATGCGTAGTAGCGCTATAATAGTTGATTCTGAGGATGCAGATTATATAATAACAGGCACAGTCAAGGGTTATTCCCTATCCACCATGTCTATGTCTAAGACCGGTGATATAGGGGTTTACAGGCTTAGGATGAGTGTATCTATCGTGGTTAGGGATAGGGAAGGAAAAGTTCTATTTAGTAGGGATTTTTCCGACTATGAGGATTATCAGATGGAACCTACCATAGAGTCTACGAAGCTGAGAGAGAAAATGGCTGTTGATGTTTTATCCGATCGGATAGCCCAACTTGTGGTTGTTATGTTGAGATGAGTAAACAGCAGTTAACTCCTAAACAGTTTTACCAGCTGATCAAGAAGGATAAAGTTGTCCCACAGATTCTTCTTCTTACTGGAACAAGCTATTCCCTAATGGTAAAGGTCTTCGAACATATAAAGGAAGTGTTGGGTGTAACGGAGGAGAGCATAAAGGTTTTTGAGGGAAAAGAATTTGATATTGGGGAACTCTACGATCACCTCACTGTTTCTTCTCTCTTTAGCAAGGATAGATTGATACTCTTTAGGGATGCAAGGGCTGTCTGTGGTTTACTGAGGGAAAAATCTCTCAGAGAGTTGTTATCCTTCGCAAAGGCGAGGAAGGGTATATATTTGGTATTTTTTGATTATATCGATGAGGATGACAAGAAGAGGGATACTAAAGCCTATCAGTTACTCGTTGAAGAGGCTACTATAGTAAACTGTAGGAAACCAGGGGAAAAGGAGATAAGGGAATGGTTGAAAAAGAGGCTTGTTAAGTTGGGGATAAAGGATGAGGACCTTGTTGATTTTCTGATCGAAAAAACGGATTGTTCCTTTGATCTTTTGGAGAAGGAACTGGAAAAGATAGCTCTTTTTAGCGATAGAGATGTTGTAGTAGACGCAAAGGTTTATAACCCCTTTGAAATGGTATCCTTGGCTTTAAAAGGTGATTTTAGGGCAATCGATGCTTTAATGTATCTATTGGATTCTGGAGAATATCCTGCCCTTATTCTATCCGCTATACAGAAAAAAGTAAGGAGCCTCTTCTTATACAAGCTCGGCCTTTTAAATAAGGTTACTCCCTATCAGAGGATGATTATGGAAGAGGAAACGAAAGATGTAAGTGTTGATGAGCTAAAGAGTATAGTTTTAGCCTCTTTTCAGCTTGAACGTAGGATAAAAACGGGCTTTCTTGATCCAAAAAAAGCACTTTCTGATTTTGTTCTATCTATCCTTATGAGGAGAGTGAAAGCGGGTTAGTAACTAACTATATATCCGTAAAGCTCTTCCTTTCTTATGGTTGGAAGTATCTTTCTTGCCTCTTCCTCGTTATTGTACGGACCTATCACTACTTTGTAGAGATTCCCGGCCTTTTGAACAGTTGCAGCTAACCCCTTACTTCTCAGCCTATTCGCAAGATCAAGGGCATTTTTGTTATCCGTGAAGGCTCCGACCTGTACGAAATACCTCTTGGGTTGTGGTGTTATACCGGTTTTGTATTTATTAGAGACTTCCTGCGGTTTAACCACCTTCGCTACCTGAGGAGGAGCGGTATGTGTTGTTGTTACTTCCCTCTTTATCCTCTCAATATCGACTTCTTCCTTGCCCTTGGTAGTTTTAGACTCTTTCTTAGCCTCTAACTTTTTAGCTTCCTGTGTTTTCTGTTTCTCGGTTACCTTTTGTTTTTCCTCCTGGGTCTTTTCTTCCGTTTTGGCTATGGTCTTTTTGGCTTCCTCCTTTCTTAACGTTTCCTGCTGTTCCGGTATATTTAAAGTTGTGTTTGAAACTCCCACAGTCTGTGGTTGGCTTACAGTATTATTTTGGTTCTGAACAGTCTGAACCTGAGCTGGCATAACGGGTACGGTAGTGGCGTTGGATTGGACATTAGCCGGAGCTTGAGCGGTCAGGTTGGATTGAGGGGGTTGACTAGGCGCGATGTTACTAACAGGTGGGTACTGGTTCTGTTGTATGTTTTCTACAGGTATCGAGGATATGAAAAACTCCTTACCGAGTTCAACTCCCAACATAAAGACTATAACGTAGGTTACAAATAGCCCTATTAGAATACCTATTATCTCCTTCTTCTTGAAGCTAAAGGTGTAGGTCTTTTCCTCCTTTGACATCACATAACCTCCACCGCTTCTATACCGATGAGCTTTAACCCCTCCTTTATCACCCTTCGTACACCTTCACAGAGGGCAACTCTTGCGATTCTAAGTTCCCTGTTGTCCTCTAAAATCCTGAACTTATTATAGTATCTATGGAAGGATGAAGCAAGATCTACCAAATAGAAAGTCATTCTATGGGGCTCGTAATTCTTGGCACATGCCTCGATGGTATCCGGAAACATTGCAAGTTTTCTTAGTATTTCTATCTCTTCCTCCTGATTCAGTAAACCATAGTTTATTTCATTTTTTGTTATATCTATATCTATGTTTCTATCCTTGGCTGTTCTATATATTGAGCAGATTCTCGCGTGGGCGTACTGGACGTAAAATACAGGATTCTCCTCCGTTTGTCTTGTTGCAAGGCCAATGTCAAAATCGAGATGTGCATCCTGTTTTCTCGTAAGGAATATAAACCTTACCGCGTCCTTTCCCACCTCATCTAGTAGCCATCTGAGTGTGACAATTTCTCCTTCTCTCTTAGACATGGTGACAGGTTTTCCATCCTTTATGAGATTGACCATCTGTATAAGTAGAATTTCGAGTTTGTTATCGTCAAAGCCGAGAGCTCTTAGCGCTCCCTTGACTCTCTTTATGTAACCGTGATGATCAGCACCCCACACGTTTATGTATAGATCGTAACCTCTGAGGAACTTGTTCCTATGATAAGCTACATCGGCTGCGAAGTATGTGTAGGATCCATCGGCTCTAACGAGAACCCTGTCCTTCTCGTCTCCGAATAGAGTTGACTTAAACCAGAGGGCTCCATCCTTTTCGTATGTGTATCCTGCTTTTCTAAGTTCCTCTATCGTGTTTTGTATGTCGCCCTCATGTAACTTTCTCTCAGAGAAGTATATATCGAAACTTATACCAAGTTCAGTAAGATCCTTCTTTATCCATTCCATTATTCTACTTACAGCCCATAGCGATAACTTTTCTACCGCCTCCTTTTTCTGTATCCTTAAAACATCTGGCATATCATTTAGAGCGATTCTAGCAAGTTCATATACATACTCACCCTTATATCCATCTTCCGGGAAGGGATAGTTTTCCCCTAATAGCTCAAACATTCTCGCCAGTATCGATTCTCCTAGTAACTCTACCTGCCTACCCGCGTCGTTTATGTAGTATTCCCTTGTAACTCTGTAACCAGCCTTTTCTAGGATTCTTGCCAGGCTATCACCAACGACCGCACCTCTACCATGCCCTACATGTAGCGGCCCTGTAGGATTTGCGCTTACGAACTCTATGTTTATACTTTTCCCATCTCCCAGGTTTAGCTCACCGTATCTATCTCCTTCTTTTAGGATCTTCTGTAGGATGTAATACCAAAAATCCTTTTTGACCCTAAAGTTGATAAAGCCTCCTCCCGATATTTCCACACTATCTAACAATTCGCTACAGACCTCCCCCTTTATGAGATCCGCTATCTCTAAGGGCTTTCTTCTTAAGGTTTTTGCAATTAGAAAAGCCACATTAGTAGAATAGTCACCATACTTTACATCGGGATACTCTATTATAACGGGGACTTCAAGATCCATCGGCACAACACCCCTATTCTTTAACTCCGATAGAGCCTTTGTAACTATCTCTCTGAAGTACTGCTTCATCCCCACTCACCCCTTGACCTTGTTTATCCGTTTAACTTACCAATCTTACACTTTGCACCTATACAGTCAATTTATATAGCTGATTTTAAGAATCTTGACAATACTATACTAAAGGTTTATTATAATTTAGCGATTAAAAAATGAAGATAAAAACTCGTTGGAGGGGTGTGATATGAGCAAGGTTATAGGTATAGACCTTGGTACTACTAACTCTGTGGTTGCCATAATGGAGGGTGGGCAACCAAGGGTTATAGTTAACCAGGAGGGTGCAAGGACTACACCGAGTGTTGTTGCCTTTACTAAAGATGGGGAGATTCTTGTTGGTGCTCCAGCTAAGAGACAGGCTATAACCAATGCTCAGAATACCATATACTCTATAAAGCGTTTCATGGGTAGGCGTTATGAGGAGGTTACCGAGGAGATCAAGAGGGTACCTTATAAGGTGGTAAGGGGTCCGCATGGAGATGCCAGAGTTGAAGTTATGGGTAAGATCTATTCCCCGCCCGAGATTTCCGCCATGATCTTGAGAAAGTTAAAGGAGGCTGCTGAGGCTTACTTAGGCGAAAAGGTAACGAAGGCTGTAATTACTGTTCCTGCCTACTTCAACGATGATCAGAGAAGAGCTACCAAGGATGCCGGTACTATTGCGGGTTTGGAGGTTTTACGTCTTGTAAACGAGCCAACGGCTGCCGCTCTTGCCTACGGTCTCGATAAGAAGAAGGGAGGTAAGATAGCCGTATACGATCTTGGTGGTGGAACCTTTGATATATCCATTCTCGAGGTTGGTGAGGGAGTGTTTGAGGTAAAAGCTGTAAATGGAGATACCCACCTTGGTGGTGATGACTTCGATCAGAGAATAGTGGAATGGTTGATAGATGAGTTTAAGAAGGAGACTGGCATAGATCTTTCCAAAGATCCCATGGCTATGCAGAGGTTGAAGGAGGCAGCGGAAAGGGCTAAGATAGAACTATCCTCATCCATGGAGACAGAGATAAATCTACCCTTTATAACCGCCGATGCAACCGGTCCTAAGCACCTTGTTAGAAGATTAACTAGGGCTAAGTTTGAGTCCCTTATAAGGGATCTTGTGGAAAAGACGATAGAGCCCTGTGAGCAGGCTCTAAGGGATGCGGGATTAACTCCGAGAGACATCGATGAGGTTATTTTGGTTGGAGGTTCTACAAGGATTCCACTTGTTCAAGAGATAGTTAGACAGATCTTCGGTAGGGAACCGAGGAAGGACATTAACCCCGATGAGGCTGTGGCTCTTGGAGCTGCTGTCCAGGCGGCTGTCTTAACCGGAGAGATAAAGGATATACTTCTTCTTGATGTTACTCCTCTATCCCTTGGTATAGAGACTTTAGGTGGTGTTATGACGGTACTTATCCCGAGGAATACCACCATACCCTGTAGGAAGAGTGAGATATTTACAACTGCGGCTGACAACCAGACAACGGTTGAGATACATGTGTTACAGGGTGAAAGGCCTCTCGCCAAGGATAATAGAACCCTTGCGAGATTCCATCTCGATGGTATACCACCTGCTCCAAGGGGTGTTCCAAAGATAGAGGTTACCTTCGATATAGATGCTAACGGTATTTTGCATGTGTCCGCGAAGGATCTTGCAACCGGTAGGGAACAGAAGGTTACCATAACGGCCTCTAGTGGTCTAACGGAAGAGGAGATCCAGAGGATGATAAAAGAGGCTGAGATGTATGCGGAGGAGGATAGAAGGAGAAAGGAAGAGATAGAGTTGAGGAACCAGCTTGATAGTCTAGCCTACAGTCTGGAGAAGTTGATTAACGAAAACAGGGAGAAGATACCGGTTTCTGATCTAAGGGAAGCTGAGGATGCTATAAAGGAGGCGAGAAGAATAATAGACGAGAAGAAAGGGGCCGATGAGACTAGAAAGATGATAGAGAGGATTACACAGCTATCCCATAGAATCTCGATAAGTCTCTACCAGAGCGCAGCCGGTGGAGCCCCTAGTTATGGCGGAGCATCTGCAGGTGGTTCTAGCGGTACTGACAGTGGAGAAGTTATAGATGCTGAGTATGAGGAGAAAAAATAATGAGCCATGAAGAAAGATTACTATGAAATACTAGGTGTTCCGAGGAATGCTACACAGGAAGAGATAAAGAAGGCGTATAGGAGACTAGCGAGGAAGTACCACCCGGATCTAAATCCGGGTAATAAGGAGGCAGAGGAGAAGTTCAAGGAGATAACGGAAGCCTATCAGGTTCTCTCCGATCCCGAAAAGAGGAAGCTCTATGACCAGTATGGTCATGGGGCTTTCTCTTCTAACTTTGGTAGTGGCTTTAGTAGTTCAAATATGGGTTTTGACTTTGGCGATCTTGGGTTTGATATCGGTAGCATATTTGAGAAGTTCTTCGGAATGAAGGATCCCTTTGGAGATATTTTTGGTACTAGAAGGGTCAAAAAGGGGAGGGATATAGAGTATCCCTTTGAGATAAGTTTGGAGGATGCCTATAGAGGGCTCTATACCGATATAACCGTAAATAGGGGTAGTAGGATAGAGACCATAAGGGTAAGGATACCTCCTGGTGTGGATAACGGGACGAAAATCAGAATAGCGGGAAAGGGAGAGGAGATCCCGGGCGGTCAACCCGGTGATCTCTACATAGTAACGAGAGTAAGACCCCACCCTTTTTTCGACAGAAAGGGGGATAACATATACGTAGAGATACCTATAACCGTTTGGGAGGCGGTTATAGGTGGAGAGGTTGAAGTGCCAACTTTATCCGGACTTGTTAAGCTGAAGATACCTCCAGGTACTAATTCGGGCCAGATTTTTAGACTCAAGGGAAAGGGTATGCCAAAGCTTAAGGGAGATGGATTTGGGGATATGTTTGTTACCGTTAGGATAGTTGTACCTAAGAATATAGATGCGAGAAGCGTTAAGCTGATGAGAGAATTTGCCAGTTTAAACAGCTTTAATCCAAGGGAAGAGCTAATAAAGAGATACGGGGGTTAAAATTGAGCAGGGAGAAGATGAGGGACAAAAAGGAACCTTTGTATCAGATAAGTGTAGTAGCTAAGATGTTGGGTGTACATCCGCAGACGCTTAGACTGTACGAGAGGGATGGTCTTGTTAAGCCTACGAGGACTGAGGGAAACGTTAGATTGTATTCCGAGGAGGATGTGGAAAAGTTAAGGACCATAATAAGTCTCACCAGAGATCTTGGTGTGAATCTTGCGGGGGTTGAGATAATTTTAAGGATGAAAGAGCAGATAGAGGAATTACAGAAACAGGTGGAAAAGTTAACGGAACTTCTCAAGAGTTATGTTCAAGTTGAGGTCACCAGAAGTTCTGAACCTGGTCTTGTGAAGGTTCCCTTAAGTAGACTGGTAAGGATAGAGATAGTGGAGGAGAAGAAGGATGATTCAAATGGATAGATTTACAATTAAAGCCCAAGAGGCTATAATATCCTCCAGGGAGGAGGCTATAAAGAGGAGCCATCAGTATATAGAACCCGAACATTTAGCCTACGTTCTTGTAAGGGATAGCGAGAATATCAGAGAAATTCTCAGAAGGTTGGAGGTTGATCCCAAGTTAATCGAGGCTAGGATTGAGGATGTATTTTCAAAGTTCCCTAAGGTTGAGGGAATAAGTGATGTATACCTTTCCCAAAAGTTAAGTAGAATTTTTGATTCCGCCGATAGGATCCGTGAGGAATTAAAGGATGCCTATATAGGAACGGATCATCTATTCTTGGCTATAGTTAGGGAGCCGAATACCTATATCCACGATATAGTTAGGACCCTGGGGCTAAAGGATGATGCGATAAAAAGCGCTATAATCGATATAAGGGGACCTCACAAGATTACCGAGGCAACGAGTGAGGATAGATTCCTTGCTACTAAGAGGTATTGTGTTGATCTTACAGAACTTGCGAGAAAGGGTAAGCTTGATCCTGTAATCGGCAGAGACGAGGAGATTAGAAGGGTTATTCATATACTCACTAGAAGGAGAAAGAACAACCCGGTTCTCGTCGGTGATGCTGGTGTTGGGAAAACCGCTATAGTTGAGGGACTTGCCCAGAAGATCGTTAGGGGAGAAGTCCCCGCCACCCTTAGGGATAAGAGGATTCTCGCCCTTGATATGGCAGCCCTACTTGCCGGTGCTAAGTATAGAGGCGAGTTTGAGGAGAGGTTGAAGTCGGTGATTAAGGAGATAGAGGAGAGTGAGGGAAGGATAATACTCTTTATAGATGAGTTACACACCCTCGTTGGTGCTGGAAGGGCAGAAGGTGCCATCGATGCTGCCAATATCTTGAAACCAGCATTGGCAAGGGGAGATCTACACTGCATAGGAGCTACCACACTGGATGAGTATAGAAAGTACATAGAGAAGGATCCGGCTCTCGAGAGGAGGTTCCAGCCCGTATTCGTTGATGAGCCATCGGTTGAGGAGACTGTTGCTATACTTAGGGGGTTAAAGGAGAGGTACGAGATACATCACGGTGTGAGAATTTCTGATACTGCGATAGTGAGTGCCGTTCATCTATCTGTGAGATATATAACCGACAGGAGGCTACCTGATAAGGCGATAGATCTTATAGATGAGGCCTGTGCAAAGATAAGGATGGAGGCCGATAGTATACCGGAGGTTATGGAGAATATCCAGAAGAGGATAAGGAATCTGGAACTCGAGAGGGAGATACTTAAGATCCAGGGCGATCCTTCCTCCAAGATACAGGCTATCGAGGAGGAGATTGAGCGTTTGAGGGCCGAGTATGAGAGGTTGGAGGAGAAGTGGAAGAGAGAAAAGGAGCTTGTGGATAGGATAAGATCTATAAAGGAAAAGATAGAGAATGCGGAGAGGGAACTTGAATTTGCCCAGAAGAGAGGGGATCTTGAGCAGGCTGCAAAGTTGAAGTACGATGTAATGTATAGTTTGAGAAGGGAACTTGAAGAGGCGACCAAGCAGTTAGAAGAGATCCAGAAGGATGGCAAGCTCGTCAGGGAGTATGTTGATGAGGAGGATATAGCGGAGATAGTTTCCAAGTGGACCGGTATTCCGGTTAAAAACCTTCTCGAGGAGGAGAGTAAAAAACTACTCAGAATGGAAGAGGAATTGCATAAGAGGATAGTGGGCCAGGATGTCGCTGTCCATGCTGTTAGCGAAACTATTAGGAGAGCAAGAGCTGGGTTATCCGATCCTAATAGACCGCTTGGTTCTTTCATGTTTCTCGGTCCCACTGGAGTTGGTAAAACTGAGCTCGCAAAGGCCCTTGCCGAGTTCCTATTTAACGATGAAAAGGCCATGGTGAGATTCGACATGAGTGAGTATATGGAAAAGCATGCGGTAAGTAAGTTGATAGGTGCTCCGCCAGGTTATGTGGGTTACGAGGAAGGTGGGCAGTTAACCGAGGCTGTGAGGAGAAGACCTTATACGGTGGTACTTTTCGATGAGATTGAGAAGGCCCATCCTGAAGTTTTTAACATACTCTTACAGGTTTTGGATGAGGGTTGGCTCACCGATTCCCACGGTAGAAGGGTATCCTTCAGAAATGCCGTTATAATAATGACGAGTAACATAGGTTCAGAGTATATAACATTGGATCCTGATAGGGATGTGGATAATGAAGATTTTATGAAGCATTATAGTGATATAAAAGAGAATATTATGGCGCTTCTTAAGAGAACTTTTAGACCAGAGTTTCTGAACAGAATAGATGAGATAGTTATCTTCCATCCCCTCGGTAAGAAGCACATAAGAAAGATAGTTGAACTCATGTTGTCGAAAGTGGCTAAAAGATTGGCTGAAAGGAGGATAGAGCTTGTTTGGGATGAGGATGTTTGCGACTATATAGGAAAAGTTGGTTTTGATCCCGCCTTTGGTGCAAGGCCGATCAGACGTACTGTGGAAAGGATGATCGAGAGTCCCTTGGCGAGATTTATACTTGAGAAGAGGATAAAGGCGCAGGATACCGTAAGGTTAAGGGTTGATGGTGATTCTATTGGTTTTTTTGTGAATGATGAGGAGATAGGGAGGGTTTGTGATTATGCAGAAAAAGGCGAAGAAATTGGATAAAAAAGAGGTTAAACTGGATCCCATAGATTTAAAGATTGATCCCAAGAGTATCGGTTATGAGAAAGAGGAGGTTGAAAGGGAGGTTGAAGATCTAGTTGAGGATTCTGAACTTGAGGAGATAGAAGAGTCTCTTATAGATGAGGATAGCATAGATTACATAGTTTCCAAGTATACCCTTTCGTCTGAGGATGAATCTGTAGTAGCGAGTTACATGGATATGGTCAAGAGTTTCCCTAAGTTGACGAGAGAGGAGGAGTACGAACTAGCTGTGAGAGCTAAAAATGGTGATCCCGAAGCTTTTAGGAAGCTGATAGAGTGTAATTTGAGGTTTGTTATATATATGGCCAATAAGTATAGAGGCTATGGACTACCCCTCATGGATCTTATAAATGAGGGCACCATAGGTTTGATTCAGGCCGCTAAAAGATTCGATCCCGATAGAGGTGTTAGATTCATATCATACGCTGTTTGGTGGATAAAGCAGGCTATAGTACAGGCTCTTGCTGAACAGGTTGGGGTAGTCAGGTTACCTCTTAAACAGGCTCCTATCTTACTGAGGATAAGGCAGACTTACAACGAGTTATTCCAGAAATTTGGTAGAGAACCTACCACTGAGGAAGTTGCGGAGGAACTAGGGTTAGAGCCTAGCGATGTTGAGGATATACTTAGGGTTGTTAGGATGCATCTATCCTTGGAGTTGCCCGTTAATAAGGATGATGACGATAGGACCTACCTTGATCTTCTTGAGTCTACTACTCCTTCGGCTGAGGATGAGGCTATAATGGCCTCTATGGTAAATACGATACATGAACTCATATCACAGTTACCCGAGAGGGAGGCTAGGATTATAAAGTTGAGATACGGTATAGAATGTGATAGGCCCTATACCCTTGAAGAGATAGGTAAAATGATGGGGATAAGTAGGGAGAGGGTGCGTCAGATAGAAAGTAGAGCTTTGATGAGGTTAAAGAGACTTGCCCAGGCTAAGAAACTGGAGGATTATTTAAACTGATGCTATTTACCTGGTACCATCCAGTTAGCATCTATTTTGGTAATGATTCCATAAAGGAATTGAAGAATCTCAATTTGAGTTATCCTGTAGCTATAGTCACAGGTAAAGTTAGTGCCATAAAAAGGGGAGTAGTTGATAGATTAAAGGGATTTTTGGGGAAGGAAGTTTTAATCTACAACAAGATAGGATCAGAGCCTACCTGGAGGGATGTAGAGGAACTTAAGAGTTATCTTATCGAGAATTGTGTGAAAACGGTGATTGCGGTTGGTGGTGGTAGTGTTCTTGATTCTGCAAAGTTAGCAGGGTTACTCGCCACTAATTTAGATGTTAACCTGAGGGATATAATAGGGGTAAGAAACGTCTCTTTTAATAATCCTCCCATTGATGTTATAGCTATTCCTACTACCAGTGGTTCTGGATCTGAGGCTACTCCCTATTCTATAGTTATAGATAGGGAAGCTTTGAAGAAGGCTTCGGTAGGTAGTATCTATCTATACCCTAAGGTGGCCATAGATGATCCTACCCTTACCTACAATACTCCCTATGATATAACGAGAAATAGTGGGATAGATGCTTTTAGTCATTGTTTGGAAGTCCTATTCATGAGAGATCTACATCCTATAGCCCTTAACTTTTCCATAGGTGGAATGGCACTATTTGTGAGGTTTTTCAAAAACGCCCTAAGTGACGATCCTATAGCAAGGGAAAAGATGATGCTATGTAGCTTGTATGGTGGTTACTCCATCTCCAACGTTGGAGCTGGACTCATCCATCAGTTTGCCCATGCGATCGGTGTACTGAGAGGTTATCCCCATGGCTACTCTATCGCACTTTATACCATACCAGTCCTTAGTTTCTATTTTAATAGTAGGGATGGACTTGAAAGGATAAGGATGATAGAGGAACAGCTCGGTTTGAAGGGATTCATACTTTATTTACGTAGACTCTTTTATGAGGTTGGTATACCTCCCATCAGGGAGTTAAAACTTAGTAGTGATGAGGTTGATAGGATAGTGGAGATAGTTGAAAGAAGAAGGCCCTATTTTGACAAATTTGTTGCTATACCTACAAGGGATGATCTGTATAGAATTGCCATTGATGAGTTTGGTGGTCTCTTTTAACCTACATCAATACTTTTATCGAGGATTTACTCATCAGCTCATCTAGCCATTTCTTATATCTCTCTTCTATCCTCTGACTAAGTATCAAATTCCTTATCTTTTCCTTGAGTTCCTCGTAGCTACCCTGTAATTCGTTCCTATGTTTTTCATAGTATTCCTTAACCTCTTCATCGGCTACCGCTGTCCTCATTCTTATCTGTGTATTCATAACCCTTGTAATGGTTATTCTACGCCTTATCTCCTCTCTGTACGCTTCAAGAGTTATTCCCTTCTCTTTAAGTACCTTCTTAAACTCCTCTAGGGATATATTGTTCTCTTTAAGTAGGTTGTTTATGTATTCATTCACAACCTCATCCTCGGCAACGAGCCCAAGCTTTTGGGCTTCCTGCATAACCACCTCTTCCATTATCATGTTTTTTAGTACCTCATTAAGGGGCAATTCTTGGCCTGTGGTTGCTTTGACCACTAGTTGCCTTTCCTGTAGTTCAGTTAGGGTTATGGGTTTCCCGTTTACGATAGCAACGATCCTCTCTATAATAACCGCTCTGGAACTGGTAACGTTTACTATCAGGAATGTAAGGGCAAAAAGGCACAATTGTATCCTTTTCATTCTGCCACCTCTATTTTACTTTTACTCTTTAACTCCTTTATAAAATTCTCCAGAGCTGACTGTTGTTTTTCTGATAAAAGTTTTTCTCTTATTTTATCTTTGACCTCTTCCAGTGTTACTATTTTTTCAGGTATTTTTTCATCGATTCTTATTATTTGATATCCATTTTCAACCTTTATAGGATCACTATACTCACCTACCTTCAGTTTTGAGATAACACTCCTATAGGGTTCACTCAACTCATCTATACTTACCTCACCAAGGAAACCTTTATTTTTTCTTGTCTCCTCATCATCCGAGTACAAACTGGCTACTTTTTCGAATGAAGTTCCATTTTTTAATTCATTTACAACCTTTTTTAGCTTATCTTCATCCTTGACAAATATGTAACTTAATTTGTATGTTTCTGGTTTTTTAAATTCATCCTTATTGTTTTCGTAGTATTTCTTTATTTCGTCATCGGTAACACTTATTTTTGAAAACTTTTCTTTTAGAAACTTTTCTAATAGTAAAGCTTCTTTGTATCTTTCAACCTTTCTTTTTATATCCTCATCCTCTTTCACGCCCTCCCTTTTCATTTCCTGAATCAGTAGTTTTTCTTCGATAAGCCTATCTATTAGTTTCTTCTTTAGTTCACTATTTTCCGAAACCACCACTCTAAGTTGTGGGGGTAGGCTTGAGATTGCTTCCTCTAAGTCCCTACTCGTGATCGTCTCATTATTTACCCTTGCTACGATCCTTTCTTCGGCTCGGGATACCGTAGATAGTAGAACTATCATAACCATCGTAGAACATAGTATCGTACTCTTTTTCAAGGTAACCTCCTCTAATTTATTCTTTGAATTTTACTATAAGGTTGTTTTTAATGCAAATAATCATGAAAAAGCTATCCCACATTCTATCAGTCTCTTTGTATACTCTGTTTTTGGTGCTCTTAGAATATCCTCTCTCTTTTCATCTTCCACTATTCTTCCATCCTTCATTATGATGATCCTATCAGCCACCTTTAGCGCAAGAGCTATATTGTGAGTTACGAATACTGTGGTTATCCTGTACTTTTCGAAGATATCTATCAGTATGTTTATAATATGGGCCTGGGTGAATACGTCTAGATTACTCGTGGGTTCATCAAGTAGCATTATTTTAGGCTCCGTGGCAATGGCTCTTGCTATTGCAATTCTTTGTCTTTCGCCACCACTTGTCTGATGTGGATATCTAAAGGCATAAGTAGGTGGTAATCCGACAAGATCGAGTAAATTTTTCGCTATATCGATTTTTTCATCCTTACTAAGTCTTTTCCCCAGAGCCTCTATCGGTTCGGTGATTATCTCGAATACTTTCATCCGTGGGTTTAGGGAAGAGAAGGGGTCCTGAAAAACTATCTGGATCTTTCCATTGAGTCCTTTTGGGAGTCCCCTCTTTCCTACCTCTAGAGATATTCCGTCTATTTCAACGTATCCGCTTGTTATATCCTCTATGCCAGAGATTATCTTTAGAACCGTACTTTTACCACTACCTGATTCTCCGACTATAGCTACCTTTTCTCCCCTCTTTACTTCAAAGGATACTTCATCAAGAGCCTTTAATTTTACCTCTCCTATGAGTCCTTTCCTCGATCTATATATCTTTGTCACCTTATTGAACTTTACTATCCCTGAGCCTTTCATCCGATTTCTCTCTCAACTCTTCCAGTATTCTAACTATTCTACCAAGATCCTTTTCGGTATAGACCGTATCCTTTCCGCTAAGTTTGAATCCTTTTGAGACTAGTATTTTTATGAGATCAGTTCTATCCGTGCTGATATGTATTTTGTTACCCTTATCAAGTATCTTATTTATCCTAAGGGATTTAGCGAGTAGTCTTAACTTCAGTATATCTATGAGATTTTTTACCTCAACGGGTAGTCTTCCGAATCTATCCTCCAGCTCCTGTTTTAAGTTTTCAAGTTCCTCAAAGTTGAGTTTAACCATATTCCTATACAACCTTATCTTCATCCTTTCGTTTCCAACGTAATCATCGGGAATATATGCTGGTATGTTGATTTTTATCGTTGGTTCAAATTCCTCTATCTCCTCTCCCTTTAGTTTTCTCACCGCTTCTTCTAACAATCTTAGATATTCCTCCAACCCTACGCTAACTATATGTCCAGATTGTTCCTTACCCAGTATGTTACCGAATCCCCTTATCTCCATATCTCTTAGTGCCAACCTCAGGCCCGAGCCGAGTTCGGAAAATTCCTCGAGAGCCTTGAGTCTCTTCTTTACATCCTCTGTAACTTTCTTTGGAGTTACGAGAAAGTAAGCGTAGGCAGTTTCTCTACCTCTTCCAACTCTACCCCTTAGCTGGTATAGTTGACTCAATCCGAACTTTTCAGAGTCTACAACTATCAGAGTGTTAGCCTTAGGTATATCAAGTCCCGACTCTATTATCGGTGTTGCCACAAGTACATCTATCTCCCCCGTTGTAAACTTAAGCATCACTTCCTCTATTTCCATCGCTTTCATCTTACCATGAACTATACCATACTTTGCTTCTGGTACCAGTTTCTCCAAGTTTTCCTTTAGCTTCACAAGTCCCTCGATCCTACTTTTGACTACGAATACTCTGCCTTTCCTTGACAATTCCCTCTCAATAGCCCTCTTTATTATATCCTCGTTATAGAACATCACGAAGGTCTTTACACTCTGTCTACCTTCAGGAGGCGTTTCTATTATACTTATATCTTTGATACCAGATAGAGCCATGTTTAATGTACGTGGTATTGGGGTAGCGCTAAGAGTTAATATATCTATTGTTGGGTATTTTTCCTTTATCTTTTCCTTGTGTTCAACGCCAAATTTGTGTTCTTCGTCTATTATGAGTAGTCCGAGATCTTTGAATTCTACATCTTCCATAAGGACCCTATGTGTTCCTATCAGTATATCGGTGTTACCCGCCTTTACATCCTCCACTATCCTTCTCTGCTCCCCTTTCGGGACGAATCTGGTTAGAACCTCGATTCTAACGGGAAAGTCTTTGAATCTTTCTGTAAAGGTTTCGTAATGTTGGTGGGCAAGGAGGGTTGTAGGTGTTAATACAGCTACCTGTTTCCCATCCATAACTGCCTTGAAAGCTGCTCTCATAGCTATTTCTGTTTTTCCAAAGCCCACATCCCCACATATGAGTCTATCCATAGGTTTCGGCGATTCCATATCTCTTTTGACATCTTCTATTGCTTTTAGTTGATCCGGAGTCTCTTCGAAGGGGAAGGCGCTTTCAAACTCCAGTTGCCATGGTGTATCGGGGGAGAAGCTATGTCCCTTTAAGGCTTTTCTTTTAGCTTCTATCATTATCAACTTTTCCGCTATCTCCTCTACCGCCTTTCTAACTTTCTTACGCCTTGTCTCCCAGGATTTACTACCCAGTTTATCTAGGGGTGGTTTAGCTCCTTCCTTAGATATATATTTTTCTACGAGATCGAGTTTATCTATCGGTACGTATAGAATATCTCCATCCGCATACTCTATAGCTATGGTTTCAAAGGTATTGCCATCTATGTCGAGTCTTTTTATTCCCTGGAATATACCTATTCCATGTTCCCTGTGTACAACGTAATCACCTACCTCAAGTTCTGGTAGCTGAGATATCAACCTCTTTGATCTTGTCCTTTTCCTCTCTTTTCTGCTCTTTCCTATGAGATCCTCGAATCTTACTATTACAACCCTTTCCCTTTCCCATAGGAAGGACTCCCTGATAAAACCGCTTAGTATATAGAGGCTTTTTCTAGGTAGCCCTCTTTTGAATTCTACCTTTCTAGCGTATGTATCGTAGCTTTTTAGTATCTCTTCCAATACTCCGACCTCTTCCTCCTTACAAACTATGAAAGCTGTGTATCCTTCCTTGAGTAGATTCTTTATCCTTGAGAGTCTTAGTGAAAATTTGCCTTCTCCCGTTAAATCCGAGAGGGGATTGAAGATTATTTTTTCAAGGTTTGACTCCCTTCCGGGTAGGGTTTCTATAACTATAGTTGCCTCTAAGTTAGGAATTTCCTTGTTACTAAAGAAACTTATAGTTTCCAATTCTTCTGCCAATGATGGAGGATCAACCTTTATGATTTCGTCGAACTTGATTTGTAGGATTGAATCCTTCCTTTCGAATCTTACGGGATAGACGGTTACAACACTCGTCTCCTTTAGTGATCTCTGGCTATCCGGTTCAAAATACCTTATCGATTCTATTTTGCTCTCATCGAGTTCTATCCTTACAGGGTACTCGTAGTTGACGGGAAATAGATCTATGATGAAACCCCTTACCGCAATAGTCCCGGGCCTATCAACGATATCCTCTCTCACGTAACCTATTTCTACCAGTCTTTCCAATAACTTTTCCCTATCTATTTCATCATCCCTTCTTATGATTAGGCTCTTTTCTATGAGCTCATCGAGGGAACCTATGCCCTCTACGATACCTTCGTAGGTAGCGATTAGAGCAAAATTTTCACTCTGCTCTATTAGCTCTACGGTTTTTATCCTGTCCTGTAGGTTCATACCCTCTGTAAGTAGACCAACGTTCTTCGAGAAAGTTTTGATTTCTAAGTATAACTCTTCCACCTCTTCCTTCGGAGATATTATGAGCAATCTCCTTTTTTCACAGAGAAGTTTTGCTACAAAATAGCTTATTGCACTTCCCTTTAGGCATACCACGTTATGTGTTTCTATCCTACTCATACAAACCTATTTAATATATTATCCTCAGGGATGCCATAGCTAGATGATTTTAGTTTTACCTATAGTTCCATGCCTTTACAAAGTCATGAGAGTAATGTTATACTTTCAGTATGATAAAAAAGGTTAAGCTTCTAGACGGTAGGGAAGTAACTATAAGGTATCTTAAAAAAGAGGACTGTGATAAACTATACGATTATTTCTGTAAAGGGATTAGCGAAGATGATATACTCCTATTCAAGGATAACGTAAGGGATTACTATGTAGTTAATAGTTGGTGTGAGAATATGAACCCAGATAGGGTTATATCTATAGTAGCGGAAGAAGGCTCTAGCATAGTTTCAACAGGGACTTTACATTTAAGAGGGCATGGTTGGTTTAGGTACTTTGGTAAAATAAGAGTCTCCGTGTGTATTAGTTGTAGGGGAATAGGTCTAGGTAAGGCTATGATAGAGACACTCCTTGAATTAGCTAAGTCAAAGGGGCTTAGGGTAATTATGGCCGAGGTACTATCAGTTCAGGAACTTGCCTTAAAGGTCTTTAAGGAATGCGGCTTTATTGAAGCTGGTAAGATAGAGAATATCGCTAAAGATGTAAATATGAAACCTATGGATTTACACATACTCCTATGCTATCTTGAGGAACTTCAAGATTCTAAGACGGCTTAATGGCTGATAGGATAAGGCTGATCGTTCTTGGTGGTCCCACGGCAAGTGGGAAATCAGATTTGGCTATCAGTTTGGCCAGGGAGTTTAATGGAGAGATAGTCAATGCCGATTCGGTACAGCTATATAGAGGCATGGACATAGGAAGTGCTAAGGTACCTCTAAACCATAGGGAAGAGATACCCCATCATCTCGTGGATGTAGCGGACATAGATGATGAGTGGGATGTTAAAAGGTACGAGGAAGAAGCGTTAAAGGTTGTAAAGTCGATAGTAAATAGGGGAAGACTTCCGATAGTTGTTGGGGGTAGTGGCTTTTACATAGAGGCTCTCATATCGGGTGTTAAAGGGCCGGTTGGTAGGAATGAGAGGATAAGAAGTGAATTATCGGTCTTGAGTGAAGAGGAACTTTATCAGTATCTACTCAATATAGATCCCATAAGAGCCAGCGAGATAGGTAGGAGGGATAAAAAGAGGTTGATAAGAGCTATAGAGATTTTTCTACTTACAGGAGAGAAACCTTCGAGTTTTAAGTGGAAAGGGATAAGGGAAGGTTGGGATGTTTTGAAGATTGCGGTCACTAGGGAAAGGGCAGAATTGAAGAGAAGGATAGAGGAAAGGGTTTTAAGGATGATAGAGGTAGGTTGGGTAAGGGAGACGGAGGAGCTCCTTAGGAGGTATGGGAAGAGGAGGATTCTGGTTGATACACTTGGTTATAGGGAGCTTGTTTTATACCTTGAAGGTGTTATTTCTCTAGAGACTGCTATAGAGAGGATAGTTAGGGGAACTTACGATTACGCCAAAAGGCAGATAAA
The DNA here is from genome assembly GCA_964590075.1 of uncultured Aquificales bacterium. Classification (GTDB taxonomy): domain Bacteria; phylum Thermosulfidibacterota; class Thermosulfidibacteria; order Thermosulfidibacterales; family Thermosulfidibacteraceae; genus JAGDVO01. The sequence continues at coordinate 38,112 of CAZPXS010000001.1, forward strand.
ATGGTTTAGATCCAGAGGTTACGAATTTTTTAAGCTCGATGATGAAAGGGATAGATTGTTTAACCGTGTAAGGGAGTGGTTGTTTGATAAGGCTGACGGGAGGGAAGGATAAGGGGAGATACATAAAGAGCCCTGATGGTCTAAAAACTAGACCTATAAGTGCGAATCTTAGAAAGGTGCTCTTTGATACACTGGGAGGAAGAGTTTTAGATGCTAGAGTTCTAGATGTGTTTGCAGGTGTCGGTACGGTAGGTTTTGAAGCTTTAAGTAGGGGTGCTCGGGAGGTTATCTTTATTGAGAAAGAGCCAAGGGTAGTAAGGATTATTCTTGAGAATGCAAGGTTATTGGGTTACATTGATCGGATAAAGGTTTTAGCTAAGGATGCTTTTAGAGTTGAAAGTTACCTTGAGGGCACTTTTGATATAATCTTTCTCGGTCCACCCTATCCTTTAAAGGGGATCGAGCGTTTACCGAGTTTATTTTTAAGGTTTTTAAATTTAGGTGGAGTGATGATAATACAACATCATCATAAAAGTGTGATTGAACTTCCCGCTGGTTGTGTTATAAGGGTAAAGAGAATAGGCGAGAACGTTTTGACCTTTTTGGAGGTTATCGATGAAAAAGGCGATTTATCCCGGGACCTTTGATCCTGTCACTTACGGGCACCTGGATATAATAAAGAGAGCATCTCGGATTTTTGATGAGGTGATTGTGGCTATAGCAAGAAGTGATAGAAAAAACCCTCTTTTTTCCCTTGAAGAGAGGTACGATATGTTAAAGAAGGCCATAGAGGAAGAGAATCTACAAAACGTGGAGGTTGATACCTTCGATTGTCTTCTTGTTGATTACGCGGTTAAGAAGGGTGCGTCAGTGATAGTTAGGGGGTTAAGGGCTGTTTCTGATTTCGAGTACGAGTTTCAGATGGCTCTTATGAACAGGAAGTTAAACTACATGTTGGAGACGGTTTTTCTTATGCCGAGTGAGCAGTTGACATATGTGAGTAGCAAGATAGTTAAGGAGATAGCATCATTCGGTGGTAATGTGAATTGCCTAGTCCCAAGATTTGTGGCGGAGAGATTAAAGGAGAAGCTTTCTACTTTGAAATAATGTTATCTAGCTCCTTAAAATCTATCTCTCCCACGTATCTTTTGAGGATAGTATTTGTGTTACCATCTATCACGTAACAGGTCGGTATGAATCTAACTCCTTGAAAGTCCATTATCATCTGTGGGGTTGCTATTGCGATGGTGAGATTGTTGAAGTTGAATTCTTTCACGGTACTTATTACCTTTTCCCTGTTATCATCAACACTTACCGCTAGTATCTCGGTATTTTTTGATTGATATTCTTTGGCCTTTTCGTTGAGGATCTTCAAGGCGTCTTTACAGGTTGGACACCATGTGCCCCAGAAGATTAGAACGAGCTTTTTACCTTTATAATCGGTAAGTCGATGCTCTTTCCCAGTTATATCTGTTACTTCAAAGTAGGGAGCCTGCTTTAGAGTCTCTTTTTTGCAGCCGTTTAGTACCAGAATTGTGGAGATAAAAAATAGAGTTAATAAAGTCAACCTTTTTGTCATCTCTTCCCCTCGTAGTAAAAGTATATTCTATCTATATCAAATCCGGATTTTCTTAGAAACTCTATAATCTCATTTTCCCTCAGTTTCAATTCTGAGAGGGGATAATCGTAATTTACCGCTACCTTTAACAGATTTCCTCTCACTGTTACAGGCTTTGAGACTGAACCTATTCCGTTTGGTAGTTCCTTCCAAACTTCCCTTAGGGATATGATATCAAGACCTTTGTTCAGCTCTTCCTTTTCCTTAAATAGCTTTGCTAAGATATCCTTTATGGAGGTAAGTTCGCTCATCTTACCGCCATCTCTTTAAGCATATTCTTCGGGATGTATCTTATCCATGCTTCCCTGGTAAATGGATCCACTATACTCGAGAGTTTAATATACTTGGGGAAGAGAAAGTTGGGTTTTTTGGGTACTACGTAAACTGGCACCCATATCTCGTCCTTCTTTTTGAAATTACATTCCCTACAGCAGGTTACCAGGTTCTCCCAGGTCCATTTACCACCCTTTGATTTGGGAACTATATGATCAATAGTGATTTCGTTATCTTTTAGGGTCTTGCCACAGTATGCGCATCTAAAGTTATCTCTGTAATATATCATCATCCTGGTTGGTGGCCCTTGGATGATGTTACTTCTTATTGAATTCACCTTTATAACGATCGGTAGTGGCCATTCGAAGGAAGGACTCTTTATGGTTATATAGGGATGGTATTCTAGGGTTTGACATCTACCAAGGTATTCTAAGGTTATGGCTTTCTGCCACTCTACTATGTCAAAGGGCATATAACCTCTGTTTAGTACAAGACAGTATAGATTTTTATTGTTATTTTTTGATTCTTCCATGGTAGTAGTATTATAAAATATTTCCGCAAAGTTTTAAATACCTTTGCTGAGCAAATTGAAAAATGCCGAGTATGATTCATTGTGAAAAGTGGTTTTTTCTCTATTGACAAGACTATAGTGGGGTGCTAAAAGGGAATAAAACCTTTCCGCGAGAGGTTAGGTATGCAGGACGCCTATTGGCCTTTGATTATCGTGGCTCTTCTAGCTTTTGGTTTTGGTGTGGGTACCATAGTGATGTCTAAGATATTTGGCCCTAAGAAACCCGATCCTTCAAAGCTTTCACCCTATGAATGTGGAGTTGAACCTGTCGGTGATGCTAGGAAGCCTTTCTTTATCCATTACTATATGATAGCCCTTTTGTTTCTAGTCTTTGACATAGAGGTGATCTTCCTTTATCCCTGGGCTTTAAAATTTAAGAGTATGGGCAGTTTTGGTTTTTGGGAAATGGCGGTATTTATAGTTATATTTCTTGGGATTTTCCTATACGTTTATGTTAAAGGAGTGCTGGAATGGGAGTGAGAAAACCAGTTGATGGCGTACTTATTGAAGTTCCCAAGAGGGAGATAGTTGAGGAAATAACGGAGGAGGAGCTCGCGGCTATATCGGGCAATGTTCTTGTTACTACACTTAACAAAGCTGTTAACTGGGCGCGTAAATGGTCCATATGGCCCTGTACCTTTGGTTTGGCCTGTTGTGCTATAGAGATGATGGCTACAGCCGCCAGTCACTACGATATGGCGAGATTTGGAGCAGAAGTTTTCAGAGCTTCGCCAAGGCAGGCGGATCTTATGATAGTCGCGGGTACAGTTACAAAGAAGATGGCTCCTATAGTCAAAAAGGTTTATGAGCAGATGCCCGAACCTAAGTGGGTGATAGCGATGGGTGTCTGTGCTGTAGGTGGTGGCATATACGATTCCTATGCCGTTGTACAGGGTGTGGATCAGTTTTTACCGGTAGATATCTATATACCTGGATGTCCACCGAGACCTGAGGCGCTTCTACAGGCCATTCTTATGCTCCAGAAGAAGATAGAAAAAGAGGGTATAAAGAACAAATTTTAGGGGTGAAGAAGAATGAGCGTTTTGGAATCGTTGAAAGCTAAGTTCCAGGAAGTGGTTGGGGAGATTGTAGAGTTTAGGGGTGAACAGACTATTTATGTTTCGAAGGATAAATTGAGGGATATCTGTCTATGGTTGAGGGATGTTAAAGGCTTTGATTTTCTGGTTGATCTATGTGGTGTCGATAGGGGGGTGGATAAGAGTGATAGATTCGAGGTTGTATATCTCGTAAGGAACATGGATACCAGGGAACAGTTGAGGTTGAAGGTAAAACTTAAAGAAGGTGAGAAGGTAGATACGGTTTGTGATATCTGGCCTACGGCTAATTGGCATGAGAGAGAAGTTTACGATATGTTCGGGATAGAGTTTGAGGGTCACCCCAATCTCGAAAGACTCTATCTACCGGATGATTTTGATGGTTTCCCCTTGAGGAAGGACTATCCCCTAAGGGGTGATACAGGCAAGGTAATGTACGAAGGAGGAGCAAAGACAAAGTATAAACCGAAGAGGACGGATACCACCATACTCAATATGGGGCCACAGCATCCATCTACCCATGGTGTTTTGAGGGTGATACTGGAGCTTGAGGGTGAGACGATAGTTGATGCCTATCCTATTGTCGGTTATCTCCATAGAGGTACGGAAAAGCTAGCTGAGAATAAAACTTATTTTCAGGTTCTACCTCTTACCGATAGATTGGATTATCTCGCTCCACCATCCAATAATCTAGCCTATATCCTCGCAGTTGAGAAACTACTTGGGATAGAGCCTCCCCCGAGGGCTAAATACATAAGGGTTATAATGACTGAACTTGCGAGGATAGCATCTCATCTAATATGGCTTGGTACTCACGCTATGGATATAGGTGCCGCAACCGTCTTCCTTTACACCTTCAGAGAGAGGGAGTATATCTATGAGCTTTGGGAGATGGTAGCAGGTGCGAGATTCCATCAGAGTTACTTTAGGATAGGAGGGGTTAAGGAGGATCTGCCGGAAGAGTTTATACCCGCTCTTAAAAAGTTCATAGATGAATTCCCACAGAAGATAGACGAGTACGAAGGTCTCTTAACCAATAATAAGATATGGAGAGTGAGAACAGAGGGGGTGGCGGTTTTATCAAAGGAAGATGCTATAAGGTATGGCGTTACCGGTCCTGTACTTAGAGGATCGGGTGTGAAGTGGGATCTACGTAAGGCTTATCCTTACTCTGGCTATGATGAGTTTAAATTTGAGATTCCCGTCGGTGAAAATGGTGATACCTTCTCGAGGTATCTGGTTAGATTGGAGGAGATGAGACAGAGTAGAGAGATACTCAAACAGGCTGTGGAAAAGCTACCCGATGGACCTATAAAGTTTGAACCTGGCAAATACAGTTTCCCGGATCCAGAGGAGGTAAAGGGTAGTAGAGCGAATATAGAGGCGCTGATACACCAGTTCAAGCAGGTTATAGAGGGAGTAAAGCCGCCGGTTGGTGAGGTATACCAGGCTGTTGAAGCTCCAAAGGGAGAGCTTGGTTTCTATATTATCAGCGATGGAAGTGAAAAGCCTTATAGGATGAGGATTAGATCGCCATCTCTAATAAATCTACAGGCCCTGCCAATTCTAGTGAGAGGGCACAAAGTTGCCGATGTTGTAACGGCGATTGGTAGTATAGATATAGTGCTTGGAGAGGTGGATAAGTGATGGTGGTGGATAGATCCTTTGTAAGTGAAAGTACCTGGCGGAAGATCGAGGATCTTATGACGCGCTACCCTGATAAGAGAAGTGCTTTACTACAGGTTCTCCACGCGGTACAGGATGAGAAGGGTTATCTAAACTTTGATGCTATAAAGTGGATAGCATCACTCTTTAGACTTCCTCCGGCGGAAGTATATTCTGTTGCTAGTTTTTATACGATGTATAATCTAAAGCCCGTTGGTAAATACCTGATTCAGGTTTGTACTAATATATCCTGTAACATAAACGGTGCGGATGAGATAGTCAAATTCATAGAAAATAAGCTTGGTATAAGGGTTGGAGAAACTACGCCGGATGGTAAGTTCACACTTATAACCGTTGAATGCTTGGGTTCCTGTGGGAAGGCTCCTGCTATGATGATAAACAAGGACTACTACGAGGAACTAACACCGGAAAAGGTGGAAAGAATATTAGATAGCCTAAAGTGAGGTGTTTTATGTGTGAGTACAGGTTGCTTTTGGCTAACGTTGATAAACCGGACTCCCATAGGCTTGAGGTTTTCAGGAAAAGCGGCGGATACGAAAGGTTGAGAAAGGCTCTTTTCGAGATGAAACCTGAGGAGGTTGTGGAGGAGGTAAAGAAATCGGGTTTGAGGGGTAGGGGTGGAGCAGGATTCCCTACAGGTGTGAAGTGGAGCTTTGTTCCTAAAACCGATTTGCCTAAGTATCTTATATGTAACGCTGACGAGGGAGAGCCGGGTACCTTTAAGGATAGAGTCATAATAGAGAAGGATCCCCATCTTCTACTTGAGGGGATCGCAATAAGTGCCTATGCCATAGGTGCGCATGAGGCTTTTATATACATAAGGGGAGAGTATGAGTACGGTGCCAGAATCTTAGAGGAGGCTATCAGAGAGGCCGAAAGTGCTGGAATCTTAGGTGATAACGCATGTGGTTCTGGTTATAGGATAAAGATAGTTGTTCATAGAGGTGCCGGAGCTTACGTTTGCGGTGAGGAGACCGCTCTTATAAACTCTCTTGAGGGTAGAAGGGGACATCCGAGGTTGAGGCCGCCTTTCCCGGCATCAAAGGGATTGTACCAATACCCGACCATAGTCAATAACGTTGAAACTCTCGCATCGGTACCGTTTATAATTGAAAGGGGTGGAGATTGGTACGCTTCCTTGGGAACGGAAAAGAGTAAGGGAACTAAGCTTTTCTCTATAAGTGGACATATAAAGAGGCCCGGTGTTTACGAGTTGATCCTCGGTACTCCCTTTGATGTTCTTCTTAACGATCTCGCAGGTGGTATTAGGGATGGTCATAAGTTGAAGGCGGTTATACCTGGTGGTTCCTCAACTCCTATGCTTACCGCGGAAGAGGTGGAAGGACTTACACTTGATTATGAGGCGATTCAGGCAAGGGGTTCACAGCTTGGCTCTGGAGCGGTGATAGTTATGGATGATACTACCAGTATAGTTAAGGTTGTGTGGAGGTTGGCGAAATTCTATGCCCATGAATCCTGTGGACAGTGTACTCCCTGTAGGGAAGGTACGAGATGGATGGTGCAGATCTTGGATAGGATAGTTAAAGGTCAGGGTAGGATGGAGGATCTGGATATTCTCCTCGATATGGAGAACATAATGGCTGGTAATTGTCTATGTCCGTTGGGAGATGCAGCCCTTGGTCCACTTGTAAGTGGTATCAAAAAGTTTAGGGATGAGTTCGTAGCTCAAATAAAAAGCGGAATATGCTTAGTTTAGGGGGTAAATGTTTGCCATGGCTAGGATAACTATAGATGGAATAGTGGTTGAAGTGAAGGATGATGCTACTATACTCGAGGCTGCAAGAAAGGCAGGGGTAGATATACCTTACTTCTGTTACCATCCCTATCTTAAACCTGCTGGACTATGCAGGATGTGTCTCGTGGAAGTTGAGGGTATGCCGAAGTTGACTCCGGCCTGTGTTACACAGGTTAGGGATGGGATGGTTGTTAAGACGGATACGCAGAGAGTTAAGAAGGCAAGGGAAGGTATAATAGAGTTTCAGCTACTACACCATCCCCTTGATTGCCCTTACTGTGATCAGGCTGGGGAATGTATGCTACAGGATATCACCTATAGGTACGGTAAAGCCACGAGTAGGTTTGCTGAAGAGAAAGAACTATTTCCTACCAAGTTCTACGGGCCTTTTATAGCCCATGAGCAGTCGAGATGTATACTTTGTAAGCGTTGTGTGAGATTTACCCATGAGTATATGGCGGGTACCGATTGGAACGTTTATTTTAGAGCTGCCCATTCCTTAATCGGAACCTACGAAAGGGAAAGTATAGCGGATTATTTCACCTGTAATCTGATAGAGATATGTCCTGTAGGTGCTATTACATCAAGACTTTATAGATATAAAGTTAGGTATTGGACCTTAAGCTGGGGTAGAGGTGTATGTAGGGAATGTTCCCTCTTCTGTAGTATGGACTATGGTATTAGAGACAATAAGGTTTATAGAGCTAAACATAATGTTAATACGCCTGGCCCGTGGGTGTGTGATAAGGGTTACTTTGGTTTCGAGGCTCTTAATAGCCCACAGAGGATTAAGTTTGCCCTTGAAAGAAGGGATAGTAAGCTTACTAATGTTGGTGCGGAAAAAGTGGTGGGAGCTATCGCTGATAGGTTGAGTAAATATAAACCTGCCGAAGTAGCTTTTATTCTACCTTCTGGGCTTTCAATAGAGGATGCCTATAGCGTAAGAAGATTTATGGATGTAAAGGGTATAGAAATAGCCGAGTATAGGGTTAACGGAGAGGATTATCTACCGATCGGCGGTAATATATCGTCTCTCGATGAAATATCATCGGCTAAAAATATACTGGTTCTTTCCGGTGATATTTCAAATAGCCATCCTGTAGTTACCCTTTCTATATGCGAAGCTTTGGCTAAGGGTGCAAGGGTTGCCGTTTTGAGTAGCTGGGATTCTTATCTTTCAAGAAGAGCTGTAGATTTTGTTAATATTGCCCCTTCCCTTGAGGATAGGGGAATATGGTCGCTTATCACTGGAGTCTTTGACGAGTCTAACGGCCTAAGTAGAGAGGATTATGATAGATTACGCGGTTTACTTAACGAAAAGCCTGTTATACTAGTTGGCCCGAGAGCATCCCTTGATGTTAGGGCTTTGGTTGCCGATTACGCTAAGAGGAACGATCTTAAGTATCTAATTCTTGATAGAAACTCTTCTAGTTACGTAGCCCACACCTATGGTTTATATAACAAAGGTATCTTCGATCTTCTAAATAGGGTTAAGGATGGTAGAATAAAAGCTCTATTCGTTATAGGTGTTGATCTATTTAAAGAAGTTCCCGATGGTAAACTCGTTAGAGATGCTCTTGGCGCGGTAGATTTTATGGTTTACATGGGATTGTTCTTTAACGAAACTAGTAAGTATGCCGATTATTTCCTACCGTTGACGGATCTCATAGAGGAGGGTGGTCACTTTGTTAACATCTTTGGTAGTGTGGTGAAAGCTAATAGGGTTCTTGAGCGTGAACATGAGGAGAGATCGATAAGGGAGTGGTTGGCGGAGATAGCAACAAGAACGGGTGTTAAGATAGATACCGAAGTTAAGGAGTTTGTGGTTAAATACGCATCCTATGGATCCTTCGGTGAACCCAAAACACTCGAGGTAAGGGTTGACTTTGAGGTTCTCTTTGAGGTTCCTTTCTACAGAAACTTTAGGTATGGAGAAGGAAAGTCAAAGTTACTTGAGGCAAGTCCGGAACCTAACTTATACATCTCCCTTGATGATGCAAGAAGATACGGTGTTGATAACGGTGATAGTTTAAAGCTGGAGCTAGAGGGTAAAGTTTTTGAGTATAGGGTTACGGTGGTCGATAGCCTTAGAAGTGGTGTGTTAGTTGCGGATACAGGATTCGAAGGGTTCCCGGTTAATGATGTTTTAGACGGTTCCTGGGTAAAAGGAGCGATAATCAAAAAGTAAAGGAGTAGAGGTTATGCTTGAGGCTATAGTAATCACGGTTATCAAGGTTATAGTTTTCTTTGCTGTTTTGATGGTTTTTGTGGCCTATGGTACCTATGCTGAGAGAAAGGTTGCGGGTGGTATACAGGACAGGATGGGTCCTCTACACTGTGGTCCCTTTGGTTTACTTCAGCCCTTAGCTGATGGTTTGAAACTCTTCTTCAAGGAAGATATTACCGTCGAAAAGTCCGATCGTGTAACCTATTACCTCGCTCCTATTTTAGCGGTTGTTCCTGCCATTTTGGTTCTTGCCGTTATTCCGGTTGATGAAAATTTGATGATTACGGATCTGAACATAGCAGTATTATACTTTTTAGCTGTTTCATCCTTGAGTGTTTATGCTATTATGCTGGGTGGTTGGGCTGGAAATTCCAAGTATCCTTTACTCGGTGGTTTGAGAAGTGCCAGTCAGTTTATCTCCTATGAGTTGGTTTTGGGTTTATCGATAGTATGTGTGGCCATGTTGGTAGGCTCCTTTAGTTTGAGGGATATAGTCCAGTATCAGAAGGATATGTGGATGATTTTTAAACAACCGGTTGCCTTTATATGCTATCTAATCGCTGCTATTGCTGAACTTAATAGAGCACCTTTTGATCTACCCGAGGCGGAAAGTGAGTTGGTCGGTGGTTACCATACCGAGTATAGTAGTATGAAGTTTGCCATGTTCTTCCTGGGAGAGTATGCCAATATGGTTGTGTCTTCTGCGATTGCCACGTGCCTATTTTTAGGTGGATGGTACTCTCCCTTTGGGATATTACCATTTATTCCCGGGTTCATATGGTTTCTTATAAAGACCTTTTTACTCTTCTTCTTCATGCTATGGATAAGATGGACCTATCCTAGGGTTAGGTTTGATCAGTTGATGTATATGAGCTGGAAGGTTCTCATGCCTGTTGTTTTGATAAACATACTGGTTACCGGATTCATAGTCACGATAGGGAGGTAGGTATGGTTTGGCCTTTGATTAAGGGTTTGTCTATAACGATAAGACACCTCTTCGGGCCCAAGGTTACGATAAAGTATCCCTTTGAAAAGAGAAAGGTTTATCCAAGGTGGAGGGGTAAACACGTACTTAAGTTGGGTGAGGATGGTAGGGAAAGATGCTGTTACTGTGGTTTGTGTGAGGCTGTTTGTCCTGCTAACGCCATAAAGATATACGGTATGGAGGATCCTACCTTTGAAAGATCCGATGTTGGTAAAATTGCTGAGATATACGAGATAGATTACAGGAGATGTATCTTCTGTGGTTACTGTCAGGAGGCCTGTCCGAGGGATGCTATAGTTTTAACTACCGAGTATGAGTTAGCGGTCGATTCCCGCAAGAGGCTATTGAGAGATAAAGAGGATTTAACAGAGAAACGTTAGAGGGGAGAGGAAATGGAGGCTATTTTCTATATTTTAGCTTTTCTTATGTTACTTTCGGCCTGTGGGGTTGTTTTTCTTAGACAACCGGTTCACTCCGCTCTCAGCTTACTACTGAATATGGTTTTGACCGCTATAGTCTATCTTGCCTATCTTAAGGCTCCTTTCGTAGCTGTTATTCAGGTTATAGTCTATATGGGAGCAGTTGTGGTTTTCGTGTTATTCGTGATTATGCTCATGGATCTATCGAACGGTGGTTTTAGGGAAGTGGTTGGATTCACAAGGTTCCTTTTCGCTTTTGCCATAGCCTTAGTTTTCCTACTTCAGTTTCTGTTCATAGGTAGCTTTGTTACGGGGGGTGTACCTATAGTTGGGGAGTATATACAGGGAGATAAACTGGCAGAACTTATATTCACAAAGTATGCTCTACCCTTTGAGGTTGTGTCTATCCTTATATTCTCGGCGGTAGTTGGTGCTATCGCTATGGCTAAAAAGAGGGCTTAGAGGGGTGTTGTTATGTTAAAGATGGAGATCCTTTTTGGTTTGAGCTTACTGATGTTTGCTATAGGTTTCTTTGGGGTTCTTGTGAGGAGAAACGCTATAGTGATGTTCTTATCCATAGAGCTGATGTTGAACAGTGTTAACCTATTTCTGGTAGCTATATCTAAAGCCAAGGGGATACTCGATGGTCAGATTATAGCTCTCTTTCTGATGGCTATAGCTGCAGGTGAGGCTGCTATAGGTATGGCTATCATAACAGCCTTCTACAGAAAGAAGGGTAATGTGGATGTCGATAGAGCTCAGTTACTCAGATGGTAAGGAGGAAAAATGATGGAAATTAAGGAAATGCTTTTATTGATAGTTCTGTTACCTTTAGCAGGTGCCTTTATAAATGGGGTGTTCTGTTGGAAGGTTGGGAAAAGGGCGCATCTTATAGCTGTACCAGCTATCGCCATCCCTGCTATCATAGCTCTTAAACTTGCATATATGGTGGTTAACGGCTTGAGATTCGATGATGTTCTTTATCTCTGGATTGGTGTGGGAAGTACTAAGATTCCTATTGGTTTCAGGTTAGATGAATTATCCACGGTTATGATAGTTACCGTTACCTTCGTCGCTACATGGATACACGTATACTCTATAGGCTATATGCATGAAGAGACCGATAGAGGATATGCTAAGTATTTTGCCTATTTAAATCTCTTCTGTTTCTTCATGCTAACACTCGTTCTTGCGAACAACTATGTTCTTCTCTTTGTGGGATGGGAGGGTGTAGGTTTATGTTCCTACCTTTTGATAGGTTACTGGTACGAGAAAACATCGGCTGCCAATGCTGGTTTAAAGGCCTTTATAACAAATAGAGTCGGTGACTTTGGATTCCTTATTGGTCTATTCCTTCTCTATAAGACTGTGGGTTCCCTGGTCTATAGTGATATAATTTCGAGAGCTAATCTCTTAACACCTGAGGTTGCAACTATAATTGGCTTACTCCTATTTACCGGTGCAACAGGTAAAAGTGCGCAGATCCCGCTATACGTATGGTTACCGGACGCGATGGAAGGTCCTACTCCGGTTTCCGCCCTTATACATGCCGCTACTATGGTTACCGCCGGTGTTTATATGACTGCGAGATCTTCCGTTATATATTCCATTGCCCCCGGTGCTTTAGATGTAATAGCTATAGTTGGTGTTGCTACCGCTATGTTTGCAGCGAGTATGGCTCTTGTGAATAACGATTTAAAGAGGATTCTTGCCTTCTCGACGGTAAGTCAATTGGGATACATGTTTGTTGGTGTTGGTGTTGGTGCCTATTCGGCTGGAATCTTCCATCTATTTACCCATGCTTTCTTCAAAGGTTTGATGTTTTTGTGTTCCGGTTCGGTTATGCATGCTCTACACGGTGAGCTCGATATACAAAAGATGGGTGGACTTTACGACAAGATGAGAATTACCGCGTTAACCTTTATAGTAGGTGCCCTTGCTATTGCAGGTATTCCTCCACTTGCTGGTTTTTGGTCTAAGGATTCTATTCTCCATCATGCTTATGTTTCAGGCCATAAGGGTGTATGGCTTGTTGGTACTATAACAGCTGGCATGACGGCCTTTTACATGTTTAGACTCATCTTCCTAACCTTCTTTGGGAAACCTAGGGATAAACACCTTGTAGAACATGCCCATGAGAGCCCACCGGTTATGACTATACCTCTCATAATACTTGCAATTGGTTCTATTCTGGTTGGTTTGTTTGCTCTCGCCCCTGGTGGAGGATTTGAAGGTTTCGTTAACAGGGCGCTGGTGTTGAAAGAGGAGGCGGGAGTCCATCATGAGGGTGGTAGTTTTCTTATAGTCCTATCTGTTTTAGTTGCACTTATAGGTATCGGTATAGCCTATTCCATGTATATTAGATTTGTACCGGATCCCAGAAAACTTGCTCAGGCTTTAAGACCGATCTATGTCTTGCTATATAACAGATACTATGTGGATGAGTTGTACTTCGCCCTCTTTATCAATCCGACGGTAGAGATCTCAAGGTGGGTACTTTGGAAGTTTGTTGATGTTATGATAATCGACGGTATAGTAAACGGCGTTGCCAATTTCCTCGGTCTTATCGGTTCCATAATAAGAAGGGTACAGACTGGATACATACCCGATTATGGTTGGTTGATAATTTTGGGAGTAATTATTGTTTGTGGAATAAAACTAATATTTTAGAGGGTGAGGGGTATGGTTGGATATCCAATAATAACGACGTTGTTAATAATTCCCTTAATCGGAGCCATTATAGTTGCTCTTATCGATAGTAGGAATGTAAGGACTATAAGGTGGGTGGCACTTGGAGTGAGCATAGTTGAATTTATTGTATCTATACCTCTATACTTCTACTTTGATCCAACGAAGGGTTTTCAGTTTGTCGAAAAGTATCCTTGGATTCCCAGTTGGGGTGCATGGTACTATGTTGGGATAGATGGTATAAGTCTCTTCCTCGTTCTATTGACAACGTTTCTCACGGTGCTATCTATCCTTGCCTCCTGGACAATAGATAAGAGAGTCAAGGAATATATGGTATCCTTTTTATTCTTAGAAACTACTATGATAGGTGTGTTCGTTGCTCTAGACCTTTTACTGTTTTACCTTTTCTGGGAACTACTACTTATACCTATGTTTCTACTTATCGGTGTTTGGGGAGGACCACGTAGGGTTTATGCAGCTATCAAGTTCTTCTTATATACCATGGCAGGATCTGTTCTAATGTTAGGAGCTATAATTTATCTATACTGGAATAACTATAAACTAACCGGTGTGTTATCCTTCGATATAATGGATATATACAAAAGTAGTATACCCCCTTCCGTTGTCCCCTATCTATTCTTTGCCTTCGCTATAGCCTTTGCCATAAAGGTTCCCATGTGGCCGTTTCATACATGGCTACCCGATGCCCATGTTGAGGCCCCCACTGCCGGTTCTGTTATATTAGCCGGTATCCTTCTTAAGATGGGTACTTATGGCTTTATGCGTTTCTGCATGCCGCTATTCCCCCAGGCCGTATCCAACTATGCTGTCTTATTCTTAGTCCTTTCTGTAATAGGTATAATCTACGGAGCCTTGGTTGCTTTAGTACAGGAGGATATAAAGAAACTAGTTGCCTATTCGTCGGTAAGCCACCTCGGTACGTGTATGTTAGGCCTATTTGCTTTAACTCCTGAAAGTGTTTCCGGTAGCCTTTTACAGATGATAAATCACGGTATTTCTACAGGTGCCCTGTTCTTACTTGTGGGGATGATCTATGATAGGAGACATACAAGGTTGATTTCCGAGTATGGTGGAATTGCTAAGGTTATGCCGATTTATGCTACATTCTTTTCAATAACCGCTTTCTCTTCCTGTGGTTTACCGGGACTTAACGGTTTTGTCGGTGAGTTTTTGACTCTACTTGGAACCTTCAAGGTCTATCCTCTCTTTGCCATACTTGGTGCTACCGCTACGGTCTTTTCCGCTGCCTATCTACTTTGGATGTATAAGAGGGTGTTTTTCCATGAGATAACTAATCCTAAGAATCTTTCCCTGAAGGACCTTGATTTTAGGGAGATAGTCATTATGCTTGCCATTGTTATACCTATGTTCTGGATAGGACTTTACCCACAACCTTTCCTTTCCAAGATGGAACCTGCGGTTAATAGTTTTATAGCCTCCGTTAAAAATGGCGGTAATGCTTTCGCTGTTGATAAAGTTGTTTACAACTTAGATAAGTAAGGGGGAAGGGTAATGATAGAATTGAAAGATCTATTTGGACTTTTACCTGAGCTGGTAGTTTTAGCCACCGCCTTTGTTGTGCTTGTATATGATGCGGGTATTGGTAAAAAAGGATACGGTAATGTGATCTCCCTTGTGGGTTATCTTTTGGCTATAATCACTAGTTTATGTATCGATTATAGCGGTAAGGTTTTTGGTATGCTTTATAGGGATCAGCTTGCCCTTATTTCCAATATATTATTCATCTTTTGTGGTATGGTTACTAGTTTCTATGCCAGGGATTATCTTATAAGAGAGGATAGGCACTTAGGGGAATTTTATGGTCTTGTGGCTCTAAGTGTATGTAGTATGATGTTGTTAGCTTCGAGTAGCAATCTCCTATTATTCTTTTTGAGTTTGGAAGTCTTATCCATATCCTTATACGCTTTAGCTGGTTTTACAAGGGAAAGGGATGCTTCGGTTGAAGCTTCCTTGAAATATTTTATAATAGGCGCCTTTTCGGCTACATTCACCGCTCTTGGTATCGCACTTTTACTATATGTTTCCGGTTCCCTGGATCTTGAGGTGTTAAGTAACATCAGGTCTTCCATACCATTTACCATAGGGGTTGCATTAATCTTTGTATCTATACTGTTTAAGATGTCTGCGGCACCCTTTCACATTTGGGCTCCCGATGTTTACCAGGGGGCACCCAGTCCATCTACAGGTTTTATGATGACGGCTAGTAAGGCTGCCATATTCATCTTCAGCCTTAGGTTGACGAGTTCTATACTCAACAGTATATGGTACCCACTGTTACTTATGGCCTCGGTTCTATCCATGATCGTAGGAAACATTACGGCCTTAAGGCAGAGCGATGCTAAAAGGATACTAGCTTACTCATCAATAGCTCATGCTGGTTATGTTCTCATGGGTTACCTTGTTGCTGGAAAGGAAGCTACCAGTGCGGTCGTTTTTTACGCTATAAGTTACGCTGTCATGAATCTCGGTAGCTTTGCGGTTCTCAGTATAATAGGTGGTAAGGATGAGGTTAATACGGATCTAAATAATCTATCTGGATTGGCTGTGAAACATCCGGTTTGGGCATCTCTTCTATCCCTTTTCCTCTTTTCTCTTACAGGGATTCCCGGGACTATCGGTTTTGCAGCTAAGTTCTATCTATTTTCCGTGGTTTTAAAGGCTGGTCTATGGGAGATAGTTTTATTTGCACTTATAAATAGTGCTATCGCTGCCTACTACTATCTTAAGATAGTATACTACATGTTTATGAGGGAGCCTTCCTTTGATAATTATGGCGTTAGTACAGGTTTTCTTACAGGGGTTACCACTTTTGTCCTATCCGCTATAACCATTGTTGTTGGCGTCGTTCCATCCATAATACTCGATATTGTTATTAATGCGGTTAAATGATAGAAATTTTGTATGCAGGGTATAAAGGATTTAATAGCCTATGTAGAGGAGATAAGTGTAAATGGTATAGGGGAGATTATAGAGCCCTTTTCCTCTGAGTTAATGAAACTTCTAGAGGTGGATTCCCTCTCGGTAGATGTAAACGTAGATGGTGAAACCTATAGTGTATCTATCGGAGAGGCTGGGAATTTAAAGTATAAGTTAAAATCGAGCTTTAAAGATATAGATGTTACAGTTAGGTTGCCAAAGAGAGTTAATAAAAAAAGAGAACTTTTAGATTTATTTGCTTTTGTTATTTATTCTGGTTATAAATTTCATTTGGATTTTTTAGTTAAAAAGACAGTACTTTTGTTTTTGGAATTCTTAAAAACAAACATTAATACAGATAACTTTGACTTTTTTGAGAAGTTAGTTTCCTTTATGATAGAAAACCTTGAGGTTGGCGAGGTAAGCATAATAATTAACTATTTCGATAGTAAAAAAGTTTTTGCTCTCCAACAGAGCAAAAGGTATGGTGATTATAACTATTCCTTCAATTATCTTGATGTAACTTTAGATATTAGATATGCTTCCAGTAAAATTAAAAGTTTGGAAGTTTTCTTTGAATCTTTATTGCTTTATATTAACCTGTATCTGTATAAAATCCTTGTTTCTAATAGACTAAATTACTTTTCTTTCTTTTACAACATAAGTAATCTCTTCAGAAGGACAGTAGATTTAAGAAAGAGAGTTGAGATTGCTCTCTGGGCTTTATGTTGCGAGAAATCCGTTTTCGGTTTTAAGGAGGCTATGTATTTTATATACGATCAGGACATGGATGTCTTCAAGGGTTTTCTGTCCTTTAGAGGTTTTTCCTGTGAAAAGATGTTGGGAGCGGTTCCTTTAGATAGCGATCTTTACGATGTTATAGAGGGAATAAGCATCCATGTTGATGTTAAGGATGATGAGGTTGTACCCCTTTTAAAGTCCTTAAAGGATGCTCTTGGTATTTCTTCCCATTATACTTATTTAATTCCTCTTTTTGTTGAGAATAGATTGATAGGAGCCTTTGTCGTTGGGAGTAACTATGAGGCTAATCAGATGGTTATTGAGATGTTAAACCATTTTGCCGATCAGTGTTCCTTGGCCTTTGAGAGTGCTAAGGTCCAGGAGTTGTATAGAAAGACTGTTGAAGAGTTGAGACTTGCACAGGAGAGTTTACTTGAGGCGGAAAGATTGAAGAATCTAGGTGAGTTTGTTGCGAGGATAGTTCATGATATTAAGAATCCACTGGTAGCTATGGTTGGGCTTGCTGAGAAGTTATACAGGAAATTTCCTGAAGATTATCCCGAGAAGAAAGTTATAAAGATGATAGTTGAGGAGGGGAATAAGTTACTGGATTCCCTCCAGGATATTCTAGGCTATGTTAGAAAACCGGCGATCAAAAAGGAGCCTGTGGATATAAATGCCCTTATCGATGAGGTACTTTTTATGGAGGTTTATGAACTCAGAGATAAGAAGATTGTGTTGGTGAAGGAGTTAAATAGACGGCTACCTTTGGTCAAGGTGGATAAGTCTCAGATAAAAAGGGTTTTGATAAATATAGTGAAGAATGCCATACAGGCTATGGAGAGACTTGGTGGTGGGGTCTTAAGGGTGGCAACCGATGGAGATACTATTGATAATAAGAGTTACATTAGGATAGAGATTTCGGATACGGGTGGAGGAATTCCACCCGAGGTTTTACCTAACATTTTCAATCCTTTCTTTACCACCAAGAGTGAAGGTACCGGGTTAGGCCTTAGTACATCAAAGAAGATAGTTGAGGCCCATGGTGGGTTTATCAAACTGATAAACGATTATCCGAAGGGTGCAACGTTTCAGATCTATTTACCTATAGAGGAAGGGTAAGTTGACTATGGATAAGGAAGAGGCTCTTTTAAGACTTGAAATCGAAAAATGTAAGAAGCATTTAAAACAACTACTTGAAGCTCAGGAAGTTTATAGAAGAGAGATAGAAAAGAGAGCAAGGGAGATAGCGGAGTCAAGGGAACTTCTCGTTAAGATACTAGATGCTCTCGATATGGGTATTCTCGTTCTTGATAGGGAAATGAATGTTATTCATATAAACAAGTTTCTTAGGGATTTGTTCTCGATTGAGACGGATAATGTGAAGGGTAAATGTTGGGAAGTCTTGATGAAGAAGAATGTGCCATGTAATTCTGATAAGTGTTTTAATGTAATAAGGGGAGGAGAAAAGACGGAAGAAGAGATAGTGTTGTTTGTGGATGGTAAGAAGAGGATATTTTGGATAAAAACAGAGCCTTTAAAGATTGGTGACAACATATTTGGCATAATAAGAACATTTATCGATATAACCGATAAAAAATTGGAAGAAGAATATAATGTTTTATCAGGAATAAGCATGCACATTTCGCATGTAATGAAAAATTCTATAGTTCCTGTTGCAAGTTTTTTAAAAAGAATTTCAAGCGCTTGTCAATCTGAAGAAAAGTTGATAAATATGATGATATCTTCTATAGATTCTCTTTTAAGAACCTTAAAAGGATACGAGGATTTTGTGAAAGTTAAATCTAAAAAGAAAGCAATATTTAAAGAAATAAATCTAAAGGCTTTTTTAACTAAATTTTTAGATTATGTGTTCAGCGAGGACTTTTTGAGAAAGTATAATCTACTTTTTTATAAAGATAAATATAGTATATCTTTTGATATTGATAGCATTGGTGATGTTTATATTCTTGGTAGTATAGATGTTTTAAATATCGGATTTTGCAATCTTTTATCCACCTTGATTGAGGTTGGATATACTTTTGCAAAGAGGAATGTGAATTTGGATTTTTCGGTTCATAGGCGTGAAGGGTTTGTAAGGATTGTTTTTGAGGGTGATTTTAAGATACCGAGCGGTTTGATATCCCTTATATATGAGCCCTGGGTGGTTGTTGAGGGGAAGAATTTTGACAGGTGGGGATTTGCGATAGCGAGGGAGGTTGCCCTGTTACACAACGGTAATTTTGAGGTCTTATCGGGTGAGAGGGGAATAGCATCCACCATGGATTTACCGATTTACAGAGAATAATTGACAAGAAATATCTTTGTTGGTAATCTTTTAAACTCCGATAAGGAGAATCGATGGGGAGAGGAAGTATGTTGCGTAAACTACAGATATTCAGTGGAAATGCCAATATAGAGTTGAGCAAGAAAGTGTCCGAGTATCTTGGCGTACCTATTGGAAATGCTATGGTTGGAAGGTTCAGTGATGGTGAGGTTAGCGTTCAGATTCTGGAGAGTGTGAGAGGTAGTGATGTATTTGTTATACAGCCGGTGTGTCCACCTGTTAACGAGAATCTTATGGAACTACTCATAATTATAGATGCCCTAAAGAGAGCATCGGCAGGTAGAATAACGGCGGTAGTTCCTTACTATGGCTATGCGCGTCAAGACAGAAAGGTACAACCAAGGGTGCCAATTACCGCAAAGCTTGTTGCTAACCTTATAACGGTTGCTGGTGCTGATAGGGTCTTGACAGTCGATCTACACGCTGGTCAGATTCAGGGTTTTTTTGATATACCTGTAGATAATCTTATGGCTCTTCCTGTGTTTGTCGATTATGCAAAGGAGAGGTTGAGCTTGGAGGATGCGGTAGTGGTATCCCCAGATGCCGGAGGTGTTGAAAGGGCAAGAAGGTTGGCTAAGAAATTGGATTTACCACTTGCCGTTATAGATAAGAGAAGGAGTGCCCCCAATGTGGCTGAGGTTATGCACGTGGTGGGTGATGTTAAGAACAAGATTGCTATTATAATAGATGATATAATAGATACCGCTGGTACGCTTGTTAAGGCGGCAAACGCTTTACTGGAAAAGGGTGCTGTTTCCGTTTATGCCTTTGCGACCCATCCTGTCTTTTCCGGCCCAGCTAAGGAGAGGATAGAGAATTCTGAGATTGCGAGGGTTGTGGTAACAGACACCATTCCTGTGGGTTCTATAGAGAGGGTTGAAGTTCTTAGTGTTGCGCCTCTTATAGGAGAGGCTATAAAGAGGATTCATACCAATGAGTCTGTAAGTGTTCTATTCGAGTAAACCATTAAGGGAGGGTAGGAATGGCCGTATTTGAAGCTATTTTAAGGGAGGGAACGGGTAAAGGTGTTGCTAGAAAGTTACGTAAAAAAGGTTACATTCCGGCTGTTATATATGGTGGGGATCTTGGCAACAGACCTTTAGCAGTCAAAGCTAGTTCGGTTCAGAAGTATCTAAGGGGAATTGTGAGTGAAGCCCATATATGGCAGTTGGACATAGAGGGGATTGGAGTTAAGGATGTTATCGTTAAAGATATTCAGAAGCATCCCGTAACGGGCGAGATACTACATATAGACTTCTATGAACTCGTTGCAACAAGGACCATATACGTTTCCGTTCCTATAAAGGTTGTTGGTGAGGCTGTTGGTGTCAAAAAGGGAGGTACCCTTGAGATTATAAGGAGTGAGATAGAGATAGAGTGTTTACCCAAGGATATTATTGAGGAGATTGAGGTTGATGTTTCAACTCTTGATATTGGTGATACACTGTTTGTAAGGGATTTGAAGGTTCCTGCTGGTATAAAGATAACCGTTGATCCTGATGAACCTGTAGTTACTGTGGTTGGTGTAGAAGAGGAGACTGAGGAGACAGAGGCTGAGGGAGAATCGTAAGGTATATTTATCCTCATGAGTGTGGATGTTTTTATAGTGGGGCTTGGTAATCCCGAGCCCCGCTATTTTACAAGTAGACATAATATTGGATTTTTGTTTGTCGATCTATTCTGTAAAGCGAAGGGTTTGAAATTCGAGAGGAAGAACGATTCGCTCTACGCTATATACGATTTTTCTTCGAAGAAGGTATGTCTCATAAAACCACTTACCTATATGAACAATAGTGGTATAGCTATTAGGAAATGGCTTGGGAATTTAAGGGTGAACTGTGATAATCTTATGGTTATACATGATGATATAGACCTTCCTTTCGGGAAGGTTCGCATGAAGTGTGGTGGGGGCCATGGAGGGCATAGAGGTGTTGAGTCCATAATTCTCAATATATCTACCGATAGTTTCGCGAGACTCAGAATCGGTGTCGGAAGACCACCTGTGAGAGATAGGAACTTAATCGTTAAATGGTTATTGGATCCTATGAGGGATGAAGAGTTAGAAGAGTATATTGAATTGATAAAGAAGCTTCTACCTATTTTGGATGTTTATATTGAGTCTGGTTTTCCCAAGGCTTCTGGTTTCTTAGGGAGTATCCTTAGATAGTGGGAATATTAGACGAAATAGGGTTTCTCCTTTCTTACTCGAAAATTCTATGTGTCCACCATGAGCTTCTACAATTCTATTTACTATAGAGAGCCCTATACCCGTACCTCCACTCTTTGTTGTGAAGAAGGGTTTGAATATCTCTTTCTTTAGTTCCTCGGGTATGCCTTTGCCATCGTCCTTTATGTATATCTCTACAGAGTTATCCCTTTCTTTCCATCCGACCTCTATATTTCCATTTTCATCGACTGCCTCTATCGCATTTGTCATCAGGTTGTTTAAACATATCCCTATCAGTTCCCTACTACCCGTCAGAATTACATCATCTTTCCCCTCAATTTTAAGGTTTACCCTCTTTTTTAATAGTAGATGCCTTAGTGATTCCATCACCTCATCCACTATTTCCTTGATGTTAATGGTTTCGTTACTTACACTTAGATCCTTTGTGAATAGTAGTATGTTTGATACTCTCTGATTTATACTGTGGGTGACGGAAATTATAGCTTCCACGAGTTTTTTGTTTTCCCCCTCTAAACTTCTCCTTAGTAATCCTGCGAATAGTTCTATCGAACCCAAGGGATTCCTTATTTCGTGGGCGAGAGTTACAGCGATCTCTCCCATTGCACTCAGCCTTTCCCTCCTTTTGTTCTCCTCCTCAAGCCTCTTTTCTCTAGTTACATCCCTTATCACTATTACCCTACCTATTTTTTCATCCTTCAGTAACAACGGATATACCGTTATTTTAAGGTATCTATCCTTTAGCTTTATTTCATCTTCCGGTTTATTAAGATCTATGAGCTCTAATATTCCTAGCTCTATAAATTCTTGGGCAAACTTATTAGAAGAGAGAATATTTTTGGAGTTGTCGATGGCTATTACACCTTCTGAAATGCTCTCCAGTATACTATTTAGTAGATTCTTTTGTCTATATAATTCTTTCGATAATCTTTCGACTTCTTTTTTTAAATCATTATATGCTTTTGTAAGTTCATCTATTGCCTTGATAAACTCAGCTAACGATTGGATATAACCTTTTTCGCCCATTCTTGAGTTTCCTCTGCTAATTTTATTGCTTGAAGTTCCTTATACCATGGAGATTCTTTATAATTCTTCTCTAACATATCCCACCACATGCTTTTAATCTTTGGATTTTTACTATAATAACCGAGCAAAAATAGAGCTTCATCTGTATATTTCCCTCTTGGATATGTATTTACTATTCTTGTGAGAAGGTTCATAGCTTCTTTATAGTTTCCCTGATCTATAAGTTCTCTTGCTATTATCATTCTTATCTTTTCGTCTTTTTCTGGTAAATTTTCTAGGAGTCTATTCTTTCTTAATATTTCCATAGCTTTTTTAAAGTTTTTGTTTTCCAAATTCCATGTTATAAGTAGATAGTCTATATAACTAAGGTTTTTGCTTGATACGTTTTTTATATTACTTAGCTTTTCAAGTTTATCTATATTTTTGTTTATGTAGTTCCAATTTGCAAGTTTATATATGGCATCGTTTAAAATGTTTTTATCCATGAATCCGTTATAGTTTAAAGTTAAATTTTCTAATTTTTGGTATTTAGAATTTGTTATATAGTCTTTTGCTAAGAGGTTTATAAGTTCCTCTTTATTTGGAAATTGTTTGAATAGGTTTGTGAATATATGTTCCGCAATTGTTATAGCTCCAGTAGAATTTGTTGGGTATATGCATTTTACCATTTCAAAAGCTAGCGTTCCATTCTTTACATCTATATCTATCATGTTGTTATATTCTCTCCATATCTTAGATATCATAGGACAGTTTTTCTGTGTTATATAGTTTTCAAGAATTTTGTTTATTGCCTTTTTAGCTATTTCATAGGCATCCTTGGCAAGTGGGTCATCCTTGTATTCCTTTAGAAAGTTAGATGCTCTGACAACCGCTTCTTCTAGTCTATTCTCATTAAATGCTTTTTCTATACCCTTATATTCCAGTTTTTTAATGGCATCGTAGGCATTCTTATACAAACTACTTTTTGGGAATTCGCTTAAAAATTGTTTATAAGTCTTGATTGCATCTTCGTCTTTATCTAAAAGTTCGTAACATTCCGCGAGGTTATATAGTGCTAATTCCCTTACATCGGGGTATTTGTATAGGGAAAGGATTGCCTGGAGCTCTCTTATAGCTTCAGATGGCTTATCCTTTTTCTTATATATCGCCAGGTTTAGTTTCGATAGAGCCCCGCCTTTCGTATTTGGGAATAGAATGCTCGTTTGGTTGAATATCCATAGGGCCTTATCTGTTTCTCCTTTATCCTTGTGTATGGTTCCTATAATGTATAGAGCTTCACCCGATTCCTCTATCATATCGGGATGTAGGTTCACGGCGAGTAAGAGGTATCTTATAGCCTCGTCGTATTTTTTCAGTTTGTAGGCGGATAACCCGAGTTGAAATAGGGCGAGGTTGTCCATTTTTATAAGGTACGGATCGAGTCCCATAGCTTTCTTGAGATATAGGTATGAGGCAAAGTAAAGATCGCTGTTATAGTATAGTTTACCATAGATTTTTATGATACCGGCACGGTACTTTTCAGGAATCTTCATAATATCATAGCCTTTTATCATGTTTAAAACCCTATCCCTTTCGCCAAGAGTTATTAGAGCGTCCATCAGAGTAATCGCAACGGTATATTCCTCTGGTTTACCCCTTAACTCCGAAAGGAGGATCCCTCCTTCCGTTACAACATCCCTATACCTTTTGAGCCTATATAGTAGATTTATCTTTTTGATCTTGGTAGCTGGATCAAGATTGTAACCCAGGCTTTGAATGTAGTTAGAGGCTTCTAGGAATAGATCAAAATCCTTGCCTCTATCTGCACAGTCTAAGAGGAATTTTTCGTATCTTATAAGATCATCTTTAGATAAGACCTTGTACAGATTGCTTCTTATCGCTCTATAGTCATCTATGAATTTCTCACATTCATCTTTATACATGTATTCATTTAATCTTAAAGTTATGTAGTCTTCATTTTTTCCTTTTGATAATTCACATAAAAGTCCGGTTTTTTCTTTTTTACATTTAAGTATATAATTATGATCCGTTATAACTTTTATAAATGTTTTTTTGTCCTTAGGTGAGATCTCTATACTTCTTATTGGAGCATCTTTGAAATCTATTTTCTTATGTTCTTTGGAAACCCAGTTTTCAATGACTATCGTTATTTCTCCTTCCTTGCCGAATAATGAGTAGTTAAAGTCTAAGTTTTTAGTATCTATCCCTATAAAGTATCTATCCCTTTCTCTTTTTAAGTACACATCACCTTCTTGAGCTTTTAGTGTATTAGGCATGAATATTAGCAATAAATAAAAGCTTATTAGAATTATAATTGGCGTAAATTTTTTCTTAAGGCTTTTCTCTAACATCTCCATTTTTACTTAGCAAAATATTTGCCAGTATACTCTTATCAACTCATCTCCAATTAGGTAGCTTATGATTGCTCCTAAGGATATGAATGGGCCAAAGGGGATTGGGTCCTTTCTACCTTTTATCCTTAGTCCCATAAGAGTTAGGCCGATGATCGATCCTATTATTATAGATAGAATAAATGTTGTTAGTGTAAGTTTCCATCCTAGGTTTACACCTATTGCTGCGAGGAATTTTACATCTCCGAATCCCATTCTTTCACCTGATGCCATAAATATGGATAGCATAATGAAAAGTCCTATAAGTCCGCCTATTATACTCTCTTTGATCCCAACTATTCCCTTACCACTTATGGAAAATATAAGTCCCGTTATTGAAAGAGCTATATTTAGTTTGTCTGGTATGATCATATGTTCAAGATCGATGAAGGAAATGGCAATAATAATCACTGTAATCATGAGCGATTGAACCAGCTTCCAGTTTATTCCTGTTTTTACGTAGATTATTACGAACAGAAGGGAGGTGATGAGCTCTACCAGGAGGTACCTTAAGGGGATTTTGCCATTACAGTAGTAGCATCTACCTTTGAGTATTACATAGGAGATTATAGGAATATTGTGCCAAGGTTTAAGTTTTCTTTTGCAATAGGGGCAGTGACTCGGCGGAGATATTACTGAGATACCGCGAGGGATTCTATGAACCAATACATTTATGAAACTACCAAAAACCGCTCCCAGTATAAAAAAGATTAGATATGAGATTCTATCCATCTTTCCTAATGGTTTAAATTTTGTTGAAAGTATACAGTAACTCTGTTAAAATTTCTATAACTGGATTTAAGTTTGGGGTGTTAGGATGATAAATATTACGGAGATAGAGAATAAGATCAAGGATATAGATGAGTTAGGTAGTATAGGTGATTTTGTCATTGAATTTTTAATGGATCATTTGGCTTCAACCCACTCTGTGATGATACTCTGGGATAGTAAAGAGGATAGAGCGGTTTTTGCGAGGTGGAAGGGATTTTCAAGATTCCCGGCCTTTCTTTTTGAGAGGGGAGTGGAAAAAGTTGGTGCTGTTGTTGCCGCTATAGATTGTGGCTGTCTGGTTATGGATGACTATTCCGATAGTCCTATAAGATTTCGGGGAGAGGAGTTTGAGAATATAGGGACGGTTGTTGCCTATTCTGTGCCTTTGATAGGCGGTCTCTATCTATCCCTCTCCTGTGGTAGATCTAAGGGAGCCAAGAGTTTTGACTCAGAGGATGTAAATGATCTTATGGTCTTTACGAATCTCGTAGCTAATAGGATAAATAGCTTCATATACCAGGAGAGTGTTTTAAGGGTTCAGAAGGGCTTTTTCGTTATTCTTTCGGGGCTTGAAGGTATGCTAAGGGGAGAGGATGAGGCGAGTATACTTACTGCTATAGTTCAGGATCTACTCGATATATTCGATGCCCAGTATGTTATTACCTTCAGATACAATCCCGAGGAAGATATTCTTGTTCCTGTATTTTACCATGGTTTTGTTGAGGTTTTACCCTTGAAGCCAGGGGAGGGTGTTGGTGGTAGGGCATTCAAGGAGAGAAGGCCAGTTCTTATAGCCGACATAGTTTTTGAGTTACCGGAACACGATAGGGCAAGAGAATTTTATGCCAGCCTCATAGGGAGTGTTATATCAGTACCTTATTATCTTGAGGGAAGATGTGTGGGAGTTCTATGTATAGCAAGGGCAAGGTATAAACCACCTTTTACACAGAGTGAGTTGTTTCTCCTTGAGCTTATCGCGAGGTTACTCGAGGCTATACTGAGCTACAGCAAAATGAGAAGAGAGGAAAGGGAGAGGAGCAATGTTATAAATAGACTACAAAGGTTGGAATCTCTGGGGTTACTTGCAGGAGGGGTGGCTCATGATTTCAACAATATACTGAATGGGATAATGGGTCTAGCGGAGATATTAAAATTAAAACTAACCGATGAAGAGCTCAAAAGGATAGCCGATATGATTGTGCAGCAGGTAAAACACGGTGCCAGTTTAACAAAACAGTTACTCGATTTTGCGAGAAAGAGTCCAGCTGAGATGTCGCCCTTTGATCTTGTGGTATTCTTAAAGGAGTTTGTAAATTTTATAAGAAGGACATTCCCTTCCTCTATAAAGATAAGAACGGATATAACCTGTAAAACCGCAGTCATATTGGGTGATGTAAATCAGATTAACCAAGCTCTTTTGAATATATGTATAAATGCAAAGGATGCAATGCCAAATGGCGGTGAACTCACGATAAGACTCTACAAGGATGAGGATAGGAATGAGTATGTGATTGAAGTTATTGATACGGGTATAGGTATGTCGAAGGATGTGTTAGAAAGATGCTTGGATCCTTTCTTTACGACGAAAAAGGAGTTCGGAACAGGACTTGGGTTACCTCAGGCCTACGGTATTATTGAGAAGCATGGGGGTATGTTAAAGATAGAGAGCGAGGAGAATATCGGGACTAAGGTAACTATCCGTTTACCTGCCTACGTTATGGCATTTGATGATAGGCAGAGGAAAAACGAGTCTTCCTATTTACCGAGGGGAGATGGTGAACTCGTCTTACTTGTTGAGGATGATGAAGCCTCTCTTATTATAATGAAAAACATGTTGGAACTTCTTGGTTATAGGGTTATAGCCTGTAGAAATGGTATGGAAGCTCTTCAAACTTCTAAGGTTAAAAAGCCGGATCTTGTAGTTACCGATATAGTTATGCCCGAGATGGACGGTATAACGTTAGCGAACAACTTGAGGGAGATCTATAAGAACATGCCTATCATATTGATATCTGGCTATTCTATGGATAAGCAGGCAAATGGTTTTAGCCTTAAGGGATTCTATCTTTTACAGAAACCCATCTCTCTAAAGGAACTTGCTATAAAGGTTAAGGAAGCCTTGAGCGGATTAAGGGGAGCAGGTTGATCTATAAGCCGGGTTCTGTACCTCCTTTCTGGAGGCGGTGGTCATTTATCTAGGGTGCCAGTTACCTGACACCTCAAGCGGCCTACCCGGGAGCATCGGGCGGGCAACCCTTAATCCCCTTATCGGGGATATCGCTCCCCTACTTGGCCTTGCTCCGGGTGGGGTTTGCCGTGCCCTTCTCTGTCACCAGAGAAGGCGGTAGGCTCTTACCCTACCCTTTCACCCTTACCGGGCCATCGGATATTGTATTTTATACCCGGCGGTCTACTCTCTGTGGCACTTTCCGTCCCTTTCGGGACCTGGGTGTTACCCAGCACCCTGCCCTGTGGAGCCCGGACTTTCCTCTTGCCCAATGGGATTGGGCAAGCGACCACCCGATCAACCTGCTCCCCTTTTGTCCCTTAAAGCCATATTTGCCAATCTATCGGCTTCTCTGTTGAGTTCCCTGCTTATATGTATAATTTGGAAGTTTTCGAAATTTTTCAATAGCTCTTTAGCCTCCATAAATAGTTCTCTTAATTTATCGTTCTTTACTCTATACTCACCTTTAATCTGTTTTACCAGTAATTCGGAGTCGGAATAAACGGTCACATCCTTTACACCAAGTTCAATAGCCCTTTTTAGCGCTTCTATTAAAGCTCTGTATTCCGCCTGGTTATTCGTTGCTATCCCGATATCCTTAAATTCCTCTACCCTGGTATTTTGAGTCTCTATTATGAAGGCGTAACTTGCTCTACCTGGGTTCCCCTTAGATGCACCGTCAATCGTTATCTTTGCTCTCTTCAACCCTCTCTTCATAGTACAGTATTCTCCCACACTGTGGACATGTTACTAAAGTCTCCCCCTTTTTAACCTCGAGATAGACCTGAATAGGAATAGCCATAAAACATCCCATACATTTCTTGTCTATAGTGGGAACGATGACTTTCCCCTTTGTTTCCTTTAGTTTTATATACATACTTTTTGTTTTTTCATCTAAGCTGTTTAGTATATCTTCCTTTTCTTTTTGTAGTTCGTTAATTTTATTTTCTAATACATTTAATTTTTCGTTTAATTCCAGCTTTTTGTCGTTTAATATTTTTTCTAACTCTTTTAACTCTTTTTCCTTTTGTTCAATTAGTTTCTTACATTCTTCAGTTTCATATAGAATTTTGATAACTTCATCTTCTGTATCGCTGACTTCTTTTTTTAAATTTTCTATTTCCTTTAACAGTGCAGAGTATTCCTCGTTTGTTTTTACTTTAAATAACTTAGACTTTCTATCTGTAATTTTTTCACCGAGCTCGATGAGATACTTCTCTTTTGCTCTTCTTGTTATTTCTAAGTCCTTCTCCCTCTTTTGTAGCTTGTTTAGCTCCTCTTTTTCTAAACTAAGTCTTTTTTCTATATCTTTGACAAGCTTTGGCAAATCATCTTTCTCTTTTTTCATATCCTCAAGTAGGTTTTCCACAGTCTGTAATTTTATTAAAAGTGTCAACAATTGATTCATGTTTACCTCCAGGTTTTGATTGGATTTTTAATATAATGCTTCACTATCCTTAGATCTATATTTTTCAACTTTTCGTACATTAAATCCACAAAGATTATTTCGCTACCGTAGTGACCTACATCTATCAGATGGATTCTATCCTCCACCCTTTTTGCGTGATGGTACTTTATATCTCCCGTTATATAGGCGTCCACGTCCTTTCTTATAGCTTCTTCTATGAGATCACCACCACTACCTGGGCATATACCTATTTTCCTTATCTCTTCTTTACTTCCTTCAACATACCTTATCTCCTCCAACCGTAACTTTTCTCTTAACTTCCTTAGGATTTGGTTTAAACTCATATCCTCTGCCGTAAGGCATACCCTACCAAAACCTTCCTTTGATAAGGGTTCTGTAACTTCAAAACCGAGTAGTTTGGCAAAGTAATCGGCAAGACCACCTGTGGCTATATCCACGTTCGTGTGAGCCGAAATCACATTGATCCCGTAACTTATGGCCTTGTATACTATCTCTGTTTTATCATCCTCCGCTATTATCTGGCCTATCCTTTTAAATATGAGGGGATGGTGACTTATGATTAGATTTATGTTCTCCCTTTTACAAAACTCTAACAAGCTCTTATCAATATCGAGTGTTACTACTATTCCGGTTACGGTACTATTTAGGCTTCCGATTTGTATACCAGAGTTGTCCCATTCTATCTGTAAACCAAAGGGAAATATACTATCCAAGTAATCGTAGACTTCCTTTAGCTTCATGGATACTCCCTTCCCTCTAAAAATACTTCCCTCTAAAAATAAAAAAAGGGATGCGGTATGGTACCGCATCCCCTTTGGATTATGGGCCCGCCAGGGGTCGAACCTGGGACCTTCCGGTTATGAGCCGGTGGCTCTGGCCAGCTGAGCTACGGGCCCATTCTGTTAATTTTATTGGATCATTTTTCTCCATTTGTCAATACCCCTTCGGTTACTCATTAATACAACAATTGAAATAAAAGTTCAACTATGGTTAATAGAATATAGAACTTTAATTTACAGAAGGATAGGAGGGATAGGATGAAGTTTTTTCTTGATACCGCTTTTGTAGAGGAGATAAGGGAAGTGGCGAGTTGGGGAGTTTTGGACGGAGTAACTACAAATCCCACTTTGGTTGCAAAGACGGGGAAAAAGTATAGGGAGGTTTTGGAGGAGATATGTAGTATAGTTGATGGGCCGGTAAGTGCTGAGGTTTTGTCCCTTGATTTTGAAGGTATGGTCAGAGAAGCTAAGGAACTTGCCAAGATAAGCGAAAAGATAGCGGTTAAGATACCCTTTACTAAGGAAGGGCTCAAGGCTGTAAGGTATCTATCGGCTGAGGGTATTAAAACAAACGTTACCCTTGTTTTTTCTCCCAGTCAGGCCATCCTTGCTGCCAAAGTTGGTGCTACTTTTGTTTCCCCCTTTGTTGGTAGGCTGGATGATATTTCCCATACCGGGATGGATCTGATAAGAACGATAGTGGATATATATTCAAACTATGATTTTGATACTGAGATAATCGTGGCAAGTGTTAGAAACCCCATTCATGTGGTTGAGTCGGCACTTTCCGGTGCTCATATAGTTACGGTGCCCTATGCCGTTATGGAAGCCCTTTTGAAACATCCACTTACCGATATAGGTATAGAGAGATTTCTGGGTGATTGGAAAAAGGCTTTTGGTGATATGTCTTTGCTGGATGCTCTTAAATGAAGTATAGGGAGGTACTTTTAAGATTAAGAGAGAGAGGTTTTGTACCTAAGAAACATTTAGGTCAGAACTTTTTGGTAGATAAAAATATGGTTGATTTCATCGTAAGGGTTAGTTCCGTAGAGGGGAAGAATGTACTTGAAGTTGGAGGTGGTTTAGGGGTTTTAAGTAGACCGCTTTCCATTCTTTCAAAAAGACTAGTCGTTGTAGAGAAGGACCGTTATCTCTACGAGTATCTGAAGGAGGAACTGTCAGAATTTACGAATGTTTCCATTGTCCACGCTGATATTATGGATCTTGATCTAAAGGGTATTTTTGGTGGAGAGAGTTACAGTATCGTTTCTAATCTACCCTACTCGATAACAAGTCCCTTTCTCTTTAAGATATGGGATACGGAGCCACCTATTGAGGAGATGGTTTTGATGTTACAGTACGATGTGGCTCAAAGGATAATGGGCACTAAAAAGGAGGATAGATGCCCATTATACGTATTGTACTTTCTCACACATAAGGTAGAATTTTTAAAAAAGGTCCCAGCTAGTGTGTTTATCCCCAAACCTAAGGTGGACTCTGCCATAATTAGAATAACTAAAGTTGAGAGTTTGGATAGTAGAGTTAAACCCTATTTGAGAAGGATAGTTGATTCGGCCTATAGGTATAGGAGAAAAAAGTTGCACAAAGCTCTCTCGATAGAGATTCCAAATTTAGAATGGAAAGAGATTTTAGCAAACTTAGGTTTAAATCCGGAAAGCCGTGCGGAGGATTTAGAGCCGAATAGTTGGTTAACTATTGCAATTGGTATTATTGATCTGTTAAATAAACAAAATATGGTTCAGTATGGTTAAAAATCCTACAGGAGGTGCTACTTATGGGTATAGAGGAAAAGTTGAAGGAATTAAGGGAATTAAATGAATTAGCTGAACTTGCAGGTGGTAAGGAGAAGATAGAGAAACAACATAGGGAAGGTAAACTGACTGCTAGGGAAAGAATTAACATTCTTCTTGATAAGGGTACCTTTGTGGAGATCGACAAATTTGTGGTTCATAGATGTACCCATTTCGGAATGGATAAACAAAAGATACTTGGCGATGGAGTTGTAACTGGATTTGGTAAGATCGATGGTAGAACGGTTTTTGTTTTTGCTCAGGATTTCACTGTTTTTGGTGGTAGTCTTTCGGAGATGCATGCTAAAAAGATCTGTAAGATTATGGACCTTGCCATGAAAACGGGAGCTCCCGTGATAGGTCTTAACGATTCCGGTGGTGCCAGAATTCAGGAAGGTGTGGTTTCTCTGGCAGGTTATGCGGATATATTCCTGAGGAACACTCTCGCAAGTGGTGTTATACCGCAGATCAGCGCCATAATGGGGCCATGCGCAGGTGGTGCGGTTTATTCTCCGGCTATTACAGATTTTATATTCATGGTGGATAAGACTTCCTACATGTTCATAACGGGGCCCGATGTTATAAAGGCAACTACTCATGAGGAGATAACCAAGGAAGAACTAGGTGGTGCTTTGGCTCACAACACAATAAGTGGTGTGGCGCACTTTTTCGCGAGAAACGATGAGGAATGCCTTATGATGATCAGGGAGCTTATGAGCTTCCTACCATCCAATAACATGGAGGATCCTCCTTACAAGGAACCTAAGGATGATCCCGAAAGGGTAGATGAGGAATTGAACTACATAGTGCCCGATGATCCTAATAAACCTTACGATATGAAGGAGATAATAAGAAGGGTCGTTGACGATGGCTACTTCTTTGAGGTACAGCCTCTATTCGCCCAAAACATAATAATAGGTTTTGCGAGATTGAATGGGCATGTGGTAGGGATTGTCGCCAATCAACCCATGCATCTTGCGGGTTGTCTCGATATAAATGCCTCTGTAAAAGCAGCGAGATTTGTAAGGTTCTGTGATGCCTTTAACATTCCTATAGT
Source organism: uncultured Aquificales bacterium (assembly GCA_964590075.1). Classification (GTDB taxonomy): domain Bacteria; phylum Thermosulfidibacterota; class Thermosulfidibacteria; order Thermosulfidibacterales; family Thermosulfidibacteraceae; genus JAGDVO01. The sequence continues at coordinate 71,111 of CAZPXS010000001.1, forward strand.
TACCTTTGAGGATGTTCCCGGATTTTTACCCGGTGTTGCTCAGGAACATGGCGGTATAATAAAACATGGTGCTAAGTTGCTCTATGCCTATTGTGAAGCTACGGTGCCAAAACTTACGGTTGTTGTAAGAAAGGCTTACGGTGGAGCTTTCGATGTTCTTGGTTCGAAGAATATAAGAGCCGAGTATAACATAGCATGGCCGACCGCTGAGATAGCTGTTATGGGACCAGATGGAGCGGTTAACATTATATTCAGAAAACAGATAATGGAGGCCAAGGATCCGGAGGCTGAAAGGCAGAGACTTGTTGAGGAATACAGAAAGACATTCGCCAATCCTTATATAGCGGCTCAGCTCGGTTATATAGATGAAGTGATAGAGCCTAAGTATACAAGACCACGCTTGATAAGAGCTTTAGAGGCTGTAAAGAATAAGAGGGACTCTATGCCTCCTAAGAAGCATGGTAATATTCCACTATAAAGGAGGGGAAAATGTTCAAAAAAGTGTTAGTTGCAAATAGAAGTGAGATCGCGGTTAGAATAATAAGGGCCTGCAAGGAAATGGGAATAAAGACTGTCGCTATATATTCCGATGTCGATAGGGATGCACTACACGTTAGAATTGCCGACGAGGCTTACCATATAGGTCCCGCTCCAGCTGTTGAGAGTTATTTAAGGATAGATAAGATAATCGATGTTGCCAAGAAGGCAAAGGCTGACGCTATACACCCCGGTTACGGATTCCTAGCTGAGAATGCCGAGTTTGCAAGGGCCTGTGAGGATGCCGGTATAGTCTTCATCGGTCCTCCGAAGGAAGCTATTGTGGCCATGGGAAGTAAAACGGAGGCCAGGAAGGTTGCAGAGAAAGCTGGGGTGCCTGTAACGCCCGGTGCCTTGGAACCTCTAAGTGATGAGGAGATATTCCAGAAGGCGAGGGAAATAGGTTATCCCGTTATGTTAAAGGCTGTTGCTGGTGGTGGTGGTAAAGGTATGAGACTTGTTAGGAACGAAGAGGAGATGGTATCGAGCATAAGGTTGGCAAGATCGGAAGCGAAAAGTGCCTTTGGTGACGATTCCCTGTATATAGAAAAGTACATAGAGAATCCGAGACATGTGGAGATGCAGATTCTAATAGATAAGCATGGTAACGGTATATGGCTTGGTGAAAGGGAATGTTCGATACAGAGAAGGCATCAGAAGGTTATAGAGGAGACACCGTCGGTTATAATGGATGAGGATTTGAGAAGGAGAATGGGAGAGGCAGCTTTGAAGGTTGCCTTCGCTAGTGGTTACTATAGCGCTGGGACCGTGGAATTTTTGGTTGATAAGAACAGGAACTTCTACTTTCTTGAGGTAAATACAAGGTTACAGGTAGAGCATCCCGTTACTGAGATGGTAACCGGTATCGATATAGTTAAGGAGATGATAAGGATAGCTGCGGATGAGAAACTCTCCTATAGACAGGAGGATGTCAGGATAAACGGTGCCTCTATGGAGTTTCGTATCTATGCCGAGGATCCCTTTAACAACTTTGCCCCTTCTCCTGGTAAGATAACGGCCCTCAGATTACCAGGTGGACCTGGTGTCAGAGTTGATCTTGGAGTTATCGAAGGTTCCGTTGTACCACTCGAGTACGATCCTATCATAGCGAAACTCATAGTTTGGGGTAAGGATAGGGCGGAAGTTATAGAGAGAAGTAGGAGAGCTCTATCCGAGTTCGTTGTAAAGGGTATAAGGACGACTATACCATTTCATAGATTAACTCTTATGCATCCCAAGTTTATAAGTGGAGATATAGATACGAATTTTGCAAATATCCTTCTTGAGGAGTTTAGATCCCATAGGCCGAGCGATGAACTGAGAGACATTGCCTTTATAGTTGCATCCATATTCGAAGAGATAAAGGAATTGAAGATAGCTGCAAAGACCCCAGGAGTGTGTAAGGAAGGAATCGATCCCTGGAAGTTTATGGGTAGAAAGTTACAGATGAGAAGCTGCTGGTTCTAAAGGAGGGGAGGGATGCCTTACATAGTGAGCTATGAGGGAAAGGAATTTAGGATCAATCTAAAGGAGATAGGTGAAAATATCTATGAGGTTAAGATCGAAGAGCTAGGTGAGGAAGGAAAAACACTATCGGAGAGGGTTTATAGGGTTGATGTGGTTACGAGAGATTTTGAAAACTTTTCTGTGATTACGAATAACAAATCCTTTGAGGTTGATGTGGAAGATAAGGGGGAGGGTAATTTTGAGGTATTTGTGGAGGGAGAACATTTCGCCTTCAACCTGATGGATGAGTTTCGTAAGAGGATGGAGGAGATTCTACACGGTGGTAAAGATAGAGCCGCCTCTGGAGAGGTTAGGACTTCCATGCCCGGTAAGGTTACAAGGATATTTGTAAAGGAAGGTGACTTTGTGGAGAAGGATAAGCCCTTACTCACACTGGAAGCCATGAAGATGGAAAACGAATTCAGGGCCCCAAAGGATGGCATTGTTAAATCTATAAAAGTCAAGGTTGGAGATGTGGTAAATGCGGGGGCTCTACTTGTTGTTATAGAGTAATTTGGAGGTGTGTTACATGAGGGTTTATGATTCCGAAACTGCTAAGAAATTGAGTGAGTTAGAGAAGGAGTGGGAAGAGAGGGTTGTAAAGAAGGTTATAGAGAAAGCCCCTGAGAGGAAGGAGAAGTTTGAAACCTTCTCGGGTATAGAGATAAAGAGGGTTTTTACATCCAAGGATGTTGAGGATCTCGATTACGAGAGGGATTTAGGTTTTCCCGGTATGTATCCTTATACTAGAGGAGTCCAGCCTACCATGTATAGAGGTAGGTTCTGGACTATGAGACAGTACGCTGGTTTTGGTACAGCTGAGGAATCCAACAGAAGATACAAGTACCTTCTATCCCAGGGACAGACTGGTCTTTCCGTAGCCTTTGATCTACCGACACAGATGGGTTACGATTCCGATCATCCAATGGCAACGGGTGAGGTTGGAAGGGTAGGAGTTGCTATAGATACCCTTAGGGATATGGAGATTCTCTTTGACGGTATACCCCTTGATAAAGTCTCCACATCGATGACGATTAACGCTACCGCCGGTATTCTTCTAGCCATGTATATAGCTGTGGCGGAAAAGCAAGGTGTAGAACCACATAAACTCAGGGGTACCATTCAGAACGATATACTAAAGGAGTACATAGCAAGAGGGACCTATATATTCCCGCCGGAGCCTTCCTTAAAGATAATAACCGATATATTCGCTTTTTGTAAGGATGTTGTGCCTAAGTGGAATCCGATATCCATATCCGGGTATCATATAAGAGAAGCCGGATCTACCGCGGTTCAGGAAGTAGCTTTTACGCTTGCTAACGGTATAGTCTATGTTGAGTCTGCTATTAAGGCCGGTTTAAACGTTGATGATTTTGCACCGAGACTATCCTTCTTCTTCAACTGTCACAACAACTTCTTAGAGGAGATAGCAAAATTCAGAGCAGCAAGAAGGATGTGGGCAAAGATAATGAAGGAACGTTTTGGAGCTAAAAATCCTGAATCTATGAGGTTGAGGTTCCATACCCAAACCGCGGGAAGTACATTAACGGCCCAACAGCCCGAAAATAACATAGTTAGGGTTGCGATACAGGCTCTCGCCGCTGTCTTGGGAGGTACCCAATCGCTACACACTAATGCCTTTGATGAAGCTCTCGCCCTCCCCACCGAACTATCCGCAAGGATAGCTCTAAGGACACAGCAGATAATAGCCTATGAGTCCGGAGTTGCGGATTTTATAGATCCTCTAGCCGGTTCCTTTGCGGTCGAGTATCTCACGAATGAGATAGAAAAGAGGGCCTGGGAGTACATAAGGTGGATAGAGGAAAACGGTGGTGTGCTAAAGTGTATAGAGGAGGGATTGATACAGAAGGAGATCCAGGATGCCGCCTATGCCTATCAGCTTGCGATAGATAAGAAGGAACAGATAATAGTTGGTGTAAATGAATTTATAATCGAAGAGGAGGATGTGGAGAGAGAGATACTTAAGATAGATTTTGAAGTTGAGGAGAGACAAAAGGCGAGACTTAGAGAGGTTAAAGCCACAAGGGATAATAGCAAGGTAGAGGCTGCTTTAAAGAAACTTAAGGATACCGCTATAGCCGGTGGTAATGTTATGTATCCTATACTTGAAGCTGTGAGGGTATATGCCTCTGTTGGTGAGATATCGGATGTCTTAAGGGAGGTTTACGGGGAGTATAAGGAGAAGATAATAATTTAAAATGGATTATTATACGTTAAGAAAGATCGTACGGAGATTGAGAGATACCGTAAAGGATGCGAGGATACTGGATGTAAAGGATGATGGGAAGCTTGTTGAGTTAAAGATAAAAGGTGGTGCCATAATATTTTCCTTCCTTCCCGAAAGGAGTGGTTTATTTTTTTCGAAGAAGAACATTGTCGAAGGTGAGACCCAATTTTCCCATTTTATAGGTGGAATCATCAGGAATATGAAGATAGGGGATTTGAGGATAGAAGAAGGGGATAGGGTGGTTTTTCTTGATCTTTACAGGTTTGATCCTCTAGGTAGAAAGAGAGAGGTTAGACTGATATACGAGATACTGGGTAGGTTTGTAAATCTTATTCTCGTTGAAGGTGATGTCATAAGGTTTGTAAGAAGGGAAATGGAAACCGATGATAGGGTTATACTTCCAGGGAGAACTTATTTTACTCCCAGTAAGATTAAGGAGAAGACCGATCTACCCTATCTATCTAAGGATATACTCTCTGAGATAGAGAGTAGAGGGTTGGATGTTGTCAGAGATGAACTTTATAGTATGGATTTTTGGGAGTGTGAGGAGAGGCTGGTTCCCTTAAATATAGGAGGGATTTTAAGTAGGTTTGAGGGTGATGTTTTTGAGAGGTTTCTTGATGATCTTCTTAACTGTATCAGGGGAAGGGATTTTAAGGAGAAATTTAGTAATGCAAAGAGGCTACTTAAAAGGAGAGTGGAGAAAATCGAAAGGGATATAGAAAAGATAAGGCAGGATATCCCAGATCCTACCTATATAGAGAAACTCTATCTCTGGGGGACAGCCTTACTATCCTATGGCAGGATGGCCGAGAGAAAGGGAGATTCTTATGTTCTACCCGATCCATATACGAATGAGATCATAGAGATCCCGATAGTGGGGGATTTGGATCCAATCTCTTTAGCTAACTATTATTTTAAAGAGTATTCCTCGAGGAAAAAGAGTTATTCCATAGCGAAGGAGAGGTTAGAGGAGAAGGAGAGGGAGAAGATTTATCTTGAAGAGCTACTCTGGGAACTCGAAAATGTGAAGAATGAAGAGGAACTTAAGGATCTATACGATGTTCTTATTAAACTCGGTTTGGTTAAGGATGGATCACCTAATATACATAGAGCCGTTAAGGCTGAAGATACGAGTAAACTGTACTATAGTTTTGACTTTGGGAGTTTTAAGGTGTTTGTTGGTAGAAATGCCAAGGGTAACGATTATGTGACCTTTAAACTGGCTAGTAAGGATGATCTATGGTTTCACGTGAAGGGTTATCCGGGAGCCCACGTTGTTATGAGGGTAAAAGGGGATGTTGATCCCAGTTACATAGAAAAGGTAGCCGGTATAGCTCTATATTTCAGTAAGGCCCGTCACTCTGGTAAGGGAGAGGTTGATTATACTAAGGTTAGGAATGTAAGAAGATTGGGAGGAGTACCGGGAAGAGTCATATATACCAATTATAGGAGTGTGAAAGTAAAAGTTTTTAATCCCTTTGAAGGAGGGTAGAGATGGTGAAGAAGGTAAATCACATAGGAATAGCTGTAAAGAGTATTGAGGAGGCTAAGAGATTCTATGAGTTACTGGGTTTAAAAACCGATGGTGAAGAGGTGGTTGAGGATCAGAAGGTGAGGGTTGTTTTTATACAGGTTGGAGAGACAAGGATAGAGTTACTTGAGCCCACAAGTTCCGATTCACCAGTTTATAAGTTTATAGAAAAGAGGGGAGAAGGTATACATCATATAGCTCTGGAGGTTGAGGATATCCAGAAAATGCTAAGTATTCTCGGGGAAAATGGGGTTGAGCTTATAGATAGAGAGCCAAGAATAGGAGCTCATAACACAAGGATAGCTTTTATACATCCCAAGTCTACTAAAGGGGTATTACTCGAGTTATGCGAAGAGAAGAAATCCTTATAATCCTTTATAATTTACTATACCTTATTTTAGCCCCCTTTTTGGTCCTCTTCGTCCTGGTAAAGGCTTTAAGAAACGAGAAGTATAGGAGGGGGTGGCTTGAGAAATTAGCGATCAGGTTACCTGAGGTGGAGGGAGATAATAACCTATGGATACACGCTGTAAGTGTAGGTGAAACTCTCCTTATAGCTCCTATAGTGGTGAGGTTGAGGGAGATTCTCGGTAGTAGAGTTAAAATATTTTTCTCAACTACCACATCTACAGGAATGAAGGTTGCAAAGGATAGGTTATCCTCATATGTAGATGGCTTCTTCTATTTTCCAATAGATTTTTACCCCTTTGTCCTTAGAGTAATGAGAAGGATAAGGCCGAGAGTTACTATTATAGTTGAAACCGAGATATGGCCATCTATCCTGTACGTTGCTCATAAGGAGGGATTTAAGGTTTATATGGTTAACGGTAGGATTTCGGATAGATCTTTCGGTGGATACCTATTATTTTCCTTTTTCTTCGAGCCTTTTTTAAATCTCTATGAAAGGGCTTTTGTAAGATCCAGCGTGGATAAAGTCAGACTTTCATCTATCGGTTTGAGACCGGATAAGATACAGGTTACCGGAAATTTAAAGTATTACTCTACCTTGGTTCAAGCCTCTTTAGTTGATCCCACATCCCTCAGAAGGGAGCTTGATTTGGACTTTAGCGAGAGGGTTATTGTGTTTGGTTCTACCCATCCTGGGGAAGAGGAGATGTTTTTAAAGCCGATCTCAAAACTTGTCGGTAAGGGTTATAAGGTAGTATTGGCGCCGAGACATCCAGAGAGGGTGGATGAGGTTTTGAGACTTATGGAGAGCGAAGGATTGAAGGTTTGGCTCAGATCTAAGGGTGGTTTTAAAGGGGATGTGCTTATAGTGGATACGGTGGGTGAGTTGATGAGGTTTTACTCGATTTCCAATGTGGCTATTGTTGGAGGTTCTTTTGTACCGGTTGGTGGGCATAACCCTCTTGAGCCCTTATGTTTTGGGGTTCCAGTCATAATCGGTCCCTACTATCATAACTTTGAGGATATAGTGGATTATCTTAAAGAGCATATAGTAATATATAGAAACGGTGTGGAAGGACTTGTTGAAACTATTGAGGATTTAAGTAGAAGAGAGATTCCTGTTGATAGTTTAAGGGCAAAATTATCGGCTATTGCAAAGGGGGTGGATTTGGTAATAGAAGAGATAGTGAAGAATTACCTGGAGGATTGAATGAAAAGAAGGGTTAACTCTGAGTTTATAAAGGCTCTCTTTACATGGTCTCTAATAGGTTTGATAGTGATACTTCTATTTAACCTTATAGGTACGCCCCACGAATTCACCTATGAGATAAGTTATACAAATTTTCTCGATCTTTTGAATAAGAACCTTGTCAAATCCGTTGTGGTTAAGGAGTATTCTATCTATTTTGATGCCGAATATGAGGATATAAAGCCCTACATATCCGAGGAAAAGAGTATTTTCGATATAGAGAGAAATATAAGAAAAAGTAAAAGAGTGAGGGTTAAGGTTAATGTTCCAGACGATCCCGACTTGATGAGGCTTTTGAAGGATAAAAAGGTTAATATCTACGTTTCACCTCCGGAGAAGCAGAGCTGGTTCGTCAATTTTCTAAATTCCTGGCTTCCTATAATTATTCTTATAGGATTCTGGGTATTCTTTATGAGGCAGATGCAGGCTGGTAGTAACAGGGCATTTACCTTTGGAAAGAGCAGAGCAAGAATAGTTATAGATGACTCTAAAAAAACCACCTTTGACGATGTTGCTGATATGGAGGAGGCTAAGGAGGAAGTTAAAGAGATAATAGAGTTTTTAAGGGATCCCAAGAAGTTTCAGAGACTTGGTGGCAAGATGCCAAAGGGTGTTCTTTTGGTTGGACCACCCGGTACCGGTAAGACTCTACTTGCCAAAGCCATAGCTGGTGAAGCTGGAGTGCCCTTTATAAGTATATCTGGTAGTGAGTTTGTTGAGATGTTCGTGGGTGTAGGTGCGGCAAGAGTCAGGGATCTATTCGAAACTGCCAAGCGTTACGCCCCCTGTATAGTGTTTATAGATGAGATCGATGCGGTTGGTAGGATGAGAGGTGCAGGGATAGGTGGTGGGCATGATGAGAGGGAACAGACCCTGAATCAGTTGCTCGTTGAGATGGATGGTTTTGATACATCGGAGGGTATAATAATAATCGCTGCAACTAATAGACCGGATATTTTGGATCCAGCTCTATTAAGACCCGGAAGGTTCGATAGGAGGATAGTTCTTCCTAATCCTGATGTTAAGGGTAGACTCGAGATACTCAAGGTTCATACGAGAAATAAGCCTCTTGGTCCCGATGTTGATCTTAGTGTGATAGCCAAGGGGACTCCAGGTTTTTCTGGAGCCGATCTTGCCAACCTTGTTAATGAAGCGGCCTTGATAGCTGCGAGAAAGGGCAAAGAGTATATAGAGATGGAAGATTTTGAGGAGGCTAAGGACAAGGTTCTGATGGGGGTTGCAAGAAAGAGTATGGTTATAAGTGAACAGGAAAAGGAACTCATAGCTTACCATGAGGCAGGGCATGCTCTTGTTGCGAAGTTGATTCCAGGGGCGGATCCTGTGCATAAGGTTACGATAATACCGAGAGGTTTAGCACTTGGTGTAACACAGCAACTTCCCGAGGAGGATAGACATATCCATACCAAGGATTATCTTTTGAAGCATCTGGTTACGCTACTTGGAGGTAGAGCGGCTGAGGAGATAGTTTTTGGAACACAAACGACAGGAGCTGCCAACGATCTTGAGCGAGCATCAGAAATAGCGAGAAAAATGGTGTGTGCCTTTGGTATGAGTGAGAGGTTGGGGCCCTTATCCTTCGGTAAGAAGGATGAGCTTGTTTTCCTAGGAAGAGACATAGCTATAGCTAAGGATTATAGCGAAAAGACGGCTCAGGAGATCGATGAGGAGGTTAGAAGGATAGTATATGAGTGTTACGAGGAGGCAAAATATCTGTTGACCAGTAACAGAAGGGTGCTTGATGAAATAGCAAGGAGCCTTTTAGAGAGGGAAGTTTTAAGTGGTGAGGATATAGATGTTATTCTTGCTAAGTATGAACTGAAGTATAGTAAAAAATTTGGAAGGGTTGAGGAGAGAACCGAGGATAGAGAGAATGAAAGAAAGGTTAATTGATAGGATAAGAAATAGAAAGGAAAGGCCCTTAGTTATGGGAATAGTCAATATTACGGATGACTCGTTTTACAGTCAATCTAGGGTAAGGATAGATGAGGCTCTACCAAAGATAGAGGCCATGGTAGAGGAAGGTGTCGATATAATAGATATCGGGGGTGAGTCTACTAGGCCGGGGGCAGTTCCCATCTCGGTGGATGAGGAGTTAAGGAGGGTTTTACCTGTTTTGGAGGAGGTTAAGAAGAGGTTTCCGGATTTACCGGTTAGTGTGGATACCTATAAGTCTGAGGTGGCAAGGAGGGCTCTGGATATTGGATGTGAGATCATAAACGATGTGAGTGCCTTTAGGTTTGATGAGAGAATGCTAGAGGTTGTTGCTAAATATAGGCCCATATATATTTTGATGCATATGAAGGGTACACCAAGGGATATGCAGGTAAATCCCTTTTATGAGGATGTGGTGAGGGAGGTGAGAGATTTCTTTCTCGAAAGAATGAGTATACTTGTCGATTCGGGACTACCGAGGGAAAATATAGTTATAGATCCAGGAATAGGTTTTGGTAAGAGATTGAAGGATAACATAGATCTTATAAAGGCCATTCCTATATTTAGCCAGATAGCTCCTATCCTTATTGGACCATCGAGAAAGTCTTTCATAGGTTTTCTACTCGATGGGTTACCCCCTGAGGAGAGGCTTGAGGGTACGATTGCGGTTGTTGCTTTGAGTGTTTTCCTGGGGGCAAGGATCGTAAGGGTTCATGATGTTAAGGAGGCTTTGAGAGCTATAAAGATTAGTTGGGCTTTTACAGATGATTACACCTTTTAACTTAGGCGAATTTGAGGAGTTTATTTCGCGTTTAAGAATGATATCGTGGAGAGATATTTTAGATATCATCTTTGTTTCTGTGATCGTTTATCAGCTGATAAGAATAATAAGAGGTACCAATGCTTTTAGGATACTAATAGGTATATTTGTCCTCAGCTTATTCTCACTTACTGCAAAGCTTTTGCAACTAAAGTCTCTTATGTGGTTATTCCAGAACTTCTGGCAGATAGGAATATTTGCTCTTGTTGTTATTTTCCAGCCTGAGCTTAGGAGGGGTCTTGCCGAGGTAGGGAGTATATATAGGAGGGCGAGCGTAAAGGAGCTTTTGATAATAGAGGCTGTTATTGGTGCCTGTGAGTTCCTTGCGAGGAAAAGGATAGGTGCCCTTATAGTTTTCGAGAGAAACGCAGGGTTAAAGAATTTCATAGATTCTGGTATAATTTTGGATGCGGTTATAAGTGAGGAGTTACTTATAACCATCTTTATACCCTACTCACCTTTACACGATGGAGCTGTTATAATAAGGGGAGATAGAATAGCAGCGGCCAGTTGCCTACTTCCTCTCTCGATAGATCCTACGATTTCAAAACAGTTTGGTACAAGGCATAGGGCGGCACTCGGTATATCAACGGAGACCGATGCGGTTGCTGTTGTTGTATCGGAAGAGACTGGTTTGATTTCTATAGCTGTTGATGGTAAACTTTATAGAGGGCTTGATAGGGATTCTTTAAAACAACAACTTTTGGAACTTGTCTATGAGGTTAAAGATTGGAAGAAAGGCCCTATATCCGGTTTTATAGCGAAACTTAGGGAAAAGTGGAGGGAATTGGTTGAGAGTAGGGATAATAGCGAAGCCTAAAAAACAGGCTGGTAACGTAATAAGGGAGTTGATAAGATGGTGTGAGAGTAGAAAGGTTGAGTATCTCTTGGATAATGAAAGTGCGTCACTGGTTGAGTTGGAATCGGATCTAAAAAGGGTGGATGTAGTTGATAGATCGGATATCGTGGTGGTACTTGGTGGTGATGGTACGTTATTGTCCGTCGCAAGACTGGTTTATGGTAAAGATGTCCCCATACTGGGAGTAAATCTTGGTAGTTTAGGTTTTCTAACAGAATTTACCATTGAAGATATGATACCGATGATGGATAGAATAACAGCCGGTGACTATCAGGTGGAAGAGAGGAGTTTACTTACCGCTGAGATATATAGAAGGGATAGCCAAATAGCTACCTACCGTACCTTAAACGATGTTGTTATTCATAAAGGAACCCTTGCAAGGATAATCGAGCTTGAAACATACGTAGACGGAGAATTTCTTACGACCTATAGGGCCGATGGTCTTATAGTTGCAACTCCCACAGGTTCTACTGCTTACTCGCTTGCGGCTGGTGGTCCCATACTATACCCCCTTATAGATGCTATAGTTTTGAATCCCATATGTCCCTTTACCCTCTCCCAGAGGGCCATAGTTCTTAAGGATACTGTGACGGTCGATGTTGTTCTTGTCACGGAAAATGAGGATGTCTTTGTTACCCTTGATGGTCAGGAGGGTTTCGCTCTTAGGGTAAAAGATAGGGTTACAATTAAGAAGGCGCCGAATGTCATAAAGTTGATTAAGAATCCTTATAAAACTTTCTTCGAGGTTTTGAGGACGAAGCTTAAATGGGGTCTTTAAATATTATAAGTGGGGGGGTGTTATGAAGTTAGGCTTTATAGGTTTTGGTAGTTTGGGTGTTGAGATAGCTAAGAGAATAAGGGATGGTGGCTACGATCTGGTTTGTTGGAATAGGACCTTAGATAAGCCGAAGAGTCTCGGTTTTGAGGTGGTTGATAGTCCGAAGGATCTTGCCGATATTGCGGATGTAATTTTTGTAATTGTATTTGATAGCGATGCCTCAAGGGAAGTTATCTTCGGAAGTAATGGCCTTATAGAAGGCAATTTATCAGGTAAGGTTATTGTAGATATGACTGCAAACGATGTGGATTATGTTGTTGAAGCTGGAAAGTCTCTAGCCGAGTTAAGAGTATGTTACCTTGATGCCCCTATTTTAGGTAGTGTTATACCTGCAAGAAAGGGTGAGTTAACTCTACTCGTTGGTGGATCCAAGGAAAAGTTTGACGAACTTTTCCCGATATTCCAGAGGTTTGCGAAGGTAATCCTACACGTGGGTGAAATAGGAGATGGGACAAAGCTTAAACTTATAAATAACATAGTACTTGGTGGGTTTATGGAGGTGATAGCTGAGGCTGTTAGCCTTGGTGAAAAAGTGGGATTTTCTAAGGATTTGATACTTGAGGTTCTTTCAAATGGGGCAGGAAAATCGATGATACTTGACGTGAAAAGAGAGAAACTCCTAAGGGAGGACTTTAGTACCCACTTTAGCGTAAATCTCATATACAAGGATTTATACTATGTAACACGCCTGGCCTATAAGATGGGTGGATCACTTCCCGCAACTAGTGTTATAAAAGAGATATATAGCCTCTGTAAAAATAACGGCCTTGGGGAGCTAGACTTTTCGGCTGTTTATAAGCTTTTTAAATAGTTATACTTTCCCCTAAAAGAAGGGATAAGGCTTTTATAGCTTTATCGTTTAAAGAGTAGGTGTACTCGTTTACGAAATTGTTTATGTACTCTTCTATCTGCTTGTGGGAAAGGTGGGGATGTCTCTCTTTTATAAAATCTAAGGCTTTATTATAGTTATTTTTTGCAAAGTTTAAACTTTCTAGTATACTTTCCTCTACTTTCTCCTTTAAGTTACCAAGTTCCTTCTTGATAACTATAAGGCCTAAAGGTAGTGGTAGTCTTTCCGGGTACAGGTTGTACCAGAGGCTAAGTAGATCTGCTATCATGTAAAGACCGTAGTTCCTATATAGTAGTCTACCCTCATGTATGAGTATACCTGCCTCCGCCCTTTCGTCTAAAATAGCAGGAATTATTTCGTTATACTCCATGATCAGTATCCTTTCCGGCTTTCCAAAGAGTTTCTCATAAAGTAGATGTGCCGTCGTTGTTTTCCCCGGTGTGGCCAATACCTTTATACTCCTGGGATCCGTTAAATTCTTCGCAACCACAATCGGGCCATCCTTGGTTCCGAAGGCACTACCTACCCTTAGTATATCATACCTATCCTTCACGAGAGGGTATATTCCGGCGGAAATTTTGACGATATCTACATTCCCATCGATCGCGAGTTTATTTAGATCTTCCATCTCTAACATGGTTATATCCCATTCGGGACTTTTCTCGCTTAGAAACTTGAAGAAGATGAATAGATCGTTTGGACAGGGGCTAAAGGCTATTCTCATCTTCATTAAATTCCTCCCAGTTACTAAGGATATAGTTATTCAGGTTGATTATTGCTATATCCATTCTCCACTTACTCTTATCCCTGATTCCCGCTATGTTACTTATAGCTCTTATCTCCGTGCATCTTATTCCGAATAGGTTCGCTATCTTTGCTATACTTGCTCCCTCCATGTTTTCACATATACCCTGTGTCCTTTTTTCAATCTCTTCTGCTTCAGGCAGGGTCTCCGGTATTTTTGAAAGGGTAACGAATCTTCCACCTCTTATGGATTTTTCGAGGAATCGAGGCACAAATAGCTTTAAGGGTTCCTCCTCCAGAGGTTCATCTCCAAAAATCTCCTCCACCGCATATAGGACCTCTCCTATCCCTAAATTACTCTTGGGGTATGCTCCTGCTATTCCTAGGTTTACTATCCAGGTAGGTTTAAATCGCATTATGGCAAATGCTGTTGCGCCACTTGCAAGGCTTTTACCTATACCTGAGATTACGAAGTAATATTTATCGACCATATAGCATTCCCAGGGTTTTTCTACGATAATTTCGGCTCCTTTATCCTTTAGGATCGGTTCGATTTCAATTTTGGTTGCCGATATGAACAGAGTCATACGGCCTCCTATTTTTGATTGTATTTATTACACTTGCCAAAGGTTGTTGCCACATCATGGCTGAGGCAAGCGGAAATATCGCTTCGTAGGGGAATCCAGCGAAGATGATGACGAATCCTGCTCCGTTATTTTTCATACCTGTGTAATAGGTCAGGGTTAACTTTGAGGCATCATCTAACTTAAGGATCTTACCTATCATATAACCTACGAGGAATGATAGGAGTATCTGAATACCAGTTACAATAAAGACTTTTATTATGGTCAAGTTTATCGCTACCACATCGAATGCTATGGCTGTGTTTAAAACTATCATGTATAGTAAGCCAATCTTCGACCAGATTCCAAATAGGGATTCCGTTTTTAACTCCATCTTCGGGTTGTAGGTTATTATGGCGAGGGATGTGGGGATAAAAACGGTAATAAGTAGATCGAAAAGGAGTTTTGATGCACTAAATCTAACCAGTTTACCTGTCATTATCTTGAGTGCTATCGGGGTATAGTAGGGTACTATTAGAGCATGGGCTCCAACTAGGATGGTGGATAGCGGTATGTTTCCTCCACTTATTCTGCTCCATATTATAGTTGATATCGCACTTGGTGCTAGGGAAAGGGCATAGTGACCATAGGTAAAGCTAAAACCTCTTGGATAGAATATCTCTGTAACAATGACACTTATGACTGGAAGTACCACAAGTTGTGTCATCAGGGCAAAAAAGAAAGGTTTCTTAAATTTGGTTATCTCTACAAAATTTTTCATTCTTAGCCCATAACTTGATGTATACATGATGGAAAATAACATGGGATAGGCGGTCCATTTAAACTTTAATCCTATGGGTTTGAGTAGATAACCAATCACAAAAGATACTGGTATCAACACTATTAAACTTCTAGATAGAAAGTTATTGAATTTATCAATATCTATAGTTTTCATTGAAATATAAATTTATACTCTTCAAAGAATTTTTGGGTTTTTTCGTCTTTCGTCTCGATGAAAATAGCATCCGCTTCTAAGTATACATTGTTCTCGTCATCTATTATCCTTGCCTGTGCCTTTATCCTTCTACCCTTTTCCTCCAAGACTTCTGCCACTGCCTTATAGTTCTTATTAACTTCTACAGGTTTTTTGAATGTCAACTCGAGTTTGTAGGTAAAGGTAACTTTTTTAGTGTTTACAAAGACGGCCCACCAGAGTACCTCATCGACTATCGTTGCTAGTATGCCTCCGTGGGCTATGTTTTCAAATCCGTTGTGGAATTTATCGAGTTGAAAATTAGCAAAAACAGTTCTGTTAGTTTTGTCCCAGAATCTTTCCAATCTCAGTCCTTTTGGATTTTCAAGGCCACAACCGAAGCAGTTCTTGTAATGTGGTAGCTTAATTAAATCCATTTATTTCCTCCCAAATCTGTTTTAATATTTAGCGTATGAAGGGAACTCTCTATATAGTATCCACTCCTATAGGAAATCTCAAGGATATTACACTTAGGGCACTTGAGGTTCTGAAGAAGGTCGATGTTATAGTTTGTGAGGATACGAGAGTTACCTTGAAGTTGCTTAACTATTACGGTATTTCTAAACCTCTAATCTCCTTTTACAAACCAAAGGAATCGGAGAAGGCCAAGATTGTACTTAAGCTTTTGATAGATGGTAAAGATGTAGCCCTTACCTCCGATTCGGGAACGCCTCTAGTTTCCGATCCCGGTTACGTTCTCGTTGAGCTTGCTGTAAGAGAAGGTATAAGAGTAGTTCCCATACCAGGTCCATCCTCTGTAGTTAGTGCCCTTGTAGCCTCTGGAATCGTACCAGTTCCCTTTTCATTCTGGGGTTTTCTACCCAGAAAGAACCGCCTCAAAGAGTTTCTTGAGAATTTAAAGGAGAGGGAGGAAACACTCGTATTTTTCGAATCACCAAGTAGAATTCTTGACTCCCTTGTTATTCTAAGGGAGGTGTTAGGTAATAGAAAAGTCTGTATCGCCAGAGAGATAACCAAGGTTAATGAGGAGTTTATAAGAGGCAGTGTGGATGAGGTGATAGCTATCCTTAGGGACAGAGGGGAGGTAAAGGGTGAGATAGTAGTTATTGTTGAGGGTAAAAGGGATGACGGAGGTTCAGGAAAGGTAAGGGAAGTTGTTAATTGGAAAAGGATAGCTCGGTTTCTCGTAGAAAAGGGTTTAACCTATAAGGAAATGGAGCCTCTATTTAAGGAGGAGTTCGGTGTCTCAAGGAGGGAACTTTATAACTATTTACTCTCGCTAAAGGGTAGGGATGAGTGATGGGCGATTATCTTCAGTTTATCACCTACCAACTTGTAGACGAATGTGAATTCTACTTTCACCGTTTCTCCACTCTTTCCACTTGTAAAGTAGTAATTACCCTGACTTACGGCTATGTCACCGATGATTATATCACCAGCAACCTCAAACCTTATATCTTTCCAGGGCTCTAGAGCGAATCCTTTATCTTCCCCTACGATGCCACCCACAAAGTAGGATAGAGCTTCTTCGAAACTGAGTCTAAACTGTTTTTCCCTCGCCTTGGTAGGTTTAAAAAGCACGATCCCTTCATCGTAGTTGTACATTTCTTTTACGAAATTTTTCGCAAAATCAATAAAGTTTTTGTTTTCTAAGTATAACTTACCTATCTCTATCAGTCCCTTTGCCCATTCTTCCTGAGCTTTTCTTATCATCTCTATAGTTACCATAAACCACCTCTCCTTGACTTTTCTTCTTACTTTTTTAAACTGAAGTTTTAATAAGTGTCAAGGGGGTAGTTGATGTTTGAGTTGAGGTTTGATCCGGAGAAGTGTCTCGGTTGTGAGTATATGAGTTGTCTTAAGAAGTGTATCCATTTAGGTTACGATGAGTCTAGGATAAGGGAGGAGATTAAAAAGATAGCGGATGGAGCCTATAGTAGTGTTCTTGAGGATTGTACGAATTGCTATGGTTGCGAGGAGAATTGTCCCTATGATAATCACATGTTTTACAGGATCGTGGAACTACAGGAAAGGTATGGTGTAAAGAAAATCTCCGATGAGGTTAGGGAAGAGCTGATAAAAAGATATGAACCTGAGGGGATATTTACTCCAAAGGTAGTGGGAGGTAAGTTTGTCCATATATGTCTTTTTCCTCATCTAAAGGACTTGGTTTATAGGGAATTCTTTGGGGGTTTTGAGGTAGTAAGGGGTAGGCACATCTTCTGTAACGTTGTTTATCTTCACTACGGCATGATCTCTGTTATAAAGGAGAGGATCCCACTTATACTGGAGAATATGAGTAAACTAAATCCGGAAGTGATTGTTCTATTTCACGATGAGTGCTACGGTTTTTACAATTCCCTTCTTAGGGCCTACGGTATTGAGGTTCCTTTTAGGTATGTTCATCTATTTACATACCTTAGAGACTTTTTGAAAGATGTTAGCCTAAGGAAACTAAATATCGATGTTATCTATCAGAGACCCTGTTCCAACAGGTTGAGCCCAGAGATAGATAGGGTTGTTGATGAGATATTCGAGATGATAGGGGTAAATAGGGTTGATAGGTATTACGATAGGGATAGGGCCTTATGTTGCGGTGCTGCCTTTGTTCTTGCGAGACAGCAGGATACAGTTGAAAAGTATAGGAGAAGACAGTTAGAGGATATCTCCTCAAAGCCCGCCGATTATGTAGTCTTCAATTGCCCCATGTGTAAAGCTACACTGGAAAAGGATGTTACTGGTATCGGTAAGAAACCTCTACACCTCATAGAGTTGTGTAGAATGGCCCTTTGTTGATCATCCCCTGTGACTTATCATCGCGTAGGCGTTGTGGTTGTGGATACTTTCTAGTGATTCCACCTCTACCTTAAAGCTCTTTATCCTCCTATCTTCCTTAAGCGCAAGGTATATCTCCCTTGCCACATCCTCAACGAACATGGGATTATCGAAGGCTACCTCTGTCACAAACTTTTCGTCTTCCCTTTTTAGGAGTGAGTATACTGGGCTACTACTTTTACTTTCAGCTATTTCGATGAGTTCTTCAATCCATACCATTTCGGATAGTTCCGCTTCGATGGTTACATAGGCTCTCTGGTTATGTGCCCCCCTTTCGCTTATCTCCTTAGAGCAGGGGCATAGGGTCATTACCGGTATCCTGACTATCAGGGTGATAGAGTAGTTTTCCCCGCTTTCCTCGAGGCTCGCCCTTACCCTTACATCGTAACACATAAGCGACTCTTCTCTACTAACTGGGGATTTCTTCTTCATGAAGTACGGGAAACTCAACTCTATATAGGCAGAATGGGAAGGTAGTCTATCGAGCATATCCTCCAGGATCTTCCTGAGATTGTGTATATGTATACGCCATCTATACTCGTTTATGATCTCTATGAACCTACTCATATGTGTTCCACGATACTCCCTTGGTAGTTCTATCATCATATCTATGACCGCAACGGTTGGTTGTTCTTTAAAGTTTTTATCAAGAACAGTGATAGGATATCTTAAACCCTTTATACCGACCTTGTCTATAACCACGTTCCTCTCATCCCTTTCGTTCTGTACATCCCTCATAACGCATCCTCTAAAAAGCTTTTTATTTTTGGCACATGACTCCCTTCCCAGAAGACCTTGTTACAGCGACTACAACGGTAAAATTTGCTATTTCTATACCATACATACTCTGGAACTTCTCCATACACCTCCTCTTTTTCAGATAGTCTTAAAAGCCCGTTACATAGTGGACACCTTGTGGTTCGCATTCTTTTCTCTATAAGTAAATCCTTCATTTCGCCTAACTGTTCCTTTATCTTATTACTATGAATCAGCTTTACATTTATTTTCAGCTTCTTAGCGTTTTCCGCAAGATCCACGTCCTTTGTCACAAGTACCCTTCTACTACCTTCCTCGCAGGCTACGTATAATATAAAATCGTCGGCAACATCTCTAAAATATAGTGTATCGTATCCCATTATTCTTAGTAACCTCGCGAGTTTCCCTAACATAGCGTCAAGGAGGAAACGAGTTTCCTTTTTGTCATCCATGTTTTATGTTAATATTTCAATCATGGGAAAAATTAAATATACCGCTATGTTACTAATTTTAATATACCTTACCGGATGCGGTCTATTCGGTAAAAGGGCTGGGCCAGAGTTTGGAGTCGGTTATGAGGAAAGGGGATTAGCCTCCTGGTACGGGATAGAGGAACATGGCAAGAAAACGGCGAGTGGAGAGACATTCAACATGTTTGATTATACGGCGGCCCATAGAAGTCTACCCTTTAACAGTCTGGTGGAGGTTACGAATCTAAAGAACGATAAAAAAGTTGTTGTTAGGATAAACGACAGGGGGCCTTTTGTATCGGGTAGGATAATAGATCTTTCGTACATTTCAGCTAAAAAGATAGATATGCTACAGGATGGGGTTGTTCCGGTTAGGATCAGGTTAGTTGGCTTTGCTGAGGGTTTAAGAGGTTCGGTTGATTGGAGGCTTTACGGCTATTACCTACAGGTTGGGGCTTTTGTTGAGAAGGATAGGGCTTATAGGTTACTCGGGGTCTTGGCTGAGAGGGTTGGAGAAAAGGGGGAGGTCTGTGCGGTAAGTGTTGGTGATAAACTGTTTTACAGGGTTCTTTTGGGTCCCTTTAAGAAACGAGATGAGGTGGAAAATTTAGCAGTTAAAATAGAGAGGATAACAGGTGTAAAACCTATCATTAGAAATTACAGGTAGACTTAGATTTTTTCTAAAAGGGAGTGGTATTCCTGTATGGTCATTACGATAAAGGGTTTTTTGGTTAGGCTTTTTATCGCTTCTACCATAGCTCTTGCGCCTTCTATGGTTGTTGAGTAGGGTATCTTGTAGTTTATTGCTCCTCTTCTTATGTATAGTGAATCCTTTTGGGACTTCTTATCTGCAACGGTATTTATTATGTAACAGATCTCACCGTTTTTTATGAGATCGAGTACGTTTGGTCTACCTTCGTGAAGTTTGTTGATAGTACCAACTTTTATTCCTCTTTCCTGTAGGAATTTGGCCGTTCCTCTTGTTGCTACAATTTCAAAACCGAGCTCAATCAGATTCTTCGCTATATCCACTATCAGGGGCTTATCCTTATCCTTTACACTTATAAAGACCTTACCCTCCTCCCTTTTGGGGATTTTGCCCATGGCGGCTATTTGGGCCTTCCCATAGGCGTGGGCAAAGTCGAGGTCTATACCCATAACTTCTCCGGTAGATTTCATCTCCGGTCCAAGTATAACATCAACCTCCGGGAATTTGTCGAAGGGGAAGACAACCTCCTTTACCGCTGTATAGGGTGGTGTTGGTCCCTTGAAGAACTTGAGTTCTTCCAAGGTATATCCAACCATTATCTTTGAGGCAAGTAGAGCTAAGGGTTTCCCTATGGTTTTACTTACAAAGGGGATTGTTCTTGAGGCTCTTGGATTTACCTCAAGAACGTATATTTCACCATTTTTCACAGCATACTGTACATTCATAAGTCCTATAACTTCGAGTTCCTTTGCTATCTTTATGGTTATTTCTTTAACTTTCTCGACTATGTCATTACTTAGGGAATAGGGTGGTAGAGAACAGGCTGAATCACCGGAATGGATACCAGCTTCCTCTATATGTTGCATTATACCGGCAACAACTACGCTTTTACCATCCGATATGGCATCAACATCTATCTCAATTGCATCCTCCAAAAATCTATCTATCAGTACCGGCTTATCTTCACTTGCATTAACGGCCTCCTTGATGTATCTCTCAAGACCGCTTCTATCGTATACGATCTCCATGGCTCTTCCACCGAGAACATAGGAGGGCCTAACGAGTATTGGATAGCCTATCTCCTCAGCCACTTTTATAGCTTCCTCCAGGGATCTTGCGGTTCCACTTGGAGGTTGTTTAAGCTCGAGTTTGTCAACAAGCTCCTTAAACTTTTCTCTATCTTCCGCTCTATCTATGGCTTCGGCTTTTGTACCCAGTATTCTTACACCGGCTTCCTCAAGGGCTTTGGCTAGTTTGAGTGGAGTTTGCCCTCCGAACTGTAACACCACACCTATAGGTTTTTCCCTCTCTATTATGTGTAAAACATCTTCCAGAGTTAAAGGCTCAAAGTAGAGTCTATCCGCGGTGTCATAATCGGTACTTACAGTTTCGGGGTTACAGTTTACCATTATAGTTTCGTAACCTACCTCTTTTAAGCCGAACACCGAGTGAACACAACAGTAGTCAAATTCTATCCCCTGACCGATCCTGTTTGGACCACTGCCCAGTATTATTACCTTTTCTCTCTTTGAACTTGCCTCTGCGTCCTCATCTACCATGTAGGTTACGGATCCATCCTCTGTGATCTTACCGTAGGGTTTTTCGTAGGTTGAGTAAAGATAGGGTGTGTAGGCTTTAAACTCGCCGGCACAGGTATCGACTATCTTATAGGTCGGTTTTATATTCCAATCGTATCTGAGTCTTCTTATCTCTCCTTCACTTTTACCTGTTAGCTGGGCTAACCTTCTATCGGATATGCCGTTCTGTTTTGCCTCAAACAGTAGATCTCTGGTAAGAGGTTCCCTCTTGATTCTCTCCTCTACCTCTATGATCTCAGCTATATTTTTCAGGAACCATCTATCTATCTTGGAAAGTTCGTATATCTCATCTATCGAATATCCCCTTCTTATAGCCTCTCCTATATACCATAGTCTCTTTGAGTTTGGATTCCTAAGATTCCACTTTATCTCTTCGTCACTCGCCTCTGGGATTTCCTCGAAACCGTAGGAACCTATCTCCAAGGATCTTATGGCTTTTCCTAATGCTTCCTTAAAGGTTCTTCCTATCGCCATTACCTCCCCAACGGATTTCATCTGGGTTGTAAGTATTGGATTTGCCTCGGGGAATTTTTCGAAGGTGAACCTCGGTATCTTAACAACCACATAGTCCAGTACTGGTTCAAAACTAGCAGGTGTATATCTTGTTATATCGTTTGGTATCTCATCCAGGGTATAACCAACCGCGAGTTTTGCTGCTATCTTGGCTATGGGGAAACCCGTTGCCTTTGATGCTAATGCTGAGCTTCTCGAGACTCTGGGGTTCATCTCTATTATTACCATTCTACCGTTTTCCGGATTTACCGCAAACTGTATGTTACTACCACCGGTATCAACACCTATTTCTCTGATCGCCGAGATAGCATAATCCCTCATTCTCTGGTACTCTAGATCCGTAAGGGTTTGGGCTGGTGCAACGGTTATAGAATCTCCCGTGTGAACTCCCATAGGATCAAAGTTCTCTATCGAACAGATTATAACCACGTTGTCGTTTCTATCTCTCATGACTTCGAGCTCGTATTCCTTCCAGCCAAGAAGGCTCTCCTCTATGAGAACCTCACTTATCGGACTTAACTTTAGCCCTCTCTCTAATAACTCTTTAAACTCCTCTATATTGTAGGCTACACCTCCTCCTGTTCCACCGAGCGTAAAGGCTGGCCTAAGTATAGCTGGAAATCCTACGTACTTTATAGCTTCCAAGCCCTCTTCCATTGAATGGACCGTTCTTGATCTTGGGACATCAAGCCCTATCTTTATCATAGCCTGTTTAAATAGTTCTCTGTCTTCGGCTTTCTTGATTGCCTCAATATTAGCTCCTATGACTTCAACCGAGTATTTATCGAGTATCCCCTCTTCGTGTAGCATAACGGTCAGGTTAAGTGCCGTCTGACCGCCCAGGGTTGGTAGTAGTGCATCCGGTCTTTCCCTCTCTATTATCTTTGCCAGACTCTCAACGGTAAGTGGTTCTATGTAGGTTCTATCCGCCATCATCGGGTCGGTCATTATCGTCGCAGGGTTGGAGTTGACAAGAATTATCTCGTATCCTTCCTGTCTCAGGGCTTTACAGGCCTGAGTACCTGAGTAGTCAAACTCACAGGCCTGGCCGATTATTATCGGGCCCGATCCTATTATAAGAATTTTTCTTATATCAGTCCTTTTTGGCATATTTCATAGAACCTCTCGAAGATATAAAGTGCATCGTTTGGTCCAGGTCCAGCCTCAGGATGGAACTGGACGGAAAATATGGGGATAGACTTATGTTTCATTCCCTCCTCTGTTTTGTCGTATAGGTTAAGATGGGTAAGTTCCAGAACATCCTTTAGTTTATCTATCCTTACGCAATAGTTGTGGTTTTGGCTGGTTATGCTTATCCTGCCTGTCTTTAGATCCTTAACTGGATGGTTGCCTCCGTGGTGTCCGAACTTCAGCTTATATATCTCTGCACCCAGGGTTCTACCTATTATCTGATGTCCGAGACATATCCCAAATACCGGTACCTTTCCTATTAGTTTGGAAGTATTTTCTACCGCGTAATCGAGGATCCTTGGATCTCCTGGTCCGTTACTTAGAAATACACATGCGGGATTCATCTCTAAAACTTTTTCCGCTGGGTAGGTTGCAGGTAGCCTTATAACGGAGAACCCTACACGTACCAGATTATCGAGTATGCTCTTTTTAACGCCGAAATCGTACAGGGCGCATAGGGGCCTACCATCCTCGTGGTAGTAGACTATGGGCTCTCTGACCGTAACTTTACTTACAAGATCGATTTCCGATATATCCGGATGCTCCTTCAACTTCTTCATGAGCCTCTTTAGATCGAAATCCACAGTGGATATTATTCCCATCTGGGCTCCATAGTCTCTTATATGCTTGGTTAGAGCTCTAGTATCAATTCCGGTGATCGCTACTATTTTATTTTCCTTTAAATAGTCACCCAGACTTTTTTCCGATCGCCAGTTGCTCGGGTAGTCCTGATAGTTTCTTACAACGAAACCCTCTACCTGTGGTTTTTCGGATTCTACATCTTCACTATTCACACCGTAGTTACCGATTTCTGTATAGGTCATAACAACGATCTGACCTTTGTACGACGGGTCGGTTAGGATTTCTTGATAACCTGTGTGTGAAGTGTTGAAAACAACTTCTCCAATAGCTTCCCCTTCCGCACCGAAGGAGAAACCTTCAAAAAACGTACCATCCCTTAGTAGAAGTACAGCTCTCTTTCGCATACTGGGATCGAAGTATACCAGTATCGAGCGTTATAATCAATAGCTTAGCCTGTTTATTTACTAGTAGCATTTTTGCAAAAGAATGGTTGTGTATTCTTCTAAGTATAGGTTTTTTATCATGTTATAACCGAGTTTTTTAAAGGAGTAGATTATCTCGAAATTATCCTCATAACTTACTCCGGAGAGAAGAACTAAGCCCTTTTCTTTTAATCTCTTATCTATATGACCTACTATTCTTTTAATAACGTCGCCGTATATATTTGCAAGAATAACATCAAAGGGACCATCGTCCTCAAGTAATTCTATGGGGTATGGGTATAATTTAAACCTATCCTCAACGTTGTTAAGCTTAATGTTTATGCTTGTAGTTTCGATAGCTTCTTTAGCTATATCGAGCGCCACTACTTTCCTTGCACCGAGAAGTGCCGCTACTATTCCAAGTATCCCTGTTCCGCATCCGATGTCGAGTACTGTTTTATCTTTGAAGTCGATGTCACACATCACTTCAAGGCAGGATCTTGTGGTTTCGTGTTCACCGGATCCAAAGGCTCCTCTTTTTATTCTAACCCTGATCGATCCTTCATTAGATTCTTCCTCTGGCAGTAACACTATGATTTTATCTTTTATGTTGATCATAGTTCTATTTCGCTTTTAACTTTTTCTAAATTTAATTTTAGTTTTCTATTTCCGATGGATTTTAGAACTATATTTTCATTTTTTAGGTTTTTCAGTACTCTTGAGAAAGTTTCTGGTGTGATGCCAAGTAACAGAGAAATATGACTCTTGTTTATAGGTAGCACTATTTCGTCTTTTTTCCCATTATTTGTTAACTCCCATAAAAAACATAATACTCTTTTTCTCGCATCCCTCATTCTTATGTTTTCAATTAGTGACACAAGGTTTTTTAGTCTGATTGTACATATACCTATGATGCTTAATGCAAGGGAAGGATCTTCCTTTATAAGGTTAAGTAGATCCTTCCTATTTATAACCCCTAATTTAGCGTTGGTTAGTGCTTCTGCCCAGGCTGGGTATACTTGGTTTTGTGCGAGAGCGATTTCAGCGAACATCTCACCTTCGCCAAAGATATGTATTATATGTTCCTTCCCGTCCTCAGAAATCTTAAAGATCTTTACTATCCCTTCGAAAACTATAAATACGCTATCTGCCGGATCTTTTTCTCTAAAGATAATCTCTCTCTTCCTATACTCCTTTACTTTTGTAATTTTAGAAAGTGAATGGATGTATTCGTCACTCAGAGAATTAAAGAATACGCATTTTTTCAAACCAGCTATTATATCCTGCTGCGCCATATTTAAATTATAGTCTATTATTCCTTTGTTAGTCAACTTTGGTAAAGTGATATATTGAAAGAATTAATTGAAAAAAAAGGAGGGGTAAGGCTACCCCTCCTTTTTATAGGTTTTTGGGAGGAGGGTGTTTAGAATCCCTTCCCCAGTATATCGAGGGTTCCAAAGGGATCCTTAATTTCCTGTTCAGGTTTAAAGTTAAGTTTCTTTTCTCCTCTGTTGTTTAAGTATTTTGCAAGTTCTAAGTCGATGTTTACAGGAACGTCAACTTGAGCCTTATTCAAAGCTTCTCTAAGCACTATCTCAGCTTTCTTTGCATAGCTCATGGAGTCACCGAGAATCCTCATAGCTTCTGTTGGGTTATGGAATCCTATAGAGTTTTCGGCTCCTATGAATACAACCCTGTAGAAAGCTTCCTCATAAAGATCCTTAGCTTCGTTGTAGAGTTTTTCATCTATATTCTTGCCATTTTCCTTGGCTTTGTTGGCTATCTCGAAGAGTTTAGCCACCCTTGCGGTCATGTAACCAGCTCTGAGTAGCAAGGTCATAGTTCTATCCTGGATATCAAATACCAGTTTTCTCAATTCCTCTGGATCCTGAGCATGACATTGTCTACAGGCCTTTAGATCGTTTTTGAGTGGACTCATTATATTGTGGTCACTAACTTTATGAGCGCCTACCCTTGTATAGGGCATATGACAATCCGCGCAAGCAACTCCTGCTCTCCAGTGGGGGCTACTCTTGTGAGCGTATAGCTCAAACTCTGGGTGTCTTATATAGGCGAGCTTGAATCCTGTTACTTCCTGTTTCCATTCTCTGTAGGATGGGTCGCTCTTAAGTACTTTAATAATATTCTCGATGGTTATTTCTCCGAGTTTACTACCCTGCCATGGGAAGAATAGTCCCACAGATTTCATATCCTTATCTTTGGGAACCACATAGGTTACGTGACACTGAGCACAAACAAGGCTTCTCATCAGCTGATGATTTGTTTCCTTTACCCCTATTGCTTCAAGTGCCTTACCTAACGTGAAACCTCTTGAGATTCTGAGGCTCATATCTTTGGGATCATGACAATCTATACAAGCTCCCCCCAGTTCTCTATGTTTTTCTGGTATTTTTGCCCATACCTCTTTATAGGGTAGCATGTAGTAATCTTTGCCCATACTCTTTTCCAGATAAGGTGCATACGGACTTTTGCAGCTTAAACATACTCCACCTGCCTTTAGCCTTGATGGGTCAATTTCGAGCTGATCCTTAACCATCCAGTAGTGACCTCTTGGTTCGTTATACTCGATACCGAATCCCCACCCCTTGTATAAAAGAGCCATAAATGGGTACTCGGAGAGCTTGTCGTATATCTTTCCTCCGTCAAAGCCTCTCTTATACTTACTCTTTCCCTCTGGTCTTGGTTCCTTAGTCTTTAGCCAGAGTTCATACTCAACGGGATAGTTTTTGCCCCAAACCTCAGGATCGATCTCATTTTCCGCAATTGGTACTCTCTTTACTTCCTGGGGCTTTTCCGGCTTACACCCGATAGACAAGATTATTAGAAGAACCGTAGATACTGCGAAGATCGAAAAAAATACTCTCCTTAACATACCAGCACCTCCTATCTATTTTGGTTTAATATGATGCCATTTGTTCTATGGGCTATGGTTCTATGGCAGTCCCAGCAATGCCATGACTTATCTTTTCCAACGTGACTTACAAGTTCACCGTGACAGTTTCTACAGTTACTCTCTATTACTTCCTTGGTACTTTCAGAGGCTCTGATATCCTCAGGGACATGGCCTGAGTAGAAGGAAACTACATCTTTTATACCGCTATGGGTCTTAAAGTACAGATAGTATGCCTTGTTGTCGTGGGGAAGATGGCATTGAACACATTCGACATTTGCATGTACGGCTCCCCTTTTAAGCTCAAAGTACTCCTTTTCCATTACATGACACTTGATACAGAAACTCGTTTTACTTGTGGCACTCATGATCTTTGGTGTTGTAATGGCGATAATGATCACAACAACCACTAGACCTAATATTAGCTTTTTATTCATAACACCCCCTCCTCAGTTATACATTAGTTATTTCAGTTATATGACTCTTCGGCTATTTTTTCTTTGATCTACGTCAAGAAGAAACAAAATTTATGAAGATCGACTAGAAAGATAAATTTGATGTAAATCAATGATTTATTGCATTTTGTGCTTTAGATTATAAATTTAGATTATAAAATAAAAGATGGAGGTGTGAAATGTTTTGTAATCAGTGTGAGCAGACCGCAAAGGGTTATGCCTGCGAGGTAGTGGGTGTTTGTGGTAAGGACGCTATAACCGATGTTTTGCAGGATCTTTTGATTTACTATGCTGCCGGATTGGCCAAAGTGGCTCTATATGGTGAGAAGAACGGTAAGAAGTCTGAGGAGGTTGATGATTTTATTATGGAAGCTCTATTTTCAACCCTAACCAATGTCAATTTCGATCCCGATAGGTTTGTGGAGTATATCAACGAGGCCTATGAGTTGAGGGAGAGGCTAAAGAGGGAGTATGGTTATAGTGATAGTACCCAGATTACCGATATCAAACCTCCGGTTGAGAAGTCCGATCTCGTGAGGCAGGCTGAGGAGTTGGAATTAAGGCCCGAGATGTTTAAAGAGGAGGGCGAGGATGTTGCCTCTCTTAAATTCGCGATACTCTACGGCTTAAAGGGTATCGCTGCTTACTCTTACCATGCGGCTAGGCTTGGTGTTAAAAATGAAGAGGTTTATAAAGGACTTAAGGAGCTACTTGTCAGTATATTTGAGGATAAGTCTAACGATGTAGGTCTATGGGTCACTAGAGCGATGGAAACAGGTAGACTCAATCTTTTGACCATGGAGGCTCTCGATAAGGCTAATACTGGAGCTTACGGGAATCCTGTTCCTACGAAGGTTCCTCTTGGTGCCAAGAAAGGTAAGGCGATACTTGTTTCCGGTCACGATCTTAAGGATCTCTACGAGTTGTTAAAACAGACTGAGGGTAAGGGCATCTATATCTATACCCATGGTGAGATGTTACCGGCTCATGGTTATCCGGAATTGAAGAAATTCGGCCATTTATACGGTCACTTTGGAACTGCATGGCAGAATCAGCAGAAGGAATTTCCGAATTTCCCAGGTCCAATCGTTTTTACTACAAACTGTCTGATGCCGCCAAGGGAGGATTACAAGGATAGGATATTTACCCTTGGGCCTGTTGGTTATCCAGGTGTAAAACATATAAGGGGTGAGGATTTTACTCCGATAGTGGAGATGGCTTTGGCTATGGAGGGGTACAAGGAGGATATACCGGGTAAGGAGATATATACTGGTTTTGCTCACAATGCGGTCTTATCGGTTGCCGATAGAGTTATTGAACTTGTAAAATCTGGTAAGATAAGACACTTTTTCCTTGTAGGTGGTTGTGATGGAGCAAAACCCGGTAGAAACTACTATACGAGATTTGTAGAGTTAGCTCCTGAGGATACGGTAATACTTACTCTTGGTTGTGGTAAGTTTAGGTTTTTTGACAAGGATTTGGGTTATATAGACGGGATACCGAGGTTGCTCGATTGTGGTCAGTGTAACGATGCTTACTCAGCTATCCAGATAGCCCTTGCCCTAAGTAAGGCCTTTAACGTTGGTGTTAACGATCTACCCCTTTCTCTTGTGATTTCTTGGTACGAACAGAAGGCAGTTGCTATATTCCTTACTCTTCTCTACCTTGGTATTAAGAACGTTAGGCTTGGTCCGAGTATGCCTGCTTTCCTCAGCAAAAATGTTACCGAGTTTATAGCTAACAATTATAATCTAAAGCCTATAGGAGATCCTGAAAAGGATTTGAAGGAGATTCTCGGTTAGTTGATTTTTCTGATCTTCCTTAGGGGGCTTGCGAGCCCCCTAATTTTAATTGTATAATTTAGTTCATGAAGAACAAAGTTGGCTCTGTAAAATTAGCTTTAACTATAGCTGGTTCTGATTCTGGTGGTGGCGCGGGTATTCAGGCCGATCTCAAAACTTTTTTTGCCCATGGATTGTACGGTATGAGTGTGATAACTTCTGTAACTGCTCAAAATACCCGTGGGGTTTTTGGTGTTTACGATTTGCCACCCGATTTTGTTGAACTACAACTTAGGGCCATATTCGATGATCTAAGGCCTGATGTTGTGAAGATAGGTATGCTTTCGAACAGCTCTATAATAAAAGTTGTTGCTGCTTTTTTAAGGGCAGAGAGATTTGAGAAGGTTGTTTTGGATCCCGTGATGGTTGCGAAGAGTGGTTCTCCTTTATTAAAGCGAGAAGCGATAAGCGCTCTTATCGATGAACTCATACCTCTTGCTCTAGTTATCACGCCTAATATTCCAGAGGCTGAGGCATTAACAAATAGGAGGATAAGGAGTGTCTCGGATATGAAGGATTCCGCCAAGATAATCGTTGAGGAGTTTGGCGCTAAAGCTTGTGTTTTAAAAGGTGGTCATTTGGATGGTGATCCGGTTGATGTTTTGTACTATGAGGGTGAGTTTTTTGAAATTCCCGGTGAAAGGGTGGTAACCAAGAGTACCCATGGTACTGGTTGTACCTTTGCAAGTGCCATATCCTCCAATATAGCTCTTGGTTTCGATGTCGTAACGAGTGTTTACAGGGCAAAAAGGTATGTGACTTTAGCCATTAAAAATTCCTACCCCATAGGATCCGGCTTTGGTCCGGTAAATCATCTATGGAACGTTAAGATAAATCTTGATTATTAGGATTTTTTGGTAGTTTTTACCTCTACATGTAAGAAGTTGTTCCTATGAAATTTTAGGTTAAATTTTCCTTCAAATTATGATCTAAAATTAATAATATCAGGTATTTCTTCCAATTTCCAAACCTTTATTTTCGGGGTATTAGTATGGTTAGAAAAAAAGAAAAGGAGGTAGGCCATGAGGAGATGGATAATAAACGGTGGTGAGATGGTAAGAAGGGGGACTTACTGGAACATTATGACTGGTGAGAGGGTAGAGATTACGGAGGAGAGGGGTAGGCTACCTGAGGGTGGTAAGTACACGAGTGTACACCCGGCTATCATCCTTGCTCTTGGGCCGGTACTTGGATTAGCCTATGCTATATTCCTGCCCTTTATGGGATTTGCTGGATTTACCTATGGTATCATTAGGAAGGTTTTGGTTGGTCTCCACATTATAAGCGAGACGAAGCCAGCCAAGGAAAGTAGCCACTAAGTAACCTAAAGGGAGGGGCCAAAAACGGATCCTTCCTGGTCCCTCCTCCCCCGATATTTGGTCTAACTAACCTTTCACCTTGCAATTTCTCTATAACTTTCAACAGGATAGTCGATCTCTTCAAGCTTCTCCAGGATAGGTTTAATATCAACCGCCTCCAATACTATCCTCTTATCCTCTACGGAAATTTCAAAGTCACTAAGACCAATTTCCTGTAATGCTTTGGTGATTCTCATCTTACAGTGGTTACAAGAAATATTCGGCACATACAATTCATACTTCATACTAAACCTCCAATTTTTGGTTACTAACCCTGACCCTCACTGAGTTTAAGATAACAGTTATGGAACTTATTGTCATTGCCGTTTCAGCGACAAGTGGATGCATTAAACCCATCACAGCCAGAGGTACGGCAACAAGATTATATACGAAAGCCCAGAATAAATTCTGCTTTATAACGGATAAGGTTTTTTCTGAAATTTCTAACACATCAACCACTTTTGAAATACCCCCCTTTGTAATGATAATATCAGCGTTATCTATGGTGATATCAGCGCCACTACCCATAGCAATTCCGATATCCGCTGCTTTTAAGGCAGGAGCATCATTTACTCCGTCTCCCACCATAGCTACTTTTCTACCAAAACTCTGATAGTATCTGACGAGATTTACCTTTTCCTCTGGTCTTACTTCAGCATGAACCTTTTCTATACCGAGTTTCTTTGCAATAGCTAATGTTGTCCTAAGACTATCTCCAGAAACTATAACCAAATCGATCCCCATTCTTTTCAATCTCTCCACAGCTTGAGCGCTATCGTCCCTTAGTGTATCCTCTATCACTATGTAACCTAGTACCTTTTCATCTTCCCTTACTTCAACCACCGTTTTTCCATCCTCAAGTATGGGTCCATATTTGGAATAATCCAAAGGTCTCCCCAAAAAGTAGGTATGTCCCTTATAGGTAGCAATAATCCCCTCTCCCGCTATCTGTTCAATCTTTTCGAATTCTAGTTCCCCATCGGAAAGGAGTGCTATAGCCTTTGATAACGGGTGGGTGGATTTTTTGGCCATGGATGTCACTATAATTAACAGGTCTTCACTGAGTGTATGTAAAACTACACGAGGACTCCCCTCTGTTAATGTTCCTGTTTTATCACACAGAATAGTTCCTATTTTACCGGAGGTCTGAATAACCTCTGCATTTCTGATTAATAAACCTCTCTTAGCCGCAAGTCCTAAGCCGGCAACAAGTGCCATAGGTACAGCAAGACCCAAAGCACATGGGCAAGCTATCACTATAGTTGCTACAAATACAAAAACCGAAAAAGAAACCGGATCCTGGGTATGTATTATCCATGGGAGAATACTCCTTGCTTTTTCAAAAAACCAAACAAACCTATTATAGTTAAAGTACCAGAATATAGAACCGAAAAGAGCTATAATTAGGATGGCTGGTACAAACCAACCGGTTAGTCTATCAGCAAGAGCTTGAATAGGAACTTTGAATCCCTGTACCTGCTGGATCAGTTCGATCATTTTTGCTAAGAAAGTATCATTCCCTGTCTTTGTAACCTTTATCTTAAGCGGACTTGAGATGTTTAAAGATCCCCCCACAACATGGTCTCCTTTTTTCTTAAATACAGGTATTGACTCACCAGTAATGATAGACTCGTCTATTGAAGACTCACCTTCCAGTATCTCACCATCAACTGGTATACGCTCTCCTGGTTTTACAACAACTATGAATCCTTCCTTTATAGCTTCAACAGGCATCATAACTTCTCCAACTTCAGTTAATACTCTCCCCTCCTTCGCCTGGAGTTTTAGAAGAGCTTTAACTTCCTTACTAACCTTATCCCTGAGATAGGACTCTACAAATCTACCTGTAATATGAAAGGTCATCATCATGGCTCCTATGGAACCAAAAGACATGATAGGTAGACCCAGGAATTCAAATATCGACGTTAACCACGATGTTAAAGCGCCAAAGGATATGAGCGTATCCATATTTGCATGAAAATGAGTAACTGCTATATATGCACCCCTTAAGGTGTGCCTTCCTGTGTAGAAGATAACGATAGTACTCAAGACTATTTCTATGAGGGAAAAATACGGGATATGACCCATAAACATATGGTATAACATCATCAACATAAGTGGGGTTGTTGCAACCCAAGTTACAAGGAGATTTTTCTTAGCCTCCTCATACCGCTTCTTTTCAATCTCAACGGGATTTTCTCTACTTACACCGTAACCTACCGCTTCCACCGTTTTTCTAATTTCTTCAAAGTCTATATCCCTTTCGGCAATTATAAAGCCGGTGGAAGTTGAAAGACTAACAGCAGCAAACTTAACTTGCGGAATCCTTCTCAGAGCTTTCTCAACTGTGTTGGCACAGGTGATACAGGTCATTCCTGTAACGGAAAAGGTGATCTTATACTCCCTTTTCTCCTCCAAAATATATACCCCTAAAAGGATGAAAACGCCCCCGGGACGACTCGAACGTCCGACCTCGAGATTAGGAATCTCGCGCTCTATCCTGCTGAGCTACGGGGGCTTCTAAAAAAGCATCTATCTAATTTTCTATCACTAGGACTAATTTAATTAAAGACTCTTCGCTTGTCAATAATTAGACCAAATATCGGGGGAGGAGGGACCAGGAAGGATCCGTTTTTGGCCCCTCCCTTTAGGTTACTTAGTGGCTACTTTCCTTGGCTGGCTTCGTCTCGCTTATAATGTGGAGACCAACCAAAACCTTCCTAATGATACCATAGGTAAATCCAGCAAATCCCATAAAGGGCAGGAATATAGCATAGGCTAATCCAAGTACCGGCCCAAGAGCAAGGATGATAGCCGGGTGTACACTCGTGTACTTACCACCCTCAGGTAGCCTACCCCTCTCCTCCGTAATCTCTACCCTCTCACCAGTCATAATGTTCCAGTAAGTCCCCCTTCTTACCATCTCACCACCGTTTATTATCCATCTCCTCATGGCCTACCTCCTTTTCTTTTTTTCTAACCATACTAATACCCCGAAAATAAAGGTTTGGAAATTGGAAGAAATAAGTGTTTTGAGTGTATTATTACCTTAACCCTTTATCTAAAATTTCCTAATGGAAGTAGGTAAAAGTTATTAGAACTTCGGGTATAAAATTTCTCATCATACCCTATAATGTGGTTGACAAATAAGTATAGTGATTATTAGAATGAACTATGTTGATGTTTATAACCAAACGGTGAAGGAGGGTGAAGGATGAGAAAGATGACCAAGGAGTTTCTTTCACAGGCTTTTGCAGGTGAGAGTCAGGCCCATATGAAGTATCTTATCTTTGCCGATAAGGCGGAAAGTGAGGGTTATAAGAATGTAGCTAGACTCTTTAGGGCTATAGCTTACGCAGAGTTCGTGCATGCAAGGAATCACCTTGAGCTTTTAAATGGGAAAGATATTATCGAGAACCTTGAGACGGCTATAGAGGGTGAGACCTTTGAAGTTGAGGAGATGTATCCTGCTTATAAAGCGGTTGCACAGTTACAGGGGGAAAAGGGAGCGGAGAGAAGTTTTAACTTTGCCCTTGAGGCAGAAAAGATCCATGCAGCTTTGTACAGGGAAGCCATGGAGCTAGTTAAGGCTGGCAAGGATTTTGAGGATAGAACCATATACATATGTCCAGTTTGTGGTTATACCGCTGTTGGAGAAGTACCTGATAGGTGTCCGGTTTGTCAGGCTGAGTCTAAAAAATTTAAAACTTTTTAAGATAAGCCATTTTATAGCGAATATGTAGAAGAATACTCACTTGCCTTTTATATTAAAGGAGGCTAATATTAGCTACTACTTATTATAGGCATTAATATTATTTAACTAGATTCGGGGGAGGAGGGATTATGGTACGATGTTTTAGAATAGGGAAGGTGGTTTTTTTTGTTCTTTCTTTATTGTACTTTTTTTCACTGCCAGTCTTTGCCGATGATTGCCTCTCCTGTCACGGCAGTAAAGATGTGATGGCCGGGATGGGAAAGGAGAAATTGGTTGTTGATGAAAGTCTTTTTAAGAAGTCTGTACATGGTAAAGCCGGTATTGATTGTTTATCCTGTCATACCGACGCCTCCACCTCTTCGAATTCCGGTTTAGCTCCCCATAAGGTTCCTCTGGCTAAGGTTGACTGTAATAGTTGTCATCAGGAGGTGGGAGAGGCTTTAAAGAAGAGTATTCATGGTGAGGCTGGATTATCTTGCACCGATTGCCATGGGAATGCCCATGAGATTCTACCCACAAAGGATATGAACTCTAAGACAAATCCAATTAATCAGCCAAAGGTTTGTGGAGTCTGTCATACAGAGCAGTCTGATACTTTCAGGGATAACTTCCATTATAAGAGGTTGTTGATAGGTAACGACAAAAGTGCCTCTTGTGGTGAATGTCATGGTGCCCATGATATAATACCGAAGGGACAGCCGGGTTCATTAATGAATGAGGGATCGAGACATAAGATGTGTGATAAGTGCCATGTTGGTACGAATGAAAAGTTTGCAGCAGGTTTTTCTCATAAGTCTTTAAAACAGAAGGGAATCCCCTATTACGCTGCCGCTGGACTTGGTATACTTACTACCCTTACCTTCCTCTTCGTTATGGTTCATACCATTCTCGACATTATAACTCTTATACGTGAAAGATTGACGGGTAAGTCCCATTAAGGAGGTGTTGTTATGAGGTATATAAAGAGGTTTACAGTTGCGGAAAGGTTACACCATATAATACTTTTTGTAACCTTTATGATTCTGTCTTTTACGGGTTGGCCCTTGAAGTATCCTGAGGTTTCCTATTCAAAGTGGTGGATAAGTTTGTGGGGTGGTCCTCAGAGTGCCCAGTTGATCCATAGGATCGCCGGTGTAACGATGGTTTTGGGTTTCCTCTGGCACGTTGTTTACGTTGCTAATAATATACTTAGGAGAAGATACAGAATGAGCATTGTTACAACTATTATCCCTACACCCAAGGATATCGTGGATTTTATGCAAAACGTATTTTATATGCTCGGGATAAGTAAAGAGAAGCCAAAGTTTGGTCGTTTCAGTTATCTCCATAAGTTTGACTACTGGGCAGTCTTTTGGGGTATGGGTTTTATAGGTCTTACGGGATTGATGATGACCTTCCCTGTTCAGTTCTCCTATATTATTCCAGATTTTGCTAAGGAGTGGATATGGGATTTGTGTTTCTATTTACATAGCGACGAAGCCCTTCTCGCAGTTGTATTCATATACTCTTTCCATTTCTTCAATGAGCATCTAAGGGGCCATAAATTCCCTATGAATACGGTCTTTTTAACGGGTGAGGTGCCAGAGGAAGAATACAAGGAGGAATTCCCGCTCGAGTATGAACTCATGAAGAAGGAGGGTGAAATATGATAACAAGGGAGGTTTATCTTAAAAAGTGTGGCAAGATCGGTGCTATTATAGGATTCGTATTGTACCTCATCTTTGGTTTCATGCCGGGTATAACCTATGGTAAGTATGGAGCTCATGAGCTTATGCACTTTATATTCGGTGAAGATGCACCTACCCTTATAAAGCTTGCCTATACCATAGGTGGGATATATTTCGGTGTGGTTGCTATGCTTATGTTTTACATAGTCTTTTTCTCTCTAATCGCCGTTCTTATTGGCTATCCCTGGGGTAAGATAAGAGGAATATACTGATATCTCGGAAGGGGTTTAACCCCCTTCCGACATTCTATAGCCAAGTTCCGAAAGGGCTCCTCTTTTCGTTCTCCACTTTTCCTTAACCTTAACCCATAATTCCAGGTAACATTTCTTCCCAAAATATGCTTCCAACTCCTCTCTTGTATAACTTCCTATCTTTTTTAGCATCCTTCCCTCTTTCCCTATGATTATTGCCTTTTGCGAGTCCTTTTCTACAAATATGGTGGCTCTTATAACTACAACATTTTCCTTATGTTCCACACTTTCCACCATAACACTCGTGGAATAGGGGATTTCCTGCCTTGTGAGGTTGAAGATCTTTTCCCTTATTATCTCGGAAATGTAAAAGTACTCTGGCATATCCGTTATCATATCTTCGGGATAAAAAGGGTAGCCTTCCGGTAGATACTTTAATATGAGATCTATCAGTTCCTCTATTCCTTCATGAGTTACCGCACTGGTTCTGACAGTCTCCTTTATGGAGATTTGGCTTTTTATTGCCTTTTCTATAAAATCCACATCCTCCCTGTTACTTACAAGATCTATCTTGTTGAGGGCAAGTATAATCGGTTTTGTATCTTCAACTTCCTTTAAAATTTCCATAGCCAAATCGTCTTCATTTGTGAGTCCTTCCTTCACATCCACCACAAAGACAGCAACATCGGAATCTTTTAGGGCTCTCTTTGCCACCTTGATCATGTACTCGTTGAGTAGATGTAGTGGCCTATGTATTCCGGGTGTGTCGAGAAAAACTATCTGTCCATTCTCAAGGTGTTTAACTCCTACTATTCTGTTTCTCGTAGTTTGAGGTTTGTCTGAAACTATCGCAAGCTTTGTACCCAGTATGGAGTTTAGTAGGCTTGATTTACCAACATTTGGTTTACCGAATAGTATACAGTACCCCGATTTGAAAATTTTCCCCTTAGAGTTTTCTTCCATTGCCAAAAACCTCCTATTTTGATAAGAACTTTTCTATGAAAAAAATAGAAGCTATCATTAGAACTTTCAAGCTCGATGATGTAAAGGATGCTCTTGGCAGGTTTGGAATCGTTGGTATGACGGTTACCGAGGTAAGAGGAGTGGGGAGACAATGGGGTAAGATAGAGGGAGTAGCCGGTATATTTTCCTCGGGTAATCTTATGAACAAAGTGAAGATTGAAGTTGTGGTTCCCGATTCCATGCTTGAAATTACGATTAACGCTATAATCGATTCTGCGAGAACCGGTAAACCGGGTGATGGAAAGATATTTGTAATCAACGTGGAAGAGGCTGTTAGGATTAGAACTGGGGAGGTGGGAGAAGAGGCATGTCTCTGAGGATTGCGATCGCTTCGGATCATGCTGGTTGGAAATTGAAGGAGGCTATAAAGGAGTATCTTGTTACAAAGGGTTTCTTCGTGGTTGACTTCGGGGTAAATAGCGAGGATTCGGTTGACTATCCCGATTATGCTGAAAAAGTCTCCTTAGCCATAATAAACGGTGAGGTTGATAGAGGCATACTTATATGTGGGACCGGTATAGGGATGGCTATCACGTCAAATAAGTTTCCGGGTATAAGAGCGTCTCTATGCTACGATGAGTACACGGCCAAGATGGCGAGACTCCATAACGATGCTAATGTGTTAGCTCTCGGTGGGAGAGTATTGGATAGGGATAGGGCTATCAGAATAGTTGATGTATGGCTTAACACCGAGTTTGAAGGTGGTAGGCACGAAAGGAGATTGGCCAAGATAAAGTATATCGAGGATAGATTAAGGAAGACAGAATAGAGGGAGGGGTTAATGGTTTTACATGAGGTGGATAGGGAAATAGCGGTTGCTATGCTTAAGGAGCTTGAGAGGCAGTTTTACAAACTCGAGATGATCGCGAGTGAAAATTTCACAAGTATGGCTGTTCTTGAGGCTACCGGTTCTGTAATGACCAATAAGTATGCAGAAGGTTATCCGGGTAGGCGCTACTACGGAGGTTGTGAGTTTGTTGATATAGCGGAGAGTTTGGCCATCGAAAGGGCCAAAAAGTTGTTCGGCGCTGAACATGTTAATGTTCAACCCCACTCAGGTACTCAGGCTAACATGGCGGTTTATATGGCTGTTTTACAGCCTGGAGATACGATCCTTGCTATGGATCTGGCCCATGGAGGTCATCTCTCCCATGGTGCAAAGGTGAATTTTTCGGGGAAACTGTACAATGTTGTCTTTTACGGGGTTAGAAGGGATACGGAGACCATAGATTACGATATGGTAAAAAAGCTTGCCCTGGAGTATAAGCCCAAACTCATAGTTGTTGGTGCCAGTGCGTATCCGAGAGAGATAGATTTTGAAAGGTTTAGGAAGATAGCGGATGAGGTGGGTGCTTACGTTATGGCCGATATAGCCCATATAGCTGGACTTGTTGTTGCGGGTGTTCATCCAAGTCCGATCCCCTACTGTGAGTTTGTAACTACCACGACCCACAAAACTCTAAGAGGCCCACGTGGTGGTATGATTATGACGAGAAGTGAATTCGCCCAGCTGATTGATAAAACTGTATTTCCAGGTATTCAGGGTGGCCCCCTGATGCATATTATAGCGGCAAAGGCCGTGGCTTTTAAGGAAGCTATGACTGAGGAGTTTAAGGAATATTCGAGACAAATCGTGAAGAATGCTAAAACCTTGGCCGATAGATTGCAGAAACATGGTTTTAGAATAGTTTCAGGTGGTACCGATAACCATCTGATACTGGTTGACCTAAGACCTATAGGGATAACTGGTAATGTAGCGGAGAAAGCCCTTGAGGAGGCAGGTATAACCGTTAACAAGAACCTCATCCCCTTCGATCCCGAAAAACCAACGGTTACAAGTGGTATAAGGATAGGGACTCCAGCACTTACCACAAGGGGTATGAAGGAAGGCGAGATGGAGTATATAGCTGATCTTATAGCCTATGTGCTTAAGAATATAGATAGGGAGGATGTGAGACTAGAGGTTAGGGGTAAGGTTAGGGAATTGTGCGAAAGTTTCCCTATATATAAGGAACTTCTCGATGAGTATAGGAGGGTTCTTAGTTAGTAATAGCCTTAGGTAGGATTATGGATAATAGACCGAGCTGGGATGAGTATTTTATTGAGATTGCTAAACTAGTTGCCACAAGATCCACATGTCTAAGAAGAAGGGTAGGGGCGGTACTTGTTAAGGATAAGAGGATACTTGCTACTGGTTACAACGGTCCTCCGAGTGGCTTAAGACATTGTATAGAGATAGGTTGTTTAAGAGAGAAATTGGGTATACCCTCTGGGGAAAGACATGAGTTATGTAGAGGGCTACATGCGGAACAGAACGCTATAATTCAGGCGGCGATTCACGGTGTCTCGGTACATGGATCGGTTCTTTACTGTACCACCTTCCCCTGTGTGATATGTACAAAGATGCTTATAAATGCAGGGGTAAAGAAAATCTATTATCTTGAGGGTTATCCCGATGATCTTTCCCTTGAGATGTTAAGGGAAGCTGGCATTGAAATAGCGAGGTTTGAAGGGTGAGGTGCCCCTTCTGTAGAGAGATGGAGACTAAGGTTATTGAAACGAGGATAGTAGAGGATGGCTATGCGATAAGGAGGCGTAGGGAGTGTCCCAGTTGTGCGAGAAGGTTTACAACCTTTGAGAGGATAGACGAAATATATCCCTATATCGTTAAGAGGGATGGGAGAAGGGAACCCTATAGTAGAGAGAAGATAATGAGTGGCCTTAAGAAGGCTTTTCATAAGAGACCGGTGAGTGCCGAGGTTATAGAGAGGATAGCCGATGAGGTGGAAAAATATGTCATAGGTCTCGGTGAGAAGGAGGTTCCCTCTAAAATCATTGGAGAAAAGGTTATGGAACTTATAAAGGGTGTGGATGAAGTCGCCTATGTTAGGTTTGCCTCCGTATACAGAGAATTTAGAGACGTCGATGATTTCATTAAGGAGCTTGAAGATTTAAGAAGGGAAAAGGGTGGTAGGTAGGATGTATATAGACAGTGAATATCTTCCGGTTCGGTTTTTGTTATTTATTCTACTTTTAGCCCTTTCTTTTTTGTTTTCCGGGTCTGAGGCGGCTTTCTTCTCCCTTAGGGAGGAGGAGATAAGAGACAAAAACTTCTATCCCTTTACTCTTGTAAGAAGGATAGTATCCGATAGAGAAGCTCTTCTTACCACCCTTTTACTGGGTAACGAGATTGTAAATGTTGCCTCAAGTAGTATCGTAGCGAACCTATTCATGGATCTATTCGGAGATAGGTATGTGGGTTTTTCTTCCTTTATCTCCTTCTTTGCTATACTTAACTTTGGTGAATTTCTACCTAAGGTTGTGGCTGTAAAGTATAACCACCTTTGGGTTACAACTAGCGCTCCTATAATCGTCCTTCTTATGTATATCACCTACCCCTTTAGATTGGTTCTATATTTGGTTGGTAGAGTAGCCTCGAGTTTGATCAGCGAAGAGGATGAGAGTATAGAACTTGTGGTGGAACATGCTACAAAAAGCGGTGTTTTGGACATGGATGAGGGATCGATGATAAGGGAAGCCATAGCCTTTACCGAACTTACCGCAAAGGATGTTATGACACCTGAACCTTACATGTTTATGATAGATGTAAACTGGTCGAAAGAGGAAATTAGGGGAAAGGTAAAGACCTGTTATTACTCTAAGATACCTGTGTATGAGAACTCTAGGGATAACGTTGTTGGGTACGTAAAGATAACCGATCTTGTTGCCAGGCTCTTCGACGATAATGGTTTCAACCTCAGAGAGATCATAAGACCTGTACATTTTGTTCCCGAAAGTAGATCCATAGTTGACGTTATAGAGGACTTTAGGAGATACAGACTTGAACTCGTTATAGTTGTGGATGAGTATGGTAGTGTTGTCGGTTTGATAACTATAGATGACGTGATAGAAGAGATAGTTGGCGATATAGTTAATGAACATGAGGAGAGAAAGGAGTACATCGAGGTTGTTGGAGAGAATCGCTTTATAGTTGGTGGTTTGACAAAGATAGAGGATTTCATCCGTTATATCGATTTGCCCATAGATGTTGAACAACTTGAGGTTGATACTGTTGGAGGACTTGTCTTTCATCTCCACGGCAGAATCCCTATGGAGGGTACAACAGTTAGGTTGGGTAACGTTATCTTTAAGGTCATAAAGATGGAAGGTAAAAGGGTAAAGGAGGTTCTCGTAGAGGTAAAGGAGGATGATGAGGTTTCTGGGGACGAAGGATAAAGGTACTATCAAACTCGTTGGTATTCCTCTCGATTTAACCGTTAGCTATAGACCTGGTACAAGATTCGCATACGGGGAGATAGTAAAGGCTTCTATCGCTATAGAGACCTTTAGTCCCTATCAGTTTGTGGATCTAGAGGATTTCGATATAGAGGATGTTGGTGAGATTGAACTACCCCTTGGTAATCTTGGGAAGTCCCTCTCTATCATAGAGGAGTTCATTAGGAGTATCTCCCAATATCCATTTCTAATAATAGGGGGAGAGCACCTTCTGACCTATCCTGTTATAAAGAGTCTTAAGGAGAGATGGAAGGATCTCGTTATCCTTCACCTTGATGCCCATATGGACATGAGGGATGATTATCTGGGTGAAAAATTATCCCATGCAACTACTATGAGAAGAGTTGTTGAGCTTGGGGTTCCTATTTTCTCCGTGGGTGTGAGGTCATTCATAAGGGAGGAGTACGATTTTGCTAAAAATAGTGATATGGTTAAATTTAGCCCCTTTAGGATAGACTTTGATCTCTTGAGAGATCTATCGGGTAAAGATTTATACATATCCTTTGATGCGGATGTTATAGATCCCTCCTTCCTACCAGGGGTTGGTACACCAGAGCCAAACGGTATCGGTATAAAGGATGTGATAGATCTGATAGGTTATATATCCGAGCTCGATGTCAGGATAGTTGGTATCGATCTTGTCGAGGTTAATCCACTTATCGATCCTACCGGGAACACTGCCGTTACCGCTTCCTTTTTGGTTAGGGAGCTACTTTTACTTTTAGC
This sequence comes from uncultured Aquificales bacterium, assembly GCA_964590075.1. Classification (GTDB taxonomy): domain Bacteria; phylum Thermosulfidibacterota; class Thermosulfidibacteria; order Thermosulfidibacterales; family Thermosulfidibacteraceae; genus JAGDVO01. The sequence goes on from CAZPXS010000001.1 coordinate 113,533, forward strand.
TAGAAAAATGTATAAATAGAAGCTGAGACTTAAATAGGAGGTATATTCATGTTCGGGAAGGAGATTGATAAAAGCGAGTGGGTCTGGGGTTACGAGAGGCTTGGTGAATTTACACTTACCAAGATCATTCTTGCTATAATCTTTCTTGTAATAGCGTTAACCGTTTTACACTTCGCCTTTAATACCTGGTGGGATATAAGTGCTATAGAGGCTGGTAAGAGCATCGCCAACGAGCAGTCGGGTAAAGTAACCGAAGGCTACGATATCAATCGTACCTTACCCTCGGGTCAATAAGGGCGTAGGCTATATCTGCCAGTATATTGCCAAGTAGGGTTAGGATAGCTCCGAGGGTAAGTATACCCATAATTGTGGGATAGTCTCTTGCCATTGCGGACTCATAAAATAGAAGACCCATGCCCGGTATTGCGAATATGCTTTCAACTATTACCGATCCACCTATCAGTCCGGGTAGGGAGAGTCCAAGTAGTGTAACTATTGGCATTAGGGCATTTCTAAGGGCATGTTTTCTGAGTATATAACTTTTATCCAGTCCCTTAGCTACGGCTGTTATTATGTAATCTTCCTGTAGAACCTCTATCATCTTCTGTCTCATATATCTGGAGAATATGGCTATACCCCCTGTTGATAGAACTATAACTGGCATTACGAGGTGTTTAATTCTATCTATCGCTATTTCAATGAAGCTACCACCCTCCCTACCTAGAGTTTCGATCCCGGATATCGGTAGTATCTTTAGTTTGATGGAAAAGAGACTTATAAGGAGTAGGGCTAAAAAGTAACTAGGGGTGGAATAAAGTATAAAGACCAGTATTGTTATCAGTTTATCCATGGTGCTATCCTTCTTCACCGCCGACACTATCCCAAGAGGTATGGATATCAGAAGTACTATGGATAGTGAAATGAGGTTTATCGTTATCGTAACTGGAAGTCGTTCCTTTATCTTCTGCCAGACCGGTTTTCCGTCTATGAAGGATTCTCCAAAATCGAGTTTAGCTATTCTCGCTACCCAGTTGATATACTGTTCGTGGATAGGCTTATCGAGGTTGTAGAGCCTTTCCAGTTTTTTTATACTTTCCGGTTTTACCCTTGGATCAAAGGCACCCTCGTAGAGGGTAGGGCTACCCGGGGCGAGCCTAACCACAAGGAAGGTTATAAAAGTTATTCCGATAAGTAAGGGTATTGAATTTATAAGTCTCAGTATTATATACCTAAGCATAGTGTATCATAAATCCTAAAGGGAGTATTGCTAAAAGTCAATATATTTAGTAAATAGAAATCTCCGATCCTTAGAATAGTGAAAGGGGGTAATAGGATGTTTGCCGTTATCGAGACGGGTAGTAAGCAATATATGGTTAAAGTTGGAGATAGGATCAGGGTGGAGAAGCTTCCCTATGATGTAGGTAGCAACATAGAGCTCGATAGGGTTTTACTTGTTGGAGGTGAGGGTGTCAAAGTTGGTAGCCCGGTTGTAGAGGGAGCTAAAGTCATTGCCAAGGTTGTGGCTCATGGGAGAGGTAAAAAGATCATAGGTATGAAGTTCAAAAGGAGGAAGAACTACCGTAGAAAATGGGGTCATAGGCAGTGGTATACGGAACTTGAAATAGTGGATATAAGAGCATAGCTTTTTAAAATAGGAGGTTGAGAGATGGCTCATAAAAAGGGAGTAGGTAGTTCCCGTAACGGAAGGGATTCGATATCAAAGAGGCTTGGGGTAAAAAGGTACGATGGTCAGTTTGTAAAGGCCGGCAACATACTTGTGAGACAGAGAGGGACCAAGTTTTATCCCGGTGATAACGTCGGCATGGGTAAAGACTACACTCTCTTCGCAAAGATCGATGGTTTTGTAAAGTTTGTAACAAGAAAGGGTAGAAAGTACGTTTGTGTATTTCCAGAGCCCCATATGGTCTCTTAGTTAGGAGGTACTTAGCTTAGATTTATGTTTATTGATAGGGTAAAAATCTATGTAAAAGCGGGAGATGGGGGGAAGGGGTGTGTTAGTTTCAGGAGGGAAAAGTACGTACCAAAAGGTGGTCCCGACGGAGGAGATGGCGGCAAAGGTGGAGATGTAATCCTTGAGGTAGATCCAAACCTTTCCACCCTGATCGATTTCTACTATAATCCAAGGTATATAGCTGAAAGAGGTGGTCACGGAAAAGGTAAGAATATGAAGGGGAGGGACGCACCTCCCCTTATCCTAAAGGTTCCTCCCGGAACGGTTGTTAAGGATGCTATGACAAACGAGATCCTTGCTGATCTTACGGAACCCGGCCAGAGGTACGTTGTTGCTAGAGGTGGTAGGGGTGGTAGGGGTAATGCTCATTTTAAGAAGCCCTGGTTACAGGCTCCGAGGTTTGCAGAGCCAGGAGAGAAGGGTGAGGAAAGATGGATAATCCTTGAGCTTAAGCTCATAGCCCATGTTGGTCTCGTTGGTCTACCTAATGCGGGCAAATCGACTCTTCTTTCTGTCATATCGAATGCAAAGCCTGAGATAGCTCCATATCCTTTCACTACTTTAAGACCGATACTCGGTGTGGTCTCTCTTGGCTTGGGTAAGAGCTTTGTTGTGGCGGATATTCCAGGTATAATTGAGGGTGCAAGTAAAGGTGCTGGTCTTGGTCTTGAGTTTCTAAGGCATATAGAGAGGACAAGGGTTATACTTGAACTCATAGATCTAAGTGGTATCGAGGTTGATCCTTTTAAAGCCTTTGAGGTACTCGAGAAGGAACTTAAAGAGTATGGTAATATCCTTGATAAAAGGAGGATAATTGTCGGTACAAAACTGGATATAGTGGAGGATCCGGGTATCGTTGAGAGGTTCGAGGAGTTCATAAGGAAAAAGGGTCTACCCTTTATAGCTATCTCGAGTGTAACGGGTTTCAACGTTGATAAACTTTTATCCATGACCTGGGAGTTACTGAGGGAAGAATGGGAATCAAAAGGAGAGTGAAGGAGAGAATAGATTCTACTAAGAGAGTGCTTATAAAGATAGGATCCGGTGTTATAGCCTCGCCTGATGGTTATATAAAGGAGGATACAATAGATTCAATCATAGGGGATGTAAGCTACCTAGTGAATTCCGGTAAGGAAGTCATTCTTGTGTCTTCCGGTGCTATAGCCTGTGGTATGAACATAATGGGTTTTAAAGTGAAGCCAGCAGAGATACCGAAGAGGCAGGCTCTTGCTGCTATTGGCCAGGCTCACCTTATAAGGTTGTATGAGAAGTATGCGATCAGAAGGGATATTAAGGTTGCCCAGATACTCCTTACTAGGGATGACTTTGACGAGAGGAGAAGGTTTATAAATGCAAGAAACACTATGATGGAATTACTGAGAATGAGGGTGGTTCCTATAGTTAACGAAAATGATACTGTTGCTGTGGATGAGATAAAGTTCGGTGATAACGATAGACTTGCCTCTTTAGTTGCCATAATGATGGAGGTTAATCTCGTTATTATGCTTTCCACGGTGGGAGGTTTGTATACTAGGAATCCTCTTGTCGATAGTAGCGCCGAACTCGTAGAGTACGTTGATTGTAGGGAAGGCCTTAAGGTGGAGAATTTTGAGGTTGAGGGTTTTTCCTTCTTCGGTAGCGGTGGCATGGGATCAAAGCTTATAGCTATTAAACAACTAGTGGAGATGGGTATACCTGCGGTAATAACAAGTGGCGATAGGGGATCCATAAGATCTGTTTTTGAGGGTGGATTTAGAGGGACCTTCTTTGATCCTGCCAATGGTAGAAAACTTACCCTTAGAAAGGCATGGCTTAGGATGGCTTCAACTCCAACCGGATGTTTGATAGTCGATGATGGTGCGGTTAATGCTATTTTAAAGAGCGGAAAGAGTCTACTACCCATAGGGATAGTTGATGTTGTCGGTGAGTTTGAGATGGGCGATGTTGTTGGGATTGTGGATGTAAGGGGTAGGGAGATTGCAAGAGGAATAGTCAACTATTCGAGCGAAGAGGTGAGAAAGATAAAGGGTTTGAAAAGTCAGGATATAGAAGAGGTTCTTGGTTATAAGACAGCGGATGAGGTAATACACAGAGATAACCTTGTTGTAATGTTGGGTGAAATGGGATAGATAGATTTTTAGAATACAGTTTTGGAGGTAACAAAATGGATGCCAGAAATTACGCTCTATCTTTGGCAAAATCCGCTAAGATGGCAAGTAGGATCCTTGCCAATTCTTCGACGGATGTAAAAAATAGGGTACTCGAGATTACGGCTAGGAAACTCATAGAGTACACCCCCAAGATAATAGAGGAGAATCTCAAGGATATGAAGGCGGGGGAGGAGAAGGGTTTAACTAAGGCCATGCTCGATAGACTCCACCTTAATGAGAAGAGAATAAAAGCCATGGTTGATAGTGTTAGGGATATTATAGGTCTACCGGATCCCGTTGGTGAAGTGGTTAGGATGTGGAGAAGGCCCAATGGCCTCGTTATAGGTAAGATGAGAGTACCTCTTGGCGTTGTTGCTATAATATATGAGTCGAGGCCTAACGTTACTATAGATGCGGCCGCTTTATGTATAAAGTCTGGTAATGCTGTGATCCTAAGGGGTGGTAGTGAGGCTATAAATTCTAACAGGATCCTTGTTAGTATAATAAGGGAGGCTCTATCCGAGGTTGGCTTACCGAAGGATGTGGTTACCTTTGTTGATACGCCCGATAGGGATGTTGTTCTTGAACTTTTGAAACTCGATGAGCTTATAGATGTAGTTATACCAAGGGGTGGAGAGTCTCTGATAAGGTTTGTGGCAGAAAACTCAAGGATACCTGTGGTTTACCATTACAAGGGTGTATGCCATACCTATGTGGATGAGTTTGCCGATATAGATATGGCTGTTAAGATCTGTTTTAATGCTAAGGTACAAAGACCGGGTGTTTGTAACGCTATGGAGACCATGCTTGTTCATTCAAAGATAGCGGATAGGTTCTTACCGGTTATGTGTAAAAAGTTTATGGAAGCCCAGGTTGAGTTGAGAGGTTGTGAGAGAACTAGAGCTATAGTTCCCGAGGTTAAACCTGCAACAGAGGAGGACTGGTACGCTGAGTATCTCGATCTCATATTGGCGATAAAGGTCGTTGATTCTATAGATGAGGCTATAGAGCATATAAACCATTATGGATCACATCATTCCGATGCCATCGTTACCAACAACTATGACAACGCCATGAGATTCCTTAGAGAAGTCGATTCCGCCGCTGTTTATGTTAATGCTTCGACCAGGTTTACCGACGGCTATGAGTTTGGACTTGGGGCGGAGATGGGTATTTCAACCCAGAAACTACATGTTAGGGGACCTATGGGTTTAGAGGATCTAACCTGCCTTAAGTATATCATACTCGGTTGCGGTCAGATAAGGGAATAGTATGAATAACGGTGTTAAAAGGATAGGTCTTTTCGGGGGTACCTTTAATCCCATCCATGTGGGTCATCTCATAGTTGCCGAGGATGTCCGTTACAAGATGGAGCTTGATAGGATCCTCTTTATCCCATCAAATCAGCCTCCCCATAAATCTGTGAAAGATCTTGCTTCACCATCCGATAGGTTGAATATGGTTAGACTCGCAATTGAGGGTAACGCTTACTTTGAATGCCTTGATATAGAGATAAGAAGAGGTGGTAGATCCTATACCATAGATACACTGAGGGAGATAAAGGGTATACTTGATGGCAACTATTTTTTTATAATAGGAAGTGAAGCCTTTCTTTCTTTTCATACCTGGAAGGATCCTGTGGATGTTCTTAAGGAGGTTGACTTTATAGTTATGTCAAGACCTCAGGGTGCGGTATCCTCTCAGGATCTTGAGGGCTATCTCATCGATCTTGAGGAAGTTTTTCCTGATTATAGTTATCTTAACTCTGAGGTAGTTGGGGCAAAGGGCGATGTTGTTAGGTTTACCGTGGCTTTAGGTGGTGTTGAAAGATCCGTTTATTATGTGAAGGTGGTGGGGGTGGAGATTTCTTCCACAATGGTTAGGAAGAGGATAAAAAGGGGTGTTCCCTTTAGATATCTCGTGCCCGATAAGGTTTATAATTATATAGTTGAGAGGAGGTTATATTTTGATGGAAATTGAGGAAAAGTTATCGAAAATAGTGAGAGCTATTGAGGACAAGAAGGGTAGAGATATTACTGTTATCGATCTTAGAAAGGTGGGAGCTTTCTGTGACTATTTTGTAATCTGTACTATGGAGATACCTTTACATGGTAGAGCTATAGTTGACGAGATAGATTTTATTCTTTCCAGGGAAGGTTTCTATCCATCCCAGGTAGAGGGCTATGAGGATTCGGAATGGATTCTTATGGATTACGGTGATATAGTTGTTCATGTTTTTACCGAATCTGCGAGGAGACTATACGATCTTGAAGGGCTCTGGTCGGATGCTGAATTTTTGATTACAAAAGAGGGGGAGTAGATGATAAGAGGTTTAGTTACCCTTGTTATCCTTGTTGCTATTTTCGTCTATCTTTCCATAATGAATCCCCAGTCTGTGACTGTTTATATCTATAAGGATCTTAGTTATACTTTGCCCTTGTCCTTCTGGATAATAATTCTTATTCTGGGTGGTGTGTTTTTAGGTTATCTTGTTTCTTTCTTAAGGCTATTTTTGATGAATGTTAGGTTGTCCTCTACGGAAAAGAGACTGAAAAGGGAAGAGGTGAATAAAACCGTACTCGTAGAGAGTCTAATTGATGAGTTTCTTATTTCTCCCGAGGTAGCCTTTAAGATGGTTGAGAACCCGAGAGGAGACAAATGGCTAGCCCTTATTAAAGGAAGGTTATTAAGAAGGATGGGTAATTTGAAGGAGGCTATGGATATACATTCGAATCTCTACGTTACCTATTCCTCAAGTGGTCATTTTCTGAGGGAGTTTCTGGAGGATCTTGTAGCGGATGGAAGGTTTGAGGAGGCTCAGTCTATTTTGAAAAATAGGGATGTTAAGGATCTTCTTCCGTCTACCCTATATGTTCTTATGGATGAGGCCGAAAAAAGAGGTTACTATAGTTACGCTTTATTTTTCGGTGGATTACTGTTAAGGAGTTTTAAGTTAACTCAGGTTAGGGAGAGGATCGTAGCATATGAACTTATGGATCTTATTGAAAAGAACGAAGTCAATAGACTTAAAAAACTTATTAAATCTAACCCTCAAGTTGTTTCCTGTGCTATAGCTTCTATGGAATACCTTGACTTGAAAAGTGCTCAGGAAGTTTTGATGCAGGGCTATAGGAGAACGGCTAATCCTATCTTCCTCTATCTACTAGCCCAGAGTGTATCGATGCCCGGGGGTTATAATCCCGAAAAGATCATTGAGTTTATGAAACAGAATAGTAGTGGTGATCTAGGTAAGAGTTTACTTGCCTATTCGCTTATAAATCTGAGCATGTATGAAAGTGCTTTAGAAATTCTTAATTCAATAGATCAACTTACGATAGTTGATATCATAGATAAGTTACTTGCCGAGAGGAAGGGCGGTAGGTTTGAGGATGAAACTGTAAGGGAGTTGATGGATATTTTGAAGAAAAAGCTATTCAAATTTAAGTGTCCCTATTGTTTCAGTGAGTTCTATGAGTTAAGATTGAAATGTGATAGCTGTAACAGGATATCGCCCTGGAAGATAGATTATGGAATTTAAATATGTAGCGAGGGATAATAGGGGTAATATAGTAGAAGGATTCATAACCGCGGATACCGAGTATGAGGCTTCAAACCAGTTAAGACAGAAAAACCTTACTCCTATAATTCTACAACCGGTAAAGCATACCGATATTAGCAAGTATTTACCCTTTTTAAAGTTATTTGGTGGTGTTAAAGCCAAGGATGTTGTAGTTTTTATAAGACAGTTGGCGGTTATGGTCAATGCTGGAATTTCCATCCCCGTTGCTATTGAATCTATAGCTCAGCAGGTGACTAATAAGAGATTTAAAAGTGTGCTTATGGATGTAAAGTCAAGGGTGGAGCAGGGAGTAAATTTAAGCGATGCTCTGAGAAAACATCCTGATATTTTCGATAGATTACTTGTTTCGATGGTTGAAGCTGGTGAAAAGACCGGTGAGCTCGACACTATGCTTAATAGATGGACAGCTTATGCTGAGAAGATGATCGCTTTAAAAAGTAAAGTCAGAAATGCCATGATATATCCGGCTTTTGTTCTTATCTTTGCCTTTGCTGTTCTTTTCTTCCTATTGTACAAGGTTGTGCCCATGTTTATTGAGATATTTGAAGCGGCTAACGTTCCTCTACCAATGCTTACGGTTATGGTTATGAAGATGAGTAGGTTCATTCAGAGTAAAGCTTATTTGATCTTTCTTTTTGTGGTGATGGTGGTAGTTATCTTTAGAATTTTGTTGAAAAACGAAAAATTTGCCTATTGGTGGGACTCATTTATGTTAAAGATACCTCTTATAGGTGGTATTTTGAGAAAAGTTGCTATAGCTAGATTTGCAAGGACTCTTGCTACAATGCATGCAAGTGGTGTGTCGGTTATAGAGGCGTTGGAGGTTGTGGCAAAAACTACCGGGAATAGGCTCTTCGAGAGGACCTTTATGGATATAAGAAACGAGGTGGTAAGGGGTGGTTTCATATCCGATGCTATGAGGAAGAGCGGTATGTTTTTACCCATGGTTGTAGAGATGGTGGCTAGTGGTGAGAAAACTGGTAGGCTATCAGACCTTCTTGATAAAGTTGCCGATTTTTACGAGGAAGAGGTTGATAGTGCGGTGAGTGTTTTGACGAGTCTTATGGAACCTATGATGATAATATTCGTTGGAGGAATAGTTGGAACTATAGTTGTAGCTCTCTACCTACCCATATTCAAGCTTGGTCAAACTATCAGATGAAGATAATCTTTATGGTTCTGATAGGTTTTTCAAGTGGTTTCCTAAGTGGTCTACTTGGTGTTGGTGGTGGTATAGTTATGGTACCTGCCTTTTATTTTCTCTTCGGCGATATGCACAAAGCTGTGGCAAGTAGTATTCTATCTGCCTTTTTCTTCGGATTGGTAGCATCGCTATCCTACTTTAAAAGAAAGGTGATTCCGCTTGATAAGAAAAACTATTTTTTTCTTATAATTTCCACTATCATTGGTTCCATGATAGGTGCTTATCTTTTAAAGCTTACGCCCTCCTATCAGCTAAGGAGATTTTTTGCTCTATTTTTAATATTCGTTTCAATCAGTCTATTTTTTAGAAAAAGTGTGGTAAAAAGGAATAACCCGGAAGATAAAGTTCTCACAAATGTATTGGTCTTTATCGGCCTTTTAGCAGGTTTAATCGGTGCCTATTTTGGGGTTGGTGGTGGAATTATCATGGTTCCTTCACTTATTCACTGGGGGGTTGATCCGATTAGGGCTGTAGCTATAAGTGCCTCTAATGTTCCTGTCGTTACTTCTTTCTCTCTTTTGAATTACTTAACATATCGTATATACCCAGAGTTTTCGGTTATACTTTTTGTAGTGCCCTTTGGTATAGTTGGTAGTAACTTTGGTGTTAGACTGGCGGTGCGTGTCCCTCAGGTTATTTTAAGGAGGATCTTTGCTATTTTTGTTTTACTTGTTGCCATAAAGTTGCTTTACTAAGTGTCAATGTTGTAGTAGATTATAGTCAAAAAAAAGGAGGTAGCTATGGAGTGGAAGGAAAGGGTAAAGGAGGTTATTGAAGAGATAAGGCCAGCGATACAGGCCGATGGTGGGGATGTTGAGGTTGTAGAGATTAGCGATGATGGTGTTGTTAAGGTCAGACTCGTTGGCACCTGCGGTTGTTGCCCCTATTCTATGGTTACCCTCAAGATGGGAATTGAAAGGTTTATAAAATCAAAGGTTAAGGAAGTTGAGAGGGTTGAAGCGGTTTAGTGTTGTAAAGTATGTTTAGATGAAAAGGGTAAATGGTGTTTTCCTTGTCGGACTTATTCTTGTTTCTTTCATTCTTATCGTTGCCATACTTGCGCCAGTTATAGCACCTTACCCCTACGATAGGATAGATCCTGGTGCCATTCTCCTACCCCCCTCTCACTCCCATCCCTTTGGTACCGATTATCTTGGTAGGGATGTTTTAAGTAGGGTTATATATGGGGCGAGGGTATCAACATTAGTCGGTTTTGTTGCTGTTATCATCTCCACGATAATAGGGATGATTCTCGGGGCTATAAGTGGTTACTACGGTGGTTGGGTTGACTCTTTAATTATGCGTTTTGTGGATATTATGCTCTGTTTCCCTACCTTTTTTCTAATTTTAACTGTCGTTAGTGTCTTTAAACCGAGTATGTTTAACATTATGGTTATAATAGGTTTAACCTCATGGATGACTCCGGCAAGACTTGTGAGAGCCGAGGTCCTTGTTATAAGGGAGCAGGGTTACGTCCTATATGCCAGGGTTATAGGTACTCCTACCTGGAAGATACTAACAAGACATGTGATACCCAATTCCTTCGGACCTCTACTTGTTTCCGCTACTCTTGGGGTTGCTCAGGCTGTTCTTATCGAGTCTGCTCTTAGCTTCCTGGGCATAGGTATTCAGCCACCCACGCCGAGTTGGGGCCAGATGCTATCCGCCGGTAAGGATCTTATAGATATAGCATGGTGGTTAACTGTGTTTCCTGGGCTTGCGATATTCATAACTGTTTTGTCCTATAATCTCTTGGGAGAGGGTTTAAGGAGGATGCTTGATCCAAAGGAGGCGGAATATGCGAGAATATAGGTCGTTACCACGATACGGGTTGTTTTCTTTGTTTTTATTAGCCTTGTTTTTAATATCCTGTGAGCCTACTAATAAAGTGGAGGTTGGGAATTTCACCGTTACCGAAAGCTACGATTATAGGTTGCAGATGGCTATTAGTTATGTGGTAAGTGGGCATTACCAGAGGGCTATAAGTGAATTAGAGGAGTTAAAGAGGATAAGGGAAACGCCGGAGTTATACAATTATCTTGGTTTAGCTTACATGGGAGTTTCCGCTTTCGATAAGGCCTATTCGAGCTACGAAAGGGCGGTAGCTCTTAGACCTGATTACTCGGAGGCCTATAGTAACCTATCGGCCTGTTTGATAGCGATGGGGAAGTACGATGAGGCTATCGAGGCTGCTAAGAAAGCTCTATCAAATAGTCTTTATCCGAAACCGGAGATACCTCTTACCAATATGGCACAGGCCTATTTTGCCAAAGGTAACGATACCGAGGCCATAGAGTTGTTAAACAAAGCTTTATCCTACAATCCCTTCTATAGTGTGGCCTATGAAGCTCTTATAAGATATTATCTGGAGGTAGGTGATTATCAGAATGCGAGAAGATACTTAAATGATGCTATTGACCTTGAAGTTGAATCTCCAGGCATAATCTTTTACAGGGCTCTTTTTAAACTGAGGGATGGTGAGAGGGAAGAGGCGAAAAAATTGTTCAAGGAGATAGTTAAGAATTACATCGGTACAACCTGGGCAAGTCAAGCCAAAGTGTATCTGGAGGTTATAGAGTAGTGGCTATTTATAACGATAATGTTGGTAGGTTAAAAATCGTTGCCGATGAGCTTTATGAGAGTTTGAGAGAATGTAGGTTATGTCCGAGGGAGTGTGGTGTCAACAGGTTAAAGGGTGAGGTTGGTTTTTGTAGGAGTATAGATGTTGTCAAGGTTTCTTCCTATGGACCGCATTTCGGCGAGGAGCCCCCACTTGTTGGAAAATATGGTTCCGGAACTATATTTTTTACTAACTGTAATCTTGGTTGCGTCTTTTGTCAGAATTACGACATAAGTCATCTTGGTTACGGCGAGTATGTTGAGATTGAGGATCTTGCGGATATGATGATCTACCTTAAAAGGAAAGGTTGCCACAACATAAATCTCGTTACTCCTACACATTACATTCCCCAGATACTAAAGGCTTTATATATCGCTATAGGTAGGGGTCTTGACATACCTATCGTCTATAACACAAGTGGTTTTGACTCTCCCAAGGTTATAGAGAGACTCGATGGTATGATAGATATATACATGCCAGATATAAAGTTCTTTGACACAATAGCAAGCCAAAAATATTTAAGTTCATCAGAATATCCTAATATAGTGAAAAGGGTTACAAAGATTATGTACGATCAGGTTGGGGATCTTGTTATTGAGGATGGTATAGCGGTGAGGGGTTTACTTGTGAGGCATCTTGTTATGCCGGGTTTTGTTGAGGATTCGAAGAGGATTCTTGATTTTATAGCTAATGAGATTTCCAAGAATACCTATGTCAATATTATGTTCCAGTACTTTCCTCACTATAAGGCCAAGGAGTATCCTGAGATTGCAAGAAGGCCAAAGTTAGAGGAATATATGGAAGTCGTGAATTATGCTAAAAAGCTTGGATTAACAAGGATCCTTACCTATTGATAAAATCTTTCTTGACATCTTGACATAGTTCAAGTTATGAGATAATATTCACTATGGTAAAAGCTTATCATGTTATGGTTTTAAGCTTAATCAATCTATTTTGGAGGTAGGAGGATGCGGTGGAAGATTTTGGTGGCTTTAGGACTTGTGGGGTTACTTGGTGCCTGTAGTAATGTCAATGTTAGGAAGGAGAGCGCGAGTAGGGCCCTACCCAAATTCCCAGCTGGTGCTACCTATGTAGGAAATGAGAAGTGTCTCGAGTGTCACGGGGATTTGGGGGAGAAGTTCAAGAAGGATAACGTTCATGCCAAGCTCGCCGATTGGGAGACCAGTCCTTTCGGTGTCAAGCCGGGTTGTGAGAGTTGTCATGGACCTGGTAGCAAACACGCCGAAAGTGGTGACCCAAGCCTGATTGTTAATCCGGCTAAGATATCTGGAGTTGAGGCGAGTACCTTATGTATCCAGTGCCACAAGGATGGCGAGACCGCTATGTGGCATGGCTCAAGGCATGATCTTGAGGGTGTAGCTTGTACCAGTTGTCACACCATGCATGGAGAAACCAAGGGAAGGGATGTACTCGGCTACAGGAAGAGCTTTACAAAAGAGTCTTATCTCAAGAAGACAGAGCCAGAACTATGTTTCGACTGCCATAAGGATATAATGGCACAGACCAGGATGCCAAACCATCACCCGGTAAAGGAAGGAAAGATGACCTGTAGCGAATGTCACAATCCTCATGGAACAACCGTTGACAAGATGGTAAGGGCCAGTATGGATAAGAACGAGTTATGTTTGAAATGCCACCAGGAAAAGGGTGGTCCATACGTCTTTGAGCATGCTCCTGTGAATGAGGATTGTACGATATGCCACAATCCTCATGGTACCGTTGCAAATAATCTTCTCAAACAGAATGAACCATTCATATGTCTACAGTGCCATAGTATGCACTTCCATGCTGGATTCACTCCTGCAACGAATCGAATACTAAGTACTGCTGGTATTACTGATCCCAGTATTTTGGCTATATGTCCTAGCACTACTTCTCTACCTAGTGGGGTATGGTGTAGAGATGAAAATGGGGTAGTTTATCGTGTATTAGGATCTAATTACGTCCCAATCGTATCTTCACCACATTCTTACTCAATGGCTAAGGCCATGAATACTAAGTGTACAAGATGTCACTCATCCATTCATGGATCTGATTTGCCATCACTCACTGTTACTGGCGGTGGTAGCAGGATGACCGGTGGCGGAAAACAAATAGTGAAGTAACATAGAGGAGGTGAGGCTATGAGGCGGTTGATAGCAGGTATACTAACCTTAGGTTTGATGGTAGGAACCGCGGTAGCGGGTGATAACCCTGTATCCCTTGATATTAATCTCGGCTATACCGGGATAGGTAGCAAGGATAATCCCGCTAAGGTGAGTGAGTATGATAGTGCCAAATCCTATCCCAGTGGGGAGATTAAGGGTAAGGTAAATGCCGGAGCCCTTGATGGTAGCTTTGGTGTTTACTACTACACCAAGGATGATAAGAACTTTATAGCGGATTTCAGTCTCGGTAGGGTTTTTAAAATAGGCTATAGCTACGATAGTTTCATCCATAGACTCCAACACGACTATATGGAAAAGGGCATGTATTACGGTAATTTCACCTTTGGTACTACAGTAAGCGGCGTTAATGGTGCTACTATTAGAGGTTGGACTGCAGCTAATCCAGTTTTTAATTCAACGTCTTTAGCTCCAGGTTCAACCGTAGCTGTCCCTGGTATCCAGTCTCTACTACTTGAGGATCTTTCGAGTACTTCTCCGGACAAAAACATGATAAGAAGGAGCAAAACTAAGTTTGATGTGGAGATGACATTACCTTTCTTTTCCTATGTAAAACCGTACTTTAGCTTTGAACAGGAAGTGAGACAGGGTTGGCATCAGGCCTTTGTTATGATAGGTAAATGTGCTCCCTGTCATGACGTTGCTGAAACGTCAAGGATAGACGAGAGGACGAGAGACATTACCCTTGGAGCAAAATTCAACTGGAACTTTGTAAGCGTAGATTACTCCCACACCTGGAGGACCTTCGATAATAGAAGAGACGGTATGCCTTCTCTTAATTATGATAAATATACCGGTGGTATACCTTTTAGGATGGCTGATAGAATTATATACGGTAATAATCAAACGTATCCCATATACTACGATGAGATACCGGATATAGAGAGACATACCGATAAGGTTGTTGCAAGGTTGGATCTACCCTTTGTTACCACAGCGGTATTACAGGGCTACTGGGATACTACCAGAAACAACTATACCGATAAGCAATACACAAGTAGCTCTTACGCTATAAGACTCGTCAATAAATCGATAGATGGCCTAACATTATCCCTTACCGGAAGATACTATAACATCAATAATGATGATGTTAAGGTTAAAATGACTGATCTAGCGAACTATCCAACTATTAACACCTATGGCGGTATACCAGTTTCAAGCTTTGACTATACGAGAAAATCGATACTTGACAGAGATGTCTATGAGGCCAAGTTTGACTTTAGTTACAAGCTTGCCAAGAACTATACTCTAACAGGTAATTATCAGTATAAGAGGATAGAAAGGGATAACAGTGTCTGGAAGGATTACTGGACTCCTGCCTGTTATAATGGATGGATAAATGGACAGGTACAGACTGTTTGCTTAGACGATGAAAGGTTCCTTAAAGATGACACAACCCAGATTCATAACGTTAAGTTAGCCCTATCCGGTAGACCGATTGAGAAGGTTAATTTCAGGTTAAGTTATATGTACCAGTATGTTGATGATCCTCTCACCTCTAAGAGTGTAGGCCTTGAGTATCAACAGTTAGGTCCCAATTATCCCTATGTTTTCTTCTATAACCTTGAGAAACGTGGATACGGTAGCAATATTGCTAAGGATACCCATGAGGTTAAACTCTACACCACGTGGAATCCTATCGCCAACTTGATAGCATCGCTTGACCTTAGCTACAGGTACGAAAAGAACGATGACGTAGAGAACGACTACAAACTCGATAGATACTATGCTGGTCTAACCGTATCCTATATGCCTATTGAAAAGCTAACCGTTAATCTTGGTAGTATATTCGATTATACCAAAACCCAGCAGAAACTCTTTGTAGATGCCTATAGAGCATGTGCTGGCAGTACCTTCGGTAGCCAGAGAGCAGGTTCCGTCTATGATGATGTGGATTATAAGATGTATAACTGGGTGACATACCTATCTTTAGACTACCAGTTACTCAAGAACTTCAAGGTATTTGCTGATCTAAGCTACACCTACTCCAAGGCCTATAGCGACTCGCCAAATTATCCAACCCCTGGAACCTATCCTTTAACTAGCGATTATCTCCTCTGGCCTGACGTCAATTATACTGGTGGACAGACAAGTATATTTGGCTCTATGAATGGAATCTACTATCTAATGACCTTCGATCCAACCCACCTAAAGAATCTTGACAGGTGGACCGAGCTTAAGTACAACATCTTTGAGGCAAGTCTCGGCTTCGACTGGACCCTCTACAAGAACCTCGGTCTTAAAGTTACCGGTATCTATAGGTACGTTAACGATGATACCAAGTATCTCGGTGAAAATCTCGATGGCAAGCAGTACGGCGTAAGCGCCTATCTCACCTATAAGTTCTAATTCCTTCCACCTCCTGTTGTGATAGGGGATGGGTTGAAAGCCCATCCCCTTTTTATTATTATATCCCGAGAAGACTCCTTCTGGAGGTTATTTTTTTATGGCCCGCTTTATATTTCTCGTTATTCTGGTGTTGGTTGGTTTTATCGATATGGCTTTTGCGAGAATAAGGGTTGTTGCATCCATATATCCACTCTATCTTATCGCAAAGGATGTTGGTGGAGATTACGTGGAAGTTAGCTATCTTAAGTCTTTAAACGTAAGTCCCCATGGCTATGAAGTCACCTACGGTGATACTCAGGCTATAAGAGAGGCTGATGTGGTTTTCGCTGTAGGTTGTGGGATAGAAGAGCCCCTAAAGTCCGTTCTTGGTAGGAAGAAAAATGTGGTTTATCTATGCGAAAAGGGACTTAACGATAGGAGGGATCCCCATTTATGGTTGTCACTTATCCATGTTAAACAGCGAGTTTTAAAACTCGCTCAGGTTTTTGCTCAACTTGATCCTGCCCACTCGGAGTTCTATAGAAAGAGAGCCTGGAGTTTGGGTAGGGAAATTGATGGTATCCTTTCCCATTATAGAGGAAAGTTTGGTAATAAGGGATTTGCCATAATTGATAGGCACGGTGCCTGGAGGTATCTTATCGGTGAGTTGAATCTTGACTATATCGGTTCAATAGAAACTACACCCCACAGGGAGCCAACTATAAAGGATGTCTTAAAGCTTGTAGAGAAGGCAAAGGGTAGAAAAAACATAGTAGTCATAAACGATGCGGGCCATGATCCATCTATCGTAGATAGGATAGCTGGTGAGTTAAAGGCCTGTAGTGTTACCCTCTATCCTCTTGGTAGGGGAAAGGAAAAGAGTTACATTGAATTTGTAAGGTTTAATTTGAGTGAATTGGAGAGATGTATAACTATCAGGTAATAGCGAGAAGGTGGAGACCAAGATCTTTCGGTGAAGTTGTCGGCCAAAGACATGTTGTGGAAACTCTAAAGAGAGCCATAAAAAGTGGGAAAATAGCCCATTCCTATCTCTTTTCCGGCCCGAGGGGTGTAGGTAAAACCAGTATAGCAAGGATCTTTGCTAAGGCCTTAAACTGTTTGAATGGCCCTGGAGAGGAACCCTGTCTTACCTGTCAGAACTGTATCGAGATAGATAAAGGAGTTTTCCCGGATGTTATAGAGATGGACGCCGCAAGTAATAGAGGAATAGATGAGATAAGGGAACTCAGGGATAGCGTAAGACTCTCGCCCATTAAGGGTAGGTACAAGGTCTATATAATAGATGAGGTCCATATGCTCACAGAACAGGCATTTAACGCTCTTTTGAAGACACTGGAGGAGCCGCCACATTTCGTAGTTTTTCTACTTGCTACAACCGAGGCTAGAAAGATCCCTAATACTATACTATCCCGTTGTATAAGGTTTGATTTTAAGCCGCTTACTTTTGATGAAGCTGTGAGTATTCTCGCCTCCATATGCGACAAGGAAGGGATAGGTTACGAGAGGAGCGCTCTTGAGATTATAGCAAGAACTGCTGAAGGATCACTTAGAGATGCGGAGATGCTACTTGAACAGGTTATCGCCTATTCTGGAGCTAATATAACTGAAAGTGCCACAAGAGAGGCTCTTGGACTCATTGACGCCTTTGTTATCGAAGAGTTTGTAAAATCGATACTGAAAAACGATCTGGAAGGTGCCCTTAGGTTACTTGATGAGTACGTTATAAAAAGGGGTTACGATATAGGTACTTTTACAAGTGGTATACTGGATTACATAAGGTATAACCTTAAGAGAAGTGGTCTCGAAAGAAGGATTGAGGATGCGGTTAGATACTATAGCCTCTTTAGGAGTTTTATAAGGATCGCGGAAGAGATAAGAAGGCATCCATACCCGGAGATGCTATTTGAGGCCGAGATAATTAGACTTACAACTCTACCACCCCTTGAGAGTATAGCAAGACTAATTAGTACACTTGAAAATCTTGATATTTCAAATTTGGAAAATGTAGGGTCATGTACTTTGGAAAAGGCTATCTTGATCGACAAGGGGGAGATTGGTGTAAGTGCCGATATAGCAAAACTTCAGGTTGATAATAGGGTGGATAGTGAAGATACATATGTTAAATCGGATACAAGGGATACAAAAGATGGAGATAGCAAGTATAGTTTGATAGATGAACTCAGTAAAAAATATAGCTGGTGGAAGGCGGTGGAGAAAGCTGTTAGTCTAGCTGACGGTAAACTTATCGTAAAGCTTTCCGAGTTGATAGATACAAGTAGGGAGATCCTTATCAAGAAGTTTGACGAGGTAAGAAGTATCGCTGATAGTTACGGTGTAGAGGTTATTCTGGAGGATGACTCGAAGAAAAAGGAAGATACTGTAGTTGAAGAGAAGAGGGAGGAGAGGCTTGGTTTGAGGGAACTTGCAAGGGAGAGTGTAACGGTTAAAAAGATACTCTCTTTGTTTCCAGAGGCTGTGATAGTGGATGTTAAGAACGCGAGGAGGAAAACATCATGAACATAATGGAACTTATGAAGCAGATACAGAGGATCAAAGCCAACCTTGAGGATATGAAGGAGGATATTAAGAACAGGGAGTTTGTAGGTGAGGCTGGAGGTGGTATGGTTAAAGTTGTTATAAAGGGATCTCTGGAGGTTGCCTCTGTTGAGATAGATGATAGTGTAATCAAGGATAGAGAAACATTGGAACTCCTCGTTAAGTTAGCGATTAACGATGCCCTTGTTAAGTTTAGAGAGGGTAGCGAGTCCCTATTCAAATCTCTCTTTTCCCTTTAAAGAATACTTTTCCCTTTAAGGAATAGAGAACTATGAGGGATGTTTATATCGACGGCGTTGGAATGATACCCTTTGGTAAATATCCCGATAAGACACTCGTTGATCTTATGGCTATGGCTTCTATAAAGGCTTTGGAGGATAGTTCTACCGATGTGGTTGAGGCTATATTTGTTGGTAGCCAGAACCCCGAGGAGTTTACGGGCGATGGCAACATCGCTACCATGGTAGCCGATAGACTCAATATGAGTGGCATACCTGCGTGGAAGATAGAGACCGCTTCGTCAAGTGGGGCAAGTGTCTTAGAGGTTGCCTTTATGGCTGTTGCATCTGGTAGGTTCTCAAGAGTCCTTGTTGTTGCCGGCGAAAAGATGACCCATTTGCCTACAAGCAAAGTTACAAGGATACTTGCGGAGGTTATAGAACCGATTGAGAGAAACTCAGGTGCGAGTATGGTTGCCCTTGCTGCCATGGTCACTCAGTCTTACGCCCATTACTCCAATTTATCTATAAAGAAGCTCGAAAAGATCCTCTGTAAAATAGCCATTAAAAACCATTATTACGGTTCTCTCAATGAGTACGCCCAATTTAGGAATCCGATAACCGAGGAGGACTACTTTTCGTCGAGGATGATATCCTACCCCCTGAGACTATACGATTGTGCACCTATTACCGATGGTGCCTGTGCCTGTGTTTTAACATCCTATAGAACCGATGTTAGAATTTCGGGTTTGGGGCATGGTACCGATACGCTTGCAGTTAGGCATAGGGTCTTTTTACACCATTTTAACGCTGCAAGAATAGCTGCTAGAGAAGCCTACAAGATGGCCAATAGAAACCCAGAAGATATACAGTTTGCAGAGTTACACGATGCCTTTACATGTTTTGAGATAATAGCGAGTGAGGATCTAGGCTTCTTTGAGGAAGGTAAAGGCTGGAAGGCTGTCGAAAAGGGCGAGACTCTTGTTGATGGTAGATTGCCTGTCAATGTGAGTGGAGGACTCAAGGCGAGAGGTCATCCGGTAGGGGCAAGTGGACTTGCTCAGGCTGTGGAGATAGTCTGGCAGATGAGGGGATTGGTACCACCGGAAAGGAGGGTTAAGAGGAACGATATAGCGTTACTACACAGTATCGGGGGTCTATCTAACAACAACGTGGTTATAATATTTGAGAGACCGGGGGTACCTATAGGGAAGGGTTTCGATTTCAAAAGGGAAATAGTTGATGCTTCCCACCATAAGAAGGATCCGATAAGAGTCTCTGAGGTAGGCGTTCTCGATGCCTATACGGTTTTGAATGTGCCACCAGAGGGTTTCCCGAGCCCCTTGGTACTTGGCCTTGTATCTCTACCAAGTGGCCACAGGATACTCGCAAGGGCAGTTGCCGATGTGACTTATAAGGTGGGAGAGAGGGTGATAGTTAGAAAGGAAGAGGATACCTTCTACTTCATGAGACCAAGTAAAATAGAGGCACTAATATTTACCCTTAAAAAGGCCTATAGGAAATTTAAGGTTTGGTTGAAAAGGAAGATTGCGTGACAAAGGTAGCTTTTCTACTTTTAGTTATCCCAACTTTTATTTCCTACAATTATTTTATTTACTACAAACTTAAAAGCAGTAACCACAATTTGTTAGCAAAAGTTGTTATATTTTTATGCTTATACACGATATTTTATTTTATAATGTTTAAGTTTACCTATGATTTAGTTCAAAAGAAAGTTATTTTTGTAATTTCTGTTATAGCTTATTTTTGGTTATTTTACTCTGCTTTTTTGTTTGTAACCATGTTATTTTTACCAGTTAAAGTATCGATGATTTTATCTAGTTTGTTATTTTTGTACGGCTTTTACGAAGCTGATAATGTATATGTGAGAAAAATAAAGATAGATACGCCTCTTGTCAAAAACAAGGTTAATATAGTGTTTTTCTCGGATTTACACATTTCCGTTACTACAAGAAAAGCTTTTATAGAGAAATTTGTAAGACTCATCAATAGTTATAAACCAGATATCGTTATATCCGGAGGTGATCTCGTTGATTTTTACGGTGATAGGAGAGATGATCTTGTGGAGATCCTTAAGGGTTTAGAGGGGGAAAAGTTAGCGGTTATGGGTAATCATGAGTACTATGTTGGTTCTGGGGTGTCAAAGTATGTACACGAAAAAATTGGGTTTAGGCTTTTACCTGGTAATTGTGTTGTCAAGGATAGTGGCTTAGAAATCTGTGGTATCGATGAGATCTTGCCCTTTAACGAGGGTTTGTACAAAGACAAAGATGGTCACTATAGAATAATTGTGAGACATAGGCCAAAGTTAACTGATATCAATGTTAAGTTTGATCTTTTCCTTGCCGGCCATACCCATAGGGGCCAGATACTACCCTTCAGGTTATTGACTTATCTATACTATAGGGGTAAGGATTACGGTCTCTTTAAAGTGAACGGTTATACCACCTACGTTTCAGGTGGGGTTGGGACCTGGGGATTACCTATAAGGGTTTTATCGCCACCTGAGATAGTGGTTATTGAAATAAACTGAATATTTTTGTAAATTAAAGGTTTAGTCAAAAGGAGAGGCTCATGAAGATAAGGGTTGTGGATATACCGGAGGAAGGGTTTTTACATAGGATTGAGGATACGAGAAGTACCATAAGGGTATTTGATGAGGAATTGCCTGTTTTAGAGAATATAAGTGGTAGTCTGTTTGTTAAGGCCCACGAGGCTGGTAGGGTTCATATAAAGGGCAACGTGAGGGTTGTTATAGAGCTTACCTGTAGTAGGTGTCTTAAGACCTATGGTTTTGCTGTGGAGAGAAGTATAGATGAGGACTATTATCCTATAGACGATATACTCTTTAGGGAGAGGACACACCTTAGTATGGAAGATCTCGATACCTGCTATTATTCCCATGGTGAGATAGATCTCGAGAGTATATATATGGAACAGATATACCTTGCTATTCCCATGAAACCACTCTGTCAAGAGGATTGTAAGGGTATATGCCCGGTGTGTGGTAAAGATTTGAATGAAGGTCCCTGTGATTGTCCAAAGGGGATCCGTGATCCGAGGTGGGAGTCCCTTATCAAATTAAAAGAAAAACTTGAAAAGGAGTAGGGAGATGGCGGTACCGAAGAATCGTACATCAAGGTCAAGAAGGGATAAGAGAAGGTATCAGTGGAAGCTCAAATTCAAGGCTCCTATTCTTTCCGTATGTCCAAACTGTCAGGAGCCAAAGCTACCTCATAGGGCATGTCCATCCTGTGGTTTCTATAAGGGTAGACGTGTTCTGGAGGTTGAGGAAGATTGAGAATAGCTCTTGATGTTATGGGTGGGGATTATGCTCCCACCCAGATCATTAAAGGTGCGCTTATAGCCCTCAAGAGGATAGATCACGAGATAATACTTGTCGGGGATAGTGAGGTAATAGAGAGGGAGCTTAGAGTTCTTGGAGTAAACGGAGAACCACGGCTTTTGATAAAACACGCTCCTGAAAGTATAGGTACGGATGAGAATCCCGTTAGTGCTCTAAGGAGTAAGAAGAAGTCTTCAATAGCGGTGGGTCTATCTCTCGTGAAGGACGGTCAGGCTGATGCTTTTGTTAGTGCGGGTAATACTGGTGCTGTTATGGTTGGAGCAAAACTTATTCTCGGTACGATACCATGGGTGAGAAGACCCGCCATAGCTGTTTTACTACCCTGTAGAAAAGGCAGGTTTGTCCTTATAGATGCTGGGGCGAATGTTGATAGTAAGCCGGAACATCTCGTTGATTTTGCAATTATGGGTTCCATGTATGCCGAGATAATTCTCGGTAAGGATAGACCTAAAGTCGGTTTACTTAACATAGGAGAGGAGGATGTAAAGGGTAACAGTATAGTCAAGGAGGCCAATAGGTTACTTAGGGAAGTTGAGATTGTTAACTTTATAGGTAACGTTGAGGCTAAGGAATTGTATATGGGTATAAGCGATGTGGTTGTGTGTGATGGTTACATCGGTAATCTTGTTCTCAAGGTAAGTGAAAGCGCTGAAAACTATATATCCTATCTCTTAAAGGAACTTTATGGTTCAAATCTTCTTACAAAGTTATCCTTTCTGCTTGTCAGAAGTAGATTCATGAAGCTTAAAAAAAGCATAGATTACAGGGAGTACGGTGGTGCTCCACTGATAGGTGTTAGAGGGATCTGTATAATCGCTCACGGAGCAAGTAACGATATCGCTATATCCAACGCTATCTTAAGGGCGGTTGAGCTTGTTGAAAATAAGATAAACCATAGGATAGAGAGTTACTTTGAAAGATTTGCAGAAAAATCCAGTGAAGAGAGCGTTACTAAAGAGGGTTGGTTATCCTATATCAAGAATAGGTTGAGGGGGATAGGTAGAAACTGAGTTAAAGGGGGACCTGATGGGGGCTATCTTAAAGGGGCTTGGTTTTTATGTTCCCGAGGAAGTGGTTACTAATTTCGATCTGGAGAAGATCCTTGATACAAGCGATGAATGGATAGTGGAGAGAACGGGGATAAGGGAGAGAAGAAGGGCAAGGGATGATGAGTATACCTCAGATCTTGCTGTTGAGGCTTCAAAAATCGCTATAAATAGAGCGGGTATAGATTATGGGGATGTTGATTTTATAATATGTGCTACCGCTACTCCCGATCACCTCTTTCCGTCCACCGCTTGTATAATAGGTTCAAAGCTTGGTTTGGTAGGAGTCCCAGCTGTCGATATCGCGGCTGGATGTACGGGTTTTATATACGCTCTTGCCCTTGCGGATAGCCTTGTTAGATCCGGATCCTTTAAAAATATTCTCGTGATTGGAGCGGAAGAGATATTTAAAATAGTGGACCCTGAAGATAGAAGTACCTATGTATTATTCGGGGATGGTGCAGGTGCGGCTATAGTTTCTACAAGTGATGTTGATAGAGGGATAATAGGGTGGGAGTTACACGCTGACGGTAACTATGGGGATTTGCTGATATTACCTGCCCGTGGTGTGAAGGTACCACTTACCCATGAAACTATAGATAACAAGCTACACTATGTAAAGATGAAGGGAAACGAGGTCTTTAAACTTGCGGTGAGAAGTATGGGGGATGTTTCCGTTAGTTTACTCGAAAAGCTTAACATGACCAGTTCCGATATAGATTGGGTGGTTCCTCATCAGGCCAATATAAGGATCATTCAGGCCCTTGCTAAGAGGTTGGATATCCCTATGGATAGGGTTATCGTTAACGTTGATAGATACGGTAACACCTCCGCGGCAAGTATCCCTATAGCTCTATGTGAGGCTATAGATGATGGTAGGATAAAAAAGGGGGATAAGGTTTTACTCGTTGCCTTTGGTGCAGGTTTAACCTGGGGAGCTATGGTTGTTGAAGTTTAGTTGGGGAGGGTTTTCTATGTTTAGGACAAGGATATGTGAAATTTGCGGTATAGAGTATCCGATATTTCAGGGTGGTATGGCTTGGGTATCCGACTATTACCTTGCGGCTAGTGTCTCCGAAGCTGGTGGCCTCGGTATAATCGCTGCGGGCCATCTAACTCCCGATGAGGTTAGAGAGCAGATCAGAAAGGCCAAAGAGATGACAAGCAAACCCTTCGGAGTTAATCTGATGCTCATGTCCCCATATATAGATGAGGTCGTGAAGGTCGTGATAGAGGAGAAGGTCAAGGTTGTTACAACTGGAGCCGGTAATCCGGGTAAATACATGGATGCCTTTAAATCCGCAGGTATAAAGGTTATACCTGTGGTTGCATCCGTTGCCCTTGCTAAGAGGATGGAAAGGGAAGGTGCGGATGCGGTTATAGCGGAGGGCATGGAGTCTGGTGGCCATATTGGAGAAATTACAACCATGGCACTTGTTCCTCAGGTGGTTGATGCGGTGAGTATTCCTGTTATAGCGGCAGGTGGGATCGCTGATGCGAGGGGTTTTTTAGCCGCCTTTTGTCTCGGTGCAGAGGGAGTACAGATGGGAACTCGTTTTGCCTTATCTAAGGAATGTAGGGTTCATCCGAAGTGGAAGGAAATGTATATAAAGGCTAAGGATAGGGATACGGTTGTTACCGGTATTACGACGGGTCATCCCGTTAGGGTGATAAAAAACAAATTAGCAAGGAAATTCGAAGAGCTTGAGAGAAGTGGGGCAAGTAAAGAGGAGATAGAGAAACTTGGGGTTGGTGCCTTAAGGAGGGCTGCCCTCGAGGGTGATGTTGAATGGGGTTCAGTTATGGCAGGTCAGATTGTTGGTATGCTTAACGAGGAGTTATCGGTAAAGGAGATCATCGATAGCATTATAAATGGTGCAAAAGAGTTACTGAGGAAACTATACGAGGAGTATGGGGAATGATTGCGGTAGTTTTCCCTGGTCAGGGATCCCAGTATGTTGGTATGGGTAAGGATTTTTACGATAACTTTGAGGTTGTAAGGAGTCTATTTGAGGAGGCATCTGATACACTCAAGCTAGATATGAGAAAGCTCATTTTTGAGTCTTCGGAAGAGGAGTTGAGGCTTACGGAAAATGCTCAACCTGCAATTTTGACCGTAAGTTACGCCCTATATAGTGTTATAAAGGATAGGTTTGATTCTGTAGCTTTCTTTGCCGGTCATAGCCTCGGTGAATATACCGCCTGTGTTGCTGGGGGTGTTATGTCCTTTAGTAATGCGGTTTATGCGGTTAGGATGAGGGGAAGGTTTATGCAGGAGGCGGTCCCCGTTGGTGAAGGCAAGATGGTAGCTGTAATGGGTCTATCCACTGATGTGGTCGAGGCCCTTTGTAAGGAGGCGGGTGGGGTAGTGGAGCCTGCAAACTATAATTCCCCCGATCAGATAGTCGTTTCAGGTAGAAGTGAGGATGTGGATAGGTTTGTAGAGATTGCTAAAAGTAAAGGTGCGAAGAGATTGATACCCTTAAACGTTAGTGCACCCTTTCACTGTTCCCTTATGAAACCGGTTGCTGATAGGTTAAAGCCGATCCTATATGAGATTGACTTTAGGGATCCGCTTTGCCCTATAGTTTCCAATGTTACGGCAAGTAGCGTTTCAAGCGGGGAACTTGAGAGGGATCTGCTCGTTGAACAGATCTATAAAGGTGTGAAATGGTATCAGTCCGTTAACTACATGAGGGAAAGGGGAGTTGATACGTTCATAGAGGTGGGACCATCTAAGGTCCTTACGGGTCTTATAAAGAGGACCGTTAAGGATGCCAGAACAATCAATTTAGAGAAGGTTGAGGATATAGATAAATTGGAGGAGGTTTTGAGGTGAGGATAGCCCTCGTTACAGGCGCTTCAAGGGGTATCGGTAGGGCAACTGCGCTTGAGCTTGCAAGTATGGGATATCTTGTCGCTGTCAACTACTCTAAAAGTGAAGAGGCTGCCCTTAATCTTGTTGAAGAGATAAAGAGTAGGGGTGGAGAGGCTATAGCTGTAAAAGCGGATGTCAAGGATAGGGCCCAGGTTGAAGATATGGTAAGAAGGATAGAAAAGGAGTACGGTAACGTCACCGTACTTGTCAATAATGCAGGTATAGTTAGGGATAATATATTACTCAGGATGAAGGATGAAGAGTGGGATGATGTTATATTGAACAACCTAAAGAGTGTCTACCTTGTTACCAAGGCTGTTTTAAGGGGTATGTTGAAGGAAAGGTGGGGAAGGATCATAAACGTGTCAAGCGTGGTAGCCCTAATCGGTAATCCTGGTCAGACCAACTATTGTGCAAGTAAGGCAGGGATAATAGGCTTTACAAGAGCTCTTGCTAAGGAGGTGGCTTCAAGAGGTATAACGGTGAATGCGGTTTGTCCAGGATATATAGAGACGGATATGACAGTATCTTTACCGGAGGATGTAAAACAAAAGTTGTTAGAAAATATTCCTCTCGGTAGGGTTGGAAGACCGGAGGAAGTTGCAAAAGTTATAGGGTTCTTGTCTTCCGATGCATCTTCGTATATAACAGGACAAGTGATAGTGGTTGACGGGGGTCTCAGTCTATAAAAAAACAACTTTTGAGGAGGGGGAGATGGATATTAAGGAGATTGAGGCTAAGATAGTAAAGATAATAGTTGAGCAGTTGAACGTTGATGAAAGTGAGGTAAAGCCAGAGGCGTCCTTCGTTGATGATCTTGGTGCAGATTCCCTTGACACTGTTGAGCTTGTTATGGCCATCGAAGAGGCCTTTGATATTGAAATCCCCGATACGGATGCGGAGAAGATAAGAACGGTTAGGGATGCCATTGAGTATGTTAAAAAGAAGTTAGAGGAGAAGGGGGCTTGAAGAGAAGAGTTGTTGTTACAGGTATAGGTGCGGTTACTCCCCTTGGCAATAATGTGAAGGATAGCTGGGAAGCTTTAATCAAAGGTGTGAGTGGTGTTGATTATATAACGAGGTTTGATGCCAGTGATTTTGGTTGTAGGATAGCGGCAGAGGTTAAGAACTTTGATGGATCTCTTTATTTCGATAAAAAGGAGTTGAGGAGAACCGACCTATTCTTACAGTATGCTATTAGCGCTAGTGTTGAGGCGATTAAAGATAGCGGACTAGACCTTGATAGTGAGGATAAGACAAGGATAGGCGTTTTGATAGGTTCCGGTATAGGTGGTTTGATAACGATCGAGGAGAACGCGAGGGCTCTTTTTGAGAAGGGTCCTCGTAGGATTTCGCCTTTCTTTATCCCTATGGCCATAGTTAATATGGCCTCAAGTATGGTCTCTATAAGGTTTGGTATCAAGGGGCCACAGAGTGCTGTCTGTACTGCCTGTGCAACGGGTAGTAACGCTATAGGCGATGCTTTCAAGATAATTCAGAGGGGCGATGCGGACGTTATGATAACAGGTGGTGCAGAGGCTGCTATATGTCCCCTTGGTATAGCTGGTTTTTCGGTTATGAGGGCCCTCTCAACGAGAAACGATGATCCCAAGAGGGCAAGTAGACCCTTTGATAGAGAGAGGGATGGTTTTGTAATGGGTGAGGGTGCGGGTATACTTGTACTTGAGGAGTATGAGAGGGCTAAGAGGAGAGGGGCTAAGATATACGCTGAGATCATAGGGTACGGTATGAGTGGCGATGCTTTTCATATTACCATGCCCGATGAGGATGGTGAAGGTGCGGCTTTATGTATGAAAGCGGCTTTAAAGGATGCGGGTATAAGTCCAGAGGAGGTTGACTATATAAATGCCCATGGTACATCAACACCTCTTAACGATAAAACGGAGACTCTCGCGATAAAGAGGGTCTTTGGTGAACACGCCTATAAGTTAGCGATATCTTCAAACAAGTCCATGATAGGTCATCTACTTGGTGCTGCTGGCGCTGTGGAAGCTATTTTTACGATCTTAACCATAAAGGAAGGGATAATACCTCCTACGATAAATTACGAGTATCCCGATCCCGATTGTGATCTCGATTATGTTCCAAATGTTGCCAGAAAGGCTGATGTAAGGGTTGCTCTTTCCAATTCCTTCGGCTTTGGCGGTGTTAATGCAACACTCGTGTTTAGAAAAGTTGTTGACTGAGAGGGTTAGGGACCTAGAAGCGAAGATCGGCTATAGTTTTAAGGATAAGAGTATTCTGATTGTTGCTCTCACAAGGCGAGCCTTTCAGAGGGAGAATGCTCTCTCCTTTGATAACGAAAGGTTTGAATTTCTGGGAGATGCCTTTTTAAACTTTATAGTTTCCTACTATATTTATACCCATACCGATTTGGATGAAGCGGGGATGTCTGTAATGAGGTCCTATCTCGTTAGAAAAAGTACCTTAAGTGAGGTTGCGAAGAGAATAGGGCTTGGCGAGTTTCTGTTTATGGGGAAAGGTGAGGAGAAACAGGGCCTCAGGGATAGCGATACCGTTCTTGCCGATGCCTTTGAGGCCCTTACCGCAGCTATTCTCCTTGACGGCGGTATACCAACGGCAACGGATTTTATAAAAAGATTCCTTCTGGAACCTTATATTATTAAATCCTCCCTGTCTATCGTAGGTTTTGGTGTTGCCCAGGATTCATCGTCAAAGTAGATTTCCTCTTCCGATTGTGGTTTGTCGAGTTTAAATCCATCAATGTTAGGCACATCTATAGCTTCCAACCTTAGAAAACAGGATCTGTACCAGTCAACATCCGGTATCGGTAAGTTAAAGTGTTTCATAACCTCGTAGGTTTCATAGAAATGTTCCCACTGATTCTCGTTTTCTGGGTAGTAGGTAAAGTCTCTAAGTATATCGGTTATAACCATATTCGCATCTATAAGGAATTTCTGGAAAGTCCACCACTTCTTGAGTGAGGCTTCAAGGTGGGTTAGACCTATGTAACCACTTGAACCCTTACCTTTCAAAGCTTCTAAGCACCTTCCTACAAAGAACAGAAAGCCTTTTTTAGTTTCAACAGGATCCGTTACAAAGACGTCAAAGTTTCTCTTTGCTTCCTGAGGTAACTCTTCGATAACATTGTACCTTTTTACCCTTAGATTCTTTATGTTTCTACTTTTCGCAAAATCTTGAATGAATTTATTTATCCTCTCATCTATCTCAACGACGGTTATCGAATTAGCCATGTTTGTTAGAGCTATGGCTACACTCAAAAGATCATCGTCTCCGAGAATAAATATGTCGTTACCCTCTATATCACCCCTTTCGTACATAAAAGCTAGTCTCCTAATAGTATCTATAGGCCTTATAAAACCCTGATCGTACTTACTTGTGGGTAAAGGCCTATTCTCCGTTACCTTTAAGAATTCCCTGTATATCCCTTCAAAATACCCCTTTATCTCAACACCACAACCACAGACACTACACCTTGAACTTCTATAGGGCTGTATGTCTACGTCCTTTGCCAGAAAAAACTTCTTCCCATCGTAACCGATTATTCCTTCATTTAAAAGCTTCTTTATTACTTCTAAGAACTCTACAATATGGGCATCCTGATAGTTGTTGAGCTCCCAGAAGGATTTGGGGCCGGTTTTTAGACACCTTAGTATCTGTCTTTCAATTCTCATTAAACCCCTCCCTTTATAACCAACACCGAGCATTTAGCCTTCTTTACCACCGATTCGGATACACTTCCCATGAGTAGCTTTTCTAAGCCACTTTTACCATGGGAACCTAAAACTATCAGATCTACTCCCTCTCCCTTTGCAACTTCTAAAATAGTATCTACCGCTTCTCCAATTTCCACGGTATAGACAGGTTCTATATTATACTTGTTTTTTATTTCGTTTGCAATAGCTTCGAGTTTTTTCTGCGCCTTTTTCTTTACACCTTCGAATATTTCATCCAGCGTCTCGATGTTCGGACTTAAAGCTATTATCTCTTCCGCTAGTAGTAGAGGTATCTCCTTCTCAACTACGTTTAGTATAATGAGTTGACCACCGCAATTTTTGGATATAAAAACGCCTGCCTCGATCACCTTTTCCGTTATAGCATGCTCCAGATCCACCGCGCATAGTATCTTATTGAACTTCATTGTAAACCTCCTTAAAAATTTTTTTAATAACTATATCGGGATTTATATCACTGTTATCAATTATAACACAATTATCAGGTTTTTCAAATTTCTCCTTCATAATCTTGTATATTTCGTAATTTGCATCTGATATGCTTACTTCCTTTTCCCTTTTTTTAAGTCTTTCCCTTACAACTTCATCGTCTGCAATCAAAAGAAAAAATTTGACAGGTATAGAAAATTTTGATGCTTCTTCTATAAGTTTAATTTGATATTCCTTTTTATTAAATGTTGCGTCTAATATAACTATCTTGCCACTTCTTGCTAATTCTATGGATTCCTTTATCATTCTATCGTAGACCTTTTTTGTTGCCTCTTCGCTGTAAACTATGCTTTTTAAATCTTCCCTAACCCTTTCGAAAACCGGTATGTTAAATAGGCTCTTTCTCACCACGTCTGAATTTATGTATGCAGAGTTATCTATAGTTTCTACAAGCTTTTTTGCTATAAAGCTCTTACCAACACCTGGTAATCCACATATAACTATTATCAAGCGAATTCCTCTAAGTAGCTTTTTGCAAGTTCAAAGTAGTTTTTTGCTCTTTTTATAACTTCCTCTTTGTTCGCTATATTTGGATCATCAACCATCAGACTGTTTACCTTGCCTCTTACGAAGGCTCTATAAGATTTGAATAGGTTTATAAGATCGATGGCGTCGTTTTGTGACGTTATATCTATATACCTTTTTAAAGTATACTCACTCAGATCTCTTCTTCCCAGATAGTCAAGATCCATCAGTAAAAAGGCGATATCACAAAGTATGTCTATAAACCTAAACCTCTCGTTGAACTCTATACAGTCTATTATGTAACACTTTCCTTCGGCAAATACTATGTGTTCAGAGTGAAGATCACCATGGCAACTTTTAACGTATCCCTGCTTTGCCCTCATATTAACCTTATCTGTTAGTTTCTTAATCGCTCTTTCTGTAAGTTCTTTTGTTATGTCAAAGTCCCTCTTATCGATCGTTATACCTACATACTTTTCTACCTGCTCGAAGTTTTCATCTATATTTCTCCTAAAGTTTTCCATCTTCCCGAATTCCGCTATGTATTCGTTCGTCTCAGCATTTTTATGAAACTCTGCGATTTTGTCCACCACTACATCTATGTGTCTTTCGGTTACCGATCCTCTAAGTATCAGGTTTTTTAGGGAATTTTCCATCGGGAGCTTTCTCATAATAACGGCGTAATCTATCAGGTTATTGTTGCTATCTTTTATCTCTTCAACCCCAAGATAAATCTCGGGGGATAGCCTTCTATTCAGTCTAACTTCCTCTAAAGAGTAGAATTTCCTTTTTTCAAGGGTTGAAAAATCGACAAATCCAAAGTTAACAGGTTTTTTTATCTTGTAGACCAAATCTCCCCTTATGAAGACTACCGAGATATGGGTATGAATCTCCTCTTCCGGTTTTATAATCTCCCTTAAAATAGCTATGTTTTCCATTTATTCGAGCCAGTAGTTTGGTGCTTCCTTGGTTATTATAACGTTGTGTACATGACTTTCCCTTAATCCGGCGTTGGTGATCCTTACGAACCTTGCCTTTCTCTGTAGCTCCTCTATGTTCCTTGCTCCCACGTATCCCATTCCAGCCTTTAGTCCCCCAACAAGCTGGAAGACCATATCGGCTACAGGTCCTCTATAGGGAACTCTACCTTCTATTCCCTCAGGTACGAGCTTTGGTCCTTCAAACTCGTTATCATCCTCTGACTGGAAGTACCTATCCTTGGATCCCTTTTTCATAGCATCTATGGATCCCATGCCTCTGTATACCTTATAACTTCTCCCCTGATACAGGATTATCTCACCAGGACTTTCCTTTGTCCCTGCAAATAGATTCCCTATCATTACCGAGCTTGCACCTGCTGCGAGTGCCTTTACTATATCTCCAGAGTACTTTATGCCACCATCCGCTATTATTGGGATATCATAATCCTTGGCCGCTTTTGCACACCACATTATAGCCGATAGTTGCGGGACACCTATTCCTGCAACTATCCTTGTGGTACATATCGAGCCTGGGCCTACTCCTACCTTAACAGCATCTGCTCCAGCCTTTATTAGATCTATAACCGCATCTGGTGTTGCTACATTTCCCGCTATCACGTCTATTTCCGGATACTTCTCCTTTATCTTTTTAACCGTTTCTATCACGAGTTCAGAATGTCCATGGGCGGTATCGACACAGATTACATCGACATTTGCCTCAACAAGTGCCTTTACTCTATCCATCGTTTCCGGTCCAACTCCAACAGCTGCTCCAACCCTAAGCCTTCCAAGGTTGTCTTTACAGGCGTTTGGATACTTTCTTATCTTTTCGATGTCCTTTATGGTTATAAGCCCTTTTAGTTTAAAATGATCATCAACTACGGGAAGTTTCTCTATCCTGTACTGGTGTAGTATCTTTTTAGCCTCTTCGAGAGTAATACCTTCCTTGGCGGTGATAAGGTTCTCTTTAGTCATAACCTCTTCGACCGGTTTATCGAAGTTAGTCTCAAACCTAAGATCTCTATTTGTAAGGATTCCTACCAGTGTTCCGTCTTCCAACGTAACGGGTACACCGGATATCTTGTAACGTGCCATTATCTCAAGGGCTTCCCTTATCTTTTGCCATGGTCTTACGGTTATCGGATCAACTATCATGCCCGATTCCGATCTCTTTACCTTATCGACTTCCCTTGCCTGCTCTTCTATGCTCATGTTCCTGTGGATTATCCCGATACCGCCTTGCCTTGCAAGAGCAATAGCAAGTTCCGCTTCTGTAACCGTGTCCATTGCCGCGGAAACGAGAGGTATATTTATCCTTATATTCCTTGTGAGTCTCGTAGAGACATCAACATCCTTAGGTAGGACACTGGATCTCTGAGGTAGTAGTAAAACATCATCAAAGGTTAAGGCTAAACCTGGTAGCTCCATAAACATTATATAAAAACCCTCCCTTTTCTCTTATAGATAGTCCCTTATAAGGATTTCTGCAATCTGTACAGCGTTAAGAGCAGCTCCTTTTCTGAGGTTATCCGCTACTATCCACATGCTTAGACCATTCTCAATCCCCACATCTTCCCTTATCCTACCTACAAAACATTCGTCTCTACCTGCGGCTAATATTGGCATTGGATAAACCGCATTCTGTGGATCATCGAGCACCTTTACACCCGGGAAGTTTGATAGTAGTTCGATGGCCTTCTCTCTTGTGATCTTCTTTTCGGTTGTTATGGTAACCACCTCACTGTGACCTATGAATACGGGCACTCTAACGGTTGTCGGGCTTACGTTTATAGTTGGATCTTCCATTATCTTCCTTGTCTCGTTTACCATCTTCATCTCTTCCTTTGTATAGAAGTTATCGGTAAAGACGTCTATATGAGGTAGACAGTTAAAGGCTATCTGATGGGCGAAAACACTACCTTTGAATTCTTCGAACTCTATGCCGTCAAAGTTCACCTTTACAGTTTCCCCTTTGAAGTTGAGTTTATCGATGGTTTGTTTTAGGAGTTCTTCCATGGCCTTTTGTCCCGCACCACTTGTGGACTGGTACGTTGCCACGAATATGTGTTTTATCTTGCCGTAATCGTGGAGGGGCTTTAAGGGTACTACCATCTGTATTGTGGAGCAGTTTGGATTCGCTATTATACCCTTCTTCTTATAATCACCAACCGCATGGGGATTCACTTCAGGTACAACAAGGGGAACATCCGGATCCATACGCCAGGCACTGGAGTTATCTATAACCACACAACCGTCCTTTGCTGCGTCAGGAGCAAATTCCAATGATCTTGATCCACCGCAAGAAAATAGGGCTATATCACAGCCTTTAAACACACCCTTTTTGAGAGTCTGTACCTTTATCCTTTCTCCCTTAAATTCGAGTTCCATACCTTCCGATCTGGGTGAGGCGAAGAGCCTGAGTTCCTTAACAGGGAAATTCCTCTCCTCCAGGATCTTTAGCATCTCCCTACCTACCGCTCCCGTTGCTCCCGCTATGGCTACAACATACTCCTTCATTTTAGTACCTCCTTTATATTGAAATCTATAAATTTTTTGAGGTATTACTCCTATTAAACTCGTATGTCAACTATAGGAGCAAAGTATGAGGAATTTTGAAAAAGAGGCGCTTATAGTATACTCCGATAAATACTACAATTTTGATCTCGGTAGGTTTCATCCTCTAAGGCCCTTTAGAGTTAAGCTATTTTATATGCTACTTGAGGATATATTCGGTACCGATAGTTTCTTCGATTACCTAAAGCCAGAGAAAATAGATGAGGAACTCATTCTTACCTACCATGATCCGGATTATCTTGAAAAGTTAAAGACCGGTGTAAGTGATACTGGGGCTGGTTTAGGTACGGATGATAATCCGGTTGTTGAAGGTCTATACGATTGGGCTCTTGAATCTGTAAAAGGTACAGTAACTATCCTTAGGCATATCGATGATTGTAAGGTGCTATTTAACCCCGGTGGCGGTATGCACCATGCATGGCCGGATAGGGCTAGTGGCTTCTGTTACCTCAACGATATAGTCATAGCGATTAACGAACTTAAAATGAGAAAACCGGATCTTAGGATATTTTATCTAGACATGGATGCACACCATGGGGATGCGGTTCAGGATGCCTTTTACTGTAGAAATGATGTGCTCACAGTTTCCATTCACCAGGAGGATATATTTCCATTTTCGGGGAAGATAGATGAGCTCGGGGAAGGGGAAGGTTATGGCTACAATGTTAACATTCCCATACCTCGCTATTCCGAGGATGAGGATGTCTGGTATATTTTTGAGAACTTGGTTTTTCCACTACTTATCCAGTATGAGCCAGATCTCCTTTTCATACAGGTTGGAGCGGATGCCCATAAGGATGATCCCCTTACCAGTCTTTATCTTACCACCGGAATATACGGTAGAGTTTCCAGGGAGTTACAGTCTCTATATAGCGGTCCCTTTGCCCTAACGGGTGGTGGAGGATACGATATAGTTAACGTTGCGAGGATATGGACTATATTTCTCGCAGGTCTTTTGGGCAAAAGGTTACCCGATAGGTTGCCCGAGAGGTTTTTAAAGATATCGGTTTTGGAGGGCTATGATGGTCCCTTTATCGAGGATATACCAGGGTGGACGGGTTTGAGATCTCAGGTTAGGGAAGTTATAAAGGAGAGGGTAGGTTTCTTGAAGAGGAAAATACCTTTACTCGGAGGTTAGGATGAAGAGATACGCTTTGGTAAGTGTATACGATAAGAGGAATATAGTGGATTTTGCAAGGGTACTGAAGAGTATAGGTTACGATATAATTTCAACCGGTAATACCGCAAAACTACTAAGGCAGGAGAACATAGATGTTATAGAGGTTTCCGATTACACCGGATTTCCCGAGATGTTGGATGGCAGGGTAAAGACTCTGAATCCCAAGATATTCGCGGGTATACTTGCGGATAGGAGTAAAAAAGCACACATGGATACCCTTATTAATCTGAATCTCGATCTTATAGATGTCGTGGTTGTTAATCTTTATCCTTTTTCGAGTCAGCCTTCGATAGAGATGATAGATATAGGCGGACCATCTCTGGTGAGGGCTTCCGCTAAGAATTATGAGCATGTCCTCATTGTGGTGGATCCCGATGATTACGGTTGGGTTGCCGAAAAGCTTAAAGACGGTACCATTACCCTTGAGGATAGGAAAAGGCTGGCGATAAAAGCTTTCTCTCTAACTTCCCGTTATGACAGTATGATAGCCAATTGGTTGGCATCCGATGAAGCGGTTAAGCTTATAAGTGCGGTTAAGAGTCTTGAACTGAGGTATGGTGAGAATCCCCATCAGAGGGCGAGCCTTTATAAAACGGGTGAATTTGCCTTTGGTTCCTTCAAACAGCATTTAGGTAAGCCTCTTTCCTACAACAACATCCTCGATGCGGATAGTGGTTACAGGTTGATCCTTGAGTTTGAGGAGCCTGCCTGTTGTATAATAAAACACAACAACCCCTGTGGTGTTGCAATTGCCGATGATATAGTTGCAGCCTATGAGAAGGCTTACAGTTCCGATCCTGTAAGTAGTTACGGTGGTATAGTTGTGGTAAATAGAGAGGTGGATGAACTTCTTGCTGAGAAATTGGTATCAACCTTTTACGAAGTTGTTCTCGCTCCCTCCTATAGTGGATCCGCCTTGGAGATACTATCCACAAAACCAAACTTGAGGGTAATAGAGTTCGAAGGTTGGGGTAATCTGGCGAATGAGGATATAAGGAGTGTTACAGGTGGCATTCTGGTTCAGGATGTTGATAGATCGTTGTTCGAGAGATTGGAGGTTGTTACTACCAGAAAACCCGATGAGAGGGATCTTAAGGAGTTGATTTTTGCCTATAAGGTTGTTAAACACGTCCGTTCTAACGCTATAGTTTTTACCAAAAACTTTCAACTTATAGGGCTTGGTGCTGGCCAGGTAAGTAGAGTCGATTCCGTCAAGATTGCCGGTATGAAGGCTAGGGAGTTTGGTCATGACACTGTTGGTGCCTATATGGCTTCCGATGCCTTTTTCCCATTCCCCGATGGTATAGAGGTTGCTCACAGTTTTGGTAT
Source organism: uncultured Aquificales bacterium (assembly GCA_964590075.1). GTDB lineage: Bacteria > Thermosulfidibacterota > Thermosulfidibacteria > Thermosulfidibacterales > Thermosulfidibacteraceae > JAGDVO01. The sequence continues at coordinate 150,434 of CAZPXS010000001.1, forward strand.
AAAGGCAGTTATACACCCAGGTGGTTCCATAAGGGACAAGGAGGTTATAGAGAGAGCCGATGAGCTCGGTATGATAATGGTGATTACCGGTATGAGGCATTTTAGACACTGATGTTGGGAAGGATTTTCAAGACTTTAGTTTTTATCTTTATCTTTGGTTCTTACGCTTTGGCTCTAACACCGCAGGATATCGGTAAACTCGACAAGGTTAGACTTCTTATCGTTTATAGGGATAATATCAATGAACTATGGGATTTTATCGTTAATAGGAAAGGAAACTATAATGTGATCGATTTGAGGGTTGGGGAAAGGTATGTATCGACCGATCTATTTAACTATCTTAGAAATTGGGTAACAAATGGTGGCGGTATAGTTGTTTATACCGGGAAGGATGATGAAACCTGTAGTGCCTGTCTCTTCTATCCCGATATTAAGTATGAGGAACTTGAGAAATGGGAATCTAGAGTCTTCAGAGTACCTGCCAATCTTAAAAATCCGGTCGTTACTAACGTCAGGAAAGTTATGTTTGTGGTTGCGAGAATCCCTATAATAGAGGATACTACGGGAAAGATAGTTATACTCGAGGATAGTAACGGTAAACCTATGGCTTTTATAGAAAATATGGGTAGAGGTAGGGTAGCCTTTATTAATGCCAATGTTCTAGTTCCATACTGGAAGAAGGAATTCTACGATAACGAGAGGTTGTTTCTGAATCTCTACAGGTGGTTGGCAGGTAGAAACGTACCACCTTAGGTTATGATATGAAAGGCCTTTTCCCCCTTTTCCACCTTTATCTTTATCCCCTCTATGTCTAATAGTTTCTCTCCCTGAGTTAAGGTAATATCAGATAACCTCGGCCTTAAACTGAGATATAGTCTACCCTTACCTGTTGTCTCTATTTCTCTCTCCCCTTCCGATATATCCCCGTTAGTTGTGACGTAACAGAGAAAGTATTGCCTAGGTACACTTACATATCCATTCGTATTTAACATGATGTAGGATTCTGTAGGTTCGGTTTCCTCCAACGCTTCTTCTACCACCGTGGGAGCCTGTTCCGGAAGAATCTCTTCTATTGCCGGCTCTTCTACAGTTTCCTCCTTAAGATCCAATGGTTTTCTCTTTACAGGCTCTGGGATACTACTTGCTAGATCCTTAAAACCAAGTTTTTCGAATATCTCCTTTGCTTCTACAAGTCTTCCCAACCTTCTAAGGATAACCCCCTTTAAGAATAGTACTCCCTCATCCGAATCCTTTTCATCGAAATATTCCTCTATCACCTTTAGCGCAGAATCTAATCTCTCGAGCTTATAGTAGCACAAAGCTAGGTTAAATAGTGACTCTCTGGATATGGTACCATTCTTTCTCAGCTCCTCCAATATATTTATCGCATCTTCAAAATTTCCATCTACTATCAGTTTATAGGCCTCTTTTTCCATCTATTATCTTCCCTATCCTTTCTACCACATCCTCTATACTCAGATTGGTTGTGTCTATTATTATTGCATCCTCTGCGGGTATAAGGGGTGCTATATCTCTACCACTATCCTGTTCGTCTCTTATTTTTATACTTTCCAGAATCTTTTCAAAGTCTTCCTCTATCCCTCTTTCCATAAGTTCCTTCCATCTTCTTCTCGCTCTCTCCTCTATACTTGCGGTTAAAAATACCTTAACTTCAGCCTCGGGAAAAACAACGGTTCCGGTGTCTCTCCCCTCCGCAACTATATCTCCCTTTTCTTTAAAGGATCTCTGAAAACCGAGGAGGGAACTTCTTACTCCTCTATGCCTTGATACCTTTGACGCAAGCATCCCTATCTCTTCGGTTCTTATCTCTACTGTCACATCAATCCCGTTTAGAAATACCCTTTGGTTATCTCCGACTTTGACAAAATCGATACTCATTTTAGGTATTATGGATATGACCCTTTCCTCATCCTCAACATCTATCCCCAGGTTCTTAGCAAGATAGGCTAGTGACCTATATATCGCCCCCGTATCGAGATAGATAAAGTTATACCTTATAGCTATTATTTTAGCTACAGTGCTTTTACCGCTACCTGCTGGTCCATCTATGGTTACGATCATGTTCCCTTCCTTTTAGCCATCTTCTTTCTAAGTTTCATTAGCTTTCTCTCTACGAGTCTGTGGAATTCCTCCGCTTTGATTCCAGTTGCGATTTCTATAGCTTCATCTATGTGGTCTATCGCTATTATTCTGAGCTCGCCATTCTTAAGGGCCTCCCTTTCTTCAAACATCAACTGGAGATTATCCCTGTTTCTCGATGGGATCACTACCTCTGCCCTTTTACCGAACATTCTACATAACCTGTAGAAACCCTCTATCTTCTCATTTACCCCACCTACCGGTTGGACGTTACCGTGCTGATCTATCGAACCTGTGAATGCTATGTCCTGTCTTATAGGTACCTCTGCCATAGCGGATAGTATGGCTAAAAGTTCCGCAACACTAGCGGAATCTCCCTCTACCATCGAGTAACTCTGCTCAAAGGCTATTGTTGCACTGAGTCCTATGGGGTGATCTTTTCCATATTTGCCGGATATGTAACCGGAGAGAATAAAACCCGCTTTGCTGAAGATCTTCCCCGCTAGATCAACTTCTCTCTCTATGTTTATTATCCCCTTTTCACCCATGAATACCCTTGCGGTTATTCTCACTGGTCTACCGAAGGAGTAATCTCCAAGATCAATTACGCTTAGCCCGTTTACCTGCCCTATCTTCCTACCCTCTATATCTACGATTATTATTCCATCTCTAACCAATTCCCTTATCTTTTCCTCAATGAGGTTACTTCTAAATATCTTCTCCCTAATAGCCATTTCTACATGCCTATCCTCTATTTCATGAGAACCATCCTTTGTAGCGTAAAAACTCGCCTCTTTGACTATATCCATTATTCCATCTATACACAGGGATAGCTTCTTCTGACTTCCCGATAGTCTCACTATATATTCGAAGAGTTTGGCCATTCCTCTCTCATTTAAAGTTTTCAGTTGTCCCTTTTTAGCTATACTGTTTATCGTTATTGCGAATACCTTTCTCGTTTCCTCCTGGTTTTCTATGTCCTGGGCGAATTCGGCTTTGACCTTGAAAAGTCTACCAAACTCTGGATCGAATAATCCCAGTAGGTGGAATATAAAGGGATCTCCTACAAGAATTACCTTTAGATCGAGAGGTATCGGTTGTGGCCTGATAACGGTCGATATGGGATGAGGTATACCGAGTTCTTCCAGGAATGGCTGGATTGTTATCTCTTTGTGAAGTAACATCTTTTTTAATGTATGCCAAACCCCGGGGTTCATAAGAACATCCCATATCCTTAGTATCAGAAAACCACCGTTTGCCTTATGGATACTTCCCGCTACTATCTGTGTAAAATCGGCTACATACACCCCGAACTCTGCCCTTAGAGCGATCCTGCCGAAGAGGTTGCTATAGGTAGGGTTTGTCTCATAGACTATGGGGGCATGTTTTAAATTGCTATTATCAACTATAACGTTCACTTGGTATTTCGAAAAGTTCTTTTCCAGTTGTAACATTATAAATGGATTTTCTACCGCAATTGGTATCTGTAGAAATAGATCCAGGTTCTTCATTATATCGTTTTTGACTTCCATTATGTGTTCGTAGGCCTCCTTAAGTTGCTCATACTTGGAGACGAGATCCTCGATATAGTGGTTTATGACGAATAGAGCTACCTCCTCTTTCAGCTTTTTCAGTTCCTCGGCTACCTTCTTATCTATCTCCTTTATCTTGTTCATGTAATCCCTTATAAGCGGTTCAAATTCCCTTCTCCTTCTTTCCACCTGTTCTCTCAGTATCGGATCTACAAGGAGTCTATTTTCGTCTATTATCCTTCCATCCATTATCGGTATCATCATTATGCCTGCCGGTGTGAACTTAAGGGCGAATCCGCTCATTTCGGCCATTCGGTTTAGTTTCCTGGTTAACTCTTCCTTCTCCTCCTTCGCCCTCTCTATTATACTCGTAGCCTTCTCCTCGTATTCTTTGGATTCAAAGGCCTGATGTAATTCGTTCTTTATATTCTCTATAAATTGGTTCATATCCTCCTTGAATTCTTTGCCCTTGCCGGGTGGTAGCTTTATGGCCTTTGGTACCTGAGGATTGGAAAAGTTGTACACATAACACCAATCTGGTGGGATAGGTAGTTTATTCGCCTTCTCCTTAACCATATCGAGTACCAGCTTCTTCTTACCTACACCTTCGATACCGGCGACATAGACGTTGAATCCGTCACTTTTTATTTCGAGTCCCATCTCAAGGGCCTTTACCGCTCTTTTCTGTGAGTATTTGGTTAATCCGACGAGTCCTTCTTCAAAGCTACCTGTTAAGTATCTCTTTATCTCTTCGGGATCACATTCCCAGTACCCCTTTTCTATTATCTCCATCCCTATGCTCCTCAAGTTCTTTTTAGTTGAGAATAATTTTAATCTATGGTAATTTCAAATTTCAACAATATCAAGGAGTGGAGGTTTCGATGGGTCATCCTATCAAGTTCGGGACAGATGGGTGGCGTGGTATAATAGCGAAAGATGCTACTTTTGAGAATTATGAAAGGGTGGCTCAGGCTGTTTCTGCTTTTGTCAAAGGTAACTGGCCCTACGAAAAAGGGGTCTTTATAGGTTACGATACTAGATTTTTTTCCGAAGAGTTTGCTAAGGTTGTCGCTTCTGTTTTTGCCGGAAATGGTATAGGGGTTACCATATCGGATAGAAGTGTTCCAACTCCCTTTGTTACTTTTGCCATAGTGAATTACGGTTACGGCTTTGGTGTGGCGATAACTGCGAGTCATAACCCTTACATGTATAACGGTTTTAAGCTGAGGACTCCACTCGGAGGGGCCTGTGGCAAGGAGTATACCGATATAGTCGAATCTCTGCTTGATAGGGAAGAGGTTAGAAAGGTTGATTTTGATGAGGCGATTGGAGATGGTAGGATAAAGTTTAGGAACCTATACGGAGACTATATAAGATGGGTTTATGATAGGATTGATCTAAAACTCATAGCATCAGGTGGTTTTAACGTTGTTGTTAATCCTATGTACGGATCCGCTATAGGTTTACTGAGGGACATCCTCAGCCCTATAGGTGTTAGGGTCTTAAGTATAAACGATTACAGAAACGCCTTTTTTGACTTTAAGCATCCGGAACCCATAGAGAAGAATATTCAGGATCTGATAGCGAAGGTCAGAGATCTTCATGCGGATGTAGGTATAGCCACCGATGGTGACGGTGATAGAGTGGGCTTGGTGGATGATAAGGGTAGATTCATATCCCCCCATAAGATATACGCTCTTATCTTTCAGCACCTGATAAAGAATAGGGGGAACCTCATAGCTAAAGCCAAAAGGAGAATAGCAAAGACCGTATCAACTACGAGTTTACTCAATCGAATAGCGGAAAGGTACGGGGTAGAGGTGATAGAAACAGCTGTTGGTTTTAAATATATGGCCGAGCTTCTCGCTAGGAATGAGATTATAATGGGTGGTGAGGAGTCTGGTGGTATAGGCGTTTGTTTCCATCTACCCGAGAGGGATGGTTCTTTCTCGGCCCTTCTGGTTCTCGAGTATATGGCAACCGAGGGCAAGTGCTTATCACAGCTCGTCGATGAACTTGATGATACCTACGGTCCTCACCACTATAGAAGACTCGATATAACTGTAAAGAGTATAGACTTTGCGAAGGCTGTTGTAAGAAATCTCATAGATGAGAGTCCAAGTAGCATAGGGGGAAAGTCGGTTGTCTCTAGAATAGATGTGGATGGAGTCAAATTCATATTAGAGGATGGTAGTTGGATACTGTTTAGGGCATCGGGTACGGAACCCCTATTGAGGATATACATGGAATCTCAGGATGAGAGTTATTTGGAGAAGCTTGAGAGTTATGGAAGAGAAAAGGCGGGAATTACTTGAGGATGAAGAGATAACCTATCTCAGGGCATGGGATGTTTACGTTATTCAGAAAAAGGGCGGCTATAGGTTTTCTTTAGATTCTCTTATACTTGCGGGTATTGTTGATCTTGGCTCCTATAGAGAGGTTTTAGATCTTGGTGCCGGAAGTGGTGTTATATCCTTAATTTTGGCGAAGAGGTTTCCTAATTTAAAGGTATTTGCCGTTGAGGTTCAGGAAGGTATGGTTGATAGGTTAAGAAGAAGTATAAGCCTAAATAAGCTCGAGGGTAGGATAGAGGTTATACACTCATCCTTTAGGGATCTGAAGAGTCTCTTTAGGGTGGGTAGTTTTTCCGCTGTAATTTCCAATCCCCCATACTGGCCGAAGGACTTTGCTAAAAATAAGGATATGACAGAGGAAGAACTAATAGCAAGGTATGAGATTCTAACGGATATAGAGGAGTTTGTTGATGTCTCTTCCTATCTACTCAGGAATAAAGGAAAACTATTTATGGTTTATCCCACCCAGAGGCTCGTAACACTTATGTACGCTTTAAGATCAAGGCGAATAGAACCCAAGAGACTTGTTTTTATACATCCCGACAGAAACAAAAGGAGCGAGTTTATGTACCTCGAATGTACCAAGGGGGGTAAGGAGTCCCTTACGGTTGAGAGCCCTATCTTTGTATATTCCGATTCCAAACGTGGCTTATATACAAGGGAAGTTGCCGATATGATAGGTGTCAGGGATGAACTGGTCGATAAGGATAGTTAACGAGGCCCTTGTAAGGAGGATATCGGAGAGGTTTGACCTATCCCCGCCTTTAGCCAAATTTCTCGTTGCAAGGGGATTTAGTAGCGATAGGGATGTGGAGGTTCTCCTAAAATCGACTCTCAGTCACAATTCACCCTTTATGTTCTCCCAGATGGAAAAGGCTGTTGATAGGATAGTTAAAGCTATAAAGAGGAGAGAAAGTATACTTATATTTGGTGATTATGATGTCGATGGTTTGACATCAACTACCATACTTTTTAGGTTTTTGAGGGATTTAACCGATAGGGTTGAAGTCTTTATCCCCCACAGGTTGAATCACGGCTATGGTTTAACGGTGAAGGCTCTTGGAGAAATTGATTTAAGTAGGTACTCTTTGATAATTACCGTTGATTGTGGGACAAATGCCTTTTACGAGGCTAATCTTATAAGATCCAAGGGTATTGATCTTATAGTAACCGATCACCATGAGGTGTGTGCTTTAATACCACCTGCTCTTGCGATAATAAACCCAAAACTCGATGATTCCTACCCCTTTAGGGATCTTGCGGGCTGTGGGGTTACCTTTAAACTCGTTGAGGCTCTCGTTGATGCTCTAAACTTAGATAGCAGATCGATACTTGCCGGTTTTTTGCCCTACGTGGCGATAGGTACAATTGGTGATTCAATGAGGTTGTTGGGTGAGAATAGGTTCCTTGTGAAGTACGGGTTAAAATTCATAAGAGAATCCATCCCTCTTTCCTATCTAATAGATAGACTCGGTATGAAAGGCATCGTTGGGGTTGAGGATGTATCCTATTACCTTGCCCCAAGGATAAACGCTCCTGGTAGGATGGATAGTGCAGTGGTGTCCCTTGAATTTTTGATCGAGGATGATCCCAGAAAACTCGAGGTTCTCGTTGAAAAGATAGAAGAGATAAACTTAAAGAGACAGAGGGAACAGAGTAGAATATTCTCAAAATTGGGACCTATAGATGATGATTTTTACTATATCTATGGTGAGGATATTCATCCGGGCCTGGTGGGTGTTATAGCGGGAAGGCTCTCCTCTACCTATAGAAAGCCCGCCTTTGTAATATCGGTTCTCGATGAGTACGCAAGAGGGTCCGCACGGGTGGATAAATATTTTGAGGGATTGTACGATGTATTTAAAAGGGTGAGTAGATATCTCGTTACCTGGGGTGGGCATGAAAATGCGGTTGGTTTTACCTTGAGAAGTAGAGATCTGGAAAGTTTTAGGGATAACTTGAGGAGAGAGATAGGATTCATAAGGAGAAGGGATTATGAAACTGTGGATGCTATCGCGAGGTTCGAGGATATGGATGTTAAGTTTGCTAAGGATCTTATAAGGTTACAGCCCTTTGGCGAGGGATTTGAGGAACCGCTCTTTCTGTTTGAGAAAGTTGAGGTGAGGGGTATCTCGAGGGAGGGATGGAAAAGAAGGGTAAAGTTGATGCAGGATCTGATAGTTATAGATGGTATATCAGAAGGCGATTTGGATATATCCTACGGTTTATACGATATAGTTGGAAGTCCCTACCTAGAGGATGATGGTAAAGTTAAGAGACTAGTTATCAAGATAAGGGATGCAAGGAGATTATAGGGATATAGAGATAATGAGGGTTTTGATTAACAACAGGGGGAGGATAGTCTCTGGGGATGAGATGGCTATTTATCTTGGTATTTCGAGGGTTGCTCTCTGGAAGAGGGTCAGATCCCTCATTAAAAAGGGTATACCTATAGAGGTATTTAAGAGGAGGGGTTATATGTTGGTGAATGATATGCCCGATTCTCTAAGAGCTGAGTTTGTACTTGCTGAACTTGATACGGAGGAGTTTGGTAGGAACTACTCTTATTTCGATATAGTGGATTCTACAAACGATGTTGCGATTAGACTTGTAGAGGAAGGTATGCCTAATGGTACTGTTGTTGTTGCGGAAAGTCAAGTAGCTGGAAGGGGTAGACAAGGTAGAAAGTGGTATTCTCCCGGGGGCAAAAATATATACATGTCTGTTATAGTAAGGCTACCTATCCCACCTATTCTTGGTTTTAGGGCAACCATGATGGCGAGTTGTGCTCTTTGCGATACCTTGAGATCCATTGGTATACCTGCCCTAATCAAGTGGCCAAACGATATCTATGTTAATGGTAAGAAGATAGCGGGTATACTAACCGAGACGGTCATGAAGGATGTTAAGAAACTTGAGGCCTTGGTTGTGGGTATAGGATTGAACGTCAATATGGCTAGATCCGATATGCCACCTGATATAGTGGATAAAGCTACATCAGTTATGCTAGAGATAGGTGATTTCTATCCACGTAGAAAAATTCTTTTAACTCTCCTATCTAACATGGAAAAGTGGTATAGAATTTGCTTAAATAAAGTAGAGGAGGCATGGATGTATTGGAGGTTTAACAACTATACCATCGGGAGGAGGGTGCTTATAGACGGTGAGGTTGAGGCTGAGGCTATAGGGGTTACACCCTTTGGGGAGTTGCTTGTTAAAGTAAGTGACGGTAGAATAGAAAAGATAACCGCCCAGGATGTGGAGATAGTTAGTTAAGGAGGTAGATGATGAGTCTGAAGTTTAAAGTGAGTGCGCTTATCGCATGCGTTCTAGTTGTTGTCTTCTTCTCGTTATTTATCTGGGATCTTAAAAGAACTAAGGAAGAGGCTATTTCAAAGGAGGTTGATAGAGCAAGAGGGATAGTAAGTATAGCTAGAGCAACTATGGATTATACAACCCAAAACTGGAGGATGAACCTATTTAAGGTTGAAGAGGCAAAGAAGGATCCTCAAAAGTTTCTACAGATAGTACCTGTAGTTAGTGCTATGAGGGTATTGAGCGCGAAGGCACAGGAACTTGGTCTAATAGTTAAGGTACCGAAGGAGCATCCTAGAAATCCAAAGAATGAACCGGATGAACTTGAAAGGGAAGTTCTTAGGAAACTCGTTAGTATGGATAAGGGTGGGGAGGATACTCCAGAGCTATTCGTCGTTGATAAAAAAACCGGATATATAAGGTATTTTAAAGCCATAAGACTTATAAAGGAATGTGAGTATTGTCACGGTGATCCCTCTAAGTCAAGAGAGTTCTGGGGTAACAGTGAAGGTATAGATATAACTGGTGGTAGAATGGAAGGGTGGAAAGCCGGTGAGATTCACGGTGCCTTTGAGATATTCATACCTCTCTCCATCGTTACCAAGAGCTTGCAACAGCAGCTCCTAGTTAAATTTGGTACCACTATATTGGCTGTTATCCTGATAATAATACTTTTACAGTTTGCTCTTACTAAGACTGTATTCAGTAAGCTTTCAAAGCTAAACGATATATTCTCAATGGTTGAAAGGGGTAACTTTACCTTCGATGTTCCAGATATGGGTAACGATGAGATAGGAAGGGTCTTTAGAGCTGTAAGGAGTATGGTTGACAGTCTAAAGAATATCATATCTTCAATAGCCAATGCTTCTAGCTTGGTTGTTGAGACTTCTAAGGAGTTAAATAGCAATACCGTAAGAATGGAGGAAGGTATAGTAAGGCAGAGCGAGAGCCTATCGTCCACTGTGAGTGCTGTTGAGGAGATGGAAGCTACCGTTAAGAGGATGGCGAGTAACGCTAAGAATGTTGAGGCCAACTCTAAGAGTTCACTTGAGTTGGCGGATAACGGTTACAGAACGGTAATGGAGATGAAGAGTATGATGTTAGAGATAGCGGATTCCGTGTCTAAGGCTGCAGCTACCATAAAGTCTCTCGGAGAATCCTCTAAATCCGTTGGTAAGATCGTTAAGGTTATAGATGAAATAGCGAGTCAAACGAATCTACTAGCACTAAATGCTGCGATTGAGGCTGCGAGGGCTGGGGAGCACGGTAGGGGCTTTGCGGTTGTTGCCGATGAGGTGAGAAAGCTTGCGGAGGATACGGTTAAGGCGACTCAGGAGATAGCAAACGTTATATCCGTTATAGTTGGTAAAACTGAGGAAGCTGTAAACAGCATGAATAGTATAGTGCATGATGTGGAAAGGGGTGTTATGAAGGCTGAGGAATCAATGAGTGCTCTTGAAAGAATAAAGTCGAGCGCCGAAAGTGTATCGATAGATATAATGGAGATCTCAAGAGCTATGGAGGAACACGCCAAGGCTACTGAGATGGTAACCGTGTCCGTTGATACGATTTCCAAAGTTGCCTCTGAAAATAGAGTTATAGTTGAAGAAACAAGGAAGATGGCTAATAAACTTGAAGAACTCGCCGTCAGGTTGAGGGAGCTTGTTGCAAAATTTGAAATTTAGGAGGAGGGGAAGATGAAGATACTTGTTGTCGATGATTCTCCCACCATGAGGAGGATAATTATAAATGTTCTTAACAGGATTGGATATAAAGATGTGGTTGAGGCGGAGAATGGTCTCGATGCCTTAAGTAAGTTAAAGGCAAACCCGGATATCGGTCTTATTCTGACTGACTGGAACATGCCCGAAATGGATGGGCTTACCTTTGTGGAGACAGTTAGGAGCTCTCCAGAGTTTAAGTCTATACCCATAATAATGGTAACCACCATCGGTGCCAAGGAGGAGATAATAAAGGCCCTCAAAGCTGGTGTTAACAACTACATAGTGAAACCTTTTACTCCTGATATTCTTAAGGAGAAGATAGAAAAGACCCTGGCTATGGCTAAAAATTAGAGGGGGTAGTTATGGCTGAACTTGAGTTCTTTGACGATTTTATAGCTGAGGTGACCGAGATTTTAGAAAGCCTTGATCAGGACCTTGTGGAACTCGAATCGAGACCCGATGATCTTGAACTTTTGAACAAGATATTCAGAGCCGCCCATACTATGAAGGGTACCTCCTCCTTTATGGGCTTCAACCGAATGATGACCGTTACCCATAAGATGGAGGATATCCTTAATCTTCTGAGAAGTGGTAAGGCTAAGGTAACCCCTGAAGTGATGGATGTGATTTTGGAAGCTGTAGATGTAGTAAAAAGTATAGTCGATTATCTGAGGGAGAACAAAGAGGAACCTAATATAGATATTTCATCGATTGTCAGTAAACTTGAGGATACCTATGTTAGATTACAGGCTGGAGAGCCCCTAAAACCTTATGGTGATAAGGATTCCAAGGTTGAAGAAGTTAGTGAGGATATGGTTATAGGTGGAGAGAAGCCACTTACAAGGGAGGAACTTGAAGCTTTTGAAAGGGAGATAGAGGAACTTCTTAAAAAGGAGCTTGAGAAGGAAAGAGCTGAGGCGGAAGATAGAGCGAAGGATGAATCGAAAAGGTCTGATGATAAGAAACCAAAGGAAAACACGATAAGAGTTGATGTTAGCCGTCTCGATAATCTAATGAACCTTGTCGGTGAGCTTGTACTTGGAAGGAATAGACTCTTGAGGATAGTACATCAACTTTACCAGAAGTACGATCAGGATGAACTTATTCAACAGTTGGTTGAGACTATGGATCAGGTGGACTTTATAACCACGGATCTACAGTTTGCGGTGATGAAGACTAGGATGGTCCCCATAGGTAGGGTCTTCTCTAGGTTCCCGAGGGTCGTTAGGGATCTTGCAAGGGAACTTAAGAAGGAAGTTAAACTGATCATAGAGGGAGAGGATACAGAACTGGATAGAAGTGTGGTTGATGAGATAAACGATCCTCTCGTTCATCTTGTTAGAAACGCTATCGATCATGGTATAGAGTATCCTGAGGAGAGGGAGATAATCGGTAAACCGAGGGAGGGGCTTTTAAAACTCAGTGCCTATCATGAGGGTAACCATATAGTTATAGTGGTCGAGGATGATGGGCGTGGCATAGATGTGGAGAAGGTAAAGAAAAAGGCCATAGAGAGGGGATTGATAACTCCGGAAGAGGCAAAGAGGATGACGGAAGCCGATGCTTTAAATCTGATATTTGCTCCCGGTTTTTCCACTGCCGATAAGGTCTCAAGTGTCAGTGGTCGTGGAGTTGGCATGGATGTTGTTAGAGTTTGCGTTGAAAAACTCAACGGAACAATCGAGATAAAGAGCGAGAAGGGTAAGGGTACTAAGGTTATCATGAAGATACCGCTTACGCTTGCCATAATCCAGAGCCTTTTGGTTCAGGTTAGTGATGAGATCTATGCTATTCCGTTAGTTTCTGTTGTGGAGGCTGTAAGGTTAAACGAGGATGATATAAAGACTGTTGAAAATAAAGAAGTTATTGTTCTTAGGGATACGGTTTTACCTCTTGCCAGATTGAGAAATATCTTCGATATTCCCGGAGAATCCTCAAGAAAACATATGTACGTGGTTGTTATTGCGATTGGAGAGAAGAAGTTTGGTCTTGTAGTTGATAGACTGATAGGACAGGAAGAGGTTGTCATTAAATCTCTCGGTCCATATCTCGGTTCGGTTGAGGGTATAGCGGGGGCAACTATAATGGGTGATGGTAGGGTAACCCTTATCCTTGACGTTGCTGGAATTGTGAATATGTTGGTTCACTCCTACTGATGGGGGGTTATTATGGAATTTATGGATTTCTACAAAAAACTGAAGAAAGATAAGATAGGACTCGATGTGCAGAGGGAGAGGATCTTTCAGTTTATCTCCTTTAGGCTTGGTAGGGAGGATTATGGTATAGATATGTTGAGTATAAAGGAGATAATAGATATCCCACCTATTACAAGGGTTCCAAAGGTCCCGTCCTATATTCTTGGAGTTATTAATCTGAGGGGTTATATAGTGCCAGTTGTAGATTTAAAAATACGTTTTAATATATATGATGTGGGTTATTTCGATGATGTCGAAAAAAAGATCATAGTTTTGGAAGGTGATAGTAAGGATAACCTTGTGGGTATTCTTGTGGATAGTGTCAAAGAAGTGGTTAATTTACCAGAGAGTCAACTTGAGCCTCCATCCAACTTAATTTCCGGTATAGATAGGGAATTTATAAGCAAGATAGGTAAGTTGCCTGATGGAAACATTATTATAATACTTGATACATATAAACTTTTGTCACGATAGGAGAGAGCTATGGAGAGGCAAGGGGCTTTGCCCAAGATACTGGAAACTGGTAGGAATGAGTTTGAACTCGTTGAGTTTTGGATAAAAGAGAAGATGCCCGATGGCTCCATCTATACACATATATTTGGGCTAAACGTTGCTAAGGTTAGGGAGGTCATATGGCTTCCGGAGGTTATAAAGGTTCCTAACCTACCGAGGGGTATAGAGGGTGTTATAAACGTTAGAGGCGATGTTTTACCTGTTGTTGATCTATCGAAGGCTATGGGTATAAATGAGCCTCCTCCTGAGGAACTCAATAGTAGAAAGGCTGTTATAGTGACGCAGTTTTACGGTATAGAGGTTGGTCTTATAGTTCACGAGGCAAAGAGGATAAGGAGGTTTACCTGGGATAAGCTAAAGAGTGTTCCTTCGGCTTTCAGTATGAAGTTTGGATCAAAGGTTATCGGTGTTATAGAGATAGAGGATGGAAAGTTCTTACTGGTTCTTGATATTGAAAGTCTCTTCGTAGAAATGGGCCTTGTCTCTGTTAAGGAAGAGACGGAGGTTCAGGTTGAGGAGGATGTGGTAGGTCCTGTAATGGTGGTTGATGATTCTTTCGCCGCAAGGAAGATCATCTGTGATATCTTAGAGAAGGCTGGTTTTAAGGATCTCATAGTATGTAAGGATGGTTTGGAAGCCTGGGAAACTATAAACAGGATATACAATAACTGTGTCGAAAACAGGATAGATATACTCGATAAAGTTTCTCTGGTGATTACCGATCTTGAGATGCCAAACATGGACGGTTACACGCTCACCAAAAAGATAAAAGATCATCCGGCTCTTAAGAAGATACCGGTTATCATAAACACCAGTCTATCGGGCGAGTTTAACGCCTTAAGGGCGAAGACTGTTAACGCCGATGCCTTCTTGGTTAAGTTCCATCCCGATGAGTTGATTGTGCTTGTTAAAAGATTGATAAAGAAAGCGAGGGGCGAAAGGGGTTTAAAGGTGGAGGAGTCCTCTGAGGAGGGTGAGGAGATTAGCCATCAGGTCGGCTTTGACTCCGAGCATAGGTATGAAGAGACAATCCTTGAGGAGCCTCTAATAGAGGTTGGTGAGGATGAAAAAAGTATCGGTGACGGTGAGGAGATTAGCCTCGAAAGCAGTGATATAGCTAATCCAAAGGTGGAGGTAGATAGGATGGAGGAAAAAAGGGAGAATAACTTTGATGATATTCTAAGCGAGATACTGAAAGAGGTCGAATCGGGTAAGATGGGTTCTCAGACTGAGGATACTGCTACCCCAATTTATGAGGTACCAACTGAGAGTGTGTTAAAGAGAAGTTACGGTGATTTACTAGAGTTACTATCAAAGTTGAAGGGGATGGTTAGAGAAGTCTCACCCGATGATGTGGGAAAGAGTGTAGTTCTTCAATCCCTTATAGATGAGATAGAGAAGGAGATTAAAAGAAGGGAAAAGAAGGACGATGGCAAGGTAATAGAGAAGCTATACAAGGTTACCAAGGAATCGGAGGAGCATGGTACGAAGTTGATGTCTAAGCTTGAAGGTCTTCTTGATCTTGTACTTGAATGTCAGGGTTTAGTAGAGGAAGCAAAGAGTGATCCCAGTAAACTCGATGTGCTTTCGGTAAAACTAAGTCTTATGAATGATTTGGTTTTTGAGACGATGAGTGATATGCAGTATCAGGATGTTTTAAGGCAAAAGATCGAGAGAGTAATAGTTGCTCTCAAGAGACTAAACGATTACCTCAACGAGTGGTTTGGTACGGATTTTATAGGTGAATAGGAGGTTAAACATGAAGGAAGAAAGGGGAGTATTTGCGAGAAAGATGGTAATAATGTTTCTTATAATGAGTGGTGTTATTTCTGTAATATCTGCCCCCTTTGTTGTTATGCTAATTGCTCTTCTATCTTACTTTGAGGCTTTTAAAAGGATTCTGACAGTTCCCAATTTTGCTCTTTTTGTGTTTTATTCTTTGATAACGATTGGTGTTTTTGAAATTGCCAAGAGAGATTACAGAAATATCGCTTATGTAGTCCGCTATCTCTTTGTTTCCTGGTTCTTGTATTCTATGATAGCTGGTTTCATTTATGTTTTTATGTCTGCTAAGGACGTTTTTAATGACCTAGGTAAGTTTGAACAGATTTTTGTAGCTTTATCGATAGGGTTGATCATATTTTTCGCAGGTTATCTATCTGTTCCATATGTTACTAAAAAAATATGGGAATGTGTGGGTTCAAAAGTGGGATATGTTGGTAGGATTGTTCCTCTCGATGTAAAGATTATATTTGCCGTTGCATTTACCGGATTAGCAAGCTCTTTATTACTAAATGTCTTTTATCTACACTCTTTGAGTGAAGTGACGGAAGATACGATTCTATCTGATAGAAAGGATCTTATAAGATCGGTAGTTGAGACTACCCATGGTGTTGTAAGTAGATACTATGAGATGGCAAAGGCTGGTTTGATAAGTGAGGATAAGGCGAAAGATTTAGCCTTAGAGGCAATAAGGGGGATGAGGTACGGAAAACACGATTACGTTTGGGTAAATACTATAGATGGTGTGATGTTAGCCCATCCCAAGAAGGAGCTTGAAGGAAAGAATGTCTGGGATGTGAAGGATCCTAAGGGTAAGTATCTATTTAGAGAATTTACGAAGGTTTGTAAGGAAAAGGGTGAAGGTTATGTTGATTATATGTGGCCGTTACCTAATGGTACGGAACCCGTTGATAAACTTTCCTATGTTAAACTATTCGAGCCCTGGAACTGGGTAATAGGTAGTGGTGTATATATAAACGATGTTAGGCAGATAGCTGAGAATGTGAAGAATACATATTTTAAAGAGAGAGAAATTAAGGTTGCTATTTTGGTAATGATACTAGTGATATTCTCACTTGGAATTGCTCTCTCTATTTCAAAGGATATAACCACGAACCTCATTAAATTAGGGCCTACACTTGAAAAGGTTGCGGAGGGTGATCTTACGGTTGGCGTTGTTGTAAAAACTCATGATGAGGTGGGAAGGATAGTAGCGAGCGTTAGAGATATGATAGAGCATCTTAGAGCTCTTGTATCCGAGATAGTAGAGAGCGTTAGCTCTGTCACATCAAGTAGTACCCAGGTTTCCGCTGGAACCGATGAGATAGCGAGAACCGTGCTTACCGTTAAGGATAATGCGACAAGGGTGGTAAGTGCCATTGAAGAGATAGCAAAGACGATGGAACACTTAAGTTCCATTATAAATGGGGTTTATAGGTTTAGTATAGATGTGGAAGGGATAGTTGGAAGGAGTAAGGAGGAGTTCCATGAGGCTGCGAACTGGTTGAAGGATGTGATGACGGAAAAACTCAAAGGGATAGTGGGGGAGATGGAAAGATTATACGTTGTTGTTAACGATATAAGGAGAGTGGTAGATTTTATAGTGAACATCGCTGATCAAACGAATCTACTGGCACTAAATGCTGCGATTGAGGCTGCGAGGGCCGGAGAGCACGGTAAAGGTTTTGCGGTTGTTGCCGATGAGGTGAGAAAGCTTGCGGAGGAGACTATGAGAGCAACTAAGGAGATAGAGGATACTACCGAGAACATAGAAAAACTCGTCTCTAGTTTTGCGGAATTGATATCCGAATACTCCTATGAAACGGAGAGTAACGTTGAGAAACTCATAGACAGACTATCCCAGTTTGATAAGATAATAGAAGGATCGAGCGAACTAAAGCTTAGATTACAAGAGGTGGATAAAATGGCGAATGAACAGAGGGTTGCTATAGAGGATGCGACAAAGGGTGTTATGGAGATAGAGAACGCTCTTGTTGAAATATCGAGGGGTATCGAGGAGATATCACTTGCCATGGGCGAGATTGCAAGCAGAATGGCTAACCTTAAAGAAAAGGTCTCAAAGTTTAAGGTATAGGGGGTATCGGTATGGGTGAGAAGGAGTGCGTTGAGTTACTATCAAGGTTGATAAGGTCCGTAACCATACTATTTGAGAGGGCCGATGCAAATACTGTTTACAAGGTTATAGCGGATATAATTAAGGATGTACTTGATTTTGATAGGGTAAATGTTCTTATCTTTAATCCGGCAACCGGTATGCTCGAGGCTGTGGAATCAAGGGGAAACGAGGAACCCGTAAACCTGATAAAGGTTCCTGCCGATAGTAGGGGAGGAATAATTTACAAAGCCTTTAGCGAGAAGAAGCTCTACCATGTGAAGGACGCTACCCAGTATTTCCCTGATGAGTGGAAGATCCAGCCTCCCTATAATCAGATAAAGTCCATAAGATCCAGATCTTTCGTCTTAGCTCCTATAGTGGTGGAGGGTAAACCCAAGGGTGTTATCGGGGTTGATAATAAACTGAGAAGAAAGCCCATAAGTGACGAGGAAGCCTTTGCGGTTGAAATGGTAGCAAAGATGGCATCCGTAGCTTTAGAGAGAATAGCTCTTGAAGAGGCAGTGAGGACGAAGGAGGAGAAGTACAGGAAGTTGAAGGAGAGAGTTGAAGAGAAGAAATCGGAGTTTGAGGGGAAATTTGAAGGTATCAGGGATAATACAAGGGTTCTACTTGATAAGGTTAAAAAACTCCTTGATTTTATGGATGGGATTGAGGATGATCTTGCCAAACTGAAGGATAGATTCGAGAAACTCAGTGAATACACAAAACAGATAGATTTTGTTATGAAATCTATAAAGGACGTTGCCGATAAAACGAATCTACTGGCACTAAATGCTGCAATTGAGGCTGCGAGAGCCGGGGAGCACGGTAGGGGTTTTACTGTTGTTGCCGATGAGGTGAGGAAACTTGCCCAGAAGAATAGGAAGGATTCACAGGAGATAGGAGAAGCTCTTAAGAACATAAAGAAGAGTACGGAGGAACTTGTTAGTTACCTCGAGCAGTTAGAGAGAAGGATAAAGGAGAGGAGGGAACTAAAGAGCGATCTCGATAGGGCAAAGTCTACACTTGGGGAACTTCTTTCCTAATTAGGGATAGGATCTCTTCATAGGGTAGTGGTTTGTAGAATATTAAAGGTATAGATGAAAAAACTTATAATTTTTGAAGTAGATGAGTGGTTAATTCTTTCACGGTATTTGTGTACTCTAAAACATCCCCTATCTCTCTTATTTCCCGGTATGGTAAGGTTTCTATAACGGAGGACACGATTCTTTCTATCTGGGTGAATTTTATTCTACCTGAGAGAAAAGCCTTTACCGCTAGTTCATTAGCAGTATTTAACCCTATGAACAGGTGATCCTTCTCTTCTGTTAAGATTTCCCTTGCTAGTTTTAAGAGAGGGAATCTCCTATAGTCTGGTGGTTGAAAACTGATATTAAAGGGAATAGTGAAGTTCAAACTTAAGTTTTCAAGCTTCAACCTTTCGGGATAGGAGAGGGCAAAGGCTATAGGAATCCTCATATCCGATAGCCCCATCTGGGCTATTATAGCCCCATCTTTAAACTCCACCATGGAATGTACTATTCCTTCCCTGTGGATTACCACATCTATCTGTTCAGCTCTAAGATCGAAGAGAAAGTAGGCTTCTATCATCTCGAGCCCCTTGTTCATCATGGTAGCGGAATCTATAGTTATCTTCTTACCCATCCTCCATATGGGATGTTTAAGAGCATCCTCCACCGTGACTTTATCAAGCTCATCCAGAGGGGTATCTAAAAAGGGTCCTCCACTTGCTGTGAGAATGACTTTTCTAAGCGATTTCCTGTCCTGTCCCATTATACACTGGTATATGGCGGAGTGTTCACTATCAATGGGAATTATCTCCGCCCCACTTTTTTTCGCAGTATCTACTATTATCCTTCCAGCTGATACTATACTTTCCTTGTTGGCTAAGGCTACTCTTTTACCCTTCTTAACCGCCCTGTAGGTTGGAAGGATCCCATCTATGCCTGATAGGGCGATCACGAATATATCGGCATCCACCTCCTCTACCAACCTCTCGTTACAGTTAGTCCCCTCTATTATCTTGAATGGCCCCTTTATGTCTATAGGGTTAACCGTTGCTACGAATTCTGGCTTAAACTCCTCTACTATCCACTTTATCAATCCGGGATTGCTACCGGTTGAACTTATACCCTTTAGATAGAATTTATCCCTGTGTTCTCTTATAACGTCTAGGGTGTTTTTACCTATCGAACCTGTTGCTCCGAGAAGAACAACACTCTTCATTCTTTATATCAGAAATAGTAGACTGAGGGGGATTGCGAAAAGTAGGCTATCGATCCTATCGAGTACTCCTCCGTGGCCAGGAAAGAACCTACCGGAGTCTTTTTTACCTGCCCTTCTTTTTACAGCCGACTCAAAGAGATCCCCTATTTGACCAGCTACACTTATGGTAAGGGAGAAGGTTATAGCAACCGGTAAACTCCGGGCACATATTAATAGGTGCGAAAGTGTACCTAGTACGATAGCGCCGATTGTACCTATAATGGCACCTTCTATCGTCTTTTTGGGACTAACCGGGTGTAACCTTCTCTTACCGAATAGGATGCCTCCAAAGTAGGCGAAAGTATCGGTTGCCCAAACTGTTATTAGAGTTACAAAAATTATGGCTATATTTCCGGTATTCTTTAGATATAAACCGGCTAATAAAGGTGTAACTACCCATAGATTGATAATAGCGTAGTTTCTGATACTACCGAAATCAAAGTCAAGTATTCCATGTTCCCTTGAGTTTACGATCTGAATCGCCGTGGATACTATAAAGCCCAGGAAGATGATAGCAAGAACATACCCGTAAAGCTCTTTATAGGCTAGAAATATATTCACAAGAAAGGTTGGTACTATTACGGGGAGGATAGATCTAGCTGAAAATAACTCTATAGCCTCATATATGGCTACTATCCCTATTAGTGCCACTATGAGATAAAATAGGGTTCTGTCCTTCATTATGAGACTCAGAAAGACAACTACTATTCCAACTACCGCGGTTATAACTCTCCTTGTAAGTTCAGATCTTTCCAACTATATCCTCTCTACTATTAGGTTCCCGATTTCTCTTGTACCAACTATTCTTACACCTTCTCTATTACCTGCTATATCCTGGGTTCTATAGCCTTCTTTAAGTACGGCTCTTACCGCCTTTTCTATAGCATCCGCTATGTCCTCCCTTTTTGCGGTGTATCTGAATAGCAGGGCCGTGGATAGGATCATGGCCATCGGGTTAGCTATGCCCTTTCCCGCTATGTCTGGAGCGGATCCATGTACAGGTTCGTAGAGAGCCTTTCTCTCTCCCAGGCTTGCACTTGCAAGCATCCCTATGGATCCTGTTAGCATTGCGGCCTCATCCGATAGTATGTCTCCAAACATATTTCCAGTTACTATCACGTCAAACTGATGGGGATTCCTTATGAGTTGCATGGATGCGTTATCCACATACATATGTTTCACGCTAACATCGGGATAATCCTTGGCTACTTTATTTACAACCTCTCTCCATAGGACGCTACTTGCAAGTACATTGGCCTTATCAACACTAACGATCTCTTTTCTTCTATTTTTTGCTATTTCAAAAGCGAGTTTCGCGATCCTCTCTACCTCCCAGTCATAATAGACCATCGTATCAAGTCCCTTCTTTTTCCCATCTTCCTCAAAGATACCTTTAGGTTGTCCAAAATAGGCATCTCCGGTTAACTCCCTCACTATGAGTATATCAAAACCATTTTCCCCAAGAACCTCCCTCTTTAAAGGAGAGGCATCTATCAGTTCGGGAAATACAACGATAGGTCTTAGATTAGCAAATAGATCGTACCTCTTCCTAAGTGGTAATAGGGCGGCTCTTTCAGGTTGAGCCTCTGGAGGTAAACTCTCCCACTTCGGGCCACCTATCGCACCAAGTAGAATAGCATCCGCCCAGTCACAGATCTCTCTGGTCTCCTCAGGAAAGGCATGCCCCTTCTCGTCTATCGCTATTCCACCTATCAATGCCTCTTTTATCTCCATTTCTATTTGGAACTTACTCTTCACTTTGTCTATCACTTTGAGAGCCTCTTCCATTATCTCTGGTCCTATCCCGTCACCCGCGAGAATAGCTACCTTTAGCATATATTGTTCCTCCTATTTCAATTTTAGATTTAAATAACAGTTTGTATTTTTTTTGTCAAAGGCTATAGGTTGACATTGTTTGTTTTAAAGTATAAATTTATGCATAGGTTACCCGGAGGGGTGGCCGAGTGGACGAAGGCGGGTGACTTGAAATCACCTGTGGGGTTGGAGCCCCACCGGGGGTTCGAATCCCTCCCCCTCCGTATGTGGCCGGATGCGGACGCCCTGGGATTGCGGAGAGGTGGCCGAGAGGTCGAAGGCGTCCGCCTGCTAAGCGGATGGCCGGGCAAAAACCCGGCCCGCGGGTTCGAATCCCGCCCTCTCCGCCATAATTTTGGATTTATCTAAGTTGGAGGTAGTATGGTAAGAAATAACCTTATGATATCGTTGGGTTGGTGGTGGCAGGTCCCTTAAGGGGCCTGCCCCAGATGAATTGAAGGGAGACCCGGGGTAGGCCTCTAAAAGAGGCTCCCCGGGTTTATTTTTTAAGGCCGTGGGAGGCCAAAAAGGGTCTCCCACGGCCTTTTTATTTTGCACAAAATCAGGTTGGAGGTTACTAAGTATGGTGCTAGTTTATGAGGAACTCCTACTTGATACGGTAACACCGGTTTCTCTGCTTTTAGCTATGAAGGATGAGGAAAACCTCTTTTTACTTGAGAGTGCAACGATCAAAAAGGCCTTCTCCCGTTTCACCTACTTTGGTATTCCGGAAGAATCCGTAACCCTTTGTTCCGATCCATTCGAGATACTTAAAGGTGTGGAAAAGATTGATATTCCAAAACATTACCAGTTTGGCGACTTTTTGGGTGGCATGGTTTTTCTACTCGGCTACGGTGCGAGTAACTACACAGGTTTACTGAGAAGTCCCATAAGGGAAGGTGATGATCTTTTCGTTGGTTTTCTTGTTAATTCCTTCATAGTCATGGATAACTACAAGCACAGGTTCTATATCGTTGCCCTCGGTGAGAGTGAGGTAATTGCAAGGGAGAGGTTGGAGAGATTAAAGGATAAATTAACCCTTAAACTTGCCAAGCTAAAACTCAACGACTTTTACCCCTCCAACATAGAGGATATCCTATGGGAGTTTGAGAAGGAGGATTTTGAGGAAAGGGTAGCCTACGTAAAAAAGTTGATAGAGGATGGGGAGGCTATACAGGTTGTATTTAGCCAAAAAGTTACCGTAAGGGGTAACATAAATCCCATCAATTTCTACAGGGTACTTAGAAACATAAACCCCTCTCCCTATATGTTTTTTATAAAGAATGGGGAGACTTTCTATCTCGGTTCCTCTCCCGAGGTTCACCTGAAGGTTAAAAACGGGATAGCCCTGATGAAACCCATAGCGGGTACCTATCCCAACAGAGGTAACTTGAATGATGTTGTGGAGGCTTTAAGTAGAGACGAGAAGGAAAGAGCAGAACACCTGATGCTCGTTGATCTTGCAAGAAACGATCTTTATACCTACTGCCTTACGGATAGTGTGAAGGTTACAAGGTACATGAAACCAGAGGTCTATTCCCACGTTGTGCATCTCGTATCAACCGTCGTCGGTAGGTTACCCGATGGTGTTAACCCCACCTATCTACTCAAGATGACCTTTCCGGCAGGTACGGTTTCCGGCGCTCCTAAGGTGAGAGCTATGGAGATTATAGATGAGGTTGAAGTCTCTAGCCGCGATTTCTACGCGGGTTGTGTTGGCTATGTGAGTTTTAACGGTAACCTTGATACCGCTATCACGATAAGATCCGCAAGACTAAAGGGGAATGAACTGGTTCTTAGAGCCGGTGCGGGTATAGTTTACGATAGTATCCCGGAGAGGGAGTACTATGAGGTCTATAATAAGCTCGGTGCCATGCTTACAGCTCTCGAGAGAATAAAAAACGGTAAAGGAGTGACGCTATGATTCTCCTCGTCGATCACTATGATTCCTTTACCTACAATCTATACGCTCTCTTTAAGAACTTAGGCGCAAATATTGTTGTGGTGAGAGAAAATAGGATCCCCTCTGATCTATCGGCCTTTAAAGGGGTGATCTTATCTCCGGGTCCCAGTCATCCCTCGGTTATGACTGGTTCCATGCGCTTACTTGAGGCTATAGCCGGAAGGATCCCGGTTTTTGGGGTTTGTTTAGGTATGCAGATAATAGGATTTTTCCTGGGTTATGAGGTTTCAAGGGCAAAGAGGATAATGCACGGTAAAAGGGATAGGATAGTACTATTGGGAGATAGTATTATTTTTAGGCGTATTCCTACTACATTTTCGGCGGTAAGATATCACTCCCTTTCGGTAAAAATCAGAGATCTAAAGGGTGTTGTAGCAGTTAGCGAGGTGGATGGGGAGATAATGGCTATTGAGTTTCCGGATAAGCTTCTATTTGGGGTTCAGTTTCATCCGGAGAGTATCGAGAGTGAATTTGGAGAAGTTATTGCAAGTAATTTTTTGGAGGTGTGCTATGGAGGTAGTTAAAAAGCTCATAAGGGGTTTTGATCTAAGTTATGAGGAAGCTTGTAGTCTATTCGATGCCTTCTTTAGGGAGGAGATTCCGAGGGAGCTAACAGGTGCCATTCTACTTGCCTTGAATCATAAGGGCATTAAACCCGAAGAGCTTTCGGGGGCAATAACGGTGGCGAGAAAAAACATGATAAGGGTTGAACTATCCGACAAGGTCTGCGATACCTGCGGTACAGGCGGGGATGGTAAAGGAACTTTCAACATCTCTACCGCGACTTCCATCTTAGTAAGATCACTCGGTTACAGGGTGGCAAAGCATGGGAACAGAAAAATAACCGGTTTCATAGGCTCCATAGATATCGCGGAAAGATTCGGCCTTCCCGTTGCGGATACCAAAGAGTCCGCAATAGGTATATTTAAAAAGACCGGTTTTGTTATTCTTTTTGCAAGGGCTTTTCATCCAGCTTTTCTAAAATTTGCCGGTCTTAGACAGGCCTTAGCTATACCAACGGTATTCAACATCCTTGGCCCACTTATAAATCCTGCCAATCCCTCCTATCAACTTATAGGTGTGTATAGGGAAGATCTTACGGATACTGTAGCCTCTGCCCTTTACCTACTCGGTGACTACGATAGGGTCATAGTCCACGATCTCGGCGGTTTCGACGAGGTAACGGGTACCGATAAAGTCAGGGTGGTTGAGGTTAGAAGGGAAGGTATAAGAGGCTGGGAATTTGAGCCAAGAAAGGTTGTGGGTAGGAGGCTTACCTCACCGGTAGTGGATAGCGAAGAGTCCGCTATAGAGAGATTCGTGGAGTCCCTTAGGGATCCCGATAGTGATTCGGCAAAGACTGTTGCCTTAAACAGCGCATTCGTACTTTATGCGATGGGAGTTGAGGATATAGATAGGGGATATGAGCTATCCCTAAAGGCTATAGGGGAAGGTATGGCCTACGATACTTTAGTTTCCCTATCGGAGTTTGGAGTGGCGAAAAATGGCTAAGGTCGATTTTTTAACTAAAATCAGAAGGCTTAAAGAGAAGGAGGTGGAGAGTTTCGTTGATGAAAGACCTAGTAGAGATATCCCTATCCTTGATTTTAAGGCATCAATCACCGATAGTCCCATAATAGCTGAGGTAAAGTTATCCTCTCCGAGTAAGGGGATGATAAGGATGGTGGATCCGGTTAGTCAGGCCCGCCTTTATAGAGACGGGGGTTGTGGTGCTGTAAGTATACTTACCGATAGTAACTATTTTGGGGGAAGTTGGGAGAATATAAATAGGGTAAAGCGTGAGGTTGAAGTACCAGTTTTATGTAAGGAGTTTATAATATCGGAAAAGCAGATAATAAGAGCCTATAATCTCGGTGCCGATGCTATCCTTCTTATATCGGAGTTACTGTCGGTTGATGAACTTGTGAGACTCCATAGATTCGCCAGAGATATCGGTTTACAGGTACTTTTGGAGTTTAATGATCCTAGTGAGATCCCAAAGATAGAGATCGTGAAACCAGATATGCTCGGTATAAATTCGAGGAATCTAAGGACTCTGGTTGTGGATAAGGAGAGATCCATGGCTCTTGTTGAGAAAATGAGCGATAGATACTTCGTTATTGCGGAAAGTGGTGTCGAGAGTGAGAAAGACATCGTAGCCTTTACGAAAAGTGGAGCTAGGGCCTTTCTGATAGGTGAGGCTCTCATGAGATCGGAGGATCCAGCTGCTCTCATAAGGAGGTTCACGGATGTTCATAAAGATTTGCGGGATAAGGGATGTTGAGACTGCAGTTTTTCTTACTGAGATTGGAGTTGATGCTATGGGTTTGGTTTTTCATAAGCCAAGTGTCAGGTATGTGCCTATAGATTGCGCTATCAGGATAATAGAAGCGGTGAAGGGGAGGATAGCTATCTTCGCGGTATTCAAGGATAACAGGGATCTTATGGAACACGAGGAGATTGTGGGATTGGTTGATTTTATTCAGATATACGAACTACCTTATAGGACTTTCGATAAGCCCCTGGTACTTGGGGTAAAGGGTAGGGTACCTCATCCTGCCGATTATTATCTCATAGACTTCAGCATGGGTAGTAACTTGTTTGTGGATCTACCCGATGATCTCTTCGGGTATCCCAGGGAGAGGGTTATAATTTCCGGTGGTTTGAGGGAGAGTAATGTAGGTTATGTGATAAAGAGGTATAGACCCTTTGGTGTGGATGTATCAAGCGGTGTTGAGATCGAGAGGGGAGTTAAGGATAGAGAACTTATAAGGAGGTTTGTAGATACTGCGAGGAGGGTTGAAGATGAAGGGTTTCTACGGTGAGTATGGTGGGGTGTTTGTACCTGAGACTCTTATTCCAGCTCTTGATGAGCTCGAGGAGGTATTCGAGAGTTTTAAGAGGGATGAGAGGGCTAAAAGGGAACTAAAGGAACTTTTGTGTACATATGCTGGAAGGCCTACCCCTATTACCTATTGTAGGAATTTTTCGGAAAAGTACGGGGTAGAGTTGTATCTAAAAAGGGAGGATCTACTACATACAGGTGCCCATAAGATCAACAATACCCTTGGGCAGGCTTACCTTACGAGATACATGAGGAAAAGTAGAGTCATTGCTGAGACAGGTGCGGGTCAGCATGGTGTCGCAACCGCTACGGTAAGCGCACTTATGGGCCTATCCTGTACTATCTATATGGGAAGGATAGATGCGGAGAGACAGAGTATTAATGTCGAGAGGATGAGGTTACTCGGTGCTGAGGTTGTGGTGGTAAAAGAGGGTTCTCAAACCCTTAAGGATGCCATAAATGAGGCTTTGAGAGATTGGGTTACAAATGTTAGAAGTACCCATTACCTCATCGGATCCGTTGTTGGCCCCCATCCCTTTCCTGAGATAGTGGCCTATTTTCAGTCTGTTATAGGAGATGAGGCAAAAAGGCAGTGTCTAGATATGGGATTTCTACCCGATGTTGTAGTCGCCTGTGTCGGTGGTGGTAGTAACGCTATAGGGATATTTAAGGCCTTTCTTGATGATGATGTCGCACTTGTTGGGGTTGAAGCGGGGGGAGTTGGAGATAGATTGGGGGAACATGCCGCAACCCTTTCCCACGGTAGAAGAGGTATTTTACATGGTTCCTATAGTTACCTTCTATACGATGAGGATGGGAATGTGGTGGATGTTCACTCTATTTCAGCAGGACTCGACTATCCAGGTGTGGGTCCGATGCATGCCTATCTAAAGGACACTGGTAGAGTTATATACACCAAGGCTTACGATGATGAGGTATTAATGGCTGTTAGGGAGCTCGCAAGGCTTGAGGGGATAATTCCTGCTCTTGAGTCAGCCCATGCCGTAAGTTACGTTATAAGGGAGAGTGAGAATCTAAGGGGTAAGAGGGTTCTCGTTAACCTTTCCGGTAGAGGGGATAAGGACCTTGATATAATCCTTAGGAGGTTAAGATGAGAGGTCTTTACCTTATAGGAAACTATCCAGATAGAGAAACCTTTGTAAGGGCGCTTGGTATGATAGAGGATTACGGTTTCG
The DNA here is from genome assembly GCA_964590075.1 of uncultured Aquificales bacterium. Classification (GTDB taxonomy): domain Bacteria; phylum Thermosulfidibacterota; class Thermosulfidibacteria; order Thermosulfidibacterales; family Thermosulfidibacteraceae; genus JAGDVO01. The sequence continues at coordinate 178,170 of CAZPXS010000001.1, forward strand.
ATTTTGTGGAGGTTGGGGTTCCCTTTTCCGATCCCGTTGCCGATGGTCCCTTTCTCGCAAAGAGAGCCCAGATTGCTATAGAAAGGGGTGTGACCTTTAGGAGTATAATCGATACCTTTAGAGAGCATAGATTCAATCTCAAAACCTATATAATGACCTATTCTAATATAGTTCTTGCCAATGATCCAGCTTGGCTAAATGATGTTCTAGCTGAGGTTGGTTTTGATGGATTGATAATCGCTGATTTACCTAACAGGATGCACTGGTTTTTTAGGAACCTAGGGATAACCCTTCCTATAGTTCACTTTGCAACTCCGGAAAGTAGATACGAAGAACTCGAGGGTTTAAAGAGTGTTGATAGTGGATTTATCTACTACGTTTCTGTTAGGGGGATAACGGGAGCAAGGCTTGAGCTTGATGGGGAGACGAAAGAAAAACTCCTCTATTTAAAGGGAAAGACAAGAGTTCCTGTGATTCTCGGTTTTGGTATAAGGGATAGGACAACCGCAGAGATTGCTCTAAATTATGCGGACGGTTTTGTGGTCGGGACGGAGGCTGTAAGGAGGTTAGAGGAAGGTTTGGATAGTTTTAGGGAATTGTTAAAAGAGTTGGTTGACATTAAAAAATAAAACTATTACTATGCCATACGAATATGTTAATTATTTCTCTTTTTTGGAGGTGTGTTATGGTTATAAAATTTGCAAAGAGGACTGAGCTTTTAAAGCCATCTCCAACGCTTGCCATTACGGCAAAGGCCAATGCCCTTAAGGCTCAGGGTGTTGATATCGTTGGTTTTGGAGCGGGTGAGCCTGACTTTGATACACCAGAGCACATAAAGGAAGCCGCTATTGAGGCGATGAGGAAAGGATTTACCAAGTATACGCCTGTTGGTGGTATAAATGAACTTAAGGATGTAATAATAGAGAAGACACTTAGTGATTTTGGTTTGAAGTACGATAGGGGTGAAGTTATAGTATCGGTTGGCGCGAAACATTCACTTTACAATATAGCTATGGCACTTTTCGAGGAAGGCGATGAGGTTATCGTTCCTGCCCCCTACTGGGTTTCCTATATAGATCAGATAAACTTGACCGGGGCGAAACCCGTTGTCATAGAGACAAGGGAGGAGGATGAGTTTAAGGTTAAGCCTGAACAACTCGAGGAAGCTATAAATGAGAGGACTAAGGCTATAATTCTAAACTACCCATCGAATCCTACAGGTTCTACCTATACGAAGGAGGAGCTCGAAAGGCTGGCGGAGGTTATACTCAAGAAGAATCCTAACATGTGGATAATATCGGATGAGGTTTATGAAAAGATAGTCTTTGACGGTAGAAAACACGTTTCCATAGCGAGCATATCTCCTGAAATTAAGGAGAGGACACTACATGTAAATGCTGTATCGAAGACCTATTCCATGACCGGTTGGAGGATAGGATGGGTCTGTGGTAACAAAGAGGTGGTTAGGGTTATGACTGATCTACAGAGTCAGTCCACAAGTAATCCTACCTCGATAGCACAGTGGGCGGCGGTTGCCGCTTTAAGAGGACCTCAGGATAGGGTTTTTGAGATGGTGAGAGCCTTTGAGGAGAGGAGAAACTATATAGTTAGCAGGTTGAATTCCATACCGGGTGTAACATGTTTTAATCCACATGGTGCTTTCTATGTATTTCCAAACTTTTCTAGATGTTACGGTAAGAGGTACAAGGATAGGGTGATAAATAATTCTCTCGATTTTGCCGCCTATCTGCTTGAGGAGTTTAACGTCGCGATCGTTCCTGGAGAGGCCTTTGGTGACGACAAATGTGCAAGGTTATCCTTTGCGACGAGTATGGAGAATATAAAGAAGGGTCTTGATAGGATAGAGGAAGCTATAAGGGCCCTGGAGTAATCTATGGAAAAGGTTTGGATTCTAGATACTACTTTGAGGGATGGTTTACAGTCACCTGTACTTGCTTTAACTATTGATGAGCGTGTTCAGGTAGCTGAGTTACTTTGTGAACTTGCCGTCGACATTATAGATGTTGGTTATCCAGCTACTAGTCCCGAGGAACTCTCCGCTGTAAGGGAAGTGGTAAAGGCTATAGATGGTAGGGCCAAAGTTTCCGTTCTAGCAAAACCCGAGGTAAGGGAGATTGACGTTGCCAAAGAGGTGGTTAAGGAGGCCAAGGAGAGAAGGATACATATATTTACGCCTGTATCAAAGATCCACCTTGAGGTTCTGGGTACAAAGAGTATAGATGAACTTGCGAAACTCATAGAGTATACAAAAGAAGGCGGTTTTGAGGTTGAACTTACGCTTGAGGATGCCCTGAGAGGGGATCCTGATGTAATTTCTAAGACCGTTGAGGTAGCTACCTCCTATAGGGTAGATGTGATAAATATAGCGGATACAGTGGGTATAGGTTCTCCCTACAGTGTTGGTGAGATCGTAAGGAGAGTGGTGGATCAGGTAGGTGGTAGATGTATAGTGAGCGTCCATTGTCATAACGATCTCGGTATGGCCGTTGCGAATACCATAAGTGCTATTAAGAATGGAGCAAGGCAGGCCCATGTTACTCTTTTAGGTATAGGAACAAGAGCTGGTAATGCGGCTCTTGAAGAGGTTGTTGTAGCTCTAAGTATACTTGAGGATCTTGGGGTCAAGGTGGATGTTAATCTTAGGAATCTTGCGAAGGTTGTTAGGAGCTTTTCTAAACTGACGGGATACACCATACCGCCTCATAAGCCGGTTGTTGGGGATAGTGTTTTCTACCATAAGGCTGAGTATATGAGAATAGCTGTTGTCAGGGAAAGATCTACCTATGAGATAATAGATCCCGAGATGATAGGGTTATCCCCAAGGAGGATAGTGCTATCGAGGTATTCGGGTAAACCAATTTTCAAGGAGAAACTTTTAGAGCTTGGATACAACTTAAGTGATAGGGAGATAGATAAGGCTTATGAGAAGTTTAAGGAGCTTGCCGAGGTTAAGCATCAGATAATGGATGATGATATAGAGGCGATAGTGGAGGAGGTCCTATACGAGAGGGATGTGAGGATAAGGTTAGTTGACTATGAGATAGAGGTTAGGGGAAGTAAAAAATATCCCAGGGCTAAGGTTGTGATAGAGTTTGATGGGAAGACCTACGTTGGAGAAGGTGAGGGTGATGGTCCTATAGATGCGGCCTTTAAGGCTATAAATGAGGCCTTTGAAACAAACGTACTTCTTGTGACCTACAACATAAGGTCCGTAACGAGTGGTAAGGAATCGCTTGGCGAGGTCTTTTTAAAGATAAAGATTAAGGGGCAGGAGTTTTCAGGTAGGGCTATTGGTACGGATATCATTAGAGCGAGTATTGAAGCCTATTTGAGGGCTATAAATAAATCCATAGTGGGAGAGAAGTAAGGGATGGGGATGACTATAGGTGAGAAGATTTTGGCGCTTAAGGCTAACAGGGATAAGGTAAGGCCAGGGGAGATTCTCCTCTGTAATGTTGATATAGCTCTTGCTAACGATGTTACCGCTCCACTTGCCATTAAGGCCTTTGAGGCTATAGGTAAAGACTCCGTTTTTGATAGGGAGAGGGTAGTCCTTGTTATGGACCACTTTACACCAAACAAGGACATACCTTCCGCTATGCAGGTAAAGTTTGTCAGGGAGTTTGCCATTAAACATAATATAGTTAACTATTTTGAGGGGAGTGATGTTGGAATAGAGCATGCGCTTTTACCCGAGCTGGGTCTTGTTGTCCCCGGGGATCTTGTGATTGGGGCGGATTCACACACCTGTACCTATGGAGCGCTTGGAGCCTTTGCTACAGGTGTTGGCTCTACAGATCTCGGTTTTGTGATGGCAACTGGGAAGATCTGGCTTAAGGTCCCGGAGACTATAAAGTTCAACATAAGAGGTAATAGGGGAAAGTATGTTACAGGTAAGGACATAATACTAAAGATAATAGGTATGATAGGGGTTGATGGGGCAAGGTATAAGGCTATGGAGTTTTCAGGGGAAGTCATAAGATCGCTACCTATGGATGAGAGGTTCACAATAGCAAACATGGCCATTGAAGCTGGTGGTAAGGCTGGTTTGATAGAGCCAGATGAGATTACTAAGGCCTATGTTGAGGGAAGGGCAAAGAGAGAACCTATTTATTTGTATTCCGACGAGGATGCGGTTTACGAAAAGGTCTTTGAAGTTGACATAACAGGTATGGAACCGCTTGTAGCTTTTCCCCATCTCCCTGAGAATGTTAGACCTGTAAGCGAGGCTAGGCACATAAGGATCGATCAGGTTGTTATAGGTTCGTGTACCAACGGTAGGATAACTGATCTTAGGCAAGCAGCAGAGGTCCTAAAGGGTAGGAAGGTTGCGAAACATGTGAGATTGATAATAATACCTGCAACTCCTAATGTATATAAACAGGCCTTGAAAGAAGGCCTTATAGAGATATTCCTCGATGCTGGTGCTATAATATCTCCACCTACCTGTGGCCCCTGTCTCGGAGGGCATATGGGGATACTGGCCGAAGGTGAGAGGGCTGTAGCCACTACCAATAGAAACTTTGTAGGTAGAATGGGTCATCCGAAGAGTGAGGTATATCTTGCGAACCCCTACGTTGCCGCTGCAAGTAGTATAGCGGGTAGGATAGCACATCCGGATGAGGTTATGTAGGAGGATATGGATGAAGATAAGGGGTAGGGTATGGAAGTTTGGTGATCATATAGATACGGATGCCATAATCCCAGCAAGGTATCTCAATACATCCGATCCTATGGAACTTGCCAAGCACTGTATGGAGGATGCGGATCCGGAGTTTCCGAGGAAGGTTAAGGAGGGTGATATAATAGTTGCTGGGGAGAATTTTGGTTGTGGTAGCTCGAGAGAACATGCCCCGATAGCTATAAAGTATGCTGGAGTCCCTGTTGTTGTGGCAAAGAGTTTTGCGAGGATATTCTACAGGAATGCCTTTAACATTGGTTTACCGGTAGTTGAGGCTCCCGATGCGGTTGATCGTATAGATGAGGGCGATGAGATAGAGGTGGATCTTGTGGCAGGTAGGATCGTAAATATCACTAAGAATGAAGAGTATAGCTTTATCCCCATTCCCGAATTTATGATGGAGATAATAAGCGCAGGGGGCTTGATAGAGTTTGCGAAAAAGAAAAACTTTTAGCGGATATTGTTTGTAGCTCCTATTTTTTCTAGGTTGAAAGTGGAAGGAGATGGTTTATCTTTAAATAATAGTGTCTATAAAATTGCGATCCAGGGAGGTGGATTATGATACTTGGCAAGATGGCTCCAGATTTCGAACTCGAAGGTTACGATCCTAATACTAAGGATTTTGTGAAGGTAAAGATCTCGGATTTTAGAGGTAAGTTTTTGATAATACTATTTTATCCTGGAGATTTCACCTTTGTATGTCCCACGGAGCTTGCTGCTATCGCGACTGTTTATGGTAAGTTGAGGGAGCTTGGTGCCGATGTGGTTGCTGTATCTACCGATAGTAAGTTCGTTCATAAAGCCTTCTGTGAGCATGAGCCTCTGATGAGGGACGTTAACTTCTTACTTTTATCCGATCCTACCGGTAACATGTGTAGAGCCTATGATATGTACGTTGAGGAACAGGGGTACGCAAGAAGGGGTATCTATATCGTTAATCCGGATGGTGTGGTTGTTGATGTGGAGGCTTCCGAGGCTCCCGTTGGTAAGGGTACGGAGGAGATTCTTAGAAAGATAATGGCTTGGAAGTACGTCTATGAGCATCCCGATGAGTTATGTCCTGCCGATTGGGAACCTGGTAAGAAAACCATCAAACCAACACCCGAAGTTGTTGGACATGTTGGTGAGTATCTGCCACTTAAGGAACTTATAAGCGAATACTATCAGGAAGATGAAAAGGGATACATGGTTGAGTGAATTTTTTGAAGAGATTCTATCCTTCATCGAGAGGGATGATATAGAGGTAAACTATAGGGAGGAGGAGACTTTCTTTACCAAGAAATCCCTGATGCCGAGTGGGGTTTGTAGGATAAAGGAAGTCTCCTCTCCCTGTGGGAAAAAGTTAGTTATAGTCGAGGAAGAGATATATCCAGACGATACAACTATCGCCTTTCATCAGATACTTTACGAGTTATCCAATAACTGGTTGGAACCAAAGAGGCTTACCGCTTTTATGTATACCGCGGAAGATGGTAGACCGGTATTTTCCGATGAGGATCTTTACAGAAGATTAAGGGAGCTTTGGGGACTGGTACTTTAGTTAACCCTGATATATTACTAGTCAACCCTTGGGTATACGATTTTGCCTGTTACGATTTTTGGTTAAAACCATTGGGTCTTCTTAAGATAGGTGGTCTATTAAGGAAAAGGGGTTACAGGGTAAAGCTCTATGATTTCTTAAGTCCCTACCATCCAGCTATCGCAGGTAGAGTAAAGAGGCAGAAATATGGCACAGGACACTTCTTTAAAGTAGCCATCCCCAAGGACTATAGACTCCTTGACGTTCCAAGGAAATACTATAGATACGGTTTACCCTATGAGGTTGTGTATTCCGACTTGAGAAGAATAGGTAGGCCATCTTTGATTCTGGTGGCGAGTGGGATGACCTATTGGGTTCCCGGTTTGATTGCTACCGTTAATCTCTTGAGGGAAATATTCCGCGACGTTCCAATCATAATAGGTGGTATATACGCCACGCTATGCTATGAACATGCGAAAAGCATATTCAAAGAGGAGTTTATATTTAACGGTAATATTGATGAACTTTTCGATATAATCTCCTCAATAGTGAAACCTAGCGGGGAACCATCGGATATATCCTATCCGATCTTTGATGAGTACGGGAGAATAGACTACGTTGTTATCTCGACTAGTAGAGGTTGTCCCTATAGTTGTTCCTACTGTGCAAGTAGAGTTTTGAATTCCGATTTTGAGGAGAGGGATTACAGGGAAGTTTTTGAGGAGATAGTTTTCTGGTATGAGAGATACGGTGTTATTGATTTTGCCTTTTACGATGATGCTCTTTTGTTTAACTTCGAGAGGAGATTGGGTCCTCTTTTGGAGTTAATTTTGAAAAGCCGAGTAAGGGTTAGATTCCATACACCTAACGGGATCCATACGAGGTATATCGATAGGGATGTGGCGAGGCTACTAAGACTTTCGGGATTTAGAACGCTCAGACTTGGAGTTGAGAGACTCTCATCCCGTTTTGATAGTAAGACCAGTAGAGAGGAGATAGAGAGAGCTATAGGATACCTAAGGGAGGTTGGTTTTACCAAAGAGGAGATAGGGGCGTATATGATATTCGGATTCCCCGATGATGATTTGGATCTCCTAATTAAGGATATAACTACCCTTGATAGCATGGGAGTAAGTGTTTATCTTGCGGAGTTTTCACCTGTACCTAAAACGGCTCTTTTTGATCGTGTAAAAGAGACTTCGAGATACGATCTTGATGAACCGATATTTCATAACAACAGTATATTTCCAGCTCTTAAAAAACCCGATTGGGAAAGGATTCAGTATATAAAAAATATGGTGAGATCCTTGAGAAAAAATTAGGATCTTCTCCTTAAGATGGCGTGATAAAAGCCTGTACTTGCCCTAAATGGTATATTCCTCTCTTCCTTTACAAGCTCGAAGTTACAGTTAAATGATAGAAACCATCCTATGTTTTCTTCGTTCTCCTCCTTCCACAGTGAACAGGTGGAATAAAGTATATAACCACCTCTTTTTACTAATCTCTTAGCCTCATTTAGTATCTTTCTCTGTACGTCCACGCATTCGAGATAATGATTCTCCTCCGTTAGCCATCTCCTCTCCGGATGTTTCCCCCATGTACCCGATCCACTACAGGGTACATCGAGGATTATAAGATCAAACTCCCTGGATATTGGTATGTTACTTGCATCACCTAGTATCAAAAAGGGTAGCCCAATCTCTAGTCTCTCAAAATCTCTTACAAGCCTTTTTAGTCTTTCCATCGATATATCCATAGCGTAAACCTTGACATCGGCCCTTTCCTGGATGAGGTAGGAGAGTTTTCTACCAGGAGCGCTACAGCAGTCGAGAACGGTTCCCCCTTCCGGTATAAGTTCTATCACATCTCTTATACCCTTTGCGGTTACGTAATCCTGAACGGTGAATAGACCCAGCTTATATTCTTCTATCTTCATTACAGGATAGTTTTTTTCCAGTTTTATAAACGGCATGTCCTCTATAATCTCCAACTGGTAGTTGTACTTCTCTTTTAGTTTCTGGGCTAACTCTCCCACACTCACCTTTCTCGTGTTAACCCTTATACTCATATAGGGTGTCTTATTCATCTCCTCCATTATAAAGAGTGTCCTTTCCTCACCGAAGGATTCGACCATCTTTCTTGTTATCCACTTGGGGAAAAAGTAGTACCAGAAGCATACATCCTCTATATTAGCTTCCACCTTGGGTTTATACTTAGCTACTTTTCTCAGAACATAGGCTAATCTCTTTACAAGACCTATACCTCCTTTTTTCTCCAAGAAAGGGGTCATTACAGGGATTAGCCCGTTTATATCCTTTCTATCGAAGTATACTAGATAGGTCCCGACCCTTAGCGCGTTTCTCAGAAGGGGACTAGACTTTTTTAACTCCTCCTCTTGAGCTTCTTCTATTATCCTATCTATCACTCCAAGGCGCCTACCGACCTCGTTGGTTATTACAGTTGCGATTTCCTTCGATTTTTGGTCTATCCTTTGGCCGTCAAATACCTGTTCTCTTGCTAAAATAAGATCCTTATTTCTCTCGAGTATCTCAAGTATTTTAACCGCTAATTCTAAACCCTTGGAGAAGATCTTAAAACCCTGCTTGTCTCGTGAATGTATTCCACCAGCCATTTTACAATGCTGGGATCCGTTTTTGGTAGGATGCCGTGTCCAAGGTTAAATATATGTGCCCTTGCTTTTAATCCTGCAAGTATTATTTCATCAACCCTTCCTTTCAGTCTATCCCTATCCATGAATAGTGCATTTGGATCGAGATTACCCTGGATAACCCTATTACTACCTATCTCCCCTATAGCCTTATCGAGGGATATCCTCCAGTCTACCGATACACAGTCTGCCCCCAGTTTACCTATTGTATCTAACATTCCACCTGTACCTGTTGAAAAGTAAATCACCGGTTTACCGAGTTTCTTCAATTCCTCAACGAGTCTCCTATTTACCTCAAATACGAATTCTCTGTAATCCGATGGAGATAGGACTCCCACCCAGGAATCGAATATCTGGAAAGCATCAGCTCCGCTTTCCAACTGGAACTTCCCAAATTCTATAAGTAGAGAGGTTAAAATCTCGCTTACCCTCCTAAATACATCCTCCCTACTGTACATAAACTCCTTGGTTTTATTGAAGTTTTTTGTAGATCCCCCCTCCACTATATAGCTTAGAATGGTAAAGGGAGCACCACAGAATCCTATTATAGGTACATCTTTATATTTCTCCTTGAACCCCTTTATAATCTCTCCAATGTAATTTAACTCTTTTCTCACATCGTAGGGTTCAATTAGCGCATCGAGTTTACCAAGATCCCCCTCTAACTCAATGATAGGCCCTTTTTCCTCAACTATATCTACCCTAATTTTTTTAATGGGAATTAGGGGAACGAGTAGATCCGAAAAGAGTATGGCAGCATCTACCTTTAACTCTCTTATCGGTAGGTATGTAACCTCTATCGCCCTTTCCACATCTCTACAGAAGTCGAAGAAACTCCTATAGTTTTTTCTTATTTCCCTATACTCTGGAAGGAACCTACCTGCCTGTCTCATAAACCAACAGGGAGTATATGGAGTTTCTTCACCCTTTAGAGCTTTGAGAAACACACTGTTGCTATTCATCGCCCTTTCTCCCGTATCTCTTTGGTATATATTTACAGTATGGATCTACTTGCATATAGTCGCCGGTTTCCGCGTAGGCTCTCGCTCTACATCCACCGCATACATTTATATACTCGCAAACTCCGCATCTATCCTTATAGGATTTAAAATCCCTGAGATCTTTAAATAACTTCGATTCAAACCATATCTCCTTTAGGCTACTTTCCCTTATGTTTCCTGCGCTTATGGGGAAGTAGCTACAGGGTTTAACGTTGCCGTAAGCATCTATCATTGCTATTAGTTGCCCTGCTACACAACCTTTAGCTCCACCTGTGGAAAACTTTAAATTCCTTCTCTCATACCTTATCCCTTTTTCTTTGGCCATTTCGTAACATATCCTGTAGTACTGTGGCGCACAGGTAGGTCTTACGATTATATCTTTCTCTTCAAGCTCCATCTCGAAATGCCATCTTAGGATCTCTTCGTAATCCTCAGCCGAGATCAGTTCTTCGAAAAGCTCTTTGCCCCTACCCACAGGTACGATCATAAACATATACCAGGCAACCGGTTTTATCTCTTTAACGAGTTTGTAAACATCCTGTATGTACCTCTGGTTCCTCTTTGTGAATGATGAATTTATGAGAAACGGTATGTCATGTTTTTTGAACAGCTCTATCGCCCTCATAACTCCATCAAAAGCTCCCACCTCGCCTCTAAAGTCATCGTGGACTTCTCTATTCGGACCATCGAGACTCAGAGAAACTATCTTTATGCCTACTTCCTTCATTCTAATACATATCTCGTCGGTCACCAAAGTTCCGTTTGTCGCCATACATACCCTTAATCCCTTTTCCGTACCGTATTTTGCGATTTTATCCCAATCTTTGTGTAGTAACGGTTCCCCTCCCGTTAAGACTACAGTTGCTTCATTATTTATCTCGGCTATCTCGTCGATTAGTTTTATCGAGTTTGGAAGGTCGAATATACCTGGATCACTGTTTAGACTCGCTGCACTTCTACAGTGGATACAGTTTAGGTTACATGTCCCTATTATCTCCCAGGCTATCCATTTAGGTATCCACTTCTCCATAGTTTAAACTCCTAACTCAAGGATATTTAAAAAATTTATGCTATGATATAATTACAGCACTAGATAATCAATAAAGGAGGAGGGTTATGCCTAAGTATGTTCTTTTTACTGTTGGTAGAGATAAACCTGGTATAGTTTCAACCATAACTGAGATCCTTTACAATTACGGGTGTAACCTCGAGGATTCATCGATGACTATTCTAAAGGATCAATTCGCTATTATTCTGATAGTCGATGTACCAGGCGATGTTGATATAAAGCTTCTTGAGTCTGATGTGGCAAGTGCTTGTGACAGGTTATCCCTCTTTTACGTTTTAAAGGAACTTGGGGAGGTTGAAGAAAATAACGATAAATACTATACCCACTGTTTGATAAAGGTGTTTGGTGAGGATAAGACAGGTATAGTTTACAAGGTTTCTAGAGCTCTCGCGGAAAGGGGAGTTAATATATGTGATCTGAGGACGAAGATCACAAGTGGTGAGAAAAAGTTATACGTTATGGTTATAGAGACAGAGATTCCCCATGGTGTTACGGTTGAGGAGATAGAGTCTACTTTAAGTGATCTAGCCAGGGAGATGGATGTGGATATAGTTGTGGAAGAGGTGCCTATCATAAGGATGTGAGGTGGGGTGTGGCAAAGAGGGATATACTGGTCTATCCTGATAAAAGACTGAGAATTAAATCCAAGGAGGTGGTGGATATAAATGGTAGCGTTATAAGTATAGTGAGGGATCTGATAGATACCATGAATTCTTTTGATCATTCCGTAGGGATTTCCGCCATCCAGATAGGTGAACCCTATAGGATAATCTGTTTCGATGCTTCAAAGAGTCCTCACTACAAAAAAAAGAATCATGGGTTAACGGTTCTTATAAATCCTGTGATAATTGAGAGGGAGGGTGAGAAGGTAGTTAGGGAAGGCTGTTTGAGTGTCCCCGATTATGTTGGACAGGTTGAGAGAAGTAGAAGGGTGGTAGTGAAGGGTTACGATGTCGAGGGTAGGGAGTTGATACTAGAGGCCAACCACCTTGAGGCGGTTATAATCCAGCATGAGATTGATCATCTCGATGGGATTTTATTTATAGATAGGGTCATTTCTCCTTCACACCTTATTAGAAGGGATATGCTTAAAAAGGGAAGTAAGGATGGCGATTAATAGATTCGGTTTTGGGTTTGTAGTACTACTATTAACTTTTACCATCTACTTTGTATCCATAGATTCCTACATTCTATTTGAACCCGATGAAGCGAGGAACATGGAGATAGCAAGGGAAATGGTTGTTGAAGGTAAAATCTTTCCACCCACTGTCCATGGTAGGGTTAGATACGAGAAACCCCCACTTTACTACTATACCCTTGCCATTTCATATAAGATCTTCGGACATAACGAGTATTCCGGTCGTTTCCTCTCAGCTATATCCACTATTCTTACAGCCCTTGGAACTTTCATTTTTGCGAGAAGGTTTGTTCAAGTGAAAAATCCTTTTATTCCTCCTATATTATTTTTGACTACAATACCCATATATATTCACGGTAGATTAGTTTCGATGGAACCTTTTCTAACTATGTTAATTTTTTATTCCGTACTGTTTTTTGTTGTTTATATTGATAATAACAAAAATATATGGGCTATATTATCATTTATTTTTGTAAGTTTAGCTTTTTGTGTGAAAGGTCCTATAGCTATTTTTTATTACTTGATTTTTTTGACTTTTTATAGTTTGTTTTTTGGATTAAAATTCAGAAAAATTTATATATTATTTCCTTTGATACTTTTTGTCATAGCTTTTCCTCTATTTTATATACAGGAGTTGCATTTTTCTGGATATATTTATAACTTTTTTATAAAAGAGAATTTTTTAAGATATACTAAAGATATTTATGAGCGTAACAAACCCTTTTACTATTATTTTGTACTAGTGCCTGTTTCCTTTGGGGCATGGGGGCTTTTGATAAAAGATATTCTATCGAGCTCTATTAACTTTAAATATGAAAATGAAAAGTTATTCTATACTTTTTTATTTTTTATTCTTGTACCTATTATAGTTTTTAGTTTTTCAAAGTCTAAGATGTTACACTATGTTTTTCCAGTTTTCCCATTTGTATCTATGGTTATCTCTTATGACCTTGATTCAGATAAATTTATGAAGATATACATCCCATACATAATTGTATTCATTGTTTTTTCTACAATACTATTTCCTATATATACGAATCAGAGGTATGATTTTAAGTATAAGCTGCCGGAAGTAGCTAAAAATTTAGCTCCAAACATCATATATTACAGGGATGAGTTTTATTCTGTAAGTTTTTATCTTAATAAAACTCCTTATGTTGTTGATAGTAGGAGTGAACTTTTAAATAAAGCGATGGATTTGAGGTATGCGACTATTTTTGTTGATGTTGATAGAGAGAAGGATGTGTTTGATACCTTAAAATACTGTAATTTAGAAAAAATAATGGCCTTTCGCATCAGAGGTCATAATGTTTCAATGATAAATGCCGATTGCCTATAGCTCAGTTAGCTCTTTCTGCAAGAAGTACACCTTCTATCTTCTGTATCTGGTTTATAACTTTAGTGAGATGGTCTTTTCCTGTTACATCAATTACAAATTCAAGATAAGCTCTTTTATCCGTTGTTGTTTTGACTATGGCACTTTCTATATTAACGTTCTCCTGTGACATAACTGTGGTTATCTTTGCAAGCATACCCGGTTGGTCTATCGTTTCAACCCTGATTTTAACAGGTAGATAAGCCTTCTTCTTGGCCGGTATATGCCATTCTACATCTATTATTCTAGCTGGGTCGAGCTTACTTACATTTGCCATAGGGCAGTCCTTCCTGTGAACCGTGATACCTTTACCCTTCGTTATATATCCTATGACGGAATCGCCTGGAATGGGATTACAGCATTTCGCGAACCTTACGGATATGTTATCCATGCCACCTACAGTTATGAGTAGCGATGGCCTCTCCTTATCCGGTTTCTTTGACTTTGGTTGGGTATCGACTGGTCCTATAATCTTATTTATAATGGAATGTAAGGAAACCTTTCCTAAGCCAAGTCCAATCAGGAGATCGTTTACCGTGTTATAACCGAGTTGATTGGCCACTTCTTGGAGCTTACCACTTTCCATGAGCTCATTGAAGTTTAGGTTTTTCTTTTTAAGCTCCCTAGAGAGTAAGTTCTTGCCGGTCTCAAATGCCTGTTCTTTCTCCTGGGCTCTTATCCATGCCAATATCTTTGTCTTAGCTCTTGATGTTTTAACTATTCTTAGCCAATCTTTACTAGGCTTCTGGTAGGGACTTGTTATGATTTCCACCTTTTCGCCCGACTTTAATTCGTAGTCAAGTGGAACCAATCTACCATCAACTTTAGCTCCAGCGCAGTGGTGCCCCACTTCCGTATGGATCGCGTATGCAAAGTCAAGTGCCGTTGCTCCCTTTGGTAGTGTTAGAATATCTCCCTTGGGTGTAAATACGTATATTTTTTCGGGAAATAGATCTAACTTGAGGCTCTTAAGAAATTCCTTGTAATTATCAACATCCCTTTCCATTTCGAGGACTCTTCTCAGCCAGCTAAATACCTTCTCATCTTCCTTTGCGTCCTTTATCTTTTCCTTGTACTTCCAGTGTGCAGCTATTCCCTCCTCTGCGACCCTATGCATCTCCCAGGTCCTTATCTGAAATTCTATCTTCTCACCCTTTGGTCCAACGACCGTTGTGTGTAGAGATTGGTACATGTTTGGTTTTGGCATAGCTATATAGTCCTTAAACCTACCAGGTATATGGGGCCATAGTGAATGAATTATGCCAAGTACCGTATAACACTCATCAACGGTATCTACTATTATTCTTAGGGCTATTAGGTCGTAGAGTTCCTCGAAGGATAGGTTGTTTTCAACCATCTTCTTGTATATGCTGTAGAAATGTTTAGGCCTACCTTCAACGTGAGCCTTTATACCTCTTTCTTCCAGTTTCTTTTTTACAAAGTCTATTAACTCGTTGACCAGTTTTTCCCTTTCCTCTCTGCTCTTTGCCACATGCATCTCTATGTATCTGTACATGTCTGGGTTGAGTTCTTTAAAGGCGAGATCCTCGAGTTCCCATTTTATCCTTGCAAGTCCGAGTCTGTGTGCTATTGGAGCGTATATATCGAGGGTTTCCTGAGCTATTCTCTTCCTCTTTTCCTCCTTGGGGATATAGTTAAGGGTTCTCATATTGTGTAGTCTATCGGCAAGCTTTATAAGAACTACCCTTAAATCTTGAGCCATAGCAAGTAGCATCTTCCTTAGAGGTTCCACTTCCCTCTGGAGAGTACTTTTCGCCTCTATCTTGCTTAATTTTGTAACGCTTTCCACCAGGAAAGCTATCTCTTCGCCAAACTCCCTTTCGATATCCTCTCTGGTGACATTGGAGTCCTCTATAACATCGTGTAATAAGCCCGCACTTACAGTTTCTGGATCCATCCTCATCTGTGCGAGAATCAGAGCTACTTCCAAGGGATGTATTATGTATGGTTCACCTGATGCTCGCTTTTGACCCTCATGGGCTTTACTTGCTACCTCAAAGGCTTTGTCTAGAATTGAAAGATCAGCCTTTGGATAGTTCTGTTTAACTATCTCCTTTATCTTATCGAATTTTTCTTCTATTAGAGTCTTCGTTAGCATCACTAACTTCCTTTCCAGAAATTCTTAAATTCCCTGGCAAAATCAACAGCTTTCATCTTAAAGAATAGATGTGCCCTATCGGATAGGATGGTTTCTTCTGGATTAACCTCTACCACGAAGGCTTTGTTTTCAAGAGCCATGAATGGTAGAGACCCGGCAGGTTGAACTACAAGCGAAGTACCTATAACTATGAATAGATCACATCTATAGCTCAGTTCTATAGCTTCCTCAAGTTCCTCCTTTGGTAGTGGTTCGCCGAACCATACAACGTCGGGTCTTATTATGCTACCACAATTTGGACATTTTGGTGGGATTTCCTTTAAGGGTACTTCCCTATTGTAGCCTTTATAGCTACAGTTGGTACATTTTACTCTCCATATGTTACCGTGTAATTCTATTATATCTTTACTTCCTGCCCTTTCGTGTAGTCCATCTATATTTTGTGTAACTATCGTTAGATCCTTAACCTTTTCCAATTCTGCGAGTAGAGTATGACATTCGTTCGGTTTTGCCCTATCTATTATTTCTCTTCTATAGTTGTACCATTCCCAAACCAGTTTAGGATTCTTCTCAAAAGCCCATGGTGTTGCAAGTTCCTCAGGTTTATATTTTTCCCACCAACCTTCCTTACCCCTAAAGGTAGGGATACCACTTTCCTGGGAAATTCCGGCGCCTGTGAGAACCACTATTTTCTTCGCATCCTTTATCTTCTCTACCAGTTTTTTAAAATCCATAACCTTCCTCAGAAGTGTTCAAATCCTTCAAACCTTATAGGGTATCTTTTGCCCCCCCTTTCTATATATAATCCCCTTCCTTCTTCTGTGAATCCTATTATACTCAATTTTATTTTAAGATCCTTCGCTATTTCAACTATCCTTTCGGTGTGCTCTTTAGGCGCTGTAAACAATAGCTCGTAGTCTTCACCACCTGATAGAACATACTCTATCGGCCTTTTCTTTAGATATCTTTTCTGTTCTTCATCCAGTTTGGGAAGAGGTAGTGAATCCTCTACTATGACCATAGCTACTTTGCTGAGATTCGCTATCCTTTCCGCATCCTTTGTGAGTCCGTCACTTATATCTATCATACTTGATACTAGGCCTTCCTTTGTAATGAGGTGGGCAAAGTCAACCTTAACATCTGGCTCATAATGGCTTTTTATGAAGGGGGCAAAAAGCTTAGGATCATACCCTTCTACTATAGCTTCCAAACCAATGGCAGATGCACCTAAGTTACCAGTTGTAAAAACAAGTTCGTCCGGTTTCGCTCCGTCTCTTCTTGCTATCCTATCTTTAATAGTGATACCAATTAGGGTTACGGATATTAATACCTTCTCGCTTCTTACCGTGTCTCCACCTATTATGGAAACTTTATAACTTTTGCAAACCCTATTCATCCCCTCTACGAGTTCTGTCAGAAATTCAAGGGGTAGATCGGGAGGTAGTCCTATGGATAGAGTGGCAAATAGAGGGATCCCCCCCATGGAGGCTATATCGCTTATATTGGATAAAATGGCCTTGGTGCCTATCCCCTCTGGCTTGAAGTTTGGGATTAAAAAATGAGTTCCTTCAACTAACATATCCGTTGTTATCAGGACATCGTGGGTCTCCGGAATATTTATAACAGCACAGTCATCTCCTATACCTATCTTCAGAAACTCGTTTTCTTTATAGGTGGAGTCCGAGATTATCCTTATGATTCCTTCCTCACCTATATCCTTTATTCTTTTCATCTTACCCTATTGGTTATCAGGATCTCATCGCCACTTAACAGTATCTTTGGGGGAGTAGGTATGATTCTACTTTTTTCTATTGAACCACTTTTATTAATTTGACTTTTTAACGACCTGTTACCAATATATCTAGAAACCTTGTTATCACCCGTTATATTCGCCACGTATTTTACCGTTTCACCAAAAGGCGGAATTCCACCATATCTTTCTACATTATTCGGCCCAGCGTTATAGGCCGCGAGGGCCAAATGTAAGTCATTGTTGAATCTATCAAGCAGGATCTTAAAGTATCTCAAACCTCCCTCTATGTTCTGATAAAGGTCATAGGGATTTATTCCGAGCTCTCTTGCTGTCTGTGGCATTATCTGCATTACTCCAATAGCTCCTTTTGAACTTATGGCACTCTGATTCAGTCTTGATTCGTAGTAGGCGATCTTTACGGCAAGATCTGGATCTACCCCTATTTCTTTAGCCTTTTCCCTTATTATCTTTTCTATGTGGGTTTTATCTGTAGATTTATACTTTGTTCCTATCTTTTCCTCTTTTCTATAGCAGACGATAACATCATCCCTATTAAAGCAGATGGTTTGAGAAAATGTATCTTTGTCAGTCAAAAATAGCGCTAACAAACTTATCAGCGTCAAATATCTCAAGATCCTCAACCTTCTCTCCAGTCCCTATGAACTTTATAGGGATACCGAATTTGTCAGCTATGCTAACAATTATACCACCTTTTGCGGTACTATCAAGTTTGGTTAGAATAATCCCTGTTATGTTTGTCGCCTCTTTAAAGTATTTTGCCTGGTTTATGGCGTTTTGACCGGTGAGTGCATCAAGCACTAAGAGTACCTCATCGGGCTCACGGTTCAGTAGTTTTTCAACTGTTCTCTTTATCTTTTTAAGCTCTTCCATAAGGTTTTCTTTGGTATGGAGTCTTCCTGCTGTGTCTATTATAACTACATCGTAACCTCTGGATATTGCTATGTTTATGCTATCGTAGACGACGCCACTTGGGTCAGCGCCTTGTTTTTGTTTTACTACCGGTATCTGTAACCTGTTACCCCAGTTTTCGAGTTGTTCTATGGCTGCGGCCCTGAATGTGTCTCCAGCACAGAATAATACTCTGTAGCCATTGTTCTTTAGGTGATATCCAAGTTTCGCTATCGTTGTTGTCTTTCCGGTGCCGTTTACACCGACAACCAAAATCACACTCGGCCTGTTGTTCAGGTTGAGTTTTCCTTCCCTCGGTTTCAATATGTGGTATATCTTGCTCTTTATAAATTCTATGAGTTCTTCTTTTGTTTTTATATTTTTAGAATTTAAATTCCTCTTCAAATCTTTTATTATTTGACTTACTATATCATAGCTTATATCAAATGAGATTAAAAGTTCTTCTATTTCATCTAATATACTTAAATCTAATTCAGTTTTTTCAGTGAATATTGATTGTAATTTTTCGACAAAGAAGTTTGTGCTTTTTAGTAATTTTTCTTTGAGTCTTTTGACAATGTTGTCTTCTTTTAGAACCACTTTACATAGATCTTTAACTTCCTCGTTAGAACTTTTCTCTTCTATCTCTGAAATAATTTCCTTTGCTCTTTTTTTAAAATCAGAATTCATAAGAGTTGCAAGTATTTTTACAGCATCTAATTCATTGCCAGTCTCTTTCAATGCTATAGCAAGGTTAAATTTCATAAAATCATCCGCTAGTACTATGTCTTTATATTTTTTAGCTACCTCTATGGCTTCCTTGTATTTTTTCATGTTTACATAACTTGCGATAATTATAGAGAGGATTCCTTTTTTATCCTTTGAAGTCTCTATTATCTCGCTTAATTCCCTTGTATAACTTGTTGATTGTTTTTCATTGAATTCTATTTTTGCTTTTATTAACAAGCTAAGTTTTTCATCTTTTATATGTTCTACAAATTTTTTAACTATATCTATTTTTCTGTTTTTAATTAGATGGTTTAATAAATCGTATTTTGTCTCATCCGATATATTGTCTATTAGATTTAATGCTTTATCTATCTCGTTTGCTTTGAGGAACTCTTTTACCGCACTATCTATTTCGCCGGTTTTTATATATAGTTCTGCTGAGTCTTTGTATTTTCCGAGTTGTGAGTATACTTTAGCTAAAATAATGGTAGTTTCTTTATCGCTCGCGTTTTTAACTTTTTCTAAGTATTTTTTCGATTCATTGTAGTTGTTGAGTTTGTAAAAACATATACCTATTAGTTTATGTATTTCGTTATCATTTAACTTTTCTACCTGTTTTAGTATATCTAGCGCTTTATTGTAATCGTTGGAATCTATATATTTCACAGCTAGTTTTTTAGCTATTATTATTTTAGCTAAATCTGATGGTATATCTTTAATCTTCTTTGTTAAGCTTTCTTCATCTAAATTTAAGTTTATATCCTCTTTGAATAGCTCTTCGTATTCTTCGTAAAATGCCTCTTTTAATATGCTGTAGGCTATCAAACTTTTTTCTTCCCTTTTATTTATACCTTTTTTTAACTTATCGAGCTCTTTTTCCAGTCTTTTTTTATCTATTGACAACTTTCCAACCTCCTATTATTAAAGTTAACATCATGTCACATATCATAGTGGATGGTAAAGTTAAAGATGTGGTAGATGTTCTATCTTCCCGCTGGGAACATTACTACAATGGTTACAATGCCTATGTATTTGAAGTTACCTATAAGGGTTACGACATAGTGGTTAAGGTGGTAGGTAGGTTAGGGGATGTTATGATCTCTGTTGTAAATTCCAGTTATTTCGTCGATAACTCCATGATTAATGAGGTACTTGTTGATGTTGCTCTGACCCTAAAGGGTACCTTTACCTTTAAATTTATAAACCTCCCCAGAAAACTCTTAAGGATCCATGGTATTATTGACTCCTAGGGAATATGTTGAAAAGGGTTATGATGAGGTTTTTAAGGTAGTTGAGATAGGTTTCGGTT
This sequence comes from uncultured Aquificales bacterium, assembly GCA_964590075.1. Lineage (GTDB taxonomy): Bacteria > Thermosulfidibacterota > Thermosulfidibacteria > Thermosulfidibacterales > Thermosulfidibacteraceae > JAGDVO01. The sequence goes on from CAZPXS010000001.1 coordinate 198,461, forward strand.
ATGGTGAGTTATTGGCCTATTTGTACGGTTATTCGGATATACCTATTTTTGGTGTTGACATATCCAACTTTTCCTTTGAGAAGGCAAAGGGTAAACTCCGGGATAAAAATGTTTATCTCATAAAAACGGATGGATATTTTTTTGTTAAATACATGAATGCTCCAGGAAGCATCAGAGAGCTCTACATACTTTTTCCAGACCCATGGCCTAAGGCACCTTCAAGAAGACTCATAAGTGTTGATTTTGTTAAGCTTGTGGCAAGTAGAGTAGCCGAAAGGGTCTATATTGCTACCGATCACGAGGAGTACTGTGAGGAGATATTAAAGGTATTTATGGATTCCGGTTATTTTGAAGTTGAAAATTGGGAACTACCTATATCAACAAAATATATGAGAAAGTGGCTTTCTATAGGGAGATCTTTTAAATCTTTCTGTTTTGTAAAGAAAAGTCAAAGTATCTACGAGTATCGAAAAGCTCTTTTATCCATAGAGGGTAGATTCGCCGATATAGATATCTTTCGTAATAGAGAGTTTATATTGAAAAAAAGGGAAGTTTTTGAATCGGAACATTCGAAAAGGATAATATCCTATCTTTACTGTGAAAAGAATTTTACTTTTAATTACTACTTCAAAGTAGAAAACAACTATCTAAGATCTCTCAATACCTGTGGAGAAGTTTTACCACCTAATATGAGAATTTTAGTAGGGGAGGATGTCCCTTAAAGAGACATCCTCCATTTGGATCAGTTTGATATTCTTATGGTTGGATATTTATCTTCCTTATCCCACTCTTTCAGTGTTCTTCTTAAAACTTTGCCTGTTGGTGTAACGGGAAGTTCCGGACAGAATACAACAGCTCTTGGAAGCTTGTAGATAGCTATGTATTCCTTACAGGATTCGACGATTTCTCTAGCTAGTTCCTCGGTAGGATTGTAGCCTTCCTTGAGGACTATGAATGCCTTTACTATCTCTCCACGTACGGGGTCCGGTGATCCTATAACACCAGCATCCTTAACCGCTGGATGTTTCTTGAGAGCCTCTTCGACTTCTCCTGGTCCGATTCTGTAGCCGGAGCTCTTTATCATGTCGGATTCTCTTGATACAAAGAAGAAGTACCCATCCTCGTCCATGTACACGGCATCACCAAGCCTTATCCTACCATCAACAATGGCCTTCTTTTGTTCTTCTAACAGGCGGTTGTTGTCTTCATAGGGTTTCCAGTATAGTGGCCCGGTTGGGCCAACAACGGTTAGTTTACCAATCTCACCTGGACCACATTCCTTGCCATCCTCGGATATGACTTTGATATCGTATCCAGGTATAGCAATACCTATAGATCCAGGCTTCGCCTTCATATTAACAGCGTTTGACGTGATTAGATGCACCATCTCGGTAGCACCAAGTCCCTCGTATATAGGTAGGCCAGTTTTATCGAACCAGGCCTTATACGTTTCAACTCCAAGAGCGTCTCCGCCACTTGTGCACATTCTGAGAGAACTGATGTCGTACTGGTTGAAGTTTGGCATCTGGAGAAGTCTTCTATAGGCCGTTGGTAACCCGGTGAGGACAGTTACTCTATTTCTCTGTATATCTTCCATTAGAATATCGGGTTCAAACTTTCCTATTAGAGAAATGGTTGCTCCTCCAAACCAGGGTATGATGGCAAAGGTACCGTAACCAGCTGCAAATGACACGGGAGCACTACCACCAAGAACATCACCCGGAACTAGTCTCCATACGTATTTGTTAACAAGGTAGGCACTTGCGATCACTTCCCTTACGAAGTGGGCAACACCCTTTGGAAAGCCTGTTGTACCTGATGTGTAGAGTATCACTCCTATATCATCGAGCGACAAGGGTTCGCAAACTCTTTCACTTGAGGATTTTTCAAGAAGTTCACTAAATGGGATATGTCCTCTCGATTTTACCTCCTGAGGATTCCCTCCTACTACAATAAAGGCCTTGGTGTGTTTTAAAACGTCTTTTGCCTTTTCTGCCTCTTCAAGTAGCGGGAAACTAACGAAGGCATACTTCGCCTCGGCGTTATTAAAGACAAATCCTATCTCGTCCTTCGACCAGAGTGGACTAGTAGGAACCGGTATGGCACCTACTTTCATAATAGCAAAGTTAGCTATTATGGCTTCAGGGCAGTTAACCATTCTCAGAGCTATTCTATCCTGTGGTTCTACCCCGAGTTCTTTAAGAGCATTAGCGATTCTATTTGCTCCTTCATAAACTTCTCCAAAAGTGAGTTTTTTACCTGCGAAATAGATAGCTGGTAGGTTCTCAAGACCAGCTCTTATGTGGCGGTCGAGTAGTATGTCCGCTATGTTGGTAGGTTCCTTCAAAAATGGTTTTAGTTCTTCGGGATAAACATAGTTAGGCCAAAGTTCCTTTGGTGGCAGATAGTTTTCAGGGATCCTACCCATTTTAGACCTCCTATGATTTTTTTAAACTACTGTTATCTTTTTACTTAAAAGTTAATTTTTTGTCAATAGTTGTACGTTTTAAAATAATGATGTATTATATGAGGTATGAGTTGCGAAGTCATCGTTCCTATAAGATCGCTAAAGGATGCGGTTGATCTTGTGAATTTGCCAGCTGATGCTTATTACGCGGGTATATATGGTTGGTCAAGGGGTATGAGGTCTCATGAATTGTTGTTTGATGAATTAAGGGTATTGAAGGATATAGTGGATTCTCATGGTAAGAGATTATACCTTTCATTCAACACGATGGTTGGTCCCTTTGAGGTTGATATGGCCTATAGAGTCCTTGATCGTATCATGGGGGAAATCTCGCCATCGGCTCTCATTTTAAATGATCTTTCGCTTATAAACTTTGCGGTTAGGAATGGGTGGGAAGTTCACGTTAGTCTTGGAAGTACAGTTATAAATAGTTGGGATGTCTTATTCTGGAGTGATGTTGGGGTAAAAAGGGTTGTGATTTCACCTCATGTTAGTGAGGATGAGTTAAGGGAGATTCTTAGGGTCAGTAGGGATATAGAGGTGATGATATATGGTGCGAAATGTCGATTTACCTATACCGGAATCTGCCGTATGAGTTCCTACTTTGATCTTGTTATGAGAAGTTCGACAACAAGGTTTACGATATGGGAGGGAAGCTCCAAGAGAAGCGGTATATGTTTCAAGCCCTGTGCCCAGGAGTGGCATTTTGGGAGTGGAAAGGTTCAGATTGAACCAGTTTTTTATATGTGTTATTATCTTGCTCAGCTTGTAGATATGGGAGTTAGGTACTTTAAGATTGGGGGTAGAGGGTTACCGGTTAAGGAACTAGAGAAGATTATAGTTTTGATTAAGTCGATCGTTAAGGGGGAGAGAAGTGAAGAGATTTGTACTTTCAACGCACGTTGAGAGTCTGGAGAAATTGAAAGGGTTAGATTTATACCTTTTCGATCTAGTGTTCCTGGGAGATCCGACCTGTAGAGAGTATCCCGGTAATATAATGGTCGATGAGGGAAGAATAAAAGAAGCGGTAGAGTATATAAAGGGTAAGCGGGAAGAGGTTGAAGTTGCCCTATGTACACTAGCTGAGCCGAGGAATAGGGATCTAAGTTGGCAGTTTGATATCCTGGGTAATGTTGTTAGTTATGTCGATTACGTTGAGGTTCATAACTTTGGGGTTCTAAGGTATATCAGTAGGGAACTGGGCTTTAATAGTGCCATTATGGGTTTCTTCGGCAACATATACACGCATAAAACTTTAGAAGTCCTAAAGGATTACGGATTAAAGAAATCCTTTTTGAACCCAGAGTTATCGATGGAGGAGATCTTCTTTATCAGAAAGAACTCTTCCTGTGATATAATAGTTTTTGCCCATGGTAAGTTACCACTTGGTATCTCGGAAGCCTGCTTTATAAAGGAGAATAGAGAAGGCGATTGTTTTGATATATGTAGGCCCATGGTTATAGAGTCTGCTAAATGGAAGCTTATTAACTACGGCTATGCTACTTTTTCCGCCAAGGATTGGAATACCTTTGAGTATCTGGGTAGTTTTATCTATGAAGGCTTTAGATATTACCATATACAGGGCTTGAGAGAGGAAGTTGAATATATAAATAAGATTGCCTATATTTATAAAAGGGGTATCGAGTATCTGTTAGCTGGTAGAGAAAGTGACTTCATCGAGGTAGCGAAGGAACTAATGGCAACGACGCGATACGGTTTCTGTAACGGCTACCTTTTTAAAAGGGCAGGTTCAAAGTACGTTGGTAGCTTTTTCGGGGGTGAGCCGAGTGTGGCTTACGCCCCTGAGAGTAAAGAAGGAGGTGTTAGCTATGAGGAAAGTTGAGATACTTGCACCGGCAGGTAATGTTGAGATGGCAAGGGTAGCTTTTGAAAATGGTGCTGATAGTGTATACGTTGGGCTTGCTGGTTGGAGTAGAAGAACGAGGGAGTATGAGTTAACTTTTGAGGAGATAAAGGAGATTGTGGATTATGCTGAGAGGGTTGGCAAGAGTGTAAGGGTTGCTATGAACACTAACTTTTCATCCCTTGAGTATCCCCTTTTTGTATCTGCTATTAAAAAACTTGAGGATATTGGGATTTCCGCTCTTATCTTAAACGAGCTTGGTGCTGTTGTCGTTGCTAAGGAAACTACGCCGAAGTTGGAGGTTCATCTTTCAGCCGGTATCAATTCCATAAACGTTGAGGATGCCATTTTCTATAGAGATCTCGGTGTGGATATGATAGTTATGCCCTGTAATCTAAAACCTGAGGAAGTTGCAGAGATAAAAAGGAAAAGTGGTATAAAGGTGGAGATATTCCTACATTCAAACACATGTTTCACCTATCTTGGTAAATGTCTATTCTCAAGTTATTTTAGGTACGATTGGGTTTACGATGAACTTGGTAAGAATCATTTCTGGGGTAGCCCCAATAGGGGTGGTTATTGTCACAGGATATGTAAGGCAAAATGGAGCTACGAAGGAGTTCCTGTAGTCTTAAGGAATGATATGTTCCTTGTTTTCGATGAGCTTTATAAGTGGGTAGAGGTAGGGGTGGATTGTTTAAAGATACAGGGTAGAGAGTACAATCCCCAGTTGATAGGTGAGATAGTCGCTCTCTATAGGGATATGTTAAGCGAGATTCTAAGTAGAGGAGAGGTTGACCTGAGCTCTTACAGGGAGAGATGGAGGATACTTAATGATATTAGAGAAAGGGAACGTGAGAAGAGAACGATCAGGGTTTTGAGTGAGGTTGAGAGGCTACAGAGTGAAGGGGTGAGCGTAATTACGGTATAAGGTAGGTATAGTGGAGAAAGTAGGTATCTTCTGGCATAACTCCTTTTCGAGGAGGAGTTATTTAACGGGGGGGAATAGATTAGCCGATTTTCCAGATGCGATTTCTAATATTCTAAGGAAAGAAGAGGTTGAACTTTATACATGTAAGAGAGTGGATAAGTCTCTGGTACTTAAGATCCATACGGAGGAGATGGTTAGAGAGGTTGAATCTTTCCCTCTCTGTTCTACCGCCTATGAGAGTGCCGGAGGGGTTGTAGAGGCAACCGAAAAGCTTATAAAGGGAGAAATTGAGAGAGCTTTTTGTTTTATAGGTTGTGGTGGTCACCATGCGGGTAGAAACCATTTTTGGGGTGCCTGCTGTTTTAACGATGTGATTCTTGCCATAGTGAATGCTAAGGAGAGTATAGATAGGAATTTGAGATTTATAATACTTGATACCGATGCTCATCATGGTGATGGTACAAGGGATCTTCTAATGTGGATGAACGAGAGGGATGTTTTGCATCTTTGTCTCTGTGATAGGGAGTGGCATTCTCATAACGGTCTATGGTATGATTTCGATGCTACCTGGGTTACCTATAATGGTGATCCAAATAGTAGCTACATAGATTTAGTTAAGAAAGCTCTTGATATAGCGAGTGGTTTCAAGGCCGATCTATTCTACTGGTACATGGGTTTTGACATATGTAAGGGTGATTATGGAAGTCTTGGGATAGATAGGGAGACTATAGTTGAGATTGCAAAAATTATAAGGGATTTCGCTAAAAGTCACTACAACGATAAGCTTCAGGTTGTTTTGGCAGGTGGTTCTCTAAGGGAGCTTGCAACATGGATTATCCCTCGTGTGATAGAAGTTTTGATTGATGAGAGTAAAGGAGGATACTATGATGGTAGCGAAGAAGGTGATACTTAATTTTCCCAAACATACTTGGGATAAGCCCATAGTTTACACTTTACATTCAAGGTTTAACTTGATCTTTAATATTCTTAAAGCGCAGATAACTCCCGAGGAAGAGGGAGTCATGATATTGGAACTTTCGGGTGAAGAGGAGAAGATCCAGGAAGGTATGGAGTTTTTAAAGGAGATAGGGGTGGGTGTCCGTTTTCTTGCGGCAGATATCGATAAAGATGAGGAAGAGTGTGTACACTGTGGAGCCTGTACGAACGTCTGTCCGAGTGGGGCTCTCTATCTGGATAAGGATACCTATAAAGTTATATTTGATAAGGAGAAATGCGTCGGATGTGAACTCTGTGTTAGGGCGTGTATGTATAAGGCTATTAAAATAGGACTGTAATTCTAAGGAGGGGGTTTGATATGGCGAAATTGGTAAAGGGCGTGAAGTTTAGTTGTGATATCTGTGGGGATGAGCATAGTGAGTTTGTAGAACTTGGGAAACTTCTCGAGTGGTTGAGAAAAAGTGAAGCACCTATATTCATGTGTCCTAAGTGTGGGGAGGAGGGACTTTCCCACATTAACAACATTCATATCAAAATCTTGGCAAAGTACTTGGAATTATTAAACTTAATAGTTGATTCTATCAAAGTTGAACAGGAAAAACTCGCAAGGCACGGAGTTTGGGTAGATATCGTTTTTGAGGATTGATGTTCTAAAAATTTTATTTTTTATATTTTTAAAAGGGCACCTGGTGTGAAACCAGGTGCCCTTAAATTCTAGAGGTTATCTATAATCTCGTTGAATGTTTTACTTGGCCTCATCGCCTTATTTGCTTTTTCATCGTCTGGCCACCAGTAACCACCTATATCTTGCGGTTTCCCTGCTGTTTCTTTGATTTCGTTGATTATCTTTTCCTCGTTCTCTTTTAAGCTATTGTACACTTTGCTAAATACCTCTTTGATACCCTGATCTTCGTTCTGCTCTGCCAATTCTTTAGCCCAGTAGAGGGCAAGGTAAAAGTGCTGTCCCCTTGTGTCGAGTTGTCCAGGTTTTCTACCTGGCCATATCTTATTCTCAAGCATCGTCAGGATAGCTCTATCAAGAGCGTCAAGGAAGATCTTTGCCTTTTTGTGATCGTAGGTTGTGGCGATAAATTCGAGGGCACTGGATATTGCTATGAATTCCGCCATTGAATCCCATCTTAGGTGACCTTCCTCGAGGAACTGCTGTACATGTTTGGGAGCACTACCACCTGCACCTGCTTCAATCAGTCTACCGCCTGCAAGTAGGGGTATAACCGAGAGGACCTTAGCACTCGTTCCAACCTCGAGAATCGGGAATAGATCCGTTAGATAGTCCCTTAAAACGTTTCCCGTTACGGCTATTACACTCTGACCGTTTCTTATCCTTTCACAGCTAAAGGCCATAGCGTCCCTGGGGCTTAAGATGTGTATCTCAAGTCCTGTGGTGTCATGCTCTTTTAAATACTCCTTTACTTTCTTTATCTGTTCCCTATGGTGGGCTCTGTTCTCATCAAGCCAGAATACCACAGGATAGCCGGTTTGCCTACCGACCTGAACCGCGAGTTTTACCCAATCCTTCATAGCTATATCCTTAACCTGGCAGGCTCTCCATATATCACCTGGTTCAACCTCATGCTCCATCAGGATGTTTCCACTTTCATCCACTACCTGGAATTTGCCCTTACTTGGTGCAAAGAAGGTTTTATCGTGGGAACCGTACTCTTCGGCCTTCATGGCCATAAGACCTATGTTTATTAAAGTTCCCATCTTAGTCCTATCGAAGGCGCCGTTTTTCTTACAATCCTCAACTATAACCTCATATATGGGAGCGTAACTTCTGTCGGGTATAACTATTTTGGTATCGTGGAGTTTCCCATCTGGACCCCAAGACTTACCACCATCCCTTATCACAACCGGAACAGATGCGTCGATTATCACTAGGTTTGGCGCGTGTAGGTTTGTAATTCCCTTGTCCGAGTCAACCATATACATGGGTGTTTTTTCCAAAGCTTTCTTTACCTCTTCTTCGATTTCCTTCTTCTTATCCTCCGGTAGCTTCTGGAGCTTTTCCTCTAAATCCACTAGTCCGTTATTCGGGTTGAATCCGATCTCTTCAAGGAGATTGCTATATTTTTCATACACATCCTTTAGGAACGCCTTTACCGCGTATCCGAAGATCGGAGGATCGGATACTTTCATCATAGTTGCCTTTAAATGTAAGGAGAATAGTACACCTTTATTTCTTGCATCCTCGATCTGTTCTTCAAGGAATTTAGAGAGTTCCTTAACTCTCATAAACGTTGAATCTACAATCTCTCCATTATCCACTTTCACCTCTTTTAAATCAGTTACATTACCTGATTCATCCACAAACCTTATCTTTAGGGTTTGGGCTTTGTCAATTGTAACTGACTGTTCATTCTCAAAAAAGTCACCTTTACTCATATAACTTACATGGGTTTTTGAATCCTTAGGCCATTCCTTTAGGGGTAATCCCATAAGATCGGGATACTTTCTGGCAACATCCTTCACAGGCTTCGGTACCATTCTAATATTGTTACCCTGTCTTATAACAGGATTTACAGCGCTACCAAGTACTTCCTGGTACCTTTCCTTTATCTTCTTTTCCTCTTCGGTTTTTGGTTCCTCGGGGTACTCAGGTACCATGTAACCTTTGCTTCTAAGTTCAGCTATTGCCTCCTTTAGCTGAGGTACTGTAGCACTAACGTTAGGTAGTTTGATTACGTTGGTACCAGGTTTGTTAACAAGTTCACCTAAAATGGCAAGATCATCTGGTACCCTTTGATCCTCTTTGAGATAATCCGGGAATTTTGCCAAGATTCTCCCAGCTACAGAGATATCCTTAACTTCAAGTTCGATATCAGCATATTTGAGATACTGTTTTACTATTGGAAATAGTGAGTACGATGCGATTAGCGGTGCTTCGTCGGTTTTGGTCCATATGATTGTTGGTTTTTGGTTCATGATACACCTCCATACGTTTTGTTAAAATTATAACTTCTTGTCCTTAAATATCATACTGAGATTTTAAAAGTCAACTCTCCTTTGGTTTTAGAATCTTATAGCTCCCTTGGGACAGACGTTAAGACATACACCACAGGAGGTACATAGTTCATCCAATATAACGGCTTTCTTTTTCCGCTCTATTATGGCGGGACACTCAAAGGCTCTGTAACATATGCCACAGTTTGAGCATAACTCTTCCAAGACCTTGGGAACTCTTTTTCTTTTTTCTCCTACCTTTCCGTAGATAACGCAGGGTGAATCGACTATCAAGACAGATGGTGTCAAGTTAGAACTTGTGTATTCCCACAGGGATTTGAGTTTTTCCGAAAGATCATCAAAATCATAGGCATGAACCTTCTCCACCCTTTTTACACCACATGATATCGCAAGAGCTTCAAAGTCTACATTGTGAACTGGTTGTCCACCTGTCATCGCTGTTGTGTGGTTATCGAGTATCACAATCACTATGGGGCTTTTACTATCGACCGCTTCTATTAAAGCCGGAATTCCCGAATGGATAAAGGTTGAATCTCCTATAGTACATATAACGGGTGTGTTTACAGTCTCTCTATTTAAAGCCTTTGATATACCTATGGATTGGCTTATACTTGCTCCCATACATAGACATGTGTCAACCGCTTTAAGGTTAACTCCAAGTGTGTAACATCCTATATCGCCTGGAAATACCCCTTTAGGAAACAGCTTCTTCATAAGGTAAAAAACGGGTCTATGTCCACAACCAGGGCACAGTCTAGGTTTCTTGTCTGGACGTGTTGATACCGCCTTTAATTCTCTCCCAAATAGGATTGAGTAGAGAAGGTTTAGATCTATCTCACCTTCTAAGGGAATATGACCCGAAAGTCTCCCTTTTATTTTTCTTCTATCTGGGAACTGGATTTCTATTACCGGGTAGGTCTCTTCTAAAACCCATACATCCCTAAATTCTCTGTTTATATAGTTGAAGAAACTTACATCTATAGGATAAGGCATGTCGACCTTTATCACGTTCTTTAAGCCGAGATCTAAAGCCATAAAGTAGAATATTCCACTTGTTATGTATAAGGGTTCATCCCTATTGAGTTCCTTCGCTAATTCTATGAGTTTATGAGCATTCTTCAAACCTATCTCTCTTATCTTTTCGTTGAGTTCTCTGTGTAAAAGGTATCTGTACTTCGGAGTTGCTGCAAATCTTTCGGGTTCCTTACGAAAACTAACTTCAAGTCCAAAACTCTGTGGTTTTATATCCTCAACCTCTACGCTTGCCCTTGAGTGAGAAACCCTTAATACTGGCCTTATCATAACCGGTATTCCGTATTCCCTCGATAGTTTTACCCCCTCCTTTACCAGGTCCTTGGCATCCTGAGGACTTGAAGGGTCAAAAACGGGTATTTTTGCGAACATGGCGAGGAATCTCGAGTCTTGTTCAGTCTGGGATGAATGTGGACCTGGATCGTCGGCGGATACCACTATAAGAGCACCGATGGTTCCCGTATAGGCGGAGCTCATTAAAGGATCACAGGCTACATTCAACCCCACCTGTTTCATTGAAACCATGGAATCAAGGTTACACCAACTTGCGCCAAGTGCAGCTTCAAAAGCTACCTTTTCGTTCACCATCCACTTTGAGATTGTTGGAATTTTTAGAGTCTCCGAAAATTCCATATAAGCTTTAAGTATCTCTGAGGCAGGTGTTCCAGGATAGCTTACCGCGAATCTAACACCTGCCTCGAGTGCACCTATGGCTATAGCTTCGTTCCCTAGTAGAAATTCAGTTTTTTTCATGCTCTTTTAGGAATTCCCTTTTATCGACAACTCTTTTGGCCTTACCCATACTTCTTTCAAGGGTTTTCGGTTCAACCAATTTAACAACCGTCTTAACACCAAGAGCTGAACTTAGGTGTTCCGTTATCCTATCTAAAAACTCCTTCTGTTTCCTCATGGAGTCGAAAAATATGGTATCTTCAGCTTCAACCCATACCTCGAGTTCGTCAAGGTGAGCTTTTCTATCGACGACTATAACATAGTGTGGGGAGAGACCACTTATCTCAAGTAGTGCCTCTTCAACCTGGGATGGGAATATGTTAACTCCCCTTACTATTATCATATCGTCTGTACGGCCGGATGGTTTAGCCATCTTTATAAAGGTTCTACCACAGGGACATTTGTCTCTGTATAACTTTGTGATATCCCTTGTTCTGTATCTTATAAGGGGTAGAGCTTCCTTTGTAAGTGTAGTTATCACAAGTTCACCCCATTCACCCTCAGGTAATGGCTCCCCCGTTTCGGGGTTTATAACCTCCACTAAAAAGTGATCTTCAGCTATATGTAATCCACTTTTAGCCTCGATACATTCGTACGAAACTCCCGGTCCCATAACTTCACTTAAGCCGTAGTTATCGGTTGCTATTATACCGAGTCTTGTCTCTATCTCTTTTCTCATACTCTCCGTCCAAGGTTCGGCTCCAAAGAGTCCAACTCTTAGTTTAAGTTCTTCTTTCTTTACACCCATCTCTTCCATAACCTCAGCTATATGGAGGGCGTAACTTGGGGTACACACAAGGGCTGTAGAACCGTAATCCTTCATTATCATTATCTGCCTTTTAGTCTGTCCACTCGATACAGGTATTACGCTTGCGCCTATCTTTTCCGCACCGTAGTGTAGTCCAAAACCTCCTGTAAATAAGCCGTAACCGAAGGCAATATGGACGATGTCTTTGTTTGTGACTCCCCCTGCGGATAGTACCCTAGCGGTAAGACTTGACCATGTATCTAGATCCCTTTTGGTATAGCCTACCACTGTTGGTTTACCGGTTGTTCCGCTTGATGAATGTATCCTTACGATCTTTTCCATAGGAACCGCAAATAGTCCGTACGGGTAATTTTCCCTAAAGTCGTCCTTCGTTGTGAACGGTAGGTACTTTATATCCTCAAGACTTCTTATATCTTCCGGTTTTATCCCGATTTTGTCCATCTTTTCTCTATAGGGTTTTACATTTTCGTAAACTAGTCTTAATGTTTTCTTTAGTCTATAAAACTGTAGAATTTTCAGTTCTTCGATAGGCATACATTCCAATTCAGGTTCAAAAATCGGCATCTTTCCCTCCGGACTTTATAGTTCCTTTATCTCTTCGTTTGTGAGTATCCTGATGTTGTTTTTCTGTAGGATTTCCATCGCTTTATCCAGGTCTTCGAATTTAAATACAAGTACCGCTTTATTTTTACTCTTTTCCACAAAGGCGTACATGTATTCGACGTTAATGCCTTCTTCAGCAAGTGGGCTGAGAATACTTGCTAATCCACCGGGCCTATCATCAACTTCAACGGCTATAACGTGGGTTATCTTAACTGTAAATCCGTTTTCCTTGAGTACCCTTTTTGCCTTTTCGTTATCGTTTACGATCAACCTTAGTATTCCAAAGTCGGTTGTATCTGCAAGGGATAGAGCCCTTATGTTAACTCCGTTATCTCCCAGGATCTTTGCTACTTCCAATAGCCTTCCAGCCTTATTTTCGAGAAATACGGATATCTGCTCCACCTTCATTGTTACCCCCTAAATTTTTCTTCTATCTATAACTCTCTTTGCCTTTCCTTCGAACCTCTGTAGAGTTCTTGGTTCTACGAGTTTTACCTTCACGGATATACCTATGGTATCCTTTATATTTGCCTCTATCTTTCTCGCCAGTTCCTGAAGTTTTCTGACTTCATCGGAGAATATATTCTCGTCCACCTCTACCTGTACTTCCACCACATCCAGAGAACCTTCTCTATCTACTATTATCATGTAGTGAGGTAACACTCCCTCTGTGGCAACGAGTATCTCTTCTATCTGGGATGGGAATACGTTTACTCCCCTTATTATCAGCATATCATCAGTCCTACCTCTGATCCTATCTATCCTAACGTGTGTTCTTCCACAGATGCAGGGTTCCTTTATAAGCCTTGTGATATCCCTTGTTCTGTATCTTAGTAAAGGCAGAGCTTCCTTGGTTATCGTTGTTATAACTAATTCCCCGTATTCTCCGGGTGGTAGATTTTCTCCTGTTTCTGGATCTATTATTTCCGGGATAAAGTGATCCTCAAAGATATGTAATCCGTTTTGCGCTTCCTCACATTCAACGGCAACCCCTGGACCTATTATCTCCGATAGGCCGTATATATCTATGGCCTTTATATTCCACAGTTCCTCTATCTCTCTTCTCATCTCCTCTGACCAGGGTTCTGCCCCGAAGACGCCCACTCTGAGTTTGGTATCCCTCGGGTTTAATCCTTCCTCTTGGGCTACTTCCGCAAGATGTAAGGCGTAGCTAGGTGTGCAGGTTAATACGGTAGATCCGAAGTCTTTCATTATGGTTATCTGTCTCTTCGATTGACCTCCTGATACAGGTATAACCGTGGCTCCTATCTTTTCAGCACCATAGTGAACTCCAAGTCCACCGGTAAACAAACCGTATCCATAGGCATTCTGTATGATGTCCTCTCTTGTAACGCCAGCTGCATAGAGAGACCTTGCCATCAACTCGGACCATGTCTCTATATCCCTTCTGGTATAACCTACAACCGTTGGCTTTCCCGTTGTACCACTTGAGGCATGGATCCTTACAACTTGCTTTAGTGGTACTGTGAATAGTCCAAAGGGATAGTTCTCCCTGAGATCATCCTTTGTGGTAAAGGGTATCCTTTTTAAATCCTCGAGGCTCTTGATCTTTTCTGGAGTTATACCTGCTTCATCAAGCTTCTTTCTGTAAAATGGTACCGTATAATATACCCTTTCCACCGTTGCCTTTAACCTCTTTAATTGAAGAGCTTCAAGGGCTTCCCTCGGTAGAGTTTCGAATTCCTCGTTCCAGATCATATAGTTTCCTCCTACTATTGGATAACTATGGTTTTTCTCTGATTACCTATCATAATGGATAACCTTATGGCTTTTCCCGATTTTGCTTCGCTACTTTTTCCCGGGAAGAAGAGTACACCGTACACGAGTTCCCCCGGTTGAATAGGTCTATTTGATAGGTTTTTGTTAGCTATATCCTCCCTTATCTTTTCTCCTATAGAGGAGTAACTACTTGATCCACCGAGTAACGCACCTGCACCGGCTCCTACTACGGCACCTTTACCCGCATACTCGCCTACGTTTTTGTCGGATAGAATTGCAATTCCCGCTCCTATTATACTTCCAGCTATCGCACCGAGTAATGCCGGTTTTGCGGATCCCTTTAAAGCTTCGGCCACATCGGTATTGGACTCGATCCTCTTATAAACCTCTTCAAGGCTCAGTATAGGCCAGCCGTTACCTTCTTCGTCTATGAGGAAGGTTTGGGTATTGTCTATGGTTACCGGACTTTTACTGGTATTCTCGATTGTAACAATAGCGGGAAGTATTCCACAACTTCTTATATCAAAACCGAACCTTTCCTTAGCCTTCTCAGGATCTGAAAATATCTCAACCGCGATTTTTACTCCATCTACATTTATAGCACTTTTTTGGAATTCTGGTAACTTTACGGGTTGTACGGTTGATTCGTAACTTGCACATCCCGAAAGGATAACTATCGATAGAATTAGGGCAAAAAACTTCTTCATATTACACCCCTTTTATATTAGACTTTGCTGGGGCGCCAGGAGTCGAACCTGGATACCGGGATCCAAAGTCCCGTGTCCTGCCTGTTAGACGACGCCCCAGTATGTGGATAGATAGTTAAATACTTTTTTGAAAAATATCAAGATATCTTATTAAAGGAAATCTACTTCGTATATTTGAAAGTTACCTAAACCATCCAGTTTCTCTACAGGTACTCTTTCATCCCTTTCGGTTAACACACATACTGATGATCCGCTTCCCGTCATAAATACAAAACCGTTCGTTATTTTTTTAAGGCCTTCTTTTAGCTTTTTGATTTCTGGTTTTAGGCTAAAACAAGCTTTTTCAAGATGATTGAAAAACTTTTCTTTCATTATATCTACATCAAAACTACTTGCTATTTCTTTGATAAGATTAACATCTATCGGGGGATTACTCTGGATTATGTTTTTTTCCATTTCGTCGAACTTGTCAAAAACTTCCTTAGTTGAAACGAACAGATTAGGATAAATTATGGTTATTTTATAGTTCCTCTTTCTTTCCGATTCTATTGGTTCTAAAATTTCTCCCACACCTTTACCTATGGCGAGTGTGTGATCGCTTAATAGAAAGGGAATATCTGCTCCCAGTGTAGCGCTATCCTTTATCA
Organism: uncultured Aquificales bacterium; assembly: GCA_964590075.1. Classification (GTDB taxonomy): domain Bacteria; phylum Thermosulfidibacterota; class Thermosulfidibacteria; order Thermosulfidibacterales; family Thermosulfidibacteraceae; genus JAGDVO01. Next base: position 213,895 of record CAZPXS010000001.1, read on the forward strand.
AATTCGGATCCCTCTCTTTGAAGAACTTTAGAAAGGCTCTTATCACACTTGCCGCGTTACTACTACCACCACCTAGTCCGCTACCTATCGGTACGTTTTTCTTGATTACTATGGATGCTCCCCACTTTTTTATCCTATACCTCGAAAGGTACCATTTACCGGCTATATAGGCTAAGTTTTTCTCCTTTGCTATTTTTTCTCCCTCTACGATTATCTCTATATCCTTATCCCTTATGAATTCCACGTATACGGTATCGTAGAAATTTACCTTGGCAAAGAGGGTCTCAAGGAGATGATAACCATCCTCCCTTTTTCCCACAACCTGAAGATGTAAGTTTACTTTGGCGTAAGCCTTCTCCTGGATCATCCGAGTTTTGGTTAAAAACAAAAATTGGTAGCGGGGCTGGGATTTGAACCCAGGACCTTCGGGTTATGAGCCCGACGAGCTACCGGACTGCTCCACCCCGCGTCACCTGGCGTATAAGTAATATATATATTATTTCGCTTTTGTCAAGGGGACTTTAACTCTTCTTCTTAGGATTTTGTTGCGCTTTTATATTTAAAAATATATATTATATAAAAAGGGACTAAAATGAAAGGAAGGAAAGAAGGTTTTACCCTGGTAGAAATAATGTTAGTTATTTCAATTTTTGCTATAATCGTGGCTATAGCTCTACCCTCTCTCCTAAGGTTTTACCGGACCTACAAGTTTAACAACTATGTGGCGAGTGTGGGTAGTTTGATGAAGAGGGGAAGATTACTTGCCATGGAAAGTGGTAATAACACCGCCATCTGCTGGGATGGCTCTACCCGTACCCTTAAGCTTGTAGATGCTGGAACTAATAGATCCAGTTTTTGTTCTGGAAGGGTGGTGGAGACTATAAGTATATGGGATACTTTTGTTGAGGTTACCTTTAGTCCCGGGTTTTTTGACGGACTGGGGTTTGATCCTAGGGGTCTTGCCATAAATAGTGGTAGCATACAACTGAGGAATAATACCACAGGTACATGTGTGAAATATACAATTCAAGCCCTAAGGGGTGCTATTATAAAGGAGGGATGTTAATGTGTTGTCTATTATAAGGAAAAGAGAAGGTTTTACGCTTATAGAGGCTGTAATCGCTATGGCGGTAGGCTTAGTAGTGGTTCTCTCTATATCGGCTTTAATCGGTTATTTTGCTTTATATACAAAGGATATAAATCTAAAGTTTTGCCTTGTAAATGCATTGGAGAATAGCTTCTCCCTCTGTAGAAACGGTAAAAATCCAGCTAATACCTATACCTGTGGTAGCTATAGTATCTCTATATCCTGTAATACCGACTGTACAGCTATATCTAACGATAGTTGTTCTAATGTAACAATTACGGTCCGTTATGGTGGTAAGATCTATAGTACAACCGAGAGGGTATGTAGATGGTCAAGGTAGCCGGAAATAGAGGTTTTACTCTGATAGAGTTACTCACAGCGATCCTCATAGCTATTCTTATAATCGGTGCCCTTTTGGGTCTTTATGTGGCGAGTAACAGAGCCTTTGGGGTAAGTAGTGACATCAGTTCCCTAACTGAGGATATGAGGAATACTGTAACAACGCTTGACTTTATCTTTTCAAGATGGGGAGTTGGAGTTCCCTGTAGGAATAACGATTGTTCCGCTATGGTTAGTAATGTTAATAATGGTATTTTACCTGACTGCGATTCTACTTATCCACCCAGTGATCCTATGTGTGTGACAGTTGGCTCTAGTAGCCTTACCTTTTACGCGAGTCTTGGTGGTATGGGTGTGGTAACGAACTCTACGAGTAAAGCTGTAAGTTGTAGGTTAAAAAGTGGAGAGCCATACTATCTATGGAATGGTACGAAATTAGCGAATTGGGATGGGATAAGTTTACCGGTATCCAACTGTACGTTAAGTTTGAGTGAAGATAATAGGGATTGTTTTAGTGGACCTGATAACTCTATCGTTGATATTTCGACGAGTTGTAGTTTATTTCCCGGAGCGGTTCTCATAAGGGCGCCTCACAGGATAACGATGTATTTAAGCGGTGATGTTTTATATATGGATAGGTATGATGTTGCTTTGAATCAATCTGAGAATTCTGTTAAGCTTGCTGATAGGGTTAGAAGTTTTAGTGTTTCTAAGGATGGGAGGAATTTAAAGGTAAGTATAGATTTTGTATCTGAGGGGGGAAGGGTTTTTCATTATGAGAGGTATTTTGGGAGGTAGAGATGAAGGTTATAGAGAAAATAAAGGGTGAGGGAGGTTTTGCCTTAGTTTCGGTTCTATTGGTTCTACTTGTCGTTTTTCTTCTCAGTGCTACCGGCATGTATATCTCGAAGAGTGGTTATTTGAGTCAACTATCCCAGTATAGGTACTATCTAGCTGAAAAGGCATCAAACACGGGTATCGCAGTTGCCTCTGAACTTGTTATTAACGGTACTTGTAATGATGGCTCAGGTATTTTGGGTAGTGCCGTATATAACTTCCAGTGTAGAAAGTACGGTTCAACATACCTTCTCTATAGTAAAGGTACCATTGGGAACTCTAGGGTGGTAAAGGTTGCAGCCATATTTTCTTACTATTCTTCCTACTTAGGTGCGGGAGTTTTTAGAAAATTAGACAACCTTTCCTTACGTGGTAGCTCGGCTATAGATGCCTGCGATCCTAACTGCTCTGTAAGTGCTCTCGTTACTGGAAACGAGTTAAGTCAATCTTTTAGTACAAGTACTATCTGTACAAATAACAATAAAGGAGTAGTG
>CAZPXS010000001.1:216751-433191 GCA_964590075.1 uncultured Aquificales bacterium
GTACTAGTTCAATAAACGCTACCTGGAGTGGAAGCTATTACACGGTTAATTTACCTAACAACCAAATCGTAAATTGTGGTGCCATAGAACTTGGGCAGAATGGCTATGTTAAGTTTAGTGGTTTTAGCGGGGGAGGTGTGATCTCCGCAAATAACGTTGATATAGCGGGAGATGTTATCCCTTCTACACAACTAACTATTATCGCAAAGAACCAGCTACAGGATATTTCAAATGGTTATAGTTTAGAAGATGTTAATATATTTGCCAAAAATATTACTATCGATAATCGGAAGATTCTAATCTTAGGTGGTATACTTTATAGTGGAGGTAAAGGTCAAGGTAATTTTAATATAAATCTTAATTCAAATAGTGAAATTGGAACACAGGATAACCCTACTTTGATAATTTCCGACAATAACATCAATATATCCAGAAATGGTAATGCGGCTATTTATGGTTTAGTGTTTGTTAACGATGCTAATAATAATTTTAGTCTGGCAGGTAGTGGTACTTTTGATATTTATGGCTCAGTTGTATCTAATTCAAGAAATAATAACAGTATAAATATCACCGGTAATTTTGAAATTCACTTTGATTCTAATGTTTTAAAAAATTTAACCAATAAATGGAGTAGTTTGATGCGGCCTATTTCCTGTAGTAGCAGTAGTTCTAATATGCTAATCCCTCTTATTACAACCAAAATGCTGGTCTACTAAATAATAAAATAATTAAAAAGGGAGGTGTTGGGTAATGGGGTTTCCTATTCATAGACCCAGAAGGCTAAGGAAAAACGAACTTATAAGGAGGATGGTAAGGGAGACCAAACTCAGCGTTGATGATCTTGTTCAGCCCTATTTCGTTGTACCTGGAGAAAATGTTGTGGAACCGATAAGATCGATGCCCGGAATATTTAGGTATTCCGTGGATAAACTGGTGGAGGAGGTTAAGAAAAGTAGAGATCTCGGAATACCTGCTATCATACTTTTTGGTATCCCGGAAAAGAAAGATTCCATAGCTACCGGTGCCTATGATGATAATGGTATAATACAGAGAGCTGTGAGAGCTATTAAGAAAAAGGTGGATGGGATACTCGTTATTACGGATGTATGTCTCTGTGAGTATACGAGTCACGGGCACTGCGGTTTGGTAAAGAGCAATGAGATACTAAATGATCCTACCTTAGAGTTACTTGCCAAAACTGCGGTGAGTCATGCAAAGGCAGGTGCTGATATCGTAGCTCCAAGTGATATGATGGATGGTAGGGTTATGGCCATAAGGAACGCTCTTGATGAGGCGGGATTTAATGATATTCCAATAATGGCTTATTCTGCCAAGTATGCCTCGAGTTTCTACGGTCCCTTTAGGGACGCGGCAGAGAGTGCACCGAGTTTCGGTGATAGACGTTCCTATCAGATGGATCCTGCAAATTTAAGAGAGGCTGTTAAAGAGGTAGGACTTGATATAGAGGAGGGGGCGGATATTGTTATGGTAAAGCCTGCTCTTAGTTATCTTGATGTTGTAAGGGTCATAAGGGAATCCTATCCTGAAGTTCCACTTGCAGCCTATAACGTAAGCGGAGAGTACTCCATGATAAAAGTTACAGCGGAAGCTGGATTTCTGGATTATAAGTCCGTAGTTCTTGAGGTGTTAACTTCCATAAAGAGAGCAGGAGCCGATATTATTATAACCTATTTTGCAAATGAGGTGGCTGGTTGGTTAAGGTAAGACTTTCACAATAGCTGTGTTTACAATAAAGGCCTTTTTTGTTATATAGTGGGTGACAAATCTATTCTAGGAGGTTTAAAAATGGGTTTGAATCTTGTCCAAAAGATACTGAAGGAACATTTGGTAGAAGGAGAACTTGTACCGGGTAAAGAGATAGCTATTAGGATCGATCAGACCCTCTATCAGGACGCAACTGGTACTATGGCAGCCCTTGAGTTTGAGATGATGGGGATCCCAAGAGTGGTTACCGAGGCATCCGTAATCTACATCGATCACAAAACTATACAGATGGGTTATGAGGATAAGGATGACCACGAGTACCTAAGGACATTTGCAGCAAGATACGGTTGTTACTATTCAAAACCCGGTAACGGTATATGCCATCAGGTACATCTAGAGAGGTTTGCAAAGCCTGGTAAAACCCTGTTAGGTTCCGACTCTCATACTCCCACCGCTGGTGGTATAGGTTGTATAGCGATTGGAGCGGGTGGTCTGGATGTGTCGGCCGCTATGGCTGGTAGGCCATTTTACATGGTTTGTCCTAAAGTTATAGGTGTAAAACTTACCGGTAGATTGAGACCATGGGTATCTGCTAAGGATGTTATTTTAAAGATGTTACAGATACTCACCACCAAGGGTAACGTTGGTTGGGCTGTTGAGTATTTTGGGCCTGGTGTTAAGACCCTATCCGTACCGGAGAGAGCAACTATCACAAATATGGGAGCTGAGCTTGGAGTTACCTTTTCCATATTCCCCTCTGATGAGGTTACGAGGGAGTTCTTAAAAGCTCAGGGTAGAGAGGAGGATTGGATACCTCTTGAGGCCGATCCCGATGCCGAGTATGAGAGGGTTATAGAGATCGATCTGTCTGAACTGGAACCTCTTGTAGCCTGCCCACACTCACCCGATAATGTTGTGCCTGTTAGGGATCTTGAAGGTCTCGTCATTGATCAGGTGTGTGTTGGTAGTTGTACTAATTCGTCCTATAAGGATCTTGCCACTTTCGCTAAGATATTGAAGGCATCAGGAAGGCGCTGTCCGCCTCATCTGGATATAGTAGTAGCACCAGGCTCGAAACAGGTTTTGAGAATGATAGATAGGGAAGGGTTGCTTGATGCTTTATTTGAGTACGGAATCAGGTTACAGGAACTTGCCTGTGGTTTCTGTATAGGTATGGGGCAGGCTCCTAAGAATAACTCTGTAAGCGTTAGAACCAACAATAGAAACTTCTACGCGAGAAGTGGTACCGAAACTGCAGGGGTTTATCTCGTGAGCCCTGAGACCGCCGCAGCCTGCGCTATCGAGGGGGCATTCCTTGATCCGAGAAAACTTGAGGAAAAGTATGGTATAAAGTACCCTGAAGTTAGGATGCCAGAAAAGTTCCTTATAGATGACTCTATGATAGTTCCACCACTACCACCGGAAGAGGCGGAAAAGATCGAGATATACCGTGGTCCGAATATCGTTCCACCACCACCCAATGAGCCCTTGCCAGCTGAGATAAATGGTGAGGTAACACTTAAGGTTGGGGATAAGATAACGACGGATCATATAATGCCAGCAGGTCAGAGGCTGAAGTACAGATCTAACGTTCCAAAATACGCTGAATTTGTCTTTGAGCCTGTAGATCCTACTTTCTCAAAGCGTGCTTTGGAGAACAAAAATAAAGGAATTCACAATATAATCGTAGGAAGGGAGTCTTACGGACAGGGTTCTTCAAGAGAGCATGCGGCGCTCTGTCCCATGTATCTCGGAGTAAAGGCGGTTGTTGCTGTATCTATTGAGAGGATACATAGGGCTAATCTCATAAACTTCGGTATAGTACCCATGTATTTCGTCAATCCTTCAGATTACGATAGGATAGATCAGGGTGATAAGGTAAGAATACCTGAAGTAAGAAGGGCGCTGATTGAAGGTAGAGATCAGCTTGAAATGATAGTAACGAAAGCTAACGGCGAGGAGATTAGAATCCCATTGAGAATCGATCTATCCGATAGAGAGAGGAAAGTTATCCTACTTGGTGGAATGCTTAATGTGGCTAAGGCATTCGGTACCAAGTCCTTCAAAGAGATAGAGATAAAGGAGTAGTTTTAGTAGCTTATAAAATAGCTTGTTATTTGGCATCACTAAATTCAAAGGGGAAGATGCTAAGCATCTTCCCCTCTTCTTTATTGCTATATAATTATTAGCTTTTGTAATTTCAAACAGTTTTTTTCTTGACATCTTGACAATCTCGAAAGTAAATGTTAAATTTTTCATTAGAAATCTAAAAAGGGGGTGTACCATGAAGTTAAAGGAGAAGTTGGCTCAGCTTATGCCTCAGTGGAGGGCGGAGATAGCGGAGATCCGAAAGAAGTATGGTAATCGTAAAACCATGGATTGTACGATCGAACATGCCTATGGTGGTATGAGAAGCCTTAGATGTATGATTTGTGATACCTCTGAGGTTTTCCCCGATGAGGGAGTGAAGTTTAGAGGTTACTCTATTCCTGATCTAAGAGAGGGTAAGGCTAAATTACCCACCGCTCCGGGTGGTTTTGAACCCCTTCCTGAGGGCTTGTGGTATCTATTACTTACAGGCGAATTGCCCTCAGAGAATGATGTTAAAGAGATCACAGCTGAACTTAATAAGAGAATGTTAAAAGTTCCCCAGTATGTCTTTGATGTTTTAAGGGCTATGCCGGTTGATACTCATCCCATGACCATGTTTGCCGCTGGTATTCTTGCAATGCAGAGAGAATCTGTCTTTGCCAAGAGATACGAAGAGGGTATGAGAAGGGAAGAACACTGGGAAGCTATGTTCGAAGATTCTCTCAATCTACTTGCAGCCCTCCCTGTTATTGCTGCCTATATATATAGAAGAAAATATAGAGGTGATAGTTTCATCAATCCTGATCCTAACCTCGACTGGTCAGCGAATCTCGCGCATATGATGGGTTACGATGAGTTTGAAGTTTATGAGCTATTCAGACTATACATGTTCCTACATGCCGATCATGAGGGTGGTAACGTTTCCGCCCACACCAATCTACTTGTAAACTCAGCTCTTTCCGACATATATAGATCCTTCTCTGCTGCTATGAACGGTCTTGCCGGTCCTTTACATGGTCTTGCAAACCAGGAAGTTCTCAGATGGATACAGGATCTCTATAAGAGGTTTGGTGGAGTACCGACCAAGGAACAGTTGGAACAGTTCTGTTGGGATACGTTGAACTCGGGTCAGGTTATTCCCGGTTACGGCCATGCCGTTTTGAGATGTGTTGATCCAAGATACACCGCTCAGAGAGATTTCGCTCTAAAACACATGCCCGATGACGAACTATTCAAGGTCGTTTCTCTATGCTTCGAGGTTGTGCCAGAGGTACTCAAGAAACACGGAAAGGCTAAGAACCCATGGCCCAACGTTGATGCCCACTCAGGAGTACTCCTCTGGCACTACGGCATAAGAGAGTATGATTTCTATACCGTACTATTCGGTGTATCGAGAGCTCTCGGTTGTACTGCACAGGCTATAATAGTGAGAGGTTACGGTTTACCCATCGAAAGACCCAAGTCCATTACAACAAGATGGGTCAAGGAAGTCGCGGAATCACTTCCCGTCGCGGGCTCATAGTAGAGAAAGGGGTAGGTGTACGCCTACCCCTTTTTTAATTTTAAATTTTTTAAATCAAACTTCACTATAGGAGGTAAGTTATGGGTAAGAGAGCCAAGATAAGTGTAATAGGTGCTGGAAGGGTAGGAGAACATGTAGCTTTGTTCTGTGCTATCAAGGAACTCGGTGATGTGGTACTCTATGATATTGTTGAAAATATGCCACAGGGTAAGGCTCTGGATCTTTATCAGACAATGCCACTTGGTGGTTGGGATTCAAAGATCTACGGTACAAATAGTTATGAGGATATAAAGGATTCCGATATTGTGGTAATTACGGCAGGATTCCCGAGAAAACCGGGAATGAGTAGGGATGATCTACTTAAGGCAAATGCCGATATAGTTAAAGTTGCGGCTGAAAATGTAGCAAAATACGCTCCCAATAGTTTCATAATCGTAGTTACCAACCCCCTCGATGCTATGACTCAGCTTGCATGGCATGTCTCAGGTTTCCCCAAAAACAGGGTTATGGGACAGGCTGGTAACCTTGACTCAGCAAGATTCTGCGCCTTTATATCCATGGAGTTGAATGTGTCTGTTAGGGATGTACAGGCTCTTGTTCTTGGTGGTCACGGTGACGATATGGTTCCGCTACCGAAGTATACTGTTGTGAATGGAGTAACGGTTGATCAGCTTATACCTCCCGATAGATTACAGGCTTTGATTGAAAGGACAAGGTTCGGTGGAGGAGAGATAGTAAAATTGCTTGGATACTCCGCCTATTATGCTCCTGCTTTGGCTACGGTTAAGATGGTTGAAGCTATCTTGAAGGATCAGAAGAGCTTACAGGCCTGCGCTGCCTACTGTGAGGGTGAGTACGGTATTAACGGTGTATTTTGCGGTGTACCTTGTATTCTTGGTGCTAATGGTGTAGAGAAGATAGTTGAGATTCAGTTAACAAAAGAAGAGCTTGAGGCTTTACAAGCCTCGGCAGGTAGGGTAAAAGGACTTGTAGATCAGCTCAGGGAGTTTGGTTACATAAAATAAAAGGAGGATTGTTTAATGCTAAAAGGGGAGGCAATCTCTATTTGAGGGAGATTGCCTCCCCTAAATTTATTTTGAGGGGGGTAGTGATATGAGAACCATAGACGTAAGTGAGATAACAGAAGCTATCGCAAAGCTCTGTATCGATGCTAACTATAATCTTCCCGATGACGTTTACGAAGCTCTCAAAAGAGCTCTTGATGAGGAGAAGTCCCCGGTTGGTAAAAGTGTTCTCAAGATGATAATTGAAAATGCCGATCTTGCAAGGCAGGGTATTGCTCCTATCTGCCAGGATTGCGGTTTAGCTGTTATTTTTGTCGAGATAGGACAGGATGTTCACTTTGTCGGTGGTAACCTGAGGGATGCTATATTCGAGGGTGTTAGGAAAGGTTATCGTGAAGGCTATCTAAGAAAGTCCACCTGTCATCCATTTACTAGAGCCAATGTGGGAGACAATACTCCACCGGTTATCCACTACGACATAGTTCCCGGTGATAAGGTGAGGATAGTGGTAGCTCCTAAAGGTGGTGGTAGTGAGAATATGAGTATGGTCACGATGCTTAAACCTGCCGATGGTTTACAGGGAGTGATTGAAACTGTCGTTAGAAGAGTGGATGAGGCTGGTGGTAATCCCTGCCCGCCGATAATAGTTGGTGTGGGTGTAGGTGGTACTTTCGAGAGAAGTGCTTTTCTCGCCAAAAAGGCACTTCTAAGGCATGTTGGAAAACCCAATCCTGATATGGAATTGGCAAAGATTGAGAAGATAATGTTAGAGAGAATCAATAAGCTCGGTATAGGCCCTATGGGTTGGGGTGGTACTGTTACAGCGCTAGCTGTACATTTTGAGATGGAGCCTGTTCATATAGCGAGTTTACCTGTTGCTATAAATATAAACTGCCATGCCGCAAGGCATAAGGAAATTGTAATCTAATTCTTGGAGGTGCTATTATGAGTGAAGTTATAAGGTTAACGACACCACTTAAAGATGAGGATATTGTTAAGTTAAAGGCGGGTGATAATGTTCTAATAAGTGGAGTTATCTATACAGCGAGGGATGCAGCTCATAAGAGAATGATAGAGGCACTTGAGAAGGGAGAGTCTCTACCCTTCGATGTGAGGGGACAGATCATATACTATGTTGGTCCATCTCCGGCGAGACCAGGTAGGCCCATAGGTGCAGCAGGACCTACAACGAGTTACAGGATGAATCCTTACGCACCAAAATTGATAGCCTTAGGTTTAAAGGGCATGATCGGTAAAGGTAAGATGAGTGAGGAAGTTAAGGAGTGTTGTAAGAAATATAAAGCTATTTATTTTGGTGCCGTAGGTGGTGCGGGTGCTCTTTTGGCTGAAAGGATAAAGTCTGCTGAAGTTATCGCTTATGAGGATCTTGGTCCAGAAGCTGTTAGAAAGCTTGTGGTGGAGGATTTCCCAGCAGTAGTGGTATACGATACCCATGGTGGGGATCTTGAAGAAATGGGTAAATTGCAGTATAGGGTTCAAGAGTAAGAGAGCATAATTACATAATAAAAGGAGGTTTGAAATGTTAGAGAAGCCCCCAGTTATTAAAACGTACAGGTGGCATCTTGGGTCCATTGCATGGATTCTACATAGGATTACGGGTCTTCTACTTGTGTTTTATCTTCTTCTTCACATTTGGGTTACCCATCATATAAGTCAGGGGCCTGAGGGTTTCAATAAGGTTATGTCCGTGGTTCAACAGCCTATTTTCCTATTACTCGAGATAGGTCTATTGGGAACGGTTCTCTATCATGCCTTCAACGGTTTGAGGATCATAATAGTTGAATTTGCCGATAATGGGGCCAGCGCTCATAAAACACTTTTTGGTATAATGATGGCTATAGCCGGCATACTCTTTCTTATCGGCGGGATACCGATGTTTATGCATTTCTTGCATGTTCTTAATAAATGAGGAGGTATGAGATGAGGGAGAAACGTGGCTCGGGTGGTTTTTACGCATGGCTCTTTCAGAGGATAACAGGTGTTGCTCTTGTGGTGCTTTTACTGTTACACTTCTGGGTTACCCATGGTCTACCAAAACCCGAGGGTGTGACCTATGAGAGAATAGCACCGAGATTAGCTACTCCAACATGGAAAGTGATAGATCTTATATTCCTCGTATGTGCTCTCTATCACGGTCTTAATGGAGTATGGATGGTTATTCAGGATTATGTACATAGTGAGAAATGGCAGGGTATAATTTTCTTGATACTTGTTACCGTCGGTTTTGTTCTTTTCTTCCTTGGTGCGAGTACAGTCATTGCCTTTAAAGCAGTTTAGTTGAAGGGAGGTAGAGATGGCAAAGTATAACGAGTATAAAGGTATGTTCGTTGTGGGCGAGTGTAAGAAGTACTACAATACAGATGATGCCAAGGTCATCCATGAGGAACCCAAGGGTGTAGATATAAAAAACGTACATCTACACGATGCGGTTATAGTGGGAGCTGGTCTTGCAGGAATGTTTGCTGCTTTGGAGTTGAAAAAGGTGGGTTACGATGTTGCCGTGTTAACCAAAGTATTCCCAACTAGGAGTCACTCAGGTGCGGCACAGGGTGGAATAGCAGCCGCCCTTGCGAATCTTGAAGAGGACCATGTTGAATGGCACTTCTTCGATACCGTAAAGGGATCTGACTATCTTGGTGATCAGGATGCCATAGAGATGATGGTAAAGGAAGCCCCGAGGATCATCTATGAGTATGAACATATGGGTGTTCCATTTTCGAGAACTCCCGATGGTAGAATAATGCAGAGGTACTTTGGTGGTCACGTTAAGGACTTCGGAAGGGGTGAACCGGTATTGAGGGCCTGTATGGCTGCGGATAGAACGGGACATGTTCTACTACATACCCTTTGGGAACAGTGTGTGAAGTATAATGTGAGATTCTATTCTGAGTTTTTCCTCCTATCGCTCATTATAAAGAATGGTAAGTGTATAGGAGTTGTTGCCTGGGATCTTATAAATGGTGGTATACATATATTCCAGGGTAAAGCGGTACTTCTCGCGACAGGTGGCTACGGTAGGTGCTATTCTATTACGAGTAACTCCCACGCCAACACCGCAGATGGTATGGGTGTTGCTCTGAGAGCCGGTTTACCTCTAGAGGATATGGAGTTTGTTCAGTTCCATCCAAGTGGTCTTGCTTTCTTGGGTGTGCTTCTTACAGAGGGTGCAAGGGGTGAAGGTGGTTATCTGATTAACAACGAAGGTGAGCGTTTCATGAAGAGGTATGCTCCTGAGAAGATGGAGCTTGCCCCGAGAGATGTTGTTTCGAGAGCTATGTGGGCTGAGATAGAGGCTGGTAGAGGTATAAACGGGCAGCAGTACGTATATCTCGATTTGAGGCACCTTGGTGCTCAAAGGATAATGGAGAGATTACCTCAGATTAGAGAGATAGCGATGAAGCTATTAGGAATAGATCCTGTTAAGGAACCTGTACCTGTACAACCTACCGCTCACTATTCCATGGGTGGTATACCAACCGATATATGCTGTAGGGTTTTACTTGACGGTAAGGAGAAGTGGTTAGAGGGACTCTGGGCTGCCGGTGAGTGTGCCTGCGTTTCCGTACACGGCGCAAACAGGCTTGGTACTAATTCGTTACTCGATGCATCCGTACACGGTAAAAGAGCAGGTAAAGATATGGCAGCCTATCTATCTACCAATCCACCCTTTGAGGTGTTACCTGAGGATTGTGCTCTTGATGCCATCAAACAGATCGAATGGCTTTTGAATAACCCTGGAACTGAAAGACCAGGTGCGATAAGAAAGGAGTTACAGGAGAATATGTATAACCTGTGTGGTGTCTTTAGAACGAGAGACGGTCTTGAGAAGATGTATAGTATCATTAAAGATCTACAGAAGAGATATAATAACATACTGGTTCAGGATAAGGGGACGAAATTCAATACCGATTTGATGGAAGCCCTTGAGCTTAGGAACTTACTTGAGACTGCTGAGGTTATAGTAGCAAGTGCCTTAAATAGAACTGAATCTAGAGGAGCTCACTATAGAAGAGACTATCCTAACAGAGACGATGAGAACTGGTTAAAGCACACACTTGCCTGGAGGACAGAGGAGGGTATTAAGTTTGACTATAAACCGGTGGTGATTACTAGATTTAAGCCAGAGGAAAGGAAATACTAAGGGGGTGGATAATGGCTGAGTATGTATTTAGGATCTTTAGATATGATCCTGAGAAGGATGAAACAGGAAGAGTTCAGGAATATAGGATAGATGTTCAACCTGGTTGGACTGTTCTTGATGCTCTGAATTATATAAAGTGGTTTGTTGATGGTACTCTATCCTATAGAAGAGCCTGTAGGCATGGGATATGCGGATCATGTGGAATGACCATAAACGGCAAGAACGGTCTTGCCTGTGAGACACAGGTTAAGGATCTCGGTACCACTGTAATTACAATCGAACCATTGAGAGGATTTCCTGTTATAAAGGATCTTATAGTCGATATGGAACCCTTCTATGATAAACTCTATGCAGTAAAACCGTATCTCATAACCAAGACGCCACCACCGACGGATAAGGAGAGGTTACAGTCGCCCGAGGATAGGGCAAAGCTTGATGGTAAGTATGAGTGTATACTCTGTGGTTGTTGTACCAGCTCGTGTCCAACCTACTGGGCGGATAAGAACTTCCTAGGACCAAACGCTCTTTTAAAGGCAGCAAGATTTCTCTTTGATTCAAGGGATGAGGGATATGAGGATAGGATTTCCGTTATAGATGATAAGCACGGAGTTTGGAGATGTCATACTATATTTAACTGTGTTGAGGCATGCCCCAAGGAGCTTAATCCAACGCAGGCTATTGTTGATTTAAGAAAGTTGATTTTAAGAGGCAAATTATAAAATCAGTTTTTAAGGGGAGGTTGACTACCTCCCCTTTTTCTTTTATTAAGCCTTTAGTCAGTCTAATTCTTCTGCAATAAGGAGGAGGGGATGAAGGTTCATGAGTATCAAGCAAAAGAGCTGTTCAAACAGTATGGGATACCAGTTCCAAGAGGCGGTGTAGCAGAAACTCCCGAGGAAGCCAGAAAAATAGCAGAATCCTTGGGTGGTAATCTTTTCGTTGTTAAGGCACAGGTCCATGCAGGTGGTCGTGGAAAGGCTGGTGGTGTTAAGCTTGCAAGGAGTGTCGATGAGGTCTACGAGATTGCTAAGAACATGATCGGTATGAAGCTTGTAACCCATCAGACAGGTCCAGAGGGTAAGATAGTTAGGAAGGTTTTGGTAGAAGAGGGGCTAAATATCGAGAAGGAACTCTATATGGGTATGGTTATCGACAGAGCTACTGAATGCCCCGTTTTGATGGTTTCAGCTGAAGGTGGTGTTGAGATTGAAGAGGTAGCAGCAAAGAGTCCCGAGAAGATTTTAAAGGCCTTTATAGATCCTGCTCTTGGATTTATGCCCTTTTATGCGAGAAAGTTAGCTTACGGACTTGGTTTGACAGGTGATTTGGTTAAAAAGGCCGTTAGTTTTATGACAGCTTTGTACAGGTTGTTCGTTGAGAAGGATGCTTCACTTGCCGAGATCAACCCACTGGTAATAACAAAGGAAGGGGATCTTATAGCTCTTGATGCTAAGTTAAACTTCGATGATAACGGTCTTTTTAGACATCCAGAGATCGCTGAGCTTAGAGACATATATGAGGAGGATCCTCTCGAGGTTGAAGCTTCAAAATACGATCTAAACTACATAAAACTTGATGGCAACATAGGTTGTATGGTAAACGGTGCTGGTCTTGCCATGGCTACCATGGATATAATAAAGCTCTACGGCGGAGAGCCAGCTAACTTCCTTGATGTTGGTGGCGCCGCTGATTCAGAGAGGGTGAAGAACGCCTTTAGAATCCTGATAAGCGATCCCGCGGTAAAGGCTGTGTTTGTTAATATTTTTGGTGGTATAGTACGTTGTGATAGGGTTGCAGAGGGTATAATAAAGGCTGCTAAAGAGTTGGAAGTTAAGGTTCCAATGGTTATAAGGCTTGAGGGTACCAATAGGGATATAGCAATGGAGATGTTGAAAAACAGTGGTTTGAAATTCATACTTGCGGACTCAATGGCCGATGGCGCTGAAAAGGCTGTTAAAGCAGCCAGTGGAGAAATTTAATTAGGAGGTTGTAGGATGAGTATACTGGTTAACAAGAATACGAGGGTAGTTGTTCAGGGAATCACGGGTAAAGAGGGAACATTCCATACAAAGCAGTGTATAGAGTATGGGACTAATGTTGTTGCCGGTGTTACTCCAGGTAAAGGCGGTACCATGTGGGAGGGGAAAATCCCGGTATATAACACCGTTCAGGAGGCTGTTGAGAAGGAGGGAGCAAATGCTGCATTGATATTTGTTCCTCCGGCCTTTGCTGCCGATGCTATTGCGGAGGCTGCCGATGCTGGCTGCGAAGTTATTGTGGCTATTACGGAGGGTATTCCTGCTCTCGATATGATGAAGGTAAAGAGAGCCATAAGAGATAAGAATGTTAGACTCATAGGTCCTAATTGTCCTGGTATAATCACTCCCGGTGAGTGCAAGATGGGAATAATGCCTGGATATATCTTTACTA
This sequence comes from uncultured Aquificales bacterium, assembly GCA_964590075.1. Lineage (GTDB taxonomy): Bacteria > Thermosulfidibacterota > Thermosulfidibacteria > Thermosulfidibacterales > Thermosulfidibacteraceae > JAGDVO01. The sequence goes on from CAZPXS010000001.1 coordinate 229,707, forward strand.
AGGGACCGGTGGGAGTTATATCCCGTAGTGGTACCCTTACCTATGAGGCGGTTTGGCAGTGTACAACAAGAGGTATAGGCCAGTCTACATGTATCGGAATCGGTGGGGATCCGATTGTTGGTTCTACTTTTGTGGATCTTTTGAAGCTATTCAACGAGGATGATGAGACAGAACTCGTGATCCTAATAGGTGAGATAGGTGGTACTGCGGAGGAGACGGCGGCTGAGTATATAAAGAAGGAGTTCAAGAAACCGGTTGTTGCCTTTATCGCTGGTAGGACTGCACCTCCAGGTAGAAGGATGGGTCACGCGGGTGCTATAATAGCCGGTGGTAAGGGAACTGCTGCGGAAAAGATGAAAGCCTTGAGAGAGGCGGGTGTACACGTAGTTGAAAGCCCTGCCGAAATAGGGGAGACTGTTGCGAAAGTATTAGGTAAAAAGTAGGGAGGGGGAAGATGTCTACTTCTACTGGTAAGAAGTTTATAGGTGTTGTGGTTATCAAGCCTGAGCGTTGTAAGGGTTGTGAGATATGTGTGAGTTTCTGTCCTACAGGTGCGATAGTTATGTCGAAGGATTTTAATTCCAAGGGTTATCACTATCCAGAGTTTGCGTATCCCGAGAAATGTACAGGTTGCGGCCTTTGTGGCTTGTACTGCCCTGATTTCGCTATTTATGGTTATAGAGAAAAGGTAGAATAGGAGGGTATTGAGATGGCAAATATTAAATGGACTACAGCCGATCCAAAGGGCGTTTTGACAGGTGCCCATTATCTCGATGGTAACCATGCAGCCTGTGAAGGAGCCCTTGCTGCGGGTTGTAGATTTGCAGCAGGATATCCGATAACACCCTCAACGGAAATAGTGGAAAGGTTTGCTGCTAGAATTCCAGAGGTTGGTGGCGTTTTTATCCAGATGGAGGATGAGATAGCCTCATCTATAGCCTTACAGGGAGCCGTTTGGGCTGGCCTGAAGGCTATGACCGTTACTAGTGGTCCTGGTTTCTCCCTTATGATGGAGCATATAGGTCTTGCTGCTATGACCGAGACTCCCTGCGTTTTCGTCAACGTTCAGAGAGGTGGCCCTTCAACAGGTACACCAACTCTTCCAGCCCAGGCGGATATGATGCAGGCAAGATGGGGATCGCACGGTGATTATGAGATAATCGCAATTTCTCCAAGCTCTCCACAGGAATGCTTTGAATTTATAATAGACGCTTTCAATCTCTCTGAGATCTATAGAGTTCCCGTTATGTTTATGATGGATGAGTGCGTTGGCCATATGACGGAAAAGGTGATAATTCCTGAACCTGAGAAGATCAAGGTAGTGGAGAGAAGATGGACCGATAAAAAGCCCGGTGAGTATTTACCCTTTGAACCTGACGATGATTTAGTTCCGAATATGGTTAAGGCTGGCGATGGTTATAGGATCCATGTGACAGGTCTTACCCATGATGAGAGAGGTTATCCTGCTGCAACCGATGTGGCTATACACAACAAGCTGGTTAGGAGACTATGCGATAAGATATACAGGAATGCTCACAAGATATGGAAATGGGAAGAGATAGATACCGATGGCGCTGAAGTTGTAGTTATGTCTTATGGTATCTCTGCGAGGGTTGCTCTAAGAGGAATCGAAATGGCAAGGGAGAAGGGAGTTAAGGTAGGTCTCTTGAGATTGATAGTTGTATGGCCTTTACCTGAGCCAAGGATAAGGGAAATTGCCGATAAGGTAAAGGCTATAGTAGTTCCTGAGCTAAACGTTAGGGCTCAGGTTGCAAGGGAAATTGAGAGGGTAGTGGCTGGGCGTTGTCCAGTTATACCCGTCGGCCATGCTGGTGCGGGTGTTCATGATCCTAAGGATATTTATAATGCTATAATGGAGGCGTTGAAATGAGTGTAACAACCTATAGAGAAAACCCGGTTGAGCAATTTTTGAGAACGGATAGGATGCCCCATATATGGTGTCCAGGTTGTGGTATAGGAACGAGTGTTAACTGCTTTGCAAGAGCCGTTCTTGAGTGTGGTATTCCTCTCGATAAGTTAGCTATTGTATCTGGTATAGGTTGTACCGGAAGAGTTGCGGGTTATCTCAGACTCGATTCTTTCCATACGACCCATGGTAGAGCTATACCCTTTGCCACTGGTTTGAAGCTTGCTAATCCGGAGCTTACGGTTGTTGTCTATTCAGGTGACGGAGACTTAGCTGCTATAGGAGGAAATCACCTCATCCATGCTGCAAGGAGAAATATGGATCTAAAGGTTATATGTGTTAATAATTTTACCTACGGGATGACCGGTGGACAGGTTGCACCAACGACCCATCTAACGAAGCTCGCAACTACAACACCCTATGGAAATCCGGATATACCTTTCAATCTACCCCATCTTGTTGCGAGTTGTGGAGCAGTCTTTGTTGCAAGGTGGACTACATATCATGTAGTTCAGTTACAGAGAAGTATTGTCAAGGCATTAAAGAAAAAGGGCTTCACCTTTATAGAGATAATTGCTCCCTGTCCTACGCTTTATATGAGAAGGAATAGATTGGGTACAAGTGTGGATATGATGAAGTACTTTAAGGAAAAGAGTGTGATCAAAAATGGTGCGGATACCAAAGAGGTTGCTATAGTTAACTATGACGATCCTATTATAGTTGGTGAGTTCGTTGATATTGAAAAGCCAACGTGGTTGGACACCTACAATAGTATAATGAAGGAAAGACTGGGTGATAAGTATGTACCTTGGGGGGTAAGTAATGAATAAGGATAGAATTGAAGTCAGGTTGGCCGGTTTTGGTGGTCAGGGTATAATACTCATGGGGTATGTTATCGGAAAAGCCTATTCCATATTCGAGGGTTATGAGGCTACTCTAACTCAGTCCTTCGGTCCTGAGGCTAGAGGAGGAGCCTGTTCGGCTCAGGTTATACTATCCAAGGGTAGGATACTCTATCCCTATGTTACCAGCCCCGATATTCTTGTCGTGATGTCTCAGGAAGCTTATACCAGGTATTATCCTACTTTAAGGGATGATGGCATTCTTATAGTTGAGGAAGAGCTTGTAAAACTCGGTGATCTAAAACCGAATCAAAAACTTTTCAAGATTCCTGCTACCCGTCTTGCGGAGGAGAAGGTTGGAAGAAGGATGACACTTAACATCGTTATGTGCGGTTTCTTTACGGCAGTTACAGGTGTTGTTAGTAAAGAGGCGATGGAAAACGCTGTTAAAGATACGGTTCCCGCAGGCACTGAAGAGATAAACCTCAAGGCCTTCCAGGTGGGCTACGATTACGGTAAATCTCTCCTAGGATAGTTAGGTTTGTACTTAAATTAGGGGGGGCTTTGCCCCCTTTCTTTCTGGCTCTATAGTATTGTCAATCTTCTTCCCCTGTTATATTATGATTAATAAGATTATCATGATATACTAATTTACTTACCCGATGATTTGGCTTGATGAAAGTTTTTTTTCGTGTTAAGATTAAGCTGGGTTTGGGAATTATCTATTTTGGTGGTTGAGTGATAGAGAGGGAAGGGATGTTTTTGGTTGTTTTTTTGAGACGATTGGGTTCTATAGGGGTAAACTCTGTTTTATCACTGGGTAGGTTTGGTCTCTTTCTCTTTATCACTCTATTTTGGATTTTTGCAAGGCCGATAAAAATACGCAGAGTTATAAAGCAGATCCACTTTATAGGATACAAGTCTATCCCGATAGTTGCACTAACTGGGGCGTTTACCGGGATGGTTTTGGCTCTCGAGTCCTTCTATGCGCTTAATAAATTTGGAGCTGAAGCGCTTCTTGGCCCTGCTGTAGCTCTCTCGATGCTTAGAGAGTTGGGACCTGTCATAAGCGCTCTTATGATAGTCGCGAGGGCGGGTTCAGCCATAACCGCTGAGATAGGTATTATGAAGATAACGGAACAGATAGACGCCCTTGAGATTATGGCTCTCAATCCCTTTAGGTACATAATGGTTCCGAACTTTTTAGCCTCTATAATCTCTTTCCCCCTTTTGTGTTCACTTTTCAATACCGTCGGTATCTTTGGAGGATACCTTGTTGCGGTTCATTTACTTGGTTTAAGTCCGGGTACCTATTTCGGTGACATTCCTCACTATATCAAGGCCGAGGATATAAATATGAGCATTGTGAAATCTTTAGTTTTCGGAGTGATAATGTTCTGGGTTTCCTGCTATGAGGGTTATTATACGGAGTTCGGTGCGGAAGGAGTTGGTAGGGCAACCACAAGGGCGGTTGTTATTGCAAGTGTTTTGATACTGATAATGGATTATGTGCTTACCAGCATACTCTTTTAGAGGTTTCTATGGAGAGAAGGGTAAAGATAGAGATTAGGGATGTTCATAAGACACTGAAAGGTCAAAGGGTTTTAAGGGGGATTGATCTAAAAATATATGAAGGGGAGAGGGTTGCTATAGTTGGTAAGAGTGGAACGGGTAAAAGTGTGCTTCTAAAACATATAGTTGGTCTCATGAAACCCGATAGTGGTGATATTCTGATAGATGGTGAGAGTATAGTCTCTGCATACGGTAAGAGGTTAGAGGGTATAAGGGAGAAGTTTGGTTATCTATTTCAAGGTGGTGCGCTATTTGATTCCTATACCGTTTACGACAACGTTGCCTTTCCTCTAAGGGAAAAGAGAAGGATGAGGGAGGATGAGATAAGAGAGATAGTTCTTAGAAACCTAGAGCTTGTTGGACTTAAGGGTATGGAGTGGAAGTATCCGGCGGAGTTATCGGGTGGTCAGAGAAAGAGAGCTGCTCTAGCAAGGTGTATGGTTCTTGAACCTGAAATAATGCTTTTTGATGAGCCAACTACAGGTTTGGATCCCATAACCACTATGTCCATATATAAGCTTATGGATGAAACTTACAGGGTTAAGGGTTATACAGAGCTAGTGGTATCACACGATATCCCTGGGATTTTTGCCTTTGTCGATAAGGTTGCTGTTCTTAATGAGGGTAGGGTAGTTTACTTTGGTAGCCCTGAGGGGATGGAGAGTTCGGATGATCCCTTTGTGGTGGAATTTTTGAGAGCGGGATTAGCGTTGAGGGGGTGCGAGTGATGAATAGGGAAAGGGTGGAAGTTGCGGTTGGTATATTTATGCTGATTGGGATATTGGCTCTTGCCTGGATAACTATAAAGCTCGGTAGAATGGAGTTACTCACCGGGGCTGGTTATTATCGTGTAAAGGCGGAATTTACGAATGTGGGTGGTTTAAAGGTAGGGGCTTCCGTTGAAATCGGTGGAGTTGAGATAGGTAGGGTAAACAACATATACATAGATCCGAATAAATATACCGCTATAGTCGATATGATGATAAGTGATAAAGTTAAAATACCTGAGGATTCAATTGCGGCCATAAAGACGAAGGGATTGATCGGAGAAAAGTTTGTCGAAATAATTCCCGGTGCTTCTGAGAACTACGTTAAGCCAAATGGAATTATAACTAATACCCAACCCGCCTTTAGTCTTGAAGATGCTATAGGGAAGTATATATTTGGTGGTACAGGAGGGAGTAATTCCTCTGGCGGTGATAGTGAGGAGGTGCTAAAATGAAAAGATCTTTGTTTTTTGTTTTGTTTTTGATGTTTCTTGGTTTGGGATTGGCCATGGTGGATTGGAAAGTGGCTTCGTGTGATACTCTATCTAATTCTGCGGTAGGTGATGAGGATAGTGTTGCCATAGAAAACAATAGCCTTAACAGCAATACCATGGCGGATTTTGTGTTACCTCAGGAGGTTCCGGATCCTATAGAGCCTGTGAATAGGGTTTTCTTTACTTTCAACGATAAGTTGTACTACTGGCTTTTGAGGCCTGCTGCAAAGGCATATGGCTATGTGGTTCCTAAGGCCTTTAGAATCAGTCTCGATAATTTTATGTACAATACCCTTTTCCCTGTAAGATTTGTTAATTCTATATTTCAGGGCAACTTGGATAAGGCTGGATATGAGCTTGTGAGGTTTTTGATCAATGTAGTTATTGGGTTGGGTGGATTAGCGGATGCGGCTGATGAGTGTTTTAACATGAATAGAGACTACTCTAACGAGGATTTTGGTCAGACCTTGGGTTATTATGGCATAGGAGAGGTTGCCTATCTCGATCTACCCTTTTACGGTCCCTCTAGTGTGAGGGATGCGATAGGAGATGCGGTAGATACCTTTGGCAATCCAGCCTATTATCTCATGAACTTTTGGACTTTTCTCGGTTACGAGCTATTCTACAAGTTTAACAAACTTAGCTTAAATGTTGATCTTTACGATGAGATAAAGGGAGAATCCTTTGATCCCTACATAGCGGTGAAAAATTACTATATAAACTACAGGAGAGACCTTATAAGGAGGTAGGAGATGATAAAAAGGTGTTTATTAATATCTTTATTAGTGATTCTTAGTTATTCTATGATCTATGCTACAAGTGATCCTTTTCAGTTTGCTAAGAGTAAGACGGAGGAGGTAATCTCTATAGTTGCCAATAAAAAACTTCCGGAAGCTACTAAGAAACAGAAGATAGAGAGTATAATAGATGAGATTATCTATTGGGATTATGTTGCTAAGAGTGTTTTAGGGGTGCACTATAGGGGGCTGAGTAAAGAAGATTATCGGGAGTTTGTGGAGAAATTTAGGAAATACATTAAGTCCATATATGCCAAGAAGTTTATCAGGTATAACGGGGAAAAGGTTGAGTTTACAAAGGAGGAGAGACAGAGCGATTTAGCTAAGGTTTATGCGAACATCATAACCAACGATGGTAAGAAGATACCGGTAATCGCTGTTGTCAAAGAGGTGGGTGATAAATGGTTAATCACAGACATATATATTGAGGGTGTTAGTATGGTTGCCAACTATAGAAGTCAGATACACAATGTTATTACGCAGAAAGGATTTAGGGTTCTTTTGGATATGCTTGATAAAAAGGCTTAGGAGAAGCTATGATTATCCAGTATAGGGATAAAAAGCCTATAGTTGATAGTAGTGTTTTTATTGCGCCTGGAGCTTACGTGATAGGTGATGTTGTGATAGGGGAAGGATCAAGCGTATGGTATAATACTGTAGTAAGAGGCGATGTAAACTACATAAGGATCGGAAGATATACGAACATACAGGATCTTTCGGTTGTTCATGTAACAACGGAGAAGTTTCCAGCCATTGTAGGTGATTATGTGACTATTGGTCATAAAGCTATAGTACACGGTTGTATTATAGGTAACTACTGTCTGATTGGTATGGGCTCTATAATTCTTGATGGGGCCAAAATATCTGATTATACACTCGTTGCTGCTGGAAGTTTGGTACCTCCCGGCAAAGAGTATCCTCCTGGTGTTTTACTTATGGGGGTACCTGCTAAGGTAGTTAGAGAGTTAACCGAAGAGGAGAAAAAATCTATAGAGGAGTCTGCCCATCATTACTTTGAACTTGCAAAAAGTTATAGATCCTATTAATAAATTGATACATGGATAGGGATCTTATTAGGAACTTTGCGATCATAGCCCATATAGATCACGGTAAATCTACCCTCGCTGATAGGTTACTTGAAAAGACCGGAACCGTGCCACCGGAGAAGCTTGTCGAACAGTTTCTTGATAAGATGGATATAGAGAGGGAGAGAGGTATAACCATCAAGGCCCAGACCGTTAGGATGAAGTATAGGGCTAGGGATGGAAAGGAATATATACTCAATCTCATAGATACTCCTGGCCACGTCGATTTTAACTATGAAGTTTCGAGAAGTCTAGCGGCCTGTGAGGGGGCTCTACTTGTTGTAGATGCGACACAGGGTGTTGAAGCTCAGACCATAGCAAATGCCTATTTAGCCGTAGAGCATGATCTCGAGATAATACCCGTTATTAATAAGATTGATCTACCGAGTGCCGATGTCGAGAGAACTAAAAGGGAGATAGAGGAGATTCTCGGTATAGATGCGAGCGAAGCTATACCTGTATCTGCGAAGTACGGGATAGGGGTTGATGAGTTACTTGAAGCTATCGTTAAAAGGATTCCACCACCCAAGGGGGATCCCGATAAGCCACTTAAGGCCCTTATTTTTGATTCCTGGTACGATCCCTATAGAGGTGTGGTTACGACAATAAGGGTTATAGATGGTTTTATTAAAAAGGGTATGAAGATACTCCTTATGTCCACAGGTAGGGTTTTTAACGTTGAGGAAGTTGGAGTGTTTGCTCCTGATCCGACACCGGTTGAACATATTGGGCCTGGAGAGGTTGGGTATATTATAACTGGAATTAAGGATATAAGGGATACAAGGGTTGGAGATACTATAACCGATGCCTCAAGTCCAACTAAGGAACCTTTCCCTGGTTTCAAAAAGGTTAAACCTATGGTCTTTGCGGGGTTGTATCCTGTTGATCCCGATGATTATAGCAATTTAAGGGAGGCCTTAGAGAAATTACAGCTAAACGATGCTTCCTTGATATTTGAACCCGAATCTTCCGGTGCTCTTGGTTACGGTTTTAGGTGTGGATTTTTGGGTTCTTTACATATGGAGATCGTAAAGGAGAGGTTGGAGAGAGAGTTTGGTCTGTCCCTTATAATAACCGCTCCTACCGTTGTCTATAGAGTTGTTAAGAGAAACGGTGAAGTTGTTATGGTTGATAACCCGGAAAAATTACCGGATCCAGGAACGATAGATAAAATAGAGGAACCCTTTGTGTTGGTGACCATAATTACCCCCAGCGAGTATGTGGGGAACCTCATAGGTCTACTTATAGATAGGAGGGGTAGGGAGAAAAGGACTCTCTATCTCGATGGTTCAAGGGTCATAATGGAGTATGAAGTTCCATTTGCGGAGATACTTATAGATTTTCATGATAAGGTAAAGTCACTATCGAGAGGCTATGCTTCTATAGATTACGAGTTCATCGGTTACTTTGAGTCGGATCTGGTAAAACTTGATATACTCATAAATGGCAAACCGGTTGATGCTCTATCCGTTATAGTACATAGAGACAAGGCTTACGAAAGGGGTAAAGAGCTTGTCACCAAACTTAAGGAACTGATACCGAGACAGTTATTCGAAGTTGCTATTCAGGCAGCGATAGGTAAGAAGGTGATAGCTAGGGAAACTATAAAGCCTCTCAGGAAGGATGTTCTTGCGAAGTGCTACGGAGGCGATGTGACCAGGAAAAAGAAACTGCTTGAGAAACAGAAGGAAGGCAAAAAGAGGATGAAGATGATAGGTAAGGTAGAGATCCCACAGGAGGCTTTCCTTGCGGTACTCAAATACGACTGAGGTGAGAGATAAGGTGGAAAGTAGGATTGCGAGAAAGGCAAAGGAATGGCTGAAAGATTTAGCCATCGCCCTTATAATCGCTTTAGTGATACGAGCCTTTTTTATCCAAGCCTTTCGCATACCATCGGAATCAATGGTTCCAACGTTACTTGTTGGTGATCATCTCTTGGTGGAAAAGATAACCTATCGTTTTAGGGAACCTAAAAGGGGAGAGATAATAGTCTTTAAGTTTCCCTTAGATGAAAGTAAGGATTATATAAAGAGGGTCATAGGGTTACCGGGGGATACTATCGAGGTAAGGGGTAAGGAGGTCTATATTAACGGAAGGCATATAGAGGAACCCTATGCGGTACATCTCGATCCTAACGTGATTCCCAAGGAAATAAGTCCTAGAGATTTTTTCGGTCCTGTTAAGGTGCCGAAGGATAGTTACTTTGTTATGGGGGATAATAGGGATAACAGCTTTGATAGTAGGTTCTGGGGTTTTGTGCCCCGTAGGAATATCGTTGGCAAGGCTCTTATAATATACTTTTCTGTAAATACTAAAGCTGGAAGCCCACTAGAGTGGATAAGATGGGGCAGGATAGGAAAACTTATCCATTAGAGAATAAAAGGATAGTTGTTACAAGACCCATAGACTCTGTAGGCGAGTTCGTCAGTCTATTACATGAGGAAAGGGCCATACCTGTTATTTTTCCCACCATAGAAACCGTTCCCTGTGAACTCAGTGATGAGTATATGGGGATGATTAGAAATCTGGAGGAGTATGATATCTTTATATTCACAAGTGTAAAGGGTGTCCTATACTTCTTCGAATTGATCGAGACTATGGGGCTAAATTATCCAAGGGATAAAAAGACTTATGCCATAGGGCCTGCCACTGCGGGTAGGTTAAAGGACTATGGTGTTGATTCTGTCATACTACCGGAGGAGTTTGTAGCTGAGAGTTTACTTGAGATTTTAAGAGACGTTGAGAATAAAAGGATACTCATCCCAAGGGCAAAAAGGGCAAGGGAGGTTTTACCTATAGAGCTTGAGAAAAGAGGCGCCGTAGTACATGTCGTACCTATATACGATACGGTGACTAAAAGATACGATGAGCTACCTTCCTTCGATGATGTGGATGTGTTTACCTTTACAAGTCCTTCGACCTTTCTGGCCTTTATCGAGATATTATCCGATAGGGCAAAGGATGTACTATCGGGTAGGTTAATAGCTTCCATAGGTCCGGTTACAAGTAGGGCTATTGCCAATTTTGGTTATAAGGTTGATATAGAGGCGAAGGAACATACAGTTAAAGGTTTGGTTGAGGCTATGAAGGATTACTTTTCACTCTGTTTATAAGTTCCGTTGAACTTCTCTCCTTTGGGTCTCCGCAGATTATAACTTTTCCCCCGTAGCTTTCAACTACTTCTCTTTCCGGTACCGTCTCTACCGTATAGTCTTTCCCCTTAGCCTGGTAGTGTGGTTTCAACTCCATAAGAATCCTATCCAACCTAAGATCGTCAAATATAAAGACATAATCAACACACCTTAGTGAAGCTACAATTTCGGCTCTTTCAAGCTCATTCATATACGGGCGATCGGATCCCTTTAGAGCTCTTACGGATCTATCCGAGTTTATAGCTACTATTAGTACATCTCCAAAAGTTTTCGCCTCCTCAAGGTACCTTATATGACCAACATGTAGTATATCGAAGCATCCGTTTGCAAGTACAACCACTTTACCCTCATTTTTGAGTTTCTCTACGATCTCTTTTATCTCCTCGTAACTCTTAACTCTATCTACCGAATTCATCCTCTATAGCTCCTACTAGTTCATAGGGGTACACTACAGCAGCTCCCATCTTAGTTACTGATATGCCGCCACCATAGTTTGCCAGCTTTGCCGCCTCCAGAAAGGATGCTCCAACTGTCAGGGCTACAGTAAAGATGGCGATAACTGTATCACCCGCTCCAGTTACATCGGCAACCTGATCTGTACCGTATATGTCTATAAACTCTACCTCTCCATCCTCCGTGAATAATGCCATCCCCTTTTTGCCTCTCGTGATAAGTACAGCCCTGTTACCGGTTAACTCTAAAAGTTTTTTACCCGCTTTTATTATGCTATCATCATCGAGGTGTTTTAACCCTAAAGCTTGCATAGTTTCCGGTTCGTTCGGAGTACAGGCCGTAACTCCTTTAAATTTCAAAACATCGTATCTAGAATCAACGCAGATTATCTTTTCCTTCAAACTACTTATAAAGTCCCTAACTTCCTCTCCTACCGTTTTGTAGCCATAGTCCGAAATTATTATGGAGTCGAATCTATCCAGGTTTTTTTCGATAAGATCTATGAGTTTTCTATAGTCTTCTTCTCTTATGTTTTCTTCCGGTTCAACGTCTATCCTTAGTACCTGTTGTTTTACGGTATGGTGGCTTCCAGCGAGTATCCTCGTTTTTGTTATTGTTCTTCTATAGCTTAGGCTTATTAGGTTATCCGTTTCTATACCTAGAGTTTGCATAAGCCTTATGAGACTTCTACCTTCCTCGTCGTCACCTATAAAACCAAAGGGTATTACACTTGATCCTAAGGCTCTCACGTTATTCACGGTGTTACCTGCTCCACCGAGTTTGAAGTCTTCCCCCTCGTATTTTAGTATCAGAACAGGAGCTTCCCTTGAAACCCTTTGGGCAAGAGAAAATACGTATCTATCAAGGATCATATCCCCTATAACTGCGACCTTAGCTTTACTAAAGTTTTCAACTATCTCCTTTAATCTTGAGGGATCCAATTCTTTTCCCTTCAATAGCTACCTCCCTCAGATAATCTTCCCTCCTATATACCTCGCCCTCTTCCTCGAGTCCGGTGAATTTTAAGTAGCTCTCTATCCTTACGTTTAGGGAATTTAACCAAACTTTGATTATCTTTTCCATAGGTTCAAAGGCCTTTAAATTTTCACTGCCACATGTATTTATAATTACACCTCTTATTTCTCTTAAACTCTCCCTCAGGATAAACTTTCTGTACCAGTAGGGTTGGCTTCTATCGATAAGGGCCTTAAGTGGTGCGGGTGGCCCGTAGAAATACACGGGTGATGCTACTATTAGTAGATCGGATTCCTCTGTAGTTTTAAAGATCTCCTTTGCATCATCTTTTTTGTAACACTCGAGATTCCGGTGACATCTACCACAGGCGATACATGGTTCAATCTTAAGTTCGTATAGCCTAAATATAATCTTTTCACCCTCTAATTCTTCAAGTAGCCTTTCGGCTATGATGGTGGAGTTACCTTTCTTTCTCGGTGAAGCGAGTATAACGGTTACCATAAAGTCCTTTTATTTTGAAGGTTTTGGAGCGAGGACCATGAATGTGTTCATACCATCGGATTCCGGTGCCTTTTCAACTATAGCTATGTCACTAAGGTCATTGGCGAACCTTTTTAGAAGTTCCAAACCGGCATCCTGGTAGGTTACTTCTCTCCCCTTGTATCTTAGTACAACCCTTACCTTGTTTCCCTCTTCCAAAAATTCTCTCGCATGTTTCAGTTTGACCTTATAATCATGTTCCTCTATCTTTGGCCTTAATCTAAGTTCCTTAACGAGTATGATTTTCTGTTTCTTTTTGGCTTCCTTTGCCTTCTTTTTAAGTTCGTACTTATATTTCCCCAGATCCATTATCTTACAGACTGGAGGATTCGCGTTTGGAGCAACAAGAACGAGATCGAGTCCCATTTCCCTTGCCCTTTCGAGTGCTTCCTTAGATGACATTATCCCTATCTGGCTACCATCAGGACCTATGAGTCTTACCTCTTTGAATCTTATCTGTTCGTTGGCTATTATTTTGATATCCTCGCTAATCGCTAAACCTCCCTTTTTTGTTTTCCTCTTCTTTGATCAATTCTATGAGTCTGTCTATTTTCATATTCCCTAGGATACCTTTTCCCTTTTTCCTTACATTAACGACATCCTCTTCAACCTCTCTCTTTCCTATCACAACCATATAGGGTATTTTTTCTGCCTCTGCCCATCTTATCTTGTAGGATATCTTCTCGCCGGAGAGATCAGCATCTACCCTTATATTCTCCCTTTTCAGGGCTTCTACGACTTTAAGCGCATAATCTATCTGTTCGTCGGTTATGGTCATAACCCTTACCTGTATAGGGCTCAGCCAAAGGGGGAAGTTTCCTGCATAGTACTCTATAAGAACCCCTAGGAATCTCTCCAGAGATCCTAATAGGGCTCTATGAATCATATAGGGTCTTTTTTCCTTTCCGTCTCTATCCGTATACTTTAGGTCGAACCTTTCTGGTAGATTAAAATCGAACTGGACGGTTGAACACTGCCATTCCCTATCCAGGGCATCGGATATTGTAATATCTATCTTCGGTCCGTAGAAGGCTCCCTCACCCTCTTCGATCCTATAGTTGAGTCCTACACTCTTTGCCGCCTCTATCAGGGATTCGGTTGCTAAGTCCCACATTTCGTCACTACCGATGGCTTTTTCGGGTTTTGTTGATATATAGACGTTGAAATCCTTAAAACCGAAATCCTTAAGTATATCTATGGCAAAATTTACAGTGTTAGCTATCTCTTCCTTTACCTGTTCTTCGGTTACGAATATATGAGCATCATCCTGCGTGAATCCTCTAACTCTCATCAGACCATGTAATACACCGGATTTTTCGTATCTATATACCGTACCCAATTCTGCAAGTCTTAAAGGTAGATCTCTGTAGCTTCTCTTTTCCGACTTGTAGACGTATATATGGAAAGGACAGTTCATGGGTTTTACAAAGTACGTTACATTCTCAAGTTCCATTGGTGGAAACATATTTTCCCTGTAGAAGGATAGATGGCCACTTGTTTCCCATAGTTTTGATCTACCTACGTGAGGTGTATAGATCATCTGGTATCCAGCCTGCTCATGCCTTTCTATCCAGCAATTCTCGATTATTCTCCTTATCTTTGCGCCCCTTGGTAACCAGATTACAAGCCCCGCTCCTATATCTTCCTCTATCATGAAGAGTTTGAGTTCTCTTCCTAGCTTTCTGTGATCTCTTTTCTTTGCTTCCTCTATCTTCTCTAAGAACTCCTTTAATCTCTTCTCATCGGGGAAGGATATACCGTATATTCTCTGGAGCATCTTGTTTCTCTCATCGCCTCTCCAGTAAGCCCCACTTGTTGATAGAAGCTTTACAGCCTTTACCATTTTGGTACTTGGAATATGGGGTCCCCTACATAGATCGATAAACTCCCCGGTTTTATAAAGGGATACAGTTTCATCGGGTATCTCGTTGAGTATCTCGACCTTGTAATCTTCCCCGAGCTCTTTGAATAAGTTTAAGGCTTCCTCTTTACTCATTTCTATCCTTTCAAAGGGTAGATCCTCCCTACATATCCTTTTTATCTCCTCTTCTATTCTTTCCAGGTCTTCTGGGGTGAAGGGTCTTTCCACATCGAAGTCATAGTAGAACCCCTTATCTATGGCAGGACCTATGGTGACCTTTGCATCCTTGAAAAGTCTCTTTACAGCTAGGGCCATTATGTGGCTAGATGAGTGCCAGAAAACTTCCCTTCCCTCTTCGTCCTCAAAGGTAAGGGGCTCTATAACGCAAGAGCTTCTTATAGGGGTTGAAAGGTCTACTATCTTACCATCCATTTTCGCTGCGACTACTTTATCTACAAGATCCGGTTTCAGTTTTTTTATAACTTCAAGTATAGGCGTATTCTCCTCAAATAGGCCTACTTCACCGGTTGCTAGCCTTACTTCTACCATTCTGACCTCGAGAGAATAAAGACTTTTTATGGATATGACTGATCTTACTTAGTGACACCACAGGTTGGATACCTTACTATCAACTTTTTTAGATGTTCTATTTTTTCTTTCCTTCTCACTTTTCCTCGTTTCCCTAAAACTACTTTTTACTAAACCAAACTGCCCATTCTTGTTTTTAGAAACTACTATAACAACTAAGGATAGTCAAGTCAAGTACAAGTTGATACCCATTTACCATTTCTTGTTTCCTTTTATAATGTATGATAGACTAGTTTTTATGAAAAATGTTGTATAGGAGGAGTAGATCTATGGAAAGCAAAATAGTTAAGGCATTGAAGATGAGATTTAACCCTGTAGCTATAATATGGTCCAACGAAAAACCTGAAGGCGCGCTCCAATTCGAAAAGGGTAAATGGGGATGTATCATGTGGATGTTTGCTGCCAGTGCAATGGGAGAGGTAGCGGTATTTGATAGGGAGACTTTTGGATGTTGGGGAGGTGGGGTAGGTCTGGGATTTGGTAACCAGTATCCAAATTTCCCCGGCGGTATTGAATGTTTCTACTATTTTCTCTCGGTGGGAAATAAAAACTGGGAAATCGGGAGGATGGTTGCAGAGAAGATGAAGGCCTTTGCCAGGAAAGAGTTCGTTGAAGAATTTTATGAAGGAGAAAGATGTTTTAAAACACCAGAACAGGTAAAACGGTTCCTTGAACAGTTACCGGTAACAGATATTCCCTTTAATTACGTTATTTTTAAACCCCTCAGGGATGTGGATATTGATAAGGAAAGGCCTATAGTTGTGGTATTCCCTGTGACACCACACCAGCTTTCAGCGCTTGTGATCCTTGCCAACTATGGGAGGGATAGTATCGATAATGTTATTGTTCCATGGGCTGCTGGTTGTCAGACGATAGGCATATTTGCCTATAGGGAGGCGAACTCTCAAAAGCCAAGGGCTGTAATTGGGCTTACGGATATCTCTGCGAGAAAGTATGTTAGGAAACAGATGGGAGACGATATCTTTACATTTGCGGTGCCCTTCGAGATGTTTTTGGAGATGGAAGGTAACGTGGAAGGAAGCTTCTTGGAAAGACCAACATGGCTTTCTTTGATAGATCAAAAATAAAAAATGGTAGGGACGGGCGGATTTGAACCGCCGACCCCTTGCGCGTCAAGCAAGTGCTCTCCCCCTGAGCTACGTCCCTACAACCCTACGAGATAACTAATAATACTAAAAAGGTCACTTTGTCAATACCCCGTAAGCATCTTAAGTAACCTCAGTTTTAACAGCGATTTAACGCTATATTTAGTGTTATGTTATCACTATTGACACTATATTTAGTGTTTTGTATATTTTAGTGAGTTCGATCTAGTATTTTGGAGGAGGTTATGGAGTTACTGGTTAGGAAGCGTGACGGAAGGATTGTTCCTTTTGATAGAGAGAAGATAGTTGAGGCTATATATAAGGCGGTGAGGGCGGTTGGTGGTAGTGATAGGGATAGGGCCGTTAAGCTGGCTAATGAGGTAACTCTTTTACTTTTTAAGAATTTTTTCAAAAAGGGTAGTATTCCCCATGTGGAGGAAATCCAGGATACGGTGGAAAAAGTTCTGATCGAGAATGGGCATGCAAAGGTAGCAAAAGCTTATATCCTCTATAGGGAGAAGAGGAGACAGGCAAGGGAGTTGGCTAAGGCTTTTGTGGATGGCGTTAGTCTGATCGATGATTATTTACAGGAGATGGACTGGAGGGTTTCCGAAAACTCCAATATGAGCTATTCGTTACAGGGTTTGAATTTTCACGTATCTTCCAGCGTTGTGGCACGATACTGGCTTGAGAAGATATATCCTCCTGATGTCGCTGAGGCTCATAGAAATGGGGATTTTCATATCCATGATCTAGGCTGTTTGAGTGCTTACTGTGTAGGTTGGGATTTACATGCTCTTTTGATGAGGGGTTTCGGTGGTGTTAGGGGAAAGGTGGAGAGCGCACCTCCAAAGCATTTTAGAACGGCACTTGGGCAGATTGTGAATTTCTTTTATACGTTACAGGGTGAGGCTGCTGGTGCCCAGGCTTTCTCTAACTTTGACACTCTCTTAGCTCCCTTTGTTGCCTACGATAGACTTGACTATGGTGAAGTTAAGCAGTGTTTACAGGAGTTTCTCTTTAATTTGAATGTACCAACACGTGTGGGTTTCCAGACACCCTTTACCAATCTTACCTTCGATCTCAAGCCATCCAGGGTTTATGCCAATGCCCCAGTTGTTATTGGTGGAAAGGTAATGAGTTCAACATACGGGGAATTTACCAAGGAAATGGCTATGATAAACAGAGCCTTTTGTGAGTTGATGATGGAGGGCGATGCCAAGGGTAGAATATTCACGTTTCCTATACCCACCTACAATATAACCAGGGATTTTGATTGGGATAATCCCGATTACATACCTTTATGGGAGATGACGAGAAAGTACGGTATACCCTATTTTGCTAATTTCGTTAACTCCGATATGGATCCGGATGATGCGAGAAGTATGTGTTGTAGGCTAAGATTGGATAAAAGGGAATTGAAGAAGAGGGGAGGAGGTTTGTTTGGATCGGATCCTCTTACGGGTTCCATCGGTGTTGTTACCATAAATCTCCCGAGGATAGGTTACCTATCGAAAAATGAGGATGAGTTCTTTGAGAGGTTGGAGTATCTCATGGAGCTTGCGAAAGTTTCCCTTGAGATAAAGAGAAAGGTGATTGAAGACTTTACCGAGAGAGGTCTTTATCCATACGCCAAGGTTTATCTTGAGCCTATAAAGATGGCAACGGGAAGATACTGGAGCAATCATTTTTCAACCATAGGGCTCGTAGGTATGAATGAGGCTTGTCTTAATCTCTTTGGCTTACCCATAACCGATAGTTCAATGAGAGAGTTTGCCATTAGGGTATTAAAGTTTATGAGGAATAAGATAGCGGATTTTCAGGAGGAGACGGGGAATCTGTATAATCTTGAGGCAACACCGGCTGAGGGTACTTCATACAGATTGGCCAGGAAGGATAGGGAATTGTACCCGGACATTATAACTAGTGGTACAGAGGATGCTCCCTATTATACGAATAGCGTACATCCTCCTGTTGGCAGTTTTAACGATCCCTTTGAGTTACTGGAACACCAGGATGATTTACAGGTGTTGTTTACAGGTGGAACTGTGATACATTTCTTTGTTGGCGAGGAGATACCCTATTGGGAAACGGTTAGAGAGTTTGTGAAAACCGTTGTTGAGAACTTTAGGTTACCCTACTTCAGCATAACTCCTACCTTTAGTGTATGTCCTATCCATGGCTATATTGCCGGTAAACATTTTATTTGTCCCTATCCCCATAGTGAGGAGGATCTTAAGAGATATGGAGTTAAGTTGGGGGATTTAAAATCCTTTTTATAAAATCGTCGAAGGGAGGTGGGTTATGAAACAGCACAACAACCAGAACTTTACGAGGGATGAGGAGTTGGTCGTTCCCTGTGAGGTTTATTCGAGGGTTGTGGGTTACTTTAGGCCCGTGCAGAACTGGAATAGGGGAAAACAACAGGAGTTTAAGGAGAGAAGTAGCTTTGATATCTGTAAGAAGAAGTATAACAGGAGTTCCTGTGGATGCTGATTGGTGGGATTCAACCGGTTACTCTTTCCGATTATCCCGGTAGGATAGCATCTATAGTATTTACGGTGGGTTGCAATTTTAGGTGTCCCTACTGCTACAACGCTCCTCTCGTTGTTGGGAGGGGCGTTGATTTTTTATCCACCGAAGAGGTGATAGAGAGGTTAGAGAGGAGAAAAAGGTTCGTAAAAGCTGTCGTTGTAACTGGAGGGGAGCCAACTATTCATGGGGATAGCTTGGTCGATTTCGTTAGGAGACTTTATGAACTCGGTTATAACGTAAAGCTCGATACTAACGGATCGAACCCCAGTGTTGTGAAAAGTTTAGTACCCTATATAGATTACTGCTCTCTGGATATTAAAACGGACGAGGATAGGTATCCACAGCTTGGTGGTGATTTTAAGACGGTTATAGAGACCTTGGATATATTGAGAGGTAGTGGTAAGAATTACGAAGTAAGGATACCAGTTGTACCGAACTTTGTGGATGAGGATATGCTTAACTCTGTTAAAAGGTTTTTAAAGCCAGGTGAGAAGGTGGTATTAAAGGAATTTGTAAACTGTTATGATATGATTGATCCTAAGTTTAAGGAGGTGAGACCCTACCATCCTATCGTTGTTAAGAGATTTGCCGAGATTTTAGATGGCTTCTCTGTCTCATTACTATAAACAAGAGTAAAGCGTAAGGAACAAAGAAGATAAGCGACTTTTCTACGAATGTTATAGTACGGTCGATGAAAGGTTTTTTAAAATCGTAAACTATCAGATTCGAGATTAAGGCTGATATAGTACAAATTATCAGATTTATAGCTAGTATCCTTAGGTTTCTTATCGATGGGATAATCTCTATTAAACTTATGTTCTTATCCTTCAGTTTGTAGGTTAGGAACGTTACCTGTATTATGGAGGATATAGTTGTTGCAAGAGCTATACCTCCCTGGGATAGGAAATGTAGAAGTATATAGCCAAAAAGGGCATTCGACATGACGGATAGTAGTGCAGATTTTCTTGGGGTTGCTAGATCCTTATGGGCCTGATGTATCGACGTCAGTACCTTCTGGATGGAATAGAATGGTAGGCCCAGAGAATACATGGCAAGGGTAAAGCTAACAGGTTCTACAAGATCTATCGAGAATTTACCTCTCCTATATAGTATATCAATTATGTAGTTTCTGTTATGTATTATAAATATTGTGATTGGTAGGTTTATGAAAAGAACGAGAAATAGCGCGAACCTTATCTGTTCAAAGAGATTTTTTCTGTCATTTTTAACAACCAATTCCGATGCGTGTGGTAAGAAAACATTTCCCAGGGATACTGCGAATAGGGAAAGGGGTAGGAGAAATATTCTATTGGCGTAGTAAAGTATCGATATACTGGCTTTCGGTAGTATAGATGCGAGAACCATATCTACAAACAGGTTAAGTTGGTATGTCGCAGTCCCGATACTTGCTGGAACCATGAGTTTAACGGCTTCCTTAACCTTTCCTCTAAAGGGTTTGGCTATCGGTACGGAGGTTATTCCGTATCTTATAGTACCGTATTTTATGAATAAAAACTGTGCTATGCCACCTATTACCCAACCAACTGTAGGCGCTAATAGGGGTTCTCTAAAGTTCTTATGTAACATTATGAATATGATAATGGAAATGTTTAAAAGAACCGGAGAAAATGAGAAGTAGAAGAAGTTTTTCTTGTAGTATAGTATGCTACTTTCTATAACGGTTAAACTCAGGAAAAATACGTAGAGAAAGGAGATCCTGGTTAGGGTAACGGTTAAGTTGTATATATTTTCGTACCTTGCGAGGCCAGGAGCCATTATCTTAACTAGAATGGGTGTAGAGATTATGCCCAGTAACGTTATTATTCCCGAGATTATAGCTATAGTTACAAAACTCGAGTTGATGAATTCTCTAAAGGCCTTTTTATCTTTTTCAAGTTCGTACAGAAAGGGGACAAAGGCTGGGAATAGTGTATTTTCACCGAGGAGTTCCCTGAATGCGTTTGGGATTCTTATCGCAACGAAGAAGCTATCCGTATAGCCTGTTGCTCCAAAGTATTTTGCAAATAGTAAATCCCTTATGTATCCGAATATTCTTGATGTAAAGGTCGATAGAGTAAATGTGAGGGTTCCTTTTATCAGGCTTTTTTTATCAGCCATCTATCAAACCTATAAAATAGTAAGTTTGAAGTTATAAGTGATAGGATGAATAGAAAAAACCCTGCAATCACATCTACTATCCAGTGGTATCTATGATAGATCGTGGCTATTACTATCCCCGTTACTATCGGTAGTAGTATTAGAAAAGTCTTTCTATTTTTTCTTGCAAGGTATAGTGATGCTATACTTACCGCTACATGTCCACTCGGGAAACAGTCGAATTTTGTAGGTTCAAGGGTGTCAAGGATCTGTTTTATGCCTCTGGCAATAGCTATCCCGTAGAGAGTTTCGTGGTTATTCGGTAGAAGAAACCTTGGGCCAACGGCTGGAACTATAAAGTACCCGAGGTAGGATAGGTAAAAGGTAAGGAGGATCGTTAATAGGCCAAACCTAAAGTAGTTTCTATCACTTTTATACAGAGAAACACCAACTAACACTGGTACGAAAAAATAGAGAGCGTAGCAGATCTGGAGGATTTCGGATACAATAGGATTATATATACTTTCAATTAGTTTGAAGGGATCGTTCCCGAAAAATAAAGCCTTATCTATCTCGAAGAGCAACCTATCGTAACATAATGGATTTACCGCCTCTATGAGACCATTTAGATTCATGAAATACATTGGTACAAGTATAAGGCTATACCAGTCTCTTATGAGACTATTTTTCGATCTTGATGCTAAAAGTGTAATAGCTATGGCAGTTAGTTCTACCAAGAGATGGATATAGGCATGGTTTACCTTTGTAAAGTGACTTAGGGTTAAAAAGAGCATTATAAGACCAAAGGATATGTTTACCGTATCCTCTATTCTCATAGTGATGGTTTAACTTATGATTATTCCTGCGTAGCCTACTACCTGGCTTGTATCTCCTGTAACATCACCGCTTGTCATATATCTTACCAACTCGGCTTTTTTTGCTCCGAGATTTATGGAGGCAATTAATACCGCGAATGTAGGCATCACTCCACACATGGAGACATCTCTTTCCACCACTCTTTTCACCATAGTGACAGGGTCGAGCTTTAGTATGGCATCTATCACGTAGCTATCCTTTTCGTAGGCGATCTTTTGAGGTTCGTAGTGGGAAAAATCGGTACTTGCTATTAGGAGTGCATCTCTACCGTATTCCAGTATGGCCTTGGAGATTGCGTTACCAAGATCGCTTACGTATTCCGTGTTGTGAGTGCCAACTACTATCGGCACTATTCTTATATCTCTCCTGAAATACTGTACTATTGGTATTTGTACCTCTATCGAGTGTTCCCCTAAGTGTGCCAAGGTATCCTCTTCGAGGTATTTTGAGTGTTTTAGTATCTTTTCCGAGAGTTCCTCGTTTATAGGAACATCGCCAAAGGGCATCATCCATACACCTCTTGCCATTATAGATAGTGGTGCACCGAGTCCCGTATGGTTTGGCCCAAGTATGATTATATCTTCCGGAATAATAACCCTTCCTATCGTTTCTGCCGCTACGTAACCAGAATACATGTACCCGGCGTGTGGAGAGACTACAGCTATTGCCTTTTTAGGGGAAGGTAGTCTTGGCGGGAGAAGCCTTTCTATCATTTCGCTTAACCTGATAGGATCCCTGGGATAGAAGTATCCAGCCACATGGGGTTTTCTTACAAATTCTCTCACCCTTTGCCTCCCTCTTTCACTTGGTAGCTACAAGTTTTCTAACTATATTAATATACCAGTCTATAAGTGGAATTAACTTGCTACTTTCAAAGGGTTTGTCTCCAAGTATACCGTTTACGAGTATGAAAATGAAGGATGAAATGGTTAGAGCCTTTATGATACCCAATACTAATCCACCGATCTTATTAAGCGGTGATAGATGAGTTATTCTCATCCCACCTTCTATCGTATAGGCTATTAACTTAAGTATGATCTTAACTATCATGAAAATAATAACAAAGGCTACGATCTTTCCTATGAACTCTGTCTTATCAAAAGTTGTGTTGAGGAATTTTTCGTAGAATTTATCGTAGGTTTTGTAGGAGACGATAAGAGAAACTATAGTACCTACAAGGGAGAGTAGTTGAGAAACAAGTCCTCTCATAAAGCCAGTGATACCAAAATAAACCGAAAATATCAGTGTAACTATGTCGAACCAGTTCATTTATATATCCCCAGGAGATCTTCCTTTATCTCTTTTTTGATACTCTCTATTATGCTATTTTTCTTTTTGCCTGTGAGTCTTGCAAGTTCCTCTTCCGCCTTATCAATATAGTCCCACCCTGGATATTCTTTAACGAGTTCCTCGTAGCATTTTATGGCATTATCCTTTTCGTTTTTCTTTTCGTACGTCTTACATAGTAGATACTTTGCCTCCGCCTTTATGTTTTTATTTTCGGATTTCTTCATCGCTTGGATAAATCTACTTTCTGCGGATTGGAATTGTTCGGTCTTTAGATAAAACTTCCCCACGTATATATCATGCTCCGCAAGCCTTTCCTCGCAATCCTTTAGTTTTTTCTTGGCTTCACCTACCCAGGGACTGAGTGGATAGCTTTCTATGAGTTTTTTGAATGTTTCTATAGCCTTGATTGTATAGGTTTGATCCCTATCGGGTGGCTTCATGAGATTGTAGTAGCAAAGGCCCAGTTTGTATATTACATAGTCGCTATTAGGACTTAGGGGGTATAGTTTTAAGTAGTCTTCGTATACTGTAATTGCTTCTTCATAGTCGCCGCTATTATAGTAGGATTCCGCAAGATTCAGTCTCGTATTTTCTACTATCTTACCCTCTGGGGCCTGTTCTAGTACCTTCTTGAAGAGTTCCTGTGCTTCCTTATAATCTTTTTTCATTAGAGCACTTTCGGCTTTTTTGTATGTTAGTTCTGGGTTGGCTTCTTCCTTTTCTTCCTTTTTACTACCTATAAAGGGGATGTAGGAACAGGATGAAAGAAAGGATACTATTATGCTTAGTAGGATCAACTTTCTTATCATTTCTTCAACCTGGTTGATACTTCCTGGTTAAAGTAGTTTTCATAAAGTGCTAGCCATGATGGGGAGCCTTCGGGAGGAGCATTCCTTGAATTTGAGATCTTGTTTCTCACTCTTTCATCTATTGATTCTAGTAGTTTGCTAACCTTTGTAAGCTCATTTATAATAACCCCCTTTAGTAACCTTGAGTCCTTAATCGGAATTCTCTGTTTAACGAGCTCCTCTAATATTTTATCGGCTATATAGAATATCCTTTCCCTTGATATCATAATGGGAAACCCCTTTCCTTAGCTATTTTTTCCTTTATCCTCTGAAACAGTTTCTGATAGCTAACTCCCTCTTTCTCTATCAGATCTATATGTTCCCTTAAGAGTTTGTGTGCCTCCTCTTCTATTTTCTTTTCCTCTTCGATAGTCCTATTTACTACCTGTAGTATTATCCTATATAGGGTTTCTTCGTTAGTATCTAGTAGCTTCTGTTCTATTAAGGTCTTTGCCAAAGTTCTGGCCAAGAAGTTTGCTATTGTATTATTTAGTTTCATGATCTAAATTATACAGAGTATTTTAGGTTTTTACAATAGAACTCTTTTAGAGGGTGATAGGGATGAAAATGGTAGTAGCTACTAAAAATCTTGGGAAACTAAAGGAGATAAAGGAGTTATTGAAGGACTTGGAAAATCTTGAGGTTCTTTCAATGTTGGATTTTGAAGAGCTTAAGAATGTTGAGATAGAGGAGAGTGGTTCTACCTTTGAAGAGAACGCTTATATTAAGGCTTTGTACGTTGCAAGGGCAACCGGCTTGCCAGCTATTGCCGATGATTCTGGCCTTGAGGTTGATGCTCTTGGTGGTAGACCGGGTGTTAAATCTGCGAGATTCGGTGGTCCGGATCTTACAGATGAAGAGCGTAATGAAAAACTTCTATCCCTTTTGAGGAACGTACCACCTAAGGATAGAACGGCAAGGTTTAGGTGTGTGTTGGTTCTCGTTGTTCCTCCTGACTTTGAAAAGTACGTAGCAACTGGGGTTTGTGAAGGTCTTATAACCGATAAGCCAAGGGGGACGAGAGGTTTTGGTTACGACCCGATATTTTTACTCCCCAAGCTAAATAAGACTATGGCAGAACTTACAACCGAGGAAAAGAACCTGATAAGCCACAGGGGGAAAGCTCTAATGAAAATGAAAGAGATAATAAAAGAGATCATTTTAAAAAAAGAGTAGAAGCGATATATAAATGCCCTTAAAAATCGAGTTTGTTTCTAAAAATT
Organism: uncultured Aquificales bacterium; assembly: GCA_964590075.1. Lineage (GTDB taxonomy): Bacteria > Thermosulfidibacterota > Thermosulfidibacteria > Thermosulfidibacterales > Thermosulfidibacteraceae > JAGDVO01. The sequence continues at coordinate 254,735 of CAZPXS010000001.1, forward strand.
CTCCACTTTATAAATATGGTTTGAGAAAAGGAGATAGGATATCATCCATAAATGGAAAAGGAGTGGAAGATATAATAGATCTCATGTACTTTAGAGGTGAGAGTGTTGTTTTAGAGTACGAAAGGAAAGGTTTAAAAAGGAGTGTAACCATAGATGAATTTAACTATAGTGGGGCGAAATTTGAGGATCTAAGACCTATCACCTGTAGATTGAGATGTATTTTTTGTTTTATGGATCAAATGCCTAAAGGATTAAGATCATCTCTTTATTTGAAAGACGATGATTATAGATTATCCTTTTTATATGGAAATTACATAACCTTAACCAATTTATCGGATGAACAGCTTATAAGGATCAAAGAGTACAATCTTTATCCTCTCTATGTTTCCGTTCACTCAACGATTCCATCCATACGTTCCTTCATGATGGGTTCTGAGAAGGCGGGAGATATAGTTTTTCAGTTGAAGAGATTACAAAGATACTGCAGAATGGTACACACTCAGATAGTTTTATGTCCCGGAATAAACGATGGTTACTCTCTTACCAAGACGATCATGGATCTTGCGGAGATGTATCCCTTTGTCCAGAGTGTGGCAGTGGTTCCGGTAGGTCTGACCAGATACAGGAAGAATCTGTTTCCCATAAGGCCTGTTACTAGGCGAATTGCTGGTGAAGTTCTCGATACTATCCTTAGTTTTGGTGAGTTGTTTAAGAGGGAGTTGGGTACAAGGTTTGTCTTTCCAGCCGATGAATTTTTTGTAAAGGCTGGTATGGAATTACCCGATGTGGACTTTTATGAGGATTTCTACCAGATGGATGATGGTGTTGGTATGATAAGTTACTTTATACACAATCTCATAAACTCCAGGGTAAGGAAGAAACAACTGAAGGTTACAGTTGTGACAGGTGAGATGTTCCACAAATACCTAGATAGGGCTTTAAAAGATGCAGGGTTTTATGACTATCAGGTTTTACCTGTTAAAAATAGGTTTTTCGGAAAGAACGTTAATGTGACGGGCTTACTGACGGGCGGTGATATCATTAGAGAAGTTGGGGAGAAGGCTCTTTATAAAGAGGTATGGATACCCGATATACTACTTAACGAGGATGGCTTAACGATAGATGATATGGACGTTGAGGACTTAAGTATACTTTCAAAAAGGAGGATAAGGGTAGTTCCAACTCTTGTGGAGCATTTCTTGGATTACCTATCCTGAATATCTCTAATATAGGGATCTACCTATCTTTTCCTTGGTCTTTAGTCCTATCGTATATCCCATTTCTTCCGATAGTCTCTTACCAACCTCCTTAGCTAAGGGGGCAAGTTCATTTTCAACCCTTTCTAAGCTTATCCTTGTTATAGGACCTGATATTGAGAAGGCTGCGATTACATTGGTAGTATAATCAAACACCGGTACCGCAACTCCTGCAACGCCCTCCTCTACCTCTCCGAAATCTGTAGCATAGCCTCTTTCTCTTATCACTTCCAGTTCCTTTATAAGTTCTTCCTTTGTTTTGATCGTATTTGCTGTGTATGTTGGGAGCTTCTCATCCTTATAGATCTTGTCTATCTCCTCTGGGGACTTATAGGCTAGTATTGCTTTGCCCAGTGCGGATGCATGTGGCCAGTAACGTTGACCAACCCTTGGTACTGCTCTTACTGGATGTAAAGTCTCCTCGATCAAGAGGTAAACCACAAACTCTCCCCTCAAATCTCCTATATAACAGGTTTCATTACACCTTTTGACTACCTCTTCCATTATGGGTCTTGCTGCTCTAAACAGCCTCAATCTCGATCTATAAGCTTCACCTAATTCAAAAATTTTCAAACCTATTTTGTACTTTTCACTGGCTCTGTCCTTCTCTATAAAGCCTCTAAATTCAAGCGTTGCTAATATCTTGGAGAGCTGTATTCTATTTATACCCGTTCTCTTTGCTATTGTTGACAGGTCAAGTTCACCTTCGTCAAAACTGAAACATTCTATTACCTTTAGGGCGTTTACAACTGACTGTACAGAGTAACTTGCCTTCTCCCTCTTCTTATGCATATTTTCCACTCCCCTTGAGTTTTTATATTTTTATTTAATTATAAAACAATGTTTAACAAAAATCAAGTTGACTTTTGTAGTTGTTAACCTATACTAAAAAGTTTGATGGATATCAATAACATTAGGTTATAATTTTGGAGGTTTAGGTTGCCTAAGGTGGTGCTTGTCGTTGAGGATGACGAGAGGATGCAGAGTGCTCTAAAGGAGGTTTTATCAAAGAAGTATCTGACGCTTAGTGCTTACGATGGTTATCAGGCTCTAGAGATATTAGAGAAGAAAAAGGTGGATGTGGTTATTACCGATTTAAAAATGCCAAAGATGGGTGGCCTGGAGTTTTTTAAAGCTGCAAAGAAAAAGGTGAACGTTCCCTTTATATTCATAACTGCCTATGGGACTGTTCCTATTGCAGTTGAGGCTATGAAAGAGGGAGCTTTCGATTTTGTTCTAAAACCCTTTCCTCCTGAGCTCATAGAAAAGTTGGTTGAGAGGGCCATAAGTTATTCAAGTAAAATGACGAAAGAGGTTAGATCTAAAGAGGTTAGGGAAGTTGAGAAGGATGTTCAGGAAAAGAGGCTTATATGGGTTTCTCCAAAGATGGCTAAAATCTGTGAGATAATAGATAGAGTTGCTCCAACTAAGGCAACTGTACTTATTACCGGAGAAAGTGGTACAGGCAAAGAGTTGGTTGCCAGATTGATACACGAGAAAAGTGGTAGAAAGGGGAGGTTTGTAGCTGTAAACTGTGCGGCTATTCCAGAGACACTACTTGAGAGTGAACTGTTTGGTTATGAGAAGGGAGCATTTACCGGGGCTACAACTTCCAAGGAGGGAAAATTTGAACTTGCCGATGGTGGCACTATTCTCTTGGATGAGATAGGTGATATGCCCTATGTGCTACAGGCTAAGCTTCTTAGGGTCATTCAGGAAGGAGAGGTAGATAGACTTGGTGGGAAGGAACCTAAAAAGATAGATGTTAGGATCATAGCTTCAACCAACAAGGATCTTAAGAAGCTAGTTGAGGAGGGTAAATTCAGGGAGGATCTATATTACAGATTGAACGTGGTTCCTATTAAACTACCGCCACTTAGGGAGAGGAAGGAGGATATAATTCCATTGGTCGAATATTTTCTTGATAGATTCTGTAGGATGTATAATGTTGGCATTAAGAGATTGGATGATAAGGCAAAGCAGGTTCTTATGAAGTATGATTGGCCTGGTAATATCCGTGAGCTTGAGAACATAATAGAGAGAGCTGTTATCCTTTCGGGAGATAATCCCATAATAGGAGAGGAGGATATATTTATAGAACCTAGAATTAGTAGGGAGGAAGGTTATAACGATATGAAGGTTGATGAACTCGAGAAGATGCTTCTTGTAAAGGTTATGGAGGAAACGGGAAGTATAGATGAGGCGGCTTCTCTTCTAGGTATGGATAGAGAGGTTTTAATGGAGAAGCTTACGAGGTATGGTTTGAAATAGTAATGGCATGATGTTTGCTAAAAAAGCAGGGGAGAGCGATGGTTGAGGGAATTTTTAGGAATATGGGCTTAAAGGTCGTTGAGAAAACGGTTGAGATGCTGAAGAAGAGGGAAGAAGCCATAGCATCTAACATAGCAAACGCCGATACCCCCTTTTTTAAGGCAAGAAGGGTTGAATTTGAGAGATCCTTAATGGAGGCTTTGTATGGTGATAATTTAAAGCTCGTTACAACCGATGAGAGGCACATACCAAATATTGTAGATATAGATAAGATTGAACCAACCTATAAGCTTAAAGTTTATCCGATGAGGAATGATTTGAACACGGTTAACATAGATGAAGAGATGGCGAATTATGCGAAGACACATCTAAAGTATAACGCCCTTTTGTCGGGTTATTCCTTCACGCTTGGGATGCTTAAGTATGTTATTGGCGGTGGAAGGAGGTAACTAAATGGGAGTATTCAGGATATTTGATATAGCATCGAGCGGTATGTATGCTCAGAGGATAAGGATGAACGTTATAGCCTCAAATTTAGCCAATGCCAATACTACCAGAACCCCCGAAGGAGGGCCTTATAGGAGAAAGGACGTTGTTTTTATTCCGGAAAGTAATATATACTATAATATGGGTTTACCAGTTGGTGTTAAGGTGGGAACTATTGTTGATAGTAAGAAACCCTTTAGAATGGTTTATGATCCCGATCATCCTGATGCGGATAGTAGTGGTTATGTCAAGTATCCGAACGTCGATGTGGTTGAAGAGATGGTTAATATGATGTCTGCCGTAAGATCATATGAGGCTAATGTTACAGTGTTTAACGGTGCAAAGGATATGATTCTTAAAGCGATAGATGTGTTGAGGGTATAGGGATGGATGGGAGAAACATAAGGATATCTGAGTTAAATGTAGGGAGTATATTTAATAGTGAAAAATCGAAGATCAAAAAGAACGAGACTTTAAACTTTGCCGACATTTTGAAACAGGCGATAGGTGAGGTTAATCAGTTACAGAAGGAGGCTAAGCAGGTACTCGAGGACTTTGCTACCGGTAAGGAGGAGAATATAGAGAAGGTGGTTGCCACAATAGAAAGGGCGGATGTCGCTCTTAGGATACTGACGGAGGTGAGAAACAGAGCGATAGAAGCGTATCAGGAGATAATGCGTATGCAGGTATGATAGATGGCATTAACCGATAGATTAGCCGATGTAATTAATTTATGGGGAAGATTTGGTAAGAAAGAGAAGGTAATTATCGGAGTATCTACACTACTTGTTCTTTTAGGGTTAATAGTTGTATCTCTTCTTTTTGGCAAAGAGAGCGAATATTCTGTACTCTACAGAAATCTGGATCTACAGGAATCGGCTGAGATAGTAAAGGTTCTTAAGGAAAAGTCAATTCCCTTTAAACTTGAGGATGATGGTAAAACGATTTTGGTACCCAAAAGCAAAGTCTATACGGCTAGGCTTGAGCTTGCTTCGAGAGGGTTACCCAAGGGAGGAAGCATAGGGTTTGAGATCTTCGATAAGACAAATATAGGACTCACCGAATTTACTGAACATGTTCAGTATCTTAGAGCTCTTCAGGGAGAGCTTGAGAGAACAATATCGACTTTGAGTCAGGTTGAGTCTGTGAGGGTACATCTGGCGATTCCTAAAAAGAGTGTATTTCTTGAGGAAAGAGAGGAACCCAAGGCTACAGTTGTACTTAAACTGAAACCAGGTATGGATCTGAGTAAAGAGGAGATTAAAGCCATAACCCATCTTGTTGCTAACTCTGTGGAGGGTCTGAAACCGCAGAACGTTACGGTTGTGGATACATTGGGAAGGGATCTAACGGATCTTATAAGAACGGATGAGTCTATATCGGGTACTTTGGACAGGGTTGAGTTTAAGCATAAGCTGGAGAAGGCTTTGGAGAAGAAACTCAACAATGTTCTTACAACCATACTGGGCCCTGGTAGGGCTGTAGCTACGGTTTCCCTTGATGTTGATTTTTCAAAAGTTGAAAGGTTGCAGGAGGCCTATGATCCCGAGAGTGTTGCGGTAAGGAGTGAGGATGTAACCAACGAGAGTTCGAGAGGTATGGCTCCAAATGTAGGAGGTATACCAGGGACTGAGTCGAATCTTGGTCCTCCCGAGATTTTGGGTTCCCAATCCAACATGAGTTACGATAAGACGAGAGTTATAAGAAATTATGAGATAAGTAAGATAGTTGAAAAAACTGAGATTCCACCAGGTGTGATAAAAAGGGTAAATGTCTCTGTTATGGTAGATGGTATATACGAGAAGCAGGGGGATAAGGAAATTTATAAGCCTTTACCCCAGCAGGAACTTGATGCTATCAGAAGGGCTGTGATGGCTGCGGTTGGTTATAATCAGGATAGAGGTGATAATGTTGAGGTGGTAAATGTTCAGTTCAGAAACAGCGAGATAAAGGGATACCAGGAGGAGATGAAAAAAATGGAGGAAAGAGCCTTCATATATTCTCTAATAAAATATGGTACATTCTTTGTATTCCTACTACTCTTTCTCCTCTTAGTTATAAGACCGCTTGTTAAGTACCTGACAGGTAGGGAGAAGGCGGAAGTGTTGGGAAGGGGGATAATAGAAGGAGTTTCACCAGAAGAAATAAGGGAATCTAGAGATGTTTTTGAGAAAGTTAAGGCTCCTGAGACTGAGGCTCCTCGTAGGTCAATGTTTGAAGCTCGCGAGGTAGGTGAAGAATATGATCTATTTAAGGAGAAGGAAGTTTCGGTTGAAGAAGTAGCTAAGGAAGTTTTTGGCGAGGAGGTTCTTGAGGGGTTGAGAACCGAAAAGGCAAAAGCGGAGGCTATGTTGAAACAGGTAAAAGATTGGGTCGAGAAGAATCCACAGTCTGCTGCTAAGCTTATAGAATCTTGGATTGAAGAGGGATTGTGATGACCGAGGAGAAACAGTCCACGATATTAGAGGAGTTAACAGGTGTTCAGAAGGCAGCGATATTACTTGTGCTTCTTGGTGAAGAGTTGGCGGCAAAGATCATCAAGGAGTTACCGGAGGAAACCATACAGAAGCTGACTAAAGAGATAGCGATGTTGAAATCGGTAGATCCTGAAGTGGCTAAAGAGGTTCTGAAGGAGTTTTTCACGCTGACCGTTGCAACGGAACAATTGGCTAAGGGGGGTATAGAGTTTGCCAAAAAGGTATTGGTTGAATCTCTTGGTCCGGAAAGGGCGAAAAAAGTCATAGCAAGTTTAGTTAAGACTATGGAAACCCAGATAGGTTTTGAGGCTTTGAAACAGGTTAAACCTCAACAGCTTGCCAAGATTATTCATAAGGAACATCCCCAGACCATAGCTTTGATACTTGCTTACCTTGATCCACCTAAGGCTGCCGAGTGTCTTCAGGAACTGCCGAGAGATGTTCAGGTGGAAGTGGTAAAGAGGTTATCCAAACTTAGTGATATATCCCCTGAGGTCCTGAGGAGATTGTCGGTGGTTTTGGAAGAGAAACTACAGAGTGTAGGTACAGGGAGTGTTGAGATTGGTGGAGTAAAGACGGTTGCTGAGGTTCTGAATAGATTACCAAAGATTGATTCCAAGGAGATACTTGATAAACTTTCCCAAGAAGAGCCCGAACTTGCAGATTCTATAAGGGATAAGATGTTCGTATTCGAGGATATACTCAAACTCGATGATACCGCGATTAGAGAGATACTTAAGAGGGTTGATAAGAAGGTACTAACTATAGCTTTAAAGGGTGCGAGCGAAGAAATAAAGAACAAGTTCTTCTCTAATATGTCAAAAAGGGCGGTTGAGACACTTCTTGAAGAGATGGAGTATATGGGACCCGTTAAACTCAAAGATGTTGAGAATGCCCAGAGAGAGATAGTGGATCTTATAAGAAGGCTTGAGGATGAGGGAGTTATATCCCTTGGCGGAGAAGAGTTTGTATGAAAAAAGATAGGATAATAAAGAAGGACGGAGGTATAGAAGAATTCGTACTTGAAGATTTTGGTGATATAGAGATCATTTATGTTGAAGAAGAGGATGTTTCTGACTCGGGAGAAGGGCATAGGATTGAGTCTGGTGGGATGAAGAGAGATCTTTCTGCAGGTAGCGTAAACACCGAAAAGGATGAAGGAGAATCTGAAGAAAAGATAGTTACGGATGAAGAGTTAAAAAGAGTTTTTGATAAAGCCTATAGGGATGGATATAAGGAAGGATACAGTAAGGGTTATGAGGAAGGTAGATCCTTTGGTTACAGTGAGGCAAGGAGAGAATTTGAGGCTACATATAGTAGGGAGATAGATAACCTAAGGGAAAATATCGCAAGGCTGGTAGAAAATTTTAAAAGTAGATTGGATGAGTGGGTGAGGGATCTTTATAATTGTGAGGATGATCTTGTGTCCATAGTTATGGATGCTGTTAAAATTATTACCGCTAATATACCTAAGGAGGATGTCGTTAGGTCTCTCGTGAAAAGTGCTATTTCAAAGATAGAGGGTAATGGGAAGGTTGTTCTTAGAGTCAATCCGGTTGTTTTGACTTACCTAGAAGATATAGGTCTTCCTAGTAATTTTAAGTTGGTAGGAGATGAGGGTTTAGGTTTTACCGATGTAGTGTTAGAGAGCACGAGAGGCATTTTAGAATCTAAGCTTGAGGATAGGATTAGAGAGTTCGTCGAATCCATATTAGAGTGCTATGGAAAAATTCAAGAGAGTTAGTATCTTAAAGGATTTTCTGAAGGATAAGTCGCCCTTTCGTAAAGTGGGTTTTGTTGAGAATATTGTAGGTTTAACCATTGAGTCGAGAGGGCCTGAGAGTTTTGTTGGTGAGATATGTAGGGTTATGGTTTCTGGTAGGAATATCCTTGAGATTAAAGAGGATCTATTGGCTGAAGTTGTCGGTTTTAGGGAGAATAGGGTTATCTTGATGCCCCTTGGCGATATAGCTGGGGTTTCCTTGGGTAGTAAACTGATCGGCACTGAAAAACCACTTACGATAAGGGTTGGTATGGGTCTCATTGGTAGGGTTGTTGATGCTCTTGGTAGACCTATGGATGGTAAGGGTCCGATAGTTTATGATGATGAGCTACCTATATACAGGAATCCTCCCTCTCCTCTTGAAAGGCAAAGGATTTCTCAAGTCCTTCCTACGGGGGTTAAGGTTATTGATGCCTTTTTAACGGTTGGTAAGGGACAAAGGATAGGTATATTTTCGGGTTCCGGTGTCGGTAAAAGTACACTCCTTGGCATGATAGCAAAATACGGTAAAGCTGACGTTAATGTAATAGCTCTTATAGGTGAAAGAGGTAGAGAGGTGAGAGAGTTTATTGAGAAGATACTTGGAGAGGAAGGACTTAAGAAGAGTGTGGTTGTTGTGGCAACAAGTGATACACCTCCCGTTATAAGGAGAACCGCGTCCTTCACCGCTGTGACTATAGCTGAATACTTTAGAGATAGAGGTATGGATGTTTTGTTATTTATGGATTCTTTAACGAGGTTTGCCATGGCTCAGAGGGAGATAGGTATAGCGTCAGGTGAGCCACCCACAACGAGGGGATATACTCCTAGCGTTTTTTCTCTCCTTCCTAAACTTCTCGAAAGAGCTGGGACTTCGGATAAGGGGAGTATCACGGGAATATTTACAGTGTTGGTTGAGGGTAGTGATATGGAAGAGCCTATCGCAGATGCAACGCGGGCAATCTTGGATGGACATATAGTTCTTTCGAGAGAAATAGCCTCCCGTGCTATCTATCCTTCTATTGACGTTTTACAAAGCGTATCAAGGGTTATGCCCGATATAGTAGACGATAAACACTATAGGTTAAGCATGAGAGGAAGGGAACTCATGTCTATCTATAGGGATGCTGAGGATCTTATAAATATAGGGGCGTATAAAAGCGGTAGTAACCCAAAGATAGATGAGGCTATAAGATATTACGACAGACTTATAGAGTTTATAAAGCAGGATATGAAGGAACATTACGATTTTGAAGAGACTTTAAGTTTACTTGAGAGGACCCTATCATGAAGATAATAAGGCAGTTACGTAGATTGGAGGAGATAAAAAACAAGGAGAAGGAGAGACTACTTGTAGAGTTATCCGAGATAGATTCTGGTATTTCGAAAATAAGGAATGCAATCGAGAAATTGGAGAGTGAACTTTCGAAAATCAAGATAAATTCTGGAGATTTGAGGACCTTTGGTGAGCTCAGTTCAAACTTTGATCATTTGAGTTACGTTATGAGGGAAGAGAGGAGACTAAAGGAAGAATTGGCCGATCTTGAGAGGAAGAGGGAGGAAACGGTACAAAAATTGCTAATACTTGAGAAGGAGAGGAAGGTTTTTAGTAAACTTAGAGAAAGGAAGGAAGAAGAATTGAGGATGGAACTGTTGAAAAGGGAGATAAAGAAACTTGATGAAATTGGTGTTTTAAGGTGGAAAAATGAAAGGTAAACGGTTGTTATTCTATCTATTTTTTATAGGTTTCTTGTTTTTAGCTTTTACTGAAGATTCCTTTTCAGATGAAAGCTACTGTGCTTCCTTGGTTGCGGATTATAAACTTACAAAGATAGAGTTGGAACAGAAGACTAAGATGCTGAACTTATTGAGAAGTAATTTAGATAAACAGATTTATCAGATTCAGTCTTTGAAGAACGATATGTGGAAGATATGGAAAGATATTGAGGAGAAAAGTAAACAGCTCGAAGAAAAGAAGAGAGATATAGAAAGGTTGAGATCGGAATCGGGGAAAAGTGGTTCCAAGACTGGTGTTAAGGATAGTAATGCGACGGGTGATACTGAAAAGATGGTTAAGTATCTATCGAACATGAAACCCTCAAAGGCTGCAAATATGATGAATAACATGAATACGAGGGATGCGGCAAGAATATTGCTGAAAATGAACGAGAAACAGGCTGCCGAGATTTTAAACAGGATGGATCCTAAGAAAGCGGCTGAGGTTATGGAATATATGGAGAAGATGAGATGAACCTTTTGCTGATAGGTAATATAATTTCCCTTATCTTTACCGCCGTTAATTTGGTTGAGAAGGTTTCTGGTGGTAGAGAAGCAAAATGTGAACAGGGTCCAGTTAGTTTTGCTGATTTTTTGATCTCAAAACTGATTGGATTAGGTTCTAATAGCTGTAGTTGCGTCGAAAGTGTTAATGGTGAAAACAAGAAGGAGGGAATAAATAACGAAATATCGTTGAATAGTGAGAATAAAAAAAGTGATTTATATACTGAAAAAAGCCAAGCTGTAGATACTAATAATAAGAATGATATAACAAGAGAAGATTTATTAGTTCTAAGTGATATATTGAAAGAAGTCTTTGGTTACTACGGAACCTATGTAAAAGAGGATTCTAATATTACAAAAGATTATGTTAAACAGGATCTTACAGAATTTCAAAAACTTACCAAAGTAGATGTTGATTTAAAAAATACTGATGCTATTTTAAATCAAGAAGACTTTAGCCAGTTAAAGACAAATGATGTTAGTCTGAATAAAATTAGTCAAAAAGTGAATATAAATAACGATTATAAAGCGAAGTCTGAAGATAAAAAGGAGTTAGGATCTAGCAAAATAGAAGCTAGTCATCAGGAGTCTCTAAGTGTAAATGATATATTAAACATTATTATTGGAGAAGTAAAGAAATTGGAAAGATCAGAGTTTCCTAGTTACGAAACTTCAAAAATTGACGGTAATGTTAGTGTGAAAAAAAATACTGGTAATATTGACAAAGTACAAAACATTTATGTAGAAAATGTTGCTGAAAATAGTGGTATAGGTATTGATAAAACTGAGAGTCTTTCAGAGAATAATTTAGAAGATGTCGTACCTAATGTTATAGCTGTCAATACAAAGAATGATCTTGGAAAATCTTATACTAAAAAGTCTTATACCAAAAACCAGCCAAACTTAAATGTTAGTAACATAAACTTTGATAATGAACCAAAGGAAAGTTCTTTTATTGTTGACGATAAGTTTTTGAAAAACTTATCTAAAAGAGAAATACACACTAAAAGTAACGAAAAATTGAATGTTGATAATAAAACTAGTATTGGCGAAGTTAATAATAAGGGTGACACTAAAGCTTTATCTGATAATAGTGATCTAAGTGTAGATATTGATTTTAGGGTAAAGATTGAATCTAAGGATATTAGAACAAGATCAAACGAAGTAAAACATAGTGAGATAAAACTTTTTAACGGCGATGTAGACAAGGTAGAGTTAAGTATCAATAGTAGAGGAAGCGTAACTAAATTTAACGATATTGGAGATTTTAATTTTCAGAACCATAACAGGTTAACTTCGGAGAATATTAAAAATTTCAAAAATATCGAGAATAACGTTGATAATCAGGTTGAATTTAGAGGTAGAATCGAAGGTAGCGGTATAGATACGGGTAAGAATGATATGAACGAGAAAAAGAGGGAAACCGATAACATGGATGCTATGGATAGATCAAGCATGAATCAACAGATTTTTAAACAGGAAACAAAGGATGCTTTTGGTTCCAAACTTACTGAAATTGTTAAATCTAGTGAGATAGCGGATAATCCGGGTGATGTTAAACCTAAGACTGAAAGTGTTAAGATAGTTACAATGAAAATAGAGGATGCCCCTATAGAGAGGGTCAAGTTACAGTTTAACTCAGAAACCAAGGATTTAAAGGTTGTCATAGTTGATAGGAAAAGCGGTAACGAATCTAGTTACTATTCTAACAACGATTTTGTAGAGTTAAAGAAGAACTTAGAGGATTTGGGTTTTAAAAGAGTTGATGTTTATGTGGCAAACTCCTATAAGGAGGCCTCTTCTTACTCTTACGGGAGAGGAAAGAGGGAGGCCTTCTCCAGAAAAGGTCTTAAAAGATCTATCGGTATAGGTTTGTCTCCAATAAGTGAAGGACAAGAAAGAATTATCAACGTCCCTAGTTACGAATCTTCGATAGATAAATTGGCTTAAGTTTAATTTTTTCACTCTTCTCTCAGGTTCTATGTCATAATGGATTCTATGGCATGATCTTTGCTAATAAATCTTGAGGTCTGTTGTTGGAGGTTAGTTATGGCGGTGAATAGTTTATCGAGTATTAATGGTGTTTATCCTAGTAGTAGTCAACAAGAGGTAAAATCTCAGTTAAATATCGATAAGGATGCCTTTTTGAAGATTCTTATTACTGAGCTAACTAACCAGGATCCCCTTGATCCACTTAAGGATAGGGATTTTATAGCCCAGCTTGCTCAGTTATCACAGCTTGAGCAGGTTGTTAACATGAATAGTTCTATATCTAATATGATTTCAGCCCTATCATCTTCAATGAATTTTATGAATCTTTCGAGTAGTGCGAGTCTTATAGGGAGGGTCGTGCAGGCGGAGGGTTTATCCTCAACGGTTGTTAGAAACGGTGAGTTTTATCCGGTTGAGGTTGAGAGTGATAGGAATGGGATTTTGAATTACGGCGTATACGATAGTAGCGGTAAGCTCTTATTTACGGGTTCAATGGTTGTGGACTCTGGTAGGACATTTGTAAAACCTGATGTCAGTCTCCCGGATGGAGTTTACAGATTGAATTTCGATTTTAAAACTCAGGATGGTAGTAACGCTCAGCTAAAGGTTTACGGTTGGTCTGTGGTAGATGGTGCAACTATCGAGAATAATTCGGTTAAACTCTTAGCTGGATCTGATAGTTTTGAGTTTAAAAATATAAAAGTCATAAAGTAACGGAGGTGAACCATGCTTAGAAGCCTTTTTACAGCGGTTACTGGGCTTGATGCTCAGAAAACCTCGATGGATGTTATAGGTCATAATCTTTCAAACGCAAACACTGTAGGTTATAAGAAGGAAAGAACTTTCTTTCAGGATATCTTCTATCAGAACCTGGCTGCTGCGACTGCACCAACTGCGACAAGACCCGGTAGAAATCCCTTACAGGTTGGCCTTGGTGTGAGAGTTGCTTCCATCGATACGATATTTTCCCAGGGAGCTCTGGAGAATACAGGTAATACAACAGATGTAGCTATTCAGGGTAGGGGCTTCTTTGTGGTTAAGTACGGTAACCAGGAGTATTATACGAGAGCGGGTAATTTTAGGTTTGATAGTACAGGAGCGCTAGTTGATGGTAATGGTTACAGGGTGCAGGGTTATAAGTTTAACGAAGCAACGGGTAAGTGGGAACTCGTATATGGCGACATAGTTGTTAATCCTAATGAGCAGATGCCACCAAGGGCTACTAATATGGTTACACTTAAGGCTAACCTTTCAAGCGGTGCAACAGGTTACACCTATGAAACATGGACTATAGGTCCCTTCAAGAATAGTGCATCCCAGACGGTTTCCAGTACCGATGTTGATCGTTTACTCATTGCTAATAGTTGTATGGCAAGTTCAGTAACTACCGGTGATTATATAGAGATAATAGGGACTGGACACGATGGTCAGTCTATAAGTGGGAAATTCTATCTCAATAACCCGTCGGTTACAACTGCCACCGTAAATGGATACACTGTAAGAACTACAAGTACTGTTACGGTGGCTACTAGTTTTACTGTTTCTGCCAACGCTCCTTACATTATAGATACTAATACTGGTAAAATCTATAAACCTGGTGATACTGTCAGTTCCGGTGCAACTATAAAGCTCGTTGGGACCTATGATGACTTAAGAAGGTATGTACAGTACCTCTATGGAGATAAGTATACGGTAAAATGGGAAAACGGAATCCTAAAAATTATAGATGAGACATGTGGTAAGAGTATGATGAGTATAAAGATGAGGTTTGTTGATAATGATGTAACCGGTAGTAGTATGACCTTGCCCGATATAAGAAGAGAGGTTGTTGGTAAGGATGCTGATAAACACGTTGTCGTGACAACGGTGTACGATAAGACCGGTCAGGCTCACAACTTAAAGATAACCTTCGTCAAATTACAAGGTGAAGATGCGAATGATAGTGGTAACTTCTTTGACAATCCTAACGATAACCCAAGTGTGGTAAAGAATAGTTGGCTATTCTACACCGAACTTGACGATAAGTTGTTAGAGGTTGATGGTTCAACAGGTAGAATAGATTTCGGTCCCGATGGTATACCGAGGATAACCTATTATTACGCCCACTTTAACTATACTGCTAGAACTGGTCAGACTTTGGATATAGGAGCCTTTGGTAACGCTGGTGTTATTGGAGGTATGCCTATCTGTGGATCGGGTAGGTGTCCGAACAATCTATCCGCCGATATAGATGGTGATGGGAGGATAACAATTTCCGGTGGTATTACCTTCAATATAGCCACATTGAACGAAACTGGGGCTGCACTTGGAATACATGTCGAGAATTCCGACTTCTTTAAGGGACTTTTTGACAATCCAATAACTATAAATGTCTTTGACAATCTCGGTAACCTGTTACTGACAGGCCAGGGTGGAGACTCGAGAACCTACTACGTTGACCAGAACGGTTATCCTGCAGGCGACCTTTCAAATCTCGAGATAGATGATAACGGTATAGTAAATGCCTACTACACCAATGGAAAGGTGTTACCAAGGTATAGGTTGGTTTTAGCTGGATTCAACAATGAACAGGGTTTAAAGAGGGTGGGTGGTAATCTATTTGAAGCGACGAGTTCGTCTGGTGCTCCGTTTTATGGAAATCCCGGAAAAGCTGGTCTTGGTACTTTAAGATCTGGAACTTTAGAGATGTCTAATGTTGATATAGCGGAGGAGTTTACAAGGATGATAATAACTCAAAGAGCATTTCAGGCAAATGCAAGAGTAATTACTACTTCTGATGAAATGTTGCAGGATGTAATAGCCTTAAAAAGGTAAAATTTAAGTAAGCTTGAAAAAAGAGGTGTATTATGATTAAATGACAACAAGGTTAAGTATTTAAATTATGGGATAAAGTGGGGGTTATATGATAACCATAGAAGAGGTTAGAGATAAACTCGATAAGGATAGTGAATTAGCTACCTTTCACCCCCTTGCTGTTAAGATAATCAATATGGTTGAAGATCCTGATGTATCTATCCTTGATCTTGAGAAGGTTATAGAGAAGGATCCTGTCATTGCTGCTGAGATTATAAGGGTAGCTAATTCTCCCCTATACATGCCAACCCAACAGATAACGAGTTTAAGATATGCTATAGGTTATCTCGGTATGGCGGTTATAAGGAGTATAGTGATAGTTGTTGCTTTAAGGGGAATATATAGGAAAGTTAAAAATCCCGAGATAGCAGCTTATCTTTGGAAACATTCAATAATATCAGCTACTTTTGCTAGGGATTTTACCGCTTCAGTATTGTCAAATAAACTAAACAAGGAAACAACATTTCTTATATGTCTTTTACACGATATAGGGAAGGTGGTATTTTTAAACTTTTACCCTAACCAGTACTTGGAGGTGTTTAACGAGGTAAAAAGAGGTAAATCATTTATTGAAGCTGAGAGGAGTCTAATAGGTGTGGATCATTGTGAGGTAGGTGCCCTTTTACTTGGGAGATGGCTATTTCCTGTTGAGATCGTCGATGCCGTTGGTAACCACCACAATGAACCGAAGGATTACTATACCTCTATTATACTTCTATCGAATTTGTTTTGTGCAGGTTTGGAGGGTTCCATAGTCAGTCCGGCCTTATATATGGGGGATATGAAAAGGGCTATGGAAATACTCGACGTTGATAGTTACATACTCGGTCAGGTAACTGATAGTATTAAGAAGAAGATCGAAAAAAGTAGAGATATACTTGGAATTTAAAGGGAGGGATTTATGGCTGAAGAGGCTCCAAAAAAGGGTGGCAAGAAGAAGTTAATTCTGCTTATTGTCATTGTGTTAGTGTTGGTGGGTGCTGGGGCTGGGGCCTTTATATTTCTAAAAGGTTCTAAGGGGAAGGAGGAAGCTAAAAAAGAGGAGGGAGCTAAAACGGAGGCCAAGAAAGAAGGAGTGTTTAAGAAACTTGATCCCTTCATAGTAAATCTCAGTGATGAAGAGGGAGGTAGATACGCGAAGGTGGAGATAACTCTTGCTTTATCAAACAAAGAGGCAGAGAAGGAACTTGAGGAAAAACTACCCGTAATCAGGGATTCTATAATTACTATAATTTCTACGAAGAAGTACAACGACCTAATAAATCCCGCTGGTAGGGAGGCTTTAAAGAGGGAGATAACTATGAAGTTAAATACAATCCTTGCTAAAGGGCAGGTTGTGGATATATACTATACCGATTTCGTTTTACAGTAGGGTGTTTGATCGTATGACCGATAGAAAATGGAAGTTTGAGGAAATAGAGTCATATGAAAGGCAGAAAGGTTCTTTAGGTATATATTTTCTCAGGGATGTGGAACTAGATATAGAGGTGATCTTGGGAAGCGGTAGATGCACTATTGGAGAGCTGATAAATCTCGAGAAGGATGATGTTATACCTCTTGATAGATCAACAGGAGAGGCTATCGATATATATCTTGGTGGTAGACCTTTTGCTAAAGGGGAGGTTGTTGTTATAGATGATAAATTCTGCGTTAGAATACTTGAAATTATTGATCCTAAGGATCTTTGATCAATATTACACTTGGAAGTTTATGTTGCTTAATCAAACTTCTACTGATATGCCAAAAATTGAAACCCCTTCTCTATTCTGGTATTCGGTTAAGATGCTATTTGCCCTTTTTGTAGTCTTGGGTATCATCCTTGGTTTTGCCTATGTCCTTAGGAAGCTGGGGACCAAAACTATGGTAACTGGTTCCCAGGAGATCGTTAGTGTTTTAGAGATGGTACCGATTTTGAATAAATGGTACGTTGTACTTTTAAAGGTCGGTACAAAATTTTACCTTGTGGGATTGACAGAGAACAGTATGAATCTGATAGCCGAGTTAAGTAGAGAAGACATAGAAGAGAGGAAGTTTGAAACAACAATTAAAAAGATAGTAGAGGAAATTGAGTAGAGCTATAATAAGACTCTTAATTTTATATCTTGTTATATGCTTTGTTTTGAAGGTTGATCTGTATGCTCAAGTGGTACCTAAACTAACAGTTTCCATTGATACTGCGAAAAATCCTAGGGATGTAGCTTCGACTTTAGAAATTCTATTTATACTTACCGTGCTAACACTGGCACCCAGTATCCTAATTATGGTCACATCATTCACCAGAATAGTTGTTGTGCTTTCGTTGTTGAGGGGAGCTCTTGGAACTCAACAGATCCCGCCGAGTCCTGTTATAGTTAGCTTCTCATTGTTTTTGACCTTTTTCGTTATGGCCCCAACCTTTAATAAAGTTTACAACGATGCTTATCAACCCTATGTGAGGGGAGAACTGTCATTTTCTGACGCCTATAGTAGAGCTTTGGGTCATGTTAGGGAGTTTATGTTCAACCAGGTTAGAGAAAGGGAACTACAAACCTTTCTTTCGATAGCAAATATTACACCTAAGAATAAGGATGATGTTCCTACCCACGTACTTATACCTGCCTTTATCGCTAGTGAGTTACAAACCGCTTTTGAAATAGGCTTCCTGCTATATATACCATTTTTGATAATAGATATGGTGGTCTCAAGTGTGCTTCTATCCCTCGGAATGATAATGTTACCACCTGTGTTGATTTCACTTCCCTTTAAACTCTTACTTTTTGTTATGGTTGATGGATGGTCTTTAATCACCAGTTCTCTTGTTAGGAGTTTTAGGATATGACGGTTGCTGATGTTGTAGCTGTTATGGAGGGTGCGTTAAAGGTTACAGTAATGATAAGTGCACCGGTACTTATCGTTAGTCTTATCGTGGGCTTTGTGATTGGAATTATTCAGGCTGCAACTCAGATTCAGGAGATGACCCTTACCTTTGTTCCAAAGCTTATAGCTGTGGGTTTGGTGTTACTCTTTTTTGGGCCCTGGATGTTGAGGATACTCGTATCCTTTGTCGTTCAGCTATTTTATAATATTCCTAACTTCGTGAGATGATACCCTTTAAACTGGAAGATTGGTATATTTTTCTTTTACTACTTTTGAGAGCCTCTTTTCTTCTATTTTTTCTACCGGTTATGAATTCTAGGTACATACCATCGGTTGTTAGGGTAGTGCTTAGTCTTTTTCTTGCCTATGTAGGTTTTATTCATCTTGAAACGGTGGGATTTATTAAAACTGGAATTCCAAAGTCCTTTCCGGAACTTGTCTTTGTTGTACTTAGAGAGTTGATCTTTTGTTTTTCGGTTTCCCAGGTTGCGAGAATCATATTCTATGCTGTTGAGCTTGCAGGTGAGTATATAAGTTACCTTATGGGTTTTTCGGTGGTAAATGTTCTCGATCCTACAAGTGAAAGTTCCGTTCCTATAATGTCTCATTTACAGAGTATCGTTCTGATGTTACTTTTTTTGCTTATCGGAGGGCATTTGTGGTTCATGAAAGCTTATAGCTACTCTCTGGACTTTTTTCCTGTTACGAATGCTCCTATGATTCCTTTTAATTTAGTAAGGTATATCGTTAATCTTCTCGGTAGGATTTTCGTCCTTTCGATTTATTTAAATGCTCCACTATTGATAGTAATGATAATAGTTCAGTTTGTACTTGCCTTTATCTCAAGGTTACTTCCTCAGCTTAACGTGTTTATGGTTGGTTTTCCATTACAGGTTTTAGTTGGTTTTGTTACTATTTTGATATCCATAAATACCTTGTCTTTAGTGTTTAGTAGGGAATTATTAAGAATTAGAGAGTATATTGATACTTTGATGAGGATTTTATCCGGGTGATCGGGGATGTTTGAGAGAGACGATACCGAGAGAACGGAAGAGGCTACACCGCGGAAGAGGGAAGAGGCAAGAAAAAAGGGACAGGTACCGAAAAGTAGGGATCTCTCTACCGCTATCCTTTTACTTTCGGTCATACTCTTCTTTTACCTAACCAGAGATTACTATCTTAACCTCTTCAAGACCACCTTTGTATACTATCTTGGTTTACTAGGTAAAAGATACAATATTCTGGATATAATATTAAATTTTATGTATTTTATGATGAAATTTTTGTTGCCTTTTGTTATCGTTGTTCTCTTTGTAAGTATACTTTCGAACGTAATGCAATTTGGTCTTGTTTTTACATTAGAACCTTTAATGCCAAGCGTAGATAGACTTAATCCGTTGAGATTTATAGATATGATTTTTTCGAAAAGGTTGTGGGTCGAACTATTGAAATCTATTTTAAAAGCTATCGTTATTTTTTTTGTTGTTTATCTTTTTTTGAAATCAGAACTTGTTATGCTAAGGGAAGTTAAGGTATACACACCAAGCTTGGTGGTTTCCCAGCTTGCGTCTCTCTTGTTTTCTATAGCTTTGAAGATAACTTTGATCTTTTTGATTATGTCTATACTTGACTATGCTTATCAGAGGTGGGAGTACGAGGCTTCTTTAAGGATGACGAAACAGGAGATAAAGGAAGAGTTGAGGCAATACGAGGGAGATCCTCTGGTTAAGTCTAAGATTAGGAGGATGATGAGGGAAATTGCTAGAAGGAGGATGCTAAAGGAGGTTCCTAAGGCTAGTGTTGTCATAACAAACCCTGTTGAGTTGGCTGTAGCTTTAAAATATGATGAAAAAGAGATGGATGCTCCTATTGTTGTGGCAAAAGGGGCAGGTGAGTTAGCGGTGAGAATCAAGAGTATTGCGAGAGAACACAATGTTCCTATTATAGAAAATAGACCACTTGCAAGAGCTTTGTATAGGTTGGTGGAGGTAGGGGAGGAGATACCGGAGGAACTTTATAAGGCCGTTGCTGAGGTTTTAGCTTACGTGTACAGAATGAAGGGTAGGGCTAGATGAGAGAAATCACACTAGAAAGAGGTAACTATTTTACGGAGATAGGTGTAGTTGTAGGTGTTATTCTTATTCTACTTGTTATGATCGTACCTGTTCCAGCCTTTTTACTCGATATTCTTTTAGCCTTAAACATAGCTCTATCCGTTTTGGTTCTTCTTACAACCTTTTATACGAAAAAACCACTCGATTTCTCCATATATCCTACCCTCCTACTTATACTGACTCTATTTAGACTCTCCCTTAACGTTGCAAGTACAAGGAGGATTCTCCTTTACGGTAATATGGGAACGAGCGCGGCAGGTCACATAATAGAGGCCTTCGGTCAGTTTGTTGTAGGTGGAAATTATGTGGTTGGTTTTATAGTCTTTTTAATCCTTGTCATAATTAACTTTGTAGTTATAACGAGAGGTGCCGGTAGGATAGCGGAAGTCGCTGCAAGATTTACACTCGATGCCATGCCTGGAAAGCAAATGGCTATAGATGCTGATTTGAATGCAGGTATAATAAACGAGGAAGAGGCTAGAAGGAGAAGGGCTGAGATACAGAGGGAGGCTGACTTTTATGGAGCTATGGATGGTGCATCTAAATTTGTGAAAGGGGATGCTATAGCGGGCCTCATCATAGTTTTTATCAACATTATAGGTGGTTTGATCATAGGAGTACTGTACCATAGGATGGACATAACTAATGCTTTATCTACCTATACTATTTTAACCATAGGAGATGGATTGGTTTCACAGATTCCTGCGCTTATGTTATCTACAAGTGCAGGTATCCTCGTGTCGAGATCCGCTCAGGAGTCTCACTTTTCTGTAGACCTGATAAGACAACTTACCGGTTATTCCAAGACTCTTTATATCTCCTCCTTTATAAGCCTTTGTATGGCCTTTGTCCCAGGTTTTCCGTTTATTCCATTTGTGACTCTTTCTGGTCTTTTCTTCCTATTAGCTAGGGTGGCATCACAGAGAGAAGAGAGGGAAAAGCCAGTTGAGGAGAGAAAAGAGACTCCGGAAGAGGATATTGAAAGGACAAAAGTTTCTCTTCTTGTTGATCCTATTGAACTTGAGATAGGCTATAATCTGGTTTCGCTTGTGGATTCCTTTAATCTCGTTGATAGGATAAAGGCTATTAGGAAACAGTTGGCTCAGGATTTGGGATTTATACTACCTCCTGTCCGCATAAGGGATAACGTTATGATTGGTCCCAATAGTTACAGGATTCTCATTTATGGTGCAGTCTACGGTGAAGGAGAGATTTATCCCGATAAATTTTTAGCTATACCAGCTCCAAACGTTACAACGGAGATAGAGGGTATAAAGGTTAAAGAGCCTGCCTTTGGAGTTACCGCCTATTGGATTGATGAGAGTCAGAGGGAAAGAGCGGTTATCCTTGGTTATACGGTTGTTGATCCTGCAACGGTTATAATAACCCATCTTGTCGAGGTGGTTAAGAGGAATGCCCATGAGATAATAAGTAGGGATGACGTTAGGGAGCTTGTTGAGACGCTTAGACAGAACTATCCACGCCTTGTGGATGATCTGGTACCTTCCGTTGTTTCCTACGGTTTGCTATTGAGGGTGTTGCAGAATCTTCTTAGGGAAGGTTTTCCTATTAAGAATCTGAAAAGGATACTGGAGGTACTTGGGGATTATGCCCAGAAGATAGAGGATGTGGAAGTTTTAACTGAATTGGTTAGACAGGCATTATCCCGCCAGGTTTTGTCTAACTATATAACTCAGGATAAGTTTTTACCCGTTATACTTTTCGATCCTGCCTTGGAGAAGAGTCTGATTGAGAAAGTTACGAAAACGGAGAGAGGAAGTTACCTCGCTCTTGATAGGGATACTATGGATAACCTGATAAATAAGATAACGCTGGCTCTTGAGGAAGCTATAAAGCAGGGTTATCAGCCTGTTATAGTGGTTTCCTACGAGTTGAGGAGTGCTCTTTTTAAGTTCGTGGATTCCTACATATCTCGTGTACCCGTCTTTTCGCATCTCGAGATACCGAGTGATTTTAGGATCAAAGTGGTGAGTGTGGTGAGATGAAGCTCAAAAAATTCGTCGGTAGAGATATGGCATCTATCCTTCTTAAGATAAAGGAGACACTGGGTGAAGATGCGGTTATCATATCAACGAGAAAATTTGGTGATAACATAGAGGTTCTCGCTGCTAAGGAAGAGGAGATTGTTACAAAGACGGCAAGTATAAGAGGTAAGGCTGAACTATACGATAGCATTAGTAGAATGAAGGATATTAAACTCGACTTTGAAACTCAACAAAAAGCCAATTTGGATGTTGGGAAGATAATATTCGAGATAGAATCACTGAAAGAGATACTGGTAAATAGATCGAGGATGGAAGAGGAGATAGAAAAGCTGAGAAGAGATATGGAGGAAGTTAAAAGGCTTGTAGAGCAAACCGCTACTAGCCTTGTTATGATCCCAGGACTTAGGGAGGATAACGTGGAGCTTTATAACAGACTCAAGGAAATGGAGGTAGATGAAGGCTTTATAAGAAGGATATACGAGAGGATTCTTGTGGAGGACGTACTTTCACCTGAAGCGGTTGCTTACGAGATGATATCTAAGACCATAAGGGTCGGTGATCTTGAACTATCCAAGGGTGTACCTATGGTTTTCGTTGGTCCAACGGGGGTTGGAAAGACAACCACCATCGCAAAATTATCGGCCCTTATAAAACTATATAACGGCACAGATGTTGCTATAGTAAGTATAGATGTTTTTAGGGTAGGTGCTATGGAGCAGATGAAGATATACGCGGATATAGTAAATATTCCCCTTTATGTAGCTGAGACACCCGATGAGTTTAAGATGCTTATGGAGGCTTTGAACGACAAGATTATATTTGTTGATACCGCAGGAGCTTCTCCTAAGGATGATGTGAGGATTTTTGAATTAAAGAGCTTCCTTGATAGACTTGGAAGTTATAAGCTTCTTCTTCTTATTCCCGTTTACTTTAGGTTAAAGGAAGCGATCAAAGTTATAGAAAAGTTTTCGTTAAAAAAACCAGATGGAATAATACTTACTAAGTTAGATGAAGCTGATACTTATGGCTTGTTTGTGAATCTATCGATAGCTGTTGATATTCCTCTACTATTTGTGACTACTGGTCAGAGGATTCCTGAGGATATAGAGAAGATTGATCCAAGGAAAATAGCACAACTATTGATAAAGGGTGGGGCAATATGAATAACCAGTTATCTCTGCTAAAGGAACTTATATCTTTGAAACATCCCGTTACGACCTTTTCCATTACCAGTGGTAAGGGTGGTGTTGGTAAAACGGTTCTATCTATACTTTTGGCTTCCTTTATATCGAAGAGAGGATGTAGGGTTCTGCTTATAGATGGGGATGTTGGGCTTGCTAACGCCAATATAATGCTAGGTGTATTCCCTGATAAAAATCTATACCATCTTGTATCTGGTGATGCGGTTATAGAGGAAGTTATAGTTGATACCCCCTTAGGTTTTAAACTGCTTCCCGCTGGTTCAGGAATCAGAGAGTTACTGGATATGAGTTATGATATGAGAAAGAGGATAGCCTATGAGATTACCAAATTGGATGGGCTCTTTGATTATGTGATAGTTGATACAGCCGCCGGTATTGGAGACGATGTTTTTATGTTTACCCTCGCCTGTCAGGAGACGATCGTGGTGGTTACACCTGAGCCTACGAGTGTCGTTGATGCCTATTCGTTAATCAAGATACTTTTTAGGGATTTTGGTAAATTAAAGGTGAACGTGATAGTGAATAAGAGTGAAGACCTCTATCCCTATGAGATGCTTTCAAGGATGGTGGAGAGTTTCTTACCTCAGGTTAGACTCGAACTCATCGGTACTGTTCCACAACTTGAAAGGATAGGTTTTATGGTAGTTTCTCAGGATTTTAGTGGTTTTGAACTACTTTTGGATAAGTTTGATCCTATAGTTGATAGGCTTACCTCTACAGAGGATTTCCCGAGGATTAAAGGTGGGATGGGAAGGTTGGCTCTAGGTTTTCTGAGGTATAGACCTAGGGAGAAAAGCTATGGAATATGAGAGATTTAGTATTTTAAATGAACTTGTTATATTAACTTTTTTGTTGACCTTTAGTATTATTTTTATAATGGTTTATTGGTATTTTGATGAACCATGGTTAGCTATGTTTACGGCTATACTATCTTCTTTGGTTTCCTGTGGACTTTTAGTTTTAGTTTATGCTTTGATTTCGCCCTATATTGATTTTGAATTAAAGTTAGAGAAGGATGGTTATGGAGAAGAAGGAGAATCTAATAACCAATTACACATGGTTGGTTGAAAGAATCGCTAGAAGAATCTATGAGAGGTTACCTAAAGGAAAGGTGACGTTGGAAGATCTCTTAAGTGCAGGCTATTTTGGTTTGATACAGGCTGTAGAGAGATTCGATGTTTCTAATCCCAACCACCGTATCTTTTTAGAGATGAGAATAAAAGGTGCGATCTACGATTACCTTAGGTCCATGGATGTACTTAGCAAAGATAGAAGGAGGAAATATAAAAAGATAGTTGAGATATACGATTCTTTGAAATCTGAAGATGAGATACCGGATCTAAGTGAGATTGCAAGGATTTTGGACATGGATGAGGAGGAGGTAAGATCTTTACTCGTCGATGGAGCTAATGCGGAGATGGTGAGTATATTCGATCCTATCTTAAGGGATGAGAAGGAAGAGGAATTGATAAATATTGTAGCAAGTGAAGAAGACATAGAAGAAGAGATAGAGAAGGAAGAGCTACTTAAGGTTTTAGTTAAGGCTTTTGAAACGTTGGATGATAGGGAGAAAAAGTTACTGAGTTTGTATTACTTTGAAGGTTTACCTCTAAAGGATGTGGCAAATATACTTGGTATTTCTGAGTCAAGGGCTTCTCAGATTCATTGGCGTGCGGTTAGAAAATTGAGGGAGTATATGATAAAACAAGGTTATATAGAGGAGATTAATTGTGATAAGGGTATTAGTGGTTGATGATTCTCCCTTTTTTAGGAAAGCTATAGCTAGGATTCTCGAAAAGGATCCGGATATTAGCGTGGTAGGTTTTGCTGCCAATGGGCTTGAGGCCGTAGATAAGGTTATGGAGTTATCTCCAGACGTTGTTACTCTTGATCTTGAGATGCCTATAGCTGATGGATTTACCGCTATAAGGGAAATTATGGAAAAAAAGCCGACACCTATTCTTGTGGTTAGTGCCCTTACAAGGGAAGGAGCAAAGGAGACCATAAAGGCCCTGGAACTTGGTGCGGTCGATTTCGTTTTTAAAAATGTCGATAAAGGAATCTTGGGATTTTATGATATGGAAAATGACTTGATTAATAAGGTGAAATCCGTTGCAAAGAAAAAACCAGTACAGAAGTTGAAAGAACTTAAAAGAACTTGTGTAGATTCTTCAACGGTGGATTTAGGGAGAGATCTTTCCGTTATAGGGATAGGCTCATCCACGGGTGGGCCAAACGCGCTCAAGAGTTTACTTAGTAGTCTCAAAAAGGAAGATATAAGTCAACCTATTCTTATAGCTCAACACATGCCTCCTCTTTTTACCGCTATGCTAGCTGAGAGGTTAAACGAAGTTAGTGAGCTTCACGTTAAAGAGGCTGAGGATGGTGAACCGGTTAGAGAATCGGTGGTATATATAGCACCAGGTGGTAAGATTATGGAAGTTTCAGGTTCGGGGAAGGCATTTATAAAGATAAGAGACGCTGAACCTACGATCATCTATAGACCATCGGTTGATATACTCTTTAAATCTATCGCTGATTTTTATGGAAAAGACACCTTAGGTGTAGTTTTAACTGGTATGGGTAATGATGGAACTCAAGGGGCCTCTGTGATAAAGTCCAAGGGAGGTGTAGTTATAGTTGAGAGTGAAGATACCGCTGTGGTTTATGGAATGCCTAGATCGGTGTACGAAAAGGGTTTGGCGGATTTTAAGGTACCCTTGTATGAGATACCAGATCTTATAAAAAAACTCGCTAATAGGAGGAATGTTAGAAAATGACAAATATCCTTACACAGGAAGAGATAGATGCTCTTTTAGCTGCTGTTCAGGAAGGTAAGGATTTAAGGCAGGATGTACAGGTTGAGAGATTTAGGCCAAAGAGACCGGTTGTTCCCTATAATTTTAGAAAACCTGATAGAATCTCAAAGGAACAGTTAAGGTATCTCCAGATTTTGCACGATAGGTTCTCGAGGAATCTTTCCAGTGTTCTTTCGGTTTATATAAGGAGTGTCGTTGAAGTAACTATAATATCGATAGAACAGATAACCTATCAGGAATTTCTGCTATACCTACCTGGTATATCCCTATACTGTGTTATAAGGGTGGATCCGGATATAGGGAGATTGGTACTAAATATAGATCCCGAACTAACTTTTGTGATGATAGATAGGATACTCGGAGGGCCGGGTGAACCACCTAAGGAGGTAAGGCCCTTTACGGATTTAGAGCTCGATCTTCTCGATGGTTTGTTGAATAAGATTTTGATCGAGTTGGAGAGGGTTTGGGAGTCGGTGATTGAAGATGTTGAAATGGAAGTTGAGTTGAGAGAGACCCAGGGAGGGCTTGTGCAGATAGTGTCGCCTAACGAAATAGTTGTCGTGATAAACTTTGAGGTTAGAATAGGGGATTTTAAGGGGACTATGGTACTATGTATTCCTGCTGTTACTATTGAACCAATAGCTGATAGACTCGTTATGGAGGGTGTTAAGGCTAAGAAAGATACAGCGCTTTTTGAGGAAAGGATAATAAAGCATCTTATGGAAATTGAACTCGACCTTGAGTGTATAGTTGGAAGTGTATATTTAACAGTTGAGGAATTCTTATCTCTTGAGGCAGGTGATACTGTGAAGTTGGAATCCTTCATCGACAGTCCATTTATAGTAACTGTTGGTGGTGTACCTAAATTCTTATCAAAGGGAGGTATATATAAGGGTAGGAAGGCCTGTCTTATTAAAGGTTACTACGATTCTACGGAACGTGACATAGAGGAGGAAAGGAATGAAGTTGGAAATATTACATAACGCTATAAAGAGGACACAGGAAGTCATAAGTGGTCTTATAATGTCTAAGGGGGAGGTGGAATCTGATTTTGTATTCATTGAAACTTCGGAATTGAAAAGTATCGCCGAAAAGACAGGTTTTGGCTATATGGTAAAAACTGGCTTTGGTAGCATGGCCCTTTTTATGGCTGAGGATGATGCTATGAGATTTGCGTCACGAGTGGTAGGGCTTACACCGGAAGAGGTCTCTAGGGAGGAGGCTTTAGATGTACTAAAAGAGTTTTGTAATCAGTTTTTTGGAATGGTTACTCTCGATCTTGCTAAAATTTCGAATGAGTATTCGATAAGGGAAACTGAGGTAAGGGAGAACACTAAAGTTAAAGATCTTTTAGATAGTGGTTTGGTGAACGCCTTTAATTTGAAGTTTATAACGGATGAAGGTGAGTATCAGGGTATTTTCCTCATGGATGATGGGTTGAGAAAGTCGCTTGAGGGGGACGGTGTTTCGGTTGAGGATTTAGTTGTCACAAGTGATGTTGGATTTAAGGATCAGGTTAGTATTAAAAGCGACGCTAGGGCAACTGTAAGACAGGAACAGACAAAACTCGAGATGATACTCGATGTTGAGTTACCCCTATATGCGAGGTTAGGTAAAACTAGGATGAAAATTAAGGATATACTTAAGTTAGCTCCTGGATCCATCATAGAGTTAGATAAGAGTGCCGATGATTATGTTGAGTTGGTTGTGAATAGAAAAGTTATTGCCCTTGGTGATATAGTAGTCGTTGAGTCTAACTTTGGGTTTAGGATAAAGGAGATAGTGAGTAGATCTGAAAGAATCTCGGGCTTAAGGAGTTAGTTCTAAAAAGATCTTTTAGTTATCGCTTAGTTTATTGACATTTAAATTTTTAAGTGTTAGTGAAAAGAGAGGAGGGAGCTAGTGCCGAGAAGGCAAAGCGATAAGGTATTGATAGAAAAGTTGAATCTTGGTGGGCGTATAAGGGATTTGAGAATTCAGAAAAACATGACTCTTAATGAGCTTGCTGAAAAGACGGGCTTTTCGGTAGCGCTACTATCGCAGATAGAGAACAATGTGGTTTCTCCTCCCATTTCAACTCTATGGCGGATAGCTGAAGCACTTGATGTTAAGATATACTACTTCTTCCAGGATGCACCTATAGAGGGTGAAGATTATGTGGTTGTAAGGGGTGGTATGGGTAAACCCACGGCGAGAAGAGAGACGTATCCGAATCTATCTTTCTATTCCCTCGCCTTTGGATTCACTAATAGAAAAATGGATCCTTATATAGTTGTATTCGATAACGATGAGGTTGACAAGATTCCACATGCCCATGAGGGTGAGGAATTCATATATGTCTTAGAGGGTAATGTCACGATTAAGTTAGGTAGTGAGATTATAAACTTAAGTGCTGGTGATTCTATTTACTATGATTCAAGGGTACCACATTGTGTCGAGGGTAAAAGGGGGACAAAATTCTTAGCGGTTGTTATCAAACAATAGGAGGTGTAATTATGAGAGAAGTTTATATTCTATCTGCTGTAAGAACCGCAATTGGTAATTTCTTGGGTGCATTGAGTAATATACCGGCTCCTCAGTTGGGCGCAATTGTTATAAGGGAAGCGGTAAAAAGGGCGGGCATAAAACCGGAGGATGTGGATGAGGTTATAATGGGACAGGTTGTACAAGCCGGTGTGGGGCAGGCTCCAGCAAGACAGGCCATGAGGTACGCTGGCTTACCAGATAAGGTTAACGCCTTTACCGTTAACAAGGTTTGTGGTTCAGGGTTGAAGGCCATCATGCTTGGTGCTACTGCTATTAAGGCTAATGAGGCCGATGTTATAGTGGCAGGTGGTATGGAGAATATGAGTTTATGCCCCTATGCTCTATTTAAAGCTAGGACGGGTTACAGGTTGTTCAACGGCGAACTCGTTGATCTGATGGTACATGATGGCTTGTGGGATCCCTATCACAATTTCCATATGGGTATGACTGGGGAGCTGATAGCGGAAAAGTATAATATTTCCAGGGAAGAGATGGATAGATTTGCAGTTGAATCCAATAGGAGAGCTGTAGAGGCTATTAGGGAGGGTAGGTTTAAGGAGGAGATAGTACCTGTTGAGATTCCACAGAAGAAGGGTGATCCTATAATATTCGATACAGATGAAGGCCCCAGAGAGACTACGTTAGAGGCCTTGAGTAAGCTACCGCCCGTTTTTAAAAAGGATGGTAAAGTAACTGCGGGTAATGCCTCAAAGATAAGTGATGGTGCAAGCTGTGTTGTTATAGCTTCAAAGGAAAAGGTGGAAGCTCTTGGTCTTAAGCCCATAGCAAAGATAATAGCCTATACATCGTATCACATTGAACCTGAGTGGGTGATGGAAGCACCTATACCATGTGTTAAGAAGCTCTTGGCTATGACCGGTTTCACGGTTGATGATATAGATCTATTTGAACATAACGAGGCCTTTGCATCGGCTTCCTGTGCTGTTATGAAGGCTTTGAATATTCCGCATGAAAAGTTTAACGTAAATGGTGGTGCTGTTGCCCTTGGACATCCCATAGGCGCAAGTGGTGCCAGGATTCTTACCACTCTGATTTATGCTTTGAAACAGAGAGGTTTGAAGAGGGGTCTTGCTACGCTTTGCCTTGGTGGTGGCGGTGCTGTTGCTATGATTGTTGAGGTTTTGTAGGATCTTTAGATTCGTAAAAGGAGGGTAAGCTATGGTGCTAGAAGATATCAAGAAAGTTGGGGTTGTTGGATTTGGTACGATGGGAAGTGGTATAGTTCAGGTTTTTGCTCAGACTGGTTACGATGTTATAGTCAGGGAGGTTAACGAAGAGGCTCTAAAGAGAGGTTTATCCATTGTAGAGAAGAATCTTACGAGACAGGTTGAGAAGGGTAAGATAACAGAGGATCAGAAGAATGCCATTCTCTCTAGGATAAAAACCACAACGGATCTTAATGATCTTAAGGATGTCGACTTTGTCGTTGAGGCGGTCGTTGAGCTTGAGGATGTTAAGAAGGAAGTTTTTGAGGTGTTGGATAAGATCACGAGGCCCGAGGTTGTGTTGAGTAGTAATACTTCAAGTATCTCTATCACCAAGATAGCTGCTTGGACTAGTAGACCCGATAAGGTTGTTGGAATGCACTTTATGAATCCTGTACCTGTTATGAAGCTTGTGGAAATTATCAAAGGTTTACAGACAAGCGATGAAACGGTAGATTTAGTTGTTAAGTTATCGGAAAAGCTCGAAAAGGTTCCTATTGTAGTTAACGATTCTCCCGGTTTTGTTTCAAATAGGGTTCTAATGCCCATGATAAATGAGGCTATATGGGCCCTTTATGAGGGTGTTGCTTCTCCTGAGGCCATAGATGGTATAATGAAGCTCGGTATGAACCATCCTATGGGACCGCTTGCACTTGCGGATCTTATAGGTCTCGATACCTGTTTGTATATTTTAAATGTACTATACGAGGGCTTTGGAGATCCAAAGTATAGACCTTGTCCACTTTTGGTTAAGATGGTTGATGCAGGTTATCTTGGGAGAAAGACAGGGAAAGGATTCTATGAGTATAAGTAATGGTATGGTTGTAAAAAGGGAAGGGGATACCCTGGTGGTATCTCCTTCCAACCTAAGTTTTGAGTCTTTGAGTGGCCTTGTAAATTCGGCTAAATGTGACGAGACACCGTTTTTGCTGTTTGATTTTTCTCGTGATATATCTTTAAATTTTTCTGGTTGTTTTTCTAAAATACTTAAGCTTTTTGTAAATTTCAACTTAATAGTTATTTCCTTTCTTGATGGTTCTATAGGGGATGGTGCTATAGAGCTGATACTTGCTTCAGATTTAGTCTTTGCAACTAAGAACTCAATAATAACTATCGAAAGATTTTCCGATCTGGAGAATACTTTTCTATATTATGCTATGAGGCATTTCGGTTGGGTGAAATTTAAGGAGTTACTATTTGTTGGTAAGCTAAGTGTTGATAAAATCTCTAACTACATAAACAAAATATACGAGAATAGAGAAGAGTTTAATTTGGATTTAAATAGGATAAAAAATGAAATTCTTGGTTTGAGTGCATTTGGAGTGGTTGCTACTAAAAAAATAATAAGTTTGACTTACGATATGGATTTTGAGAGTTCCCTTCTCCTTGAAAAAGACGTTTTTGGGTATGTTTTTAGTAAGGAGGACGCTAAGGTAGGATTAAAAAGCTTTTTGGACAGAGAAAAACCAAAATTTGAAAGGAGGTTGTGCGATGGTATTTGAGTTGACCGAAGAGCAGAAAATGTTAAGGGATATGGTTGTCAGAAGGTTTGCAGAGGAACGTCTAAAGCCAATAGCGAAGAAGATAGATCAGGAAGGTTTTATACCTAAGGAGATAATAGAGGAACTTGCGGAGCTTGGTCTCTTTGGCGTTCACGTTCCTGAGGAGTACGGTGGAAGTGGGATGGATTACGTTTCCTACGCGATAGTGGTAGAGGAGTTATCTAGAGCCTGTGCGTCAACTGGAGTTTTGGTTTCCGCCCATACATCTCTGGTGGTCGATCCTATACTTAAGTTTGGAACCGAGGAACAAAAGAGGAAGTACCTTGTACCACTTGCCAAGGGAGAGAAGATAGGTGCACACGCTATGACCGAGCCTGGCGCGGGAACTGACGTAACAAGTATTTCTACTACCGCTAGGAGAGAGGGCGATTACTATGTTATAAATGGTGTAAAACATTTTATAACTAACGGTAGAGAGGCAGATATATTCTTGGTCTTTGCCTATACGGATAAAGAAAAAAAACACAAGGGTATAAGTGCCTTTATAGTTGAAAGAGGTACTCCAGGTTTTACAGTTGGAAAGCTTGAGCATAAACTCGGTATAAGAGGGTCTTCTACCGCTGAGCTTATATTTGAGGATTGTAAGGTTCCCGCTAGTAACCTTCTCGGGGAGGAGGGTCAAGGTTTCTATATCGCTATGGAATGTTACGATGGTGGAAGGATAGGTATAGCTGCTCAGGCTGTTGGTATAGCACAGGCTGCCTACGAGGATTCCCTTGAGTTTGCAAAAACGAGGGTTCAGTTTGGTCAACCGATTGCAAACTTCCAGGCTATACAGTTTAAGTTAGCCGATATGGTTACATTGATTGAAGCTGCAAGACTCCTTTACCTTAAGGCTGCATGGATGAAGTCTCAGGGTATCAAGAGCTATTACCTCTATTCTGCGATGGCAAAGTTGTTCGCCAGTGATGTGGCCATGAGGGTGACAAGGGAAGCTATCCAGATTCATGGCGGTTACGGTTATACCACCGATTATAACGTTGAGAGATACTACAGGGATGCCAAGATAACTGAAATTTATGAGGGTACCGCAGAAGCACAGAGATTAACCATAGCAAGAGCAATAATAAAAGGTGTTTGAAATACTTGGATAGGCTTTGATTGATTATAGATCTTACGAATTTTTGGTTGACACTTGAGTTATGATATGATATATGAGTGAATGCTCATTCGTGAATAAAGTGAGAGGGAGGGAAGGATGAAGGCGGTTTGTTTTGTAAAGAGCGTTCCCGATACGGAGACAAGGGTAAAGTTAAGTGGTAGTAGGCTGGATAAGAGTGAGATAAAGTACATACTAAACCCCTACTGTGAGTTTGCCGTTGAAGAGGCGGTACGTAAGAAGGAGGCTGGTGTTGTGGATGAGGTCTTGGTTATAAGTATGGGACCTCAGAGAGCTCAGGAGGCTATAAGGAGTGCGTTAGCTATGGGAGCGGATAGGGGTGTTCACATCGAGGATGATAATCTGGATGGTTCCGATGCTCTTGTTACGGCTCGAGTGCTTGTTGAAGCTTTCAAAAAGGAAGGCGGGCTTGATAACTACCAGATACTTCTTTTTGGTCTTAGGGCGATAGATGGAGATACGTGGAGTGTGCCTAGTATGGTAGCTGAACTTTTGGGTATTCCCGCTGTAACTAACATAGTAAAGCTCGATATAAATGGTAATAAGGCTATTGCGGTTAGGATGGTTGAGGGTGGAGAGGAAGTTTTCGAAGTCGAATTACCCTGTGTCTTTGCGGCAAGGAAGGGACTAAATGAGCCTAGATATCCATCTTTACCTAACATAATGAAGGCAAAGAAAAAGCCTATCACCAAGTATACTATAGGTGATCTTGGTTTATCGCCCGATGTTGTTGGTAAACAGGGTTCCTTCACGGAAGTTCTCGAGTACATGTTACCACCTGCGAGACAGGCTGGGAGAAAGGTTGAAGGTGAACCGGAAGAGGTTGTCGAGGAACTCATAAAGTTCCTCCGCGAAGTGGTAAACATCATATAAGGAGGTGTTGTGATGGTACTTGTTGTTGCTGAGACGAGAAACGGTGAACTGAGAAAGCCCGCAAAGGAAGCTTTGTCAGAAGGTAAAAGAATTGCGGATAAACTGGGTGTTGATGCCTGCGCCGTTATACTGGGTGAGGGTGTTAAGGCCTTGGTAGATGATATATCTAGTTATGGTATGAAAAGGGTATATGTGGCTGATAATCCATTTTTAAAGTACTATCATCCTATGGCCTATACCAGGGTTATTGCGGATGTGGTTGCTAAAGAGTCTCCCAAGGTTGTTTTGATGGGTGGTACCCAGACTGCAAGGGATTTAATCCCTAGGGTGTCTATAAGGGTTGGTGGAGGCTATGCTCCCGACTGTACAGGATACGAGGTAAATGGTGATTCGATCGTGGCCGTAAGGCCTGCCATATCCGGTAAAGTTATAGTTAAGGTAGGTTTCAAGAAGTATCCTGCTTTTATGGTCTTAAGACCCAACGCATTCCCTGTAAGTGAGGAGAAGTTGTCGGTAAATGTAGAAGTAGTCGATATACCCTTTGAACCGCTCGATTCCGAGAAAAAACAGGTTATGAAGGAGTTTAACCTTAAATCCACCGGTAGACCGGAACTTACTGAGGCTGAGGTTATAGTTTCAGGTGGTAGAGGATTGAAGGATGGCTCGAATTTTGCTATGTTAGAGGACCTCGCTGATTTACTTGGTGCAGCGGTTGGTGCTTCCCGTGCAGCGGTTGATGCTGGTTGGAGACCTCAGTCCGATCAGGTTGGTCAGACCGGTAAGACCGTTTCACCAAAGTTGTACATTGCTGTAGGTATTTCAGGAGCTATCCAGCATTTAGCTGGTATGTCATCTAGTAAGTACATCGTTGCTATAAATAAGGATCCAGATGCACCTATATTTAATGTTGCTGATTTTGGTATAGTAGGTGACCTATTTAAAGTAGTACCTGTCTTGATTGAGAGATTGAAGAAGGAAAAGGCAAAAAGTTAGGAGGATTATTTCCTTAGATCGGGAGGTTAAGGATGAATGCGATAGAGATATCAAGGGGGGTGTGGTGGAACATCCCCCTTTTATTTAAAATTCTCGTGTACCTATTAGCGGTTCTTTCAGTTTATATTATCTACAATGGTATAAAGGGTAGATATTTACTGTGGAAGAGGGGAAAGGAGGAAGCAAGGTCAGCCGATGTTGGCTTTGCTATAAGGGAAGTTTTTGCCCATTCAAGGATTCTAAGAGAGAAAAAACCCGGTGTTATGCATGCGTTGATATTCTTTGGATTCCTCCTTTTATTTATCGGTACCATTATAGTTGCTATAGATGCTGATACTCCCCTACATATCTACCATGGCAAGTTTTACTTAATTGTATCCTTCCTTCTCGATGTAGCAGGTTTAGCTTTAATTACTGGGTTGATAATAGCCTTAAGAAGAAGATATGTTGAAAAACCGGAGAGGTTGAAACCTGAAACTGGGGATGATTACCTCGTTTTATGGTTATTACTTGCCGTTGCGGTAACTGGTTATATTGTGGAAGGAGCGAGGATTTCTGCTCAGGGATTTCCATCCTTTGAGAGAGTCTCATTTGCTGGCTATTTCTTAGGTATTATACTTAATGCTATAGGTCTCGGTGGTGTGAAAAGTCACAAGTTCTTCTGGTTTATACATATGATTCTCTCCTTTGGTTTTATCGCTTATATAGCCTATTCGAGAAAACTTAGACATATAATCGTCACTCCATGGAATATAGCCTATAGGGATCCAAGGCCATACGGTGTGGTGGATAGGATACCAAACATGGAGGAGCAGGAGAGTTTCGGTCTGGTTAAGATGGAGGATCTTAGCTGGAAGCAACTTATGGATCTTGATGCCTGTATGGCCTGTGGTAGATGTCAGGATGCCTGTCCTGCCTATAATACCGGTAAGCCATTGACTCCCAAGGGACTTATAAGGGAACTTAGGAATCATATGGAGGATAGGTTTATACTTGGTAAGAGCGAGGAAGAGTCAACACCTTATGAGCGTATTGAAGATGAGGTCATATGGGCCTGTACGACCTGTGCTGCCTGTATGGAGAAATGTCCAGCAAGGATAGAACATATAGATAAGATAGTGGAGATGAGGCGTTACCTTACCCTTATGGAGGGTAGGATACCGGAGGAGATGGCACTAGCTCTAAGAAACATGGAGAATAATTTCAACCCCTGGGGTGTGGGTTTTGCCTCCAGAGCGGATTGGGCTAAGGATCTCGACGTGCCGATAATTTCCGAGAAGGGAGGTGCCGAGTATCTGCTATGGGTTGGTTGTGCGGGAAGTTACGATGATAGGTATAAGAAGGTGATGAAGGCTCTTGTGGAGATACTGAAGGCCGCTAACGTGGATTTTGCCATTTTAGGTGTTGAGGAGAAATGTTGTGGGGATTCCGCAAGGCGCTTAGGTAACGAGTATCTCTTTGAAATGTTGGCTATGGAGAACGTTGAGGTACTTAAGAGTTATAACGTGAAAAAAATAATTACTGCTTGCCCCCATGGTTACCATGTTCTTAAGAATGAGTATCCACAGTATGGCTGGGAAGGGGAGGTTTACCATCACAGCCAGTTCATACTAAACCTTATAAAGAACGGAAGGATAAAGTTGAAAAAAGGAGTGGGTTACAAGACCGTTTATCATGATTCCTGCTATCTCGGTAGGCATAACGGTATATATGAAGAGCCTAGAGAGATTCTAAAGGAGATTGTTGCAGCCAATAAACTATCCGAGTTACCTCGTAATAGGGAAAATGGTTTCTGCTGTGGTGCAGGTGGAGGGAGAATGTGGCTTGAGGAAAGGATAGGAAAGAGGATCAATATAGAGAGGTCTGAAGAGGTGGCTTCAGTTGGAGCTGAGCTTGTCGTTACCGCATGTCCCTTTTGTCTAACGATGTTTGAAGATGGAATAAAAGTTATCGGAAAAGAAGAACAGATCGCAAGGAAGGATATAGCGGAATTGGTTAGAGAGGCTATGGAACTTTGAAAAATTAGGTTTAAGATTGACAACCCCCACCCTTTGTGTTATTAGCCATTTGTAACTAAATATACAAAGGGTGGGGGTGTTGTCATGCTGAATAGTTTTATAAAGCGGTTTGCTTATCCTGTGTTTTTACTACTGCTATTAATATCACAATCCTTCGCATCAGAGGCAGATATTGTCCTTCCCGATCTATCCCAGGTTTATTTCTTCGGTGGTAAGCTTCACGGTTTAGCCATCATGTATGTGGGTTTAGTTATATGTTTGATAGGTTTACTCTTTTCTATCCTACATTATAAGAGTGTTGCCGGTATAAAGGTCCATGAAGCTATGGAAGAGATCGGAGAAATACTGTGGCAGACCTGTAAGGCCTATCTTAAACAGCAGGCAAAGTTTCTTATTTTACTATGGGCGATTGTAGCTGTTTGTATGGTCTATTACTTTGGTGTTCTATCTGGAAGGAGTGCCTTTGATGTGGTTGTTATAATAATATCTTCGATAATAGGTATACTTGGATCGTTTAGTGTTGCCGTATTTGGTATGAGGATAAATACCAAGGCTTCTCCAAGAACGGCTTTTGTAGCTCTTTATGGTACTCCTCTTGATGTGGTTAGAATTCCTCTACACGCTGGAATGAGCGTGGGTCTTATGTTAGTTAGTATAGAGTTGTTCATAATGATATGTATACTTGTATTTCTCAAGGATCTTGCAGGTCCTTGCTTTATAGGTTTTGCTATAGGTGAGTCACTTGGAGCTGCGGCTCTTCGTGTTGCAGGTGGTATATTTACCAAGATCGCCGATGTTGGTGCCGACCAGATGAAGATAGAGTTTAAACTTCCCGAGGATGATCCGAGAAATCCTGGTGTTATCGCTGATAATACCGGTGATAATGCTGGTGATAGTGTTGGTCCTACTGCCGATGGTTTTGAGACCTATGGAGTAACCGGTGTTGCTCTGATTACATTCCTTGCGGTTGCACTTGGTAGCTCTCCGATGTCTGCTGTTTTGATCATATGGATATTCACAATGAGAGTCATAATGATACTAACTTCACTCTTCGGCTTCTATATCAACGAGGCTATATCAAGTTCCCTCTACGGTGGTAAGGAAAAGATAGATATGGAAAGACCACTTATAAATTTAGTTTGGCTAACTTCACTTATTTCGATAGTCCTTACCTTTGTCACAAGTTACCTTTTACTTGCCGATTATTCCCAGTATCCCGATCTGTGGTGGGTACTTTCGGTAATAATATCCTGCGGTACCATAGCAGGTGCTATAATACCTGAGTTTACCAAAGTATTTACGAGCTTTAATTCGAGACACGTAAAAGAGATAGTTGTTACATCCGAGAAGGGTGGAGCTGCTCTTAACATCCTGTCAGGTTTCGTTGCCGGTAACTTCTCTGCCTTCTGGGAAGGTTTCGTAGTACTGATCCTTATGCTTATAGCTTATATTGTGTCCCATAATCCTTCTCTCCAGAGTCTCATGCCACCTCAGTATCCCTTTGCTGCAAGTATATTTGCCTTTGGTTTGGTTGCCTTTGGTTTCCTGAGCATGGGTCCAGTTACTATTGCTGTTGATAGTTATGGTCCACCGGCTGACAACTCCCAATCCGTTTATGAGTTGTCCAGAATAGAGTCGAGACCCGAGGTTATAGAGGATATCAAAAAGAGGTTCGGTTTTACTCCAAACCTCGATAGAGCTAAGAGTTACCTTGAGGAAGCGGATGGAGTTGGTAATACCTTCAAGGCGAGCGCTAAACCAGTTCTTATCGCAACTGCGGTAACAGGAGCTACAACCCTTATATTCGGTATTATAGTATTGCTTGAGAAGATATTCGGAAATGTTGTTGCAATGCTTTCTCTTGTACAACCCTGGATTATTCTTGGTTTCATAATGGGTGGTGCCATTATATACTGGTTCACGGGAGCATCCACCCAGGCCGTTGTTGCCGGTGCCTATAACACTGTGGATTACATTAAAAAGACACTTAAACTAGACGTGGAAAAGGCGAGTGTTGAGGATAGCAAGGAGGTTGTCAGGATCTGTACGGTTTATGCTCAAAAGGGTATGCTCAACATATTTGCGGTCATCTTTTCCGTTGCTATAGGAATGGCGCTAATTGATCCCTATGCCTTTATCTCCTATCTGATAGCTATAGCCTTCTTTGGTCTATTCCAGGCAATATTCCTTGCCAACGCAGGTGCTGCTTGGGATAATGCTAAGAAGGTAGTTGAGGTTGATATGAGAGCTAAGGGTACAGATCTACATGCTTACACGGTTGTTGGTGATACGGTAGGAGATCCATTTAAGGATACTTCCAGTGTTTCAATGAACCCGATCATAAAGTTTACAACTCTATTTGGACTACTGGCCACAGAGATATCCGTTACCATGACCAATAAGACGCTGAAGAATGCTTTGGGTATCATATTCATAGTTATAGCCCTTTTCTTCGTTTATAGAACATTCTACGCTATGACCATAAGTAAGGACTAAGAGGTAGATTTACGGTGTGAAGGGGGGGATCCGCCTGGATCTCCCCTTTTATTTTTTCTTGAATTTTTGTATCTATAGTCCTATAACTTTTTCAGTTTTGAATTTCTGTGGGGTTGAGTATGGATGTTTTGATACATGTTACATGCCGCTATTTGGAGAGAAACTATCGTAAGTTGTTGGAAAGGAGAGTTAACATAGAGGTTTTATTCTTTGCCACAGATATAGATTCTTCGGTTGATAGAGTATTACTTGGGGATATTGCCTCCATGTTTAAAGAAGCTGGCCTCTTCTTTAATATCCATGCTCCCTTTTACGACTTAAACCTTGGTTCCTTCGATAGGTTTATTCTGGATGGAGTGGTAAGAAGGTACGAGAGTCTTGTTCCCATAGTTGAGATTATGAGGCCAAGGGCTTTGGTAATACATACCGGCTACGATAGATGGAGGTATAGAACGAGGGAGGGAGATTGGTTGGATGCTGCGGTGAATACTCTTATTAAGCTTGATTCTATGTTTCCAAAGGATTTGACGCTTCTATTGGAGAATGTATTTGATGAAGCTCCCAATATGCTTTGTGAACTTTTAGCTAGTTTTGACAGTAACAGGTTTGGATACTGTTTCGATATCGGTCATTTTCACCTCTTTTCCAAAGCTGAACTTGATGAGTGGCTTCTCAGGATAGGAGATAGGATATTAGAGTTACATATACACGATAATGATGGGCAGGATGATAGGCACTGGGCCATAGGGAAGGGATCAGCTCCCGTTTATAAGTTGCTTAAGTGGGCAATTTTAAGGGATATTCCTTACTTCACGATTGAGGCACATACTGAGTTGGATGCTATTTTGTCTTTAGAGAGGTTGTTGGATCTTAAAAAGAAAGTTCTTGGAGGGGAGTAATGGATTATAGAGAGACTCTAAACCTACCTAAAACCGATTTTCCGATGAAGGCTAACCTTGCAAAGAAAGAGCCCGATATTCTTAAGAAGTGGTACGATGATAATATCTATTTTAAGATCCTGGAGTCGAGAAAAGATTGTCCTACCTTCATACTACACGATGGCCCTCCCTATGCTAATGGTAATATCCACATAGGCCATGCCCTTAACAAGATACTCAAGGATTTCGTTTTAAAATCAAGGACCATGATGGGATATAGAACCCCCTTTGTTCCAGGTTGGGACTGCCACGGTTTACCTATAGAGCACCAGGTGGATAAGGAGCTTGGTCCAAAGAAGAAGGAACTAACCAAAGATGCGATAAGAAAGATTTGTAGAGAGTATGCGAATAAATACATAAACATACAGAGGGAAGAGTTTAAAAGACTAGGTGTTTTTGGTGATTGGGACAATCCGTATATTACAATGGATTACGATTATGAGGCCGAAATTGTACTTGAGCTTGGGAAGTGTTTTGAGAGAGGTTTAGTTTATAGAGGAGCAAAACCCGTTTTTTGGTGTATAAGTTGTGTTACTGCCTTGGCTGAGGCTGAGGTCGAGTATGATGAACATGAGTCTCTCTCCGTTTATGTGAAGTTTAGGTGTAAGGATGAGTTTAGAAAAGTTTTCCCTGAACTTAATGAGATCGATAAACCTGCCTATGTGGTTATATGGACGACTACACCTTGGACCCTTCCGGCTAATTTGGCTATAGCTGTTCATCCCGAGTATTATTATTCACTGGTTGATGTGGGTGATGAACTATACATTCTTGCCGATGGACTTGTGGAGGAGTGTCTTGGCAAGTTTGGAAAGGAAGGTAAGATCATTAGGAAGGTAAAGGGAGCTGAACTTGAGAATTTAAGGTGTGAGCATCCCTTTGAGAATAGGGATTCCGTTATTATAGTTGCTGACTTCGTTACATTGGTACAGGGTACAGGCTGTGTCCATATAGCTCCTGGTCACGGAGAGGAGGATTATCTGGTAGGATTGAAGTATGGGCTGGATGTTTATAACCCAGTTGATGATCATGGGTGTTTTGATAATACTGTTACCTACTTTAAGGGTGAGAATATATGGCAGGCTAATCCAAAGATAGTCGAGCTTCTTAAGGAGAAGAACGCTCTTATATTATCCGAGATGGTAAGTCATTCCTACCCCCATTGTTGGAGATGTAAAAATCCCGTTATATTTAGGGCAACTCCCCAGTGGTTTATCTCGATGGACAGGAATAACCTTAGAACGAGATGCCTTGAAGAGATAGATAGGGTAAAATGGATCCCCGATTGGGGTAGGATAAGGATAAGAGATATGGTTGAGAAACGCCCCGATTGGTGTATATCGAGGCAGAGGGCTTGGGGGGTTCCTATAACGGTAGTTTATTGTAAAAATTGTGGATACATACACGCTGATAGGGAACTTTTCGAGAGAGTTGCTGAGCTTACAAGGTTAGAAGGTGCTGATGTATGGTTTGTAAGACCGGTTGAGGATTTTCTTCCCAAGGATTTTAAATGTCCCAAGTGTGGTGGCAATGAGTTTGATAAGGAGGATGATATACTCGATGTGTGGTTTGACTCCGGAGTTAGCCATGCGGTTGTACTTGAGAAGAGGGAGGATCTTGGCTGGCCAAGTGATCTTTATCTTGAGGGTAGTGATCAACATAGAGGCTGGTTCCAGAGTAGTTTAATAGCTAGTGTCGCTACAAGGGATAAGGCCCCCTATAGATCCGTTCTCACCCATGGTTTTGTGGTTGATGGACAGGGTAGGAAGATGTCTAAGTCACTAGGTAACGTGATTTCCCCCCAGGAAGTTATAGAAGCTTATGGTGCCGATATATTAAGGCTATGGGTTGCAGCTGAGGATTATACCGAAGACGTTAGACTATCGAAGGAGATATTGAACAGATTGGTAGATTCCTACAGGAAGATAAGAAACACTATAAGGTTTATGTTGGCTAATCTTTACGACTTCGATCCGGAAAATGATAGCCTCAATTTCGATAGGATGCTCGAGATGGATAGATGGATAGTAAGTAGATTTTCGAAAATCGCAAAGAGAGTGTTGGAAGCTTACGATAACTACCTCTTTTATAGAGTTTTCCATTTGATACATAACTTCTGTAACGTGGATTTATCCTCAATATATCTCGATATAGCTAAGGAAAGGCTATACATCCATGGCAAAGAATCCCTGTATAGGAGATCTGCACAGACCGCGATATATATTATTGTGAGAAATATGTTAAAGTTGCTTGCTCCTATTCTCTCCTTTACTATGGAAGAGGCCTGGCAGTATTTACCCAAGAAGGAAGGGGATATGGAATCTATACATCTTGAGTATTTCCCCAGGGATGGTGAAATACCTGTTGATGAGGTATTGGAGGAGAGGTGGAATAAACTCCTTGATATAAGAAGGGAAGTCAACAGGGCTCTTGAGATTGCAAGAAACAACGGTTTGATAAAACATTCCTACGATGCCAGAGTCATAATCTACGTGGAGGATGATAATATCGAGGAGTTTATAAGGTCCTTCGATAGTTGGGTGTTAAGGGAATTTCTGATAGTCTCTCAGGTTGATGTTGTAAGGGGTGAGGGGGGGATTAAATCCGAGGAGATTAAGGGACTTTCCGTTGAGGTTACTCCTGCGCTTGGTAAGAAGTGTGTAAGGTGTTGGGTGTTTTCCGAAACTGTGGGTAGCGATGCTGATCATCCCGAAATTTGTGAAAGATGTGTAAGGGTATTAAAGGGTGAGCTCTAAGATCTACTTCTGGATAACGAGTGTAGTTATATTTGTTTTGGATAGGTTGACCAAAGTATGGGTTTTGAACAATCTCGTAGGAAAAGAGATAAAACTGACTTCCTTTCTTAACCTGATATTTGTTGGCAATAGAGGTATAGTTTTTGGTATCGGTAATAGTTATAGAAGTTCCTGGACTTTTGTATTTGCCTCGGTAATGGCTATAATAGTTGTTTTTTTACTATTCCGGAGGCTTAGGTCGGCGGACAGATACCTTTTCGTTTCTCTCGGAATGATACTTGGAGGGGGGTTGGGGAATCTTGTCGATAGGGTGATATATGGTTATGTTGTGGATTTTATAGATTTTCATATAGGTAACTACCACTGGCCTGCCTTCAATGTAGCCGATACGTTTATAGTGGTTGGTGTGTTACTATTTCTCTTAAGATGGAAGGGGGGTTAAAAGGTGCATCCCTATGTAGATTTAGGCTTCATCAAGTTACCATCCTATGGTTTGATGCTTGCCATAGCTTTTTTTGCTTCCCTTATGGTTGGCATGAGAAGGGCGGAAAGTAGAGGTATAAGTAGGGAGTATATAGCGGAGTTAGCCTTTTGGGTTGTTCTGTTTGGTATAGCAG
Organism: uncultured Aquificales bacterium; assembly: GCA_964590075.1. GTDB lineage: Bacteria > Thermosulfidibacterota > Thermosulfidibacteria > Thermosulfidibacterales > Thermosulfidibacteraceae > JAGDVO01. The sequence goes on from CAZPXS010000001.1 coordinate 298,234, forward strand.
GTGGTAGACTATACTTTGTGTTAGAACATTACGGTGATTATGTCCATAGGCCCTGGAGGATATTTTTTCTATGGGAAGGCGGGTTAGGAATATATGGGGCTTTGCTATCGGGATTTATCGCTGGGGTTATTTATGTAAGGAAAAGGGGGCTTTCTTTTTTGAAGACTTCGGATGTGACCTTTTCGGTTTTACCTCTAGGGCAGGGTATAGGTAGGATTGGTTGTTTTTTAGCTGGTTGCTGTTACGGTGCACCATGTGAATGCCCGGTTGGTGTTGTTTTTAAGGATCCACATTCACTTGCTCCTATAGGTGTAAGGCTTTACCCAACCCAGCTATTCGAGTCTTTAGCCGGATTTGTTATATTTCTGATACTCTCCTTTCTCTTTAATAGAGTAAAGGAGGAAGGATTGATAACTTCCCTTTATATGATACTATATGGACTTGCCAGATTTACTATAGAATTCTATAGGGGTGACACAAGAAGCTATATAGGACCCATATCAACTCCTCAGTTTTTCTCGTTGTTTTTTATTTTTGTAGGGATATTACTATTAGTTTACATAAAATACAAAAGATCTGTAAAGAAATGGTAAGAACTGTTCTTTTCTGGTTAGTTTGTTCCTTAATAGTTCTGACTCTTGGTCCTATATTTATAATAGTTGGTTGTTTTGATAAAAGTAAAAAGATCACGGATAAGATAGCCTGTTTTTGGGTTAAAACTCTCATACTAGTATCCGGTATAAAAATTGAAATTGAGGATAAAGAAAAATTGAAGCTTTTTGATCAGTTTATCATAGTTTCTAACCATATAAGCTATTTTGATGTTTTTGTTCTCATATACATTTTGAATAAGGTTCCACACTTTCTTGCAAAGAAGGAACTTTTTAGGATACCTATATTTGGTTGGTGTTTGAGGGTTGCCGATGTTATTGAGATAGATAGGGAAAATCCAGCTGTTGCTTTAGAGTCCATAGGAAGGGCCTTAAGTAAGGGATTAAATAAACCTATAGTTATCTACCCTGAGGGGACAAGATCGATTACTGGAAAGTTACAAAATTTCAGAAAAAAGGGTTTAAAGCTACTATTTAAAACGGGTTTACCTATAGTTCCTATTGTTTTTATAGGTACTAGAGAGGTTATGCCAAAAGGTTCTTACAGGGTGAAACCTAATTTGGTTAGGGTTTTTGTGTTAGATCCTATCTATCCCGATGTTGAGTTAGAGAGGCTTGATGAGGATAGATTGATAGATATGATAAGAGATAGAATGGATACTATAGTTAGTCGTTACTATTAGTAGTGTTTTTGTAGGTGTGGTAGATCCTCTGGAGGATGGTTATACTACCGAGAGTCACTATCAGTATAAGGGCAATTTTCATGAAGTTGAAGAAGGAAGCGAGAATAATTAGAATGATTCTTTCTGCCCTTTCCATAATACCAACCTTACAACTTTCTATTATACATTCCGCTCTTGCTCTTGTGTAACTTATGGTGTAGGAGACTATTAGTGCTAAGAGGCTCAAGAGTAAGAGTTCCTTGTCGTTATTATCGAAGGCATAGATAGATAGTCCCATAAATATGGCAGAATCGGACAATCTATCTATAGTGGAATCAAGGAATCCACCGAATTTGGAAACCTTTCTGCTTACCCTTGCAAGGTTTCCGTCTATTAGATCGCATATCCCGCCTATTATAAGTACTATACCTCCGATCGAGAAATAGCCTTTGCTGTAGAAAAAGGCACTTATTAGGGTAATCACAAATCCAAGTATTGTAACTATATTCGGACTTAGGTTATACTTCTCCAGTGTATAGGAAATCGGCTCTAAAAATTTTTCCACGTAGGGCTTCAAGTTACTGAGCAAGCTTAAATACCCTTTTTAAGGTAGTTGGGTAGGGCAAAGGCTCCTTTGTGTATTTCAAAGTTGTAGTATTTTAGGTTTGTCACTATCTTATGGTCTTCCCTTACTGGACCTATACTGGGATCGTATTTTTTTGAACCGATGGTAAATGACCATAAACCGCCGTACATTGGTACTCCAGCTATGTATGTCCTTGCTATGGGGAAGATCATAGATATGTTTCTATAGACCCTTGAGATCAGATCCTGCTGGAAATAGGGTGATCCTGATTGGACGTTTAATATCCCATCATCCTTTAGAGCCCTGTAACAGGAGTTATAAAAATCACTCTCGAAAAGTCCTACGGCTGGTCCAACGGGATCGGTTGAATCCACAATTATTATATCGAAACTATTTTCCTCGCATTCCCTTAGGAACTTTATACCATCCTGAATAAGGATCTTAGTTTTTGGATTCTTTAGATCCTTCGCTAATTGTGGGAAATACTCTTCGGCGAGTTCAATCACCATTTCATCTATTTCAACAAGGTATACTTCTTTTACAACTTCGTGCCTCAATATTTCTCTTACGGTTCCCCCGTCTCCTCCCCCTATTACAAGTACCCTCTCGGGATTTGGATGACTGAAGAGAGGCACATGAACTATCATTTCATGATATGTGAACTCGTCTCTCTCCGTAAACATAACCGCACCATCGATCACCATCACCTTACCATGATCCATGCTCTCGAATATTTCGATCTTCTGGTACGGCGATTCCCTATGGCATTTTATCTCCTTGATCCTGAAGAATGCCCCCCATCCCTTTGTATACTCTTCAAAGAATATAAAATTCACAGCTTGCCTCCTAATCCCATAGTACTACTGCGGCAAATACAGCTCCACATTTGATAACCGTATGTTCGATAGCTATACTTTTCACTTCCTTTATAGTTTTACCTCTCATCTTCATACCTTCTATAGCCATAGCCTTTACGGTTTCCTCTATCTCTTCCTTTGTACCCACATTTGAGTATTCCATTATCAACCCCGGATAGTCCTCATCCTCTGGTATAGCTATAGCAACACCGGCTGCTATTCTCTCTCCAGGGTTTTCGGAGACATAACTTGCATAAGCGACCGGTACCAGAGCGCCGTAGGGAAGTTTCACCGGTTCTATGAGCTTTGCCTTAGGAGGTAGGATACTCGACATTTTTACAAGGTTTGTATTACCAACTCCTGCATCAAGTAGAGCCCCGTCAAAGGCGTTTAGCGGTTTAAACCCTTCCGATTTTCCGGCTACAAGGAAATACTTTGTAGGCGTCTTGAAAACCATCCTACTTCCTTCCTCCCTATCGTTTATTCTTCTACCTTATAATTTAATACGGGTACGTTATGCAACTGACCTCTACTTATCTCCATGGTAAACATATGTTCAGCCTGTAGTTTTTCTTTTAGCCTTTGGAACGCTATCCATGGATCTACAGTTTCACCGCATGTAAAGAGATCCACAGCTGCATAACCGTATTCAGGCCATGTATGAATGGCAAGGTGCGATTCTGCGATTATAACCACACCGCTTACTCCATGTGGGTTGAATAAATGGAAAACACTTTTTACTATCGTTGCCCCTGCTTCCCTTGCTGCTTCAACCATAGTTTCTTCAATCCCTACTACATCGTTCAAAGCATCCGGATTGCACCCATAAAACTCAACGAGCACATGGCGCCCTAGTCTCTTGGTCACTTTTACACCTCCCGTAAAATTTTTCTAATAGGCAACGAGAAGTACTTCCGCTTCTTTTTTAGCTTCGTTTTTTATCTCGTAGTTACTATCGGGAAAGATGTAGAAGCAGTCTCCTTTTCTCAACATGTATATATTGTTGTTTATTGTAACCTTTACAACTCCTCTTAGGACATAGCCAAAGGCTTCTTCCACATCCCAGTCCTCGTTCGTAAGCGATCCATCGGGATCCAGATGTACGATAATAGGGTCGAGCTCCTTATAATGTAAGCTTGGTATAGGTGTAACTATCTTTACCCCGTCCTTTTCGAACTCAACGTTCTGCCGTTCCTCCTTCTTAAAAACGAACCTTTCCGTTGTATCCATATCTTTGAAAAAGCTTGATATATCTTCGCCCAAAACATCCAGTATAGCCTTGAGTGCCGCTATGGATGGAGAGGCCTTGTCCCTCTCTATCTGCGACAAAAAGCCTTTAGTTAGACCTACTTTTTCCGCAAGCTCTTCCAATGTTAACCCTCTTGATTTTCTTAACCTTCTAAGCTTTTTCCCAATCTCCATCTTTAAACCTTCTGTTTACTAAACTTTTTGTTTAATGGCAGTGGTAAATCTAAATAATCAAATAATCTATCTATGTCAAGACCCTCTTTTATTTTTTTGGGATTGTTGTTAAATATCTAAAGAGTAAATAGATAGGAGGTATCCATGATAGCGACTGTTACCTTGAATCCGGCTATAGATCACAATATAGAGGTGGACGAGATAAAGTTCGATGATGTAACAAAGATAAGAAGTTCCTTTATGCAGCCTGGTGGTAAGGGCATAAATGTCTCGAGGGTTATAAATATCCTTGGAGGGCCTACCGTTGCTTATGGATTCATAGCTGGTAGAGAGGGTGGACAGCTTTCGATGCTCCTTGCGGAGGAGGGTGTTTTAAATTCCTTTATTGCTGTCAAGGGAGGATCAACGAGGGTAAATGTTATAGTTACCGAAAGATCTACAGGTAGGCAGATAAGGATGAACGGTGAGGGACCGAGGGTAGAGGTGGAGGAGTTAGAGTTACTGAAGGATAGGTTACTTAGGTTTGGTAAGGGTGGTTCTTGTGCCGTTTCTTTTATGGTATTTGCGGGAAGTATACCTCCAGGTTTGACCAAAAACGTATACAACTATTTGATAGAAGAGGTTCAATCTATAGGTATAAGGTGTGTTCTTGATGCCGATGGGGAAGCTTTAAAGTATGGGGTTAAGGCAAAACCTTTTATGATTAAACCGAATACCTATGAACTTGAGAGACTTGTGGATAAAAAGGTCGAGAAGGATGAAGACGTCATCGATTATGCGAGGAGAATAGTGGATATGGGTGTCGAGATAGTCGCTGTAACGAGAGGTGGTAAGAAGGCCTATCTCGTTGGTAGGGATTTTATTTTTGAGGGTATACCTCCGAAGATAAAGGTTGTAAGTGCGGTTGGTTCGGGCGATTCCTTCATAGGAGCCTTTCTATACGCGATATATCTCGGTAAAACCCTTGAAGAGGCCTTCAAGTGGGGTATGGCGGCGGGTGCTGCAACTGCAATGGTTCATGGAACTGGACTAATGACACTTGAGTTATTTGAGGAAATGTTGCCACAGGTTGTTGTAAATAGGATAGAGTAGGGAGGTGTTGTATGGAATTTATGGGTTGCTCTATGGGTAAGAGAACGCGTCTATTTAGGTTGTTCTACATATTTGGTCCGGGTAATGGGAAAACAATGCTACTACCTATAGATCAGGGATTGGAGCACGGTCCGGTTGATTTTGTAACCAATCCTCAGGCTTCGAATCCCGAGTATCAGATAAAGATAGCTATAGAAGGTGGTTACTCGGGTATAGTGATGCATATAGGTTTGGCGGAGAAGTATCTTTCCAGCTATAGTGGACTCTTACCACTTATTCTTAAGATAAACGGTAAGACGAACATACCACCTGAGGATGAGGCCTTTTCGCCCTTGACCGCTAGGGTGGAGGATGCGGTGAGGCTTGGTGCTGAGGCTATAGGTTATACCCTTTACGTTGGTTCATCGAGACAGGACGATGATTTCAAACAGTTTATGGAGGTTAGGAGAGAAGCTGAACGTTATGGTATGCCAGTGATCGTTTGGGCTTATCCAAGAGGCAGATACGTGGAAGCTAAGGGTGGAAAGAACTCCCTATACGCGGTAGACTATGCTGCTAGGGTAGCTGTGGAACTTGGGGCAGACGTGATAAAGTTAAATATGCCAGTTCTTGATCCTGCGAGGGCTCATGAGTTACCTTCACCCTATAACAAGTGGGTTTTGGAAATGTCGGAATTTGATGCTATGAAGAAAGTAATAGAGACTGCAGGTAAAGTTCCAGTTATAGTTGCTGGTGGCGAGAAGGTGAACGATGCGGAGTTACTTGAGAAGGCTCGTATAGCCGTTGAAGCTGGTGCTCGTGGTTTCATATTTGGTAGAAACATCTGGCAAAGGAGGTTTTCCGACGCTTTAGAGATATCTAAGAAGCTAAGACAGATACTAACGGGAGAGTAGTTTTCCCATAAGGAATATATCTAGGGATGTAAATATAAAGATAGTTAGACTGAGGTATCCGTTCATATTGAAGAAGGCTATATCCAGTTTTGATAGGTCGTTAGGCTTTATGAGAGTATGTTCCCTAAGTAGAATTAAACCTGCCAGTAAGACTCCGGCGATGTATGTTAAACCAAGCTGAGGCTCTACAAACTTTATAATTAATAGGAGCATGAAGGTTATGGTGTGTAGGAGTCTAGCTAAGATCAGTGATTTCTTTATCCCGAGAAACCTGGGTATAGAATATAATCCGTAACTTCTGTCGAAATCGATATCCTGTAGAGCGTATATTATATCAAATCCACTTACCCAGGTTAAAACTGCTAATCCCATAAGAGCCGGTGTTAGTTCTATATTTTCCTTAACGGCTATCCATGCTCCTATGGGTGCTATGGATAGAGCAAGTCCGAGTATAAAGTGAGAAAGCCATGTGAACCTCTTAGTGTATGAGTAGAAGGCTGTGACAAAAACAGCTATGGGTGATAGATAGAAACAGGTTTTGTTTATTCTATAGGCCGAGTATACGAAGATACCGTAACATATTATAGTAAAGATTAGGACAAAGTCTTTCCTTATTAATCCCTTCGGTATATGCCTATTCATGGTTCTCGGATTTAGGGCATCTATCTCAGCATCCACATACCTATTGAAAGCCATAGCGGCACTTCTTGCAGACACCATAGCAATAATTATCCAGAAAAGTTTTCCCCAATCTATGGTTCCCTTTGTGGCTATCACATAACTTGTGAGAGCGAAGGGTAGGGCGAATATGCTGTAGGGAAACTTTATCATATCTAGTATCTTCTTGATTTCCTCGTATAACCTACCTATCATTCCCTATACACCGTTATCTCTCTTTCCTCGTCAGATATTATCTCTATGTTAACTATGATTTTATTTCTAAGACCTTCGAAGAATTTTTTATCCTTTTCCCACCACTCGACAACTACAATACCTCTCTCAAGTAGATCGTCAATGTCAATATCATCGATAGGAAAAGCCTCTAATCTATATAGATCTATGTGGTATAGTATCCCTTTGGCTGAAGGATACTCGTTTAGTATCGTAAAGGTTGGACTTGTGATAACCTCTTCAACTCCAAGGGCGGAAGCTATACCCTTTACAAATCTGGTTTTTCCTGCTCCTAACTCTCCGCTTATAAGTACGATACTTCCCTTCTTTAACTCTTCTCCTATTCTCTTACCAATTTCTATTGTTTCCGATTCACTCTTGGTTATAAATTTCATCTCCCCGATAGTAGTAAAAAGAGTATAGCCATTCTTACAGCAACTCCGTTTGTCACCTGTTCCAGTATAACGTTGTTTTTTAACTCCATTATATCTGGGGAAAGTTCAACGCCCCAGTTTACAGGTCCCGGGTGCATTATGGTTATGTCAGGTTTAGCCTTTTCAAGTTTTTTGAGATTTAAGCCGAAGTAGTTATGGTACTCTTTGAGTGATGGTATAAGGGGTGATTCTATTCTCTCAAGTTGGATCCTCAGGAACATAGCTACATCTAGATCTTCTATCACTTCATTTATACTATTTGCTACCTTTATACGTGGATCGATTTTGTCTATCCCTTCCGGTATCATTGTTTTTGGACCTACAAGTACCAGATTAGCCCCAAGCTTAGGTAGTAAAAATATGTGTGAGCGTGCTACTCTACTATGGGTTATATCGCCTATTATAGCTATATTTAATCCGTCGATTTTACCCTTTTTCTCAAGTATTGTGAAAGTATCGAGTAGTGCCTGTGTAGGATGTTCATGTTTGCCATCTCCAGCGTTTATCACAGAGGCCGATGTTATACTTGATACAAATTGTGGTATACCTTCACTTCTATGTCTTATCACAAAGGCGTCTACAACCATAGCTTCTATATTCTTTACGGTATCCCTTACGGTTTCCCCCTTGGTTATACTACTAGCTTGAGCTGTAAAACTTATAACATCGGCGGATAGCCTTTTTGCTGCGATTTCAAAGGAATTTTTTGTTCTGGTACTCGGTTCGAAAAATAAAGTAGCAACCGTCTTGCCCTTAAGGGAGGGAACTCTTTTGACTTCTCTATTTAGTACCTCCTTCATGCTAAAGGCTGTCTCGAAAATAGTTTCAACTTCCGATCTTTCGAGATCCTTTGTTGATAAGAGATCCTTTCTATTTAGCATCATTCCAACCCCACACGCTCTTTTCCATCTAACTCCTCCAATAATACGACTATCTTCTCATCCTTAGAAGTAGGTATGTATTTTCCAGTGAAGTCTGGTTGGATAGGTAGCTCTCTATGTCCTCTATCTACCAGTACGGCAAGCTGTATAGCCTTGGGCCTACCGTAGTCTAAAATCGCATCTATCGCGGATCTTACTGTTCTACCTGTTTGGATTACATCGTCTACAAGTACTATGGTTTTTCCAGAGATATTCACATCCAGTTTGCTTTTTCTAACTACTATTTCTTTCTTCATACCTATATCGTCCCTGTATAGAGATATGTCGAGACTCCCTGTTGGTATAGTTGAGTTGGTTAGTTCCCTTATTATCCCTGCTATTCTTTGTGCTAAGATATCACCCCTTCTAATTATTCCGACTAAAACTATATCTTCTACACCCTTATTTTTTTCGATTATCTCCATAGCTATCCTTTGTAAGGTTCTCCTTATATCCTCTTTTTCCATAAGTATTTTTCTAATCATTCTTTTCACCTACGAGTTTCTTATTTATCTCTACCTTAAAACGATCCTTTGAGGATACCATAAGATCAGCCCAGATTTTGTTTGCCTTTGCCTCTATTATCTGTTTCTTATGATTTTTTATAAATTCTTCAATCTCCGATTCATGAGGCATCTCTTTTTCTATTAACTTAAACACTACTATTTTGTTATTTTCTATAGCGTATCCGAGTTCTCCTTTTTTCTTACTTAATGAAATATTCCCTAAACTTTTAAAAGTTTCGCCCCCTACTTTTACGATACCCCGTGTTACGTTCTCTATAGTTACAGGATTTCCACCGAAATCCTTGGCTATGTCTTTTAAGTCAGCTTGAGATTTATTTGCTCTTTCGATCATTTCTTTTATGAAAGTTTCAAGTTTATTATTTTTAATTTCATTCTCTATGATATTCTTAGCCTCTTCGTAGCTTAAAAGCTTAGCTTCGTTCTTGTTTTTTATACCTACAACTACATAGTAGTCTTTCGATTTCAGTATGCTCGATACTTCATTTGTTTTAAGATTTTTTATATTATTTACAATATCGATTAGGTCATTATCTTCCAGTACATTTTCTTCCTTGTAAGGTATGCCAAGATTTTTTGCCAATTGTATTAAGTTTGTTGTATTTTTTGCCTCCTTAGTTAGTTTTTCAAGTTTTTTGATAGTATCTTTTTTCTCCTCTTCACTTTGTGGTTTTATTTTTATCACAATAGCATTTATTTCTTCTTTTGTTTTGAATTTATCTTTATTTTTGTTGTAGTAATCTCTTAACTCTTCTTCCTTTAAAGTTATTTTGCTTTTAATCTTTTCTGGGTCTAGGATTAGGCATTCGAGTTTTCCTCTTGCTAGATTCCACTTGGCGATTCTTTTGAGTTCACCATCTGAAGTTATAGTCCCCTCTCCTATAGTTAGTTGTAGTTTTTTTATTGTTATTTCTTTTGTTAGGTTTTTTTCGAATTCCCTTGGGGTAACTCCGAGACTTTTCAACACATTAATATACTTCTCTTTACTAAATCTACCATTTTCATAAAATTCTTTTATTGATAGTAAAACTTCCGTCATCTCTTTCGTTGTGGTAGTAAAGCCTGCTTTTTGGGCGAGGGCAAGGTTTATCGAATCGGATATTAGAATATTTAAGGCCTGGTTCTTTATATCCCTTTTTACCTCTTCGTTGATAGCGATTCCTTGCTGTCTATAGAACTGGGATAGCTTTTCCATTAGGGTAGCGTAATCCTGGTAGGTTATCTCCTCAGAACCTACTTTAGCTACCCAGTTGGAAAAGGGATTGAAAGAACCCTTCCCCCATACAAGGAATATACTGAGAATGAAGGATGCAACTATCAGCCATATTAATATGTAGAATTTCCTAGCGTGGTTTCTCAAAGTCTCAAGCACGAGATCATCCCCCTATAAGAGTTTTTTCGATAATCTTTAGTAGTTCTATTAATACACTTTTAACACTTTCCCTGTTAGTAGCAACACATGGGATTATTTTTACACTTTCCTCCAGATCAAGGTATGTTCTTATAGCTTCGATAGGCCATGCTTCCGGTAGATCCTGCTTGTTAGCCGCTACTATATATGGAACTTTAATTCTACTATAGAAGAAGTCTAGTATACTCCTAGCCTTTACTATACTTTTAGGATCTGTACTATCAACCATAAGGACTATTCCCAAAGCTCCGTTAGCCAGTGCCTCCCATGTTAGGCTGAATCTTTCCTGCCCTGGTGTACCGAATAGATATATTACTGTATTTTTGTCTATGGTGACTCTTCCAAAGTCCATACCTACGGTAGTGTATTCCTTCTTTTTAGCTTCCTCTTCAGTTAGTGTTTTTTGCTCTGTCAGTATAGGATTTATCTCACTAATTGTCTTTATAAACTGTGTCTTACCTGCTCCAAAAGGCCCTGTAACTATTATCTTTATGTTCATCTTATGTTCCCACTAACCTCTTTATTAAGTTTCTTATAAACTCTAGAGATATTGATTTCAGATCTATCTTAAACTCCTTTTTAGCTCTCTTAATTATGCCACTTGCAAGAAAACCATAAAGTATCTTCCTAACCTTTGTTTCTTCTATTTCCTCTTTTAAAGAGTTTATTATATCTTTTACGTTTTTTTTACCATCTATTGCATTAAGTATCTTTATTTCTTCTAACGATAGATCGATAGTGCTTAGCATAGCTTTATAGTTTTTTGTTTTTTCAGGTGTGAATTCGTCTCCAACTTTTACTAGATCTTTAGTTGTAATTTCAAGCCCTCGAGCTATTTCAAATATTATAACTTCTATCGGAATAGATATATTTGTTTTTATATCACTCACTTTGTTGTTCTTTTTAAATTGAAAATTAACGTTTCTAATTTTCTTTAATAGATTCAGGGATTTGGTTATGGCTGATGCATCAGAGGGTTTTTTCTGTGAGTCTAATAAGTCTATGTAGATAAGGTATCCATTCTTAAATAGAAGAGCCATGTTTATAGAGTCATTGAGTGTCAATTCTCCTGTTAGTTTATTCTCATTTATTATTTGTAGAACATCTAGTATTGTAAAGGGAGGTATAGTACCCTTTATTTCCATCAAACTTCCTCTATCAGTATCAACCCTTCAGTCTCAGTAATTGGAGTGATCGATAGTCTCATGCCTTCAAATTCTACCCTTATCTTTCTTAGGTTGTTGGAGATAAAGTATTCTTTAGCTATAGCGTTGGAAAGAGATATAAAGGTTGCACACACAGCGGATAACTTTTCCGCGTCTATCTCATATCCGTCTTTTAGGAATGTGATTTGAGGTAATCCATCGAGTGAGCATAAGACTACTGCCTTTACCTTTTCCCTTTCCGATAACCATTTGTTGATAGCTTCTTTCGCTTTTTCAATCCCCTCTACCATTGTGAGTTAAGTACTCCTATTGTACTTCCAATTGAGGCTATAAATTTAGGAACGGTAATTTCTAATAACATGTTTTGGATACTTTTTGAATAGGTTATTTTTTTCTGGGGTACGAAGATTTCTGTGTCTATATTGGTGAGCTCCCTTATTTTATCTTTTAGTCCCAATAGTAGGGACCCTCCACCGGTAAGGTAAATTTTACTAACACTGAGGTAATCTGTACCAAGGGATATTAGTTCGGAAAAGATAGTTGCTCCTACTTCCTCTGATAGAGTCTCATATATGTGAGATTCAAGAGCAAAACTTGTTTTTAACAACTCAGCTTCTTCAATAGGTTTTGCTGTTAGTTCTATTATTCTCTCTGTTACACTCTTACCTGATATAGAGGTAGTGTATCTATTCAAAGTTATCTCATAATCTCTTACGACTATTAACTTTGTTGAACCATATCCTATGTCGATTACTAAAAAGTCCTTTGTTTCTTCTTCAAATATTACGAGGTTTGTTAAGGCTGTGCATGTGGAGTCAATTAAAGCTATTTTACTTCCTAGCTCCTCGATTATATCGATGAGTTTCTCAATTAGACTTTTTCTTGCCACCACGTATATACCCCTTAACTCCTCTTCGTCATGGTAGTATATGAAATAGTCGAAAACGAGTTCTTCTACAGGAATGGGTGAATTTCTTGCCAGTTCTTCTCTTATTAGATCTTCCAGCTTTTCCTTGGGTATATAACCTTTTCTACGGATAGCTATAACAATGGTATTATAGAATGGTAAAATTATACTGACCTTCGATCCTTTTAGTTTTAAAACGTCCCATATGTTCTTTAAGTCTTCTTTTAGTTTTCCTTCTTCAAGGTATCCTACAAAATTTTCACCTATATCACACTTTACATTATAAAAGTCTTCAGCTTCTAGGATCTCATCGCTCTTCCTACTTATAACTGCAATTTTTACCGATTGACTACCAAAGTCTATCCCTACCACTTTCTCCCTTTTGGCTATCAAGATACACCCCTTATTTTTATTTCTTTCTCAGCCTTTCTATAGCTTCTTTCATATTTTTCTTCATAAGGTCAAGAGCTATCTCAAGTTTAGTTATTTCGTCCTTTACTTCCTTCTCATCAACATCGGCCGGTTTAAATTCTACATCCAGATTGCCGTAGGCGATATCGATAGCCTTTTCAGCTATCTCTGTGATAGGGCCTGTAATATACTTTTTGATAATGTAAAATAATAGTATGATGGAGATGAGTATGATCACTTGTGCTACTATGAATTGCCATTTAACATGGCTTAGTATTTTTATCGGGCTAATAAGTTCCTGTTTGACCACTATCACACCTTTTGGTTCGTTTTCCCTGTAACCAAAACAAGAGCTACCACAGGTCTCTGATACAATAGTCAGGAATGGTTCTTTTATTTCATTTCTGTTACCGTGACAGTTTAGACAGGCGGCGTTTGTTTTTATTATCTTAGCGTACCAAAAGACACCATCCTTTATCTGCCAGTATTCACTCTTACCACTATTAAGCTCCTTAAGCGCTTCCTCTTCAAAGCCTCCATTTACCTTGCTACTTAGCGAGAGAAACCTATAGTCCTTTGATTTCGTTGGGAATGGATTATGGGGATCTAAAAAGGTAAAGTTAAAATTTTCACCGCATTTCGTAGCATATATACCTGCCTTTGCATTAGTGGACCATATACCTTTATTGTTGACTATCCAATATATTCCCTCTTCAACTTCATTTGCAAAGCTTCTTGCCCTATCTAAGTGTTCAAGTTTTCTCAATTCAAATCCGAGCCATATAGTCATAATTAATGGTATTATCAATACAACCACTATAGGTATACTGAGTTTTGTGAATAAGCTAGTGGTGTGTTGCTTCATGTTGCACCCCCCAATTGGCTTTAGTTCTCTAACCTTAATTTCTTTACAGTTAGCTATTGTATTATATTTGTAGAATGGTTTTCAATACTTAGTTGACTGAAATTTAGCACTAGTATAGATTGAGTACATGAAGTGTAAGCATTGTGGTAAAAAAGCGTTAGGCAAGATAAATAGTATTTCTTTACCCCTATGCGTTGATTGTCTTAAGTCATATGTGGAAAAGAAACTCGCACCTATAAAAAGAAGTAGGGTAGTTTTTATTATAGATGAAGGGCGCCTCAACGTCATAAAAAGATTTTTAAATATCGAAAACACAAAATTCTACATGCTAAGTGAGAAATATCCGAGATTAAGGGCTTTGGATGTAGTGGAGGAACTTTTACTGTTCGATCGGGATCAGATTGTATCTGATCTTCTATTAGAGGAACTTGTAGCTATTGTACTTTATTTACTATACTTGGGAGATGTGGCGAGGTTGATGGAGTTTGTTAGAAAAGTCTCAGGTAAGTCTATAACTCTACCCTTTGGGGGTTTTCTGAGGGAAGATCTGGAGTATATAATAGGTGCGTATAATCTAGGAGATAAGGTATCCTTGGATCTATGGGATGAGGATGTTTTGGCTATTATAAAAGCTTTAAAATACTTGGATAGCCGTATGAGAGGTTCTCTGTATAGATTCTGGATGGGATTAGTCAGAAAGCACCCGTTACTATTTGGCTCTTAAGTTTGTTTACTTTTACTGTCGGTTTATTTATAAGATCAGGTATGGAAAAAGTGAAAATTAGAATAATAAGGAGAGAGAGTTCCAGGGACCTATCCTTACCTTGCTATGCTACAGAGGGATCCAGTGGGGTGGATCTATACGCCGCCATAGAGGATGAGGTTTTGATTCAGCCTGGAACTTGGGAAGTGATTCCTACTGGGATATATGTTGAGATTCCAGAGGGTTACGAAGGGCAGGTTAGATCGAGAAGCGGGCTTGCGAAAGATTATGGGGTTACGGTATTAAATTCGCCTGGTACGATAGATTCGGACTATAGGGGCGAGGTGAAAGTTATCCTTATAAATTTTGGTAAGGAACCTTTCAGGGTTAAAAGAGGAGATAGGATTGCACAGCTAGTTATAGTGCCTATCGTTAGGGCTGTCTTTGAGGAGGTTGAGGAACTCTCCAATACTGAGAGGGGAGAGGAAGGTTTTGGATCAACAGGTATTTGAATAATCTAAATAGGAGGGTGGCCTATGAGTCATTTGCATCTTGAAAATATAAAACCTGTAAAGGAATTTTACGAGAAGTTGAAGAGTATGTTCCCTGCTCCCTGGCACCATCATGAGATCAGGATAATCGGTAAGAATAACAAGGAGTTTAAAGTCTTTATCCCAGAGGGTAGGCCCGATATGTTAGCGGTTGTATGTGAGGATATGAATATATACGAGGTCTTTGAGGATCTGGACGATGCTGCCAAATTCTTGAGGGATGTGGTTGGACTTAAGGAAATTCCACCCTATGAGAAACCGGTTGTTAAACATCATCATGGTGAGCATACTCATCACCATGGACATCATTAGGCTTTAGATTTATTTCTCCGTCTTTTGTACTAGGCTATCGTAGGCCCTACTTATATTGTCTGTTTTGACGTACTCTTGAGCTTTAGCAAGGAACCTCTTTGCATCCTCGACCTTACCATCCTTTAGATAATCGGATGCGAGCTTGAGAATGTTCCTTTCCCTCTCACCCCTCCTATCCTGTTTTGTCGCAAAAATTGATGGTTTCTTTGTCATGTTGTTCCCACATCCGGGACACTTAGGAGGCTCTTTTTCACTAAGTACCAATACTTCTAAAATTATATTGCATTTACCACATCTGTACTCGTATATTGGCATGTTCTCTCCTTTAAATTACTATTGAATTTATTTTGGTGTTTTTGTAATCTTAAAGGGAAAAATTAATCTAAGGAGGTATATAGCATGAATTTTGAGCTAAGTGAAGAGCACAGGCTACTACAGAAGATGGTGAGGGATTTTGCGGAAAATGAGATAGCCCCCATTGTTGGTAAGATAGAGGAGGAAGGGGAGATACCGGATGATTTGATCAGAAAAATGGCTGAACTCGGGTTGAATACCATTACCATACCCGAGGAGTATGGTGGTCCTGGTATGGATACTGTAAGTTTTGCCCTTGCTGTTATGGAGGTTGCAAGGGTTTCTTCCTCTGTAGCTGTTGGCATGTCTGTTACTAATATGGTTGCAGAGGGTATATACAGGTTTGGTAACGAGGAACAGAGGAGAAAGTATTTACCGAAACTTGCAAGTGGTGAGTATCTTGCGGGTGCCTTTGCCCTTACGGAACCTCATGCTGGTTCCGATGCTGGTAGTATAAAGACTACCGCCATTAGGGATGGTGATAGTTATGTTATAAACGGTAGTAAGATATTTATAACTAACGGTAAAAAGGCAGGCATATTTATGGTTGCAGCTGTAACGGATAAAGAGAAGGGTAAAAAAGGTATAAGTGTAATTTTGGTTGAGAAGGGCACTCCAGGTTTGGTAATCGGTAAGAAGGAAAGGAAGATGGGCCAGAGAGGTTCTGATACGGTGGAGTTGGTCTTTGATAATTGTAGGGTTCCGGCCGCAAATCTTCTAGGTAATGAAGGCGATGGTTTTAAGATCATGCTGGCCGATCTAGATGGAGGTAGGATTGGTATAGGAGCTCTTGCCTGTGGAGTTATGAGGGCCTGTATAGATGAGATGGTCAAGTATTCTAAGGAAAGGGTCCAGTTTGGTCAGCCTATAGCCAACTTCCAGGCCATTCAGTGGATGATAGCGGATAGTGTTACGGAACTTGAGGCTTCTGAGCTATTGGTTTTGAGGGCTGCCTGGTTGAAGGATAGATTTTTGAAGGGCGAAAACA
Organism: uncultured Aquificales bacterium; assembly: GCA_964590075.1. GTDB lineage: Bacteria > Thermosulfidibacterota > Thermosulfidibacteria > Thermosulfidibacterales > Thermosulfidibacteraceae > JAGDVO01. Next base: position 314,794 of record CAZPXS010000001.1, read on the forward strand.
TCAGATTTACTAAAGAGGCATCTATAGCTAAGTTATTCGCAACAGAGGCTGCCAATAGGGTTGCGTATAGGGCGGTTCAGGTTCACGGTGGTTACGGATATATCGAAGAATTCCCCGTTGAAAGGTTCTACAGGGATATTAGGGTTACAACCATATACGAAGGTACAAGTGAGATTCAGAGACTTGTTATCGCAAGGAACATATTGGGAGAGTGATGTCTAAATTAGAGAGGGGCTTGATACAGGTTTATACAGGTGACGGAAAGGGAAAAACTACCGCGAGCTTGGGTCTGGCCTTTAGGGCAGCCGGTCATGGGATGAAAACTCTTATAATTCAGTTTATGAAGGGATGTGTTTTCTATGGGGAGTTGGAAAGTGCTAAAAGGATGGAGCCATATATAAGAATAGTTCAGGTAGGTAGGGAAGAGTTTGTAAAAAGAGGAGATCCTGATCCAATTGATATTGAGCTTGCCAAAAAGGGTATGGAACTTGCAAGAGAGGCTATTTCAAGCGGTGAGTACGATATAATCGTTTTGGATGAGATAAACGTTGCTGTTGATTATGGACTTATACCTTTGGAGGAGGTTTTGGATTTGATGGAGAATAAACCTTCCAACGTTGAGCTTGTTTTAACGGGTAGGTATGCGCATCCCGAGATAGTAAAGAGGGCGGACCTTGTTACCGAAATGTTAGAGATAAAACATTATTATAGTGAAAAGGGTATAGATGCGAGAGATGGGATAGAAAGGTAGTAATTATAATATTATGAAATCTTTCGATAGGAGGGTAGTGATGAGGGAGGTTGAGAAGAAGCAGTCGATGTTCAAAGAGGAAGTTTTGGAGGCTATAAGGAAGGAGCAGGAGAGGTGGGAGAACACTAGTCTTAAGAAAGAGCTCTCCATACATCCTGAGAGAAAAGAGAAGTTCTATACTATGAGTGGTATAGAGTTGAAGAGGTTCTATACTCCCTGCGATATTCCTGACTTTGATTATCTGAGGGATCTCGGTTTCCCCGGTGAGTATCCTTTTACCAGGGGTGTTCATACGACTATGTATAGGGGTAGGTTATGGACGGTAAGGCAGTTCGCTGGATTTGGAACTCCTGAGCAGACTAATAAAAGGTATAAGTATCTTCTCTCCATAGGTCAGACTGGACTATCCATGGCCTTTGATTTTCCTACCCTATACGGAAGGGATTCCGACGATCCCATGGCGAGAGGTGAGGTAGGAAAGTGTGGAGTTGCGGTAGATACTCTTAAGGATTTTGAGATAATTTTCGATGGTATACCTATGGATAAGATTACGACCTCTATGACTATAAATCCTCCTGCCTTTGTACTACTCGCCATGTATATAGTCTGTGCGGAAAAGCAGGGAGTTTCTATGGATAAGATCGGTGGTACCGTCCAGAACGATATGTTGAAGGAGTTTATAGCTCAGAAAACTTGGATATATCCACCGGAACCATCCTTGAGGCTTGTGAGGGATATAGTAGTCTTCTGTACGAAGAACGTTCCCAAGTGGAATACCATATCCATATCCGGTTACCATATTAGAGAGGCAGGAGCAACCGCGGTTCAGGAGTTGGCGTTCACATTGGCGGATGGCATAGAGTATGTGAGGATGGGCATAAAGGCTGGTCTCAATGTTGATGACTTTGCTCCGAGGTACTCCTTCTTCTTTGACGCTCATATGGACTTCTTCGAAGAAATTGCTAAGTTCAGAGCGGCAAGGAGGATGTGGGCAAAGATAATGAAGGAATGGTTCGGTGCTAAGAATCCGAGGAGCTGGTGGTTACGCTTCCATACTCAAACCGCTGGTTGTTCGTTAACCGCTCAGCAGCCTCTGAACAATATAGTTAGAACTACCATTGAGGCTATGGCTGCTGTTCTCGGTGGCACTCAGTCCCTACACACAAACTCCATGGATGAGACATGGGCTCTCCCAACTGAAGAGGCGGTAACCGTTGCTACTATGACACAACACATAATAGCTCACGAGTCGAATATACCAAGCGTTATAGATCCCCTTGCGGGTAGTTACTATGTGGAATGGTTGACCAACCAGATGGAAGAAAAGGCCTGGGAATATATCTACAAGATCGAGGATATGGGAGGTATGCTCGAGGCTATAAAGATGGGCTATCCTCAGAGGGAGATAACGGAGAGTGCCTTTAGATACCAACAGATGATGGAGAATAAGGAACTTATCGTTGTTGGTGTTAATGAGTATGTTTTACCAGAGTATGATCTACCTATAGAGATACTCAAGGTTGATCCGGAAGTTGAAAGGGTCCAGATAGAGAGGTTGAATGAGGTAAGGAGGAAGAGGGATAATAGGAAGGTAAAGAGGCTTCTCGATGATCTCAAGGATGCTGCAAAGGATGAGAAGGAGAATTTGATGCCTATAACCATAGAGCTCGTTAGAGAATATGCTTCGATAGGTGAGATATGTGGTGCATTGAAAGAGGTATTTGGTGAATATAAAGATCCAGCATATTTCTAAAGGAGGTGCGGAATGAGTAACGAAAGGAAGGTTAAGATACTGGTTGCAAAGCCAGGGTTAGATGGCCATGACAGAGGCGCGAAGGTTGTGGCGAGGGCATTGAGAGATGCGGGGTTTGAAGTTATATATACGGGATTACATCAGTCTATAGATCAAATAGTTCAAACTGCCTTACAGGAAGATGTAGACGCAATTGGGATCAGCATCCTTTCCGGTGCACATATGTATGTTTTCCCAACACTTATACAGAAGCTTAAGGAAGTTGGTCTTGATGATGTTATTGTCTTTGGTGGTGGTATCATTCCTCTGGATGATATACCGAAACTGAAGGAGGCAGGAGTTAAAGAGATATTCCTACCTGGTACGAGTTTGGAGACGATAGTAGAATGGGTGAGAGAGAACGTAAAGCCGAGAAAGGTAACTCTGTAACTGAGGGAATATCCTATTTCATAGAGGATGGTGTATGTTACCTATTCTTCGGGGGAGAGGGTAAGTTTTTAACCTTCTCCTCCGATAAATTGGATTCTCTTTACAATTTTTTTTCCTGGTCTATCGATGATAAATCCTTCGATGTGATAGTTATACAGAGTCTACATGATTCCGTTTTTCTAGCTGGGGCGGATATTTATGAGCTTGTTAATTTTACCTCCTTTTCCGCAAGGGTATTTTCTGAGAGAGGGCATAGACTGTTCAACTTAATGGAGTTTATGCCAAAGGTTATAGTTGCGGTTGTGAGAGGTTATGCCCTCGGTGGAGGTTTCGATTTTCTCATGGCCTGTGATCTACGGATAGGTACGGAAAGGGCCATGATAGGACAAACTGCCTGTAAGATGGGTATTATAACCGGTTTTGGGGGAACGAAGAGATTACCTTTACTCGTTGGAATTACAAAGGCTAAGGAACTCTTCTTTAGGGCAAAGGTAATGTCCGCTAGTGAGGCTTATAGGTTTGGTGTTTTGAACTATCTGGTTTCTGAATCTGAGATCGAGGCATTTTTAAATGGTTTCATAAATCTTTTGAGAAAGAGAAGGGGAATTGCTAGATATAAGCCTATACTAAAAACATTTTTGAACTATTCTGGTTGTTTAAGGTGGAGGATCTCCAATCTTGTGAATAACTATTTTGTGGGAGGTTTTGATGGGGTTAGTTGAGGCTTTGTTAAAGGGTGATAAAAAGGCGGCAGCTAGAGCTATGAGGATAGTGGAGGAGGATTACCCGGAAGCTAAGGATCTTTTAAGAATGATATATCCCTATACTGGCAGAGCTTATGTTCTGGGTATCACTGGTGCACCTGGTGCCGGTAAAAGTACCCTTATAGATAAACTTACCAAACATCTCAGAAAAAGGGGATACAAGGTGGGTATTATAGCTATAGATCCCTCGAGTCCTTTCTCCGGTGGTGCTATTCTTGGTGATAGGATAAGGATGCAGGATCTTTCACTTGATGAGGGGGTATTCATAAAGAGTTTGGCTACGAGAGGACAGCTTGGTGGTCTTGCCAAATCCACAGACTCGATTGTCCAGATAATGGATGCCATGGGTATGGATATTATAATCATAGAGACAGTTGGCACGGGTCAAACAGAGGTGGATATAGTAAAAACTGCCGATACAACGATAGTGGTTGTTGTTCCTGGATTGGGCGACGATATTCAGGCTATAAAGGCTGGTATCTTTGAGATAGCTGATATTTTTGTGGTCAATAAGGGGGACAAACCCGAGGCTGATAGAACGGTAAGGGATATAAAGATCATGTTGGAGCTTGTAGAGAGAAGCGAGGATGAGTGGAAACCCCCGATAGTCAAAGTTAGCTCTCTTTACGATAACGGTTTCGATGAACTTATAGATGCTATATTTAAACATAAGACCTATTTGGAAAAGAGTGGTAGATTCGAAAGTCACAGGAAAGATAAGGTTAAGGAACTTTTCATGAGTCTACTAAAGGATAGGGTTATGGGTGTAGCTATGGATGCTTTAAAAGCAAGCTCTATATATGATGAACTTATAGATAAGATCTACGAAAAAAGGGTTGATCTTTACTCTGCCATTGATTCTATAGAAGTTAATTTTAACTTTGATAGATTAAAGGAACTACTTTATTACTAGAGGAGTTTTTTTATTTCGTCCAAAATTATATCTGCCAACTCATCCTTGGGAAGTTCAGGTAGATGCTGAACTTCCCCTTTTCTATTTATAATAGTTATTTTTGCCACGTCCTTTTCCATAGACTCTTCCACTATATTGGCCACTATCATATCCATGTTTTTGGCTTTCATCTTTTGAATAGCGTTTTCCATAAGATCATCAGTTTCTGCTGCGAATCCAACTACTACTTGATTTTCCCTCTTTTTTGAACCTATCGTCTTAGCTATATCTGGGTTTTCCACTAATTCGATGATTTTAAGTGATTCTTTTTCTTTCTTTACCTTTTTACTCCATCTTTCCTTTGGTCTATAGTCGCTTACTGCTGCGGAAAACACGAATATATCTATATCCTCTGATTTTTCGAGGACCTTTTCCAGCATCTCATTTGCACTTACCACTTTTATCAACTCTACTTTATCCGAAGCCCTTAGGTTTACTGGTCCACTTACAAGGGTGACTTTTGCCCCTCTATTTACAAAGGCTCTTGCTATCGAGTATCCCATTTTGCCGGAGGAGCCGTTACTTATGAATCTTACCGGGTCTATGTGTTCCCTCGTTGGTCCTGCTGTTACAAGTACCCTTTTGTTTTCAAAGTCCTTAGCCGAAAGCTGATAAATTATCTCCTCGAATATCTCCTCCACCTCAGGTAGTCTTCCCTTACCTTCCTTTAGGCATGCAAGAGACCCTTCCTTGGGTTCAACTATAATACAGCCTATATCCTTCAGTATCTTGATGTTCCTCTGAGTGATGGGATGCATATACATGTTGTGGTTCATTGCGGGAAATAGAACCACAGGACCTTTATAGGCTAGAAATAGGCATGTTAACATGTTGTCTGCTATGCCATTTGCCAATTTTGCCATCGTGTTAGCGGTAAGAGGGGCTATAACGAGAAGATCGGTATCCTGAGCAAGATCTATATGTTCTATTCTACCGGGATCGGTGTATTCAAATACATCAACTAGAACTTCCCTTCTTGAGAGGCTTCTGAATAGTTCTGGGCTTACGAATTTGGTTGCATCCTTTGTCATAACCACGTTGACAACGATGCCAGACTTTACGAGCATCCTCACGAGGTCACAGATCTTGTATATGGCAATACCACCTGTTACACCTATAGTTACTCTTTTCCCTCTAAGTCGCATCCCCACCTTCTATAAAGGTTGTGCTCTATGTTTAATATATCAAGAATCCTACCCACAATAAAGTCCACCATATCCATTATGCTCGTTGGTTTGTGATAAAAGGTTAGTACGGGAGGAAGAATCACAGCTCCCATTTTTGATAACTTAAGCATATTCTCGAGATGGAGGGTAGAAAGGGGAGTTTCTCTCGGCACGATTATAAGGGGCCATCTCTCTTTAAGGGCTATATCTGCGGATCTTTCTATTATATTAGAGGATACGCCACTTGCTATTCTACCTAATGTTCCCATCGTACAGGGAGCTATTATGGTGGCTCTTAGCCTGTTCGATCCTGAGCTTACAGGGCTTAAAAAATCGTCCTCTTCTAGGACGATTACTCTGTCGTTTCTATTGATCTTTACATTCTCATATTCACCTACCCTTTTGGCTACCTTGGTTAAACTAAGATATACCCTGTCTACTTTTACGAGTTCCTCAACCAGTCTTAATCCTATTATTGTACCACTTGCTCCCGTTATGCCGACAAAGTATGCCATCTACCAGAGTGGATACATAAATAGGCCAGAGTAAAACTTGGGATAAAAATACGTACTTTTCTGAGGTAAGGTTTTACCTTTTTCCGATATTTTCGATATTTCCTCTGGTTTTGGAGGATTGTATATTATGAGAACCTCATCCTCTCTCAAGTTATCGAAACCTTCCTTTACATTTTTGAAGTATCTTATTACCTGTCTTTCCGCTATATCTTCTTCACCTATTCCAAAAATCTTGTTTATTATCTCCTCATGTAGAATTTCGACCGAGGTTCTACCGTTATTTATATTGTCTAGCTTAATCCTTATAGCCCTATCCTTTTTGACAAATATAAACTCGTTCTTGGAGAGTTCCGAATAATCCAGTTTTTTAATATCCTTTACGTCAGTTTCTCCTGTAATATAACCTGAGAGTTTATCTAGTTTTTCATTATCGATCTTTACAACTCTGTATATGGGTTGTACTATCAGACCACTATCTAGAGAGCTTACAACACACATAAGTATATAGTTGTAAGGCGCATCCTCTTGGTAATTTTCACTTTTTTCAAATTCTTTTTTTATTCTGAGAGCAGTCTCGTATCTATGGTGTCCATCGGCTATCAGGATCTTTTTGTTCTCGAAAGCTTCTTCTATCGAGGGGTAAATTTTTTCATCTACTAGATACAACCTATGCTTTACGTCGTTTTCATCTGTGAATTCAAATAGGAGTTCACTATTTTGTGGTGCGTAACTATCGGAGATATCCTTCACATTTCCATCATCTATAACTATTCCAAATATTGGCTCACTCTGTAGATTTGTTGTTTTTATTAATTTATATCTATCTTCCTTAGGTGCACTTAAAGTTTTTTCGTGGGGTAGTATAACCCTTTTCTCAAAATCTTCTATCCTAACTCTACCAACTAAAGCTCTTCTTTTGAAGTTAGTGCCCCTTAAGTGAAATACTTGTTCGTATAAAAATATGACAGGTCTATCTGATTCGGTAAGAATACCATCTTTCAACCAATTAAAAAGGTATTCTCTTGCAAGTTCATACTTTTTATCGGAATCTTCCTTGTTAAGTATTATCCTTACAATATTATAGGGAGATTTTTCGTAAAGAGCTTCCTGTTCTTTCGGATTTATAACATCATAGGGTGGGGAAACCACTTTTTCTATGTTTACCTTCTCTTTGTTGTATATAATAGCCTTGAAGGGTTTAAAAACAGCCATCCACTACTCCTATTTTGATGATTATATAGCTCTTCTTCCTTAGATTTCTATATACTTACACTAATATGTGATTTTATGGTATCTCTCGTTTTTATTCCGTTTCTGGCTCTTCGGTTTCACCTTTGGAAGTTTTTCTCTTTCTTATCGGCTGGTTGGCAAGACTTAGTAGTTCTTCTGTGGATTTTTCTCTAAGACTTTCTGTTAGTAATGCTCTTATTACTCTATTTACCTTGTTTATGTCTCCTCCGCAGACAGCATTTAACAAACGATAGATTTTGCTGTCGAGTTTAATGGTGATTTCTTCAAATTTAATACCACCACCTCTTCTCTTCTTTTCCATAATCCACCTCCTGGTTATTTTATTCTTTTTAGTCCTATATATTCGTTTTTATACTAAAGTCAATATTTAATGAAGTCAAGACTTGTATATTAACGAAATTTGCCTCTCTTTACCTTTTGTTCTTCTATAGGAAAAGAAATTTTTACAACAAATTGTACAGACTTCAGACTCGTAAAGTATATCAACACCATACTGTGTTAAAATTTCCCTTATAACTGTATTTAATGAAAAGAAGGTTTTTCCATTTATTATTTTAAAGGCCTGTGGATATTCCGAAAATCTCTCAACCACATCTTCCTTTACCTCATAACAACAGATCTTTGCCGATGGCCCGATAACCGCAAGTAGTCTTTCTACACCCATGCTCCTAATCCTATCTATGGCTCTCTGTATTATACCATGGTAAACTGATCGCCAACCACAGTGTAGGTTACAGATCACCTTCCCTGATGAATCGAATATGGCAAGGGGTGTGCAATCGGCTAAGAATATGACAAGACCTAAATTTTTCCTTTCCGTTATAAGCCCGTCTCCCCAGCCCTGCCAGCCTTCTTTATCAGCTACCCTGATAATACCACTATGAATCTGGGTAAGGTAGGAGAGTTTCACACCTTTATCTAGATAGTTATTTTTAAATCTTTCCCAGTTAAGCTTAGCCGTTTCATAAGGTATGTGTTTGTAAGAGAGGTTTATTCGGTTATCTGTGAAGATTATCTTTAAGTTTTTGTATTCTATCTTTATCATCTTTTCTTTCCGTGGTATTTATAATATTCGGTTTAAAAAATAAACGGGGAGAGGGAATGAAGCCTATTCTTTTGAAAGGTGGAAGAGTTATAGATCCTGCCAATGGTAGGGATGGATCGTTTGATGTTTTGATAGTTGGGGAGAAGGTTTCGGAGGTCAGACCCGATATAAGGGAATATCCCGCCGATACTGAGATAATAGATTGTACTGGCAAATGGGTCCTACCGGGTCTTGTTGATCTACATGTTCATCTTAGGGATCCTGGTTACGAGTACAAGGAGGATATTGAAAGTGGTATGAAGGCTGCTGTATGTGGCGGATTTACGACTATATGCTGTAAGGCTAACACTTTACCTGTGAATGATAACCCGGTAGTTACGGAATACATAATCTCTAAGGCGAAGAGGGTTGGGTTATGTGACGTTTATCCCATAGGGGCGGTAAGTAAGAATCTGGAGGGAAAGGAATTAGCCGAAATAGGTGAGATGGTAAGGGCGGGTATAGTTGCAGTTTCCGATGATGGGAATTGTGTCTATAATAGTGAACTTATGAAGAACGCGCTTTTATACTCCTCTCAATTCGGTATACCGGTGAGTGACCACTGTGAGGATATATATCTTAAGGGGACCGGTGTTGTTAATGAGGGGAAGGCATCTATAATAACCGGTTTAAAGGGTATACCACCTGTCGGCGAGGAAATATTGGTATTTAGGGATCTCGTACTTGCAAAGTATACCGGTGGGAGGATCCATTTCGATCATATCTCCACCAAGGGTTCCGTTGAGGTTTTAAAATGGGCTATTGAAAGAGGCATAGATTATACCGCTGAGGTTACACCTCATCATCTCTTATTGACGGAGGATGCCGTCTGTTCCTTTGATCCCGATACCAAGGTTAACCCTCCTCTTAGAAGTGAGGAGGATAGGGAAGCCGTCATAGAGGCTCTGAAGGAAGGAGTTGTTCAGATAATAGCGACCGATCATGCTCCACACGATAGGCTTTCAAAGGAGGGTGACTATGTAAATGCTAGCTTTGGTATATCCGGTCTTGAGACTGCTTTTTCTTTGGTTTTGAAACTGGTATGGGATGGTAAATTACCGCTTGAAATAGTCATTAGAGCTATGACGGTAAATCCTGCTAACGCTTATAATCTTGATGCTGGTAGGATCGATATCGGTAAATTTGCCAATGTCATAGTTGTAGATCCTGACCTAGAGTGGGTAGTTGATCCTTCGAAGTTCTACTCTAAAGGTAAAAACACTCCCTTTAAAGGGTGGAAGCTAAAGGGTAAAGTTATAAAGACCATATATAGGGGAAGGGTGGTATACGATTTTTCTTTAGAGACTTGATATAAGGGTTGTGAAATGTTAATTATACTTTTCCGATTATAGTAGGAAGGGGGTGTCTATTATGCCCAAGATGAAGACCAATAAGAGCGCTGCCAAGAGATTCAAGGTTACGGCGAAGGGGAAGTTAAAGAGGAGAAAGGCGAATAGAAGTCACCTTAATGAGGAGAAGCCTTCCAAGAGGAAGAGACGTTTGAGAAGGCCGGCTCTGGTAGGCAAGGAAGACGTTAAAAGGATCAAGAGGCTATTACCTTACGCTTTTTAAGGAGGAACAGCTATGAGAGTAAAGGGTGGACCTAAGACTAGATGGAGAAGAAAGAAGTGGCTTAAATTAGCCAAAGGATACTGGGGTGCTAAGAGTAGGCTTTACAAGATAGCCAAGCAGACGGTTATAAAGGCTCTTACCTATGCTTATCGCGATAGAAAGGTAAGAAAGAGGGAGTTTAGGAGACTATGGATAGTGAGGATAAATGCTGCTGTTAGGGCCTACGGCCTCAAATACAGTGAATTCATACATGGTTTGAAACTTATAGGTGTGGATGTTAATAGGAAGATGCTTGCGGAGATGGCTGTGAAACAGCCTGAGGTCTTTAAGTATCTTGTAGATTTGGTTAAGGAGGCATTATCTCAAAAGGTGGCTTAATATGGACATAGAGAAGAAGCTGGAGGAGTTAAAAAGAGAGGTACTTGAGGTTGTAGAAAAGATAGAGGATCTCCAGGCTCTTAGAGATCTAAAAGCCAAGTATCTTGGGAAGAAAGGGGTTATTTCTGATTGGCTTAAGAAGTTGAAGGATGTGGCGGAGGAGGAAAGGCCTAGAATAGGTAAGTTGTTGAATGAGGTGAAGGATTATATTTCGGGACTTTTAGAAAATAGGGAGAATTTTATAAAGGAAAGGGAAAAGAATGAGAGGTTGTTGAAAGTCTCCTTCGATGTGACCCTTCCTGGTAGAAGGGTAGAAATAGGGTCCTTTCATCCGATAACCATAGTTATGGATGAGATTGTGGATGTATTTAGGGAGTTGGGCTTTTTCGTCGCAGAGGGACCTGAGATAGAGGATGACTATCATAATTTTGAGGCTCTAAATATACCTCAAGATCATCCTGCTAGGGACATGCAGGATACCTTCTATATCTCCGAAGGTATCCTACTTAGAACCCATACCTCTCCTGTTCAGATAAGGGTTATGGAGATTTATAGGCCTCCCATAAGGATAATAGCACCAGGTAAGGTCTATAGAAGAGATTTTGACGTTACTCATTCCCCCATGTTTCATCAGGTTGAAGGTCTATATGTGGACAAAAACGTGACCTTCAGTGAACTTAAGGGGACTCTCACTCATTTTGCAAGGAGTATCTTTGGTAAAGGTACGAAGGTGAGATTCCGTCCGAGTTTCTTCCCCTTTACAGAACCAAGTGCAGAGATGGATATAGGTTGTGTTATGTGTGGTGGTTCGGGATGTCGTGTTTGTAAAAATTCCGGCTGGCTTGAGATTCTCGGTTGCGGTATGGTTGATCCTAAGGTTTTTGAATATGTGGGTTATACAGGTGTTACGGGATTTGCCTTTGGTCTTGGTGTGGAAAGGATAGCTATGTTGAAGTATGGTATTGATGATATAAGGCTTTTCTATCAGAACGATATGAGGTTCTTGAAACAGTTTTCCTAGGGTGCCGGGGGTGATGTTTTGAGAGTTCTTTGGAGTGTACTTTCCGAGTTTGTTGATCTTTCGGGGCTTAATCCCTATGATGTGGCCGAAAGACTCATAGATGCTGGGGTTGAGGTTGAGGAGGTAGAGGATCTAAGGGAGAAACTGAAGAATACAAAAAGCGCGGTTATAAAGGCGATAGAGCCTCATCCTTACACACCGAGCTTAATAATCCTTAATCTTTACGATGGTGAGGCTTCCTATAGAGTCGTATGTAGTGATAGGAATTTAAAAGAGGGCGATGTGGTTATCCATTGTAGGCCAGGCTCGGTATTACCCAACGGTGTTTCCGTTTCTACCTGTGAGATAAGGGGAGTTGAATCTCAGGGGATGTTGCTATCGGAGATGGAGTTAGGTACCGATCCTGATCCGGCTGGTGTTATCGTACTTGATAGATCGGTAAAACCGGGTTTGGATGGTGCTTCATTAGTAGGTTTTGATGATTTTGTGTTAACAATATCTCCCACGCCTAATAGAGGAGATTTATTCGGTGTTATAGGTGTTGCAAGGGAGATATCGGCTATATACGGTAGGAAACTAACTTTACCCGATCTTAGTTATCCTACGGACGAGGTGGATATAAGGGAAGTGACCGATGTAATTGTGGAGGATGAGGCGGCCTGTCCTCGTTATGTTGCCATGTATATGTACGATGTTAATGTTGGTCCCTCTCCCCTTTGGTTAAAGGTCAGGATACTCAACTTTGGTATGAGGCCTATAAACAACGTGGTTGATGTTACCAACTATGTTATGTTTGAGTTTGGTCAGCCACTACATGCCTTCGATTTTGATAGGCTCTCTGGTGGTAGGATTGTGGTTAGAAGGGCAAGACCGAATGAAGAGATAGAGACCTTGGATGGTAAGGTAAGGATACTGGATGATAGTATCCTTGTTATAGCCGATACAGAAAAACCCGTTGCCATAGCCGGTGTAATGGGTGGAGCAAATAGTGAAATTTCTTTAGGTACAGAAAGGGTTTTACTTGAGAGTGCCTATTTTGATCCTATCTCTATAAGACGAACTTCTAAGAAGCTCGATCTTGCCACGGAAGCTTCTAAGAGGTTTGAAAGAGGGGTGGATATAGAGGGTCTATTTAACGCTGCCCTGAGAGCTGTCCATCTTATCTGTAAGGTTACGGGGTGTAAAGTCGCGAAGGGCTACATAGATAGGTTTTCAAACTCCATAAAAAGACCTGTAATTTCTTTTGATCCTAATTACGTTGGTAGGGTTTTAGGTTGTGAGGTTGAGGTTAAAGATTCGGAGAGGATCCTGAGATCCCTGGGCTTTAAGGTGGATGTTAGAGATAATGGTGAATGGGAAGTTGAGGTTCCGAGCTTTAGAAGCCTTGACGTTACACGTCCTATAGATCTTGTGGAAGAGGTGGCGAGAATATGGGGTTATAGTAATGTACCCGATGAGTTACCCTCTGGTGAATTGCAGAGGGAGAAGCCTTATAGTACCTACGGATTTCAAATGGAAGTCAAGAGGCTATTTAACTCCATGGGTTTGAAAGAGGTGATAAACTTCAGTTTTATACCCCATGATTTTGCTGAAAGGTTAAAGTTGAATGGGGATGGATACGTAAGGATACTAAATCCTCTAAGTGAGGATATGTCGGTTATGAGGCCCAGTCTTGTATTCGGTTTACTTGAATGTGCAAGTAGAAACCATAGTAATCTTATATTTGACTTTGCCATATACGAGGTAGGGAGGGCCTTTAATTATACCGATGGAAAGTACGGCGAGACTCTACACTTAGGTTTCCTACTATCCGGTAGAAAAGAAAAGCACTGGTCAAAACCCTATGAACCTTTCGATTTTTACGATGCCAAGGGTATAGTTGAAACTTTCTTTGATCGTATGGGAATTGGAAATGTGGAGTTTAAAGCTGGTAGCGATAAACCCTATCTTCATCCGAGGATAAGTTGTTGTTGGTTATATAACGGTAAGGTTGTTGCGGAAGTGGGAGAATTACATCCCGACATTAAGGAGGGATTCGATCTAAAAAGGAACGTTTACGTTGGTGAGATAATTTTAGAACCTTTTGTGGATACAGAGAAAATCTATAGCTATAGAGCCTATTCCCCCTATCCCTCCGTTACGAGGGATCTTTCCTTCATAGTCGATAGTGACCTTAGTTACTCAAAGATAGAGGAGTTTATAAAGTCTAGGAATATAGGTTACTTGAGTGAATTTAAGTTGATAGATGTTTTCAAGGGCCCGCAGATAGGTGAGGGTAAGGTTAGTTACACTATCAGTTTTGTTTTTTCCAAGATGGAGGGTACCTTAACCAGTGAAGAGGTAGATGAGGTTTTCTGGGGGTTGGCAGAGGATATAGAAAGAGAATTAAAGGCTATAGTTAGGACAAGGAGGTAGGTATGGAAAGGACATTGGCTATAATTAAGCCTGATGCTGTTAGTAGGAACCTTATAGGTAAGATCGTTTCCATGATAGAGGAAGCTGGGATTAGGATAGTCGCTATGAAGATGCTAAAATTAACCAAGGAACAGGCGAAGGGTTTTTATCATGTCCATAAGGGTAAGCCATTTTTTGATAGTCTTACCGATTTTATGTCTTCGGGGCCTATAGTTGTTATGGTTCTCGAGGGGGATAACGTTATATCAAGGTGGCGCGAATTAATGGGGGCTACCGATCCTGCCAAGGCCGGTGAGGGTACTATAAGGAGAATGTTCGGGTTAGATGTAGAGAAGAACTCTGTACATGGATCGGATTCACCTGAGAGTGCAAAGTACGAGATTTCATACTTTTTCAATAGCTTGGAAATAGTCGGGTAATGGTTATTATACCGAGTGATGTAAAAATACTGGGGGTTATAGGAAACCCAGTAAAGCATAGCCTATCTCCACTCATCCATAACTTTATCTACGATAAGTATTCCATAAATGCGGTATATTTACCTATAGAAGCAAAACTCGGCTATTTTGAAAAGGTATTGGATGGGCTCTGTTTTTTAGAAAACTCGGTAGGTTTTAACGTTACCGTTCCCTTTAAAGAGAGGGCCTTAAAGAGTATGGATCACCTTTCTCTAGAAGCTGATGCTATAGGCGCTGTGAATGTTATAAAAAGGGGGGAGGATAAGCTCATCGGATTTAACACCGATTGGATAGGATTTGTGGAGAGTCTAAGGGTTAATGGAGTAGAGGATATAGAGAGTGCCTTGGTTGTTGGGGTGGGAGGTGCTGGGAAGGCTGTTATATATGGACTGATCAGAATGGGTGTACCAAAGATATTCGTTACTAATAGAGATAAGGTAAAATTGGGGATGGTTACCGAAAGATTTGGTGCTAATGTTTATCCTATAGATTGGGATAGGGTTGATGAGATTATTGGTGTTATTGATCTTATAGTTAATGCAACTAGTGTTGGGCTTGATGGAGCTAGTGAACTCCCCTTTGATCTTTCCAGATTGAAGAAAGATGCTGTGGTGTATGATACTATATACAATCCTCCTTTAACACCATTCTTGAAGAGGGCTAAGGATCTTGGTCTAAGGTTTATAAATGGTCTTGATATGTTAATACTACAGGCGCTTTATAGTGTTGAGATTTGGTTTGGTTTGTTACCGGATTTTGAGGAAGTTAAGAGTTTTCTTTTAAGTCACAACCATGGAGGATCGTTATAATGGGAAGGTTGGAAAAAGGTTACATACAGGTGTATACGGGGAATGGAAAAGGTAAGACTACATGTGCCTTGGGTCTTACTGTAAGGGCTGTTGGGGCAGGTTTGAGGGTTTTTATAGCTCAGTTTTTGAAGGGCCAGGATTACAGTGAACTAAAAACCCTAAAGGAGAGATTCTCGGATTTGGTTGAGATAAGGCAGTACGGTACGCCTTACTTTATATTTAAAGGCAAGGAAAACGAAGAGGTCAAGGAGATTGTTAAAAGGGGGTTGAGAGAATCGAGGGATGCTATAGTAAGTGGTAACTATGATATAGTGATTATGGATGAGATAAACGTGTGTTTATATATGGGACTTGCTGATACAAACGAGGTTTTAGAGATACTGAGGATGAAGCCTGATAACGTTGAAGTTGTTTTAACAGGTAGATACGCGCCGGAGGAGATAATAGAGGTGGCCGATTTAGTCACGGAAATGATAGAGGTTAAGCATTATTACCAGAAGGGAGTCCAAGCTAGGGTTGGGATAGAAAAGTAAGTTATAAATCCAGTTTTGGTTGCTTTTCCTGTTCTATCCTTTCTATAGCTTCCCTTATCTTTTTTAAGAGATGAGCGGGATTTTTTATCGGGAATTCATCGATACTTTCGATTATTCTCGTTGCACTTATTCCTTCTATCTTCATACCATTTAGCTTTTCTATGAGTTCTTCTTTAGTTATTGGGAATTTGGTTCCTTTAACCTTTTTGAGAACTTCCGTAGGCCATATTATTTCCAGGGCTCCTATAGCTGGACCAAGTATACCTATTAGTATATCCAGATTATCTCTGCCTTCCTTTATCTCTCTATAGGCTAACTTGGCAAGACCGCCAGCTGTGTGGGCCTTGATAGTTTTCGATTCCAACTCACCTTCGAGTTTTTTTAGAACCAACTCTTCGTCTGCCCTTAACATGTTCCTTACAGTTTGTCTCGTAAGTCCGAGGAAACTGGCTATTTCATCTTCTGTCTTTAATAGCTCCCTTGACATTGTGATTGCGTATGAGGCTTGTATAAGTGAGGGAACCCATGTGAGATTCCTATATTCTATCAACCTCCTCGGCCCTCCCAGTATCTCAAGAGCCTTTAAGAATACTCTCATACTAAATGAATCTAAGTCGAATTCCTTTATGTCTTCTCTTTCCAAAATCACCATTTTCTCCTCCTGTTTTGTTTTTATTTACACTTAATTTTTATAATATATAGCTGTAACCCAGTTTTCAATAGCTATAGTATCCACAAGTTTTAGTGATGTTGAGTATAGATCTATTATCCAAAAATTCATTTTTGTAAAACCAGAAATCAAAAGAAAACCGTTTTTATCTAATAGATCCACAATATCCTCCTTTAATTTCGGGAGTGTTTCGGAATCTATATTAGCCATTATTAGGTCGAATTTTGCCTTTGGATTCAGGGTATCGATTGTTCCGAGAATTAAAAATATTCCATCGATCCCGTTTAATTCTATGTTTGTAGTAGCGTTGTCAATGGCAAGATCTGATATATCGATGGCGTAAATCTCATCGACAAGACCGAGTTTTTTAGCCGCTATCGAGAGGATACCGGATCCAGTACCAACATCAAGGGCCCTATGGAAACCGAGATTCCCCTCGTATAGTCTATCTATAGCCATAAGCATACCCTTTGTACTTTCATGATCGCCTGTGCCAAATCCACTCGCTGGGTATATTACTATATCTACTTTTTCTTCTCTCTTCTCTATCCACGGTGGTCTTACGAAGAATCTACCAACCTCTACTCCTTTGAAACTTCTTCTAAAGTTTTCTTCCCAATCCGTCATAGTTTTTATTTCATATTTTAGGTTTGTGGATGATAGATATTTTTTTAAAATCATGGATTCTTCCTCAGACACAAAAAGTTTGAGCTTTGTTTTTCCCTTTTGTTCTTCTATTGCCCAACCGTAAGATGGATTTAACAAACTAGCGATTTCCTCTATCTTTTCTTCACTTAGATTTCTTATATAGATCGAAATTTCTATTCCCTTTGTCTTTTTCATGCTACTGTTTATAATAGATTTTATTTAGATTATAAAGATATGAGGTGGTGGAATATCGTTCTAGAGTAGGTTGACTTTGAGTAAGTAGGATTTCATATCAAACTTTCTTTCAAGACCTTTATCATTCATGTATCTTACCTTTCCGAAGATTTTTCTTTCCCTCCAGGGCCTATCGAAACTACCAAAGCACCATGATATTCCCGCATAACCATTTGGATCTCTCCCATCTAAGGCGTACTTATCGTTCAAATGGCAGGCAATATCAAAGGCTTGTTTTGGATTCTCCGTCCATTCTATTATCTTTTTAGCCCAGTACATTCTCATATAGTTATGGATTTTTCCGGTTTTTAGTAATTCCATCTGCGCCGCGTTCCAGTAGGGATCATGAGTTCTGGCTTCTTCGAACTCTTGTAGTGAGTATAGATAGTCCCTCTTATCTTTTTTGTGTTCCTCCAGTGTTTTTATCGCCCAGTCGGAGATACCTTCATACTGGTTGTATAAGGGATTATACCAGCAAAAATTCCTTGCAAGTTCCCTCCATACTATAAGCTCGTTAAGGAACGATGCCACGTTTTCATCTCTTCTGTCGTAATGTCTTAAAACTTCCAAAACGATCCTCAAAGGTGAAATCTGTCCGAAGTGTAGATAGGGACTTAAATTTGATGTGTAATCTTTTGAGGGATCCGACCTTAGCTCTTTGTATCTAAAGAGTTTTTTCTCTATAAATTCTCTGAGTCTCTTTTCCGCTTCCTCATACCCGCCTACATAGTATTTTTCAACCGTTTGAACTGTTTTGTCTATGTTTAGGATACTTAAGAATCCATCTACCGAATCAAACTCCATACTCTCAATATCCAAATCAAGTGATTTTACCTTTAGATCGAGCTTTTCAACGGGTTTTAAAAATCTATCGATTAGCCTGTTTATCCTATCTCTATATAGGTATGCGTATGGTATAGGTCTATCCGCTACCAGTTTTATAGGTACGACAACGTCGTTTTCAAGTTGATAGACCGCTACTTGTGAATTTTGAGCTATCCTTTCCCTCCATATCCTCTGTGTTTTTAAGTAATTTTTGTCCAATACTATGCAAACTGCGTTTTTAGAAAGTTTTAAAGTACCATTTACAAAATCATCCTTCTGAATTACAAACTTTATTCCTCTCTCTTCTATGGCCTTTTTGGTCTTTAGGACTCCTTCTATCATAAACCTGTAGTATCTCTGGTTCGAATATCTGTATTTATCGGTTATGAAAAAGCTTACTATTAGAGGTTTATTTAATTTGTTTGCCCTTTCCACTGCAAACTCAAGACTAAAGTTAAAATCTTCCCTTATAGAGGCTTCCATAGAGTATAAAACATATTTACCTTTTGTGTTGTCCGAAAGATCATTAAGTTTTTCCAATCTTCCTTCAAACATAACTTACTCCCAAATCTCTCGTTTTCTAATGTTTAGCTTTTTAGTTTAACTATATCAAGTATTTTTTATAATAGGAGGAACTTGAGAAATACTCAGAGTTTATCCTATGATTTATCTTAAGAACCTAAAGAGTTAAAGTAGAAATGATTATTTGAGGAGGGGATCTTGGGATATAGACCTATAGTTGTCTTAAGTAGGTGTATAAATAAGGAGCCGGTAAGATGTAAGGTTTCATCAGAGGTATAAATATCTTATAATGCTATACTTTCCCTCTAATCTTAAGCAAATGGGAAGGTTGATAGCAAATTGGGATAGCATAGGCTTTGAAAAAACAATACAAAGCTATGAGGAACTCTTTAAAAAAACTTTCTCTAAAAATCCAACTGTAAACGCGCATATTAACGTATTACAACACATATATGGGTATTTTCCGGACATGCTAAAAGTAGGAGAGAAGAGGCAATTCAACAATTTACTTAACAAACTGAAGGACATTGGAATTTATCTTGCATCTCAAAAATATCTAAACCCATATCCAGAAGAGCTTTAAACCTTTTAACACAATTGACTCTTTTTACTATGGTAGTATATTAAATTAATTATATATGTTGTGAAAGGAGGATGAGGATGGATATTTATGCTTCCTTCGTAAACTTTTTGTGGTTTTTGTTTGTCTTCTTCTTTGTTTTTGTTCCGATATATAAGAGATGGATGCTCGAGAGTGTTAGGAATGCCCTAATAGCAAAGATAGAGAGAATGAGGGGTAGTAGGGTTATTACGCTCATACACAGGCAGGAAGGGGTAAGATTCTTTGGTATTCCTTTCTTTAGATATATCAGTATAGAAGATTCGGAGCAGATATTGAGAGCTATAAGATTGACACCGGAGGATATGCCTATAGATCTTATAATACATACCCCGGGTGGACTTGCCCTTGCCGCTACACAGATAGCGAATGCTTTGATAAGACATAAGGGACCAGTGAGGGTTATTATCCCTCACTACGCTATGAGCGGCGGTACTTTGATTGCACTTGCCGCCGATGAGATTATTATGGATCATAATGCGGTTTTGGGGCCTGTTGATCCTCAGTTGGGAGGTATGCCAGCTGCCTCTATTTTGAAGGTTCTGGAGAAGAAACCTATAGAAGATATAGAGGATAATACGCTTATTATGGCTGACGTTGCTGAAAAAGCTATAAACCAGATGAAGGAGTATGTTACTGGATTACTTGTGGCAAATGGTATGGATAGATCAAAGGCGGAGAGAATAGCCGATGAGTTATCCACGGGTAAGTATACTCACGATTATCCCTTGACCGTTGATCATTTGAGAGCAATGGGTTTGAATGTTTCGACCGATGTGCCAGAGGAAGTTTACCAGTTAATGGAGCTATTCCCACAACCCGTTGGTTCGATGGTACCATCAGTCCAGTATATACCACTTCCCTATAGAAAAAATGGAGTTGGGCAGATAGATAAAAACAATTAACCGAATCTTCCCGTTATATAGTCTTCCGTTAATTTGACTTTTGGTTTTATGAACATTTCCTTTGTTGGTCCGAATTCTATAATTTCACCAAGGTACATGAAAACTGTATAGTCCGATATTCTTGCTGCCTGTTGGAGGTTGTGGGTTACTATTATGATTGTCCAATTCTCCTTGAGTTTTACTATCAATTCTTCCACTTTTGCGGTTGATATTGGATCAAGGGCACTCGTAGGTTCGTCAAAGAGAATAACATCCGGTTCTACAGCTATTGTTCTTGCTATACATAACCTCTGCTGTTGACCACCTGATAGGGATAGTGCATTATCATAGAGCCTATCTTTAACTTCTTCCCATAAGGCAGCATCTTTTAGGGCCTTTTCAACTCTATCCTTTAGTTCACTACCCCTTATCCCCTTTAGCTTTAAACCGAAGGCTACGTTATCGAATATGGACATGGGAAATGGAGTTGGCTTTTGAAAAACCATTCCCACCCTGCTCCTGAGTTCTATGATATCAATATCCTTCGATAGTATGTCTCTACCGTCAAGCAGGATTTTGCCCTCATACCTGTTATCCGGATATAGATCGTGCATTCTGTTGAAGCATCTTAAAAGCGTGGTTTTACCACATCCCGATGGCCCGATTATAGCGGTTACCTGTTTTTCATAGATTTTTAGGTTTATATTTTTGAGGATTTGAGAGTTTTTATAGTAAAAGTTTAGGTCTAAGACTTCTATCTTGGCTCTCTCCATACCCATCCCTCTTATTTTCTGTATTTTATGGCTAATCTCGTTAGCGTAAATATTAAAAAG
The DNA here is from genome assembly GCA_964590075.1 of uncultured Aquificales bacterium. Classification (GTDB taxonomy): domain Bacteria; phylum Thermosulfidibacterota; class Thermosulfidibacteria; order Thermosulfidibacterales; family Thermosulfidibacteraceae; genus JAGDVO01. The sequence goes on from CAZPXS010000001.1 coordinate 335,880, forward strand.
ATGGTGATGGTTAGGATAAAGGCACTAGCCCATGCCTGTTCATGCCAGTAATCGTAGGGACCCATAACATAGTTGAAAATATATACGGTTAGTGACGCCATTGGTTTTAGGAGGTTAAAGTTTAGATATGTGTTACTAAAGGATGTGAATAATAATGGGGCAGTCTCTCCTATTATCCTGGCTATCGATGTGAGAACACCTGTTATTATGCCTACCTTTGCCGCTCTAATAACGACTTTTAGCGTTACCTCCCACTTATAGGCTCCAAGCCCGTATGCGGCTTCTCTAAGGTTGTTGGGGACTAGCTTTAGCATCTCGTTCGTTGTGATTGCAACTATAGGCATCATTATTATACTCAATGACACTATACCACTTAGAGCGTTGAAATGCTGTAGTGGTTTAACGAGTATGGCATAAACGACCGCCCCTATTATTATAGTCGGGACGCTTACCAGTATGTCGGTTATCATTCTGAGTAGTACGAAAAACTTCGACCTACCACCGTACTCTGAAAAGAATATTCCAGCCATTAAGCCTATGGGTACTCCTAATATAGTGGCAATGGTAACTAGGATAAAATGACCGACAAAGGCCGGTCTTAACCCTCCTCCCTCTATTCCAGGCGGGTTTGGATCGAGATATATGAGTTCGAGACTCAACGCCTTTGAACCGTAAAGGATAAGCGTTGATAGGATCCAGATCAACCAGAATAGTCCGTAAAGAGCAGCAATTGTACATAGACCTAACATGATAAAACTCTTTATTTTTCTAATATTCAATCTATTTAGCCACCCCATTTACCTTTCATCCTGTATAGTATGCTCTTTGCTACAAGTAGTAGAATAAAAGAGGTTAGAAAGAGTATAAGAGCAAGACCATATAGGGCTGATAGGTATATATCTGTATCGGCTTCGGTAAACTGGTTTGCAAGAGCTACGGTTATCGTTGCAAAGGCATCAAGTAGTGATCTAGGTATTTCGGGTTTGTTACCTGCGACAAAAGCCACCGCCATAGTCTCACCTATAGCTCTACCGAGTGAAATTATAAAGCCTCCAACTATTCCCGGTATTGAGGATCTTATAACTACTGAACTTATAACCTCCCATTTCGTTGCTCCAAGTGCATAGGCCGATTCCTTTACAGTATTATCAACCATCTCAAAAGTCTCTCTAAGTATGGAGCTCATAAAAGGCATTATCATTAAGGAAAGTACAAGACTTGTAGTTAGCACATCTACTCCAGTTGGAATGCCTTCAGTTAGCTTATTAAGGATTGGTATATCTTTGAAAAGGTTTTGTAGAAAGGGTTCTATGTATTTTGCCATGAAAGGGGCAAGCACAAGAAATCCCCACATCCCGTAAATTATACTCGGGATTATCCCCAGTAAATCTAAGGCCTGGGCTACGATTTCCTTTGCCCATTTTGGAGCTATTTCCACTATAAATATGGATATTCCTATGGCAATTGGTGTTGAAAAGAGCATTGAAAGGAAAGTACTTATCAGAGTTCCTACGATAAGAGGTAATGCACCAAAGTTTTCATTTACGGGATCCCACTCTCTACCGAGTATGAAATTTAAAATGCCCTGTTTTTCTATTATGAGTTTTGATTCCGCAATTAGGATTATGAATATCAGGGTTGGGATTATCAATCCTACCATTAGGGCGGACATTCCAAATAGGACTTTGAATATACCTTCAAGCCTTCTGGCATAAATTCTGCTTTTACTATGGATCTTAGATTCTTTAGAGGTTACCATCCGCTTAGTCTACGAAGAGGTCTACGAATGAGAATTTTTCAACGTCAAATAGACCTTTGTCTGTCAGTTTCAATTTTGGAATAACAGGTAGGGCCAGGAAGGAAAGTGCCATAAAGGGGTTGTCAAGGTTGGATCCGAGGTATTTGGCGATTACCTTTAGCTGTTTCAGTCTATCCACCACCTTGTTCAACGAGAGATCAGACATCAGTCCAGCTATAGGTAAGGGAAGTGTCTCTACTATCCTACCGTCAACCGCAATTGCGATTCCACCTTCCATATCCACTATGGCCCTCAATACCTCTTCCATGTCAGTGTCATTAGCTCCAGCGATTATTATGTTATGGGAGTCATGGGCTACACTCAACCCTATTGCTCCTTTTTTGATTCCAAGCCCTTTCACAAAACCAAGCCCTATATTACCGGTTCCCTTATGTCTCTCTATAACTGCCAGTTTAAGTATATCCTTTTCCGGTGAAGCCAAAACTTTCCCCTCTAAAACCGGTAGTTCCTCTATGATCTCTTCCGTTATTATCTCCCCCGGAATTATCCCAATTACTCTGACCCTTCTTCCCTTAGCTTCGATCTTAAATATCTCGTTAGTCTTTAAATTTACGTTAAAGGTTTTGAGTTTCATGGTTTTGGGAGGTACCAGGTCGAAAGTTAGCTTCCTATCTTTGGCAACTATTTTGCCGTTTTTTATAACATAGTGGGGGAAAAATTCTCTCAGGTTGTTAACTATCACTATATCGGCTATATAGCCTGGTGCTATAGCTCCTCTCCTTGGTAGCCCAAAGTAGAAGGCAGGATTGTAGGTCACCATCCTTACAGCTATGTTAGGTGGGAGCCCCATGTATATCGCCTTTCTCAGTATAGTATCTATATGACCCTCTTCCAGTAGATCATCAGGATGTTTGTCGTCACTAACAAACATGAATCTCGATACACCGTAGGCTCTAACTAGAGGTAACAGGCTGGCCATATTCTTTGCAGTTGATCCTTCTCGGATCATTATGTACATGCCTCTTTTTAGCTTATCTTCGGCCTCTCTCAGCGTTGTACATTCGTGATCGGACCATATTCCACAGGCTACATAGGCACACAGTTGATCTCCCATTAGTTGTGGTGCATGTCCATCTATCCTTTTACCCGCTTCTATAGCTACCATTATCTTGTTTAAAACTTCCTCGTCTCCGTTGAGAACTCCCGGATAGTTCATTACTTCTCCGAGCCCCACTATTCTTGGATGTTTTATCCAGTATCTTATATCTTCCAATGTTATTTCCGCACCTGAGGTTTCAAGGCCCTTTGCTGCAGGGACACAGGAGGGTACGGTGAAGAAGAAATCTAAGGGTAATCCTTCCGTTTCATTTAGTATAAACTCTATACCTTTGTTACCAAGTACATTTGCTATCTCGTGTGGATCGGATACGACGGCCGTAGTCCCTCTTGGCAGAACAGCCTTCACGAACTCTACTGGATGTAGCATGGAACTTTCCAAGTGTATATGAGCATCTATGTATCCTGGGATAGTGAAACAGCCGTTAGCATCGATCTCTTCTTTTCCTTCAAATTTATCCCCGATACCCGCTATAAAGCCACCCTTTATAGCTATGTCTTTTTTTTCCAGTTTGCCGCAGAAAACGTCTAGCATCATTGTTCCTTTTATTACAAGATCAGCCGGTTCCTTTTTAAGGGCTACTTTTATCAAGTCCTTTATTGTATTAATATCCAATTTCATGCTATCCTTATATAATAAGGAGGCGGAGATATCAAGATTGAAAAGAAAAGCCCTTTGTCTTTTTGTGATATTTGTGAGCTATATGTTTCTGTTGATGTTACCATCCCCCCTGTTCTCATACGAATTTGAAGTTTTCAAATGTGAATACTTTCCTGATAATTCGCATTTTGTAGTCATAATCCGCTTTGATACAGGGCTCATAAATGATATTAATGAAAGTTTTAGAGACGGTTTGGATTACAAACTTGTCTTGGAATTTGACATAGGTAAAGAAAAGGTAGTAAAAAATTATATATTTTCTTACGATCCAATTAATAAGATGTATATAGTAGAAAGTGGAGATAAGAAAAGATTTAAAGATTATAAGAATTTTGTCAACTTTGTGCTTAATTTGCCAGTTGTTGTTGAAACGAAAAATCCACCAGCCAGAGTAAGAGCTATTGTGAAGAATGAGTATTTAACAGGATTTTGGAGTTTGTTTGGTCTCTTTTCCAATTATAAAACAGATTGGCATCCTTGTTTTTTAAACTATGAAGTTAGAAAAAAGTAAAATCAGTAGGCCTATATTCATAATAAGTCTCTTCGTTTTATTGGTTCTACTTCTAATTTTACAATCCTACTTTGAAATGAAGAAAGGAGTTTTTCTATATCCGATAAATATAGTTGTCTTTTTGATAATGAACATAAATCTTATAGTGATAGTTGTTCTTTTGATTCTAATAGCCCGAACTTTCATAAAAGCCTATATTGCAAGAAGAAGGGGGTTAGCTGGAGCTTCTTTCAGATTTAAAGTTATAGCGAGTCTGATAATAGTGAGTATAGTTCCTGCCTTTTTCCTACTAGCTATATCGGTCGGTTTTATCCACAAGTCTCTATCGAATTGGTTTTCCAGTAGGTTGAATCTACTTACGGAAAGTTCGGTATCCCTATCCAAAGCTTTGATAGAGGAGAAGAAAAGATCCATGGCTATTATCTCGGAAAAACTCTTAGCCTCTAACTACAGAAATATAGGTAATTTGGAAGAATTCATGAGGAAGTATGAGTTGGTAGCTATAATAGTCTACGATTCTAAAGGTGGAGCCATTAAAGTCGAAAGTAGAAGCGATTATATGGATGAGGTTGATGTTAAAAATTCAGTTAGAGAGGTTATGATAACCAAGGAGACTAGTTCCTTCTATGTTGGTAGGTATTTCTTCTATTTTAAACCTATAGGCGATGGAGTTTTGGTATTTGTCGATAGGTTGCCTAAAGATATAGCCAAGGGTCTCGGTTACGTTGAAAGTGTTTATAGAGAATTTGTACAGCTAAGTAGGATGAAGGTTTATGTGGAGAGGAGTTACGTTTATACCTTTGTATTTGTTATGCTGATGGTAGTATTTGCCTCGGTGTGGTTTGGATTACAACTCGCAAAGAGTGTTGTCGAACCTATAGAACTTCTAATAGATGCCACAAGGGGGGTTTCTAAGGGGAACTTCTCCGTTAGGATAGATATAAGCGGTGAGGATGAGCTTGTACTATTAGCTAAATCCTTCAACGAAATGGTCTCTCAGCTTGGTGAAAAAACTAGACTTTTAGAGGATAGGAAGAGATTTATAGAGACTATAGTAGAGAGCGTTAATTCTGGTATAATTGCCATAGATAGGGATGGGAGGATAACCCTAGTTAACAAGGCTCTCATAGAACTACTTGGTTTGGAATTTATGGTTGAAGACCTAGTCGGTAAGAGGTACTATGAGATTTTTGATAGGGATAGGTTTAAGGAGATATACGAGGTTGTCGTTAGCTCTTTAAGGGAGGGAAGTTCGTTAGATTGGAAAAGGCCCTTAACAAGTAGCGTTGAATTCGAAGTGAGGGGAGAAATTAGGAACTTTCTGATAAAGGTAAGTGGCATGAGATCCGATAGTGGCGAATTATCTGGGTTTATAGTTATAGTGGATGATGTTACGGATGTTGTTAGGACTCAGAGAGCCTTTGTTTGGGAGGAGGTTGCAAGGAGATTGGCCCATGAGATAAAAAATCCGCTTACACCAATAAAACTATCGGCCCAGAGATTGTTGAAGAAGTATCTCGATAGGATCGACGATAGGGACAGTTTTTCAAGGATAGTTGATACGATCATCAAGTCTGTGGATAGCATGAAAAAGATGGTGGATGAGTTCTACAGGTTCGCAAGAATGCCCGAGGTTAAATTCGAGATGACAAACATAGTCGATATAATGAGGGAACTTGTTGAGTTATATAGAATCACAAATAAAGATGTTTATATAGAACTTAGGGTGGGTAAGGATTTTCCTGAGAGAGTTATGGCCGATGGTGAACAGTTAAGGAGAGCTTTTATGAATTTACTTGACAATGCGGTTCATGCTATGAATGGTAGTGGAAGGATAGATATAGATATGGAATACGATAGAGAAAGGAATATGCTAATAATTAGAATTGCCGATACGGGGGTAGGTATACCGGATGAGGATAAGGAAAGGATATTTAAACCCTATTATTCCACAAAGGATGGAGGTATGGGACTCGGTCTTACTATAACCGACAGGATAATAGCGGATCACGGGGGATATATAAGGGTGGAAGATAACTATCCGAAGGGAGCAATTTTTATTATAGAAATTCCAGTGAGAGGTTATAGGAGTTGAGGGGATACGTTGTCGTTGTGGATGATGAGCCAGAGATACTAACAACGGTCAGAGAAGTTCTGGAAGATGAGGGCTATGTAACGGAAGGTGCTCTTACTGGAGAGGAAGCTCTGAGTATCATTGAAAAGAGGCTACCAGATCTTGTTATACTCGATATTTGGTTACCCGATATAGACGGTCTGGAGATACTGGAAAGGGTAAAGTCCTTACATCCAGATCTACCGATCCTCATAATATCTGGGCACGGTAACATAGAGACTGCGGTAAGGGCGGTAAAGTTAGGTGCCTTCGATTTTCTCGAAAAGCCCCTTGATCTCGAAAAGCTCCTTCTCAAGGTGGAGAAGGCTATAGAGGAGGGTAGGATAAAACTCGAGGTAAAGGAACTAAGGGCCAAAATAACGGAAGATAGGGAGCTAATAGGTGTCAGTGACGCCATAAAGAAGTTGAGGGAAACGATAGAGATAGTTGCTCCAACCGATTGTTGGGTTCTCATATACGGGGAAAGTGGTTCTGGAAAAGAGATAGTGGCAAGGATGATACACGATTTGTCCCCGAGAAGAGAGGGTCCTTTTGTTGAGGTAAACTGCGCTGCCATTCCTACCGATAGGATAGAGTATGAGCTGTTTGGTTGGGAGAAGGGAGCCTGTAACCTTTCGGAGGAAGGCAGAAGGGGTAAGTTTGAGTTGGCAAACGGTGGTACCATATACTTCGATGAGGTTGGTGATATGAGCTTGGCTGTTCAGGCCAAGGTTCTCAGGGTACTTGAGGAGTTGAAGATAGAGAGAATCGGCGGGACTTACCCTATAGAGATAGATATCAGGGTTATATCCTCTACCAATAAGAATCTGGAGGAGGAGGTTGCTAAGGGTAACTTTAGAAAGGATCTCTTTTATAGGTTAAACGTTTTTCCTATATACGTTCCACCTCTTAGGGAAAGGAGGGAAGATATTCCCTATCTGGCGAGGTATTTCATAAGAAAGTTTAGCGTTAAGTATAGAAGGGATGTGGAGGATATTTCTGAAGGTGCCTTGAAGGTGCTTATGGATTACGACTGGCCGGGAAATGTTAGGGAGTTGAAGAACCTTATGGAAAGATTAGTTATTACTGTAAATAAAAGAGTCATAGAGGAAAAAGATCTACCCTTCCCACTCGGTTCTACATTTTCCACGGATAGGCCGGTAAGTCTTAAGGAGGCCAAGGAACTCTTTGAGAGGGAGTATATAATGAAACTCCTTAAAAAGAACGACTGGAACATATCCAGAACAGCAGAGGAGCTTGGTATAGAGAGGGCTCATCTTTACAGGAAACTAAAAAGTTACGGGATAAGGAGGGATTGAGGGTGAGGTACAAAGATGCGGGTGTTGATATAGATAAGGCAGAGGGTTTGGTTGGATTCATAAGGGAGCTTGCAGGTAGAACGAAAAGGGAAGGTGTTTTATCCGATATAGGCGGATTCGCGGGGCTTTTTAAGGTTAGTGGTTATAAGAATCCGGTGTTTTCCGTCACCTGCGATGGAGTAGGTACCAAGCTAAAAGTTGCCTTTATGTGCGGGAAGCACGACACCGTTGGTATAGATCTTGTTGCTATGAATGCTAACGATCTTATCACTACTGGTTCGGATCCCATTGTTTTCCTCGACTATATTGCCTGCGGTAGGCTCGAGGAAAAGATTTATAAGGAAATCATAACCGGGATAGTTAATGGGTGTATCGAGAGTGAGTGTTACCTTGCAGGTGGCGAAACTGCCGAGATGCCAGGATTTTATAATGAGGGCGAGTACGATCTTGCCGGTTTTATGGTTGGTGTGTGTGAGGAGGAGAGCCTTATAAGAGGTGAGGTTAGGGAGGGTGATCTTGTTATAGCTTTACCCTCAAGCGGTTTACATAGTAACGGTTACTCCTTGGTGCGTAGGATCGTCTTTGATGTTATGAAGCTAGGTGTTGAAGACTATATACCTGAACTTGGTAGGACCTTGGGAGAAGAGCTTTTAGAGCCAACGAGGATATACGTTAAGCAGCTTAAGTTATTGAAAGCAAAAGGTCTTATACCAAAGGCTGTGGTTCATATAACTGGGGGAGGTTTATTGGAGAAACCTAAGAGAATCCTAAAGGGTAGGTATAATCTGGTTCTATACGAGGGATCGTGGGAAGTACCTGTTATATTTCATCTTATCAAGGAATGGGGTAAAGTTGAGTTAAGGGAGATGTATAGAACGTTCAATATGGGATTAGGTATGTTACTCGTCTATTCTAAGGATGACGTGGATAAGGCTAGTGATATTTTGAGGGAGAGTGGTTTTGATGTAATTCCCGTTGGAGAGATTACTGAAGGTAATGGGGAGGTGAGGATATGGGATCTAAGGTGATCAAATTGGGTGTACTTGTATCCGGTAGGGGTAGTAATCTACAGGCTATAATCGACAGTATAGAAGCTGGTAAACTACCTGCAAAGATCGAGATTGTGATATCAGACAAGGAGGATGCCTACGCTCTTACTCGCGCAAAAAATCACGGTATACCGGCACTGTTTATAGATCCTAAGAGTTTTGGAAGCAAAGAGGAGTTTGAAAGAGCTGTAGGTGATGAACTCGATAAAAGAGGTGTTGAGCTGATATGTCTTGCCGGTTTTATGAGAGTTCTCTCCCCTTACTTTGTTTCACGTTTTAGAAACAGGATAATAAACATTCATCCAGCCCTGTTACCATCTTTCCCAGGATTACATGGGCAGAGACAGGCTCTTCTTTATGGGGTGAAGATAGCGGGATGTACTGTACATTTTGTTACCGAAGAGGTGGATGCGGGGCCTATTATAATACAGGCTGCTGTCCCGGTATACGACGATGATACGGAGGAGACCCTTTCAGCTAGAATACTTGAGTATGAACATAAAATTTACCCGATGGCTATAAAGTTGATAGCGGAAGGTAGGGTAAGAATAGAGGGTAGGAGAGTATTAATTGATGGTGTTAAAAAGGAGAGGTGGGCTGTTGTAAACCCACCCCTTGAGATCTAGCTTAGAATTTCAAGGATACAGCGTTTTGTTCTATCCTTGTTGGCTGCAGCAAGGATTGTTCTTATGGCTTTTGCCCTGTTTCCTTCTTTACCTATTATCCTTCCTAGATCCTCAGGTGCCACCTTTAGTTCGAGTACGATAGTTTTAGCACTATCGATTTCGTTAACCTGTACAGCCTCGGGCTTTTCCACGATGGCCTTTGCTATGGTTTCAACTAAGTCCTTGAGCATGCTCATACCGGTTCCTCCTTAAAGGTTTTTTAGTTTGTAAATTTAGTTAAAGATAAACTAAAATAGTGTAGTAAGTCAATAAATATCCTCGTCCCCCTCTTCGTCCTCGTACTCTTCTTCTATTTCCATTATGGAATCTACATACTCCCTGTATTCCTCTTCGGGCATAAGCCTATTTAGCTCCTCTTTGTCACTTATCTTTATTAATGCTATCCAACCATCCCCGTATGGATCCTCAACTATAAGGTTCGGTTCATCTATCAGAGCTTCGTTTACTTCCACTATCTTACCACTTACCGGAGAACATACATCGAAAATCTCATTGAGTCCATCAACCGTCGCTATAACTTCCATCTGTTCGACTTCCGCTCCCACCTCCGGTAGTTCTATATGAGATATCTCCTCGAGTTCCTCGGCTATTACATGGGATAGTCCTATAATCGCGGTATCATCGTCCTCAAGCTTCACCCATGTATGTTCTTTTGTGAACAGTAATTCACCCTTTTCCATTACCTTCCACCTCCATCAGGAATCTTATCGCTTCCTCTTTACTTTTAATTAACCCTTCTGTTTGGGCGTCAAGTAACCTTCTTATTATTTCGCCCACCTTTGGGCCAGGTTTTAGTCCTAAAAGTTCCATTATCTCGTAGCCGTTTAGTAAAGGCTTTTGTAATTCACTCTCCTTCTGTAACCTTAAATAAAAATCTATCATCTCTCTTGCATAAGGCAATAGGTAATTAAAACCATTTTTACCAGAACTTGCAAGAGAATCGGCTAAAGATACTATAATTACAGCTATGCCGTCAAGACCGAGTTCTCTGAAAAATCTTCCCTTTGCCCTTTCTGTTATAAAGCCAGCTCTGGCAAGTAAATGGAGCCTCATGTGGTTTTCAACGAGAGTAGCCACGAACTTTGAGGTTTTCGATGAGAACTTCAAATTCTTAAGAATGTTTCTCGTTATTTTTGAACCGATTTTGTCATGTCCCCAGAACGTATAGAGGTTATCCCTTATCATAAAGGTCTTTGGTTTTCCTATATCGTGAAAGAGAGCCCCAAGTTTTATTAGTGTTTTTTTGGTTAATCCCGTTTCCGTCTCTTCATCCAGTGCTGATACAATCTCATCGGGTAGTAGTTTCTCAAGGTTATTTACGAGTTCTTCAGCAAAGAGATAACTGTAGATTAGGTGTTCAAGTAGAGTGGTTCCGTAGAATTTACCGCTTTCAAGTTCCTCTGTGTCCCTTAGTTCCGTTATTATCTCTCTTAGTAAACAGGCTTTGTTAAGGAGATTTATGGCTCTGTAGGAGTGTCTATTATTGATTATTTTAATCAGTTCCTCCTTTATCCTTTCCTTTGCGACGTTGTTGATAAGAGTCCTATTTTCACAGATCTTTCTAAAAGTTTCCCTTTCAAACTTTAGCTTTAGATTCAACCAAAATCTAAAAGCCCTAATTAGTCTTATAGGATCACTCTTGAGGTTTTCCTCGGATATCATCCTGAGAGTTTTACTATTTATATCCTCTAATCCACCTAAGGGATCTATAAGCTCCCCTTTTTTTATATCATAGGCTATTGCGTTTATGGTAAAGTCTCTCTTTTTTAGATCATCCTCTATAGAGGGTCCCTGCATTTTACAAACATCCACGATGTACCTACCCTGTATCACCCTATATATCCCGAAATCTTCATCCAGGACTATGAAATGCCTATATTTCAGTAGTTCCTGTGGGTCTCTATCTACAACTACATCTATGTCGTGTGTTTCTCTTTTAAGGAGATAGTCTCTTACCGCTCCTCCAACTATATAGATTTCTTTGCATTTATCTGCTAAATCCTTTATAAGTTCCACCTTGGTATAGTAGATCATGGCTTAGAATTTAATACAAGGAGAGAAAACATGCAAAGGGATCTTTCAAAAATAAGACTGTTGATTTTAGATGTGGATGGGGTTCTAACTGGGGGAGAGATCGTTATCGATGATGAAGGTAGAGAACTCAAGTATTTTAACGTAAGGGATGGTCATGGGATAGTTATGCTTCATAGAATCGGTGTCAAAACTGCTATAATAACCGGGAGGAGTTCAAAGGCCGTTGATGTTAGGGCAAGGGAACTTGGGATAGAGATAGTTTATCAGGGCGCTATAAACAAACTCAAGGCTTACGAAGAGATAAAGGAGAAATACGGTTTCAGTGATGATGAGATAGCTTTCATAGGCGATGATGTTGTGGATATCCCTATTTTAAGAAGGGTTGGTTTTGCGGTTTGTGTTAAGGATGCCCATCCGGAGGTTAAAAAATACGTACATTACGTTACACAGGCTTTAGGTGGTAAGGGGGCGGTGAGAGAAGTTGTGGACATGATAATAATGGCTAAGGGTAAGTGGGAAGATCTGATGGAAAGGTATCTGGTATGACATTACCCAGGTATTCTAAACACATACTTTTGATCGCTCTATTTATTTTTGTTCTTTTATCGCTCTTTAGAGGTTACAGGTATTACATGAAGTATAGTAACTTGAATGTTTTGAGCAAAAATGAGGAGAACAGTACAGTTGAAAAGGGAGTTATAAAGGATGTGTCACTAGAGGGTATATCGGAGGATAAGGTTAGGTGGAGGTTGCAGTCGGAGAGTGCAAAGATCTCAGGGGATGTTTTGAAGTTGGAGAGGCTTATTATAACCTATAGTGGTAAAGGTAAGGATTTTACCATAGAGGCTAGAGAGGGAGAGTATAATAGGAGAGAGTTCGTTGGAGTTGCCAATAGCGATGTTACCATAAAGGTGGGGAAGGAGGGTGTCATATCGACGGATAAGTTGGTATGGTATACTAATAGGGGGATGTTCTGCTTTCCCGCCTATTTTAAGTATGTTTCTGGTAGAATGGAGATTTATGGCTCCGATGCATGTTATTATACGAACGATGAAAGGATAGAGATTAAAAGTCTTGGGAGGGTAGTGGTAAGATGAGGAAGTTTCTTCTATTTATGTTTGTTCTTTTATTACCGATGGTTACGTTAGGTACTCCTAGGTCCAGTGTTTCAAAGGATCAGGATAAAAAGGGTTCTGACAACAACGTTCCTACCTATATAGAGGCTAAGAGTGCGGTAAGCGATAGTAAAAAGAGGATAACGGAATTTACAGGAAATGTTGTCGTCACGAGAGGAGAGCTCAAGATATTCTGTGACAGGATGATAGTTGAAACCGATGAAAACAATAAGATCAAAAAGGCTACCGCCATAGGTAACGTTAAGGTTATAAAGGGTGATTTAACGGTTGTTTCAAATATAGCCTACTACTATCCCGATGAGGAAAAGGCTATATTTGAGGGTAACCCTAAAGCGATAAAGGGTAAGGATGTGGTTACAGGTCATAGGATAATATACTATCTTAAGGATGAGAAGAGTATAGTGGAGAGTGATAGATCTCAGGAACGTGTAAGGGTTATAATTGCTCCAAAGAGGGAGGAACAGGGTAAGAGATGATTCTATTTGCGGATTCTCTGGTTAAGTATTTTGGAAAGAGAAAGGTGGTAGATGGAGTTACTTTGAAAGTAGAGGAATCGGAGGTTGTGGGGCTTTTGGGGCCCAACGGTGCGGGTAAGACCACAACCTTCTATATGATAGCGGGTATAGTTAGGCCCGATGGTGGTAAGGTTGAACTCTGCGGTGAGGATGTGACGGATTTCCCCCTGTATAAGAGGGCAAGGATGGGTTTGAGTTATCTACCTCAGGAGCCTTCGATTTTTAGAAAACTTACGGTTTGGGAAAATATAGTTGCCGGTCTTGAATTTAAGGATATCCCCGAGGATGAGAGAAACAGTATAGCTATGGAGATACTGGAGATCTTTGGTTTGAAGCACCTAAAGGATACGGTTAGTTACGTTCTCTCAGGAGGTGAGAGAAGAAGGGTTGAGGTTGCAAGGGCTATATCCTTGAGACCTAGAGTACTTTTACTTGACGAGCCGTTTACAGGCCTTGATCCTATAACAATAGGAGAACTCAAGGAACTTATAAAGATGCTTAGGGACCAGTTTAAGGTTTCGGTAGTTATAACCGATCATAATGCGAGAGAAACTTTGAAAATCACCGATAGAGCATATATTATTAACAATGGAAGGGTAATAGCGGAAGGTACTCCTTACGAGATTGCCCAGATGGAAGAGGTTAAGAATGTGTATCTAGGTAGCGATTTTGAGTTATGAGGGGGGTATTTTTTGGATATTAAGAATAACTTAAAGATAGAGCCAAAACTGCAACAGGGGCTTCTTTTAAGTGAGGAGATACTACTATCCTTAGAGTTGTTAACCATGCCTTTACTCGATCTCTGTGAGTTGGTGGAAGAGGAAATGAGGGAAAACATATTCCTCGAGGAGGTGAGACCGGTTAATATATCAAGCCTTTTCGATAGCGATGAGGATGAGAAGCTATTCTGGGAAAGATTACCCGCAAAGATCGATTGGCGTGAGGAGGTTGGAGAACAGGTGGTCTCTCTGAAAGGTCTCAGCGATGAGGAGATAGGGATTATTCTAAAGTTGTTGATGTACATTGATGATAGAGGTTTTCTGGTTGATGATCTTGAGAGTATAGCTAAAAATATAGGATATGATCCCAATGTACTTGAAAGGCTAAGGTTAGTTCTGATGGAATCTATTGAGCCTGAGGGTATTGGGTCTAAGAATTTTGAGGAGTTTTTGAAGTTTCAGCTTGAAAGGTTAGGTGTTTCATCGTCGGAGGATTTCGTGGAAAACATGGATTCGTTGAAAGGCAGTATAAAACCTTATCCTCTATATGGTTTCAACGATGGCGAGGCAACGGTTTATGTTGTTCCCGATGCCTATGTCGTACAGGTTGGGGATGAGTTTCAGGTGCATTTAAACGAGGGGATTTTACCTGTTCTGTCTGTTAGAGAGGAGTATAAGAGCTTTATGGATAGTACGCTTGATAAGGAGGTGAGGGATTATCTTAAAGAAAAATTTAAGAGGGCACAGAGTATAATAAAAGCTATCGAGCAGAGAAAGAAGACTTTGAGAAAAACGATAGAAGCTATAGTTGAGTTGGAAAGAGAGTTTTTTGAGAAAGGGCCAAAGAGTATAAGACCTCTAAATCTGCAGCAACTAGCGGAGAAGCTTGATCTACATATCTCTACGATAAGTAGAGTGGTTAATAATAAGTATATCCACACACCCTGGGGAACATTTCCTCTTAAGATATTCTTTGAGGATAAGGGGTTTGAGATAAAGAAGAGGATCAGGGAGCTTATAGAAAACGAGCCAAAGGAGGATCCCCTAACCGATGAGGAGATATGTGAAATATTAAGAAGCGAGGGTTATAGTATTGCAAGAAGAACTGTAACAAAGTATAGGGAAGAACTATCTATACCATCTTGTAGAAAAAGGAGGGTAAAGGATGCAGGTAGTGATAACAGGAAAAAACGTTGAGCTATCTCAATCCATCAAGGACTATGTTGAAAAGAAATTGGCAAGGTTGGAGAAATATCTGACGGAACCTATAATGATTCAGGTTGTTTTGTCCATGGAGAGATATAGATACGTTGTTGATATGACTGTTAGTGCTAAGGAAGGTGTTTTCCATGCTACTGAAGATATGGATGATATGTATGCAGCTATAGATAGGGCTGTGGATGTTATGGAGGAGGTTTTAAGGAGGAAAAAGGAAAAGGTAAGGAATGTACCAAAGGGTAGGGACAACAGGGAAGCTTTGGTTGGTGATAGCTTGAGAGCTTTAGATAGAGAGGGGGATGAGGTTAGGATAGTCGAGGAAAGTATAGATATAAAGCCGATGTCGATAGAAGAGGCACTTTTACAGGTTGATGAGGATGGTAAAGGATTTGTCGTCTTCATAAACTCCGATACGGGTAAGGTTAATGTGTTATATAGGAAAAGGAAGAATCTCTACGGTTTAATTACCGTTTGATTATGACCAGGAATCTAATAATAGTAACAGGGTTATCGGGCGCTGGTAAGAGTACTGTAATTAGGGCATTGGAAGACTTGGGTTTTTACACTATAGACAATCTACCTATGGTTCTTTTTGATAGCCTACTCGGTATAGATTACCTTAAAGATTTCGATATTGCTCTTGGTGTGGATGTTAGAGATGTAAGGAATATAGAGTTACTGGTCAAAAAGTTAGAGGCTATTCCTAAGGATATTAAAAGGGAAGTTTTATTCATAGAGGCCGATATTCACACAATAGTGGGAAGATATAAGGAAACAAGGAGAAATCATCCTCTGGGAGATCCGATAATAGAGAGGGCCGTTGAAAAGGAGAGGGAACTTCTCAGTCCTCTAAGGGAATTTGCGGATAGAATTATAGATACTACAAATCTTACCTCTGTAAAGTTGAGAGATTTGATAAGATCCATCTATCATCACAGGGATAAGAAAAAACTGATACTTCTATCTTTTTCTTACTCAAAGGGTATACCATCCTTTTCAGATATGGTTATTGATGCGAGGAGTCTACCGAATCCTCACTACGAACCTAAGTTGCGAAGCCTTACGGGCCTTGATGGTAGCGTGGCGGAGTTTTTAGAAGGTTTTGGTGAGGTGAGAGCTTTTTTGGATCAGGTTTTTAACTTTATTAAGGATAACATTGATAGCTACTATAGAGATGGTAGAAGCCTTTTTATAGTTTCGATCGGTTGTACAGGTGGTAAACATCGCTCGGTTTACATGGTGGAAGAACTCTATAGGAGGTTGGAGCCAGTCTTAACCGGTAGTTACGAGATATGTAAGTTTCATAGAGAACTTTAATTGGAGGAGTAGACTTTTATGAAGAACTTGATACTTCTATTGTAGGTTCTTTCGTATTCGTTTGGAAAGTAGCAGGCTGGTAGTTCACCCTTAGATCTATGGTATGCTAAGCATTCACAACAGTATCCCTTTCTGCTACACGGTTCATAAGAACAGTTACACATCTTCATATTTTTATCGTAGTTTTTACAACCATCTTTACATGTAGCCATATTTTACCTCCTTGGATTATCAGCTCTTTGAAAGATACTCGTGGACCTTGGACATGAGCTTCGATTTTTTTCTGGCTCCCTCGTTTTTATGGAACACTCCTTTACTTACCGCTTTATCTATAGCCTTTTGGGCTAATCTCATAAGCTCTATAACTTTTTCCTTGGACTCACCACTTTCCATCGCCTTTAAAACCTTTTTAATACTCGTTTTAACAGCGCTTCTTATCGCCTTATTTCTCAGCCTTCTTTTTTCTGCCTGCCTTACCCTCTTTTTTGCGGATTTTAAATTTGGCACCTTTCACTACCTCCCCATCTTTTTATTAAAGACTTTGCTATTACTGCCATACTTGTTTTACCATGTCAATATAGGTTATATTCAAAGTAATAGTAAGGGGAAATTATGAGGATAAATTTTAGTTTATGGTTGGAAAGGGTTCTTGCTTTATTGATAGGGTTAGCCATATGGGGATACGTTAATTCCCAGGGTGTTATGGAGATGGCCTTCGTTGTACCTATAGAGTATAGGGATATTGGGAACAATATTATAATTGAAAGTACCTTGCCTCAGACCGCAACTGTCAGGGTTCGCGGTAGCTCATGGTTGATAAATAAGATAGGACCCAAGGATATATCCGTGATCGTTAGTTTTGAGGATGCAAAGGAGGGTTTAAATAAGATAAGAGTTAGGAATGTAAATGTTCCCTCTGGTGTTGAGGTGGTTAAGGTTATTCCGGAATATATAGAGGTAAAGGTAAAGGTTATATCGGAGAAGGAGGTTCCTGTAATAGTTTTATGGCATAGAAAGCCGAGAGTCCCATATATATATAGCCCTACCACCGTCATTCTGAAGGCCGAAGAGTCGAGACTGAAGAGGATAAAACGGGTTTACACAGAGCCTGTCGACGGTGTTTTATTAGCTAAGCAAAAGCTTATTGAAGCTAGATTAAGGATACCATCGTGGGCTATTTCAAATACGAATAAGATCGTGTTGGAGGTTTTGAGGTAATGGGATTATTTGGTACCGACGGTATAAGGGGAAGGGCCAACGTATGGCCGATGACTGCTGAGATGATCTTAAAGGTTGGTATGGCTGTTGGTTATGTCTTATCGGTAAATAAAAAGTCCAGAAGAGGTATAGTTGTTGTAGGTAAGGATACGAGAATCTCCGGATATCTATTCGAGTATGCGATAAGTAGTGGTTTGTGTTCTGTCGGGGCCGATGTCTATCTATTGGGTCCCATGCCTACTCCAGCTATAAGTTTTATAACCAAAAATATGAGGGCTGATGCTGGGATAGTGATATCAGCCTCCCATAATCCCTACTACGATAACGGTATAAAGGTATTTAACGAGGATGGCTTAAAACTGTCCGATAATTTAGAGGCGGAGATAGAGAGGATTGTTGAGGAAAACAACATTGAACTTTCGCCTGATAGGATAGGTAGAGTAAGGAGAGTTGTGGATGCTATAGGGAGATACATCGTACATCTTAAAAACTCTTTTCCCTATAACTTGAATCTCGACGGGATGAGGATAGTTGTGGATTGTGCCAACGGAGCTACATATAGAGTCGCTCCTATAGTTTTGGAGGAGCTTGGTGGACATGTTTATCCGATAGGGGTTAATCCTGATGGCTACAACATAAACGATGGTTGTGGTTCCCTATATCCAGAGGCTGCGAGGAAAAAGCTTGTAGAGGTAGGTGCCGATATAGCCTTTTCCTTCGACGGTGATGGTGATAGATGCATAGTCGTTGATGATGAGGGCTATATACTCGATGGGGATGATATTATAACTATATGCGCCATATATATGAAGGATAGAGGACTGTTGAGAGATAATAAAGTTGTGTCGACCATCATGGCGGGTATGGGGTTAGAGGTGGCTTTAAGGTCTCACGGTATCGAGGTTTTGAGAACCAATGTGGGTGATAGATACGTGTTTGAAAAAATGATGGAATTCGGGTTGAATTTGGGTGGGGAGCCCTCGGGACATATAATATTCTCCGATCATACGACTACAGGCGATGGTATAATAACCGCCCTTAAGGTGCTACTTGTTGTTCTAGATATGGGGGTACCCTTATCTGAACTGAGGAAAAGGTGGGTAGTCAGATTCCCGAGGGAAGAAAGGGCCGTTTTTGTGAGTAGAAAGATACCGATTCAGGATACTCCTATTAATGAGATTGTTAATAGGTTGGAGGATGATATAAGGAGATGTAACGGTAGGATACTTTTGAGATACTCAGGTACCGAGCCAAAACTAAGGATTCTGGTTGAAGGTGAGAATGAGAAACTGGTTAAACATACCGCGGATATTTTAGAGGAGGAGGCAAAAAAGCATCTCGGAGGTTTGGCATGAAAAGGAGAATAAGGCTTGGTGTTAATGTTGATCACGTTGCAACTCTCAGAGAGGCGAGAAAGGGTGTTGAGCCTGATCCTGTAACCGCTGCTTTAATGGCTGAGATAGCTGGAGCTGATGGTATAACTGTTCATCTAAGGATGGATAGGAGACATATAAAGGAGAGGGATCTTGAGTTACTTAGGAAGACTGTAAAGACCAGGCTGAATCTCGAGATGGCGGTAAGTGAAGAGATGTTGAATATCGCTTTGGCTATAAAACCCGATCAGGTTACCCTTGTGCCGGAAAGGCCGGGTGAAGTAACCACGGAAGGTGGTCTGGATATAATCTCAAACCTCGTGAAAGTTAAGGAGGCTGTTGATATACTCAGGGATAACGATATAGAGGTGAGTATCTTTATAGATCCCGATATTCTCCAGGTTGAAGCGGCCAAAGAGGTGGGCGCCGAGGCCATAGAGATTCACACAGGGATTTACGCCAGAGCCAAGGGAGAGGATGTGGATAGGGAACTGGAGAGAATATATAAAACTGCTGAAGTAGCGGTGAGGAACGATTTGAGGGTGCATTTGGGACACGATCTAAATTACAGGAATATAGTGCCTGTCCTTAAAACGCCAGGGCTTGTTGAGGTTAACATAGGTCATGCTATAATCGCAAGGTCAGTTTATGTTGGTATAGTGAAGGCTGTTAGAGAGATGAGGGAGATAATAGATGAGAATAGCTAAGTTGTTGTTTCTAACAGGTTTGTTCGTTGGCTATTCGCCTATTGCTCCAGGGACTTTGGGTTCCGTTCTCGGGATCGTTCTTTATTCGATCTTCCCTAAGGGAGTCTATGTCTTTTTACTTTATATCCTTCTTACCTATCTTGCTATAAAGCTCTCTGGAGAATCAAGGGAGCTATTTTTGGAGGAGGATAGTGAGAGGATAGTTATAGATGAGGTTCTCGGTATGTGGCTTGCTCTTATAATTACAGGTAGTCATAACTTTACCCATATACTAGAGGCCTTTTTAATATTCAGGTTTCTTGATGTTTATAAGCCTATGTACGTGGACAGGATGGAAAGGTTTGAGGGGGGATTGGGCGTTGTTCTTGATGATGTTTGGGCTGGTCTGATAACCGGTTTGATAATGAGGATATTCTTTGTATGAAGAGGCTGATTCTGATAATATTTTTTTCTCTTTTATACGGCCTAGCCTTTGCTGAAGAGGCTGAGATAGTAGTTAATGGGGATTATGTTGAGAGAATACCTGAACTTTCCGTTGTTATAGCTAAGGGTAATGTCGAAGTTATCTATATGGATGTGAGGATATGGGCCGATGAGGTTCATATGAATACCGAGACTAAGGATGTTGTTGCAACCGGTAATGTTGTTGTTTGGGAACTTTCCAAGGATGAATTGGGTAAAGGTAATTTTGTAAAGGGATACATGAAGTGTGATAAACTTGAGTTCAACATGGATACGAAAAAAGGAGTCGCCTATAGAGCAAGGGGTTATCTTGATCCTTTCTACTACTACGAGGGTAGTAAGGTTACGAAGGTCGATGAGGACGTTTATAACGTTGAGAATGGTACTATAACTACATGTACGTCCCAATGTGGTATGAACCCTGATTGGCGTCTAGCTGGTAAGCGTATAGTCATAAAGACTGAGAGTTATACAAGAATATTTGGCCTCACAGGCTGGATAAAGTCTATACCAGTTTTATTCAGTCCCTATTTGCAGACTCCCTCCAAGTCCGAGAGAAAAAGCGGTGTGTTAGTCCCTACCTTTGGATATAAGACTAATGATAAGATCTTTGTAAAAGTACCAGTGTA
This sequence comes from uncultured Aquificales bacterium, assembly GCA_964590075.1. GTDB lineage: Bacteria > Thermosulfidibacterota > Thermosulfidibacteria > Thermosulfidibacterales > Thermosulfidibacteraceae > JAGDVO01. The sequence continues at coordinate 356,422 of CAZPXS010000001.1, forward strand.
TTTTGTTATAGATAGGAGTAGCGATCTTACACTTTGGTTTACGCCCTATAGCAGTGGATCTTTAGGAACCGCCTTTGAGTACAGGAATGTATTCTCGCCTGGCGAAAAGCTTAGACTGAAGGGTGATTATATACAGGAGAAGGACAAGAGTAGCAGATGGTCCTTAAGTGGTAGATTCAATAGATTCCTAGGTGTCGATACCGAATTGAAGGGTAGTATAGACATAAAAAACACATCCTACAGGAAATACTATTCCGAGAGTTTCAGTGAGTATTCTCAGATCTACAGTGATTCTATCTTAGAGTTTTTGAAGCGCACCGACTATACATCACTAAACGTTATAGCGAGATACCAGAGTGATAATCTATCCGGTGTTTCCCAGAAGTTGTATAGAATCCCAGAGCTCAACTTTTCCCTTTTCCCGATTAGAACTGGTATAATCAATGATCTTTTCATCGGTGGTTATAGTGGTGCTCTGGTATACAAAGAGAAAAATGGTAATAGTAACTTAGATTTCACACTCACACGATTTATCCTCGATCCTAGACTTTACCTACCCTTCAGCATAGGAGGTATGCTGCGATTCTTACCGACCTATTCATATTCCTATACCTACTGGAGTAAAAGTTTGGATAAAAATGGCAGGGTTTCTGGTGATTCGCTTAGTAGGGAGATCTCCGATTTTAGATTCTATACCCGTGGTCCTATAGTTATGAGGCCCTATAGTTTGCCTATACTCGGGGAGCTCTTCCACTTTGTGATCCCGGAGGTGAGATACGTCTACGTGCCTAATTACGGTGATAGAAAGAGGGTTATAGTGTTCGACGATAGAGATACCCTGAGTAACATCAACACTTTAACTTACTCTTTAGCAAATAGGTTCATAACTATAAGTGGTAACCAAACGAAGGAGATAGCAAGATTCATAGTTGAACAGGATTATAGGTTTAACTCCCTCGGTGTAGGTTCGAGAAAGTTAACCGATGTTAGGTTTATATTCGATCTTTATCCCGGTAATTTCCATCTTAACACAAGACTTTTTTACAACGTATACGGTAGAGGTATACCTACAAAGGCGATTACTATTGGGTACTCTGGAGATGTAGTTAGGGATTGGAGAGGTAATGTTAATTTAAACTATTACGAGGATAATACGGCAGGATCGAGGTACATGGAGTATAGTGCTGGTTTTGGTACCGGCTCGTTTGATTTTAACTTTGCCTTAAGGAGGGACGTGAAGTTAGACTATTGGCCCGAGAAGACTTTTTATCTAGGTTATGTTAAGGGTTGTTGGGCTTTGAGAGTCGGTTACAGGATACTTGATACAACGCCATCTGGTGGTAGAAGTGATAAAACCATATACTTTATAGTTCTATTCAAAGGTCTCGGTACGCTTGGGAATATTGATGATGCTGGAAGAGCTTGGATAAATAACATTGTTAATAGATGGAAGGTAAGATTCTGAGAGATAGGATAGATACCTCGATAAATCTAGGACTTAATAGGGTTCTTGAGGCTCTTGGTATTCTCGGTATAGACTCGATAGCTAATAGAGTTGTTATAGTCGCAGGTACTAACGGTAAGGGATCTACACTTAGTTATCTAGAAGGCATGCTACTATCCTTCGGTTTTAGGGTTTTTAGTTATCTTTCACCCCATGTATTATCCTTTTCGGAGAGAATTAGGATAAATGGGATCTATTTAGAGGAGGGTTTTATAGAGGAAACCTATAGGTTGGTTGAGGATAGGCTAAAGGATAGATGGAAGACTCTAACTCCCTTTGAGAGATTCACCGTCACCGCTTTTTACATAGCTACCTTTGGTAAGTTCGACTTTGCACTTCTTGAGGTTGGTCTTGGCGGTAGACTCGATGCTACAAATGTGTTTAATAACGACTATGCTGTTATTACGAGTATAGGTTTTGATCACATGGAATTTTTGGGAAATAGCTTAGAGGAAATAGCATTCGAGAAGGCTCATGTTATAAAAACCGGTACTTTTACCGTTATAGGTGACGTTAGTGATAGTGTTTTTGAGGTTGTAAGTAGCGTAGCTAGAAGGAATGGGTCTATCTTAAGGAGAGTTGGGGTCGATTTTCGTTACCTAGTGACCGATTGTAGTTTTGGCAAAGTTGATTTCATATACGATGGTCTTTACGTTAAGGAGAGGAAGCTTAGTTTGAATACCTTTAATTCTGTATTTGCCCATAATTTTTCTCTGGCTTTGTATCTTTTTGAGAATATCGTTGGTAGAGAGGTTGAGAGAATCGATCTAACGGATGTTATTGAGAGATTTAATTTACCTGGAAGATGCGAGGTTTTGAGGTTAGGTGATAGTACTTTGGTTCTCGATGTTGCTCATAATTACCATGCTCTTAATAGGTTGAAGGGAGATATTGAGAGGACTTGTGGAAATGTAACTTGGTTTATATCACCGGTTAAAGGTAAGGATTGGTATAGGATTTTGGGCGAAATTAGAGGTAAAGTTTTTTTGTTGGAGAATCCTGAGAAGGGTTACACAGAGGATGAACTTAAGGAGTTTGGCGTTGTTGTTACGTTAGATGAATCGATGGAGATGTTGAGAGAAGGAGGTCTATACGTATTTACAGGTTCTTTCTATATCGTGAGGGAGGTTAAGAGGAGGCTGAAATATGGATAAGCCTTACGAGTTGGTAATTAGGTACATCGTCGATAAGTCAAATGTTAACATTATAAATGCCATAATAGAGAGTTATGAGGAAGTAGCTATAGTTAGGGTGGTGGATAAGAACCAGGGTATAATGGAGTTATACACATCATCCTACTACGAGGATGACGTCGATAATATTATTAACGCTATAAGGGAAGAGTACGGTGTTATGATAAAGGAACTGGAGAGGTTTAAGTATCCCTTAGATCTCTAAAGGCTGGGATTCCACCCAAGGATACCGCTTCCTTAACCGCTATTAGTATCGATTCGATCACCAAACTTCTTGCCACTGTTCCTAAAATGACTGGGTTGCTCTCTTTGTTACCTGTTGAGAGTACCACAACTATATCTCCATCGTAGGGTGTCCATACGGGATCTATTACTTCAGCCATTCCTGCCAAGGCCATTTGACCAACTCTGTAAGCTTCCCTTTTTGTTAGCTCTACCTCTGTTAGTACTACTACTATAGTTGTGTTTTTTATACCTAAATCCCTTATCTCTCTAACAATACCCCTTTCCATCATTTTTGATGTACCGATTAGCTTTTTGTTTTCATCTAAGGTTCCGGCTATTATTTCCCCCTTTTCCTTTATGTCACCAAACGCATTAACTACCGACAGAACTCCAACTCTTACTTCCCCTATCTCCTTTTCCACGTATCCTAATCCACCTTTTGTCCCTCTTTTAGCACCGAAGAGTTTACCTACAATAGCTCCCGTTCCTGCTCCTACCGAACCTATCTCGATAACTTTACCTGCCTCTTTACAGGCCCTATAGACCTCCTCGCTACTTGGCCATATAGGGTTTCCTATGAAGAGATCGAATATGACACAGGTTGGTACTATTGGTATGGTTAAGTTATCTATCCTTATCCCTCTACCAGTCTCTCTTAGGTATTCAACTACCCCATCCGTAGAGGATAGTCCGAAGGAACTACCGCCGGTTATAAGGAAAGCATAGATTGGGTGGCTGTTGGTGTTTAGCATGAGGGAGTCGAAATTCCTTGTACTTGGCGCTCCTCCCACTGTTAAGGCCACTCCCTTAGCAGATTCAGGGAATATGAGGATTGTAGCGCCTGTGACGTTCTCTAAATCAGTGTATTGGGCTATAAGTACGTTTTCGATACCTACGTTGTAAGTTTTACTCTTCATCTTTCTAAGGTACAGTATAATATGATATCCTGCAATATCCATAGGTACTTTTAAATATTTCCCAACTGTGATAAAAGAGGGTAGAATGTATTGGTGTTTACATAAATAAGGAGGTGAGTTATGAAAAAGTGGTTTTTATTTGCACCTGGTCCTACTCCTGTTCCACCTGAGGCGTCCCTTGCTATGGCTATGCCAATATTACACCACAGAACTAGTGATTTTGAGGAGATTTTCCAGGAGGTTAGAGAGGGCTTAAAGTACGTGTTTCAGACGAGTAAGGACGTGATAGTTCTTGCCTCAAGTGGTACGGGTGCTATGGAAGCAGCTATTGTTAACACTCTTTCACCTGGTGATAAAGCGGTAGTGGTAAGGGGCGGTAAGTTTGGTGAAAGATGGGCTGAAATATGTGAAAGTTATGGCATTAAACCAGTATGTATAGATGTAGAGTGGGGGGAGGCTGTAAGTGTTGATGAGGTAAAGAGAGTACTTGATGAAAATCCTGATGCTAAAGCATTATTGTGGCAGGCGAGCGAGACTTCAACCGGAGTTAAGCATCCTACCAAGGAACTTGCCGAGTTATGTAGGGAGAGAGGTATTTTGAGTATTGTGGATGGCATCACTGCTATAGGTGTTTTTGATGTAAAGACCGAAGAGTGGGGACTTGATGTTGTGGTAAGTGGCTCTCAGAAGGCCTTTATGTTGCCTCCAGGACTTGCCTTCATAACCCTTAGCGATAGGGCCTGGGAAGCTGCGAAGAGTTCCAAGTGTCCCAAATATTACTTTGATCTTAGCAAGGAGCTTAAGAATCAACTCAAGAACCAAACGGCCTACACCCCAGCTGTATCTCTAATAGTAGGATTGAGAGAAACTCTGAGGATGATAAAGAAAGAGGGACTTGAGAACGTTTTTAAGAGGCATGCTCTACTAGCCGAGGCTACAAGGGAGGCTATGAAGGCCATAGGTTTAGAGCTCTTTTCCAAGGCTCCTAGTGAAGCTGTTACGGCGGTTAAGGTGCCCGAAGGTATAGATGGTGGAAAGATCCCAAAGATGTTAAGAGAGAAGTATGGTGTTATAATAGCGGGTGGTCAGTCACAACTTAAGGGTAAGATCTTTAGAATATCCCATATGGGTTATGTTACCAAGTTCGATCTACTTTCCGTTATAGGTGCTGTTGAGGGTGTTTTGAAGGAGCTCGGCTATAAGTTCGAGTTGGGTGCTGGTGTTAAAAAAGCACAGGAAATACTATGGAGGTAAGTTATGATTAGGATACTTATTGCGGATAAGATTTCCGATAACGCTATAAATTTACTCAAAACGGATCCTGATTTTGAGGTACACGTAAAAACTGGGCTTAAAGAGGATGAACTTGTTGAAATCATCCCGGATTATGACGCGATAATAGTCCGTTCTGCCACTAAGGTTACGAGGAGAGTGATCGAGGCTGGTAAGAAACTCAAACTAGTAGGAAGAGCAGGCACAGGTGTTGACAATATCGATGTAGAGGCTGCAACCGAGAGAGGAATCATCGTTATGAATACCCCTGGAGCTAATACCGTTGCTGCTGCTGAGCACGCTATAGCCATGCTACTTGCTCTTGCTAGAAAGATCCCCCAGGCTGATGCATCAATGAAACAGGGCAAATGGGATAAGAAGAGCTTTATGGGCGTTGAGATAAGGGATAAGGTCTTAGGTATAATAGGAATAGGAAGAATTGGTTCCTATGTTGCAAAATTGGCTCAGGGCCTTCAGATGCGTGTAATAGCTTATGATCCCTATATTTCTGAAGAGGCTGCAAAGCAATTGGGTGTTAGGCTTGTTTCGCTGGATGAACTATTAAGCGAGGCTGACTTTGTCTCTATCCACTCACCCTTGACCAAGGAGACAAGGCATCTGTTGAATAAAGAGAAATTGCTCAAGATGAAAAAGGGAGCTTTACTCGTTAACTGTGCGAGAGGTGGTATCGTTGTGGAGAGTGATCTATATGATGTTCTGGTATCCGGCCATCTCGGTGGTGCAGCTCTTGACGTTTTTGAGGAGGAGCCACCTCCACCGGATCATCCTTTAGTTAAATTACCAAACGTGATAGCTACACCCCATATAGGAGCAAGTACCTTTGAAGCTCAAGAGGTTGTGGGTCTCATAATTTCCCAGCAGGTTTTTGACTTTTTCAAACGCGGCATAATAAGAAACGCTGTAAACGCTCCATCTGTAAAGCCCGAGCTTGTTCCAAAGGTTGAACCTTATGTAAATCTGATTTCTAAGCTCGGTACCTTTGTTGTACAGCTCTTCGACGGTAGAATTGATGAGTTTGAGGTTGAGTATGCTGGTGAGGTTGTGGAGGAGGGCTTACATTCACTACTCACAAATAGTGCTCTCGCCGGTATTTTGAAACCCATACTTGGTAACGGTGTTAATTCGATTAATGCCCCCTATATAGCCAAGCAGAGGGGTATAAGGGTAATAGAGAAGAAGTCTCAGGATACGGAAGGGTACGTTAGTTTGATAAAGATCGTATTGAGAAGTAGAGAAAAAGAGGCAAGTGTATGCGGTACCCTTATAAGGAAGAATGATCCAAGAATCGTCATGGTTAATGGCTTCCCGGTTGAAGCTGAACCAAGGGGTTATATCCTATACTTCAGAAACTACGATAGACCCGGTGTTATAGGTAGAATAGGAACTATCCTTGGTGAGGCCAATATAAATATAGCGGGTATGAGGCTTGGTAGATTTAAACCTGGGGAAGAGGCAATAGCTCTCTTAAACGTTGATCAGCCTGTACCAGATGATCTGGTGAAAAAGATTGCGGAAATGCCAAACATAATAGAGGTCAAAATGTTAGCTTTAGATTAGGTTTTTTTAGAGGAGAGGAAGTTGGATTTCCTACTACCTAAGGGTGTGAAGATAATACCGCCTTCCTTCGCGGATGCGAGGGAGAAGGTTAAAGAGATAATAGCTACCGTTTTTAGAAGATGGGGTTTTAGGAGGGTAGTTACCCCTACGTTTGAGTATTACGACGATGTTTACCATAGACTGGATAAGTGGCTGGATGGGGCTATTGTGAAGATGACAGAAAGGGAGACAGGTAGGATCCTCGTTCTGAGACCCGATTTCACCCCTCAGGTGGCTAAAATAGCTTCCACGATAATGAAGGATTATCCGAGGCCTTTGAGATTGTTCTATTACGGTTTTGTTTATAGATGGCCGATAGGTGTAACCCATAAGGTGGAGAAGGAGACTTATCAGGCTGGTCTTGAGTTGATCGGTTTGGATCAGCCTGAGGCATCGAGTGAGATGATAGCTATAGCTGTGGAATTACTCAAGGAGTTTAAGATAGAAGATTGGAGGATAGTTGTTGGTCATTCGGGCTTTATAAATTCTCTACTTACGGGGTTGAGTGAGGATAGGAAGAGCGAGGTTTTAGGTATCCTTAAGAGAAAGGAAAGAGGTAGGTTTAAGTCTATCGATATAAGTGATGCGAAACACAGAGACATTCTTAAGGATATCTTTAGTTTTAAGGGTGGTGTTGAGGTATTGGAATATCTTTTGAAGAGGGTCGAGGGTAGGGAAGATTTATTTTCCATTGTAAGTGAGTTAAGGACTATATACGACTTTCTCGAGAGGTATAATCTAACTAAGGGGGTGGTTTTCGATCTTTCGGAGCCGAGGGGGATGTTTTATCACAACGGTTTTCTGTTTGAGGTTTTCACGGAAGGTGCGGGTCGTTCCGTTGCATTCGGTGGTAGGTATGAATCTCTTATGGAGATGTATGGTAGATATGAGCCAGCTATTGGTTTTGGTGTTAATATAGATGATATACTGGATGTTCTAGTAGCTCAGGATAGGTTACCCCTATCCTATGGTGTTGACTTTCTGATCATTGACACTACCGAAAGTAAAGACAAAGGCGTTTACTACGCATCCCTTTTAAGGTCGAAAGGTTACAACGTTGCGAGGGATATCGTAAGAAGGGATATTCCAGGTTCCATAGAGTATGCTAAGGTCATGGGCATGAGAAAAGTTCTCATAATAACACCTGAACTTTTACAGTTGGGTAAGATCAGGCTCGTTGAGATAGATGAGGATAGGGATATGCTTTTAGATGAATCGGTTTTCTTAAACACCTATAGCTTGGGAGGAAGGGTACTATGAAAAGGATAGCTATCGTAGGAGCCCAATGGGGTGATGAGGGTAAGGGTAAGATTGTTGATTTTCTCGCCGAAGGTAAGGATTTGGTTGTTAGATACTCAGGGGGGCCTAACGCCGGTCATACGGTTGTAATAGATGGGAAAAAATACATTCTACATCTCATACCCTCTGGAATTCTCAGAAGGGAGACTCTCTGTGTTATGGCGAATGGTATGGTTATTGATCCTGAGGCATTGCTGACCGAGATGGAAGACTTGAGGTCTATGGGTGTATATATAGGGGCTGATAATCTCAAGATAAGTGAGAGTGCCCATGTTATAATGCCCTACCATAAGAAACTTGATTTTTTGCAGGAGAAGGTTAAGGGAAGTAGTAAGATAGGGACAACCCTTAAAGGTGTTGGACCCTGTTATTCTGATAAGACTGCTAGGCTTGGTATAAGGATGGGGGATCTACTTGATCCTACCATGCTTAGGGAGAAGCTTGAGCTGTCGGTTGCGATCAAGAATGTTCTCATAAGGGAATTTTTCAACGAGGAAGGGTATAAGGTTGATGAACTATACGAGAAAGCTATAAAGTGGGGAGAATTGTTGAAGGATCATATAACTAATACTACCGTTATCCTCAACAAGGCCCTTGAGGAGGACAAAAGCATACTTTACGAAGGGGCCCAAGGTACTATGCTAGATATAGATCATGGAACCTATCCCTTCGTTACATCTTCCAATCCTACGATAGGTGGGATTTTTACAGGTTGTGGTGTGGGTTTGAATGCGGTTGATACTGTAATTGGTGTTGTAAAGGCTTATACGACAAGGGTTGGTGGAGGAGCTTTCCCCACTGAACAGGATAACGAGATAGGTTTATATATGAGGGAAAAGGGCGGTGAGTATGGTGCTACAACGGGTAGGCCGAGAAGATGCGGCTGGTTGGATCTTGTTGCCTTAAGGTATGCGGCGATGATAAACGGTATGACTCACATAGCGATAACGAAGCTCGATGTTTTAGATGGCCTTGATAGGATAAGGGTTTGCATAGCCTATGAGATAGATGGTGAAGTTGTGGATGAGTTCCCCTTATCCTACAGGAAGTTAGAGAGGGCAAAACCGATATATAAGGAGTTTGAAGGCTGGGATAAGCCTGTGAAGGGGATAAAAAATAAGAATGATCTACCTTCCAATGCGATGAGGTATATTGAGTACATCGCGGAGTCTATGGGTGTAAAGGTATTCATGGTTTCCACCGGCCCCTCAAGAGATGAGACGGTATTTTTCGATTAGTGATTTTCGCTTTGGTAACTTGACAAGTTGTATCTTTATGGTATAAAGTTTTAATCAGAGGGTGCGGGTGTAGCTCAGTGGTAGAGCGCCGCCTTGCCAAGGCGGAGGTCGCGGGTTCGAAACCCGTCACCCGCTTTTTTAGTAGATGGCGGCGTAGCCAAGCGGCTAAGGCAGGGGACTGCAAATCCCCCATTCCCCGGTTCGAATCCGGGCGCCGCCTTTTATGGCTTAAGGTTGGAGCGATGGATTCTCTCGGGTATCTTTGGTTCAAGGGTGAATCCTGTGTTTTCTTTATATAGGAAGGTTGCTGATGTTATAAGGGATGCTCAGGTTCTTGTTATAACTGCTGGTGCTGGTATGGGTGTGGATTCTGGACTTCCTGATTTTAGGGGTGAAAAGGGTTTTTGGAAGGCCTATCCTCTCTATGAGAGGTTGGGATTGAATTTCTACGATATGGCTAATCCAGAGCAGTTTGAAAGGGATCCTGCTTTTGGATGGGGTTTTTATGGGCATAGGTTGGAGATGTATAGGAAAGTGGAACCTCATGAGGGCTTTAAGATTCTGCTAAAGTGGATAGAGAGGCTGAAGCTCGACTACTTTGTCGTTACGAGCAATGTTGATGGTCATTTTCAGAAGGCAGGTTTTGATGAGTCTAGGGTTTATGAGGTACATGGTTCGATCCACTATCTTCAGTGTTTAAAACCCTGTTCCGATGATATATGGCCTAACGATGAGGATGTAAAAGTGGATTATGATACGATGAGGGCTCTCAATATTCCCCGCTGTAGGAACTGTGGTGGTGTTGCGAGGCCGAATATTTTGATGTTTGGAGACTGGTCCTGGATATCAAGGAGGACGGATACCCAGAGAAGATTGTTCTATAGTTTTCTTGAGAGACAAAAGGGAAATTCGATGGTCGTTTTAGAGATAGGTGCTGGAACTGCGATACCTACTATAAGAAGGACAAGTGAGATGCTCGGCTATAATTACGGTGCTAAAGTTGTGAGGATAAATCCCCGTGAACCTGAGATAAGTCCACCCCATCTATCTATCCCGGAAAGAGCATTGATAGCATTAAAGGAAATAGACTCTCTACTATTTGGTTAATTTTAGTAAAAGATCACCTATTAGTTTTGTTCGTTATAATTAATTTTTGGGGGAGCTTATGGTTGAGGTTTTAATCGGGGGTGTGCTTGTTTTACAGGTGGTTATCGTTACTCTTTTGGTACTTAGGCATCCGTCTAATCTCATCAATACCATAATGGATCTCTTAAGACAAAATCTTGATAGGATAAGGGAGTTAGAGACAACATTGAGGAATTACAGGGAATTTAACGAGATGTTTGAGAAAAGTTTAAAGGATGAGGTTAGGCGAAGTAGGGAAGAGATAAATTCCTCTATTCATTCCTTTATCAGTAACATCACAGAACAGTTTAAGCTGTTTTCTGGCATGCAAAATGAACAGTTAGAGTCCTTTTCCAAACAGCTCGTTGATTTGATTAAAATTACCGAGAGTAGGTTGGAAGATGTTAGAAAGACCGTAGAAGAAAGGTTAAGATTGTTACAGGATGAGAATTCTAAGAAACTGGAGGAGATAAGGGAGATAGTCGATAAAGAATTACATTCTACCCTCGAGAAAAGACTCGGTGAATCCTTCAGACTTGTGAGCGAGAGATTAGAACAGGTTTATAAGGGACTTGGCGAGATGCAGGCTCTCGCATCCGATGTGGGTGACTTAAAGAAGGTACTTTCAAATGTAAAGACTAGAGGTGTGTTTGGTGAGGTACAGCTTGGTGCAATTTTAGAGCATATTCTTACTCCTGATCAGTATGATAAGAACGTTAGTGTCAAGGAACATAGTAAAGAGAAGGTTGAATACGCTATTAGGATACCGAATAAGAATGGTGATGGCTTTGTTTATCTTCCTATTGATGCTAAGTTCCCGATGGAATACTACAATAAACTTATAGATGCCTATGATTCTGGGAATCCTAAGGAGATTGAAGAAGCGGCTAAGAAGCTCGAACAAAAGATTAAGGAACTTGCCAAGGATATAAGGGATAAGTACATAGACCCTCCTAATACAACCGACTTTGCCATAATGTTTTTACCCACCGAGAGTCTATATGCTGAAGTTCTCCGTAGACCTGGTTTACTTGAGACACTTCAGAGAGAATTTAAGGTAACCATAGTAGGGCCAACTACACTATGTGCCTTTTTGAATAGCTTACAGATGGGATTCAAGACGCTTGTTATCGAGAGGCGCTCTAGCGAGATATGGGAGTTATTGGGTGCTATTAAAACGGAATTCGCTAAATTTAGGGAAACTCTTGAAAAGGCTCAAAAGAAGATAAAGGAAGCTGAAAACGTGATCGCTGAGGCTACAAGAAAGACAAAGACCATAGAGAGTAAGTTATCTAGCGTACAGCAACTACCTAAGGAAGAGTCAGCTAAAATACTTGGATTTTCTAGCGATTTCGAAGGCGACTCCGACTGAATTTGGTAGAAGATTTTATTAAATATTGACAATTAAAATTTATTGTATAAATAGGAGGAAGTAAAGTGAGGAGGGTTTTTCTTGGAATCGTAATGGTAGTGGTGATGGTTTGTAATCTTTATGCTATTCCCACGAAGCTTGTTGTTAGGGTTAAGGCTAACGATGCAAAGTTTGTAGGTACTGCTGTTGGGGAACTAAAGGTGGCGGTGAGGGATGCCTTAACCGGTAGTATATTAGCTACAGGAACTATAAAAGGGGGTACAGGTAACACAGATATAATAATGAAAAAACCGATAGTGAGGGGAACTATTCTATCAGAGGGTGGTGCTGCGAGTAGTGAGTTTGTTCTGGATATCGATGAACCGATGAAGCTTGAGATAGAGGTTGTTGGTCCCTTGGGCGCCGGAAATAACATTCATAGAGAAGTAAAGACTACTTGGCTCATTCCCGGGAGGGATATTACTGGGGATGGTATTGTTTTTACTTTCTATGGCTTGATAGTACATGTTTACAGTCCAAAACCTCACGAATTCTACAAGGTGGGGGAAAGGGTAACTATAGGAGCTCATGTTACTCCGATGTGTGGTTGTCCTGTTAGACCCGATTTTATCTGGGATGCTAATAAGTTTAACGTGCTTGCTATTGTTTACTTTGAAGGTAAGAAGATACTGGAACTTCCTATGAAGTGGGCGGGTAGGATTAGCCATTTTGAAACGAGTTTTACCCCTGATAAAAAGGGAGAGTATAGGGTTGTAGTCGTTGCAAGTGATAACAGCAACAATCAGGGTGTGGGTATTACCGGGCTTGTTGTTGTACCGGAAGATGTTTATAATAAAACCTTAGGTGTAAAGTGAAAATTAAGAAGGGGAGGTATGAGTATAGGCGAAGATATCATCTTAAACTTTCAGCGAAACGAGATAACGGAATATCATGTATATAAGTTACTTGCGAGGTGGGTAGGAGGTAGTAACGGAGAAGTTTTAAGTAGAATAGCTGAGGATGAACTTAGACACTGCCATATATGGAGGGAAATTACCGGTAAGGATGTGAAGCCAAATAAAATAAGGATCTTTTTTTATCTTGTGGTATATCTTATCTTTGGTTTGACCTTTGCGGTTAAGTTGTTGGAAAAGGGTGAGGAGAAGGCTGAGAAGCTTTATAGGGAGGTGGAAAAATTTTATCCTGTCGCTGGTGAGATTCTGAGGGATGAGTTTTCCCATGAAGAGATGCTTCTAAAGCTTATAGAGGAGGAGCGTCTTAGGTATATAGGGTCTATCGTACTTGGACTTAACGATGCTCTGGTGGAACTTACCGGTTCCCTTGCTGGATTTACCTTTGCGATGCAGAATAGTAAAATAATAGGTGTTGCTGGGGTAATACTCGGGATTTCGGCTGCTTTATCGATGGGCGCTTCTGAGTATCTATCCCAAAAGTCGGAGAAGGATAAAAGTAAAAGTCCCGTTAAAGCCTCTATTTATACCGGCTTGGTCTATATGATTACGGTTTTTCTTCTTACCTGGCCTTTCTTCGTATTTTCGAGTTACATCGTTGCCTTTGTTCTATCACTTTTATCTGCCATTGGGATAATCTATCTTTTTAGTCTTTTTATCTCTGTGATAAACGATGTCGATTTTAAGAAGGAGTTTACGGAAATGTTATCCATAAGTATGGGAGTAGCAGTTATATCCTTCTTAGTTGGTATCATAGCGAGAAAGAGCTTGGGTATCGAAATTTAAACCATCCCTATGACTTGAGTAGCATAAAAAATAATAAATTAAAGCTCCCGGGGAGGGAGTCGAACCCCCGACCAGGCGGTTAACAGCCGCCCGCTCTGCCGGCTGAGCTACCCGGGAACTTAACTGATCTAATATATAGCCAAGAGCCCTTTCCTTGTCAATACCTGTCCTTCACTCTGTAAACTACCATTACGGGAAAATCGTCGAGTACAAGTTCAAAAAACCTCGGGTCATAATTTCTCAGGATGAACATTTTGTTGAAGAGACTATCGGTTTGGCTTGGATCAAGTACGAGGACAAGGGCCCTTGTGCCTTTTGGTGTGTCCACCACTTCAACGTCTATCCCCACATCTCTGACAGGTATTTCATTAGCTTTATTACCCGTTTTTATTATTATTCTTCTTACAGGTATCTCCTGTGAACGAGTCCTTAGAACTTTGTTTTCCGTATCGAACTCCACCCCTATATCTTCACAAAAGATGGACTTGTCGTTCACGTTGTAACATTTCTCAGGCAGGATTATTTTCCCGCTATTTCCTGTTTTAGTCTTGAAATCATAGGTTCCAAAGTAATTTATCCAACCAAATTTAGGTATAAGATCAGCTGTGAAAACCCAATAGGTAGGTACTTTTATAGGAGCTTTGAATTCACCTTTTTCAACTCTACTTACTATCTCCTCTCCCTTTACACCATTATTTATAAGCTCAATGATCTTATTAAGCCCGTAGTTTGTTATAAATGATGTGATCAACCAACCCTTTTCCGGATTATCCACGGAAAAGCTTCTCGCTACAAAGTAGGTTTTCGGTGAGGTTTGACTACCACCATCGTGTACATTAGCCCTTTCGGAGTAGAGGTTGAAGGCATAACCATAGTCCCACCAGGTCCATATTACCGAGTTTTGGGGAGTATTATTCTTTATCCATTCCATATCTCTCACCGTATTTGCACTAGCCTTTGGTGTGCTTATTACGTATTCATTTACGTCCCATTGGACCATGATCGAGAGTATTAAAGCGATAAAACCAGTTATACTTTTTACTATTATAATTTTCTTTTCTCCTGTAATGAGTTTTTCCATTGCAAATTCAACTAAATAACCCAATCCAAATCCTGCGAAGGGAGCAAGATACATAATAAACCTTGCCCCGCTTCTGAATGATAATAGACCCATTATGAATATCGGTATAAGATAAAGCGCCTTTTTCCACTTTGTTATTATATAGACAAAAAAGCCGATTAAACCTATAGCTGAAAATAGGGAATTTAGGTACAAGCTCTTAAGGATAGCCATCACCTCTAGTTTTTGTAACTCTGAGATAGATAGGAAGACGTTTGGGAAATCCGAAAAGAATTTGTCTACGTTTGTCTTCAAGTTTATTCCTATTACGAGGGTCATTACCTGTTTATATAACTGTAAAGGAGCTTCATAGAGGTACCATAACTGAGGTAGAAGAATTATAACCCAGGAGATTATCCTATCTCTATTTATCTTCCCGTTTATAAGAGTATCGCCTATAAATAGAAAGACTAATTGAACTATTATTATATTGGAATGGGCGTACCAGAGGTAGTATAGGAGCGTGGTAATTGAGAGTAAGATCGAGTATATGAATCTCTTATTTTTTTCGTTATAAACAACAAGTAGTGAAAGTAGTGAAATAGAGAAGGGGAAGAAGAGATTTAACATGTCGTGGTCTAATCTCATAAGGTTGGTTCTTGCTAAGAATATTGGGGAACTAACTGCGGTGAGGGCTCCAAGGATACCACCCCACGGACTTTTAGTTAGTAACCCGTATATAAATAGAGGTATAACGGTTAGTGTTGTAAGTATATAAACTCCATGCCATGTTATGCTTTCGAAGGAAGCCTTGGTTAATCTGTTGATTATATATACAAATATACTCGGCCCATTCCCGCTTATACCGTATTCCGGGTATATCTTTGTTTCATTTAACTGAGTTTTTAAGATATTATCCGGGTAGAATCTAAGTGGATCTGGTTTACCTATCTTGAAGTTTCCGTTTATCATGTCCTTTGCTATCCTTGCGAAATAGAAGGAATCGTATTCGCTGTAGATAGGTGTTCCATTGTAGAAAAATACACTTTTATTTTCCTCCCAGAATTTTACATCCCTTAACCTTATGTATATAGAAAAGATGGCAACTAGTAGGATAGAAATTATGAGGATGATTGTGTTAAGTAGCTTCAGTGTTTTTTCTCTTCCTCTATTATCCTCTGTGATAGGTGTTCTATCAGACTTCTCAGTTTTTCTGACACCCTTATTCTGTAGTGCCATTTTTCACCCCTTATCCTTTTTGCTTCTTCTGGTAGTAGCGTGTAGTTACTCAAACAGGATTCCCTTATCCTGTTTATGGATGGGTAGTCCACTATCACCCTGCCATTTTCCATGAATTTTCTAAGTAATGGGTAGGCTTCTTTTTCCGGGGCTTTTTCATCCGATAGACATATGACATCTTCGACCATTACTCCGTTTCTTATAACTCGCCAAACCTGCTTTTTCCCGGGTAGAGTTATTTTTCCGGTTGATAGCTTTATCTTCGGTCCAGATTCATCTTCAACGAGTTTATACACCCCTCCGAGGCTGGGTGCATCCTTCGAAACTCCCATCTCCGTTCCTACTCCGAAGATATCAACCTGGGCACCGTTAGCTATTAGATCCTCGATCCTGTACTCATTTAGATCACCACTTAGAACTATCTTCACATAATGGAGATTCTCCCTATCCAACATCTCCCTCACTGTTTTACTTAACTTTACAAGATTGCCGGAGTCTATCCTCACACCCCTTAGTCTATATCCCTTTCTTTCCATTTCCTTTGCAACTATAATAGCGTTTTTTGCTCCCTCTATAACATCGTAGGTGTCGATCAATAGTATAGCGTTATTTGGAAAATGTTGGACAAAAACTCTAAAGGCGGTTAACTCATCCTTAAAACTCATGATGTATGAGTGTGCCATTGTCCCAACTACAGGTATGTTGTAGAGTTTTCCTGCAAGTACGTTACTTGTACCCGTACAACCTGCTATGTAGGATGCTCTCGCCGCTTTTATCGCTGCATCTACACTGTGATCCCTACGTGGTGAAAAATCTACCACACTTCTTGCCTTTGCCGATATCACTACCCTTGC
Source organism: uncultured Aquificales bacterium (assembly GCA_964590075.1). Taxonomy (GTDB): domain Bacteria; phylum Thermosulfidibacterota; class Thermosulfidibacteria; order Thermosulfidibacterales; family Thermosulfidibacteraceae; genus JAGDVO01. The sequence goes on from CAZPXS010000001.1 coordinate 373,073, forward strand.
CGACTTTGAAGCTACCATCGACTGGTAGTTGAAGACGTTAAGTAGAAAGGTCTCTACTATTTGTGCTTCTATTCTCGGAGCCGTTACCCTTATTACTGGTTCCTGTTGAAAAAATATCTCCCCCTCTGGTATCGCCCATACTTCCCCGGTAAATCTAAAATCTCTAAGGTAGTCTAAAAAGTCTTGCGAAAAGAGATTCAAACTTTTAAGGTATTCTATCGCCTCTTTCGAGAATTTCAGGTTTTCAAGGTAGTAGAGTATCTGTTCTAATCCGCAGGATACAAGGAAGTTCCTGTTCTCCGGTAGTTCTCTAACGAAGAGATCAAAGGTCGATAAATCGTTCATTCCGGCTCTGTAGTAACTATCAGCCATGGTGAGTTCATATAGATCGGTAAGTAGGGCCATATTATCCGGAGTTACAAAGCCGAATTCTACCACCCTCTCCTCTCCTTATCTATCTGTATCACTATTTCGGAAAAGATTTTCCAAAGGGCTTTGTCGATCTTTATATCGAGTGGTTCTTCATAATCGAAGGATTCACCTAATGCCTCAAGTATCTCCTCTATCTCCACACCTTCGTACATTACGAGCCTTTCTAACGTTCTGCCCGCTGCCCTCTTCATATCATCTCTAGTGGGATTGTTCCTGTCATCGAGCATGTTAAGAGCTATACTTACTATTACCCTTCTATTTATCCCACCCATCACACCACCACTGGTTTTATCTTTTTTATCTTCTCAATACTATTTTTCTTTCTTTTATTCAAAGGGTTCAGTTTCTTAAATAGCATTTTAGTTTTTATGTGCCTTAAAAGGTTTTTCGTGGCCATTACCCCCCTTTCAAATATCTCGTTGGCCTTATCAAAGTCGTTCCAGTAATAGTCTCCCACATCCGGTTCGATAAGAACATCCATCTCATCTCTTCTCATCTCACATAGATAGAATCTCGCTATCTCATCTGACCTGAGAATTATGCTCATGGAGTTCTTTATGGGTTCACTACTTTCCAGGTCCTTTGATACATTAACCCCTATCACAAAGTCCGCCCCAAGCATGTAGCAGATAGAGGAAGGTATAACATCCACCCAACCTCCATCTACCAGCAACATACCCCTGAGTTGTATAGGTGGGAATATACCAGGTATAGCGGAGCTTGCGGCTACGGAGGATAGTATGTTCCCCCTCGTTATCACTACTTCCCTTCCCGTTATTATATCGAGTGAAATAACAGCTGTCTTTAATAACAGATCCTCTATGTTTTTGTTATACTCATCTTTCAGTATAACCTTTAGTCCCTCTATGTACTCCTTTTCGCCGATTATACTTGTCGAGGTAAACAGCCTTGCATAGGTTTTCCCGATCTTTATAAACTCAAATAACTGTTCCAGTGGATTCTTTTTAACCTTTTCTTTAAACATCGATGAGAGCTCTTTAAGATACTTTTCCCTTATCGCGTAATTTATATCCTGCCATAGTTTTTCCCAGGAGGGGTGGTTGGCATACTTTACCGCTATTATAGAGCCTATCGAGGTGCCACAAATCACGGATACTTTGATTCCCTCTTCCTCTAGGACCTTTAGCACACCTATATGGGCTATCCCCCTTGCTCCACCGCCACCTAAAGCTAATCCGATTTTCATTCCCTTTTGAAGCTCCAGAACAACCTCTCCATCAACCTCTCTTCCGGGAAGGCGAGTAAAAATTCGTTCTTGTCCATTCTAAAGGGATAATTCTCGATTAGTTCTATAAGTATCTTATACGCTCTGTTAATCTCTACTAATTCCTCTTCATTTGCTACTTTTACCTTTTTTCTGTATCTTTCTTTTAGTTCTCTTAAACTTACGGGTGGATTTATCTCAAGTATACTCAGAGCCTTTATTATATCATCATATTTCAAACCTTTTCTCTCCTTACCAGCGGTAGTTTTTTCTCCCTTATAAAGAATTCCGAAGATTCTCTTATATTCACGGCGAGTTTTTTCTCACCCTGTGTCTCTACTAATCTACCTATACTAGCTCTTACCTTCTCAAGCGTTTCACTCTCATAGTAACCGATGAGGCCTATCGTAGAGGTAGGTAGCTTGAAATAACTATTTATCCTATCAAGTCCATCCTTTAGGTCCGATAGTTTTTTGGAGCAGGTTACTATAACCGCGTTGTTCTTACTTGCTATAAGATAGTGAACTCCAAGGGGATAGTCTTTATTTTCTAAGACTTTATTATAAACATACTTTCTTCCAAATTCTAAGTCTTCCTCCTGAATCTTAAGTACCGGTGGGTTTATCTCGTTTAATAGCCTAGCTACGTACTCTCTATCGGGTTCATCCATGTTGTGAATTTCTGCTAAAACAAGATCCGATACAAAGTAGTCGAAATCCTTTATCTCAGATAGGAGTTTCTCTTTAAATTCCTCCCTTATAGCTAATAATAGGCTGGTAGTTTCTATGTACTTTTTAGGCATCTTCTACCCCCTTTTTTTCGAAAAGCCGTATCTACCTATGATTTCACCAAGTGTAGAGTATTCCGATGAGAATGGTAGGAAGGCTAATGGATTGAGAGAATCTAAGGTTGGTTTATAATTTTCGTCGACATAAAGGTTTACCACTTTACCTATAAACATAGTATGTACACCAACAGGTAGCTCGTGTACGACTTCACATTCAATGTTAACAGGGCATTCCATGATTAGAGGTACACCGGTTACCTCTCCCTTAAAGATGGTAAAGTTACATAGTTCAAATTTGTTGGCATTCTTGCCGCTTACCGTTCCACAGATATCAACCTTTTCAACCATATTAGCTGTAGGCATGTTTATTCCGAATACGGAATCTTCCTTTATAAGCTTGTAGGAGTGTCTTGTAGGTCTTATGGATATGTAGAGCTGGGGAGGATCGGAACAGACTATTCCCGTCCACGCTATAGTGACTATGTTGGGACTATTTATACCGCATGTAACGAGAACACATGGTGTTGGATACATAAACCTTTCCGTTGGATTTATCCTCTTTTTAGCCATACTTGAACCCCCGTACTCAAAATTGTTAATTATATAAGTATGGAAAACTACATTATAAGTCAACTTTTAAGGCTTATATCGATACCTAGTGTTTCTGGTAGGGAGAGCGATATCCTATTCTATATCGAGGAAGAGATAGAAAGGATAGGTCTAGATTACGAGAGACAAAAGGTAGAGGGGAGTTATTATAATGTCTTAGTTGGAGATGTTAAAAAGCCGAGATGGGTTGTTTGTACCCACGTTGATACGGTTGCTCCTATCGACCTAATGCCTCCGAGGGCGGAAATTAAAAACGATAGGATTTATGGTCTCGGTGCATGTGATGTAAAATCTGGGATAGCGGTTATGCTTGCCCTCCTTAAGGAGTTTAAGGAGCTTATTGAGGGAAAGGGTATTTTATTTGCCTTTCTCGTAGATGAGGAGAAGGATGGGAGAGGATCCAAGGAACTATCACATTACCTCTCTAACATTGAAGGGATAAAGGGTGCTATAGTGATAGAGCCTACCAATATGGAGTTAGCTATAAGAGAGGCGGGATCGATCGAAGTTATGTGCTTTGTTGAGGGGAAATGGGCCCATGGATCATGTCCCGAGGCCGGAGATAACGCTATAATAAAGGCTATAGATCTAATAAAGGAGTTTGACAAACTACCTTTTCTTGAGGATAGGGATGAGTTCCTGGGTGTATCCACTTACAACATCCTATACTTCAATGGTGGTAGTGAGGAACTTAGAGTTCCGGCAAAGGCTAAATTCTTGGTCGACTTTAGAATAATGCCTGCGAGAAATACGGATGAGGCTGTGGGTAGCATTGTATCTCTCTTTAAAAAGTACGGTGTTACCTATGAGTTTAGGGATATATCGGGAGGTTTTGCTATAGATGAGTCTGAGGAAGTTGTGAGGCTCCTAGGGTTGGCCTACGAAGAGGTTTTAGGAAGTAAGCCGGTTTTAGGTGGTATGAAGAGTTGGACCGATGCTGAGAACCTCTACACTATAGAGATACCACCTGTGGTTTTTGGTCCTGGTAGACTTGAGGATGCCCATACCCCTTGGGAAAACGTGGCAATTAAGGATCTACTTGACTTCCATAGAGTCCTGAGGAGATTTGTTGAGATAGTTTAGTAGGATATTCTTTACCTTTCCCCAGGCTCTTTTATCGGCTTCTGCTAGCCTCATCTTATCTATCTCCTCTGGACTAACGAGGGCAATTTCATCACTTTCTATAGGAATCGGATTGTCTTCTGTGGTCCCAAGGATAAGGTACATCCTAAAGGATATGTGTGGATAGCTATGTGTTATTTCTGTTAGCACCTTTATAGGTTTTACCCTTATGTTTAGTTCTTCCTTCATTTCCCTTTTTATGGCCTCGAATAGATTCTCTCCCTCTTCAACCTTTCCACCCGGAAATTCCCATAACCCTTCTAAGGGATCTCCCTTTTTCCTTTTCGCAAGAATTACCTTGCCATCCTTGAGTATGAGTCCCGCAACAACTTCCACCATCTCTTTATCCTTGCAATTAAATTCTTATATTAGTATCTTGGATACCATGATACTACATAAACCAGTACTGGTCGAGGATGTTATATTAAATCTGGTTGGTTATCAAGGAGAGATTATAGTTGATGCTACCTGTGGTGAGGGTGGTCACAGTGAGTATATCCTTGAAAGGGTTAAACCTTCCCTATTGGTAGCTATAGATCAGGATATAGAGATCCTTCAGGTCGCAAGGGAAAGACTCAAGGGCTACAAAAATGTAAAGTTTATTTACGGTAATTTTTCAAGGATAGATGAATTGTTGAAAAAGGAAGGAATAGAAGAGGTGTCCGCTATACTTATGGATCTTGGGATATCCTCCTACCATCTCGAGGATGAAGAAAGGGGATTTTCAATATATAAAGATGGTCCGCTAGATATGAGGATGGACAGGGCAGGTAATATTCTAACCGCCTATAAGGTTGTTAATGAGTATCCTCCGAGTAAGCTCGAAGAGATAATCAGGGAGTATGGTGAGGAGAGATGGGCAAAGGCTATAGTTAGAGCAATAGTGGAGAGGAGGAAGGAGAAGCCTATAAGGACAACCGGTGAGTTGAGGGAGATAGTGGAAAGGGCTATACCGAAGAAATTTTGGCCAAAGAACATCCATCCTGCTACGAGAACGTTTCAGGCTATCAGGATAGAGGTTAATAGAGAACTCGAAGCCTTAAAAATCGCCCTTAACAAATCCGTTCCTCTATTAAAAAGTGGTGGGAGAATACTCGTTATATCTTTCCATTCTCTGGAGGATAGGATAGTAAAAAACTTTTTCAAAAAGTGTGAGCAATCAGGATTTGGCAGAATATTGACAAAGAAGCCAATAACACCTACTCAAGAGGAGATTATGGAGAATAAGAGGGCCCGTAGTGCTAAACTTAGGATAATGGAGAAGCTTTAGATGAGGTTATCAGAGTTACTAGAGGGTATAGAAAAGAAGGTGATAGGTACCCTGCAGGATTTCGAGGTGAAGACTGTTACAGATAACTCCGAAAAGGTAGGTTTAGATTCTGTTTTCGTCTGTATAAAAGGGGAAAAGATAGATGGTCATAACTTTGCGAGTAGAGCTATAGAAAAGGGAGCCAGGGTTTTAGTAGTGGAGAGGGTTCTCGATGTTGAGGTCCCTCAGATAGTTGTTGATAATACCAAAAAAGTTCTTAGTATACTTTTGTCCAGATTTTATGGGAGCCCCGAGAGTAGACTTGTTAAAGTCGGTGTTACAGGTACTAACGGTAAGACAACCGTTACAACGCTCATAAAGCACCTGGAGGATAGTATCTCTAGACCATTTGGCCTGATAGGTACTATAAACTACTTTGATGGTGCCAACTACATTAAGGCTGGAAACACAACGCCCGGGATATCGCTTATGTTTGAGCTCATGAGGAGAATGGTTGATAATGGTTTGGTTGGTTTTTCCATGGAGGTCTCCTCCCATGCACTAAAGCAGGGTAGGATAGGCGCTCTTAGGTTCGATTACGCGATCTTTACAAATCTAACGAGGGACCATCTCGATTATCATAAAAGTATGGAGGATTACTTTTTCAGTAAGGCTCTTTTATTTACCGATCATCTCGATGGGTTGGCTATAATAAACGCCGATGATCCCTATGGTAGGAGACTACTATCCATAATCTCGGGCAGGGATGTTGTTACCTATGGTATTGAGAGGGGAGAGGTAAGGGGAAGGGTTGAGAGTTTGAGTGTAGACGGAATGGTTGTAGAGGTTGATGGTATGAACTTCCATACCAACCTGACCGGTACCTATAACCTTTACAATATACTTGCTGTATTCTCTTACGGTATCGGTCGCGGTATAGATAGGAAAGAGATAGTTGAGGCTATATCAAAATTTAGGGGTGTAAGGGGTAGGCTTGAGAGAATAAAGGCTGAAAAATTCACTGTGTTTATCGATTATGCTCATACACCGGATGCCCTGAGGAATGTTCTGGTTGAGCTATCGAAACTAAGGAAGAATAAATTGATAGTTGTTTTTGGTTGTGGTGGTGATAGAGATAAGGGTAAGAGACCTGAGATGGGAAGGGTTGCGACTGAAATAGCGGATATGGTTATCATCACATCGGATAACCCGAGAAGTGAGGATCCTATCGATATAATAAGGGATATTATTAAGGGTTGTGTCGGTAAGAACTATACTATAATAGTCGATAGGAGGGAGGCTATAGGTGAAGCCTTAAGAATCGCGGTAGAGGGTGATATAGTGTTGGTGGCTGGTAAGGGTCATGAGGATTATCAGATAGTGAAGGATAGAGTTTTACATTTTGACGATAGGGAGGTCGTTTTAGATATACTCAAGGAGATGGGGATCGATGCTGAAACTTAAGGATGTGTTACCCTCGGGTGAGTTTTTGGGAGATAAATCTATAATTGAGAGTAGCTATGTAGGCTTATCCATAGATTCGAGGAGAGTAGAAAAGGGACAGGTTTTTATCGCTATTAAAGGTAAAAGACACGATGGCCATGATTTCGTTGAGGCTGCTTTGAGAGCTGGAGCTAACCTCGCTATCGTTGAAAGGGAATTGCCACATAGACCTATACTTGTGGTTGGGAATACCTTAGAAGCTCTCTGGGAGATCGCAAGGAGGGTCATAGACTATTACAGTCCCTTTAGGATAGGCATAACCGGTACCTGTGGGAAAACCACGGTTAAGGAGATGCTCTACACTATTCTATCTAACTTTAAGAGGGTGGAAAAGACGAAGGGTAACGAGAACAACCTTATAGGTCTTCCTCTCAACATAGCGAATATGGGGGATTGTGATGTTTTTATAGCGGAACTGGGGACTAATTCTCCAGGAGAGATATCCACTCTTAGCGATCTATTCAAACCTAATATTGCCGTTATTACCGCTATAGGAGAGGGCCATCTTGAGGGTTTAAGGTCTCTGGATGGTGTTTTTAATGAGAAGATAGGGATCTTGAATGGTATGGATGGTGGTATCTTGGTATTCCCCGGTGATTCGCCCTTCTTTGAGAAAGCTTGTAAGATAGCTGATAGTAAAGGTATAGGTATTGTACCTTTTTATGGGTCAGAGGTTACGGAGTTAGAACCGGGTTATTATAGGTTTAGCATAGATGGTAGGGATTTTGAGGAGCCTTTTGGTTTTTCCGGTCTTCATATGGGAATCGATGCACTGATAGCCATTAAAACCGCTAAGATTTTCGGTGTTGAAGTTGAGAGGGCTATAGAGGCTCTTAAGTCCTTTTCACCTGTTAAATCGAGATTTAACGTGATAAAATTTTCTAATTTTACGCTTATAGATGACACCTATAACGCTAATCCTGTATCTACGAGAAACGCTCTACTTAATCTCTCTAAGTTTAGAGGTAGGAAGATCTTTGTATTTGGTTCCATGATGGAGCTCGGGGATAAAAGTGAGGAATTACACAGGGAGATTGGTTTACTGGCTTTTAAGTGTGGAGTTGAGTTAATGTATACCTTTGGTGAGTTTGCGAGATTCGCTTTGGATGAGTTTTTGTCACAGGGTGGAAGTGGATCTCATTACCAGACTCATGGGGATCTGTTGAGTGATCTTTTGAGAGAGGTTAGGGAGGGCGATGTGATTCTTGTTAAGGGGTCAAGGGCTATGGCGATGGAAAGAATAGTCGAGGGAATATTAGAATGTTATGGGAACTGATATATTCTGCAAAATCTATATTTTCTCCCCTTAATGTCTTTAAGTACATAACCTTTAGAAGTACCTATGCTTTAGTAACGGCGTTGGTGGTTTCTCTCTTGATAGGTCCCTGGCTCATAGAGAGGTTGAGGATACTGAAGTTTGGACAGACTATAAGGGACTATGGTCCGAAGCAGCATTTTAGCAAAAAAGGCACTCCCACCATGGGAGGATTGCTTATAATTCTGTCCATTATAGTGGCCATGTTTTTCTGGGGTACCTTTTATAATCCCTTCGTCTTTATAGCTATTCTCTCCATGCTTTTATTCGGTGCTCTTGGATTCGTCGATGATTATATCAAGGTGGTTAAGAAGGACCCTGATGGTATAAGGGCAAGGTACAAGTTTCCTATACAGGTGATACTCGCTCTATTCGTATCCTTCCTAATATACATGGCTTCGGGGAAAAACGCTTCTCTACTTCAGGTTCCATTTTTCAAAAGGATAACTCCGGATCTCGGGTTATTTTATATAGTATTTTCGGCACTCGTTATTGTAGCTACGAGTAATGCCGTTAATCTTACAGATGGCTTGGATGGCCTTGCGATTGTCCCCTTTGCTATGTGCATGACGGCCTATGGTCTCATATCCTATCTCGTAGGTCATTCCAAGTTCGCCATGTATCTGCAGATAATTCACCTACCCTATAGTGCTGAACTTACCGTTTTATGTGCTGCGAGTGTTGGGGCGGCTATAGGTTTCCTCTGGTTTAATGCCCACCCCGCTGAAGTTTTTATGGGAGATACCGGCTCCCTGGCGATAGGTGCTCTTCTAGGGACTGTTGCGGTACTTACAAAGCATGAGTTACTACTACCTATATTTGGCGGTATTTTCGTTATGGAAGCTCTTTCCGTTATAATTCAGGTTGCCTATTTCAAGATCACAAAGGGTAAGAGGGTCTTTAAAATGGCACCGCTACACCATCATTTTGAACAGGAGGGATTACCGGAATCCAAGATAATAATAAGATTCTGGATAATCTCCTTCATCTTTGTACTTATAGGATTATCAACGTTAAAGGTGAGGTGATCGATGAGGGGCTTGGTTGTTGGATTTGGTTTGTCGGGTTTTTGGGCGGGGATGCTATTTTTGAGGAATCTGAGCGATAAGCTTTATATATACGATGATAATTTAGAGAATCTGGATCAAAGTAGGGTTGAGACCATAAAGAACTACGCTATCACAGTTGGTAAGAGGGTGGAATTTGTAAGTAAATTCGAGCTATCCTTCATGGACGATGTTGACCTGGTAATAGTTAGCCCCGGGATTCCTCCTACCCATAGTATCCTTGATCTTACGAGAAATAAGGGTATACCTCTTGTTGGAGAGCTAGAGTTTGCCTTTCAGTTTCTTGATAGGTCGAAGGTAAATATAGTAGGTATAACCGGGACAAATGGGAAAACTACTACCACGAGTCTTGTGAATCATGGTTTTAGGTCGGCCGGTTTTGATAGTGAAGTTGGTGGAAATATTGGTAATCCCCTCTCCAAGATAGTTTTCGAAGATAGATCCCCGGATTTTTTGGTTCTTGAACTTTCGAGTTTTCAACTTCTTTATACCGATAAGTTCAGGGTTGATGTAGGGGTTATCCTTAACATAGACTACGATCACATGGATTACCATAGGAGTTTTACCGAATATGCGGAAAGTAAGTTGAAGATCTTAAGGGATGTTAAGCTCGGTGTGTATAACCTTGACGATCCTGTTATCCGTGATCTAATTGGGTCCCACGATTTTGGTAATTTAAGGCTAAAGAGTTTTTCGACCGAGAGGGAGGCTGATAGTTTTGTATCGGCAGGATCAATATTTATAAAGAAGGATGATGGAACACTTCTATCAATTCTCGATCTAAGGGATCTTTCTACAACTGCTCTCTTTAATCTTCCCAACATACTTGCCTCTATTTTAGTTTTTGATTTTTATAACCTTCCCGTAGAGACGATTAGGGATTCTATAACCAGTTTTAACTGGCTACCCCATAGGCTCGAGTTTGTAGGAGTCTTGAATGGAGTTGAGATATACAACGATTCCAAGGCGACCAATCCACACGCGGTAAAACATGCTCTCTCGTTTCTTTCAAGGTTCGGCAAACCAATAGTTTTAATACTTGGGGGTAGTGGTAAGAAGCTCACCTTTGAATCACTTGTTCCCTATTTCGATATTATAAAGGGTGTGGTTTGTTATGGCGATGCTGGAGAAGAGATAGAGATGGATCTGAGATTGAGAGGTTACGATCATATATTCAGAGTTTGGGATTTCAGAGAGGCTGTTAATTTGGCTTTATCGATAGCATCAGGTGGTGATATTCTTCTACTATCTCCCGGTTGTGCAAGTTTCGATCAGTTTAAGAGTTACGCCGAAAGGGGAGATGTCTTTAAAAGGTTGATCTTACAAAGGTTTTAAGTTCCGGGGGCTAAGTCTTGAGATGGATAGTGGCTGGAGGTGGTACTGGCGGGCATTTTTTCCCTGCTCTTGAGGTTGCAAAGGCTCTTATCGATAATGGGGATCAGGTTGTTTATATAGGTGTTAGGAGAGGCATAGAGGCAAGGATCATGCCCTCTACCGGTATCGATCATCATTTTATCGATTTTGAAGGTGTGAGAGGTAGAGGTATAAAAGCTTTTTCAGCACTGGCTAAGCTCCTTCCTTCTCTAATAAGTGTTTTCAGGGTATTTCGCAAATTTCGTCCTGATGCCGTTTTTCTAACGGGAGGTTATGTTTCGATACCCGTTTTTTTAGTTGCCCTTATGCTCGGTGTTCCCATATTCATACATGAGCAGAATAGCATTCCTGGTCTATCTAATGTCGTTATCTCTGGCTTCGCAAGGAAGGTCTTTGTAACCTTTGAAGAATCGATTAGATACCTCAGGGGTTTTAAATTCATAGTGAGTGGTAATGTTGTAAGGGAAGAGTTTTTTAGAGAAAGATACCCAACTAAAAGTAGCTTTAACCTTCTTGTCCTTGGTGGTTCCCTGGGAGCAAGAAGCATAAATAGAGCTTTGATAGGTATTCTTGATAAGCTTAAGGTACTTAATGTAAGGATTCTTCATCAGACCGGAAGGTTGGACTATGAAGAGGTTGTTAAGGCTTATAAAGAACTATCCTACGATAACGCTTTTATCTTTGACTTTCACGATAAGCCTTGGGATCTTTTAAAGTCTGCCACTATAGTCGTTTCTAGGGCTGGATCAAGTACCATAACCGAGATAGTACTTGCGGGTAGATGCGCCATTCTAGTTCCCTATCCCTATGCTGCTAGTAATCACCAGTTTTTTAATGCCAGTATAATCTCCAAGTTGGCGCCTGTTTGGATCTTGGAGGATAAGGATCTTGATAAGTTGTTTTCGTTACTATTTTTATACTATACTGATAGGAGAAGAATGGTAAAGGTTGAGGATAAAACGAGGGGATGTTTCATAATTGGTAGTGCGAAAGGTATAGTTAGAAATATGAAGGGGTAATTAAGGATGAAAGGGAAGGTTCATTTTATAGGCATAGGTGGAATAGGTATGAGTGCTCTTGCAAGGATACTACTATCCCTGGGTGTTGAGGTGACAGGATCCGATATAGCTGAGAATGAGGCGGTTCGTGAGCTTAGAGGTAAAGGTGTGGAGATATGGGTACCCCACGATGCTAGTAAAATACACCCAGATACGAGCATGGTTGTCTATTCCTCGGCTATAAGGGAGGATAACGAGGAGCGGGTTAGGGCTAAGGAAATGGGGATAGAGGTTATTTCTAGGGGCGAGCTCCTTGCCAGAATAACGGGTGAAAGGACCTGTGTGGCGGTAAGTGGTTCCCATGGTAAGACAACCACAACGGCGATGATAGGCAAGATATTTATAGATGCCTTTCTGAAACCGACGGTTATCGTGGGAGGTAGGCTAAGGGACTTTAGTTCAACGAACGCTCTCTGGGGTGATGGTGAGATAGTGATTACGGAGAGTGATGAGAGCGATGGTTCCTTTCTGCATCTTTCACCGAATGTAGGTATTGTTACGAATGTGGATAGGGAACACCTATCACATTACGGTTCCTTCGATAAACTCGTTGAGGCGTTTAAAATATTTTGTGAGAATACGAAGGAGTATAAGATTCTGTGCGGGGACGATCCGGTTCTTAGAGATGTAGCCTGTAAGAATGCGATATATTACGGTTTGGATAGTTTTTGTGATGTTGTTATAGAGGATGTGAGGTTTTACAGTGATAGAACCTTCTTTACCATAAGATCACCATGGGGTGCTACGGATTTAGAACTTGGCCTTCTTGGATTACACAACGTTAGGAATGCTACCGCAAGTTACGTCGCAGCCAAGATTTTTGGTATAAGTGATGATATCATATATAACTCCCTAAGTACCTTCTCAGGTGTCGAAAGGAGGATGACTCTGGTTGGTACTGTAAATGGTGCCTATCTCATAGATGACTATGCCCATCACCCAACCGAGGTGAGAGCTACTCTTGGCGCCCTAAGGCAGAGATGGAGGAATAATAGGATAATAGCTGTATTTCAGCCACATAGGTATTCTAGGATGAGTTCTGTCTGGCAGGATATGGTTGACTCTTTTGATTCTGCCGATGAGGTCTGGGTGACGGATGTGTATAGTGCCGGTGAGACAAATGAGTATGGTTTCTCTATAGAGCTATTTATTGAGAAATTAAGGGAGAGACATCCCAACGTCCATTTTTATCATACCTGGAGGGAGATGTTAGAGCCACTTAAAAGGTTGCTTGGGGAGGGCGATGTTCTAGTTACTCTTGGTGCAGGAGATGTTGGTAAGTTATGCAGGGAACTATTAAAGGATTAGTGTTGAAAAATTTTCCCTTAAGGTATCTATCTCTTGTAGCAACTAGAGGTACGGCAAGGTACTTCTTTGAACCTGAGAGTATCGATGATATGGTTAAGGTTATTAACTATCTTAAAAAGGGGTGTATAAATTACATCATTGTTGGTTGCTCTTCCAATACCCTTTGGGGCGATGGCTATTTTGACGGTGCAGTGATAAGTACCAGAAAGTTGAGAAGTATAAGTTTAAAGGGGAGAAGGATAGAGGTAACCGTTGGGGTGAGACTTACGGAACTTGTTCGCTTATCCTGTGATAACGGTTATAGTGGGGTTGAGGAACTGAGCGGTATACCTGGTACTATAGGTGGTGCGGTAGTTATGAATGCAGGGGCCTTTGGTAGAACCATCTCCGATGTGATAAGTGAGGTTGTTATATTTAACGGAAGAACCGTTGATTTTTTAAAGAGAGATGAAATAAAATTTGGTTATAGAAATTCTTCTTTGAAGGGTAGTATTGTGCTTGGTGCTGTTATTGAACTCGTCGAGTCTGATAGAGAGAGGGTTACTAGAAGAGTTAGCGAGATTCTTCTTGATAGGAAAAGGAAGTTTCCTAAGGGACCATCTTTAGGTTCTGTTTTTAGGAATCCTGAAAATAACTTTGCCGCTAAGCTTATAGAGGAAGCTGGGTTGAAAGGTTTTAGGATTGGTTCCGCATGGGTATCGGAGAAACATGCCAATTTCTTCCTATCCGATAGGAATGGTTGTGCTACCGATTACGTTAAGCTTGTGAATTTCGTTAAAGATAGGGTTTATGAGTTATTCGGTATAAGATTGGAGGAGGAGATCGTATATGCTGGAAGCTTTTCGTGACAAAAGGATAGGTGTGCTTCTGGGTGGTCGTTCCTCGGAGAGGGAAGTATCCATAAGGTCCGGTAGGGCTGTGGCCTCTGCCTTAAGAAGGAGAGGTTATGATGTGGTGGAGATAGATGTTGGTGACGATTTCTTAGATAGGCTTGAAGAATTTGACGTTGCCTTTGTTATCCTACACGGCAAAGAGGGAGAGGATGGAGTTGTACAGGGGATTTTGAGCTTTGTTGGTAAACCCTTTACCGGTCCGGGAGTTTTAGGGGCAGCCATAGGTATGAATAAACTTGTCAGTAAGAAGATCCTAAGCTATCATGGTGTTAGAACTCCTCGTTATAGGGTTTACAGGAGGTCTGGATACGTTTTACCGGGGGAGAATAATCTGCCGGAAGACCATCTACCTGTGGTTGTAAAACCGGTTGATGAAGGCTCAACGGTGGGGGTAAGTGTTGTGAATAATATGAGTGACTTAAATAGGGCTATAGATTTAGCCTTTAGTTATAGTGATGAGGTCATAGTGGAGGAGTATATAGAGGGCAGGGAAATAACGGTTGGGGTTTTAAGGGATAAGGTTTTACCTATTGTTGAGATAGTTCCAAAGAAGGGTTTCTATGACTACGAGAGTAAGTATACTAAGGGGATGACGGAATACATAGTTCCTGCTAAGATACCACCCGATGTTGAGAGGATAGCCAAGGAGTGGGCTCTTATCGCACATAGAGCCCTTTATCAAAACGGGGTTTCGAGGTCCGATTTCAGGATAGATAGGGAAGGTAACCTATATTTCCTCGAGATAAATTCTATCCCCGGTATGACGGAGACTTCGCTTTTACCTAAGTCTGCGGAGGCAGAGGGAATATCCTTCGATGAGGTTGTTGAAATTATTCTCTCCTGTATTAATACTAATTTAGGTAAGAGGTAAAGAGAGGGGTGTGAAGATGGATGTAGATAGAATAGAGGTTTTGGATGATAAGATATATCCTGCGGTTATAAAGGTGGTTGGAATTGGGGGAGCTGGTTGTAATGCGGTGAACAACATGGCTCAACACGGTTTGAGGGGGGTTGAACTCATAGCTGTAAATACCGATGTACAGGCGCTACATAGATGTTTCGACGGGATTAAGAAGGTTCAGATTGGAGAAAAGGTAACGAGGGGTTTGGGTGCCGGTGGTAACCCGGAGATCGGTAAGAAAGCTGCGGTTGAGGATGAATCCAAGCTTATAAGTATTCTCGAAGGTGCGGATATGGTCTTTATAACCTGCGGGATGGGAGGTGGTACTGGAACTGGTGCTGGTCCTGTTGTAGCGAGGCTTGCGAAGGAGATGGGAATTCTGACTGTTGGTGTTGTTACTAAACCCTTTTCCTTTGAGGGTAAGAAAAGGTGGAAGAATGCTGTAAACGGTATCAAGGAGATGTCGGAGTTCGTGGATGCCTTTATAGTAATATCAAACGATAAGCTAAGAACTGTTTTGGGTGATAAAATAGCTGTTATCGAGGCTTTTAAAGCAGCTGATGATATACTCAGACAGGCGGTTCAAGGTATAACGGATATAATAAACTCTCAGGGTTATGTTAATGCTGACTTTAACGATGTCAGGATGATAATGGAAAGTAAAGGTATGGCTGTAATGGCCATTGCTGAGGCTGAAGGTGAGGATAGAGCCCATGTGGTTGTTGAAAGAGCTCTCAACAATCCATTGATAGAGAGCGGTTCTATTAGAGGGGCAAGGGGTATCCTATTTAACATAACAGCCGATAGTTCCTTCAGTCTTGAGGAGCTCGATATAGTTACTCAGAGGCTTAAGGAAGAGGCTGCCTATGATAGTGATGATGAGGTTGATGTGATCTTTGGCTTTGTTGTTGATCATGAGTGGAATAACAAGGTGAGGTTAACGGTTATAGCTATAGGATTCGATGAGGCAAGACAGAGTTCTATGGAACCGGCCCTATCGGTAAGGTCCATGAAGGTTGAGTCGGTGAAAAGGGCTGTAAGTAGCGAGCTGAAAAGCCTTTCGAAAAGGGAGGAAGAAGAGGAGGGTAAAACTGTACTTGATATTAAAGTTTCGCCTATATTCAAAAAGTTTCAGTGATCTCGCGAAGACTGTTAAGTTACTGGAAGGATTTAAGGGATAGGGAAGAGAGGGAAGTTAGTGTATCCAAAAATTTTACTATCAGTGTTCTATTAGTCTATCCTAACGTATATAGAGTGGCCGTTTCTAACCTAGCTATCCATAGGATTTTTGAATTATTAAACAGCATGGAATCGGTAAGTTGTGATCTCTTTTTTCTTCCGGAAGGGGAGGATGTGATTGATGAGTTGGAGAAGGGTTTCGAGGTCGCATCCTATTATCTTGAGAGGACCCCTAGTGAATTTGACTTGATATTGTTTTCGATTAGTTACGAGAATGATCTACTAAATGTTGTGAGAATTCTCAAGTATTTTAGATTTTCTCCTTTATCGGAGGAACGTTCTTTAAATTCACCGGTACTTGTTGCTGGTGGCATAGCGGTTACCGAAAATCCTGAACCCTACGCGCCTATATTTGATGTGTTGTGTATAGGAGAAGCCGAGAATCTTTTAGATGTTATCTTAAGGGAATTTTCCGCAAGTTCCTCTAGGGAGGATTTTTTAAGTAGACTCGATAGTTACGAATCCTTCTACGTTCCATCCTTCTATCAAACCTATAGGATTGGTGACTTTGAAATAACAAGGATGGCCAAAAAACTAAAAAGGAGTGTTTACAATAATTTTAGTAGGGACCCATCTGAGAGTGTTATACATACGGATTTGGCTATATTCGGAAAATCTAAGATTATAGAGATTTCGAGGGGTTGTCCTAGAAAGTGTAAATTCTGTTTAGCTTCGTGGTTATACGGTACCACCCGTTTCATAGATCCTGTTACCTTTGATGAGCTTGTTAAAAATAGCAAGCTAATTAAGATAGGTCTAATGGGTACGAGTATAAGTGACTGGCCTCATCTTGTTAATGCTATTAAAAGACACAGGTACAGGGTATTTTCCTTTTCCTCTCTGAGGGTTGATGTGAAGGATGAAATTATAGATAGAATGGTGGATTATGGTGTAAGAACTATAACCTTTGGGGTTGAAGCTTTCAGTGAATCTCTTAGAAGAAGGATAGGTAAACCCTTTAGCGATAAATTTTTATTAGATAAAGTAGAGTCTTTATCCGGCAAGTTTGAGACTTTGAAGCTCTATTTTATGGTTGGCTTACCGTATGAGAGTGATGATGACGTTATGTGCGCTGAGAGGCTACTTACCGAGGTGAGGAGAAATTTTAAGGGTAAGATAACGGTAAATCTCTCCCCCTTTGTACCAAAACCCCATACTCCCTTTCAGTTTGAAGCCTTCTGCGGCACGGATGTAGTAAAGAAGCGTATAAACATGGTAAGAAACATTGTGAGGAAGATCGGTGGGATAAATCTCACATGGGATCTACCAAAGTATGCTAAACTTGAAACTATAATATCGAGAGGCGATAGGAGAGTAGGTTACTGGATAACAGGTAGGGGTGAGATAGAGGAGGATAAATATTTGGCCAGACTTAATCCTTCCCAGCCCTACCCTTGGAGTATACTTCAGTAACGGTAGGTGTGTATCCGAGTGATTTAGCTGCTTCCTTCGCAAGGTTGACATGGTAGATTTTAGCGTAAGTACCTGCTATTACCCTGTAACCTTTGTCCGTTGCCTCTACGAATGGGTCAAGCATGGGGTATCTTGCTTTTATATTCTTTACAATTTCAATTGCCCTTTCCCTCTCATCAACTGTAGTAACTATCACTCTGTATAGTTTTACATTTGCTTGTTTTGATTTTTTCTTCTCTTTTTTAGCCTTATCCTCCTTTAAAATTCTTATCCTTTTAGTTTTCAAATCCGTTTTGGTTTCGTTGTAGATTTCTTTGTGGTTTTTTAAATATTGATCCTTCACGTACTCGGTACTTTTATTTTCTATTTTGTTTCTTAAATTACTCTCTGTTACCTCTTTTGATATATTCTCTTCATTTTTGTTATCTATAGTTAGTTTTTCATTTTTAACGTATCTTAACTTCGCTAGGCTTATCACCTCAGGTTTTTCGGATATTCTCTTGTAGTAGGTATATGATCCAGCTCCAATCCCGACTAGAATACCGACGATGCCACTTACCCATACTGGTCGCCAGTCGGTTTTTTCAAAATTTCTACTTCTTATTTTTCTTAGTTTGTCTTCCTTTAAGTCTATCAAATTATCCTGTCGCCTCCTTTTTGTTATTCTTCTTTGCCTCCTCAATTATATTCTTAGCTATATGTGGTGGTACTTCCTCGTAATGTGATAGTACCATACTGTAGGTTCCTCTTCCACCGGTTATGGATCTTAAAGTTGGCGCGTATTCCAAAACTTCTGCAAGTGGCACCAGAGCTCTTACTATTTGCATCTTCCCTTTTGCCTCGATTCCGAGGACTCTACCCCTTCTTGAGTTTAAGTCACCTATTACGTCTCCAACACAGTCGTTTGGTGTTGTTATTTCTATCTTCATTATAGGTTCAAGTATAACTGGGTTGGCCTTTGCCATTGCTTCCTTAAAGGCCATGGAAGCTGCTATCTGAAAGGCAAGATCCGATGAATCCACGGGGTGGTGCTTACCATCAAAGAGCGTTACTTTGACATCTACAACCGGATATCCCGCGAGTATACCTTCTTCTAGGGCTTTTCTAACACCCTTTTCGACGCTTGGTATGTACTGTCTCGGAACTACACCACCTACTATAGTTTCTGTAAATTCAAATCCCGCTCCTCTTGGTAGTGGTTCTAATCTCAGCCAAACTACTCCGTACTGTCCTCTACCGCCGGACTGCTTTATATATCTACCCTGGGCCTCTGCTGTTTGTTTGATCGTTTCCTTGTAGGGCACCTTTGGTGGCTGTAGCTCCACTTCTACGTTGAACCTCTTCTTCATTCTATTCACTATGGATTCCAGATGTAGTTTACCAAGCCCAGTGATTATAAGTTCTTTCGTTTGCGGATCTCTTTTGACTTCTATCGACGGATCCTCTTCCATCATTCTCTGTAGGGCAAGGGATATCTTTTCCTCATCCTGTTTACCCTTAGCCCTTATGGCGCAGGAGAGAATCGGTGTCGGTAGATTCATAATATCGAATCTTATAGGTGAGTTGGGATCACACAGTGTATCCTGGGTCTTCGTATCTTTGAGTTTTGTAATAACTATTATATCTCCACAGACTGCTTCTAGGGCAGGCTTTTGTTCTTTGCCGAATGGATAGGCTATTTTACCTATCTTTTCTTTGACGTCCCTATTCGTGTTTAGTACCGTTGAATCAGGGCTGATTCTACCGGAAAATACCCTTATTAGCGAGATCTTACCAGCAAAGGGATCCGAGTAGGTTTTAAATACCAAGGCGCTAAAGGGTTCATCCATAGTGGTTCTTCTTTTTATACTGTTACCTGTGGTTGGATCTACACCTTCTACGAAACCTCTCTCTGTCGGATTTGGTAATAATTTTATTGCGTACTCGAGAAGTAGATCTATACCTGTCCTGTTTAAAGCACTACCTGATAATATTGGAAATATCCTTGATTCCTTTACCCCTTTGATCAGGGTTTCTATTAGTTCCCACTTTTCGATCTCCTCTCCTTCAAGATACTTCTCCATCAATTCTTCATTTGTCTCAAGTATGTTTTCAAGACATCTTTCCCTGAATGTCCTAAACTTTTCCTGTAGGTTCTGTGGTATGTCCTCTACAGTTTTACCGTTCTCGTTATAAATGTGTAGCTTTAGCTCTACGAGATCCACTATTCCCGCTAATTTGCCGTTTATAAAGGCAGGTAGTGTTATCATCGTTGGGTTTATATCCAGGCTTTCCTTTATGTCTTTACAGATAGCTTCAAAGTTAGGTTCTTCGGTTAGTTTATCCACCTCATTTAGAAATATTATCCTAGGTGTGGCGTAGTTATCCATTTCTTTCCAGAGTCTTTCGGTTTGGACCTTTACACCTTCCACTATCGATGTGAGCACAATCGCACCATCTACCACAGGGATAGCGGCGTAGGCATCGGTTATAAAGTTTGCGTAACCGGGTGTATCTATCAGATTTATAGCTATTCCTTTATAATCAAACCTTGCGACAGCTAGATTTATAGAGTTTCCTCTCTCCTTTTCTTCTTCATCAAAGTCCATAACAGTGTTTGCATTTTCAACACTTCCCATTTTGCCTATAGCCTTTGCTGTAAATAGAATCGCTTCACTTAGGGTTGTTTTACCCGTTGTTGCATGGCCAAATAGGCCTATGTTTCTTATATTTTCCGCTTTCCCCATGGGCCCCTCCCCCGATAAAAGGTTTCTATTTTCATTTTAGGTTTTGCTATATTCCTTTTTCAAGCCTTTCAGCGAGGAAGGGGGGTAATCTCTTCTCAATTACAAGGGACATGGTTCTCCTGTAATCGTATTCAACTCTATAGTTAACAAACTCCATTCCATCTTTATCAAAAATTAAGAACGATGCCCTATTGACACCATCTCTTGGTTGGCCCACGCTACCCGGATTAATCACATAAACCTTACCATTACTTATTTTTACCGGAAAATAATCTTCTATGACTTTCTCATAATCCCATAGAAATACGGTAGGTATATGGGTGTGTCCTATAAGGTATATTCTCTTAAGGTTCTCTTTTTCTCTACCTGATAGGAGGCAAAATACGTCGAATGCGTCGAAAACATAGAACCAACTTTCCGGATTGAAGGGGTTACTGTGGGATAGACTTATCTCGTCGGTTTCGTAAACCAGGGGCAATGATTGCAGAAATTCCAGGTGCTTTTCCTCAAGTACCTTTCTCGTAAAGAGAATAGCCTCTCTGGCAATTGGAGTAAAGTTTTTGGTGATAGATATGTCTATGGTTGCGTAGTCGTGGTTCCCCTTAACGACTATTTCACAGTTATCGGCTACCCATTCCACACATTCCCTAGCCTGAGGGTAGTATCCCACTATATCACCGAGACACCACCAGCTATCCACCTTTAATTTTTTGCCTAACTTTTCTACTTCCTTAAGAGCTTCCCAGTTTCCATGTATATCGGAAATTACACCGACTCTCATAGATTGTTATTTTAGGAGTAATAGGTTAAAATTACAACTAGATGAATAGGTACGTCATACTAGTGAATAGCGGTTGTGTAACGGATTATAGGAGCTATGTGGTTTTCCTTTATAGAATGTTTACCGATCCCGTTATAATCGATCTACCCAAGTTACCTAGATATCTTATCGCTTCTCTGATAGCTACTATCAGACCGGTTTTCGGTTATTATAGATATAAAAGGATGGGGCAAAATCCTTTACTATATATAATGAAGTTACAGGCGCAGAGAACTGAGGATCTACTTAAAGACTATTCCATAAAGGTATTGTATGCCAATTTGTATAGTGAGCCCTTTTTTGAGAAAGTCTTGGAGGAACTACCAAGGGATGCTAAGATAGCTATTATTCCACAATTTCCTCAGTATTCTAAGGTCACAACAGGATCAATAGAATGGAGAATGAAACGTTTTAAAGATAGAGATATAAAGCTAGTTAAAGGTTACTGCAAAGAGGAGTTATTTGTAAGGATGTGGAAGGAAAAGATCGAAGAGGACTACGAGGGTGAACATATAGTCTTCGTTGCCCATTCGGTACCAGAAAAGCTTGTGGATGCAGGGGATCCTTACGTCGATGAGGTTATGGAGTCTGGTAGACTTATAGCCAAAGCCCTTGGTGCCGATAACTATAGCTTTGGTTTTTCAAGCGCCTTTCCTCTTGGAAGATGGGTTGGACCGTCGGTTGAGTCTGCCCTTTTAGCAGCCATTAAGAATTTTAGGAGAGTTATGGTTGTTCCAATATCCTTTGTTAATGAACATCTTGAGACGATCTATGACCTTGATATTTCTCTTAGGGAGTTTGCTGTTAGTAACGGAGCTATAGTGTATAAGAGGGTTAAGGTACCATACGATTCTAAGCATTTATTTGAACTATATAGGAAGCTTGCTTTGGAGGTACTGGATGTTTGATGTTTTTGTGGTGGGAGCAGGCATATCCGGTTTGAGTCTCGCTTATCTTTTGACTCTTAAGAATCTTAACGTTGCGATTGTGGATGCCTCTCGTAGTTGTGGTGGTAAGATAGGGACCTTGGTTGAAGATGGTTATGTGGTTGAAAAGGGCCCAAACGGTTTTTTGGATAATAAGCCTCATACCTTTAGAATTGTCGAATTACTCGGTATAGGTGATGAACTCATAGCCTGTAGCGATAGTTCAAAGAAAAGGTACATATACCTTAAGGGTAGATTGGTTGAGGTACCGTTAAAACCTTTTGATTTCATAAGGTCACCTATTCTCTCCCCACTAGGTAAACTCAGGATACTACTTGAGCCCTTTGTTCCACCTAGGCAGGGAGTTGATGAGACTATAGCGGAATTTGGTGCCCGTAGGCTTGGACGTGAATTTGTGGAAAACCTGCTTGATCCTATGGTTACAGGTGTTTATGCTGGTGATTGTTATAAACTCAGCCTTAAAGCCACTTTTCCCGTTATGAAGGAGTTAGAGGAAAGGTACGGTAGTTTATTTAAAGCTCTTATAAAAAGGAAGAGAGAAGGTACTTTAAAGACTGGTCCCAGTGGTTTTTCGAAATTGTACAGTTTTAAGTGGGGCCTTTCTACATTGATAGATGCTCTGTATGGTAAGGTAAAGGAGAAAGCTTATGTTGGACTTGATGAGGGTGTGAATGAGATAGCCTATGAGAACGATCACTGGAGAATCGAAACTTCCCGGGATTCTTATAGGACTAAAATACTAGTTCTTGCTGTGCCTAGCTTTGTAAGTGCTAGTTTACTCTCCTTCGATGAGGAGTTGAGATCGCTTCTTGATGGCATTAATTACGTACCTATAGTTGTTGTAGCAATAGGTGCCAGCCTTAAAGAGGGAAATATGAAGGATGGCTTTGGTTTTTTGGTTCCCCGTAAGGAGGACCTAACAATCCTTGGTTGTCTCTTTGATTATCAGATATTTGAGAATAGAGCTCCTAGAGGTAAGTTGTTACTTAGGATGATGGTTGGAGGAGCGAGGAATCCCGGTATAGTCGATCTTGATAGTGAGTTTATTTACGGAAGTTGCCTTTATGATCTGGAAAGATCTTTGGGCGTTGTTCTGGATGTTGATAAGGTTTGGATATTTAGGTATGAAAGGGGTATACCTCAGTACGAGATAGGTCATATAGAGAGGCTAAGTAGGATAGAGGAGATAATTAACCGTTCCTATAGTGGTTTGTTCCTACACGGTAACGCCTATTATGGGGTTGGTATGAACGATTGTATAGGAAACAGTTTCCTTCTGGCGGATAGGATAGTTGAGAGTTTGGGTAGAGGATGATAGTTATTGCGGTTGCGAATCAAAAGGGAGGCGTCGGTAAAACAACTACGAGTATAAATCTTTCGAGCTATCTAGCCTTCTATGGTAAAAGGACACTACTTATCGATCTTGATGCCCAGGCTAATGCTACAAGTGGGTTAGGTATTGATATCGATAGAAGGCCAAACGCCTACGATCTTATGGTCTCTGAGGATACCAGCGTTGAGGAAGTCATCGTTGATACGAGGATAAGGGATTTATGGTTGGTACCTGCATCCATAGATTTAGTTGGTCTTGAGGTTGAACTGGCTAATGTAAAGGATAGGAATTTCAAACTTGCTCTTAAGTTATCCAATATAAATGATAAGTTTGATTACTGCGTAATAGACTGCCCTCCCTCCCTGGGCATACTTACCGTTAATGCCCTCTGTGCTTCAAGATGGGTGATAGTACCGGTTCAGTGTGAGTACTACGCTCTTGAAGGTCTCTCTAAACTTCTCAAAACTATCGATATTGTAAAGAATAGGTACAATCCCTATATCGATATATTAGGATTTTTACTCACAATGTTTGATTCTAGAACTAAGCTATCAAACGACGTTGTAAACGAGGTTAGAAACTATTTTGGGAAGAGATGTTTCGATACTATAATCCCAAGGAATGTGAGATTGAGTGAAGCACCTAGTTATGGTTTACCTATACTGTTATATGACGCAAAGTCTGTGGGAGCTATATCTTACAAGAATCTTGCTAAAGAGGTGATAGAAAGATGCGAAAAGGGGGTTTAGGTAGGGGAGTTGAGGCTCTACTAGGTGAAGGTATCGCTAAGAGTAAATTTATCGAGGTCCCTATAGATTCTCTACTACCATCGGATAACCAACCCAGGATAGATAGGGAGAGTGATCTCGATGAACTTGTGGAGTCTATAAAGAGGCATGGTATCTTGCAACCCATCCTTGTATCCAGGGAAAGTGACGGTGGGTACAGGATAGTGGCTGGAGAGAGAAGGTGGCTTGCGGCTAAAAAGGCTGGTTTGACAAAGGTTCCCGTTGTTGTTGGAGAATGGAGTGATAGGGAAAGAGCCATAATCGCCCTAGTTGAGAATCTACAGAGGAAGAACCTCGATCCCATAGAGGAAGCTGTGTATTACGAGAGGTTATCCGTTGATTATGGTTTTAGTCACGATGAGATAGCTGAGCTTGTGGGTAAGAGTAGATCCCATATTTCAAATGTAATGAGGATACTATCTCTACCGGATGATGTTAAGAGGGGATTAAGGGAAGGTTTGATAAGTCTTGGTCATGCCAAGGCTCTCCTTGGCTTAAAGGATAAGGCTAAAATCTTGGAAGTTTATAATAAAACCATAGAGAGCTCCCTAACCGTAAGGGAGCTAGAGGAGTTGGTTAGGAGGATCATAAGGGAGGAGAGGGAGAAAAAACTATCGCGAAGAAAGATAGTAAAACTAAAGGGAGAATATGAAGGGGTAAGGCTCGTGTTTATGGAGGGAAGAAAAAAATTGAAAGTCTTGATAGAGGGGCCTAATGATAGTGTTAACAAACTTATTAACCTCATACCTATTGACTGATCCCTTCTATATTGCTAATAAAACATAAGTCCTTTGGGGAGGTAGGATGAAATGATTGAGCTTAATTACACAATAATTATTCAGATTGTAGTCTTTCTAGCTGTGTTTTTTACTCTAAATGAACTATTATATAAACCGCTGTTTGAAGTATTCGATAAGAGGAAGGAACTGATAGATAAACGTTTTGAGGAAGCGAAGAGGTTGATGGAAGAAGCTGAGAAAATGGTTAAATCGTATGAGGAAGGAATCACAAAAGCAAGACAAGAGGTAGTAAGAATTATAAACGAGGCTAAGTTGAAGGCTCAGGAGGAGCAGAGGTTAGCTTTGATGAAGGTTAGAGAAGAGATAGATGATATGTTAAATAAGCTGAAGAAAGAACTTGAAGTGGAGAAGGAAGAGGCTAAGAAGTCGCTGAGAGAGATAGCGGTTGGTATAGCATCGGTTATAGCTGAAAAGTTGATAGGAAGGAAACCGGAGGTTAGGTTATGAGATCGATAGGAAGGTTTCTAGTATCGGTCTTTATGTTACTCTATCCTTTCATTTTATTTGCCTCTGAGGGGCATGAGGCTTCTCATCATTTCGATCCTAGAATGGAACTCTTTAGGTTGATAAATTTTCTTGTATTTCTATTTTTGCTTTATAAATTTGCTGGGAAGAGTTTGAAAAACTTCTTTGGTAGTAGAGTTGAGAATATAAAGAGGGGTCTTGAAGAGGCGGAAAAGGCTTATACATCTGCACTCTCCAAGTACGATGAGGCAAAGGCCGTGTTGGCTAAGATGGATGAAGAGGTTAGGGCTATATACGATAGGGCTAGGTTAGAGGCTGAAGAGCAGAGTAGAAGGATAAAGGAAGAGACTGAAAGGATGATAGAGAGATTGAGGGAGCAGGCAAAAAGTGCCTGTGATCTTGAAATTAAAAGAGCCAAAAAGGAACTGGAGAAAGAGGTTGCTGATCTCGCGGTTACACTTGCAAAGGAGATACTGGTTAAGAATATAAGCGATGAGGATCACAGGAGGCTATTACAGGAGTACGTTAATAAAGTTAGAGAGGTTCATTGATGAGAAGCGTAGCGAGAAGATACGCGAGGGCTCTTGTATCTTATCTTACGGATAAGGGGATCGATCCGGATCCTACTATGGGGATATTGAAGGAGGTTAGTGAACTTTTGAACCGCAATAGGGATGTTAAGATGTATCTAACAAGTCCCGTGGTTAGTAAAAATGAGAAGTTAGCCTTTGCTAAGGAGTTTTTTGGAAGTGTCAATTTGCCCGATTATCTACTTAACTTCATGCTTTTGCTAGTTGAAAAGGGAAGGATAGGAATTTTCGATTTGGTTTACGATGAACTTATAAGGGAAGTTGATAGGCTAAAGGGTAGGGCTAGAGGAGTCTTAAAGGTTGCTGTTCCTCTCGATGATGAATCTATCGAAGGTATAAAGAAAACTCTCGAAGATAGGTTGAAAAAGGAAGTTGTTCTTGATTTGGTTATTGATCCTTCGATAATAGGTGGGGCTATTGCTGAGATTGATGGTTACGTTTTTGACGGTAGTATCCTAAGAAACTTGGAACAAATTAAAGAAAAGATGATAGAGGGGTGAAGGGATGCACATAAGGGCAGAAGAGATAGGAGAGGTTCTTAAAAAAAGGATTGAGGCTTTTGAAAAGAGTGTTGATCTTGCAGAGGAGGGTATAGTTACCTTTGTAGGTGACAGGGTAGCGAGAGTCTATGGTATCGATAACGTTATGTACAGTGAGATAGTGGAGTTTCCAAACGGTGTTATGGGAATG
Source organism: uncultured Aquificales bacterium (assembly GCA_964590075.1). Taxonomy (GTDB): domain Bacteria; phylum Thermosulfidibacterota; class Thermosulfidibacteria; order Thermosulfidibacterales; family Thermosulfidibacteraceae; genus JAGDVO01. The sequence goes on from CAZPXS010000001.1 coordinate 399,727, forward strand.
GCCTTCAACCTGGAAGAGGATTCGGTAGGTGTGATTCTGTTCGGAGAAGACACTCTTATAAAGGAAGGTGATAGGGTAAGGCGTACCGGTAGGATTATATCGGTACCTGTAGGTGAGGAACTTTTGGGAAGAGTGGTTGATCCTTTGGGTAGACCACTTGATGGTCTAGGTCCTATAGAGGCTAAGCAGTATCTTCCCATTGAGAGAATCGCACCTGGTATATGTGATAGGAAACCCGTTTGTGAACCTCTGCAGACTGGTATCAAAGCTATAGACGCCATGATCCCTATAGGTAGGGGTCAGAGAGAGTTGATAATAGGTGACAGACAGACCGGAAAAACAGCCATAGCGATCGATGCAATAATAAATCAGAAAAATACGGATGTTTACTGCATATATGTCGCTATAGGTCAGAAGAGATCCACTGTTGCCCAGATAGTTGAAAAACTCAAACAGTATGGAGCGATGGAGTACACTACGGTTGTTGCGGCAACCGCGAGTGATCCTGCTCCGCTACTTTACATTGCCCCATATGCTGGTTGTAGTATGGGAGAGTATTTCAGAGATACAGGTAGACATGCTCTCGTGATTTACGATGACCTTACTAAACAGGCTCAGGCCTATAGAGAGGTATCGCTGCTACTGAGAAGACCACCCGGTAGAGAGGCCTATCCCGGTGACATTTTCTATCTTCATTCAAGATTGCTCGAGAGAGCTGCAAAGTTGTCCGATGAAAAGGGTGGTGGTTCGTTGACCGCTTTACCTATCGTTGAAACTCAGGCTGGAGACATTTCGGGTTATATTCCCACTAACGTAATATCTATTACCGATGGTCAGATCTATCTTGAGACGGATCTTTTCTATAAGGGTATAAGACCTGCTATTAACGTTGGTCTTTCCGTTTCGAGGGTTGGTGGTGCAGCTCAGATTAAAGCTATGAAACAGGTCGCAGGTATGTTAAGGCTAGATCTTGCCCAGTATAGAGAGATGGAGGCCTTTGCTCAGTTTGCCAGTGAGCTTGATGAGGCAACGAGGAAGTTATTGATTCGTGGTGAGAGAATGGTGGAACTTCTTAAGCAGGATCAGTATAAACCTATGCCTGTCGAGGAACAGATAGCCGTTATATTTGCCGGTGTTAACGGTTATCTGGATGATCTTCCTGTTAGCGCTGTGAGAAGATTTGAGAAAGAGTACCTTGAATTCCTGAGAACTTCTAAACCTGAAATACTCAAGGAAATAGTGGAGAAGAAGGAGATATCCAAGGAACTTGAGAAGAAGATGCATGAGGCTGTTCAGGAATTCAAGAAGACCTTTGTTGTTTGAGGGAGGTTTTTATGCCAAGCCTTCGTGATATGAGACGAAAGATACAGGCGGTAAAGGGAACAGAGAAGATCACTAACACAATGAAACTAGTTTCTGCAGCTAAGTTTAGAAGGGCTCAGATAGATATTATAAACTTTAGGCCCTACGCCTATAAAATGGCAGAGATGATGAGTTCCCTTGCCTTAAGGGCGGAAACCGGTACACATAAATTGCTCGAGGAGAGGGAGGAAAAAAGGATACTCCTTATGGTTGTAACGTCCGATAGAGGGTTGTGTGGAGCCTTTAACTCCAATATACTCAGGAGATTTGAACAGATTTACAATAGTCTTATAGGTGAGGGTAAGGAAGTTCATATACTAGCCGTTGGAAGGAAGGGGAGGGATTTCTTTGCAAGAAGGCCTCAGTATAAAGTGGTAAAGGCCTATACCGATCTTTTCCTAAAGAGGGTAAGGTATGAGGATGCCTGTTTAATCGCTGATCATATAGTGGCGGAGTTTATGGCCGATAAGTATGATGCGGTTTATGCTCTATACAATGAGTTTAAATCTGCAATAAGACAAGAGGTTATCTTTGAGAGGATTATCCCTATTAAGCCTATGGAAGTTAAGGAACAGTCGGCTAAAATAGATTTCATATATGAGCCTTCTAAGACTGAGATTTTAGAGGAGTTGTTACCTCTACACTTTAGGACACAGATATATAGGATATTCCTCGAATCCAGTGCTAGTGAACATGGTGCGAGAATGACGGCTATGGATAACGCCACTAAGAATGCTGCAGAGCTAATAAGAAAGTTGACATTGGAATATAATAAGGCACGTCAAGCATCGATTACAAAGGAATTACTCGAAATCGTTGCTGGTGCTGAAGCTTTGAATGCATAGATTCATAGGGGGTAAGAGAGATGGAGAAGAATTATGGTAGAATAGTTCAGGTTCTTGGTAACGTTGTAGATGTAGAGTTTGAACCAGGTAAGGTTCCTCCTATACTTAATGCTCTTCAGGTTGAAGGTTTTGATGTCGGTGACTTTGGTATCCTTACGCTCGAGGTGGAGCAGCATCTAGGTGATAATAGGGTTAGATGTGTAGCTATGGGTCCGACTGAGGGTCTAAGAAGGGGTATGAGGGTTGTGGATACCGGTGGTCCAATAAAGGCTCCCGTGGGTAAGGGTGTCTTGGGAAGAGTTATAAACGTTTTGGGCTTACCAGTTGATAGAAGAGGTCCCATACAGGCTACCGATTATTGGTCCATTCACAGACCTGCTCCCTCCTTTGAAGAGCAGTCAACAAAGCTTGAGATGCTGGAGACTGGTATAAAAGTCATCGATCTAATAGAACCTTATGTGAAGGGTGGAAAAACGGGGATGTTCGGTGGAGCTGGGGTAGGAAAGACGGTTATCATAATGGAGCTTATAAGAAACATCGCTATAGAGCATGGTGGTGTTTCGGTCTTTATAGGAGCTGGGGAAAGGACCAGAGAGGGAACTGATCTCTGGCTTGAATGTCAGGAGGCAGGTGTTCTTGATAAGACTGCTCTTGTCTATGGACAGATGACCGAACCACCGGGTTGTCGTTTTAGAGTGGCACTTACAGGTCTTACTATAGCCGAATACTTCAGGGATGTTGAAGGACAGGATGTTCTCGTTTTCATAGATAACATATTCAGGTTTGCCCAGGCGGGTAGTGAGGTTTCAGCGCTACTTGGTAGGATGCCATCGGCGGTTGGTTATCAGCCAACTCTGGCAACCGATATGGGACAGTTACAGGAAAGAATTACCTCTACTAAGAAAGGTTCTATTACTTCTGCCCAGGCGGTTTATGTTCCCGCCGATGACCTTACCGATCCTGCTCCAGCTACAACCTTTGCTCATCTCGATGCTACTACGGTTCTTTCGAGAAGGATCGCTGAGCTTGGAATTTATCCAGCGGTTGATCCTCTTGATTCTACGAGTAGAATACTAGATCCTAATGTTGTTGGTGAGGAACATTATAGAGTTGCTCGTAAGGTTCAGGAGATACTCCAGAGGTATAAGGAACTCCAGGAAATCATAGCGATTCTCGGTATGGAAGAGTTGTCTGAGGATGATAAGTTGATCGTTCATAGGGCTAGAAGGATACAGAGGTTCCTTTCACAGCCGTTCCACGTTGCAGAGCAGTTCACAGGTAGACCGGGTAGATACGTTCCTGTGGAGGAGACTGTTAGAGGTTTCAAGATGCTTGTTGAGGGCGAACTTGATCATCTACCCGAGGCTGCTTTCTATATGGTTGGTACTATCGATGAGGCCATAAAGAAGGCAGAAGAGTTGAAGGGAGTATAGGATATGGCAAGGACTTTTATGTTCGAACTTGTTGTTCCCGATAGGCTTGTGTACAGTGGGCCCGTTGAATTTGTTACGGCAAATGGTGGCATGGGTGAGTTTACCGTGTTGCCAGGGCACACCTATCTCTTGACCACCATAGAACCTGGATTACTAAGGTTTTCCGTTGATGGTAAAGTCAGAGAATACGCCGTTGGTTACGGTTACTCTGAGGTTAGACCTGATAAAATGATAATGCTTGTCGAATTTGCAGTCACAAAGGAAGAGGTCAATAGGGAAGAGCTTGTGAGGGAAATTAAAGAGATGGAAGGGAAAGTCTACTCCCACGGTATAACAGATACCGAGAAAGATGCCTATTTTAAGCAGTTACTGCGCTTAAAAGCAAAGGAGAGGCTCATAAATAGGTGATCGGTGTGGGGCCACTTTTTAGGTGGTCCCACCTGTCTTCATTCTCTTTTTGTGGGCGATTATCTCGCCAGATATCATGTAGAGGGTTCTTTCGGCTATGTTTGTAGTATGGTCACCTATCCTTTCCAGGCATCTTGCTATTCTCATTAGATGGAAACCCCTCTCTATTGTGGAGGGATCCGAAATCATATAGGTTAGAAGTTCCCTATTTACCTGATCCCTTAGAGTATCTATAACATCATCGTAATACCAAACTTCCCTAGCTTTATCGGGATCTTCGTTTATAAAGGCCTCTATAGCTTTGTTTAGCATCATCGAGACTTCCTCCGCCATTCTTGGTATATCTATCAACGGCTTTACCTGGGGTCTCTCAATCAGGAACAGACTACTTTCCGCGACATTAACGGCAAGATCGCCTATTCTTTCCACATCATCCACTATCTTAAAACAGGCTGCTATTGTTCTAAGATCCTTTGCAAGTGGCTGATACTTAGCCAAGAAAGATATACAGGCTTCATCTATCTCTATGTTCATGTTGTCGAGTACGGGTTCCATTTCTTCGATTACCTTTTCTAAAGGATTTTTTTCTCGTTTAACAAGACCCTCTATCGATAGTTTAACCATGCTTGCGGCTAGTTCACTGGCCTTTCTTATCCTTTCTAAGATTTCTTTCAATTCCTTTTCTATCACTTCTTGCCTCCCCATTTTCTTGATATTTTATTTATGATAAGTATAAGCTTTGTTACCGTATTTTTCAATTGCGAGACTCATGTTTGTTAAGGTTTGTGGTATAAAGGAAAAATTTGAAGTAGATATTGTTCTAAAGTATCCTATAAGTCATTTTGGTGTTATAGTTGGTGTAAAAGCTTTTAGTGAAGATGAGGTAAGTTTGGATAGGGCTAAAGAATTGATAACTTATTTTAGATCAATGAAAAAACCGTTTCCAATTCCTACACTGGTTACTCATTTACAGTCTTTCGAAGAGATAGCAAATCTTGTTTATGAGCTTGAGGTTTCCTTTATACAGCTACAGAATGATGTAAGCTTGAGTGTTATAAGGGAGCTAAAATCGGAGTTTCCGTGGTTAGCGATAATTAAGGCCATTCATATTTTTGGTGATTTTAGGGATATACTTAGTAAATTAAGAGCTTATGAGAAAACCGTGGATTACATACTCCTTGATAGTTACGATGGTTTTAGGCTTGGTGGGACTGGCTTAATCCATGATTGGAGTATAGATGGCGTTATAAGGTGTGAGACTGAAAAACCTATTATAGTTGCTGGAGGATTATCCGGTTATAACGTGGGTGAAGTTGTATCTTTAGTTAGACCTTTTGGGGTTGACGCTAATTCGCGCCTAAAGGGGAAGGATGGTTTTAAAGACGAACTTAAGGTTAGAGACTTTGTCTTAAACTACTATAAAGCTTTATTACGGGAGGATAATCGTTGCTGAGAGTAAGGAACCTTTCCAAATACTACGGTAGTACCCCTGCCTTAAGGGGTTTGTCCTTTGAGATCAGAGAAGGCGAGATCGTTTCTTTTCTTGGACCGAATGGTGCGGGTAAGTCCACATTATTTCATATACTTGTAGGTTTACTTAGAAACTATGAGGGTGAGATATACCTTCATGGAAGAAGGATCAAACCCTTTTATGATAGGGAATATAGGTCACTCATAGGTTTTGTGCCCCAGGGGACTTTTCTTGAGAGAGAGTTGACGGTTGAAGAGAATTTAAAGATAAGTTCGATTTTATACGGTGTGAATAGCTGGACAAGAGGGATAGACGAAATTTTAAAAAGCCTCGACCTTTATAGTATCAAGGATAGGAGGATTGATCATCTTTCTGGAGGCATGAGGAGGAAGGTTGTGATAGCTAAATCTCTTATTCATGAACCTAAGTATCTATTTCTCGATGAGCCTACCACAGGGATAGATGTGAATGTACGTCGTGATATATGGAACTTTTTGGTTAGGGTAAGTAGAGAGAAAGGAGTAACAGTTATAGTTTCCACCCACTATATGGAGGAGGCGGAAGCTCTTTCAGATAGGGTCTTTATAATGGACAGAGGTAGGATACTGATCGAAGGATCACCTCAGGCTCTTAAGAGTTCTATAGGTAACTTTGTGGTTGAAGAATACGATGCGAATGGTATAAGAAGAACTTATTTCGGTGATAAAGATGAGGCTATTTTATATCTTGAGAAGAGTAAGGCTAGCTTCAAGACGGCGAGGATAAGGGAAGTAAATCTGGAGGATGTCTTTATAAAGGTGATAGAGGAGAATGAGGGGTGTGGTAGCTGCTTACTATAGGGAAGTGTTGAACTATAGGAGAAGAATCGGGAGGTTCCTACTCTCATCCATAATAAATCCTCTTTTATTCCTGATAGCCTTTGGGTATGGTTTATCGAGTTTTGTCTTATCCAACTCTCTGGAATACTTGAGGTTTATGATACCAGGTTTGATCGCTGTTAGTACTATGAACCAGGCTTACAGTGTATCCTTCGATATTCATATTTCGAGGCTTTATACTTATACCTATCAGGGTCTTCTTATAGCACCTGTAAAAAGGTGGGAATTGGTCGTTGGAGAAGTGCTATTTGGAATAACTAAGAGTTTACCTCCTATAATTTTCTTTACCTTCTATATCCTTTTTTTTCATAACTGTAGGCTATCCATCAATCTTTTGTTCTTTATTGGTTGCCTTATCCATGTTGTTATATGGTCCTTGGTCGGTGTGGTGGTAGCATTTATGGTTGATTCCCATGCGGATCATGCGGCTATTACCACATTTGTGATTAATCCTCTCGCCTTTGTATCGGATACCTTCTTCCCTGTTGAGAAGTTAAATTCCATTTTATACTATATATCCTACCTTTCTCCTTTAACTCATACCACCAGGATGATAAGATACTCCATGCAGGGTGTGTTTAATGGGTTTTACTCTGAATTACCGGTTACGCTTACCGTACTGTTGATTTTTGCTACCATTGCTATTATTGTTGTTTCAAGGGCTGAATCCTAAGGGGAGATAGCATCGTTTAGTGGAGGAGGAGTATGGGAAAAAAGGTTAGGTTGGCGATAGTTGGTGTAGGTAACTGTGCCAGTTCTCTCATACAGGGGATTTTTTATTATAGATACTGTGACCAGGAAAAGGTGAGTGGCATAATGCATTACGATATCGGTGGTTATAAACCATGGGATATAGAGATCGTTGCTGCTTTTGATGTGGATGAGAGAAAGGTGGGTAAGGATGTATCTGAGGCTATTTTTTCAAAGCCAAACTGCACTACCGTGTTTTGTAGTGATATACCGAAGATGGGAGTTGAAGTTCTTATGGGCCCAGTTTTAGACGGTGTGGCTGGGCATATGTATGAGTATCCCGAGGATAGGGCCTTTAGGGTTGCAAGGAAGGATCCTGTCGATGTTGTAGAGGTTCTTAGAGAGTCTAAGGCTGAGGTGGTGGTTAACTACCTACCCGTTGGATCTGAGGAAGCAACGAGGTTCTACGCCGAGTGTGCATTAAAGGCTGGGTGCGCCTTTGTAAACTGTATTCCTGTTTTTATAGCTTCGGATGAGACCTGGGCAAAGAGGTTTGAGGAGAAAAAATTACCGGTTGTAGGTGATGATATAAAGAGTCAAGTTGGAGCTACGATTGTTCATAGGGTTCTTACAAGGCTTTTTACCGAGAGGGGTGTTAAGCTCGATAGGACCTATCAGGTTAACTTTGGAGGTAACACCGATTTTCTGAACATGCTCGAAAGAAAAAGGTTAAAGAGTAAGAAGATCTCAAAGACCGAAGCTGTCCAATCTCAGTTAAACACCCCCTTACCTGACTATAATATTCATATTGGGCCTTCCGACTATATACCCTGGCTCAATGATAGAAAGGTTTGTTATATCAGGATGGAAGGAAGGTTGTTTGGAGATGTTCCAATGACCCTTGAGCTTAGACTTGATGTGGAGGATTCGCCAAATAGTGCGGGAGTGGCCATAGATGCCATAAGATGTGCCAAACTTGCCCTCGATAGGGGTATAGGTGGCCCCTTATACTCCATATCTTCCTATACCATGAAACATCCACCGATTCAGTATACTGATTTTGAGGCTAGAAGATATTTAGAGGAATTTATTGAGGGTAAAAGAGAAAGATGATATATTACTTAATTTAGTCAACAAAACTAAAACCATAGGGATGACGGGGAGATTGGAGGGAGGTGGAGGGATGGCCTTTTATCAGGTCAATAAGACCATAGAAGAGATAAACGAGAAGATAAAAAAGGGAAATGTTGTAGTTGTCACTGCTGAGGAGATGATAGATATAGTGGAGGAGTATGGTCCTGTTGAGGCTGCAAGAAGAGTTGACGTTGTGACGACTGGAACGTTTGCTCCCATGTGTTCTTCAGGAGCTTTTTTAAATCTTGGTCATACAAAGCCAAGAATGAAGATGGAGGATGTTTATTTGAACGGTGTTCCATGTTACGGTGGGCTTGCAGCGGTTGACATATACATAGGAGCGACTAGTTTACCTAAGGATGATCCGAGGAATAAGGTCTATCCTGGGCAGTTCAAATACGGTGGTGGCCATGTTATTGAAGATTTAATTGCAGGTAAGGATGTGTATCTGGTGGCCTACGGCTATGGTACGGACTGTTATCCTCTCACGAAGGTAGAGACATACATAAATATAAACACTATAAACGAAGCTATAATGTTTAACCCGAGAAACTGTTATCAAAACTATAATTGTGCTGTTAACTTATCGGATAGGGTACTTTACACCTATATGGGTATACTTAAACCAAGGCTTGCTAATGCTACCTACTGTAGCGCTGGACAGTTATCGCCTCTACTTAACGATCCATACTTCAAGACGATAGGTATTGGTACAAGGATATTTCTCGGTGGTGGTATAGGTTATGTGGCCTATTATGGTACCCAACATACAACTGATGTACCGAGGGGTGAAAAAGGTGTAGTTAAGAAACCAGCGGGAACTTTAGCTGTCTATGGTGATATGAGGGGTATGTCAAGGAGATACGTAAGGGGAGTTAGTATAGTAGGCTACGGTGTTAGTTTAGCTTTGGGTATAGGTATTCCCATCCCTATACTGAATGAGGAGATAGCATGGCATACCTCTGTTAGGGATGACGAGATTTGGACTCAGGTTGTGGACTATAGTCATGACTATCCTAACCGTGAAAGTAGGATCCTCGGAGAGGTAAATTATGCTCAACTGAGATCCGGAGAGATAGAGGTTATGGGTAAAAAGGTTCCAACCTATCCTCTCTCCAGTTATTATATGGCTAGGGAAATAGCTCAGGTCCTGAAAAGTTGGATAAAGGAAGGAAAGTTCTATTTGACCAAGCCTGTAGAACTCATACCGAGCGAAGGGCATCTCTGTAAGGGATTGGAGATAAGAAGATAATGTTTATCTATGGTTCTATTTCTTGAGGATGATGTTTCTTTGTGTTAATGTTTTAATCAAACGTTTGAATAAAGGAGATGTTGTATTATGAATATAACGACCAGAGAGAGGATCCTTGATTCTGCTTTAGTTGAGTTTGCCCTCAAGGGCTATGATGGGGCTACTATAAGAAGTATAGCTAAAAGGGCTGGTGTTAATCTTGCGATGATAAGTTATTATTTTGGAGGAAAGGAGGGTTTATATAGATCGGTTTTAGAAAGGCATCTCGATGAGTTTATAGATGCTTTAGAAAATATGCCGGATGATGAACTTGAAGCTATAAGGTATTTTGTGAGTAAACATGTGAATGTACTTAAGAAAAGGGGAGCTCTTATGTCGGTTCTTGTGATGAGGGAGATGGTTTTTCAGACCTCTACCTTTAAGGAACTAAAAAAGACCTTCTATAGGGTGGTTGTTGAAAGGCTTTCTACCGTAGTTAAGAGAGCAATGGACAAAGGTTACATAAGGCCTATGGATGTTGAGTTTGTCGTTTTCTTTTTGATGCATATCGATTTTTGGTTCTCCTTTAAGTTTTCCGATGTTCCTGATAGTATCCTAGTGGAGAAGATAATGGAAATATTTCTAAGGGGAGTGGGGGCATGAGAAAGCTATTTATCTTACTCTTATTTGTGTTTTTAGTTCCTTTTAGTTTATTAGCCCGGGAGATAGATCTTAGAGAAGCCGTGGAGATAGCTATCAAGAATAATCCAACTTTAAAATCAAAGGAAGCGATGGTAAAACAGAGTGAGGCAAATAGGCTACTAGCTATAAGTCCTTTCTTACCCAATATCTACTTTGAAACTGAATATCTAAAATATAGAAACAATGGTTTACCTGTATATGAGGGGTTCGATTGGGCTTTAACCATGAATATAAACTTGTTTTCAGGTTTTTCCTCGCTAAACTACTATAGAGAGGCGGTTAAGTTACTTGAGGCAAGTAGGGCGAGCTACAATAGTACTAAACTGGATATAGTTATGTCGGTTGTAAACGCTTATATAGGTGTTCTCAAGGCCAAGGAGTTACTTGAGGCGGCAAAAGCAGACCTTGAGGATGCGGAAACAAACTATCGGCTCGTTAAAAAGAGGTATGAGGTAGGGCTAAGTCCTCTTGCGGATCTTTACAATGCCGAGGCAAAGGTGGAGGACGCAAAATATACCCTTACCACTCGTGAGGCGGATTACGAAAAGGCGAAAATCGCTCTACTTATCTCTATGGGCTTGAATATATTTGAAGACATAAGTGTTAAACCTGTTACATTAACCTTAGGTGATTTTAATCTAAAATCTCTTGTCAGTATAGCTTTAGAGAGGAGACCGGAGATCCTGTCATTAAGGAATGAAGTTACCGCTCAGGAATATAGGGTGAAAGCGGTGAAAGGAGAGTATTTACCAAGTGTTGATTTTTCAACAAGCTATGGGGAAAGTGATAAGAGTTTCTTCCCTAACCAGAGGGAAAACTGGAATATAACTCTTCAGTTTAAGGTCCCTATATTTACAGGTTTTTCGACCACCTATAAGTTGAGGAGGGAAAAGGCTACTCTATCACAGAAGGAGAACGACTTAAGGCAGATGGAGTTATCGGTGTCTCAGGATGTGTTCAATAAGTATCAGGATTTTATAAGTGTTAAGAAGGCTCTTGAGTCAGCCGAGGCTCTTCTTAAGGCTTCTACTGAGGATTTGAGATTAATGCGAGGGAAGTATATGAATGGTCTGGCTTCTATAGTGGATCTCACAACAAGTCAGGCAAGGTTATCGGATGCGAGAGCAAAGTATATTACAACAAAGTATGAGGTTTATAGAACCTACTATGACTTGGTAAGATCAACTGGAAAAACTCCTGTTTTGGATGGTGAGCTATGAGAAGGATAGGTTTATACCTTTTAACTCTTCTTCTGATTTTAGTTATCGCCTGTAAAGGTAAAAAGGATGAGGTAAAGCCTAAGGGGGAGGCTAAGGTTAGAAGAGGTGATGTTTACCTTGAGATATCGGCGACGGGAGCAGTAAAGCCTCAGGTTGGTGCCAGCGTGAAGGTAGGTGCGAGGATTTCTGGTAGAGTCGAAAAGCTTTTTGTACAAACGGGTGACATTGTGAAGAAAGGGCAGTTGATAGCGATAATTGAACATGCGGATCTCGAGGCTCAGGTTAAGGCTCAGGAAGCAAACATTAGAGCTCTTCAGGCTCAGCTTGAGGAGGTTGAAAGTACCTACCCCCTTAAGATAAAGGCCCAGAGGGAGATGGTTCAGAGTGCGAAGGCCGAGTTGCAACTTGCCAAACTGAACTATAACAGGATAAAGGCTCTTTATAAGGAGGGATTAGCTGCTCAGGCTGATCTCGACCAGGCAGAGAAGGATCTTACGGTAAAGCAGTCGAATTATGAGTATCAGGTGAAAACTCTCGATGCCCTTACGAAGGAGTATGCAACTAAGGCTCAGAATATAAGGGAGAGTATAAGATCTGCAATGGAAGATCTAAATAATGCTAAGGTAAAACTCGGTTACGCCTATATATATTCGCCGATATCGGGTGTGGTTTCTGATGTTACAACCCAGGAGGGTGAAACGGTCGTTGCTGGTCTTAACGCTCCTACTTTCATAACTGTTATAGATCTCTCCAGACTTGAGGTCGATGCTTATATAGATGAGACGGATATTGGCAAGGTTAAACCCGGTATGCCTGTTAAGTTTACGGTGGATGCCTATCCCGGTAAAATTTTTGAAGGTAAGGTTAGGATCATATATCCAGGCTCGATAATAAGGAACAACGTTGTTTTTTATAACGTACCTATCGATATAACCACCAACTATTACGGTTTACTGAAACCTGACATGACTGCCAATGTTACCATAATAGCGGGTAAGAGGGAGAACGTCCTTGTTGTTCCGGTATCAGCGGTAAAGATAGAGGCTGATGGTAGAAGTTATGTTTACGTTAAGGATGATAAGGGTAGATGGGTAAAGAGGGAAGTTAAGACTGGCTGGCAGAGTGGGGGGAATGTGGAGATTATAGAGGGAGTTAAGGAAGGGGAGGTTGTTGCGGTTTGGTAGAGGTGGGTTCGATGGATGTAGGTAAAGTAGTGATACAGTTGAGTAATATAAGAAAGGTCTACCGGATAGGTAGTGAGGAGTATGAGATACTAAAGGGTATAGATTTTGAGGTACGGGAAGGAGATTTTATAGCTATCATGGGGGCTAGTGGATCTGGTAAAACTACACTTCTTAATATCCTTGGGTGCCTTGATAGGCCGACGTCAGGTACTTACATACTTGATGGTTTGAATGTCACGGCGCTTGGGGAGAATGAACTTGCAAGGGTAAGAAATAGAAAGATAGGCTTTGTGTTTCAGGAGTTCCATCTGATACCCTGGGCGACTGTCTTGGAGAATGTACTTTTACCCGTTGTATATGGGGATGGTGTGACCAAGGAAAAGGTAGAGAAGGCCGTGTATCTGTTAGAAAAGCTTAATATGGGTCATAGGATAAAATTTAAGCCCAATGAGTTATCCGGTGGGCAGAAGCAAAGAGTGGCTATCGTGAGAGCTCTGATAAATGATCCTTCCATCATTCTTGCTGATGAACCAACGGGTGCGCTTGATTCCAAAACAAGTGAGGAAGTTATGGAAATATTTAGGATGCTTAACGAAGAGGGTAAAACTATAATAATCGTTACCCATGATCCTAACGTTGCTTCAAAGGCTAAAATCGTAAAACACATAAGAGATGGCGTTTTTATCTAACAGGTTCTATTCTGTTATAAGAGAAGCTATATCCGAGTTGATAAACTCTAAGATTTATCTTGTATTTATGGTTTGTGCGCTTTTTATAGGTGTATCGGCTATGATAGCTGTTTACTCTCTTGGTAAGGGTTTTGAGATTCAAGTTTTGAAACAGCTCGAGAGTTTTAATTTTGGAAGTAACGCCTTTCTGATACTGGCAGGAGGTGGTAAGTTTTTCGGTCCTTCAACAACGAGGAGTGATACCCTTGTTGTGGAAGATGTGGAAGTTATAAAAAGGTTTTATTTTGTTCGTGACATCGATTATTTCCAGAGGTCTTTCCTTGAAGTTTCCAATGGAAAAAATACAAGAACCACCATGGTCTTCGGTGTTACTCTTAACTATCCGAGGGTTAACAACTGGGGTGTTTCTAAGGGTAGATTCTTTACTCCTCAGGATATGGATTCTAAGGCTAAGGTCTGTATTGTAGGTGCTGATGTGGAGGATGAACTGTACGGCGGTGATGCTGTAGGTAAGATGATAAGGATAAATGGTGTTAATTTTTTGATAGTGGGTGTTTTAGAGAGAAAAGGTGCCGTTGGTTCTTTTAGAGCTGATGATAGAGTACTTATACCCATTACCACTGCTAATAGTAGAGTTTTTAATAGGAATAGATCCTATCTAGATGGAGTTAAGGTGATTTTTGATGATAGGTTGGCCGATCTAGAGACCATAAAAACTCTTGTAACCAATATCCTTAGGGAAAGGCACAAGTTGAGTAAGGATGAACCGGATGATTTCAGGATAATAACCCCAGAACAGATAATAGCCTTTAGAACACAGGTAAGTAGGATAGTTACTGCCTTTTTATTGGTGATATCCGTTATCACCATCATAGTGGGAGGTGTAGTGGTGATTAACATAATGTATGCCAATGTAGAGGATAAAAGTAGAATTATAGCTATAAGAATGGCCATGGGCGCATCTCCGAAAGACATATTCATACACTATATATTTGTGGTAACCTTCGTTACATTCTTAAGTGGCATAAGTGGTATATTTGGAGGTATAGCTCTTAGTGCTGTAGTATCTAAACTTGCCAATTTATACTTCTATATACCGGTTGGTTTTTCATTTTTAGTTTTATTCATAATAACCCTTGTGGGTCTTTTCTTTGGTATATTTCCATCTAAGAAGGCTTCCAAAATACCACCTGGGATACTTATAAGATGAGTTTGGCCTCAAGATTACTTTACCTAAAACTCATATACGGTGGTGCTTTCAGTAAGAAGAAGAGATTATTCTTTAGTGTGATAGGTATACTAATAGGAGTTTCAGCTTTGGTGGTTATGGTCTCTGTAGGTGAGGGATCTAAGGCTAAGGTCGACAGGCAATTTGAAGAGTTCGGAATAAATAATATCGTTGTTTTTCCGGGAAAGGCAGGTGTTAGAGGGGGCAGGGCTATTGTTATGGAGATGATGCCAACTCTCAAACTTGAGGATGCCAATGCCTTGAAGAACATCTGGGGGGTCAAAAGGGTCACCCCAATTTATGACTTAGGTTCTGTTGTTGTCCAGGTTGGTAATCGAAAGATAACCACAAGGGTCGTTGGGGCCGATGAGGCATACTTTGCTATAAGGAAATACTCGATATATTTTGGTAGATTCTTTACCGGTAAAGAGGTCGCAAGAAGCGATCTTGTAGCTGTAATCGGTTGGAAGATAAAGGAGGAAGTCTTTTCAGATTCGACACCTATAGGAAATCTGATACTTATATCCAAGCTTCCCTTTAGGATCATAGGGGTACTTGATAAAAAAGGTACGGATATAAGCGGTCAGGACCTTGATGATGTCATAATTGTACCGATTACCGTTGCTATGCGTAGGTTGGATAACGTGGATTATATAAAGGCTATAGAGATAGAGTGCGAGAGTAAAGAAATGGTTCCTACTGTTGAAAAGGCGATTGATAAGGTACTTGCGGAAAGGCATAGGGTTATAAAGCCAGAATACAAAGACTATACCATAATAAAGGCGGAGGATATAGCTAAGCAACAATCTCAGACTATAGGAATGTTTTCTATGGTAATCGGTTCCGTATCCTTTATATCCCTCATAGTAGGGACCTTTGGAGTAATGGCCATGATGATCCTCTCTGTTAGGGAAAGATATAGAGAGATTGGTATTAGAAAGGCGATAGGAGCTACCAATAGGGATATAATGGTGATGTTTTTGGTTGAGGCTCTACTCATAACATCGATCGGTGGTTTTTTAGGAATAATAATTGGGACCATACTATCCTTCGGTATAAATTGGATGATGGGTAATCCGTTGATTCTTCCCGTTAAACCTGTTGCCCTTGCCTTCATCTCAGTGGTTGTTTTTGGTACTATAGCGGGTCTTTATCCAGCTTACAGGGCTTCGCGAGTTGATCCAATAGAATCGATAAGGTCTTGATTTTAATCGTTCAGGTAGTTATAAGTTTTCTCAGTTTTTGAAATTGGTATAATAATGTTTTAAAAATTAATAGATTTTTTTGGGAGGGTCACCATGGATTTTCTTCTTGCTATTTTCCCTATACTCATCGTGTTAGTAGGTATGGTTTTCTTTTACCAGTCCGGTTCTGTTATGGCGGTTGTGGGTTGGGTTATCTCTATTATACTTGCAGTTTTTTATTTCAAAACAAGTTTTTCTATAGCTATAGCTGCATCGGTGGTTGGGATACTTAAGGGTTTGAGTGTTACCCTTGCTGTTATATTTACTATGTATCTGATATTTCTGATGAAAGAAACGGGCCACCTTTCAACTGTTATTGAGTACATAAAGGGTATATCTAACAAAAAGGAGGAACAGGTATTGTTTCTGGGGATGGGTTTTGGTTCGTTGGTTACTTCACTTGGCATGGTTACACCTGCTCTTTTCCCACCTATATTTCTTATGCTTGGATTCTCACCCATTTCTACTGTTTTGATTGCTGTTTTATGTTACGATCCTCTCACGTCCTTTGCACTTTTTTCCATACCAATTACCTTACCTTCAAAGGTTGCCTTTGAATCTTTTAAGATACATGTTCCTGGAATCGATAGCTTAAGTACCTTTATATGGGATTATACTTTTAAGATATCGGTCTTTTTACCCTTTGTTACACCATTCTTTGCCTATATGATGCTTTATTACGTGGGCGGTTTTGAAGCTGTTAGGAAGAACTTCAAAGAGGCTACTATCGTTTCGTTGGCGTTGTCGGTTACCACATTGGTTGTATCCTGGCTAAGGATACTTCCTGTTGAAATAATAGGTGTCTTTGCAGGAATTGTAGCAATGTTAACAGCCCACTATCTCTATAGGAACAGTAATGGCAATGGTAGGAGTTTTAAGTTGGATAGTAGATTTTTAAGATCGACCCTTCCTTTTATATTACTTATCCTTTTATCAGGGGTCGTTAATATACCCGCTATTAGAGCCTATTTATCAAAGTTGCCAGGAGACTATGAGGTCATAGATGTTATAGCAAACCAAAAGGTTGATCTCGATATACTATCTAACGTATGGTTCTGGATACTTGTAACTACCATTATTTCGATAGTTGTATATAGGCCCGATGGAAATACGCTTAAGAATGTAACTACCCTCTGGATGAAACGTATCATCAGTCCTTCTATAGCTTATTCACTCTTTTTTGCTATAGCCTATATAATGGCCTGGTCTGCCATGGATGTTGTGAATGGGAAGCTTGTACCTACTCCTTTCTTTAAGGATTACAACATGGATAGGATCATCGGAGTTACCCTTGCTGATCTTTTCGGTAGGTTTTATGCCTTCATTTCACCCATACTTGGTCTTATAGGAACCTTCGTTGGTGGTTCTACTACAGCTAGTAACGTTCTTTTTGCTAAGATTCAGTATGAGGCTACCGTGAGAACCCTTGGGGCGGAGTTATTTATGTGGATATATGCGGCTCACGCGGTTGGTGGTGGTTTAGCAAGTGCCATAACTCCATCTAAGATAACTAACGCTGCCTCTACCATTGGATTAAAGGGTGCTGATGAGGCAAAGGTTTTGAGGCAAATGTTACTACCCATCCTTTTAATATCCGTCTTTGTGGGGCTATTAACTCTCGTATTTATTAACCTATAGTAGTTATTCTTGAGGTGGTGGGTTATTCCTTCACCACCTCGTCTATCCATCTTAAATAGGATTCGATTCCCTCAATTACTGGGAGGGCTATTATTTCAGGTACAGTGTAGGAATGTAGATTTTTGATCTTTTCTTCTACCTCTTTATAGAGACTCTTCTTTGTCTTTATAAATATTAGGTATTCATCGCTAGCTTCAATTTTATCATGCCATATGTATCTACTTCTCATTGGCCCTATTATCTGTATGCAGGCTGCGGATCTTTCTTTGAGGAGTTCTTCCGCTATTTTTTCAGCAAGTTCCAAATTATCGGTTGTAGTTATAATCATTATGTATTCCATGCCTTCCTCCTTTACTATGGATTTAGCTATTAGATTATGCTACATTGGTAAGTGTATTTTCAAGACGGAGGGATTAGTCATGCGGGATGCCTATATAGTTGATGGTGTAAGGACTCCTATAGGCGATTTTGGTGGTTCCTTGAAGGATTTTAAAGCTGGGGAATTAGGGGCTATAGTTGTAAGAGCTTTGATAGATAGGAACAAGTTGGATCCTAGTCGTATTGATGAGGTTATAATGGGTTGTGTTTTTCAGGCGGGACAGAAGGCTAATCCTGCCAGACAGGCCGCTATATTAGGTGGTGTTCCAGTGGAAGTTCCTGCTATTACTCTTAACAACCAGTGTGCAAGTGGCTTGAGATCCGTTATAATGGCTTCCCAGATGATAAAGTTATCGGAAGCGGATCTTGTAATAGCTGGTGGATGCGAGAGTATGAGCAATGTGCCCTATTTACTTACCGGGGCAAGGTGGGGTTATAGATTGGGGCATGGTGAACTTCACGATGGATTGCTTTACGATGGTCTTATCTGTGTTTTTTATGGACAACATATGGGGGTTACTGCGGAGAATCTTGCGGAGATGCATAGGATTTCTCGAGAGGAACAGGATAGGTTTGCCTATGAGAGTCACATGAAGGCGGTAAGGGCTATCAAGGAAGGGAAATTTAAGGATGAGATAGTTCCGGTTGAGGTAAAAACTAAGAAAGGTTCCTTCATCTTTGATAGGGATGAACATCCGAAGGAAGATACCACTATAGAGGCTTTATCGAAATTGAAGCCAGTATTTAAAAAGGATGGTACGGTGACTGCTGGCAATTCCTCTTCTATAAATGATGGGGCCTCTGCTTTACTTGTTGCTTCCGAGGATGCTTTAAAGAGGTATAACCTTGAGCCTATAGCGAGAGTCGTATCTTATGCGACCTGTGGTGTTCCGCCCGAGATAATGGGGTGGGGGCCTGTCCCAGCCACAAAAAAGGCCCTTGAGATTGCTGGTTTAAAACTCGAAGATATTGGTCTTGTCGAGTTGAACGAGGCTTTTGCAGCCCAGGCTCTGAGTTGCATAAAGGGTTTAGGTCTTGACATGTCCATAGTTAATGTTAATGGTAGTGGTATATCTCTAGGGCATCCCGTTGGAGCAACTGGTGCAAGAATACTGGTTACGTTGATTTACGAGATGAGGAGAAGAAAGGTAAAGTATGGACTTGCCACTTTATGTCAGGGTGGTGGTATGGGAACGGCAGTTATAGTAGAATTAGTTTGATTAGGAGGTTAAAATGGTGGCGGTTACTGAGACTAACATCGGAGAGTTAAAAAAGTTGTTTTCTGGGAAGGTTAGGGATGTATATGAGGTGGATGATTCTAGACTTTTGATTGTAGCTACCGATAGGATAAGTGCTTTCGATGTGGTTTTTAGGGAGGGGATTCCGGGTAAGGGAGAGGTACTAACAAGGATATCTAACAAATGGTTTTCAATGATAAGTTATCCGCACCATTTAATATCCACAGAGCCACACAAGGAGTTACCTTTTTTGAATAACTATCCAGAACTTACTACAAGAAGCGTTTTGGTTAAAAGGTTGAAGAGGATAGATATCGAGTGTGTTGCAAGAGGCTACTTATTCGGTAGTGCCTATAAGGATTATGTGAAAACTGGCGAAGTATGTGGTATAAAGTTGCCTCCTGGGTTGAGGTTAGCCGAGAAATTACCAGAGCCCATTTTTACCCCTGCCACTAAAGCCGAGATAGGCATGCACGATGAAAATGTGGATTTTGAGGCCTGTGTAAGGATAGTTGGTGATAGGGGTTTGGTGGAAAGGATGAGGGATATAACACTTGGTATTTACAGGTGGGCTCACGACCTTTTAGTTAACAGAGGTATAATACTTGCAGATACGAAACTTGAGTTTGGTCTAGATGATGATGGAAACCTTTACATTATAGATGAGTTACTTACACCAGATTCATCGCGTTTCTGGGATGCTTCAACGTATAAGCCCGGTGAATCTCCGGTAAACTTCGATAAGCAGTTCGTAAGAGACTATCTTGAGTCCATAGGTTGGAATAAGCAGCCTCCTCCTCCCCCTCTACCCGAGGATGTTATTTTAAAGACTGTGGAGCGTTATAGAACGATTGAGAAAATAATACTTTCACTTTAGCGGTATGGTTGTAACGGTTGATATCGATAAACTCAGTACACTTGAAGGTAAAAGGATAGTTGTAATAGGTAATTTTGATGGTGTTCATATAGGTCATCAGGAATTGATAAGGAGGGCTAAGTACTACAGGGAAACTGAGAAGCTAAGTATTACAGTTCTAACCTTTTGGCCCCATCCGTTAAACGTTCTTGGGAGGGAAAGAGGGACACTTCTACTTATGCCTATAGAGGAAAGATTGAGAATGTTGAAGTTTTTTGGTGTGGATGAAGTTGTAGTACTGGAATTCAATAGGAAGCTCTATAGTATGGAACCGGAGGAGTTTTTACAGAGGGTTCTTATTGAGAAACTGAGGGCCTCTATAGTTATTGTAGGTGAGGACTTTAGATTTGGGAGGGAACGTAAGGGTGATGTTAAACTGATGAAGGATTATCTTACTAAAAGGGGTATTTATCTGGAGGTAGTCAAACAGGTCTATCATGATGGTATGCCAGTTAGTAGTACAAGGATAAGGAGACTTTTAAAGGAAGGGAAGGTAGAAGAAGTATGGTATCTGCTTGGAAGGCCATATAGACTCTGTGGTAAAGTTATTCATGGGGCAGGAAGGGGCAGGAATTTAGGGTTCCCCACTGCCAATTTAAGACCTGTAAATGAGATAATTCCCCAAGATGGGGTTTACGCTACCTTCGTTGATCTGGGTGATGCTTTATATAGGGGCTTTACTAACATAGGTAGAAATCCCACTTTTGGCGATAACCAGAGATCTGTTGAAACCTATGTACTTGATTTTTCCGGAGATTTGTACGGTAAGGTAATTGCTATATACTTTGTTAAGAGATTGAGAGGGGAGATGAAGTTTGATACAATAGAAGATTTGAGAAAGGCTATTGCAGGAGATATCGAAGAGGGAAGGAAGTATTTGGAATGGGAAAGGTTAAGTTTTGGATTTTCCTTTTAGTGCCTTTATTAATTGCTCTATTAGGAACTAGGGAAAGTTACGCTAAATTTACCGAAAATGGGATCCGATACTGGAGTGGTCCTGATCATACCAGATTGGTCATAGCGGTTAGTGATTCCTGCGAGGTTGATTGGGTTGTGAAGGATGATCCGCCAAGGATAGAGATCAAACTTGTTAAGCCGGTAAAGGATTGGAATGAGCCCTTTATATTTGTTGAAGATAGGTTTATTGAACATGTTGCCTACATCCAGGGTAACAGATACTACACGGTGATAGTTTTTCTTAAAAGGAGAAAGAACCCGAACATTAAGGTCTTTACTCTTAAAAGAGATGAGGATAGACCCTTTAGGGTGGTTGTTGATCTCTCTCCATCCTTAGAGGAGGAGATGGAGATAGAGAAGAGTAGATTGATGGATGCGGAAAGGATAAGGAGAGAAAAGAAGTATATAGTGGTTGTAGATCCAGGGCATGGGGGTAATGATCCAGGAGCTATAGGTGTTAATGGGCTTATGGAGAAGGATGTGGTTCTTGATATTGCGAGAAATGTCAATGCCATTTGTGGTAATGATAGATACTTCAAAGTTGTTCTTACGAGAGATAGCGATTATTTTATTCCCTTAGAGAGGAGAGTTAAGATAGCAAGGGACTATAGGGCGGATCTTTTCATCAGTATTCATGCGAACTCCGCACCTAACAGGAGTTACGATGGTTTTATGGCTTTTGTTTTAGCTCCAAGGGGTGCAAGGGGTGGTATTGAGAGGTTAGTTCAGGATGCTGAGAATAAAGAAGTGGCTGGAGAACTTAGAAATGGTAATGATTACACCGCTAAGGTATTGTTGGACTTTTCCTATGAGTATACGATGGTTGAAGGGAGAAGGTTGGCGAGGTTTATATTGGATGATGTGGACGAGTATACTAGTTTTACCAATAGAGGTATAAAGGAGGCAGCCTTTTATGTTCTCAGAAATCCTGGTGTTCCCGCGGTTTTATTGGAGGTTGGCTTTCTTTCCAACGAGAAAGATGCCAAGAAGTTAACCGATGACGAGGAGAGACGAAGGGTGGCTATGGCTATCTGTGGAGGTATTAGAAAGTACTTTGAGCATATGGAATCTATGAAGAATCTAACTTCTAAGGTTATAGATAGAAACTATTCTAACAGGTCAAAAAGAGTAAGTGTATCTAAAAGGGACGACCGAAGAGAAGAAACGGTTTTACAAAGCTCTGATACCTCAAGTAGTAATAAAACCTCAATTAAAAATACACCAACTACTAAGGTATATGAGGTTAAGAAGGGAGATACTCTATTTAGCATTGCGAGACTCTTTAATGTCTCGGTCGAAGATATAGTTCGTTTGAACAACATAAAGAAGCTTATGGTTTATCCAGGGATGAAGTTATTCATCCCTGTTAAGTAAAGAGGAGTCGTTATGTCTAAAGAAGCTGTGTTAGATAAAGTGAGAAAGCTAGAAAAACTTCCTACTCTTCCTGAAGTTTTAAATAAGATTCTTTCACTTAAGAATGAAAATTATAGTATTGTGAATTTAGAAAACATAATTTCAAAAGATCCTGTTATTACAGCTAAAGTTATTAAAGTTGCTAATACGTTATATTTCAATCCTTATGGTTACAGAGTTACGAGTTTGAAACGAGCCATAGAGCTCATTGGTTTGAATAATCTATTCTCAGTAATTTTGAGTATGGTTATTCCTGATCTATTCCCAATAGAGAAAAATTCTCTTTACAGAGAACTTTTTTGGAAACACTCTTTCGTTTGCGCATTCATTTGTAGGAGATTGGCTAAGTTTTGTTGTGATGTGGATACTGATTCTGCTTTTACCGTGGGTTTGCTTCATGATATAGGTAAACTTGTGTTACTGATCTATTTTAAGGATGATTATGAAAAAGCTTTAACCTACATTGGGAAAGGATTACCATCCTATTTGGCAGAGCTAAGGGTGTTAGGTGTGAGCCACGATGAAGTGGGTGCAGTTTTACTTGAAACATGGGGTTTACCGGAAGTTATCAGCAATGCTGTGAGGTTTCATCATAACTTGGTAGATGGTAAGAACTTTGACGACATCACTGGGCTTGTACATGTGGCCAATATACTCACAATGTTGAGTGGGTTTAGCTATAACAGTGGTATTTTAATGGTTGTATTGGATGATGATCCTGCATGGCGTAGGTTTAAGGGAAGAATCGTAGATCCTGATTATGAGATTCATAAGGTATTCGATGATATAGTTCATGCTATAGATCTTGCAGAGATAGCATGGAGTAGAGAATGGTGATACCTGATTTTATATTCGAAAAGATTTCGAAATTAATATATGAGAAGACCGGAATAGTCGTTGGAGTTAGAGACAAAGATAAACTTGCAAACTTCTTTGCTAGTAATAAAATTGATCCCAGATACTTGGAAAAAGAACTTTCTAATAACCCAAAGTTGTTACATGACATAATCAATGTAATAACTGTTAATGAAACTTTCTTTTTTCGCCATGAGAGTCAGTTTGAAATTTTAGAAAATATTTTAAGTGAATTTTTTAGAAATAGGAAATATAGTAGAATTAAAATTTGGAGTGTCGGTTGTTCAACCGGAGAGGAACCCTATAGCATAGCTATAACTGCCATAAAGGCATACTCGAAGCTTTATGGTAGTGTGTGCGATCTCTATGGAATTGTAGAAATAATTGCTAACGATATTAATAGGGAAGTCTTGGATAAAGCTATTGAAGGAAAATATAGAGATTATTCTATAAGAAATGTTAGCCATGATGTTTTGAGAGAGTTTTTTGAAAAAAATGGTGAAACATACGTGATAAAAGACTTTGTCAAAAAGTTAGTGAGTTTTTATTGCTTTAGTATTACTTCTACGTTAGATGTTGTAAAATATGTTGGTGTGGAAAGTTGTGATGTTGTTTTTTGTAGGAATGTGCTAATTTATTTTGATGATGATTCAAGAAGGAAATCTATAAATAATATATACAAAGCTTTAAAGAAAAATGGTTATTTATTCTTGGCACCTACTGAAAGTATAAGAGATATTAATGAAGAAAGATTTTCAATAGCAGTAACTAAAGGGGGGATAATTTATGTTAAAAGATAGGATTAAGTTAATTTCGCTTGATTTTTGGGAAACTATTGTAGATTTTCTTGATAAATCTGATATTATTAAACTTAGATTAGAAAGGATAAATAGTATTTCGAATATATTAAGTATAGATAAAGAAATCGTTTCCAAGAAATATGATGAAGTAATCAGTCATATGTGTGATATAAGGGAGAAAACTTGTCGTGAGTTTACGGTTGATGAGTTTATAGAGAACTTATTAAAAGCTCTTAATTTTGATAATACTTATAAAGACCAGCTGAAGTTGATATTTAGTGAAACTGTAAGAAGGTATATACCGGGGCCTACTAACGGTGTTAAAGAGTTTTTGGAATATCTGAAGGATAGAGGTTATATAGTTGTTATTGTTTCTAACACCATAAACGGGAAGTTAGAGAGAGAACTTTTGAAGGAATATGGTCTCTTTGATTATTTTGATTCCATGGTTTTTTCCTCTGAAGTAAGGGTTAGAAAACCATCCAAGGATATATTCTATATTGCTCTTAATAGGTTTGGAGTACCAAATTATAGAGCAATACACATCGGTGATGACCCTTTAAGTGATGTCTTTGGTGCTCTTAATGCGGGCATGTGGAGTGGGTATTATAAAGGGGAGTTGACAACCTATCATGCTCATTTTACATTCAATAATTGGAAGGCACTTAGAGAATTGTTCTAGATGGGAGGAGAGTTGTTAGGCGAGATCGGGAGTAGAAAGTTAAAGGATATTGAGTTTGTTTTTCTAGATACAGAAACAACGGGTTTATCCTATGATTCCTATATAGTGGAGATAGGACTTATAAAGTTTCACGGATATAGGATGGTAGATACTTTCAACTACCTCATAAAGCCTCCTGTTTTGATTCCGAGGAATGTTATAAGGGTCCACGGTATAGATGATAGTATGGTTAAAAATGCTCCTACTTTTGGAGAACTGGCCAATCTTATATTGGACTTTTTGGGAGATTCTATCTTGGTAATTCATAATGCCTCTTTTGATGTTAATGTGTTGGCCTATAATCTCGCGAGAGAAGGTTTAGGTATACCAGCTAATTATGTGATAGATACTATCGAAATGGTGAGGGCATTTTTTCCAAAGCTAGGTAGCTATTCCTTAGAATCTCTTGCAAAAATTTGGGATAGTCCATATAGAACTTTCCATAGAGCCTTGGTGGATGCCAAAAATACCGCATTTATTTTTTTCAGTGTACTTAAGAAGTGTGGTTATACGATGGAAGAAACTTTCGAAGAATTGGTAGAGGCTATAGGCAACATAAAGACATTCCCGGATTATTGTTACAAGTTAAAATTGGAGTTAATGGGGGAAACTGATGTTTGGCAAGTTGGAAATGGGAAATCCAGTAATACTAGGGAATCTTTTGCTGATACCGATCTACGGGGAGGAAAGTAGGTTAGAGATAATAGATTTGGAGACTGGTATAAGTTCTGGTGTTGTAATAGAGGAGAAGGGTGTTGTTGATACTGTGACTGTCATGAATCCGCTTGCGAAGGATCTATTCGTTATGGATGGAGAGGAACTTATAGGTGCTTGGCAAGATAGGATTTCGAGGTATTCCGTTGTAGTTGAAGCGAATAGTAGAGAGGATGTTAGTGTTTTATGTATTGAAAGGGGTAGGTGGGAAAAGGGATCGCTTAGGAATGTTTTTACCGCTGGCTTTACGGCCTATCCAAGATTGAGGGAGATGGTTACATTTAATGAGGGTGTTAGGGGATCCGAACTACAGGAAAAGGTTTGGGCTTCTATAAATACTAAGCTAAAGACTTTAAATGTTTCGAGCGTTACCGGCTCACTTCACCATTCTTTTGGGGCTATGGAAGGTCTGATGGATATATATTTGTCCTGGGAACCGGATTCTGATTATGTTGGCATGATGGCTTTTTCTAATAGAGGTTTACTGTGTATAGATATATTTCCGAATTCTGAGCTTTTTAAAAGGTTATATAGGAAGGTTCTAGCAGGCTATGCTCTTGATGCAATCGAGGATAGGATAAAGGGAAGGGTTTTTGAGTTTTCAAAGGATAGAATAGTTAATGTTTTTAAGTCTATAGGGAATGTTAAGGAAAGGGAGAGAAAAATAATAGGTAAGAACTGTGAACAGATAATACTTGAGGGTAAACTAAAAGGTAAGTTAACGAGGTATAAGGATCAATTTATTCACGCTACCTTATTTCCTTCTAAGTAATGCTTGGTGTTAATCTTGGCAGGTATAGGCTTGAAAAATGGATAGGCGGTGGTAGATTCGGGGATGTTTATTACGCAGTAGATACTCTCATTAACTATCCCTTTGCGGTAAAGATAATAAGGTTTGATAGAGAAAAGTTTGAAGAACTCATAGAGGAAGCTAAAGCTCTTCTACTACTGGATCATCCTAATATAGTCAGATTTTTCAACGTCGAGGTAGTTGGTGATAAGATTTTAATAGTAATGGAGTTTTTGAACGGTAGATCCCTCAGGGATGTTATAAAGAAGGAGGCTCCCTTTGTACTTGAAAGGGTCCTATTTTATGCTGAGCAGGTAGCTTCAGCCATCGATTATGCTCATAGTAAGGGTATAGTTCACAGGGACATTAAGCCTGAGAATATTATCGTTTTGGAGGATGGTAGGGTTAAGATTTTAGATTTTGGGATAGCTAGGATAGATTTAGAGGGTGATTTTGGCGTTGGGGGAACCCCAGCCTATATGGCTCCCGAGGCTTGGGATGGTAATTTTTCAAGAAAATCTGATATTTGGTCCTTTGCGGTTATTCTTGTGGAGATGCTCTTAGGGAAAAATCCGTTTTTTGCCTCTTCCCTGGATGAGATTAAAGAGAAGATTAGAAATCCATCGGTGGTAAAAACGAAGCTTTCCTCATTTGGGGAGAGAATTTGTTCAGTGTTTGAAAAGGCTCTATCTATAGATCCAGAACTTAGACATGAAAGATGCATGGATATTGTGATTGAACTAAGAGAGGAGGAAATTCCTGCCACAGTTATACTGGTTGGATCTAAAGATGATGTTAAAAGTGAAATTGTAAGATCTCTCAAGCTCACGGAAGAACAGAAAAGGATCCTTTCAGCTAAAGATAGAAAGATACTGGTTGTTGGTGGCCCAGGAACAGGAAAGACCTTCCTTATTTCACAAAAGGTAAGAGATCTAATCGATAGAGGAGTTGATCCAAGCACAATTTTTGTTCTAACTTTTGGTGCCAAAAATGCGAGGCTCTTGGAGCATATGATCGGTGCAGGGAACGAGAAGGGTAGGAAGGTGAATGTATTAACTTTTCATGAATTTGCTCTAGGGATAGCTAAAAGGTACGGTCATTCTATCGGTTTAGATGAGGATTCTCTTTTTGTATCTCCACTTAAGAAGGCTTATATCGAGAAAAAGCTGATAAAGAAGGTTATGGAAAGGCTAAATGTTCCTGAAACTATAGCTATGGAGGTTTTCAAAAGGTTTCACAGGATTAGAAGTGAGTGCGGCGACATAAAACGGTTTTTGGAAAATAGCTCAGGAAGATGGAACATTGTTTTAAAAGAATTCTGGAATTTATATAACGATTTTTTAAAAACTGAAGGTATATTTGATTATGACGATCTAGTCTATTTTGCGGTTAGGATTCTATCGGAGAATGATTTAGCTCTTGAGGAAGTTAGGAGTAGGGTTAGGTATCTATTGGTTGATGATGTACAGGATCTAAATTGGCTTCAATGGAGGCTTTTGGAGTTTTTCTCCGATTCTGAGATCTTTTTGACCTGTGACGATGATCAGGCGATATACAGTTGGAGAGGGGCTAAGTTAAGTATTCTCAAGGAAAAGGTGAGAGGATTCAAGGTTCATTATCTTACCAAGACCTTTAGGCTTTTTGATTCTTTGGTATATGCTGTTAATAACCTTGTGATTAGAAATAATTCTATTTTCCCTAAAGCTCTATGGAGTGAAAAGAGTTCTGATAAGTTTTACTTTGATATAAAGTCCTTTGAAACTCCCCAGGATGAAGCGGAATTTATATGTGATATCTTGGAGATCTTGAGGATAAAGGAAGGGTATAGTTACAGTGACTTTGCGATTCTCTATAGAACTAACCTAAGAGGCGGTATAGTACAGCAGAAACTCAAATCGAGGAATATTCCCTTTTCCTTTCAACATTCACCGTCTTATTACTCTAAGAGTGAGATTAGTCTTGTTTCTGATATACTAAAATATGTTACCTCCGGATCTGAAAATGCTAAGAATAGGATATTTACGCATTTAGTCAAGTTAGGTCTCAGAAGGAAAGATCTGGAGAGTAACGTTAATTTTAGGGTATTCCTGGAAGATATAAAGTCACTGGATAAAGCCTCATCCGTTATAGCCAAGCTTATAGAGCTTTTCTGCGGCTTAAAATTTACGAATATTCATAGCCTTTACCGGAAAGTATCCGCTTTTGAGAATTTATACCTTGCAGCTTTGGATTTCGAAAATAGAAGCAAGAACCCTACGATAAGGTCTTTCCTCAATTACTTAAAATTTTTAAGTGATTCGGGTCTAGCGGGGGAAGAGGAAGGGGTGAGGCTTTTATCCATCTATTCCGCAAGGGGTATGGAATTCCCGGTTGTTTTTGTCGTTGGGCTTGTGGAAGGTGAGTTCCCTTCTGTTAAATCTCTAGCTTTTCCGGAGGAACTTGAGGAGGAAAGGAGACTTTTCTATACCGCTGTAACAAGGGCCCAGGAAAAACTTTTTCTTACTTATTACAGATATTCATCTTCCTATTCAAGGACTATGGAAAAACCATCCAGATTCCTCCAGGAATTTATCGGAATCTGATCAATCCTAACTTTCTTTAGCTTTAGATCCTCTGTGGATATTCTACTCAGTCTCGTAAAAAACAATAGGTGTAACAGTAATTAATACTTCAGAAACTTTTTCCACAATAGTTTAACATAAGCTACTAAATTTTAACATGTTATGGTTAACAGCGTAACTTGCTGTTTTTTAATGTAGTTTTATGACTTTTTCTTTATTTCGATTTTGTTTGATAATGTACATTATGTAAAATTAAATCGATGGATAAGGTGGGATAGGGGTTGGAGCCTTTAGGTATTGCCTGGGTAGTTTTAAAGTGGGTCAAAGATTGTGCAGATAATTTACGTTCAATAATGCATAAAAATTGTGCTAATATCTTAGTGTAATTATGTATACAATTTTTGTGCAAATAGCATTTAGAAGCTCTTTGTGTATAAATTTTGTTTAAAAAAGTGTTATTTCCAGATGTGATTCTGGATGGCTATGATGGCAGCTGGAGTCATGCCTGGGATTCTCATGGCCTGACCTATAGACTTTGGTCTTATGCGGGATAGTTTCTCTTTAAGTTCCGATGATAATCCCTCAATTTCAAAGTAGTTTATGTCCTCCGGGAGTCTTAAGGATTCGAGTTTTTTAAATTGCTCTACCTCTCTTAGCTGTCTCTCTATATATCCTTCGTACTTAATCTGGATTTCTACTTCTTCTATTACATCTTCGCTGAACTCATTTAGATCCCTTACTATTTCCCTTAGATCCGATAGATTAACTTCCGGTCTCTTTATAAGTTCTCTCAATCTTACCGGTTCCTCTATTCTACTTGTTCCTACCCTCTCCAGATACCCGTTTATATCTTCCGGGTATACCTTTACCTCGCCTAATATCCCAAATAGCATATCAATGTCTTCCTTCCTTCTTGTAAAAATCTCCCACCTTTC
The DNA here is from genome assembly GCA_964590075.1 of uncultured Aquificales bacterium. Classification (GTDB taxonomy): domain Bacteria; phylum Thermosulfidibacterota; class Thermosulfidibacteria; order Thermosulfidibacterales; family Thermosulfidibacteraceae; genus JAGDVO01. Next base: position 429,362 of record CAZPXS010000001.1, read on the forward strand.
ATCATCTACCAGACCTATCTTTCTTCCAATTTCGGTCAACCTGAGGTCTGCGTTATCCTCCCTTAGTAGGAGTCTGTATTCTGCTCTTGATGTGAATATTCTATAGGCCTCATCTGTCCCCTTGGTTACAAGATCATCTATCATAACACCTATGTAAGCCTGACTTCTATCTATCACTATAGGCTCTTCCTCTTTTGCGAATCTTGCGGCATTTATACCCGCAACGATGCCTTGGGCTGCCGCCTCCTCGTAGCCTGTTGTACCGTTGATCTGGCCAGCTAAGAAAAGACCTCTTATAAGTTTCGTTTCCAATGTATGTTCTAATTGATCAGGATATACATACTCGTATTCAATGGCATAACCAGGTCTTAGGATTTTTGCCCTTTCTAGGCCAGGTACGCTTTTTACCAACTTTTCCTGTATATCTATTGGTAGACTGTTACCTAACCCATTAACGTATATCTCGATTGTATCCAGCCCTTCAGGTTCTAAGAAAACCCTGTGACGTTCCTTTTCTGGAAATTTCATAACCTTATCTTCCAGCGATGGGCAGTATCTTACCCCTTTACCCCTTATCTTACCTGAGTACATTGCAGAAAGATGTATATTTTCTCTTATTATCCTGTGGGTTTCCTCGGTTGTATAGGTTATATAACAGGTTACCTGTGGTAACTTGGGTCTTTTTCCGATATTTTTGAATGAGAATAGTGGCGGAGGATCGTCACTATCTATCCTTCCCATGTTACTAAAATCTATCGTTCTACCATCAAGCCTTGGTCCAGTACCGGTTTTAAATCTACCCGTTTGGAATCCAAGTTTTCTGATATTCTCAAGTATGGCATTGGCGGGATTTTCTGTCATCCTTCCGGCGGGAAATACCTTATCCCCTATGAATATTAAACCACCCAGAAAAGTACCTGGTGCTAAAACTACAGCTTTTGCAAGAAATATCTCGTTTATATCAGTCTCCACTCCCCTTACCCATTTTCCGTCGGTTATTATCCTTGTAACCATACACTGACGTAGGTATAGGTTTGGACAGCTTTCGCAGGCCCTTCTTATTCTGCTTTGATACCTTAATTTGTCTGCCTGTGCTCTTGTTGATGTGACTGCTTTTCCCTTTCTTGTGTTGAGTTTTCTAAATTGGATTCCTGTGTCATCTATGGCAAGACCCATTTCACCCCCTAAGGCGTCTATCTCTTTTACCAGATGACCTTTACCTATTCCTCCTATCGAAGGGTTACAGCTCATAAATCCAATTTTATCAAGGTTCATAGTTATAAGTAGAGTTTTACAGTTAAGCCTAGCAGATGCTAAGGCAGCTTCAACACCGGCATGTCCACCACCGATGACTATGACATCAAAGCTCTCATAAATCATAACTTTTACTAATAATACTCTGGATATAATTTTCAAGAGATTTTATAAATTGTATAGGGGAAGAAAACGTGGTTAGATATAATTCGCTTTCCAGTTTCCTAAAAAGTAAGTTTGGGGGAAAAGTTAGAAAGGTAATGTTAGATGCTGGTCTTACGTGCCCAAACCGTGACGGTACAAAGGGCTACGGTGGTTGTATATACTGTAACTGGAAAGGATCAGGCACAGGAATGGCAAGTAAAGGCTATAGCCTGGAAGAACAGTTAAAATTGGAGATAGATAGGTTAAAAAGCAAAAATTATAATAAATTCATAGCGTACTTACAGTCCTATAGTAACACTTACGCTCCTATTGATGTTCTTGATAGTATCTATAGTGTAGTACTAAATGAACCTTCCATAGTGGCTATGGCGATTGGTACAAGGCCGGACTGTATAAATGAGGATGTTATAGGACTTTTGAAAAAATATAGGGATAGTGGTTACTATATATGGGTTGAGTTAGGGTTACAGAGTGTGCATGACGAAACACTCAAACTTATAAACAGGGGACATACATTTAGGGATTTTATAATGGCCTATGAGCTTTTAAAACAAAACGGTTTCGATGTAGTCGTTCATATAATATTCGGGTTACCCGGAGAGAACCGGGAGATGCAACTTGAAACTGTTAAGGTTCTTTCCAAGCTTAAAGTCGACGGCGTTAAGTTTCATGCCCTGTATGTGCTTGAGGGGACTAAATTAGCGGAAATGTATAGAAACGGTTCCTATCTTCCTATCGGTTGCGATGAGTACGTTGATCTTGTAGTCTCTGCCCTTGAAATTCTACCTCCTACCACGGTTATTCATAGACTGGTATCTGAAAAATCTGGTCCAGAGTTAATCGCACCAGAGTGGATTGTTGATAAAAAGATGGTTATTGCTAAGATTCAGGGTGAGTTGGAAAGAAGAGATACTTATCAGGGGAAAAGGTATGTTGGATAGGGTAAAAATCTTTGATGCCCATTTTCATATTATCGATTATAGGTTTCCTGTTATACCTAACGAAGGATACATGCCAGATGCTTTTACGATCGATGATTATCTAGATTTTTTCAGAAATAGAGATCTGATAGGTGGAGTTGTTGTTGCTGGGTCCTTCCATGGTAGCGACTATTCCCATATTAAGTATGCTTTGGATATACTTGGTGATGGATTTTTTGGTGTTATCAACCCTGATAACAGGATATATAGAGAGATCGATGAACTTGATAATTTTGGTATAAGGGGCGTTAGGTATAATGTAAAAAGAATGGGTAGGGAGATCTTGAGAGATATAGAATCTCTATCGGTTTTCATATACGAAAGTAAAAAATGGCATATAGATTTATACATCGAGAATAGAGACCTTAAGGAGTACAAATCTCTGATATTATCTTTACCAAAGGTTGTTATTGACCATTTTGGTGTTACTTACGAAGGTTTTGAAGATCTACTCCAACTTGTAAGTTATGGTGTGAAGGTTAAGGCAAGTGGTTTTGGTCGTTTAGATTTCGATTGGATGTGGGCTCTTAGGGAATTGGTTAATATAGATCCGAGTAGCGTGGTATTTGGATCCGATTTGCCTGGTACCAGAGTCGAAAGGAAGTTTGATTGGTCTGATGTTGAGAGTATAATGCTCTCTTTCGATCGGGAAATTGTAGATAGAATTCTATGGAGGAATGCTTTTGATTTCTATATTAATCCTAATCTATGATTTTGTCTAAGATTTCCCTGAATTTTTGAGCTACTTCTCTTGGATTATCCGATTTCATTATACTTGATACTACAGCTATACCCTTTATACCGGTATCCTTAAGTAGATTAACGTTCTCCAGCGTTATTCCTCCTATTGCCACGACAGGGATTGTACTTACGCTTGTTACCTTCTTTAAACCTTCTATCCCTATGATTTCACCTGCATCTGGTTTCGTTTTTGTTCCAAATACGTCACCTGTACCGAAGTAATCTACAATCCCTTCACCTTGAATGGATTTAACTATCTCTGGATTATCACAGGAGTAGCCTATAATTTTGTTAGGTCCTAAAATTTCCCTTGCGTACTTTGGTGGGAGATCCTCTTCTCCTAAATGAACTCCTTCTGCATCTAAGGCAAAGGCTACATCAACCCTATCGTTTATGATTAAAGGGATGTCGTATTTTTCAGTTAGTCTCTTAAGTTGTGAACCGATATTTAGCATCTCTCGTGTAGAACTATTTTTGACTCTCATTTGAACTATACTTACACCGCCTATAATGGCTTCCTCTACTTTCCAGAGATATTCTTCGATAGAATTTACCGATGAGTAATCTGCAACAAGGTATAATCTATAGTCAACCTTTTCTTTGATGAAACGTTTCATCACTTAACTCGATTGAAAGATATTATAAACAAAAAATAAGGGCCCTGGCACCGACCTACTTTCCCACCACCTC
>CAZPXS010000002.1:0-133682 GCA_964590075.1 uncultured Aquificales bacterium
TTAATTTAAAAAATATTAAAAATTTTTATTATGCCTCTAAAATATTTTATTAAAAGACACAATTTATATTCTACTCCCTCCCAAGGAGGTTGATGTTAACGTTCATCCTACTAAGAGGGAGGTTAGGTTTAGAAGAAGGGAACTTATACTCCATAGGATAGCCAAATTACTTTCCAAGTTAAAAGGTGAAAAGACGGAGTCGGTGGTTGGTAAAACTCTATTCGATATTGGTGGTTTAAGGTATGTGGGAGAGGTTTTTAAACTCTATCTTATCTTTGAGGGCTTAGATGAGGTTATTCTTGTTGATAAACATGCTCTTCACGAGAGGGTTATTTTTGATAGGATAAGGGAAGGGGCCTATAGTTCCCATCCCGTATTTATACCTTTAGGTGAGTCACTTGAGGATCTTGGAGATTTTATTCCACTTATCGAAATGATAGGTTTTGAGGTAGATGAGGATTCCTTGACTGTTATTAGAGCTCCAAGTTGGGCCTTACCTAATCCCGCTGGTGTACTGGATGATATATTTAGGGCTATAAGGAATGCTGATTTAAAGCCTTTGGATTACGATGCGATAGCGAGGATTGCCTGTAGAAGTGCCGTTAAAATGGGCGATAGAACAAAGGAGTTAGATGTGGAAGAGGTTTTGAGGTTGATAGAGGAGAGGGGATACGGGATTACTTGTCCCCATGGTAGACCTGTGGTAGTGAAAATGAAGAGGGAAGACTTTGATTCGATCTTTAAAAGGAGGTAGATATGCCCGGTACAAATTTATTAAAAGAAACTCTCAATATGTTTTCAGAAGTATCTCTCATATACGTTGTTAATGCCTGTAAGCAATTAATAAAGGAAGAGGTTCCTTCCGATTTAGATGGGATAATGGAGAGGATAGAAAAGTTGAAAATCATGGGGGATCTTATAAGTAAAGCCCTTGAAGCTATGTATGCCGCCGAAGAGATGGAGGCTAAAAGTATAGGTAACTTCAACTCCTTCCCGGATAACTTCGATGAAGACTTCGACGATGATCTGGATTAGAGGAGGGGAAAATGAGGGTAAGTAGATACTTTATGCCTACTTTAAGAGAGAAACCTCAGGAAGCAGAGATCCCAAGCCATCAGTTGTTGCTCAGGGCTGGTTTTATAAGAAAACTGGCAAGCGGTATATACTCTTTCCTACCTCTTGGTTGGCGTTCTCTCAAGAAAGTTATGGATATAGTAAGGGAGGAGATGGATAGAAGTGGGGCTATAGAGGTGTTTCTACCTGTTGTTCAACCGGCCGAGATATGGCAGGAATCCGGTAGGTGGAATATTTTTGGTAAGGAACTTCTCAGGTTTAAGGATAGGAATAATAGAGACTTCTGTTTAGGTCCTACCCACGAGGAAGTTATAGTCGATCTTGTGAAGGGTGAGGTAAGATCCTACAGACAGCTACCGCTTAATCTATACCAGATACACGTTAAGTTTAGGGATGAGGCTCGCCCGAGGTTTGGTCTGATAAGGGCGAGGGAGTTTATAATGAAGGATGCCTATTCCTTTCACCGGGATTGGGAGAGTCTGGAGGAGACCTATAACGCTATGTACCAGACCTACTGCAGGATCTTTAAAAGGTGTGGACTTAAGTTTACCGTTGTGGAGGCGGAGACGGGAGCTATAGGTGGTGATGTCTCTCATGAGTTTATGGTTTGGGCGGAAAATGGTGAGGATGTGATCGTATGGTGTGAGTCCTGTGGTTACAGTGCCAACAGGGAAAGGGCTAGTTTCAAGATCGACGCTTTAGAAGAGGAAGGTGAGGTATTAGAGCCGGAGAAGGTCTATACTCCTAACGCACGAACTATAAAGGAGGTTTCGGATTTCCTCGGTGTCTCTCCCGATAGGCTAATCAAATCCCTCATCTATAAAACTGAAAAGGGGTTTGTTCTATTTCTGATCCCCGGCGATAGGGATCTTAATGAGGCTAAGGCAAAAAGGGCAATTGGTGTTAGCGATCTTACTATGGCAGAGTACGATGAGATATTGGATCTTACGGGTAGTCCACCCGGTTTTGTAGGGCCTCTTAATATAAAGGGCAGGCTAATCGTGGTAATGGATAGATTGCTTGAAGGTAGAAAGAATCTCGTATCCGGTGCCAATGAGGAGGATTACCATATAAAGAACATAACGCCAGGAGTTCACTTTAAGCCTGATGTTGTGGCTGATCTTGTTTTTGCGGAAGAGGGGGATCTCTGTCCCAATTGTGGGAATCCCTTAAGGTTTAGTAGAGGGATAGAGGTTGGACATATATTTAAGCTCGGAACCAAGTATTCGAAGGCTATGAATGCGACTTTTCTCGATGAGGATGGTGTTGAGAAGCCCTTTATAATGGGTTGTTACGGTATAGGTTTAAGTAGGATTCTCTCAGCTATAATAGAACAGAACTACGATGAGGATGGGATAATATGGCCGATTACCGTTAGTCCCTTTGAGGTCTATCTCGTAGCTACGAACATAAAGGATCCAAGGATAAGGGAGATTAGTGAGAATCTATATAAGGAGCTTCTGTCAAGGGGTGTTGAGGTTCTCTACGATGATAGGGACGAGAGGGCTGGGGTAAAGTTTAAGGATGCGGATCTCGTTGGGATTCCAATAAGGGTAACTGTTGGTGAAAGAGGAGTTAAAGAGGGCTATGTCGAGATAAAATTAAGGGAATCGAAGGATGTTATAAAGGTACCCTTTGACGGTGTGGTTGATAGGTTAGAAGAGATAAGAAGAGAGCTCTATAAGAGGTATGAGCCGTGAAGAGATGGATTTTGTTAGGTTTTTTTGTTTTATCTAGTTGTGCCAATAAAACCGATGAATTAAACTATATCAATTCGAGATTACAGGCCATGGAAGGTAGGTTGGCTTTAATTGAGGATCGTTTAGCGAAAGTTGAAAAGGTGTACGGTAATGGAACTATCAGGGTGGAGGATCTGGTTAACCGGCTGAATGATATTGAGGGTAGGTTAAGTGTATTTGAAGAGAGGGATATATACGTTGGAGAGCTTCTTGATGAACTTAATGCGAGGTTTTCCGTTATCGAGGATCTTTTTTATAAGAGTTTACCTAAGTATAGATCCGATAAGACTCCAAGTGTAAGCTGGGAAAGTTCGGTCCTATCCTCCTATGCGAAGGCTTATGGTTACTGGTATAGGGGTGATTATCTAAGGGCTATAGATTCTTTTCAGGAGTTCTTGTCAATATCGAAGGATAAATTTTTAAATCTTGAGGCCTATTTTCTGATTGCCGACTCCTACTATAGAATTGGAGATAAGAATAAGGCCTGTGAATATATTGCTAAATTAAAGAATAGTGAGTACAATTTATTTAGGGAAGCTATAAAAGATCTTGAGGAGAGGGTAAAGTGCGAAAGGTAGGTATTATTTTTATTCTGCTATTTACTTTTCCTTTTATTGTTTTTGGGGACGAGGTTTACAGGGTTAAAAGGGGTGATAAACTCTGGGATATAGCGGAAAAGTTTTACGGTTCGAGTCAGTACTGGTATTTCATATGGGAGCGTAACAAGAGATACATAAAGAATCCCCACTGGATCTATCCTGGCATGAAGATATTCTTACCCGATAGAGCCCTTATAGCTAAAGGCCTACCCGAGGCTGATAAGAGATATGCTGAGGAGTTGAGGAGGAGAGAACCTATATTGGACTTTGATGAAGTTGTCGGTAGTATCTACTATTCCGATAATATTGGTACAAGTGGGGTTATAATCGAGGATCCCGACGGTAAGACCGTATTCGGTGGTAGCGTTACCGTTTTTGCAAAGTTCAAAACCGGTAATTTGGAAAGGGGTGATCTGTTTAGAGTTGTTGGGGTGGTTAATATTGATGGTGGGTATGTCTTGATTCCAAAGGCCATAGTTCAAGTAGAGGATGTAGTTTCTTCGGGTGATGAAAAGGTAGCTATTATGGAAGTGGTTAGGGACTATAGAGGCATAGAGGTTGGTGACAGATTGCTACCTTTTGATGATCTCAGTCCGATCTACGAACTAAAGGAATGTAAAGGTTCTGGGAAGATCATATATTTTGAGGATTCCCACGATATATCTATGAGGGGAGATAGTGTTATTCTGAAGTTTGAGCATCCAGTTGAGGCAGGTTGTGTCTTTGATCTATGCGGTTCCTATGGTATGTATAGGGCTACGGTGGCAACTCTCCAGAGTGGTGTTAAGGTGGGTGCTATTATAATGGAAGGCGTTAGAGAAGTTACGGGCGATAATTTAGTTACGGAGCATGGGGTATGCCGTTAGCCAAGGAGTTGTTGGAAATTCTTGTATGTCCTAAGTGTAAGGGAAAACTGGAGTATAGGGAAAAGGATCCGGAAGGTTTGGTCTGTAGAAGCTGCCGTCTTTTCTATGAAGTTAAGAGTGGGATACCGAATATGTTGGTAGAGGAGGCTAAAGATCTTGACTCTTTGAATTTGGGAAAGAGGGGAGGGGAGTAATCCCCTTCACCCTCTTAGTTTCCCTCTTCTTTTGCCATTTCGAGTAATTCTTCGGGTGTAGCCTCTCTTACGTTTCTTACGTATATGGTGAAGTAGAGTGTTTCTCCTGCAAGTGGGTGATTAAAGTCAACGGTGACAGTTTCATCATCAAAGTCAACAACCTGCATACCTATCTCTTCGCCCTCCGGTGTGTGCATGGCGAGTAACAAACCCGGTCTTAACTCAATATCAGCTGGTATAAAGTGTCTCGGTATCTTCTGGATAGCTTCCTCGTTTCTCTCTCCGTAGGCTTCCTCCGGGGGTACGGAAACGTTGACTATATCACCTGCTTCCTTGTCAAGTAGTGCATCCTCAATAGCGGGCATCATCTGCCCTCTACCGTAGACGAAGATGACCGGGATACCCCTTTCGGAGCTTGACTCGATTAATTCTCCGTCGAAACCACCGAGCCTAAGCTCGTAGTCAAAGGTTACAACAGCGTTTTTCTGGATCTTCATAACATCCTCCAAATAAAATTATGTTCTTTACAATTTAAATCCTACCCCCTATTATGTCAAGGTGTACTATGAAAAATTACTCTAGACTCATTTTAAAAGGTGAAAGAATTAACAGTACAGTTAACCCTTGACATAACTTTAGGTATGAATTATATTAAATTTAATAATAATCTATCTAATAGGAGGTGTTATAATGTTAAGAAGGAGAAGGGGTGAGGCGGGTTTTACCTTGATCGAGCTATTGATCGTTGTCGCAATAATCGCTATTTTAGCAGCGATAGCCATTCCTCAGTTTGCAAGGTATAGGAAAAATGCCGCTATAGCTGCTTGTCAATCGGATTTGAGAAATGCCTATACTCAGTGTGTGGCAAAAGCTACTGAGGATCCTACTACTACAACATGCAATACCGGTAATGCTTCAACTCCAAATGTAGATGTTACAACTCTTGATCCGACAGCTCAGGGAGGTAGTGTAGCTGCCAAGGGAAATTGTAAAGGAGCGGCAAGTGGTGTTACCTGTACCATCTACGGGAACGGAACTGTTACTTGTCAGTGAAGTTAGTTAATAATAGTGGGAAAACTATTTTTCAAAATTGATGGGACCCAAGGAGAGGTAGCCCAAAAAAAGGGTTACCTCTCAAAACTTATAAAATTTAGTAGTGAAAGTAGCGGTTTTACTCTAATAGAACTTCTCGTTGTATTAGTCGTAATTTTAATTTTGGTTTCTATAACTATTTATACCTACTATTTACAGTATCTACCAAAGGCTATAAAGACCTCTCTTATAAGTGATATAAAAAACTGTGCTACGAATATAGTCATTTCTGGTATAGATAACAACCATTCACTAAGTGAGGTCGTTGGTAACTGTTCCAAATCTAAGTATACCAGGGAGATAGTGCTTGAGAGTACTAATCCTATAGTTATGAAGGCTATCTCACAGATAGGTAATATCACATGTTTATATAACGATACGGGTTCTCTCTCTTTTATCACCTGTAATGAGTAACTGTAGTCTTATCGTTGTATTATAATCTCCTCCCTTGATTCTTCTCAATGTTAGTATATTAATATAATAAATATTTTGAGGTTTAACAATGAAAGCGAGGTTTTACTCGGAGAGAGGTTTCACGCTCATTGAGTTACTTATCGTAGTTGCGATAATAGCTATCCTCGCCTCTATCGCGATTCCTCAGTTTGGAAGGTATAGGAAGAATGCTGCGAAAACCGCCTGCGAGGCTGACCTCAGAAACGCTTATATACAGTGTATATCCTATATCATAGAGAATCCTACTTACCGGGATTGTAATAGTGTCATAAATAATGCTACAACCCAGAATGTTGTAATCACCAGACTTGATCCGACGGCTGAAGGCGCTTCTCCAGCTGCCGTGGGTGAGTGTCAAGGAGCGGCAAGAGGTATTACCTGTACCATTTATGGGAATGGAACCCTTGCCTGTACGGAATAGATAAAAATAGAAAAATTTGATAGAATCAATAACTATTCCACTATTACTCTTCTTGCTCCTATAAATCTCCTCTTGAAATAGGGGTGGTTTAGATTCGCAACTGTTACCCTTCTAAAGCTACTACTTGCATGTATGAATTTTCCGTTACCAACATATATACCCACATGACTTGCACCAGGCGCGTAGGTCGTAAAGAATAGAAGATCACCTGGCTTTAACTCATCTATATCCACAGCGAAACCTATGTTAAACTGTTCTCTCGCTGTCCTTGGTAGATTTATACCATACTTGGCGTATATGTTTTTTATCAGGCTTGAGCAATCTACAGCACCAAAGCCATCGGCTCCCATTCTATACCTAACACCAAGGAACTTATAGGCTGTCTTTACTATCTTCTCCCTTAGACCTGTCAATGTGAGGGAGTTCAATTCTTCCTCTGTGAGTATATCCTCAGCCTCAGGTAGATCCATGTCGTTCGCTATGCTCTTTAACAGGGATATGTCAAGTCCTACATCCCTCGATGCGAAGACTTCCTTTCCGGGCTTGATGATAAGCCTCTGCCCTACTTTAAGCGAAACACCATTTAGATTATTCAGCTTGATTATTTCACCAACATCAACCCCATACTTTCTCGCGATACTGTATAATGTATCCCCCCTCTTGACAACATGAATGACAGGTTCCTTCTCATAGCTCGTAGGTATATCGAGTATCATGCCCTCTACAACTATATCATCCCCGAGCTTATTTATTCTAATTATCTCTTCCTTTGGTACACCGAACTTCTTCGCAATATCGTTTAACGTCTCTCCCTCACCGACTATGTATTCCACAGCCTGTGCCTTAGTCGCCAATCCTAAGCTTAACCCTAAAAGAAGAGCCAAAGATAGCCCCTTTTTCAAAATTCCCTCCGTTGATTTTTGTCGGGATATTATATATTAGTAAATCAAACTACGATTTGATTGTCAATGCCTTCACTAATAAGGGGAGTGTATGATGCGTGAAAGGTGGGCTACCCGTATAGGGCTTATACTTGCTATGGCTGGAAATGCAATAGGTCTCGGTAATTTTTTGAGATTTCCTGTACAGGCAACGAGTAACGGTGGTGGTGCCTTTATGGTAGCTTATCTCTTTGCTCTCATTTTTCTCGGTATTCCTCTAATGTGGCTTGAATGGGCTATAGGTAGATATGGCGGTTATGCTTTCGGCCAGGGTACGTGTCCCGGTATATTCTACGGTTTAACGAGAAAGAGGATCTATTCCTATTTAGGAGTGTTAGCTCTATGGGTTCCGATAGTGATCGCCGGTTACTATGTTTATCTTGAAGCATGGATACTAGCTTATGCGGTAAAATCCATATTTGGAGTACTTCCTAAACTAAAGGAGACGGATATAGGAGCGCTATCTACTTTTCTTGACTTTTTTAAACAGGTTACCTCGGTTTCCTCGAGCTATATCTTTTACCTTTTGGTTATCGCCGTACAGTTCTTTATCCTTTATAGGGGTGTTGCAGGGGGTATTGAGAGATTTGCCAGAATCGCAATGCCTTTACTATTCATCTTTGCTATAATCATAATGGTGAGGGTACTATTACTTGAGACTCCCAATGGTAACGCGATAGAGGGTTTGAACTTTATGTGGTATCCTGATTTCGAAAAACTACTTGATCCTCATGTATGGATTGCAGCTGCGGGTCAGATCTTCTTCACTCTCTCCTTAGGTATGGGAGCTATAGCGGTATACGCTTCCTATGTACCCAAGGATTCTGATATAGCCCTAAGTGGGTTGACTACCGCATCTTTGAATGAGTTTGCCGAGGTTATACTCGGCGGAACTATAGCTATTCCTGCAGCCTGTGCTGTCTTTGGTATTACTGGAGCTCAGGCTCTAGCTAAGGAAGGAGCCTTTACCCTCGGTTTTGCCGTTATGCCGGCTGTATTTTCCACCTTGCCATTTGGTAATCTCTTTAGTTTTATGTGGTTTATGCTACTATTTTTTGCGGCCGTTACATCTTCGATAGCGCTTTTACAACCACTTATCGCCTTTTTTGAGGATGCTCTCGGTTATGGCAGAAAAAAGGCTGTTATCACAACCATTCTTATAGTTTTCATTCTCAATCAGATTGCCATATTTGTTCCCGGGGCGCTCGATGAGATGGATCTATGGGCCGGAACCATTATAATAGTCCTCACCGCTTTGGTTGAGGTTGTTGTAGTTACCTGGGTGTATAAGGGGGATATTCTGGAGGAGATAAATAGAGGTGGGTATATAAAGGTACCTGCCTTCTGGGGATTTGTACTTAAGTATATCACACCTCTTTATCTTTTAGCTTTGTTCATTAGCTGGTCGGTAGCCTATATACCTAAGGTTATTACCAATATGGATCCCTATATTCTGTTTACCAGAATCATTATGATAGCCTTCTTTGTTGTATTGCTCTTATTTGTTGGTAGATCTAAGTTTGGAAGGGAGGAGAGATGAAGGGGATCAGTCTCGTTTTTATGCTCTTTTTTTGGTTACTTATTAATACCGTGAATACTTTTTGCTTAACCAAGCTCATGGAGGCTGAGTCGAGAAAGGATGAAAAGCAATGATAATATACGGTTATCAAGCTATATCTGAAGCTGTGGATGAGGGAATTCCTATACACTGTATATACGTTGATAGGGATAGGGTAACTAGAAGGGATAGAAGGTTTATTAAGCTTAAGGATAAGGCGGGAAAACTTAATATAAAGATACAGGAAGTTCCCTATGAGAAACTTTTAGCACTTGATAAGGAAGGGGCAAAGACAGGTTTTATAGCTCTTATTTCGGAGGTCCCGCTCATACCCTTTGAAGAGTTCGAGTTTAAGGTGAGGAACGATTCTCTTATTGTTGCCCTTGATGAAGTTACCGATGCGGGTAATTTCGCCTCTATTGTTAGAGCCTGCGCTTTCTTTGGTGTCGATGCCCTCATCGTGACCGAAAGGAGAAGCCCTTACATCAACGCTCAGGTGGTTAAGATATCAAGTGGGGGTGTATTTAAAGTACCTATCCTTAGGGCTAAGAATCTTTCGAGAGCCATTTTGGACCTAAAGGAGATGGGCTTCTGGATAGTTTCATTAACTCCACATACTAAGGATACCATATACGAGGTTCCGGTTGATATACCGCTTGTTGTTATAGCTGGTAATGAGGAGAGGGGTATAAGAAGATTGATAATCGAAAATTCAGACTATAGGGTAAAGATCCCTGGAAGTGGGAGGCTCGAGTCCCTTAACGTTTCTCATGCTGTTGCTATAACTATCTCCGACATTTTTAGGAGACGTTTGGGCTTTTGAGGGTAAGGTTTGGCTTTCATTTCTCAATAGCCGGTGGTCTTGATAAATCGGTTTTAAGATGCCTTGAGTTGGGTTGTAATGCTATCCAGATCTTTACAGGTAACCCGAGAAGTCTGTTTGTGGGAGAGCTTAAAGAGGAGGAGGTAAACGCCTTCAGAAGTCTTGTTAAAGAATACGATATATGGCCTATCGTGGTTCACACTAACTATCTTATAAATCTGGCGAGTAAATCGCGATTTTTGGTCTCCTTTGAGTCCTTCTACGAGGAGTGTAAAAGGGCCTATCTTTTGGGAGCGGATTATGTTGTTCTTCATCCGGGTAGCCTAAGGGATAGCGATAGAAATTTAGCGATAGTAAATATAGCCTATACGATTAATAGGGTACTTTATGATATTCCGAATATAACCATTCTACTTGAGAATACCTCTGGGTCTGGAAGTCAGTTAGGTTCAAGTATAGAGGATCTCCTGGATATATTTGATGCGGTACTATACCTCGATAGGTTAGGTTTGTGTTTTGATACCGCCCATGCTTTTCAGGCCGGTTATCCTATCCATACCCCTGAGGGCTTCTATGAGTTTTTGAGGTTAATGGATCGTAGTGCACTCCTCGATAGGGTGAAACTCATCCACTTAAACGATTCAAAGACCAAGTTCTCATCTAAAGTGGATAGACATTACCATCTGTCCCTGGGCTACATGGGTGAATCATTAAAGGTTATAGCTAGATTCTTTTCCTTGATAGGTATTCCAATTATAATGGAGACTCCCTGGGGTAGGGAAGAGGATCTCAGGAATCTAAAGGTTTTACTTGACTGGCTGAGGTAAAAGTATTAAGATGGGTAAAAATCTAAAGAGGTGTAATATGAAAAGAGCATGGTTGTTTTTTGTCGTTTCCTTTTTAACCTTTATCTCTATTGGAGTTCTTAATGCTCAACAGCCACCACAACAAAAGGGTATTCTCGATTATAGCAAAGAGCTTGGTTTGAGTCAGAAACAGGTTGAGGCTATAAGGAACGCTATAAACAGTTTTGAGGCAAAAGCGAGGGAAAACATATCCAAACAACAGGCCATAGCAAATGAACTCAACAATATATTGAAGAATGAAAACTTCAACATGGATCTTGTAGCGAAGAAGATAAGGGAACTTTACCAGTTAAGGGCGGATCTTGATATAGCTAACATCGAAGCTGCAAGGAAGATAAATAGTATTCTAACTCCGCAACAGCGCCAGAAGTGGCAGGAGATAAGAAATAGAGAAATGGAGAAGATGAGCAAACAGACGCCACACTCACCACCAGGTGCTAAGACTAAAAAGTGATCCTTTTATAACCTATTCTCTTTCCGCCTATTCCCTTTAAGGCTAATATCGCAAGTAGTAATTGGGTTACGTAGGGAAAATCCTGATAGGTAGTTTTTGGTGTAATTGGTCTTTTTATATCGGCGAGGCTTATCGTTTGGGCGAATAGGTCTGTCTTGAGGGTGGTTTTTCCCTTGGGATCCACGATCGCTGATATTCCTGTATTTGCGCTTCTTATTATATAACTTCTATTTTCTATGCTCCTTGGTATTGCGGCCCATAGATGTAGGTATGGGGCTATGGTTCTTCCAAACCACATGTCGTTTGTGAGACTTATTATGAGTGACTTTTGCCCCTGAGCTATGTATTCGGGGAAACATATTTCGAAGCATATTGGAGTGATCGCAGGTAAGCTTTTTACATTGAATATTTTTAACTCCTTACCACTATCGAAATCCTCGGGCCAGGATACATTTTTTATAATTTTAGTGAGTATTTCCCTTAGCGGAACGTATTCCCCAAAGGGAACGAGTATGTTTTTCGTATACTCCTCAAGGATATTGCCTCTATATACATTAAGGGCCTTGTTTAGATATAGTCTTTTACCCGCCTTATCTTTGTAGTCTATAGCCCCCAGTATTATGTAACTATCGCAGTTCTTTAACTCCTCTAGAATTTTGCTTCCAATTGGATCTTTACCGAAAAATATGGGGTATGTAGTCTCGGGTGTTACTATTATGTCGGGGTTGTAACTACAGGCTATCTTTATCATGTTGGTTAGTTTTTCAATGTTTTCGTATTTTGTCAGAGGGTTCCATTTTTCCTCCTCACCTATATTTGGTTGTACTATGGCTATTCTCAGTGTTTTATCTTCGAGGTTTGTCCTCTCAAAGGTTGGTAGGCTCGCAATTAGGAGACTTAGCGCTATATGGAATATACCCTTCCTCTCCCCCATAAGTAGTAGGGTAAAACCATAGTTTACAAGAAGGACCAAAAAGCTTATACCGTATTGACCTATGTAGCTTGCCGACTGTAGTAGGAGAGGTGTATCCGATAGGGCATGGCTTAGGACAAGTAGGGGAAAGCCTCCAAATAAGTTACTCCTTAGCCATTCCGATAAAGGATAAAGTGAGATGAAAGTTAGTGCCGGCTTTTTTGCTTTAACTGTTACAAGACCGATAATCAAAGGATAGAGGGATAGGTAGATGACAAGAAGAACGTAGGCAACTATCGCTATAGGGTATGTCGTGTAACCGTAGTGTTTTACCGTTCTTACTATCCAGTAGAGAGTTATACCGTAGAATACCATCCCCCATATGAAAAAATCCTTTGGTTTTATCTCTTTTTTCGCTATGCCCAAAAGTAGAGGGCTTAATCCTATAAGAACAAAGAAGGGATGTCCTGTAAATGGGAAAAAGGCTAAACCTGTTGTTATAGCTGAGGAGATAGCAAGTACTAGGCCCTTTCTCATGATTAAAGCCTTACGGGTATACCTTTATCCCGTAGGTACTTTTTGACTTCCACTATGGATATCTCTCTGAAGTGGAATATACTTGCGGCAAGTACAGCGTCGGCCTTTCCATTGACTATTGCCTCGAGTAGATGTTCCTTGCTACCAGCACCACCTGAGGCTATAACAGGTATCGACACCGATTCCGATATGGTTCTTGTAAGTTCTATGTCGTAGCCGAGTTTTGTACCATCTCTGTCGATACTGGTAAGTAGTATCTCTCCTGCTCCTAGTTCCTCAACTCTTCTAGCCCATTCTACCGCGTCAAGCTCGGTACGGTTTCTACCTCCATGGGTATAGACTTTCCAGCTGTTACCTTCTCTCTTCGCGTCTATGGCTACAACTATACATTGACTTCCAAAGATTCTCGATGCCTCCCTGATTATGTCGGGATTCAAAACCGCTATGGTGTTTATCGAAACTTTATCGGCACCAGCTAATAGTAGATTCCTTATATCTTCAAGATTCCTTATGCCACCTCCAACGGTAAAGGGTATGAATATGGCCTCCGCAACCTTCTTCACCACATCTATCATGATACCTCTCTTTTCGTAACTAGCCGTTATATCTAGAAATACAAGTTCATCCGCAAGCTCCTTTTCGTAGAATATAGCGTTACTTACAGGATCGCCCACATCCCTTATATTCACAAAGTTTACACCCTTTACTACTTTACCTTCCTTAACATCGAGGCAGGGAATTATTCTTTTTGCAAGCATCTAATCCTCCATAGCCATTAGGGATCGTAGGTCGATCTTACCCTCATATATAGCTTTACCTACGATTACCCCCTTTAATTTAATGTTGTTTACACTCTTTAATTTAAGGATATCCTCAATACCTTTTACTCCACCTGAAGCTATAATAGGATGGTCACTTATTTCAAGTATATCACTTATAAGGCTTAGGTTAATACCTTCCAATGTCCCATCTTTGGATGTGTCAGTTACTATTATGGATTCTAATTTCACATCCCCCAGTCTTTTTATCAAATCTTCGACCTCGACTACACTCTCACTCTTCCAACCCTTCGTTACCACCTTCCTATCCCTTACATCCACTCCCGCTATTATCCTTCCCGGAAACTCCTCGGTTATTTCTCTAAATTTTTCAAATTCTTCCACTATCACTGTACCCATAATCACCCATTTTACACCGAGATTCAGCAACCTCTTTACCGTCCCTCTATCCCTTATGCCTCCTCCAACTTCTATGTCTAAATTCAGATTACATATCCTCTCTATAACCCTCATGTTTTCAGGGACACCTCTCATTGCTCCATCGAGATCTACTATATGGACTCTCCTTATGCCCAGATCGGCGAAGCTTTTCGCAACATCGAAGGGATCCTCAAAATAGACCTTTTCTGTCCCCTCCATACCTTTGGTTAATCTGACACATTTACCTTCCTTTATATCTATAGCCGGTATCACTATCATACCGCACCTCTATAACTTAGTCCCATCCTTTCTCTAACCTCTTCGATGGTTTTCTTGGCTACTTCCCTTGCCCTTACACTTCCATCCCTCAGTATATCCCATACTTTATCTTTTTCTCTACCTAATTTCTCCCTCCTATCGATTATATCACCGATTTTGTCCATCATAGCTTCGAATAGAACTTTCTTACAATCTATACATCCAATTGTAGCCTCTCTACAACCTTTGATTATATCCTCTCTTTTTGTGGGATCGGTAAAGGCTATGTGTAGGAGAAATACGGGGCATTTATCTGGATCCCCCGGATCATTTCTTCTTTTTCTGTTTGTGTCGGTGACCATTGGTCTTATTTTTTCCCATATGGTTTCTCTACTATCCGCTAGGTATATAGCGTTGTTGTAGCTTTTACTCATCTTCCTACCGTCAACTCCAGGTATCTTCGGTGTTTCCGTTAGTTTTGCCTGAGGCTCCGGGAAACACTCGCCGTATAGGTGGTTGAATCTCCTTGCTATTTCTCTCGTTAGCTCGAGGTGAGGTAATTGATCTATTCCAACGGGCACGAAATGAGCCTTGTATATTAGTATATCGGCTGCCTGTAGAACCGGATAACCGAGGAATCCGTAGGTTGCAAGTTCCTTGTGTTGTAGTTCCTGCCTTATTTCCTTGTAGGTTGGGTTTCTCTCGAGCCAGCCGAGAGGCGTTATCATGGATAGAAGTAGGTGTAGCTCCGCATGCTCCTTCACCCACGACTGCAGAAACAGAACCGATCTATCGGGGTCTATACCGCTTGCAAGTAAGTCTATTGCTACTTCTTCAACATACTCTTTCATTCTTTCTGGATCCTCGTACTCCGTTGTCAGTGCATGCCAATCGGCGATGAAGTAATAACACTCGTAATCTCTCTGGAGTTCAACCCAGTTTTTGATAGCTCCCATGTAGTTACCGAGATGGATCTTACCTGTAGGCCTTATACCACTTAATACCCTTTTCATCCTCTACCTCCACAACTATAGCCCCCGTCTTTTCTATTCTAAATGTTTCATCTCCTATTCTAACGTTTCCCCATGGATCCTCACAGATTAAACTCTCACACCTATTAAGGTTGCAGGTAAAATCCATAAACTCTGTATGGTAGTAACAGTTATCAGATTCCAAATCCCTTTTCAAACCTCTACCATCCTTTACCAAAGATTCCATTATGCTTTCGATAACTCTTCTATCGTTCGTATTTCCTATTTCATAAATTTCATCTATTCTACCTACATTCTGATATAAAATAGCTCTAACGATCCTATCTACCAGATCTATTCTTTTTAATCCACCAAGAAATAGTAGATTTCTACCGTCACTTTTTACCAAACTTACGGTACTTTCACCAAAATCGAAAATGATAGCCCTATCCTTCAAACTATCCTTATGGCACAAATAGGCGTATATTATTATCGGTATTATGAATGAGAGTATCATGTATCTGTATCTTTTATCCTTTACGAGAAAGCTCAAGGTAACTATAAGTGGTATGAGAGTCAAAATTGTTGTTACTTTTGTTGAGTTAATTACAGTATTTTTGACAAATTTGGAATCTCCTATGTATGTCGTGAGATCCAATACCATTATGTTTATTCCATTTATAGTGTTGGTTATAAATTGTGGGGTAATTTGGTTAAATATGAAATAAGCAAAATTTAAAGATATCAAAAAACTAAATACAGGTACAAATAAGTTTGCGATTGGAGATAATAGATATATTTTTCCAAATAAAAAGCTTATTGTTGGAGTTATGACTACACTTATTATAAGTGGGAATAATAGAAACTTCGCGGTTTTATTTTTCCCTTCTAAGATTTTATTTGCTATTATTATAGCCAGAACTGCGTTAACCGATAGTATGAATCCTACCTCGTATAGATTTGAGGGTTCAAGTATCATTACGAGTATTATACCTATTAGCAGTGCCTTTAGTAGGGAGACGTTCCTTTCGAGTAGAAACTTAGGGGTATAGGCTATGTACATTGCCGAGGTTCTTATGGCGCTTGGCGGATATCCCGTTAGGATAAGTAGTAGAGGTATGAAGAGTAAAGAGGGGATGTAGGCTATCCTATCGGGTGTAATTGGGATCGGGGTTGGTTTTATAAGGTATACCAACCTAAGAATATACCTTAGGATCAGGTATATCGTTCCCACAAATATAGCGAAGTGTAAGCCACTTATGGCAAAGATATGTATTAATCCCAAGTTCCTAAATATAACCAGTTTCTCTTTTATATCATCCCTTATTCCGAATACAAAAGCCTTTATGAGCACATCTGTTGGATATGGGAGATTATCTACACTTTTGTAGAGGTTTCTCCTTATCTGATAAAGTGTTGTTAGTTGTGTTGTTTCGGTCTTTGTTATATTTTCCGGACTTATGTAGCCACATATCCCCTTCATTCTATTATACCTATCAAAATCGAATAGCCCCGGATTTTTGTACTCCTTTAAAGGAATCACAAAGCCCTTTATTAAGACTCTGTCGCCTGGGTTTACCTCTAGTTTACCTTTGTTCCTCACTATGAACTTACAGTTATTATTTTCTAAGACGAAGTTACTATTATCGAGAACTCTTCTTACTTTACCTACTATTTCTCTTTTAATTAGAGTTTCGGAATAGGAATTTGTGTATGAGAGAGTAAGAGCAATTGATATTAACAGAGGGGAGATAAATCCCCTCATTGAAGCTATTTTTCGTTTATTATTATCTTCTTACTGGGTCTAAACCTTACCACCCTTTTGGGCTCAATGGTAATTTCTTTCCCCGTTTTGAGATCCCTTGCTTTTGTCCTGTTGGATTTAACCACATCGAATATACCGAAGCCCCTTATCGAGACTCTTTCTCCTATTACGAGTTTCTCAAAAATAGTATCAAATACGGTGTCGACAATCTCCTTGGCCTTTGCCTTTGTACAACCTGTTACCTCACAAACTCTGTCGATAAGATCCGATCTAATCATTACTCTCCTCCATACTCTTTATTTTCTCAGCCTGATAATAAGCGATAAGTGCATCTATTATCTCATCAAGGTCTCCTTCAAGTATATCCTCAAGCCTGTATAGAGTCAAACCTATCCTATGGTCTGTTACCCTATTCTGGGGGAAGTTATAGGTTCTTATCTTTTCGCTTCTCTCTCCCGTTCCAACCTGTTTTTTCCTCTCCTGACTCAATTCCTCCTGCCTTTTTCTCTCCATCATATCCTTTAGCCTTGCTCTCAGTATCCTTAGTGCCTTTTCCTTGTTCTTATGCTGACTCCTTTCGTCCTGACACTGAACCACAATTCCCGTTGGTATATGGGTTATCCTTACCGCAGAGTCGGTAACGTTCACATGCTGACCACCATGACCGCTTGCCCTAAAGGTCTCTATCTTTAGATCTTCCTCCCTTATCTCAACTTCAAAATCCTCGGCCTCAGGTAGGATTGCAACTGTTGCGGTCGATGTATGGATTCTACCACCCGATTCTGTAACAGGTATCCTCTGTACCCTGTGTACTCCCGATTCATACTTAAGTCTCGAGTATGCTCCCTTTCCTTCGATAAGAGCTATTACCTCTTTGAATCCTCCAAGACCGGTCACGTTAGCATCAACGATCTGTACTTTCCATCCCTTCTTTTCCGCATACTTTGTGTACATTCTGAGTAGATCCGCGGCAAATAAAGCTGCTTCCTCGCCACCTGCTGCCGCTCTTATCTCTAGAAAAACGTTCTTTTCATCGTTTGGATCCTTGGGTAATAAAAGGATCTTTATCTCTCTCTCGACCTCCTCCAACCTATCCTCGAGTTCCTTCTTCTCCTCCTTTGCAAGCTCTATAAGTTCCTCGTCACTTTCTTCCTCAAGAATGTATTTACACTCCTCGAGTCTTTCCAATATTCTTCTATACTCCCTAAATTTCTCTACTATTGGTTCCAGTTCCTTCCTCTCTTTCGATAGAGCCGCCAGTTTTTCAGGATCCCTGTAGATTTCCGGTGATTCTAACTGTTTCGTTATATCTTCAAATTTCTTCTCTATGTCCCTTAGTTTTTCGATAGGTATCATAGCGCTAAAAAGAACTCCCTTACTTCACTCGCCCTACTACAACTAAACTCTCCTTCGCTACAACTACCTAATACGCAACTCGGGCCTGCATACCTAAAGATATTAGGAGCTACCTTTTTCACTTCCTTTAACATTTCTATAGCCACCGCTCTTATCTCCCACTGAGCTCTATTACAACACCTTAGCCTAAAAAAGTGCAACAACTCCCTCGCATTCATAGTAACAATTATCTTAGTCTCAACCCCCTGAGGTAACACATACCGCGCATCTTCCTTGTCAACCCCCAATTCTACCAACCGCTTATAAATATTCCTCGCCTCCTCGGTAAACCTCTCATACAAAGCTAAAGCCTCTTGATTCCCCTCAATACTCGGCGGAACTATAAACTTAGCCTCATCCTCCGATACATAACGCTGACTTCTCTGTGAATAGGATGCAATCCTATGGCGTACAAGTTGATGCGTCATAACTCTCGATACACCCTCAATCGCAAAAGTAAAACTTACATGCTCAAAAACCGAATGATGACCAATCCTAATAAGCTTCTCTATTAATTCCTTCGGACTCTTATAATTAGCCTCCCTCACTAAATCATCCACATCCTTACTCGAATAACATAACCTCGCCGAAATAAAAACAACCTCCTCTGGATTAGGTGTATAAGATAAAAGAGTAACCTTCATTGATTTGTTTTTATGTAGATTTACTTCTGGCTATACTTTTTCCTGAACTTTTCCGCTCTACCTACAGCCTTTGTTTCCTTCTGTTTACCTGTGTAGAAGGGATGGCACTCGTTACATACCGCTATATGTAATACATCCTTGGGGTAGGTACTTCTCGTTTTGAAGGTATTACCGCAGGCACAAACTACGGTTACCTCGTGGTAGTTAGGATGTATATCCTTCTTCATTTTTAATCCTCCTTTCTCTCAAGGTTTTTTCGTATAATTCAATGTATTTTTTGGCGGATGCTTCCCAGGAGTAATCACATTCCATACAATTCTTAACAAGATTCATCCATAAACCCTTTTTAGCGTAAATGTCAATAGCCCTACTTACCGCTTTGAATAGTTCGCTTGGTAGGAACTCTTCGAATAAAAATCCGTTACCCTTACCAGTATCTGGATCGAACTCTTGAATGGTATCCCTTAAACCTCCCGTCTTTCTCACAACTGGAACCGTCCCGTATCTGAGGGCTATCATCTGCCCGAGTCCACATGGTTCGTAGCGTGATGGCATAAGGAAGATGTCGCTACCAGCGTATATCCTAGCCGATAGTACCTCATTAAAGTCTATTATCGTCTTTACATAACCCTTATAGATCCTTTCAAGATCCATGCATAGGTCCTCGTATCTTTTTTCACCCATGCCAAGTATCACAAGGCTAACACCACTATTTATAAGATCTCCCGCAGCTTGATGGATCAGATCAATCCCCTTCTGTTCGGCAAGTCTCGATACAACTCCTGCCAGTATCCTATTTTCTACATCTATAAGACCGAGTTCTCTCATCAGTTCCTTCTTGTTTACGTATTTATCCTCGAGATTATCTATGCCATAGTTTTTGTATATCCTTGGATCTTTTTCGGGATCCCACTCTTCGTAATCTATGCCGTTTAATATACCTACAAGCTTTTCACCCTTTAACTTTAGCACACCCTGTAGACCATATCCGTACTTTTCGGTTTTGATCTCCTCTGCGTAGGTTGGACTTACCGTATTCACATAGTCTGAGAATATTATTCCACCTTTGAGGAAGTTTATATTACCATAGAATTCAAGCCCGTTTATGTGAAACAGAGAATAGTCGAGGTTTATCTCGGTTAGTAGTTCCTTTGGAAATACGCCCTGATATGCGAGGTTATGGATGGTAAGGACTGTACCTGTTTCACTGAAAAAGTTGTCGTAGTAGTAGTTGTGGGTAAGATAAACTGGAGCTATTGAAGTTTCCCAATCGTTCACATGGATGATATCCGGCTTGAACATGAGAGCTTTCATAGCCTCTAGTGAGGCAAGTGAGAAGAATGCGAATCTATAACCGTTATCGGGGTAGTCACCGTAGGGGGTGCTGTATAGATAATCCCTATCAAAAAACTCATCGTTCTCTATAAGATAGACCTTTACACCATGGTTTTCCGTTTCCTTTATCTTAACGTTAAAGGATCTGTCACCAAGCTTTATCCTAACTCTTTTCCCCGTGTCTTCTATGAATTTGGCGTTTTTCTTTACCTGCCTGTAGAGAGGTAGGAATATGCGTATATCGATACCCAAACCTTTTAGACTCTTCGGTAGAGATGCTGATACATCGGCAAGTCCTCCTGCCTTTGCAAGGGGAGTACACTCACTTGTTAGAAAGGCGACTTTCATATTCCCCTCCGAAATTTTCCCTCAAAAGCTCTCTGTATCTCTTCTTTAAAAGTTCTCTCCTTACCTTATTCACCCTATCTATGAAAACCTTTCCCTCGAGATGATCTATCTCGTGCTGGATGACTCTAGCGTTTAAACCTTCTGCCTCTATCTCGATTTCACGGCCATTTATATCGTATCCTTTAACAAGGATTCTATATGCCCTTTTAACCTCGGTTCTTAGCCCGGGTAGACTCAGACAACCCTCTTCCATTATCTCTTCGCCTTCCTTCTTAACTATAACCGGATTTATTAGTATAAAGGGATTTTTGTCCCCCTCTGGATACTCTGTATCAAACACTATCAACCTCTTTGATACCCCAACCTGAGGAGCTGCTAGACCTATACCCTTAGCGTAATACATCGTCTCTATCATACTGTTACTTAGCTCTACGATCTCTCCATCTATCTCCCTTATCTCCTCCGCCCTTCTCTTAAGTATGGGATCAGGCCATATCCTTATTCTTAGTTTGCTCATTCCTCGGAATCTCCCTCTTCCTTGGCCTCTTCCTTACTCTCCTCATGTTCCTTTAGTTTCTCCTTTAACTCTTTCAATTTCTTATCGATCTCATCTATCCTAGTTTCTAGTTTTCTTATCTCCTCTATTATTCCCTTCACTATCTCGTCCTCTTTGATATCCTCTCCCGTTTTGAATAGATAATCTATCCTTTCGCCGAGTCTTGAGTGGAGTTTTCCTATCTTCCTTTCAATGGTGATTTTCTCGAAGTTAAGTTGGGCTATACTTGCGGCGATTTTCCCTTTTTCCGCTATCTTCTGTATCGCTTTCTCGATAGTTTCCTTCTTCATTCCTTTCCTCCCTTTGGTTGAATAAGTTTTGCCAAAATGTTATTTTAAACTAGTAACATGTTAATTATCATATAACTTATTTGGAGAAGGTGCAATATGGACGAGAAACTTATAGAGGCTCAAGGTCTTACTCTTGATGAATACAGAATGATACTGGAAAAATTGGGTAGAGAGCCCAATCTACTTGAACTAGGTATGATTGGAGTTATGTGGAGTGAGCACTGTTCCTATAAAAGCTCTAAGATTCATCTTAAGAAGTTTCCTACCGAGGCAAAATGGGTGATTCAAGGACCCGGGGAGAACGCTGGAGTTATAGAGCTTGACGAGAGATTTGCTATAGTCTTTAAGATAGAGAGTCATAACCATCCATCCTATATAGAACCCTTCCAAGGTGCAGCAACAGGTGTTGGAGGTATTCTAAGAGATATATTCACAATGGGGGCAAGGCCCATAGCTCTACTTGATTCTCTGAGATTCGGCAAACCCCATAAGGAGAAGAATAGATACATAATAAATGGAGTTATCTCGGGTATAGCCTGGTATGGTAATTGTATAGGAGTTCCTACGGTAGGTGGAGAGACTTTCTTTGCCGACTGTTACGATACCAACCCACTTGTTAATGTTATGTGTATAGGTGTGGCTGAGAGGGATAGGATATTTAAAGCACGTGCCTCAGGGCCAGGTAATCCTGTTATTTATGTGGGTTCAAAGACAGGTAGGGACGGGATCCATGGTGCTACTATGGCAAGTGAGGAGTTTGATGAGAAGATAGAGGAGAAAAAACCAAACGTGCAGGTTGGAGACCCCTTTACGGAAAAACTACTACTTGAGGCATGTCTTGAGGCTATGGAGAGGGGGTTGATAATCGGCATACAGGATATGGGTGCCGCAGGACTTACCTGTGCTTCCTCCGAGATGGCTACAAGAGGTGGGACTGGTATGGAGATATACGTTGATAGGGTTCCCCAGAGGGAAGAGAACATGACCCCCTATGAGATAATGTTATCCGAGTCTCAGGAGAGGATGCTGATAGTTGCGGAAAAGGGTAGGGAAGAGGAACTCATGGATATATTCAGAAAATGGAAGATAGATGCCGTTGTTGTGGGGAAGGTTACAGATGATGGCATGGTAAAGGTATTTAACGGAGGAGATGTTGTTGCAAATTTACCTGCGACGATACTTACCGATTTGGCTCCTATCTACAATAGACCCTATGAAAGGCCATCCTATATAGACGAAGTTAATGATCTTAAGGTAGATGATATTCCATATCCCGAGAATATTAGAGAGGTTGCTTTGAGGTTACTCTCATCTCCTAATATAGCAAGTAAAAGGTTCATATGGAGACAGTACGATCATATGGTCCAGACGAACTTGGTTGTTCTTCCAGGTAGTGACTGTGCGGTACTTAGGGTTAAGGGCTCTAGGAAGGGGATTGCGGTATCTACGGACTGTAACCCGAGATACTGTTATCTCAACCCCAGAGTCGGTGGTAAACAGGCGGTTGTTGAATCGGCGAGGAACGTTGCGCTAAGTGGAGCGATCCCACGTGCCATAACTAACTGTCTAAATTTTGGGAGCCCGGAAAGAAAGGAGATTATGTGGCAGTTCGTCGAATGTATAGAAGGTATGGCCGAGGCCTGTAGGGTCCTTGAGACTCCGGTTACGGGTGGTAACGTGAGTTTCTACAATGAGACTCTCGGACGAGCTATATGGCCCACCCCTACCGTCGGAATGGTGGGAGTTATAGATGACGTTGATAAAGCGATAGACCAATACTTTAAGGAAGGTGGTGATATTATAATACTTGTTGGTGAACCTAGGGGACAGGTTGGTGGTAGTGAATATCTTGAGTACATCCACGGGATTGTCAAGGGTCCTATTCCTGAGGTTGATCTTGACTTAGAGAAGAGATTGATAAAGGCTCTAGTTGAGCTTGTTGATAAAGGTTTGGTAAGATCTGCACACGATGTCTCGCTTGGAGGTCTTCTTGTAGCCTTGATGGAATCGTCATTAACTCCACAGGGTTTCGTTGGTTGGGATGTGGAAATTGATATGGATATGAGGGAGGATCTGTTACTATTCGGCGAGGATCAGCCTTTGGTACTGATAACGGTAAGGGTGGATAGCCTGGTAGGAGCTGAGAGGATCCTGGATAGATATTCTTTGCCCTATAGGATCATAGGTGTAACGAAAATGGCTGATAAG
Source organism: uncultured Aquificales bacterium (assembly GCA_964590075.1). GTDB lineage: Bacteria > Thermosulfidibacterota > Thermosulfidibacteria > Thermosulfidibacterales > Thermosulfidibacteraceae > JAGDVO01. Next base: position 23,500 of record CAZPXS010000002.1, read on the forward strand.
TGTACCTTGAGGATTAACAGTAAGCTATTTACTTTTGAGGAGGTGGAAGTTTATAATAGTTATGAGGCTCTGAATAGGAGATTTTAGTGTTTGTAAAGAGATACGTGGGTTTTGATATTGGAGTAAGTAGTGTTAAAGTTGCTTATTTTTCCAAGGTTATCGGTAGTGTAAGATGTGAATCCCTAGATATAATACCCTTTAAAGATCTCGGTACCACCGATATAGAGTATGCAATAAGGGAAGCTTTGATATTCGAACATCTTGCTAAGGTTATGGATTCAATCGACCTCAGGGGTAGGTGTCTAGTTGTGTCTTTACCAGGTGATGTGGCGAGGGTTTTTACCGTGAAGGACGTGGATAAGAGTCCCGATGGGGATTATGTTGATGCGGTTAAGGAGGCTTCAAAGAGGTTCTTTGGTGGTATAGTCCCACTTGGAGTTGACTTTGCCTGGGAGATTATAGAGGAGAAGAGGAATAAGGTCGATATTCTGGGTATAGTTTATAGTAGCGAAGTTGTTGAGAAATTTAAGAGGTTCTTTGATAGTTATGTTCAGGATTTTGAGATAGAGCCTGCTCCTATTTCTCTATACAACATCTTTAGTTTGGTTAATCCTGAGAAATCTGGTAGAAGTAAACTACTTTTACATCTTGGTGTGAGAGATGTGGTTATGGCAATGGTGTCGGGTGAAGGAGATCTAATTTATGGGAGAACAAGAAGTGATCTTAAGGCTGAATTGGTAGATGAGGTAACTTTGGAGAATGCTGGCCCCTATCTCTTCGAGGTTGCAAGGGCTTTTAAGGATTTTTTGAGTTTCATAGGAGGTGAGTTTGAAAGTTTAAATGATGTTGAAATATACGTTTCTGGAGGACCAACCCTTTCCAATGTCTTACTTGAGGCCTTTAAAGTTATCTTGAAGTTGAACGTTAATCAGTTTAACTTTCTTGTTAATGCACCCTTCAAGCTCTATAGAGGAGCTCCTACCTTTATGGCTCCCAGATTTACCCTTGCTGTAGGAGCCGTTATCTCAAGACTCCTTTAACTTACCCCTTGGATGGTATATTCTAAAGAGTCTCTCAAGTTCTGGGTTTGCAAGATGGGTATAGACCTCCGTTGTTCTTATCGAAGAGTGTCCCAGTAGTTCCTGTAGAATTCTAAGGTCTATCCCACCTAGTAGCAGATGGGTTGCAAAACTATGCCTTAGTACATGTGGAGAGATCCTTCTTAGATCTATACCAGCTTTTTTCGCATACTTCTTTATTACCTGCCAGAGTCTCTGTCTTGTGAGTTTTGGGGCTTTCTTACTTGTAAATACAAAGGGACTATCCTTCCTCCTTTTGCTAAGGTAGAGCTTTATATAGTTAAGTGCACTATCCGTAATAGGTACTATCCTGTCTTTACCTCCCTTTCCTTCCCTTACGGTTACCACTTTCCTTTCAAAGTCTATATCTTCTATCCTTAAATTCACCACCTCTGAGGCTCTCAATCCACAGGAGTAGATCAATTCCATTATAGCCCTATCCCTTATCCCTTCCTCATTATCCAAACTGGCGGAATCTATGAGTCTATTCACTTCCTCTATAGTCAGATACTTAGGTAGTCTCTCCCACATCTTTGGCCTTAAAAGGTCGCTGATGGGATTCTCTCTTATAAGCCCTTTTATTATTAGAAACTCGTAGAATTTATCTATGCTTGAGATTTTTCTCCTTATTGATGAGGGGTTCATGCCTTTATAGCTCAGATGGTATATAAAATCTGTGATCCTATCCTTATCGCTAAACTCTTCTCCTATAAAGTCCAGAAACTGTTTAACATCGGTAACGTAAGATTTTACGGTATTCTCCGATAGATTTTCGCTATACCTTAAGAAGCTTTCAAAATCCTTTAGTATTTTCATATACTATTCTTCTACAACCGAGAGCTCAAGGTAAACCCTTTTTTTGAACTTTTCCTCAAGATCCTTCCTTGCGAGAGTACCTATGCTCTTTATCATCTGTCCCCTTTTACCGATGACCATAGCCTTTATGGAAGGTTTGTCAACCACTATTCTTGATCTTATGTAGACTCTACCTTTCCCTATATCGATCTCTTCAACCTCTACCCTTATATGCCTTGCAGGCTCTTTTTTTATCAGGGTTAATGCCTTTTCCCTTATAACGTCGTGTATTATTGGCATTTCCTCCTGAAAGAGTAGATCTGCTGGAGGATCCCCTTCCTTAGGTTTAAGGTATTTCGCTGTCGTTTTTATAAGCTCATCTATGTTGGTTCCCCTTTTTGCGGATATTGGGACTATCTCATCCCAGTATATCTCCTTTGAGACTTCCTCTATAAAGGGTAGTAGTTTCTCTTTAGGTACTCCATCTATCTTATTTATGACTAGGAATATGGGTATCCTTTCCCTATAGGGCGCAAGGTGTTCAATAACTTTTATATCCTCCTTGGTAATACCTGTGTGGGCATCTATGACAAAATAGATCAGATCGGTATCGATGAGTTCCTCTTCACTGGTTGACATCTGTATCCTTTCCTCCTGGTCCTTAGCCTTCAGTATCCCAGGAGTATCTACGAAAAACACGGTTATCCCATCTATATCTCTCTTACCGACTATGGCTAAAGTGGTTGTGCCAGGATTAGGGGTAACTCCGGCGAGTTTCCTGTCCACTATCCGGTTAAGTAACGTACTTTTGCCAACGTTTACTTTACCTATGATTGTAACTTTGTTCCACTTCATGTATATCATATATATACTGGAGGTGTGAATTTGGGAAGTCTAAAGAGCATGACCGGATACGGAAAGGCTCAGAGGTCCTTTAACGGTTATAACGTGAGCGTTGAGGTAAAGAGTGTGAATCATAGGAACCTCGATATAAATGTGAGATTGCCGAGGGATTTTATAGCCTTCGAGATCGATGTGAGGAACTTTATAGCGGAGAGGATTGCAAGGGGAAAGGTTGATGTATATATTCAAATAGAAACGGAAGGACTGAAAGGAAAGGAGATAAAGTTTAACAGAGAACTTGTGGAGTACCTTTACAATAGTGTGAAGACCCTGTGCATGGATCTGGGTGTTCCGTTGCCTCCTATATCCTACTATCTCAAGGATGCCTTTACCATAGAGAAGAGTTACGATGAAGAGGAGATAAGGTCCTTTATTTTTGAAACCTTAGAGAGTGCCTTGGAGGAATTTATCTCCTTTAGGGAGAGGGAGGGTGAAAAGTTGAAGAAGGATATCTTACAAAAGGTAAACAACGTAAAGGATTTTATTGAGAAGGCTGAATCTATAGCGGATATCGCCATCAACGAGGCAAAGGTAAAGCTTACAGAGAAATTGAAGGAACTTGACTTTGATGAAACGAGGATAATGCAGGAGGTCATGGCTCTCCTTACCAAGCTCGATGTTAATGAGGAGTTGGTTAGGCTGCGGAGTCACGTTGACTTTTTCCTTAGAACTTTGGAGGAAGGTTCTCCCTGCGGTAAAAAACTCGATTTTATCGCCCAGGAAATGTTGAGAGAGGCAAATACACTCGGTGTTAAGATAGCCCACGCCAAGCTTAGCTATATAGCGGTAAGTCTCAAAACGGAAATAGAGAAGATAAGGGAACAGTTACAGAATATAGAATGATAAGGAAAAAGAGAGGGACCCTATTTGTAATTTCAGCTCCCTCGGGAGCCGGCAAGACCACCCTTATCAAGAGGTTACTATCATCCCTTGATAATATAACCTTTTCGATCTCCTATACCACAAGGCCCAAGAGAGAGGGTGAAAGAGAGGGTGTAGACTATTACTTTGTGGATGAGGAAAAATTCAGGGATATGATAGATAGGGATGAGTTTTTGGAGTACGCGGTCGTTTACGGTAACTACTACGGTACTCCTAAAAGGCCAGTTTTAGAAAGCTTGGAAAGGGGAATCGATGTGATTCTCGATATTGACTCTAAGGGTGCAAGGGCTGTCAGGGAAAAGCTGGAAGATGCAGTTCTGATATTCATATTCCCACCTTCGATGGAAGTTCTAATTGAGCGGTTGAAATCCCGTGGGACAGACTCTGAGGAAGTGATAGAAAGGAGGATTAGAGAGGCAGAGTTAGAGATAGAGGCTTCTAGTATCTACGATTATTGGATATTAAACGATGATCTTGAAAAAGCCTATGAGGAGTTAAAATCTATAGTTATTGCGGAAAGATGTAGGAAGGAGAGGTGGGAGCTATGGAGGATGTAGCGTCAGTCAGTAGTCTGATCGAGGATTTTGCTAACTGGTTAGCTGTGGAGCGTGGTTTTTCAAAGCACACCGTTAGGAATTACTGCGCCGATGTTCACCTATTTTTCGAGGTGACCGGAAGTGATTGGAGAAAGGTAAATAGGAATGATATTGAATTCTTTGTAAACTTTATTTCAAAACATGGGTCAAAACCATCAAGCATAGCGAGAAGACTCTCATCCATAAGGTCCTTTTATAAGTTCCTGAAAATGAAAGGCTTTATCAGCAATATACCTATAAGCGGTGTGAAAAGACCCAAGGTAAAGAGGAGATTACCGAGTTATCTAAGCGAAGAGGAGATAGCTAAGGCCTTCAGTTCTACCTGTAATCCGGTTGAGAAGGCTATAATGGAGATCCTATATTCTACAGGTATAAGGGTTTCTGAGCTGTGCGGTCTTAATGTCGATGATGTGGATCTTTCAGGTTGCAGAATGAGAGTCCTTGGTAAAGGTGGCAAGGAGAGGATAGTTTTTTTAACGGATGAGGCTGTGGGAGCCTTAAAGGAGTATCTGATGTACCGTATGGAAAAGCTCTCTAAGATTAAGAGGTTGGATGAGGATACGAAAAGGGCTCTATTTATCACTTCCAGAGGCAGAATCTCAGATATGACCGTGAGGAGAATCTTAAAGAGGATATTTATGAGATGCGGAATCAAGAAGAAAGTTTATCCTCATCTAATAAGGCACACCTTTGCCACCCATCTACTTGAGGAAGGTATGAATTTGAGAGGTGTTCAGAGCTTATTGGGTCACAAGAATATACAGACTACGGAGGTTTATACCCATGTATCCCTTAAACATCTACTCGAAGCCTATAGAAACGCCCACCCAAGGGAGAGATTTGAGATCGACGACGGTGGTAGCGATAAGAAGGAATAACAGAATAGTTATGGCTGCCGATGGGCAGGTTACCCTTGGTTCTACGGTTGTAAAGAGTAGGGCGAGAAAAGTTAGAAAAATATATAAAGATAGAGTGCTCGTTGGTTTTGCCGGTGCGAGTGCCGATGCGCTCACACTTATGATGAGGCTCGAGGGGAAGCTGGAGGAGTATGGGGGTAACCTCGCGAGAGCGGTCGTTGAGCTTGCCAAGGATTGGAGGATGGACAGGATGTTAAGGAGATTGGAGGCTCTTATGCTCGTTGGTGATAGGGACCATCTGTTCCTCGTCTCCGGAAATGGAGATGTTTTGGAACCTGATGATGACATTGCGGCGATAGGTTCGGGTGGCCCCTTTGCTCTATCGGCCCTTAGAGCTCTCGTTCGCCATACCAACATGGATATAAGGGATATGGCTATAGAGGCTCTCAGGATAGCGAGTGAAATATGCATCTACACCAACAGTGAGATAGTTGTGGAGGAACTTTAGATGGATAGGTATAGAATGCTAACACCAAGGGAGATCGTTGAAGAGCTTAACAAATACATAATAGGTCAGGAAAAGGCAAAAAGAGCGGTTGCCATAGCTCTTGCGAATAGGTGGAGGAGACAGAAACTGCCACCTGAGATTAGGGAAGAGATACTACCCAAGAACATACTCATGATAGGTCCAACGGGGGTTGGTAAGACCGAGATAGCGAGGAGGCTCGCTAAGCTTACAAATGCTCCATTTATAAAGGTTGAGGCATCAAAATTCACAGAGGTCGGGTATGTGGGTAGGGACGTTGAGTCGATAATAAGGGATCTTACGAAAGTTGCGGTTAGGATGGTTAAGGAGGAGAAGGAAAGGGAGGTTATGGATAAGGCGAGGGTTTTGGCTGAGGAGAGGGTGCTTGATTTACTTTTACCTAAGCCCAGTTACAGTTACTCTGTGGATAGTAGCGAGTCCTATAGAGTCACTAGGGATAGGTTTAGAGAGATGTTAAGAAGCGGTGCCCTTGATGATAGAACCGTTGAGATAAGGGTAGAGGATAAGATGAATTTCCCTGTAATGATAGAGATGGTGCCTATAAGTGGTATGGAGGATATGGATCTCGGGATAAAGGACCTCTTAGGTAGTCTTTTCCCAAAGAAAACGAAAACTAAGAAGGTCACGGTAAAGGAGGCTCTCGATTATTTTACGAGGGAAGAGGCGGAAAAACTCATAGATATGGATGAGGTTGTAAAGGAAGCTATATACAGGGTCGAGAATATGGGGATAGTCTTTATAGATGAGATAGATAAGATTGCGGGTAGGGAGAGAGGTATAGGTCCTGATGTTTCAAGGGAGGGTGTACAGAGGGATCTTTTGCCTCTTGTTGAGGGAACTACGGTTAACACGAAGTATGGAGTGGTAAGGACCGATCATATCCTCTTTATAGCGGCCGGTGCTTTTCATGTGTCAAAGCCTTCCGATCTTATACCGGAACTACAGGGTAGGTTCCCCATAAGGGTTGAGCTTGATCCTTTAAGTAAGGAAGATTTCGTTAGGATACTCACTGAGCCCGAGAATGCACTTACCAAGCAGTATAAGGCTCTACTTTCCGTCGAGGGGGTTGAGATTGAGTTTACCCCGGATGGTATAGAAAGGATAGCGGAGTATGCGGTTATGCTTAACGAGAGGCACGAGAACATAGGAGCAAGGAGACTATACACTGTTATGGAGAAACTACTTGAGGACATTTCTTTCTATGCTCCTGAGTTGAGAGGCCAGAGGATAGTTATAAACAGGAATTATGTCGATGAGAAGCTCGCAGAGATAGTTAAGGATGAGGATCTCTCAAGATATATACTATAGGGAGTGTCGTTTTGACGGATATTCTTATAGAAATACTTATAGTAGGCCCATCGGCTCTTTTTGCTATAACAGTCCACGAGGTATCCCATGGTTTTACAGCCTATCTCATGGGAGATCCAACCCCCAAGCTTGCGAAGAGGCTAACCTTAAATCCTATAAGACACATTGATCCCCTTGGCTTGATAGTACTTTTCGTTACAAGAACCTTTGGATGGGCAAAACCGGTTCCAATTAACCCCTATAACTTCAGGAATTTAAAACTCGGCGTTTTCCTCGTTTCTCTCGCAGGGCCATTTTCTAACTTTCTTTCAGCGATCATCTTCTCCTTTATCTTTAAGTTCATGATGGGATACTATCCCCATCTTATGGTTGGTGTATACACCTATATTGTCGAGGGACAGGTTGAATTTAACGGTATCGAGGATAGGTTTCTCTTACCTATAGCCATAGTAGTGTTTACTTCGGTTATTATAAATATGGCTCTATGCATATTCAATCTGATTCCTATACCACCACTTGATGGTGGTAGGATCCTCTGGAGCCTGTTGCCGGATAGTCTTGCCGAAAAGTACGGTAGACTGGAGCCCTTTGGTCTTATAATAGTGGTTTTGCTTTTATTTGTCTTTGGCTTGCCTAAATACATAGGAGTTGTTATTTTAAAGATTGTTAATTTACTGCTTTCAATCTGAGGGAGGAATCATGGGAATTTTCAATAAGATACTTGAAAAGATAATAGGGACTAAGAACGAAAGGGAGCTGAAAAAGTTATGGCCCCTAGTGAGAAAGATAAATGAGCTACAGCCTGAGATAGCTTCTCTAAGTAACGAGGAGTTGGCTAAGAAAACTGAAGAGTTCAAAAGGCGTCTTGAGGATGGCGAGAGTCTCGATGATCTGCTTGTCCCTGCCTTTGCGGTTGTAAGGGAGGTTGCGAGAAGAACGCTTGGAATGGCCCATTTTGATGTTCAGCTCTTAGGCGGGATAGTGCTACATCAGGGTAAGATAGCGGAGATGAAGACGGGAGAAGGCAAGACTCTTGTTGCTACACTTCCAGCCTACCTTAACGCTCTTCTCGGAAGGGGTGTTCATATAGTCACCGTTAACGATTATCTTGCGAGAAGGGACGCCTTATGGATGGGACCTATCTATCTATTCTTAGGTCTCACGGTTGGAGTTATACAACACGATGCCAGTTACCTGGTTGAGTGGGAGGATAGGGAAACCTTTAGGACCAAGCTGGTTCCCTGTTCCAGAAGGGATGCTTATCTCGCCGATATAACCTATGGGCAGAATAACGAGTTTGGCTTTGACTATCTCAGGGACAATATGGCCTGGGATATAAGTGAGTGTGTCCAGAGGGAGCTATACTACGCGATAGTCGATGAGGTTGATAGTATACTTATAGATGAGGCCAGGACCCCGCTTATAATATCGGGTCCTGCTGAGGAGAGTGTGGAGCTCTATAGGATAGCGGATATGGTTGTTAGAGGTCTTGTTAAGGGTGTTCATTACGAGGTGGATGAGGAGAGGAAACAGGCACTCCTTACCGATGAGGGGGTAAGTGAGATAGAGAGGAGATTGGGTATCAAGAACCTCTACGATCCCATTCATGCCAATCTCGTTCACAAGATAACGCAGGCACTGAGAGCCCACGCTATCTTCAAGAGGGATGTTGATTATGTGGTGAAGGATGGTGAGGTTATAATAGTTGATGAGTTCACCGGTAGACTTATGCCTGGTAGGAGATGGAGTGACGGATTACACCAGGCCATAGAGGCTAAGGAAGGTGTCCCGATAAGAGCTGAGAATCAAACCTTGGCAACCATAACCTTTCAGAATTACTTCAGGATGTACGAGAAGCTCGCGGGTATGACCGGTACCGCTGAGACTGAAGCGGAGGAATTTCTAGAGATATACGGACTCGAGGTTGTTGTTATACCGACCCATAAGCCGATGATAAGGATAGATTATCCTGACGTGGTATTTAGAACGGAAAAGGAAAAATGGGAGGCGGTGGTAAAGGAGATAGAGGAGTTACATAGGATAGGTAGGCCTGTGCTTGTTGGTACCACTTCCATAGAGAAGTCCGAAAAACTCTCCCAGATGTTGAGGAAGAGGGGTATAAAGCATAACGTACTCAACGCTAAGTACCACGAAAGAGAAGCTGAGATAATAGCTCAGGCTGGTAGATTATACGCGGTTACCATAGCTACCAACATGGCGGGTAGGGGAACGGATATAATGCTCGGTGGAAATCCTGAGTTTCTCGCTAAGGATGAGTTGAGGAAAAAGTACGGTACCCTTGAGGGTATTCCATCGGAGGAGTGGAGGGCTACATTAGAGAAGTGGAGGAAGATCACTGAGGAAGAGAGGAAGAAGGTAGTTGAGCTCGGTGGTCTACATATAATAGGTACAGAGAGACATGAGGCGAGAAGGATAGATAATCAGCTAAGGGGAAGGGCGGGGAGACAGGGTGATCCAGGCTCGAGTAGATTCTACCTATCCCTGGAGGATGATCTCTTAAGGATATTCGGTGGAGATAAGTTGAAGGGGCTAATGGAAAAACTCGGTATGAAAGAGGGTGAGGCTATAGAGCATCCATGGGTTACAAAGGCTATAGAGAATGCCCAGAAGAAGGTTGAGGCCTATAACTTTGAGATAAGAAAGTATCTACTGGAATACGATAATGTTATGAATAAACAGAGGGAAGTTATATACGGACTTAGAAGGAGGATTCTCGAAGGAGAGGATTTAAGGGAAGAGATACTATCTATGGCTGAGGATATAGTTAGGGGTGTGGTGGACGAGGTCTTTATTGATAAGGAACCAAACTACGATAAGCTTGTGAAGAAGATGAAGTCCATATTCGGTTTGACCATTGACCCTTCAAATTTCGGTGGGAAAAAGAGGAAGGAGTTAGAGGATTATCTTATAAGGAGAATAGAAGAAGTTTACAGGGAGAAGGAAAGTAGGATCTCAAGGGAGGAGATGGCGAGACTTGAGAGGATGGTTCTACTTTATTATCTCGATCTTCTCTGGAAGGAACATCTACATGCCATGGATTATCTAAGGGAGATTGTGGGTCTCAGGGGGTACGGGCAGAAGGATCCACTTAACGAGTATAAGAAGGAGAGTTTTATGTTATTTAGCGAGATGCTGGAGAACCTTAAGCTGAAGTGTGTAGAGTCTCTATTTAAGATGGAGATAAGAGAGGAAGAGAAAGAGGAGTTGGTTGAGGAAGAGGAGATTAAGGAGCCGGTAAAGGAGGAAGCTCCGGTTGCCGCTACTACCTCTACCGTTGGAAGGAAGAGAAAAAGGTATATAGAGCATAGGGGAGATATGAAACCTACCAATGAGCCTGTGAGGGTAGGTAAGAAAATAGGTAGAAACGACCCCTGCCCCTGCGGTTCCGGTAAAAAATATAAACACTGCTGTGGTAGAAATAGATAGATTATTTAATATGTGTCCTTTATTCTTAGCTTTTTATATGGGGAAGAGGGGGGAATCCCCCCCACCGGATAAAGCCTTTTTACTTCGTAACTGCCTCCCTGAGTTCCTTGCCGGCCTTGAACTTGGGTACCTTGCAACCGGGTATTACGATCTCTTCTTTCGTCCTTGGATTTCTACCCTTTCTTTCCGCTCTTTCAGCTACATAAAAAGTACCAAATCCAACGAGTGTTACCTTATCTCCCTTTTTGAGAGCATCCATCACTACCTTGATGAAGGCGTTGAGGGCTTTTTCGGCATTTGCCTTTGTGAGACCGGCCTCTTTTGCTATTGCACTTACCAAATCAGCCTTTGTCATGACCTACCTCCTTTTGTTGTTATTCTATTAAACAAATATTGTTATACCTATTTAATTGTCAAGTGGGTTCACAATAATTTTTACCCCTTCGTTTGCTCCAAACTTTGTGTTTATAAATAAAACAATATTATTTTTTAGGGGGTGAGTATGATAGGTTTTATTGGGTTTGGTAATATGGGGGAAGCCTTTGCCAAAGCCATTTCTAGAGAAGTTACTGATAACATTGTAGTTTTTGACAAAGATCCTGGCAGGGTTTGGCTTGCAAAAGAGAAATATGGTTTTATAATTGCTAAAAATCTCACGGAGCTTGTTGAGATTTCTGAGTTTGTCTTTGTGGCGGTTAAACCTCAGAATCTGGATAGTGTTGTTGATGAGTTAAGGGGTGTTGATTTTGGTTCTAAGGTTCTTGTTACTATGGTTGCGGGTGTTAAATCCAGTTACTATCTTGAGAGACTTAATCTCGGTAGGATCGTTAGGATAATGCCTAATGTTGCCGTTGTAGTTGGTGAGGGTGCCATATCCTGTAGTTTTATAGGTTCCTTTACTGAAGATGAAAGAAAAAGAGTCATTGATTTATTGAGTTTTGCGGGAAGTGTAGTTAGTGTCGAGGAGAATCTGATAGATGCTGTAACAGCGTTAAGCGGGAGTGGGCCAGCCTTCGTTGCGACTATAATCGATGCCTTCGTAGATGCTGGTGTTAGGGTTGGTTTGCCAAGGGAAGTGTCCAAAAAGCTAACTCTAACCACCTTTAGGGGTGTTTTGAGGATGATCGATGAGCTTGGTATTTCCCCTAGGAGCATATTGGAGATGGTTACTTCGCCCGGTGGTACAACGATAGCAGGGATTCATACGCTTGAAAAAGCTGGTACAAGGGGTATTATTATGGATACGGTATTTTCGGCCTATGAGAGAGCTAAGGATCTCGGGAAGTAGCCGTGCTGGATAGGATTGTAATAAGAGGAGCAAGACAGCATAACTTAAAAAACATAAACGTTGATATACCTAAGAACAAGCTTGTGGTTGTAACAGGTGTATCAGGTAGCGGTAAGAGTTCTCTCGCCTTCGATACCATATATGCTGAGGGTTACAGAAGATACGTTGAGTCTCTATCGAGTTATGCGAGACAGTTCCTTGAGCTAATGGAGAAACCCGATGTTGACGCTATCTACGGTCTTACTCCTTCAATAGCGATAGATCAGAGGTCTATATCCGCAAATCCGCGAAGTATCGTGGCTACTGTGACGGAAATCTACGATTATCTTAGACTGCTTTTTGCAAGGTGTGGTGATGTGATTTGTCCAAATTGTAATGTACCTGTGAAGGGTAGGACGGTTCAGGAGATAGTCGATATAATATTGTCCGACTTTTATGGGGAGAAGATCGAGATCCTATCTCCCGTGGTTGTCGGTAAAAAGGGAGAATTTAAGGATCTTATTTTAAGACTTAGAAGAGAGGGGTTTGTAAGGGTAAGGATAGATGGGATCCTTTATAGGCTGGATGAGGAGATAGCACTGGATAAGAACAGGAAGCATACCATAGAGGTTGTGGTCGATAGGGTAAAGGTAAGGGAGGAGGAAAAAAGTAGGATATACGATAGTGTCGAGATTGCCCTAAAACTATCACAGGGTATAGTTAAGATAATAGTGGGAGAAAATAGTGAACATGTATATAGTGAGAACTTTTCCTGTCCCTACTGTTCTTTTTCCTTGGGTGAGTTATCGCCGAGGTTGTTTTCCTTCAACTCTCCCTATGGGGCTTGCCCTAAGTGTAAAGGTATAGGCTATGAGGCTAAGGTGGATCCCTATCTCGCCATAAGGGAGGATCTGAGTATAGAGGAGGGAGCCATAATCCCCTGGAGGGACTCCGATTATTGGACGGATATACTAATGTCCCTATGTAGGGCTTACGGTATTCCCACCGATGTTCCATTTAAGGATCTTGATGAGAAACAGAAAGCCGTAATAATAGATGGTACCTTGGAGCCTGTGGAATTCACCTTTAGATATAAGGGGGAGAGGAGTTTTATAGGGGCCTTTGATGGTCTAAGGTTTTATCTCGAAAAACGTCTTGAGAATGGTGATGATGACTTTTACCAGTATGTTGTTAAAAAGACCTGCGATAGTTGTGGAGGAAGTAGGTTAAAAAGGGAGAGTCTTGCGGTAAAGGTATCTGGTAAGTCTATATGGGATGTACTGAGGATGTCGATAGATGAGGCTTACGCTTTCTTCAGGGATCTCAGGTTTGATGGTTTAAAGGGAGAGATTGCAGGTAGAGTTTTGAAGGAGATAGTTTCCAGACTCTCCTTTTTAGTTGAGGTGGGAGTTGGCTATCTTACTCTTGATAGGGAAGTTTCCACTCTATCCGGTGGTGAGGCTCAGAGGGTTAGGCTTGCGACCCAGATAGGGGTTGGTCTATCGGGAGTTACCTATGTGCTTGATGAACCTACTATAGGTTTACATCCTAGGGATGTGGAAAGGTTGGTGAATAACCTAAAGAGGATAAGGGATCTCGGGAATACGGTTATAGTCGTTGAACATGAGAGGATGGTTATAGACGAGGCTGACTACATAGTCGATCTTGGACCCTATGCTGGTGAAAATGGTGGTAATCTGGTTTACGCTGGGGAACCTGATGGTATAAGGGAGGTTGAAGATTCCGTCACTGGAGCTTATCTATCCGGTAGACTTGAGATTCCTGTACCTTCTAATAGGAGGGAGCCAAAGGGTTTTCTAAAGTTCTTTGGGGTTACCCATAGGAACCTTAAAAACATAGATGTTGAGATACCGCTTGGGACTTTTGTTTGTGTTACAGGAGTATCAGGTAGCGGTAAGAGTTCGCTAGTATGTGAGGTTATATACCCTGCCGTTTATAACAAACTTTATAAGGGTAGGTTGATAGAGGGTTCCTACGGTAGGGTTGAGGGTATTGAGAGTATCGATAGGGTGATATTTGTTGATCAGTCACCTATAGGCAGAACGCCAAGATCCAATCCAGCCACATACATAGGTCTTTTTACTCATATAAGGGAGTTATTCGCATCTCTACCTCTATCAAGGGCAAGGGGTTACAAGCCGGGTAGGTTCTCCTTCAATGTTAAGGGCGGTAGGTGCGAGAAGTGTAAGGGTGAGGGTGTGATAAAGGTTGAGATGCATTTTATGCCCGATGTTTATGTAACCTGTCCTGAGTGTAAGGGTAGGAGGTATAATGAGGAGACTCTTCAGGTAACCTTTAAAGGGAAGAATATAGCCGATATTTTGGATATGACGGTAGATAGTGCCATAGAGTTTTTCGGGAACCAACCCCACATAGTATCAAAGTTGCTGGTTTTAAAACAGGTTGGTTTAGGTTACATCAGGCTTGGACAACCTGCAACGACCCTTTCGGGAGGGGAGGCTCAGAGGGTTAAGTTGGCGAGGGAACTATCGAAAAAGGCGACGGGTTCTACACTTTATATAATGGATGAACCTACGGTGGGTTTACATATGGATGATGTTAAGAAATTGATAGATGTTATCCATATGCTTGTCGATAGGGGTAACACGGTTTTGGTGATAGAGCATAATCTGGATGTTATAAAGAATGCGGATTTTGTTATAGATCTTGGACCTGAGGGCGGGGAAGAGGGTGGATACATAGTGGCTAAGGGAAGACCCGAGGAGGTTGCTAAGGTTGAAAGATCCTATACCGGTAGATTCCTTAGAAATGTCCTTTATTCTTCTTCCGTTGGGAAGATGTAGATAGGTGCCTTTAGTATCCTCTTTATCAGGTTGAGTATACCTTTACCTATGAGAGACGGGTCGAGGGGTTGAACAACCGGATCATCAAGTGGTCCCTTTACCTTAAAGGGGATAGATAGTAGTGTCTTTGACTTTCCAAGAAAAACCGGTCCTATTATTGGAAGCTTTGATAATATCTTGTCTATCGTTGAAAAAGGTGCGGCAAGTACCACCATGTTTAGTTTCTTGCCTTTGAAATCAATACTTCCCTCGGACCATATCTTTAGAGCGTCACTATCTATGTAGGAATCATCAATCAAAACTTTGTTATTTTTTAGTTTTGCCTGTAATATCAGGTAGTTATATTTAAAGCCCTCCTTTGCGAGATCCGTTATCTGGAAAGTGAGGAGCTTATAGAAATTAAGCATCTCTAGTATCTTTGCTATGACCGTGAGTTTATGTATTCTTCCTTCTTCCGATAGGAACTGTATCTCTCCCTTTGCCTTCTCCAGTTTTTCGATATCTATCCCTTCTATGTTAGCATCTATGACGTAACCATAGGTACCGGTTATTATCTTTTCTTCCTTGCCGGTAAGACAGGTTATGGTCTTTGCCAGATCACCATTTCCACGCCCTGTGATTCTTAATTTCTTATAGTCACCCTCCATTGAAAAGTTAGCATCGAACCTTATACCACATAGATCCGTATCCACCGTATTAACCAGTATTTTTATCCCCCTATCGGTATCCAAGGTAAAGTTACCCTTTAGGTCGGAAAAGTTTCTGTCGATGAGTTTTGCTCTTGAGAAGTCGAAGTTTATCCTTACAAGTATGGGTATAGGTATGGATTTGTCCTTTCCACTATCCTTACTATCTTTTGCGAGTTTTGATAGGATCAAGTCTATATCTATGGATCTACCCTGTAGGAATAGATCTATTAGGAGCTTACCATCAAGCCTTTCAACTTTACCGAATCCTCCGGCATTACCATAGGGACTTTCTATGTATATGGATGAGACCTCGATCACCTTTCCCCTTGAATCTAAAGATATATCCACCTGATTACCATCTAGTTTAAGTGAATTTATCTGTAAAGGTCCTTCTAATGTAAACTCACTAGGTTCTTTGAGGTTTAGTTTAAAGTAAAAATCGGTTTGTATTAAAGCAAATTCTGGATATTTTACCCTTATATCGAAGGCTTCTTTCAAACAATCAAGGGTTACATTACCACTTACTGCTCCTTCAACGTAGTTTTTATCGTTTATTATTTTTATATTACCTTTTGCTTTACTATTTTTACATTCAAGCTTAAATTTACTTGTTAAAATATTGTCTTTATAATTAATATCCGTTATATCTACTTTTTTATTAGCTCTTATTATAACTAAATCTCCACTTAAAGATTTATCATTTAAATTTATATTCCCATCTAAAACTATCATATCATTGTATTTTGGAGTAATATCCAGGTTTTTACCTATATATTTTGATAGTATATTCTCGATGTAATGGCTGTATTTAGTTTCACACTTTAGATTTAGATAATTTTTGTTTAAATCAAAGTCAAAATTTTCTATATATATGTGTTGAGTTTTATCAATATTTAAATCAATATCTTTGGCACTTATTTTTTGAGGATAGTTCAAATAAAACTTTGCTTTATGTATATTAGCAACTTCAAAAGGTATATTTTGTTTATCAATAGTTTTAATGAAAATATCATTTAAATTGCCGGTTATATCTACATTTTCAACTTTATCCGATAGTATGACATTAAGTTTATCTATCTTGCTTTTACCAGAAATTATTTCAAACTTATCTTTAAAGTTGCTAGTTATATTGGTATAGATTTCTTCGTTTTTGAACCTATCTATGTCGATTTCTCCTTCTAGAATTTCTATCGCATGTTTTTTCCCGTCGCTTACAAATTTAGCATTATTTGATTTCAAAGAGTCAGTGGATAGATTAGCTATATCTATATTTATGTTGTCGTTATCTATTCTAAAATTAGCAGTTTTTATCGATATCGTACTTTTTATCTTATTAACATTTAAATTTGCATTCTCAAATATTCCTTCTATAAATATGTCAAAATTCTCTGCGCTATTTATATATAGTTTGCCATTTATTCTACCGTTATTAATTTTTATAATATTCTGTAGGTTTTTTAGATCTTCTATCTTGGCAAATATGTTGTTTAATCCTGACATATCTCCATCAAAGTCTATGTTGGTTGAGAAGGGTAGTTTTTCGTTTAGGATATTCATGGTAAAGTTTCCTGAAAAGTTTAAGGTTTCTGTTGTCCCTTTTGTTATGGTTGTGTTTACTGTTCCATTCTCTAGTATTATATATGCGTAATTTATTACGCATTTTAATTCTGTTTTTGGTATGTTAATAGATCCGTTACTTATATAACCATTGATATTAATTTTTCTAACATCAAACTTTGAATATAGTGGTATTTCAACGCTAATATTTAAATTACTTACATTTGAATTTTCTACTATATTTTTTAGTTGTTCTATTACGTCTACCTTGTATATCTTTAAAATCAGATCATAGAAGTTTGATAACTGTCCTTTTTCAATACTGCCACTTACTGTTATTAAGCTTGGGTTTATTTTTAGAGTGATATTTGCTTTATTATTATCATCTCCGATAGTAGCTGATGAATTTTTGTCGTTTATATTTAATTTACTTATATTTATTTCAAATGTTGAATTTTTTAAATTTCCACTTATTTTTGTACCTTTTAATGCTACGAGATTACTCTTTTTTAATAGATTAATGTCAGGAGGATCTATCTTTAGGTTTTTTAGTAGCTTTGTGATATTTGTAGATTTTACATTCAGTTCTTTTATTACTGAACTAAGAATATATTCTGAATATGAGCCTTCAAGTTCTATCTGATCTTCCTTTTCCAATTTGGCTTTTATGTAGAAATTTTTATTTTCAGTTAGGTTCATCCTCTCAATGTTTAGGTTAGAGTTTATTATGTTAACGTTTATATTTTTGGCTTCTACTTTGTAAAAAGGTGTTTCTATATTTGCAGGTGTTTCTTTCTTTTTCTTTGAAGGTTTTATCTCTAATATATCTATAGTTCCGTTCTCGATGTATATATAGTTTTTTCTATTTTTTCTAGATATAACTATATTGCCAAGTTTTATTTTTAAATCTTTTCCATCGACATATAATTTATCTATTTTTAGTTTTGAATTAAGTATATCGAAAGTTATATTGTTATAAGCCACATCGTAGCTTGACAGATTTTTTGCTATTGAGCTTATGGCTTTCTTTGTGTAACTACTATTTATAATCTGGTTTATAAACAAAATAGATAAAATGATTATTCCGAATGATACAAAGAAAAGTATAGCTATATACTTTGAGACCCTTTTTGCCATTTTTTCACCAGTTCAAAAACTATATCAACCTCTATTAAATTCATACAGTTTTTATATTTACATTTATTACATTTTGATGAACAGTAGTCAACCGCTGGTTTTATAGTATAGGCGCCTGGATAATCGTAGCCCCATCTTATCGGGTTTACGGCCTTTCTTGGATCGAAGATCTGTATCATTGGCTTTTCAAAGGCTCCCCTTATATGCATTGGACCGGTGTTGTTGGTTATGAATAAATCCAACTCGCTGATAACGGCTATAAGTTCCCTTAAACTCAGCATTTCACCTATGTACCATCTGCTAAAGTTATCTAAGAGATCCGTCTCGTTTGGGCCAAGTAATACTATGGTAGTTAAACCGATCGATTCCAGCTTTGATGCCAGCTCTTTGAATTTATCTTGGGGCCATCTGTGTTCCTTGCCACCACCTGGATATAGCCCTACTATTGGTCTTTTGAATTTTTTTAGGATCCATCTAGCCCTTTCTAATTCTTCTTCAGTTAGATAAATCTTCGGTTTTTTGTACTCGATATCGGGGAATAGTTTTTTTGCAAGATCTATATTGTATTCCCATTCTTTCTTGATCGCCTTTGATCGCCTTAGATACACTATATCCTTAAACATAAACTGGTATATACGAAATCCTGGAAAAATAACTCTATCAACTTTTGCTAACTTAATTGCTAAACTGATTTTAAAATTAGGAAAAAGAATAATTGTTTTATCAATTCTGTTTATTTTTATAAAATTTACTATTTCTTTGATTTTCGTTTTGTCGTCTATTGCTATATAGTCTTCTATCTTTGGGTTATTTTTCAGTATGTCTTTTGCGTATTTACTTACTATAAAGAATATTTTTTCTTCTGGATATTTTTCTTTTATAGCTTCAACGACACTGGTTGATAATACCAGATCTCCTATTTTATCCGGTCTTACTATTAATGTAGCCATCTATTTACCAATGCAGAACCTAGAGAATATTAGGTTTAGTACATCCTCTGTTGTTATTTCACCCGTTATCTCCTCAAGACTCTTTGTGACCTCTCTGATTTCAACCGATACCATATCTAGCATACTATTTTCTTCTATTCTTTTAATTGCTCTATCTAAGAAGTGTTTTGCTCTTAATAAACAGTTATAATGTCTTTCATTAACGTAATATTCCATATTTTCAACTTCAGCTATTATGTTTTTTATAAATTTTTTTAGCTCTTCTATTCCTTCTCCAGTTTTTGCTGATACTTTTATTTTTGTTATATTTTCTGGTAGTAAACTTTCATCTATATTAATTCCTTTGTCTATTTTATTTAATACAATGATCCTTCTTTTGTTAAATTTTTCTAAAAGTTCGAATATAAATCTATCCTCCTCTGTTATGTTTTCAGAGGAATCCACAACAAATATAACAAGATCGGATTCTCTTAGTTTTTCTATGCTCCTTTCTACCCCTATTTTTTCTACAGGATCATCGGTCTTTCTTATGCCCGCCGTGTCTATCACCTTGAAAAACATACCGTCTATGCTCAAAGTTTCTTCTATCGTATCTCTTGTTGTTCCAGGTATATCGGTAACTATGGCCCTATCTCTCTCTAAGAGTCTATTTAACAAACTGGACTTACCCACGTTTGGTTTACCCGCTATTACTACTTTGAGCCCCTCCATTAAGAGTCTCGATTTTTCGTAACTATTTATCATATCCTCGATGGTTCTTCTTATCTCTTTTAAGTTGTGATTTATCGATTCCATATCCAAATCGGGGACATCCTCATCGAAATCTATAACCGCCTCTATATCCGCCATAACTTCCATAAGGACCTCTCTTATTCTATTAAACCTATCGCTCAGCTTACCCTGCAGGTTATTTAAGGCACACCTATAGGCTATTTCACTTTCGGCCGCTATTATGTCTGCTATAGCTTCTGCCCTTATGAGATCTATCTTACCGTTGATAAAGGCTCTTCTTGTGAATTCACCCCTTTCCGCTAACCTCGCCCCCATTTTTATAAATAGGTTCTTTATCTTCTCAGGGATTATAAGGCCACCGTGGGATATGACTTCGGCCATATCCTCTCCCGTATAACTTCTTGGGGCTCTGTAGAACACGAGAGTTACCTCGTCTATGATCTCCTCTTTTTCCGGGTCAACTATAAAGCCGTAGTAGACTTTTCTCTCCTCAATTTCATCTATTTTCTTGAGTTCCTTACCTTTCCTAAATGTGCTTTTTACTATACTCTCGGTTAATGGACCGCTTAGCCTTATTACCGCGAGTGCCCCTTTCCCAGGCGGTGTTGCTATGGCTGTAATCGTGTCAAGTACCCTACCTGTAGACATGTTTTATGGCCAACTGCTCGAATATACTTATTATGTTGTTGACTAGGAAGTATAGTACAAGTCCGCTTGGTAGATTCATGAAAATTAGGGTGAGTAATACTGGCATGCCGTAGGTCATCATTTTTTGCATATCATCCGAAGTTTGAGTTGAGCTTGTGAGTTGTTGGATAAACATGGTTATACCCATAACTATCGGCGTTATGTAGTATGGATCTTTGGCTGAAAGATCGGTAAGCCATAGCATAAATGGGGCATGTCTCAACTCTATGGATATAGCTATCGTTTTATACAGGGCAAAAAAGACAGGTATCTGTAGGAATAGAGGTAGACAACCACTAAAGGGATTTATCTTATGTTTCTTGTATAGTTCCATTATAGCCTGATTGAGTTTTGCCGGATCGTCCTTATACATCTCCTTGATCCTCTGTATCTCTGGTTGTATTTCCTTCAACTTGTTCATAGACCTGTAACCTTTAATCGTAAGCGGATGTAGGATTATCTTGACGAATATGGTAAGTAGTATGATGGAGACTCCCCAGTTTGGTACTATGCTGTAGAAGAAGTGCATAACCTTTAGCAACAACTTGGATATGGGCGCGAATACTCCATACCTTATGTTATCCTCAATCCCAAGGCTCTTTAGTGTATAGTAATCCTTTGGACCGATGTATAGGGTTGCCTTAAATTCCTCCTTTGGAGCTAATAGGATATCGTAGTTTTTGTCATCGTACTTTATGACTTTAGCTATCATAGGGTTCTTTGGTATCGCGGTGACTGTAAAATAGAGTGATTCCCAGGCTATCCATTTAAAGTTCTGTATCTCTCTTTCCTTTTCCTTTTTCAATTTTAACTCTTCCACTTTGTTCTCAAGTTTTACTATGGGACCGCTAAAGGAGTAGCTCGACTCTCTGTCCTTTGGAGCTATCCTTGGCCCTATGATGATACCCCTTTTACCTGTTAACTCTAGATCTACGGTATAGCCCTCTTTATCCACAATGTAACTCTTTTCTATGGTCTGGTTGTTTAGTGTTTTTGTGAATTTTACTATGATTCTCCTACTATCTTCCTCTACAGTATAGTTGAACTCCGACTCATTTAGCTCTTTATCTTGGTTGAACTGGAAGATGTTTCTAAAGAGCCCACCCTTTGGCACTAACTCCATAGGTTCACTGCTACCATCCTCCTTATATTCCTTTAGTTTTAAACTCCTTACTATACCTCCCTGGGTATTAAATAGGATAACCATCTTTTTGGTTTCAATTCTTACGTCTCTGCCTCTTGGTTCCTCAACCTTTGGTATAGTATTTGTAGCATTGCTATTCGTAATTTCGCTCCTGTTACCTTTATTTAGGAAGAACATGTAGATTGAGAGGGCTATGAGAATTGAAACTATGAATATCAGATTACTACTTTTATTTTCATCCATCTTCTCCTCCCTTATTTTACTGGATCGTAGCCGCCCTTTGAGAATGGGTTACACCTTAGAATTCTGTATATAGCCTTTATAGAACCCCTTAGGGCCCCGTATTTTTTTATGGCTTCTATGGCATAGTCGCTACAGGAAGGGTAGTATCTGCAGTTAATTCCAAGTAGTGGTGATATGAAGATTTTATATCCCTTGATTATTTGGATCAAAAGAGCGGCTATCGGATTCTTTACCATCCGTCAGTTTCTCTCCAACTAAGGTACTTAGAATATCCTCTTCAACTTCCTTATACTTTGGCTTCTTATAGCCCCTTTTAACTACTATTACAATATCCCAGCTTGGTAAAAGATGTTTATTCAACCTGAAAGCCTCCCTTATCAGTCTCTTCCACCTATTTCTAACGACCGATTTCCCAACCTTCCTGGATACGGATATACCGACACGGGGATACCCCAGGTTATTCTCGAGATAATAGACAACCACGAATCTACCTATCCTTCTACTACCCTTCTTATATACTAACTCAAACTCCTTCTGCCTTTTAAGGCGATACTTCTTGGAGAATGAAAGATCCATATAGTTGATTGTTAAACTGTTAATCTATGTCTACCTTTTGCACGCCTTCTCTTTAGTATTTTTCTACCAGATCTCGTTTTCATGCGTGCCCTGAAACCGTGGCGCCTTTTCATCTTTATCTTGCTTGGTTGGTAGGTCCTCTTCATCCTCTCCCTCCTAGCCCTTTATCCTAAAAATGAAAATGGGGTGGGCGAGGGGAGTTGAACCCCCAACCCCCGGAGCCACAGTCCGGTGCTCTGACCACGTTGAGCTACGCCCACCACAAAATTTGGTGGTCCCAAGGGGATTTGAACCCCTGCCGCCGACTTGAGAGGCCGGTGTCCTGACCTGGCTAGACGATGGGACCACCTAAACTGGGAAGGGAGGACTCGAACCTCCACAACGGGATCCAGAGTCCCGCGTCCTGCCAATTAGACGACTTCCCAGTATGCATGAATATATATATGATAGGTTTAAACCACTTGTCAAGATAGGTTATAAGGTGGTATTGTTCTCTTAGACAAAAGAATGGGAGGTTGTTTTATGGGAGCAAATATCCTTGCTATCTATTTTTCAACAGCCTTTAAGGATCCCGTTATAATATTTGTTGTTCTTGTTTTAGCTGTCTTATCTATTTTATCTTGGGCAATATTTTTGCAGAAGTACTTCCAGTTGACAAGTGTGAGGAACAAGGAAGAGGCTATTTATAGACTAATAGAGAAGGGTTCGTCTAAGGATAGGATTATTGAGGATGCAGATGGAGATACCCCCTTTGGTGTCTTTGTCAGATTACTAAGTACCATGAGATTTAAAGAACCAAAGGATGTTATTGAATCGTGCGAGCTTATAGCTAGAAGGAATTTTAGTTGGGGAATTTCAATTCTCGCGAGTGCAGGTAGTGTAAGCCCCTTCGTTGGATTACTCGGAACCGTATGGGGAATAGTTAAGGCCTTTCATAGTATTGGGCTACAGGGTTCTGCTAGTCTGGCGGTGGTTGCTCCCGGTATATCCGAGGCTCTGGTTAATACAGCACTAGGTCTATTCGTAGCTATACCTGCAGTTTTCTTCTATAACTACGTTAATGGTAGGATCGAGGATATACTGGAGAGATTCAGAGCCTACTCGATAATATTTCTAAACATGGAGGATAAGAGATGACCGCAAATGGCGGAAGTAAGAGACAGCTATCAGACATAAACGTTACCCCCCTTGTTGACGTTATGCTCGTTCTACTTATAATATTCATGGTTACCGCTCCTATGATGAAATCTGGTATCGTTATGGATCTACCTGAAGCAAAGTCATCCAACATACCGGTTACAAGTGAGCCCTTGGTTATCTCTATATCGAAGAAGGGTATATTTGTTGACAACACACCTGTGACATTTAGTGATGTTGGTATTGTTACAAAGAACGCGTTACTACATAGGGCCGATGATTCCGTCGTGATAGAGGCGGAAAAGGATGTGCCCTTCGAGTATGTTGTTAAGGTACTTGGTGAGCTAAGATCGCTCGGTATAGTTAAGGTTGGTATAGCGACGAAGCCGGAAGGTAAAAGTACGTAAAATTATGTTTAGTTCCCTAAGAGAGCCCTGGTATAGGTATATCTTTTTGTCAATTCTGATACATCTTGTAGTTTCCCTGTCAGTTTTTTTGTACGGCTGGTTCTTTGGGAAGCTTAACTCAAAGACGAAGGAAGTTTACAATGTAAGTATAGTTGCCTTAGGAGGTTCATTTGGTGGAGTTTCATCTAGCGGAGTTACATCTACCAGTGGGGCTCAGGTTACCGGGGGCTCTACATTAGCCCAGCCGGTAGAGGCTAAAGGAGAAAGTCATAGGGAAGGATCATCCAAAACAGCCACTACCAAGAGGGAGGAAAGGGTAATAACCTACTCGAAGATGAAAGGTAAGGTTCAGAATGAGAATAAAGGCTCTGATGAAACCAAGGTTTTAAGTGAGCGCTTGGCTAAGATAAGGGAAGAGACATATCTTAGGGAGAGGTTGAGAAACTTGGGTAGTGGTTCAGAAGGTGGAGGTAGTGGCAGAGGTAGTTTAGGTGGGGGAGGGGGTTTTGGTGGTGAGATCTACACCTATAGTAGTGGTGGTCTTTCGTTTGGTGTTTCTGTAGGTGGAGTGGGTGGTAGTGTCGATCCAATGTTGTCCATATATATAGGTAAGATTGTTAAAAAGATACAATCAAACTGGAGTTATCCGGAAGGTAAGGGTGGTAAAGAGGCCATAGTTATAGTCAAGATAGATAGAAGCGGGAAAATAGTGGACTTATTCTTTGAAAAGAAATCGGGTGATAGTCTATTTGATTCCAGTGTTTACAGAGCTGTTAAGTTTTCCTCTCCCTTTGCTCCTCTACCAGAGGTGTGGAAGCATGATTATATGGAACTTGGAATTAGATTTAGATTATAGTATTTTTACAACATCATTATTTTGTGAGGAATGAAAAATGGAGAGGCTGAAACTAGGTAGTTTAGTTTCGTTTAGGTTTATAATCGTTTTTATTATTTTTGTTATATTGACTTTCTCCACTATCCTTGCTCAAACTGAGGGACAGAGTTCTCAACCTCCAAGGGTATACGTTGACATAACGAGTCCAGGGCAGAAAAAATTACAAGTTATCTTTACCTATTCTGGGAGTGGTTCCGAAGAGATAAAGAGGTACTTGGAAAGAGACATAGATGTGTATTCTATCTTTTCACCTCTATTTACCTCCTCAAATTTATCTATAGATGATGCTAGACTTGTTGGGGCTGTTTTATACGTTAGATACACCACTGGTTATGAGGGTGATAGTATAAAGACCGATCTTGAGGTTTATTCGACCGAGACTTCTAACGCGGTACTTACCAAGACTTTGTACGCCAAGAAGGATGAGGCTTATATGATAGCCCATAGAATCGCTGATATAATATATGAACTAATTACGGGTAAGAAAGGTTTCCTAGGGAGAGAGATAGTCGCGGTAAGAAAAATAGGTAATGCTAATGAGATATTTCTTATAGATCCCGGTACGAGAACTACAAGGAGAGTTCTCTATAGTACCAATCCGATACTATCACCTGCCTTTTCTCCCGATAGAACTAAAATAGTCTTTTCTATGATGGTAAAGGGTGATTTCGATATATATGAACTTGAGCTTGCAAGTGGTAAGTATAGGAAGGTCTGTTCTACTCCCGGCCCGGATAGTACTCCTGTCTATTCGCCCGATGGAAGGAAGATAGCCTTTACCGGTTATACCGGTAGCGAGGGAGGTATATTTATATGTGACCCAAAGGATGGTCATGTTACTCCCCTGATAGTAGAGAGGGGAGTTATAAACACTTCTCCTTCCTGGTCTCCCGATGGTACTAAGATAGCCTATGTTTCGAATAGAGCGGGTAGACCCCAAGTTTACATATACGATTTTTCAACCCATAGGAGTATGAGGGTATCTCACGGTAGATACGATGTTGATCCCGATTGGTCTCCCGATGGTGAAAAAATAGCCTATTCATCCATGGAAGGTGGGTGGATACTTAAGGTCTACTTTCTAAAAACGGGCAACATGATAGTACTCGGAAACGGAGAAGACCCTTCCTTTTCTTACAATAGTGATTATATTGTGTATACAAAGGGAGGAATGTTGTTTATTAGATTCCTATATGGTAATTTTGAAAGTAGAATTTTGACTGGATATTGGCAAAATCCATATTGGAGGTGAGTTATGAAGGGGAAGTGGTGTGGTGTGGCGGGAGTTTTTTTAGGTCTTACGATTCTTGCTTTAGCTGGTTGTGGTACTCCTGTTTGTGAGAGACCCCAGGCTGCTCCAGCTCCTGTAGAGAAGAAGGAGGTGGTTGAGGAAAAACCTGCTCCTACAAAAGAAGAGGTGGCCCCAGCTCCGGTTAAGGAGGCTCCTCCTGTTGTAGAGGAAAAACCCGCTCCTGTAACCAAGGTTGAGAGTGAGTGTGACATCAAAGAGTTACCGATGATACACTTTGACTTTGACAAGTACGACATAAAGCCAGAGTATAGGGATACTTTGAATAAAATAGCGGAAATAATGAAGAAGTGTAAGGATATGGTTATTACGATCGAAGGTCACTGTGACGAGTGGGGTTCAAGGGAGTACAATATAGCCCTCGGTTGGAAGAGGGCAAATGAGGCTAAGAAGTATCTTGTAAATCTTGGTGTTGAGGAGAGTAGGATAAAGACTATAAGTTACGGTAAGGAAAAACCGAGATGCTTTGAACATAATCCAGCCTGCTGGCGTATAAATAGGAGAGACGAGTTTAAGATAGGTTTTGAAACTCAGGCGAAATGATTGACTTTACTCGGGGAGGCTCGGCTTCGACGGGCCTCCCCTTTATTATTTTTGATTTTTGACATCCTTTAATAGATCAGGTATTATTCCTTAAGAGAATAGGATTACTTTTTGGATAGAGGGGTTAGTCATGGAAAGAAAATTCTACTACTTGGTAGGTTTATCCATGTTTTTATTGTCAGGTTGTTTTGCGACTCAGGAAGACGTTATGCTTTTAAATAACAGGGTTAGTAATCTTGAGGCTAGTATGGCTAAGACTGAGACTAAATTTAGCAAGGTTGATTCTATAGAGGCGAGGGTTCAGGCTTTAGAGTCGAAGATTTCTTCAATTGATCTTTTAAGTGGTAACTACAGGAGTCTTGAAGATACAGTGAATAGTCTAAAAGATGAGGTATCCCGTATGAGGGGAGATTTAGATTCAGCCTATACTGAACTAGACCTATTGAAGCAGAGAGTATCAGCGCTTGAAAATGCTCTTCTCAACGTGAGTGAAAGTATAAGGAAACAGGCGAGTTCCAACGCTACCGTACCCTCCAACGCCACGGCTACGGTGGATCAAAAAACTGATCCGATAAAGGCTGCGGAGGAGGCTGTAGCTAAGGGTGATTACGATAAAGCCATAGATCTATATTCTAAGTACATTAAGGAGAACCCAAAGGATCCGAAGTTGGCTGACTATTACTATAGGGTTGGGGAGATTTACTTTTTAGCTGGAAAGTACAGGGAAGCGATATTGAACTTTGAAGACTTTAGGGCAAGGTATTCCGAACATTCTAAGGTTCCTGCTTCCTATCTAAAGGAGGCTATTGCCTTTGAAAAAATCGGTGATAAAAAGTCGAGGGATATACTTTTAAAGATGCTTATTGACAAGTATCCAAAGAGCAGAGAAGCGCAGGAAGCAAAGAAGATGCTATCAGGTAAGAGATAAGGGGGTGTTTGAAGGGGTATGACTGAATCTACCAAGAGTTTGCTCGAGGATTTTCTGAAGATTACCGTTGACTTTTTGGAAGCTGAGGATGGTGTTATATACGGGGAGGTTGAGAAGGATAGATTTGAACCTATCGTTATTTTTTCTCTAAGAAAGGATGTCCGTGGAGTTTGTTTCAATATAGAGGATAGTTCAAATGAGAATCTGTTGACCTTTGTGATAAACAACTGGCCGGAGATATTCGTTACCTCTGATGCTACACTTATAGAGAACCTTGGTATACCCTATAAAGATAGGATGCCAAGGAGTTTTATGGCTGTACCTTTTAAGGTTGGTTCTCGTAGATTCCTTATCGCCTACTCTTCGGATAGACTGGATGTTTTCCCCGAGAAAGCCCAGAAGATAGTGCAAAGGGTTGTTAAGTTTTTGAAGTTACTACTTGTTAGATTGGTTGAGGTTGAACTTGCGGATATAAATAAATCCAAGTTGAACATGTTAAAGAAACTTATAGGTTTGGTACTTGAGGAGAACGATCCTTCTTTCGCTCTTTACAATATGGGGGAGTTTTTGGAGTTAGATCTAGTTGGTCTATTCTACAGAGAGGGTGAGGAGATAGGGTGTGTGTCTATGCATACATACGGGGATATAAGGCCAGAGGATATAAAGGTGGTACCGAGGTCCTTACTCTATCTTGCCTTTGATAGAAGTGAGCCTTACATGGTGCTGGAGGAGGAGGAGTTTGTTCCTGATGTTAAAGGATGTGGATTCATAATACCCTATAGGGGGGTTGGTAGAAGGTATGTTTTCGTTGTTATGACAAGGAAAGAGGGTTACCTTACCGGGGAGTTGTTCGACGTATTTGAGGTTTTGGGAAGGATCCTGGTTAGACTCGTTGACTCTAGTAATTTTAAGGATCAGGTGATGGCTCCAAGCGAGAGTTTTATCAATCGGTTGAGAATATTAGCGAATAGGAGTGTTAAGGAGAATATAAAGATACTAGTTGTAGTTGTTGAGATAAGAGAGTTTGTTAGGGATATATCGCGAAGGGGATTTTGGGAAAAGGAGAGGGCCTTCTGGGAAGTCTATAACGCCACGAGGGAGAGATTTCCTAAGTTTAACCTCTATAGGCTTAAGGATGAGGTTTTTGTTATGGTTTCTACATTTGATAGTCGCGATATGGCCAGAGAGGCTGCCAAGAGTATAAAGGAGTTTATAAACGGTATTGAAATAGTGGAAATGCAAAATATAAATACCTTTATTATTCCAGATGAGGTGGCCCAGGTGGAGGATTTACTATCGAAGCTTGATAATATCCTTAGAGATGAGGAGAGAAAAATTCAGAAGAAGAGGTTCTTCCTATGATGGGATTGATCCAGAGGATAAGGGATTGGTTTGAAAGTCTCTTTAAGATGAGTCTGAGGATCGATATAGCTATAGATCTTGGGACTGCCAATACCCTGATATACGTTGCAGGGGAAGGCATAGTTCTTAACGAGCCTTCCTTCATAGCTATCGAGAATAGAAGTGATGTGATCGCGGTCGGTAAATCGGCCAAGATAATGTGGGGAAGAAGTCCGCAGCATATAGAGGTTATAAATCCTATAAACGATGGTGTGATAGACCATTACGATTCGGCTTATTTTATGCTTAGACATTTTTTTGATATGGCCGGTATAAAGTTGAAGGCTGGTAGGGTCCGAATGGCCATGTGTGTACCATCTAAGGTTACCCAGGTTGAAAGGTCCGCAATAATAGATATAGCCCACGAGTTGGGTGCTAAAGAGGTGTTACTGATAGATGAACCTATGGCTGCGGCAATCGGGGCTGGTATACCTATACATGAACCTCGTGGCAACATGGTTGTGGATATAGGTGGTGGCACAACGGACATAGCCGTTATTTCCATGGGTGGCATATCTATTAAGGATTCTATAAGAATCGCGGGAAACGAGCTTGATGAGGCTATAAGGAACTATATAAGGGATAAGTATAGTTTACTTATAGGTTGGAGCGATGCGGAGAATATCAAGATTTCAATAGGTAGTGCTATTCCCGAGGAGAGAAAGGGTAGGATGGTGGTAGGTGGTAGGGATCTGGCTATGGGTACTCCTAAGGAGGTTGAGATAACTAGTGATGAGGTTTGGGAGGCTATTTACCCTTTTGTTGAGACTATGGTCGATGCGATAAGAAGGGTTCTTGATAGAACATCTCCTGAACTTGTTTCTGATATTGCGAAAAATGGCATAAACCTTACAGGTGGTGGGTCGCTTTTACACGGCCTTGATAGGTATATAGAAAAGAAGATAAAGGTTAAGGTTGTGAGAACAAACAATCCTCTTGAGGTCGTTGTTCTAGGCGCTGGGAAGGCTTTGGAGGATTACGAAAACTATAAAAATGCCTTTATTTCCATTGATTGATAAGTAGAATTACCTTTGATGAAAATTCTAAGCTTGAGGTTAGAAACAGAGCTTCCTCAAGGTTTTTTCCTATTGCGAAGGTTCCGTGCCCTTTAACTACAACTATTCTATCAACCCTAAGTACATCTACTATACTTTTTATAAGTAGATCTCTATCATTATGATTGTCTATAACTTTTGCACTTTTAAAAGTTAATGCTCCCTCGTAATCCATGGCACTTATCCTATTGAGTCTTAGGGAGAGAGCTACGGTGAATGTAGGGTGTGCGTGGATTATGGCCTGGGCCTTTGTGTTTAGGTATATGTTCCTATGAATATCCCACTCACTTGATATCTGTGGATATACCGATTTCTCGGCATCAATTGGAATGGCTGAGATATCATCCTCTTTAAGGAAACCGAGTTTGGTACCTGTGTTGGTTATGTATACCAGATCCTTTTCTCTTACCGATATGTTACCACCGTGGCTTGTAACGAGGTGTTCTTCCCAAAGGGCTCTACCGATTTTTATTATTTCTCTAATCCTATCTATCCCTATGTCCATGGCTTCATTGGTTTAAATAATTTTAACTGCCGTAAGGCACCCTGCGGCACAGGGAAGAACTGCTTACCGTTGCTCCCTTCCGGGCCTGGCGGGGTTCACAGCCTTCCCTTGCACAGGACCTTACGGCAGGTTTTTTAAACGGAGAGGGCGGGATTCGAACCCGCGGCAGGGCTTTTAACCCTGCACTCGGTTTCCAGCCGAGCCCCTTCGTCCACTCGGGCACCTCTCCCTAACCAGAGACTTTCCGATAGAAAGAGAATAAGTTTAACCGCCAACTTTGTCAAGAGACTACCCTATTGACAAGTGATCATCAACTTGTAAAAAATCTATGTGGAGGTGTTGCCTTTGTACACGAGATATAATAGTATTAGATATAAAGGGCGGTTAGCTCAGGTGGGAGAGCGCTACCCTCGCACGGTAGAGGCCGCGGGTTCAAGTCCCGCACCGTCCATCTATTTCAGATCTGTTTACAGATACGGTGTGGTTGTTGATGGTTGGGCGATTAGCTCAGTGGGAGAGCGCTCCCCTCACAAGGGAGAGGTCGGTGGTTCGAACCCACCATCGCCCATTTCTAATGGTTCCTTCTTGAAGAAAAACAACTTACTCTTTATATATTACCTCGTAACCTGCCGAAGTGGCGGAACCTGGTAGACGCGCTGGATTCAGGATCCAGTGGGGGTTACCCCGTGCGGGTTCGAATCCCGCCTTCGGCATTTCCTATTAAACCTGTCGAATCAGTCTAACCTTAATCTTTTAGATTCTCCCAACTTTCTTAAGTTTTTGAGCTAATATGTGAAAAAATTATGTGAAAAATGTAACTTATAGGTTAAAAAAATAAAAATGGAGCGGACGGGATTTGAACCCGTGACCTCCAGAATGCCATTCTGGCGTGCTCCCAACTGCACCACCGCCCCGTGTGTAGAATAATATTATCCCCTTTTTTAATCCTTGTCAATCCCTCCTTGCCCCGTCTCATTAGGCTCTTTTTAACCTTTTTAAACCGCTATCAGAGATTATCGGCGTTTTGAAACGGATGATTCTTAGGTATAGCCATGTATAAAATAGAGCAAAGGCTGTAGAGGAGAAGATTAGTGTTATGGTATCATTCCAAAAAAGGATACCTAAGGTGCTACAGATTAGCTCCATAAACCATAGAAATGGTGACGTAAGCGAGTTCTTTAGTTTATTATCTAAAAAATAAAATACTTTTTTAACTACTCTTTTATATATTAGCGTGTGCAAATGAAGTCTATCTGGTTCGAAGGGACTTTTATTTCGCATGAATTTTCTTCTCCAGATTGAGAATAGAGTTTCCCATATCGGGTAGAATAGTAGCATAAGTGGGAACCAGGCTGAGACCTCTCTATGGGAGTTTACTATCATAACTCCGCTTAGACCAGCTATGAATCCTATGGTATAGGCTCCACTATCCCCTAGGAATATCAACCCAAAGGGATAGTTTAAAAGTAAGAATCCCAGGATTGAAGCTACCATTGTGAGATTTAGGTATAGGAGGAAAAAATCGTTTAGGATGAACGAGATGTAAGAGTAGGACAGAAAGACTATAATGGCTACTCCACTTGCAAGGCCATTGAATCCGTCTATTATGTTTATAGCGTTTGCCACTCCACTGAGAGCGAATGCCGTAAAAATACTACTAAGGATGAAACTATTCTCTAGTATGTTATCTATTACCGGGATATCTATCCTCCGTAGATTTCCATCAAGTAGTATCACGGCAACCAAACCTGATATTAAAGCTGATATTAATCTTAGCCTTGGACTAATATTTTTGGTTATATCTTCTAGTAATCCAGAAAGGAAGAGGGGAAAGGATGATAGTATAACCATTAAAAATTTCCCCGCAAAATCCTTACCACCTATGAGGAGGGAGATTGCTCCTATTATCTGCCCAGCGTATATGGCTATTCCGCCTACCCTTGGGGCTTGCCAGCTGTGAAACTTCTGTACACCCTTAGTTTCGTCTATCATTTTCTTGGATTTTATCCTGAGTATGATAATCGAACAGATTAGAGAAACGATAAAAGATATAAGTAGATATTTCATACCTACCTCATCAGGTTAAACTTTAATGAAGGTTCCTGTCCTATACATATAGAAAAAGCCTTTTAAAATCAATCGACTTTTTACTTTGGTATATAGATTTGGAGTATAGGAGACTAGACCTTGCTTATTACCTTTTTAAAGGCATTTATTGCAAAGTCTATATCTTCGTCGGTGTGACTGGCCATGAGTGTTACCCTTAGTCTACTCGTTCCCTTTGGTACTGTAGGCGGTCTTATGGCGCTTACGAATACTCCCTCTTCAAATAACAGTTTACTCATCTTTAGGGCTCTTTCCTCATCTCCGACTATTATTGGAATGATAGCGGTTTTCTGATCCTTCACATCAAGACCGATCTCCTGTAAACCCTTTACGAACTTGACCACGTTACTTCTTAACCTTTTTACCAAATCGGGATTTTCCTCGAGTATATTTAGCGCCTCCATAACACCGGCAACAACAGGTATCGGTAAACTCGTTGTAAATATGAACGGTCTCACCCTGTTTATAAGATATTCCCTGAGTTTGTAGTTAACAGCGACAAAGGCACCAAATCCTCCAAGGGCTTTGCCAAGAGTTCCCATTTGTATGTCTATCCTGCCGTAGAGATTCCAGTACTCAACGGAACCTCTACCTGTCTCACCTATAACTCCTGTTGCATGTGCATCATCAACCATAAGTAGTGCATCGTATTTTTCCGCAATATCCGCGATATTCCTTAATGGTGCTATATCTCCATCCATACTGAAAACACCATCCACGACTATCAGTTTCCTTCTTGCTTTCTTTCTTTTCAGTATGCTTTCAAGGTGTTCAACATCGTTGTGTCTAAATGTTGCAAACTGGGCTCTAGAAAGGAGTAAACCATCGATTATAGAGGCGTGGTTCAATTTGTCCGATACTATAAGATCCTCAGGGCTGTTACATATCGCACTTATTACCCCAATATTAGCCATATACCCCGTACTAAATAGAAGGGCACATTCCGTTTGCTTAAACTTTGCCAATCTTCTTTCCAACTCTTCATGTAAAACCGTGTTACCGGCTACAAGCCTTGAAGCAGGGCTACCGAATCCGTACCTATTTATAGCTTCGACGACTGCCTTTTTCACGCGCGGGTGGTTGGCAAGCCCAAGGTAGTTGTTGGAACATAGTAACAAGACCCACCTATCCTGTATCTTTACCCATCTATCATGTGTACTATCGATTGTAACCATCCTTCTATAGAGTTTTTTCTCCTCAAGTTCCAAAAGTTCCTTTTCTATCTCCTTAATTATTCCCTTTTCCATTGTTCCTCCTTTTTATCACAAGTGGTATTAGGAACATAAGGCCTATAAATACAAAGTAGGCTGAGTGGATAAAGGTATCTTTTATGGCGTAGTTTAGAGCCATAAGCTGGGTTACGTTGTATAGTAGAGCCTTAGCCTTATTTTGTGCAATATCGATGGGATAAAAGGAGCTGACAAGCTGAGCCCACTCGTTTATCTTTAGATTTATGTAGCTTAGAGATTTAAACTGTTCCGCGAGTATACCTTCATGGTGCTTAGCTATTGCCTTTTGTAGTGTGTTGGTTGCGAGAGCCGTTCCAAAAGATCCACCTATGAATCTTATGTAGTTTAACAGGCTAACCCCTAGATTAGTGTACTCTCCGAGATTTCGTAGGGCTAAGGTTGTAACGGGAGCGAAAAACATGCCAACTCCTATAGCCCATGGGATCGTGTATAAGGTAGATATCTTTTTTGGTGTATAGTAGTCAAGTTTTGGGAGGAAAAATAGTGTTCCTATTATCAGGGTTATGGATGACACTACTAGGACGTTTTGTTCGCCGATCTTGTCACTCATAAATCCTGATACTACAGATACTGTTCCAATTGTGATGGCCATGGGTAGGATGTGTAATCCTGTATCGAACGTTCCGAGAAATCTTAGCTTTTCGTAGTAGATGGGTAGGAGATAGAAGACCTGATACATGGATAATCCTAGTATGAAGAAATATATGGCAAGGGCATTTGAGAATTCCTGAAATCTGAATATATTCCATTCTATCAGTTTATTCTTTGAAAAGTACTCGTTTATGAAGAAGAGGAAGTAGAAAAGTGCACTTACAGTGTATAGTTTTACAATGTAGGGTGATGTAAACCATCCCTTTTGTTGGCCCTTTGATAGGAGTGTAAGTAGGCTTGTAGTTGCAATCCCTGCGAATATAAAGCTCGCGAGGTTTATGGAGAATTTTTCTTTTCTCTCAACAACTTCTGGTAACATTGTACTACTCATTATGGAGCCTATTATTCCAACCGGGATGTTTATGAAAAATACATGATGCCAGGAGAAGTGTTCCGTGAGGCATCCTCCAAGGGTGGGGCCGAGAGCAGGGGCGAAACTCACACTTAGAGCGTATATACCCATAGCTGTCCCGCGCTTATCTGGTGGATATATGGAGAAAAGTATAGTTTCACCGCTTGCGACTATAAAGGCTTCTCCTATACCCTGTAGACTCCTAAAGATTATCATCTGGGCAAGGTTTGTAGCGTTGGCACATAGAAAACTTGCGCCTGTAAATACGACCTGTCCTATAACGAAGGTCCATTTTAATCCTATCGACTTTGCCAGTGCTTCTATAAAGAGCAGGAAGGTTGCGCTTGCTATCATGTAACTTGTTACTACCCACTGTACGCCGTATAGATCCGTTGCGAGGGTAGCCATGATCTTTGGTAGAATTACCTCAACGATGGTTGTATCAAGGACTGCCATAAAAACACCGGAGACAATCACTACCGTGAGAGCGATTCTTTCTAAATTACCGATTTTTTCGTAGATATTGCTTACTGTTGGTGTGTTCATCTTATTCTTTTTATCTTTGCTTCGCCACCCATCCCAACAACAAGCTTGTTGATATCACCTTTGGTTATCTTTATTTTTACCGGTATTCTTTGTGATACCTTGGTAAATTCGCCTGCGGATATATCTCTCGGTACAAGGGCGAACTTTGCCGCGCTTGTTGGGAGTATTTCACTTACAACTCCCTCGTATTCTTCGTCTGGATAGGCATCTATTTTTATCTTTGCCTTTGCTCCAGGCTTTACTCCCTCTATCTTTTCCTCCTCGAGTAAAACCAGTATGTATATATCCTTTGGATCAACGAGGGCGTATATCGGTTGGCCGGGAGCGATAACGGCTCCTTCGTTTACGTACTTTTTACCTATCCTGCCACTAAATGGAGCCTTAAGGGTTGCATAGCCTATCAAGTTGTTTATGTCTTCCAGTTCCTTCGATAGGGCACCTATCTTAGCTTCCAGGGATTCAATCTGTTTACTGATTTCTCTGGTCACTATGGTCTGTGCTACCGAATAGGTTACCTGTGATCTTGCAGATTCGAGCTGATGTTTTGCTGAATCTATCTCGTTGATTATGGAGTTTCTCTCGGCGAGTTTTGCCTTTAACTCCGTTTCTATCACCTCGAAGTTTCTCTTTGCTACTGCGTTTTTCTCGTAGAGGAATTTGTATCTATCGTAATCCCTTTTAAGTTGTTCAATAGTTGCATCTAAAGCCTTAAGTTTTTCCTCTAAGGCCTTTATTTTTTTCTCCAAACTTTTGGCGTTTGCCTCACTCATACTTACCTGTGAGGATGCCTGGGTAGAGGATCTTGTCAGTGTGAATAGTAGCTGTTCTTTCTGTTTCTTAAGTGATTCTATCTCCTTCTGTAATTCATCTCTCTTTAATTCGAGATCCCTTTTATCCAGTTCGGCAAGAACTTCTCCTTCCTTAACAGAATCGCCCTCATTCTTGTACATCTTTATCACTTTTCCACCAACTCTGTTAAACCCCACGTTTGATATGGCCTCCGTTTCGACGAAGACAGCGTTTGTAATGGCGTACCACCTATGTTGTAACAATAGGTAGATGCCGATACCTATAAAGATTATCCCCAGTATAGCAACAATCATTATTATTAGTTTTTTTCTATTGTTATTCATCTTTCTCCCTCTAAAAAGAGCAGGTTCTTATCCTTTATACCGCAGGCCCTCATCAGACGACTTATAGCGTTGTGGTAGTTGTAAAGGCTTATGTAGTAGAGTTCTCTTGCCTCGGTCAGCGCCTTTTCCGAATCTATAACCTCTATGGCTTTGGCTATATTCGATGCGTACTGGAGTTTCGTGATTCTAAAATCTTCTTCCGCCTGTTGTAGCGCGACCTTAGCAGTTTCAAAGTTTTTGTAAGCCGTTAAGACATCGTTATAGGCGGAAACCACCTCATTCGTTATCCTGTCTATCCACTGTTTTTCCCTCTCTTTTTGAGATAAAAGTTCGTACTCGGTTTTATTGATTATATGTTCTCTTCTTTTAAAATCAAATATATTCATGTTTAACTTGAAACCATATATCATATTTTCTTTGTTTGTGTATGAATTTTCTGTTGCAAGGATATTTTCCCCACTTCTTTGATAACTCGCGAACACATTTATTTTAGGATAATATTCACTCTTTGCCATTTTTACATAGCTTTCCATTTGTTTTGATATTAAATTTTGAACTTTTATTTCTGGTCTATTTTCTATAGCTACCTTTACTAAGTTACTTAGTTTTAATCTTGGTAATTCTACATTTTCCGCAGATATATCCTTTAGTTGTATTTCCTTAAATGGATCTTCCTGTATTAGTGTGGCAAGGTAGGTCATTGCTTTTTTTAGGTTTCCTTCCTGTTCGCTTTCTCTTTCTTTCATTTTTGCAAGGTGTACCTTTATCTTTAGTAGGTCGTTATAGGGTATAAGGCCAGCCTTATAGAGATTTTCTGCTTCTTCGAGATGGGAGGTTAGCTGGTCTACAGATTTTTTGGCGACTTCGAGTAATCTTTTTTGGGTGAGAACATTGTAGTAGGCGATTCTTGCCTGGTGGGATATTTCGAGTACAATACTTTCCCTAAGGTTTTCCTTTATGTCTATGCCTATCTTTTCTGCTCTATGTAGTTCTTCGAGGTAGAAACCTGTAAATAGAGGCATGCTTACGGTTAGATCGTAGGTTATAGCCTGATTTTTTCCGGTTGGTATTGTGTCTTTTATTCTTTGATTTGGCATCGTTGGGAATATAGGCGGTAGCTGATAATCCATTATAATATAGGGGTTATCTTTCATATATATGTACTGGTAGTTAAACTCTATTTTTGGAAGCCTGGACGAGAAGGCCGCCCTTTCTAACTCTTTCTGGGCGAGAATATTGAGGTTTGCTTCTTTTACCAGAGGGTTCTTTCTTATGGCAAGTTCAACAACGCTATTTTCGTCAAGAGGGTATAAAGAACTACTATCCGCCTTTACAGCATCCGATTTCGATAGTAGAATTATTAAGGCTAAGGTGAACCATATAATATGTGAACGTTTGTTCACTAATGAACACATGCAATTTCTAAATAGCACCGGGTATCTATTTTGTCAAGAAAAGATAATTGGTTGCTAGCCTACCTATTAGGGATTGAAACTTTCAAATAACTTCTGTACATGCTCAGGTGGTTCCTCGTTGCTAGCCTACCTATGAAGGATTGAAACCTATACACAAAATCCTTGACACTACCTTTTTAGAATTTTAAATTCTTGATCTAAGTCAAGGATTTAAATATGATTTCTATTATTAAAAAAATAATGAGAAATTTGAAATGGTAGGTGAGGATATGAAGAAGATCTGTTTGTTATTATCAATTATGGTTTTTTTTGGGTTATATTAAGGGATTTGCTAAGTCAGAGTGTATAGAGTGTCACAAGAAGGTTACTCCTGGTATTGTGGAGCAGTTTCTTTCCGGGAAAATGGGAAAAGCAGGGCTTGATTGCTCAACCTGCCATAGTTCTGAGCACAAGACCTCTACTGATTACCTTCGAGCCAAGCTTCCTACCCCGGATACTTGTGCAACCTGTCACCCCCAACAGGTTGCTCAATTTAAGGCAGGAAAACACAATTTTGGCTGGATTGCTGCCGCTTCTATGCCAATGTGGGCTCATCAACCTTATATGGTTTCAGGAGAAGGATATAAAGGGTGTTCAGGATGTCATAAAATAGGCGAAAAGCCTAAAGAAGAAAAGATAAAATACAGATACGGAAATGCCCAGTGTGATTCCTGTCATACTCGCCATTTCTTTAGTGTAAAGGAAGCCAAAGATCCCAGGGCTTGTCAGACCTGTCATATGGGATTTGATCATCCGCAATGGGAGATGTGGTCAACTTCTAAACATGGGACTATTTGGCAGATCGAAGGCCCGGATAGCAAAAGAGCCCCTACTTGTCAGGCTTGTCATATGTCAGGTGGGAACCATACAGTTATGACTTCTTGGGGATTTCTTGGATTGAGGGTTTCTGAAGAAGATAAGGAATGGTGGAAAGCAAGGGTGGTTATTTTGCAAGCTCTAGGGGTTCTTGACTGGAAAGGAAATCCCACGCCAAGATTCGATTTGGTAAAGGCAGGAAAAGTAGCCAGATTAACCGCAGAAGAATGGCAGGCTGAAAGAGATAAGATGATTAAAATATGTGCTAAATGTCATTCAGAATCCTTTGCTAAAAAACAATTGGAAGCAGCTGATCATACTCTTAAAGAAGCAGACAAACTTATGGCTGAGGCTATATTAATCGTTAAGGAGCTTTATGATCTTGGTATTTTAAAGAAGCCATTCAACTGGAGTTTTGCTCCTGATCTTTTGCAATTTTATGAAGCAAGAACTCCCATCGAACAAGATCTTTATGTGATGTTTCTTGAATATAGAATGCGCACCTTTCAAGGTGCTTTTCACATGAATCCAGATTACATGCATTGGTATGGTTGGGCACCAATGAAAGAAACTTTAACCAAAATCAAGGCAGAAGCCGAACGTTTGAAAAAGGAATTTATATCAAAGAAACATTAATTTTTTATAGCTGATATTTTGGATTTTCAGGGGCCCTCTTTGGGCCCCCTTTAGAAAGAGCTTCTTTTGACTCTATTAGAGATGTTTCTGCACGCCTTAAGTTTCCGAGAAACCTTTTTAAAAGTCCCTTTTGACCATTCATTATCAAAAGAAGAGAAGCTGTTTAAAGGTGCATTTCTTAAACCATTCTTCAAAAAGTATATTTCTCTGCTTTTTTTAGTTCAGTTACTAAAATTGTTGCGACAAGAAGATACGGACTCAACTATATAAGTTCTTTTTTATTTCCTTTTAGCTCAAAGGAACCAGAGCGCATAGCAAAAATTTTAAGCTCTCCTTTATAATAAGTTTCAAAAAACAAAGAATCTTTTCTTTATAAGTATAACTTTGTTCCTTTTAATCTTAATCTATTCTTCCCAGATTTTTTCTTTTTTCTTGGATAATAGTTCATAAAAATTAGCCTTAAAATTGTAATGAATTACAATTATATTAGTTTCCTAAGTCTTTCAAAACTATTTTTGTTGAGCATTGTTTGCTTAGTGCTATATGATATTGATTTTTAGCTACTATTAAAAATTTAAAACTATTTGTGTAAACCCAAAAGTTGCTAGCCTACCTATGAGGGATTGAAACTTTATCAGGTATCTATTTTTCCCTTGCATTTACAGTTACAAGCAACAACTTTGATCTTGCATAGATTGAATGAAATATTAAAATGTGAGACGTGGGGAAACAGGGTAGTCGTAGGTTATAGGTAATAGTGAGAACCTTGAGTTAAAAAGAACTAAAGAGAGGATTAGCTGTGGAACAAAAGAAAATTTATACGTTTATAGTCTTAATGGGAATAGTTAGCTTACTTGGCGATATTATATACGAAGGAACAAGGGGGATAACAGGGACTTATCTATACAGTTTAGGATCATCTATGATTATTGTTGGTATTACATCAGGTTTAGGAGAGTTCTTTGGATATTCTTTAAGATTATTTTCCGGAGTGTTGGTCGATAGGTTAAAAGCATACTGGTTGTTTACTTTTTTGGGATATGGACTTTTAATTTCTATTCCATTACTTTTCTTTGTTAATAGATTAGATTTAGCTATTTTCTGTCTCCTTTTAGAAAGGATCGGAAAGGGCTTAAGATCTCCTGCAAGAGATTCAATAATATCTTTCGTATCTCAAAAAATAGGAAGGGGAATTGGGTTTGGCATTGCAGAAGCTCTAGATCAAGTTGGTGCAATACTTGGACCACTGATATTTTTAATATTCTACACTGCTTACAATAGTTATAAAGCAGGTTTTTTAGTTATGTTTATTCCTTACTTCTTGTTGGTATTAACTTTACTAATAGCTAAAAGTTTTGTTCCAAATCCGGATAAAGTTGAAAAAGAATATGATGTAAACTACCCTAAAAGAGTTTTTTATATCTATATTTTATTTTCTTTTTTTTCTATCATTTCTGTTCCAAGTTACCAGGTTATTTCTTATTTCTTTAAAGATTCTGGAGTTTTAAGTGATAAACAAGTAATGTTTTTTTATATGATCGCTATGTTTGTTGATTTAGTTTTTGCATTAGTTATAGGAAAATTTTACGATATCTACAAATTAAAAGTTTTAACTATTTTACCTATTTTGACTTTTTTATTAATTGCTTTTTCTTTTAAAAGGTATTTTTATTTTTCTGTTATATCTGTTATACTTTACGGCTGTATTTTAGCTATTCATGAGAGTGTGATGAGATCATCTATTGCAGATATTACCCACATATCCAAAAGAGGTTTTGCCTATGGTGTTTTTAATTTGGTTTTTGGTTTTGGTTTCTTTTTAGGTAATCTTATTATTGGATTTTTGGTTAAGCTTGGATACTTTTATTTGTTGTTTTTTG
This sequence comes from uncultured Aquificales bacterium, assembly GCA_964590075.1. GTDB lineage: Bacteria > Thermosulfidibacterota > Thermosulfidibacteria > Thermosulfidibacterales > Thermosulfidibacteraceae > JAGDVO01. Next base: position 64,725 of record CAZPXS010000002.1, read on the forward strand.
CCGGATTATCTCAGTTAGTTGCGATAGCTTTCTTGACTTATTTATTTGTGCTGTTTAAAGGAGATTAATCGGATCTTTGCATACGTTGCTAGCCTACCTATAGGGATTGAAACCAATAAAAAGGAGGGAATTTCAATGATAGCAATAGTCAAAAATATTAAATCAGAAGGACCGGGAAACATGGAGAACTATCTTATTGAAAACTCAATTCCCTACAAAATCTTTGAAGCAGAAGAAGGAGACCTTCCGTCAACTCTTGAGGACTTTAAGGGATTAATAGTTATGGGCGGACCAATGGGCGTTTATGAGATGGATATTTATCCTCATCTAAAGGTAGTTTCGAGACTTATAAGAGAAGCAATAAACAGAAACCTTAAAGTTTTAGGAATATGCCTTGGTGCTCAATTAATTGCTCATACACTTGGTGCAAGAGTTTTTAAGGGACATTGTGAAGAAATAGGATGGCACAAGATAGAGCTTACTGAAGATGGGTTAAGGGACCCTTTAATGATTGCTCTAGCAAGGCATCCTTCTTTTGGTGATGTATGGAGAGAATTCAAAGTTTTTCACTGGCATGGAGACACCTTTGAACTTCCCTTTGGCGCCGTACATCTTGCAAGATCATATCTTTATGAAAATCAGGCATTTAGATATGGAAAAATGTTTATGCTTTCCAGTTTCATATAGAGGTAACAAGCCAGTTGCTTGAAGAATGGTTTAAGGACCATCCATTAAGAGAAAAAATCCTCAGTGGTATGGAAGAAATAAATGCAGAGTACTTCCAGCGCTCGAGGAATTTTTACAAAATTTTTTTTAAAGAGATCAAAACTTAATAAAAGATTACTTATCGCGCATGGTACAAATGTTAATTTGCCTGCTGCATTCAATACATTATTTACTGTCTCGATGTTTGCTCTAAAAGAAGTTCATGAGGATTTTTCACCATTGAACATTATATGTGCATCGGTTGCCTCTATAATATCCGATCTCGTGACTGATAATTCTAGGGTAGAACATTGTATTTGCGATAGCGTGATATCTTTCGAAAATGGTAAAAAGCATCGATAATTAGTACCTTCATGATTGGATTAGTGTAGAATTGTTCTGATTCTGAAGACCTTGATATGGGTAAGATTAATTATTTTTAGACTTGTCATATTTCATAAAAGCCCAGGAATATAGCTATGTTTTGTAACATGATACTTTTATTATTCAATTTTTTTCTTACTTAATAATATTGCTTTTTTAATAAGCGCGTTTTATCATACTTGATTGACCTTGACCCAGCTGGTTTTTAGGCAAAACTTAACGATCTTTTTCGCTTTCTCTCATAACTTGCGCCTAATTATTATGCAATTTTGTTGTTTTAAGGTTCTAAGGGTGTAAGCTTGATTCAAAAAAATCGAGGCAACTATATATTTGCACAAAGACAGTGCATACAAAGCAAGAGTTCTATATAATTGGCAGGGCCAATCATGTATTAAACATTGTGTATTAAATAAAGGAGGTTTGGCCATGAAGAAAGTAGAAGCAGTTATTAAGCCATTCAAGTTGGATGATGTTAAAAATGCTCTTACTAGTATTGGAGTTTCTGGTATGACTGTGTCAGAGGTTAAAGGTTTTGGTAGACAAAAAGGACATACAGAGATTTATCGAGGTGCGGAATATGTCATGGATTTCCTCCCAAAGATGAAATTGGAGATAGTTGTGGATGATGAAATGGTAGAGAAAGTTGTTGAAGTTATCATATCAACTGCAAGAACGGGTAAGATAGGAGATGGGAAGATTTTTATTATCCCTGTAGAAGAAGTTGTAAGAATTAGAACAGGGGAAAGAGGAACGGAAGCTTTGTAATTTAGTTTATTAAATAGGAGGTGTGTGATGAAACGTTTAATATCTGCTCTAGTAACATTTGCTTTGGTAACATCTACTCCTACTTTTGTTTTTGCTGGCGAAGTCCAAAAAATTGATTCTGGAAACACAGCTTGGGTGATTGTTGCCACTACTTTAGTTATGCTTATGACCCCAGTAGGATTGGCTCTGTTTTATGGAGGTATGACAAGGTCAAAGAATATCCTTAACACTATTGCTATGAGCTTTTTAGCATACTGTGTTGCATCTATTATCTGGATTTTTTGGGGGTATACATTAGCTTTTGGAACAGATGTATCTGGAATAATTGGAAGTTTAGAACATTCTTTTTTAATGGGAATATCTGTAAATGATGTATGGTCAACAGGGAATATACCAACATTACTTTTTGTTGCCTTTCAGATGACTTTTGCAGCAATTACAGTAGCATTAATAAGTGGTGCTATCATAGAGAGGGTAAAGTTTCAATTTTGGTTGTTATTTACTGTTTTTTGGCTTACTTTCGTTTATTCTCCAATTGCTCACTGGGTATGGGGAGGAGGATTTTTATCTAAACTTGGTGCTTTAGATTTTGCAGGTGGTACTGTAGTACATATAAATGCTGGTATTGCTGGTTTAGTTTTGGCTTTATTGGTAGGAAAAAGAAAGGATTATGGTAAAGAGGTAATTTTACCTTCTTCAGTGGTTCTTACAGTATTGGGAGCAGCTTTGCTATGGTTTGGATGGTTTGGATTTAATCCAGGTAGTGAGCTTGCAGCAGATGGTATAGCAGCAAATGCATTTTTAGTTACTAACACCGCAGCAGCATTAGGTGGTATATCTTGGATGATTACAGAGTGGATAATTCATAAAAAACCTACTTTACTTGGAGCTGCCTCAGGGGTTGTTGCTGGATTAGTAGCTATAACACCCGCGGCTGGATTTGTAGATCTGTTTAGTAGCATAGTTATAGGTGTTATCTCAGGAATATTAGGATTTATAGGTGTGTTCTGGCTTAAAAAGAAATTTGGATACGATGACTCTTTAGATACATTTGGAGTTCATGGTTTAAATGGTATATGGGGAGCTATTGCAACAGGCATTTTTGCAAATCCTTCGGTTAACCCTGCAGGAAAAGGCCTACTTTACGGTAATGCTACACAGGTTTTGATACAAATAGAGGCTGTTTTAGCAACAATAGTTTATACTGCAATTTTAACAGGAATACTGTACTTTATAGTTTCGTTAATCACAAAAGGTGCAAGGGTAGATGATGAATCAGAGACTACAGGTCTTGATGAAGCTATTCACGGAGAGAGAGGCTTTGAACTTTAAAAGATTTATTATTAGAGGTTTTATCATGAAAAGGTTAGCGTTATCGATATTACTTACAGCTGCAACAATGGCAAACGCAGGTCAAATAAAAGTCCTAAACAGTGAGATAGAACTTAGCGGTGGTTTGACAACCGGCTATTTTTACTCAACTAATACTGGAACATCTAACCATGACGACTTTAAGGTGAGTAATTTTGTTATCTCATTGTCTTTACAGCCTAAAGATAGAGGAATAGGATTTAATACAATGTTTGGTAGTATACTATTGCCAACTCTATACGATGGTGGAATTACAGACAGTAAAGCTATTTACAGTAAAGCCATTTTAAATAAGAACTTTGGTATTTTATCAGGCTATCTTACCTATCTTCCTTTTAAAAATGTTTCTGTAGATGTGGGGCTACTAACTACAAATATTGGGTATGAAATAGTAACATCATATGCAAATCCTAACATAAATTACGGTAGTGTTTTTTCTGCTCAACCTTTTATCTATCCAGGAGCTAGAATTACCTATTCCTACAAAGATTTTAAATTCTATGTTGAACTTAACAAAGATAGGGGATATTTAAACGGTCATCCTACTTTACCAACATCTGGAGCTTACGCAGTTGGGACATTAGGTAGTCTTTACGGTATTAACTATGCACTTTCTTACTACGATTACACTGCTTATAAAAACCTTATTGATTTAGTTTTATCAAAATCTTTAAATCAAAATCTTGATATTGCTTTAAACATAGACTATCAACGGCTTGACAACACTGCAAAGCAACAAGGACACGATAAATATGGATATGGTATTGCTTTTTACATTATTCCTAAGTTTGAAAATATATCCCTCCCTGTTAGAGTTGAATATATAAAAGATGGTTCAAAAGGAAAAGAGAGTGGTATATACAACAGTGTAGCATCTGGATACAGTTTTACAATCACTCCTACATTTAAACCATCAAAGAATACTTTCATAAGGGTAGAAGCATCTTACTTTAAAACAGATAGCAAGGTATTTCAAGATAAATCTGGAAATCCAAAAGATTCAAAGTTATCTTGTGCTGTAGAGATGGGTTTACTGTTTTAAAATTCTATATTTAGGAGAAAGTTTTAACCTTATCCACACAACTAGATCCAATACGTTGCTAGCCTACCTATGAGGATTGACTCCCTTTAGGGTGCTTGTAGACCTATATCCATTCCGGTCAAGTAGGTACGAGAATTCTCAAAGTAGCTGGATATTGATGTATAAAAGTACTTGACAACTCTATTACAAACTATTAGGTTAAAATTAGAATTAATAAAAAGCAGAGGGAGGTATGGCATATGAAAATGGTGATTGCTTACATAAGGCCTGAGGCTCTTTGGGATGTCAAGAAGAAGTTGCTTGAGGTTGGAGCCCCAGGGATAAGCGTGGACAACTTTATAGGTATAGGTAAGCCTATGGCTCATTTTAAAGAGATTATGGAGAAGTATGGAGCTTTACCGAAATTTTTTCCAAGAACTAGAGTAGAGATAGTCTGTGAGGATGATGATGTCGAAAGGATAATAAATGCTATAATCAGTGTATGTAGGACTGGAAATCCCGGAGATGGTAAGATATTTGTATTACCGGTAGAGAGTGCTATTAGAGTTAGGACGGGTGAGACAGGTGGTGCTGCCTTAAGATGAGTAAAGAGATAGATTCTCTCTTTGAAAGATTTGTGGAGAAGTTTGTTGAGATGGGAGGGGAGTTTTATCCCTCCCTTTCCTCTTTTTTGGATGAATCTAAAGAGAGAGATATAGCTTGTCAGAGTGATCTGGTGGATCATATTGGTAGTATTTTAAAGGATGGTTTTAGATTGGTTGGATTTGAAGTTGCGTCTATTGCGATTACAAAACCTCGCGCTCTTATTGTTGAGACAGGTAGTCTACTATACTCCTTCGATGACGAAGAGGATTTCAAGCTCATAAGTTTACCCTATATCCATGTTAATATTCTCGATGGTGTACCTATATTCGAGACTCTTGAATCTGCAGTAAAGGAAAATCCAGGTAGATACATATCCATAGTCACAGGTCCCAGTAAAACTGGAGATATTGAACTTATTCATGTTTTTGGTGTACATGGACCTGGAAGACTTGTTGGGGTGGCCTCTATAAAATGAGGATAAAACCAGAACTTAAGAAGGAAATAGGGGAGTTACTAGGCAATAAGAATCTGAGGATAGCCTTATCACGAGTTATATCAAGATACAGAGAAACCAGAGAAAAGGCACTATCCAATCTCGGTGATTTCAAGGAGATAAGAAAAAGACTTATGGATATTAAAGATTCAGCTATCGAATCTATGGATCTACTATGGGAAAGGGTGGGGGAGAGGTTAAGTGAAAATAAGGCTATCTTTCTTGAATTAAAGGATGAGCGGGAGGCAAGAGATAAGATACTCGAGATACTTAAAGAAGCCAGGGTAGATCTACTTATAAAAGGTAAATCCATAACGAGCGAAGAGATAGGAATAAATGGCCTTTTAGAAAAGAATGGTATCAAGGTTATAGAGACGGATCTCGGAGAGAGGATACTACAGTTATTCGGTGATAAGCCTTCCCACCTTATAGTACCTGCCATACATAGAACTAAGGAGGAGATAGCCGAGCTCTTTTCCAGGTATTATAAAGAGGAGATTCCGCCTGATCCGTATATAATAACAAAAAGGGTAAGATCGGAATTTAGGAAGTATTTTTTAAATGCTAAGGCTGGTTTGACAGGTATAAATGTTGTATCCGCTGACCCCACTTACTTTTATCTGATGACAAATGAGGGTAACGGAAGGTTGGTTGCTACCATGCCCGATTTATACATAACGCTTGTAGGACTGGAAAAGGTGGTAGGTAGTCTTGGTGATGCTATGTTTATACTCCGGGTTTTACCAAGAAGTGCTGTTGGTTTAAACTTTTCAAGTTACGTATCCATGTTTTCGGCCCCCTTCGATTGGAACGGAAGAAGGAGATGGTATGTGCTTGTCCTTGATAACGGTAGAAAAAGGGCAAGGGAGGATAGATATCTAAGGCATGGACTTAGATGTATAAGGTGCGGTGCGTGTATGATGGTGTGCCCCGTTTACAGGGTTTTGAGTGGGCAGGGTTTCTCAAAGATATACATGGGAGGTATAGGTGTCATATGGACGGCCATAAATAGGGGGTTGGATGAGGCCCTTGAACTTGCCGAACTCTGTACGAGTTGTGGTAGCTGTAGCGAGGTTTGCCCGGCAGGTATTCCAATTAGCGATGTGATAGAGGATCTAAGATCAAGGAAAGAGCCCGACAATCTCCTTGAAAGATATGCTCCTATCGTAATAGGTGAGAGAAAAAAGTATGGCGGTGTTATGGAATCCGTAAGGACAGTAAAGTTTGGGATTAGTGAGCCCTTTCTCAGTTTTGCCTATAGAAAGGGTTTACTGGATAAGGATGCGGATACCGCATTTTATGGCGGATGCTTAGTAGAGGAGTTTTTTACAAGGGAGGCTATGGATACTGTAGATTTGCTGGAAGATCTTGGTGTTGATCTTGGGGTTGTAGGCGGTATCTGTTGTGGCTTACCTTTGAAAGTTTACGGGAAAAAGGGTGATTATATAAGAAACGGACTTATACTGAAGGAGAAATTGGAGAAATATAAAACCGTAATTACCATATGTGACTCATGCTATTCCACACTATATGAGATTGGGTTTAGAAATGTTACTAGTCTATACGAGTATCTTTCAGGTATCAATACCATCTTCTACGCTTATGAACCTTATAGGGTAGTTTTACATATACCTTGCCACACAAGAATTGTCGGTAAGGACAGAGATTTCGTAAAGTTTATGGAATCTATAATGAATGTTGAACTTATAAGGAGTGAGTATGAGAGTGTGTGTTGTGGTGGTGCTGGGTTATACAGATTCAAGTTCCCTACGATATCCCATGAGATATTCCGATTGAGAGAGGAATTTATAAGAGATGTTAAGCCTGATTTTATAATAACAACTTGCCCGAGTTGCATATTACAATTTAAAGAAGAGGTAAAAAGATTAAAGTTAAATGTAGATATTGTGCATCTTGCTACTTTTCTAAAGAACTTTACCCGTTATCAGTGATTATTTTTAGTATCTCTTTAACCTTTTGGTCTGTGATTTCGTAGCAGTTCAACATTCCCTTCTTTTTATACTTTATTATATTTGCGTTTTTCAGTGTAGATAGGTGTTGGGATATATTGGATTGAGTGGTTTCGAGTATATCGCACATAGACTTTACGCAGATTTCCCCCTTTTCAAGTAATGTTAGAAGTATCTTTAACCTGAGAGGATGGGAAAGTGCTTTAAAAAATTCCGACCATCTTTCAAGCTTCTCTTCGTCTATTTTATTCATATAAGCTTTACCTCCTCTAAGACTCTCTTTATTTTACCAATTTTATCTCTTTCTTCAAGTATACTTCTTCCCATTACGATAAAATTTGCCCCTTGATTTATAGCTTCCCGCGGAGTCATCACTCTCTTCTGATCCTGTAAACTATCCTCCTTCATTCTTATTCCAGGGGTTACTATTACTGTATTTTTTGATAACTCCCTTATTAACTTTATCTCCATTGGTGAACACACTATCCCATCTATATTTTCCTCTATGCCTATTTTTGCAAGATTCCTTACGAGATCTAGTACACTACCTTTTATTCCCATATCCTTTATATCGTCGTCGGTTATGGAGGTTAAAACGGTAACCCCAAGTAGCTTAGTTTCGGTACCTTTTGCCACCCTTACCGCTTCTCTTATCATGTTTCTTCCACCTGAAAGATGTAAAGTCACAAAATCAACCCTTAGCTCAATTATAGATTTTAGAGCCAATCTAACTGTATTTGGTATATCGTGTAATTTTAGATCGAGAAAAACACTTTTGCCCCTTGATTTTATCTCATCTATTATCCTTCTCCCGTACTTTATAAATAGAACTGGACCTACCTTGAAAATGTCTATATACTGATGAAGCTCATCCACATAGGATAAAGCTTCCTTTATATCTTCAACGTCAAGAGCTAGTATTATCGGACTTTGCATTCTTCGCCACCCACTCATCTAGTATTTTAACCGCGCTTAGGGCATCCTTGGCGTATGCATCTGCTCCTATCTCCCTTGCAAACTCCTCAGTCACTACCGCACCACCAATTATGGTGAAGGTCTTGATGCCTTCCTCTTTCAACTTCTTTATCACATTTCTCATTTCCTGCATAGTGGTAGTCATCAAGGCGCTTAATCCTACCGCAAGGGGTTTTATCCTCTTTGCCTCCTCAACTATCCTCTTCGTAGGCACATTCTTCCCGAGATCTATAACTTCATAACCGTTGTTTTCAAGTAGCATTCCAACTATATTTTTGCCGATATCGTGTATATCTCCCTCTACCGTCGCAAGTATTATTTTTCCTTTTGTTTCTCTTTCTCTACCTTTCATATTTTCCTTGATTACCTGAAATGCGGATTGCATAGCCCTTGCGGAAGACACTAACTGGGGTAGAAAGTATATCCCCTTTTCGTATCTTTTCCCAACTTCCTCCATCGCTGGGATAAGATAGTTGTTTATTATATCTATTGGCTCTCTCTCTTTTATAAGAATCTCTGTGAGTTCCTTCGCCTTAATCTCATCCCCTTCAATAACGGATAATTTCAGTTCCTCTTCCTTTGTTAGCTCTTTGACCTTTAACTCCGATTGGTTCTTTTTTGAATCCATTGTCCCATACTTAGATATATATATTTTTCCGTTTTCATCCCTACCCGCAAGTAGACTACTTGCATGAAATACTTCCATAAGTTCTGGAATTTCTGGGTTTACTATAGCACAGTCTAACCCGCTGATTATACTCGCCGATAGAAAACTCATGTTTATAGCTCTTCTGTTTGGTAGACCGTAGGATACGTTACTTACTCCCATTATAGTTAGGAATCCCTCTTTCTTTGCTAACCTTAAAGTTTCGAGGGTTGTGATTGGGCCTTTTGCATCGGCTGCCACAGTTGTAACGATACAGTCAAATAGCATGTCGTATATTCCCATATTAAACCCTTCGAGTTCCCTTAGGAATCTTTTCCCCAGATTAACCCTTTCTACGGCGTTATCCGGTATCCCTCTCTCATCCATGGGTAGAAGGAGAATGGCGCTACCGAACTTCTTTGCAAGGGGCAGTATTCTTTCCATCTTTTTTTCTTCAAGGGTCGTCGAGTTTATTATCGCCCTACCATCTATGACCTCGAGGGTCCTCTCTATAGCCTCGATATTTGATGAGTCAACCATTATAGGTAGCCCCGTTGCCATCTGCACGCTTACAGCTATAAAGGGTAGCAACTCCACCTCATCTATTCCCGGGGCTCCAACATTAACATCCAATATATCAGCTCCCTTTTCCTTCTGGGATAACCCGGCCTTTATAGCCCAGCTTGCCCTTTTATTTTTAAGATCCTCCGCAAAGTCCTTTTTGCCCGTTGGATTTATCCTTTCTCCAACTATAACTGGGTATTGGTTTTTACCTATCAAAACTATCCTATCCCTACCAGATACTGTCATAACTTCTCTTTGCGGCACTTTGACAGGTTTTTGTTCTTTATATCTATCTGCCAGTAGCTTTATATGTTCCGGGGTGGTACCGCAACAACCGCCTATTATCCATGCACCGAGGGAAATGAATTCATCCATATAGGATAGGAATTCTTCAGGCCCCATTGGGAATACTGTTTTTCCGTTTATGAGCTTTGGTAGACCTGCATTTGGCATAAATACCAGTGGTTTTGATGTGAAAGAACTTATTCTTCTTGCTATGTTTATCAGTAGATCGGGACCAAAGGAGCAGTTTGATCCTATAGCCAATACGTCCATTTTGGAAAGGGCGATACTAACCGCCTCCGGTGTCGATCCAAGTAAAGTTCTCTCGTCCTCCTGGAAGGTCATCATACAAACAGCTGGTATATCGTTCTCGTTTGCTGCAATGATAGCAGCCTTTGCTTCTCTTAGGTCACTCATAGTTTCTATAAATACAAGATCAGCGCCACCATCCTTTAAAGCCTTTATCTGTTCCCTGAAGGCATCTAGAGCCTCTCTAAATTGAAGATCTCCACTTGGCCACAGTAGCTTTCCAAGTGGACCCACACTACCTGCAACAAGAGCCCTCCCGCTTGAAGCTTCTCGGGCTATTTTAGCTCCGAGATAGGCGAGTTCATAGGCCCTATCCTGTAGATCGTAATTTGAGAGCTTTACTCTGTTTGCCCCGAATGTGTTAGTTTCTATTATATCTGCTCCTGCCTCTATATAGGCCTCGTGGATCTCCCTGATCAGGGATGGATCTTCTTTGTTTAGAATCTCCGGTGCTCCTCTAAAATCGGGCTTTTTAGCCTGAATCATGGTACCCATGGCACCATCTACTATGAGTATTCTTTTACCAAAATCGTTGATACTTATACCCATATCACCTACCTTAAAGCATGTTTTAAAATAAAATCTTTAACCATATCTATATCCGCCTTTAGCTCGTATTTTCTCTGTTTTTTGTTCTCCAACTTCCTTATCTCCTCCGGCATTTCAAATTTGCCTATGACTTCTTCGATGACTTCCGGAAACTTCGCCGGATGGGCTGTCGCTATACTTATGTAGTTGTAGTTATCTTTAAGGATTTCTTTATACTCCATAAGTACCTTTATTCCCACTGCGGTATGGGGATCAACTATGTAGTTATATTCATCATAGATTTTTCTTATAGTCCTTTTCGTTTCATTCTGATCGGCCCTTCCACTTAGAAAATCCTCACTTGCCCTTTTAATTATCTCTTTATCGAAAACTAATTTTTTGTTCTTTGAGAAATTTTCCATTAGTTCCTTTGTTTTTTGGGAATCGTTGTTGAATAGGTGGTAAAGGTATCTTTCAAAGTTGCTTGCTATCTGTATATCCATCGCAGGACTTATGGTTGGGATTACCTCTCTTATACTATAGTCTCCTTGGCTAAAGAACCTATGGAGAATATCGTTTTCGTTTGTTGCAACTATAAGTCTTTCTATCAAACCTGTGATCTTTTTAGCATAAAAGCCTGCAAGTACGTTTCCGAAATTACCCGTGGGAACACAGAAGATACTCTTTCTATCGGATTTTAAACTCGCCCATATGTAGTATACGGTTTGGGCGAGGATTCTTGCCCAGTTGATGGAGTTAACCGCTGTTAGCTCGATTTTTCTTCTTACCTCCTCATCCATGAAAATTCTCTTTACCAGGCTCTGACAATCGTCAAAGGTGCCATCTATAGCGAGACAGTAGACGTTTTCATCTTCAACAGTAGTCATCTGTAACTCCTGTATTCTACTTATCCTGTTATTCGGATAGAGTATGAATATATTTATATTTTCCTTACCCTTTACGCTATATATGGCTGCACTACCTGTGTCACCGCTTGTTGCTCCTACTATGTTGATTTTCTCATTATTCTTCTTCAGGAGGTATTCGAGGAGGTTGCCGAGGAACTGTAGTGGATAATCCTTAAAGCTAAGAGTTGGGCCATAGAATAGTTCCATTACGCTGAAATCTCCTAAGTTTACGACTGGGGCTATATCCTTATGGGAGAAGTTTACATAGGATTCTTCTATCAAATCATCTATATCTTTTTGAGGTAGATCGGATACAAATAGCCTTATGACTTCCTTTGCAAGTTCTATGTAGGAGAGTTTCCTCCAGCTTTTAATTGTCTCTCCGTCAACTACAGGGATTTGGATGGGTACGAAAAGCCCGCCATCCGGTGCCAAACCTGTTAAAACGACCTCTTCAAAACTATACTTTTTACTATTGTTCCTTGTACTCACATATTCCAAACTCAACCTCCCATTGATTTTTTATTGATTTTATAAAACACTTAAAGTATATATTATTTATCAAGGTGCTATGGTTATTTTACCATGTATTTAAATTTGGGCTCCATACAAGACCCTATATGGATTCTTGACGAGAATTTCAAGATCAAGGAAAGGAATTTTACTGCTAGGAGTTTTGAGATAAACGGACGTGGAGATATCTTTTTTGATGTTATTTCTCTTGATGATACCTGTAGATCCGCTCTTAGGGAGTTTTTTGAGAAGAGATTTGACTCAAAGGGGCCTACCTTTTTTGTTAAACCTGTAAGATTAAACCTCCCGTGGATAAAGGATGGCATAACAACTCTTCAGGGATTTTCCGTAAGTACGAAGGATGGGTTAAGGTATATTGTGATACTTAGAACTTACACTGTGGATGAATACTTGAGAGAGATTGTGGTGGCTAATTTAAAGGATTTTAGGGTGGAGTTTGTTAGATGTGTCGTTTTTGATAGATGCTTTAACGTACTTTTGAAGGAAGGGGTTGATGATGGTCTTATTGGATTGATAAAGGCTAAATTGCTAAATTTTATGGATAAGTTGGAGGAGAGCGGTGTTAGTACTTATATGGAGATTGAGGATAGGTACTATAATCTAAGAATTTATCCCATATGTCTTGATTGTAAATTTGGTAATTTGAAGAGGCTACTAGGTTATATGGTTATTGTTTACGATGAAACGGAAAAGATGAAAATTTTATCGAAACTTAGATTTGATGAGAAGATAATAGAGGATATTTTGAAACTTTCGAACTTCATTTTTATACTCGCGAAGAATAACAGGATAGAAAGGGTTAATAGTAATGTCATTGAGATTACAGGGTATTCTGAGGATGAACTAAAATCGATGGCCCCTTGGGATATAATTTCTCCCTTCGACAGGGGAAAAGTGGTTGTTGATATTCTTGCAGGTATGGAGGGGGGGTTAGAGTCTTCTAAGACCTATGAGGTTAGATTGAAGAGTAAAGAAGGGAATGTGTGGGTTTCTTTGACTATAGAATCTATCAAGTACGGTGATGAATACTACTGCTTGCTATTTGGTTATTCGATAGAGGATTATAAGAGGTTGGAGGAAGAGTTAAGAAAGCTATCTACAGTGGATGAGTTAACTGGCGTTTATAATAGAAGGGCTATGAATGAATTTTTGGATCTCTTTTTGAGACAATGCGAGCGTTATGGTGACCCATTATCTATCATGATCCTGGATTTGGATAATTTTAAGGATGTAAATGACCGGTACGGACATGTATTTGGTGACAAGGTTCTTGAAGAGTTTGCGAAGAAAATTTGTTCCTGTGTCAGAGACTCTGATATCGTGGCTAGATACGGTGGTGATGAGTTCGTGGTTGTAATGCCAAAGACCGATTTACGTTCCGCAAGGTTAGTTGCGGAAAGACTTCTTAGAGAGATTATGGAAACTATATTTCTTGACTTGGTTAGTATTTCTTGTAGTATAGGTCTTACCGAGTACAGAAAGGGTGACACGATTGAAAGTATCATAAAAAGGGCTGATGAAGCCCTATATGAGGCTAAGGTTACAGGAAAAAGGAGGATATCTGCAAGGTGAGTGACTTTAGTGAATACGCTCTTAAGGTTATTCAAGCTATCTTTGATAGCCTTGATCTTGGTATGGCTCTTGTTGATCCCGATTATAATTTTATAATGGTAAATGTCCCTTTCTGTGAATTTTTCGCTGTAGACGATATAAAGGGTAGGAAGTGTTATGAGTTAATATACAGGAGGAAGTCACCATGTGTTCCATGTATACCAAGGCTATTTGAGAGAGTAGGTAAAACTGTTGAAAGAACTGTTGTGGCTCCCGAGGATTCATGGGCTACCTATCTAGAGATAAAGGAGTACTTACTTAAAGTTGACGAAATTTTGAAAGGTTACCTTATAATTGCAAGGGATGTTTCTGAGAAAAAGAAGGCAGAAGAGGCTTTAAAGGAGCAGGCTCTCTATGATTCTCTAACGGGAGCATACAATAAGAGAGTTTTTTATGAGTATCTTGCAATGCTTATGGAGGGTGCGAGGAGGTACAATGAGCCGCTTAGTGTGGCTGTCTTTGATATAGATGACTTTAAAAAGATAAACGATACCTATGGCCATTTGTTTGGGGATAGGGTTTTGTTCGAGTTTGCTAAGATAGTCAGAAACAACATAAGAAGGTCGGATGTGTTTGGGAGGATAGGAGGAGAAGAGTTCGCTGTGGTATTCCCGAAAACGAATGTAGATGGTGCCCATGTTGTGGCCGAAAGGATAAGACGGGAGATTGAACCCCATCTCTTCGTTCATGCTACTAAAGTTACCGTGAGTATAGGGTTGGCTCAGATGAAAAAGGATGATACACCGGAAACACTTATAGCGAGAGCCGATAGCGCCCTATATAAGGCTAAAAGATCAGGTAAAAATCGGGTGGTTATAGCTGATTAGCTAAGGCTAATTCTTTTAAAAGGATTGTGGCGTAGCTACCCTTTGGAAGAAAGAAACGTAAAGTAATTTCTCTATCCTTTACTTCCAGTATATCAACCTTTTCAGGATACACGATTATTGGCCTTCTCGTTCCCTTACTTTTTGTCTTTTTAAAATCCTCCTTCTTTATTCCGTATCTTTCAAGTAGGTTATGTTCGATCTTTATAAGAACATCGTTTTCAGGTTCCATCATATGGGATCCCCATATGGGACCGGTAGGAATACGTTCTATACTTATCTCTCCCTCTTCCCTTATCTTTTTTACTTTAAAGTTTCTCTGGTTATAAACTATATCTCCTGATAACACTCTTATAAGATTCAATCTCTTTCTTTCCTCTATATACTCGTTGAATAGCTGAGATGTAAAGGCGGAAATCAATAACCTCTTTTTATAGGGACTGTAGTTTCTTAGATCTTTGTCTTCCTTTAAGATTTTTAGGGCTATTTCTATATTATTATCACTTAGTCTTTGCTGATCAAAATAGTTAAAGAAACCATTTTCCTCTATTTCTCTCAGTTTATTTATAGTTTTTTCAGTGTCTTTTGTTTCCCTTAACTTTACTGTAAAGACATTACCTTTTAGGTGACCTGGCCTTAATTTGTTTCTGTGTTCGGTTATTTCTAAAACTTCTATGTTTTCCTCCTTAAGGTATTCGATAAGTTCATCTAATTTTTGGATTTTGTTTTTTGGTATAGATATGTGTTGAATACTTATTGAGATTTTATCTTTGAGACCAGCGTAACCTATGTGTTTTTCTGAAATTTTTAAGAATTTAGAGATTTTTTTTATGACTTCAAAAGTAGTCTGATTCTTTTTCTTTATTTTTAGTATTAGGTGTTCACCCTTTCCATCGAAGGGATAAAGTGGGATTTCTTCAACTATAAAGTCTTCTGCTTTTGATTTATAGAGCATTGGCTGTTTTCATCGGACCCACAGCAACAGATGGGGCCCAGCTTACCTGTTTTTCTGTAGACCAAGTATTGTGTTAAGATTAGGTAACCTCCAAGTGCAAAATTGAGAATGGCTATACCCATGTCGTTGTATCTTATTCTCACTATCCCGTCTATTATAAGTATAAGCCCAAGTACTATGTATATTATTCCGATTATTGTTTTCATGATTTCTTATGATAATTATTTTATCTATCAACTTCAAGGGGGAGGGAAATGTTTGGGCAGGATTACAGGATAGGCAAGAAAAAGGCGAAGGAGATAATAAAGAAGGTTATAGACAAGGGTAAGGAGAGTTTTGAGGTTGAGGTCTTTAGAATACTGGAGTTTTACGGTGTTGATATTCCGGAATACCAGGTTGCAAGGAGTAAAAGTGATATCTACTATATCATCGATGATATGGGTTTACCTGTTGTTATAAAGGCTCTCGCATCGCAGGCTGTACATAGGGAAGATCTCGAGGCTGTTATAGTCGTAAGGGATAAGAAGGATGTGGAGAGTGCCTATCCAAAGGCTCTTGGCGAGATAGCTTCAAATTTACCATGGCTTACATTAGAGGGGATACTGGTCCAAAAATATGTGGCCCACTCGGAGAAAGTCACTTTTATACTTGAGCGTGAAAATAAAAAAGATAAGGGGTCTGTAAGTGTGAATGGACAGAACCCGATAAAGCTTGAAGATTTTGACCTTAGCTTATATCCCTTTGTTGAGCCTGTTATAGCTTTTTTCAAAGATTTTAACGAAAATATCAGGATGTTGGAGATAGATTTTGTAAAAGCTACGGATGAAGATAGGTGGTTTTTGGTTGATGGGAAGTGTTACCTTTTCTGTTGATATAGTAGTGGAGGGTAAGCTTGGGTAAATCTGCCATAATAGCTGGTAATACAAAGGATCTCGGTTTTCTAATAGAAGGACTTAAAGACACGATAGTTATATCTCTCTCTGATCAGCCTACCTATCCCTTTCACTACAGGTTTTCGCCAGGGGAAGTTGGGAAGATATTAGAGGTCTTAGAAAGAGAAAATGTAAAGAGGGTGACCTTTTTTGGGAAAATAGAGAAAAAGGGACTTTTGAAAAACCTTTTTAAGCTTGATTCTACAGCTATAAAATTAATATCGAAGCTTAGAAGTTTAAGTGACGATAGCATTCTGTCTCTGGTTGTTGAAGAGCTGAATAGGAGGGGTATAGAGGTTGTGAGCCAAAAGGATGCCTTTAGCAGATACCTTGCCGATAAGGGCTCTATAGTGGGTAAGATCGGTAAAAAGGAGAGGGAAGATATACTCTATGGCTTTAGAGTTGCCAAGGTTATTGGGGGGTTGGGAATAGGCCAGACGATCGTTGTGAAGGACAAGAGCGTTATTGCGGTTGAGGCTGTTGAGGGAACGGATGAGACTATAAGAAGAGCTGGGGTTTATGCTGACGATTTTATCGTGGTAAAGGTTAAAAGACCCATACAGAGTGATCTCATGGACGTACCGGTTATAGGCCCTGAGACTATCAGGGTTACCCATTACTCAGGTGGCAAGGTTGTAGCAGTTGAGGCTGGTGAGGTTATAATAATCCCGGGTACGGTTGAAGTAGCTAAGGAACTTAAAATAGCCATATATGGGGTAAAGGGTGAAGAGGATTTTAGTGGTTAGTGCGGAAGATTCATCCTCCATCTACGCTCTTAATGTTATAAAGGAGTTGAAACTATTAAGGGATGATTTTAGCTTCTTTGGTACAGGCTCTCCCTTTTTGGAGAATGAGATGGAGTTACTGTATACTTCTTCCGATTTGAGTTTTGTAGGGTTTGAGGAGCCAAAAAAATTGTTCCGGATTCTAAGAATCTATAGGCATTTAAAGGAACTTGTTAGGAAATCTGATGGACTTATACTCTTTGACTATCCGGGTATGAATCTTAGGCTTGCCTCTTACGCCAAAGAGAATAATAAACCTGTATGCTACTACTGCGCTCCTCAGGTGTGGGCCTGGTGGACTAAAAGGGTAATTAAGATGAAAAGTATAATAGATAGACTTGTGGTACTTTTTCCCTTTGAGGAAAAGTTTTTTAGATCCTTTGGTGTAGAGGCTAGATTTTTTGGTCATCCTTTAACTATAATTCTAAAGGATTTCATATCGCGGGATAAGGAAGATTTTATACTGCTTTTACCTGGTTCAAGGATAAATGAGGTAAAATCTTTAACTTCGGTTATGGTGGAGACCTCGAGGTTGATAAGAGAAAGGTACAGAAATAATTTTAGATTTTTTCTGGTTAAGGCAAAGAGTGTATCGGATGAGTTTTTTGAGACTATCCCCAGTTGGATAGAGATCGTACCCTTTGAGAAGAGGTATGAATATATGGCAAAAGCTAAATTTGCCTTTAGTGCGAGTGGTACGGCCACGCTTGAGTTAGCTCTCCTCGGCGTTTTTACCTTTGTTGTTTATAAGGTAAAGAATTGGGTTTACTGGTTGGCAAAAAGACTGGTAAAGGTGAGGAACATATCTATAGTTAATATTCTGTCTGATAGTCAGGTTTTTCCCGAGTATCTTCAGGATAGGGTTCATCCCGATATAATTTTTGAAGATTTCATAAGGCGTTACGATAGTGGGTGCTTGGAGTTTATGGAGAAATTTAGTAGAGAGATATTTGATAAACTTTATAGGGAAGATCATTTTAAAAGGGTAGGAGAATACTTTAATGAAGTATTATCTTAAGCTTTTGAGAATATACCTACTTCCTCATTGGCATTTAGTTTTGATCGCACTTATATGTGCTGGGATAGTATCCGCAACCTACGGTGCAACTGCCTGGGTTGTAAAACCTATCATAGATAGGGTCTTTGTTGGAAGGGATAGGGAGTTACTTAAGTGGGTACCTGCGATAGTGGTTGGTTTATATTTTATTAAAGGTGTTGCAAGATTTTTCCAGAACTACTTCATGAGTCTAGCGAGTTTCAGGATGCTCATGGGAATAAGACTCGATTTACATAGAAAGTTGCAGATGATGAGCTATAGTTTTCTGAAGTCAAGATCGACAGGTGAGTTTGTATCGAGGATCCTTAATGATGTGAATGTTATAAACGATGCGAATATATCAACCATTAGGAATCTTATAAGGGAGGTTATTACTCTTATAGTTCTGGTTGTTCTAATTTTTAAGAGAAATGCTGAACTTGCAATTTTTTCGATAGTGGTTGTACCTCTAATGGGTTACGTCATCTACCGTATAGGTAGGTATATAAGGAAGAACGCGAGGAAACAGCAGGAAAAGATGGCAGAAATGTCGGGGGTTTTGATTGAGGGCTTTGGAGGAGCAAAAACGGTAAAGGTCTTTGGGGCTGAGGAGAGGGAGGTTGGGAGATTCAGAAAGAAGCTCGAAAAATACTACAATTTAGCCATTAAGGCTATGATAGCTAAGGAACTTAATGTTCCTATAATAGAGTTTTTATCTTCCATAAGTGTTGCTATCATAGTTTACCTTGGCGGGTTAAAGGTTACGGAAGGAAAAATGACACCTGGTGATTTCTTTTCTTTCATAACAAGTTTAATGTTAATGTACGATCCAATAAATAAAATATCGACTGTCCATGCCGATATAAATAGTGCCATTTCCGCGAGTAAAAGGGTCTGGGAGTTTCTATCCCTTGAGCCTGATATAAAGGATGATCCCAATGCTGTAGAACTAAAGGAATTTAAGGATAGAATTAGATATATCGATGTATGGTTTAGGTATCCCGATGCGGCTGAGAATGAGTGGGCTTTAAGAAACATAAATATGGAGATAAGAAAGAAGGAAAAGGTAGCTATAGTTGGTGAAAGCGGTGTAGGCAAAACCACACTTGTTGAACTTTTACCTCGATTGTACGATGTGACAAAGGGTAGTATCACTATCGATGGTATAGATATAAGGAAGATAAAGCTGGCATCCCTGAGAAGCCTAATAAGTGTGGTCAGTCAGGACGTCTTTCTTTTCAACGACACTATATTCAACAACATCCTATTTGGTAAACCCGATGCTACCTACGAGGAGGTCATTGAGGCTGCTAAGCTCGCCTATGCTCACGACTTTATAGTTAAACTACCAGATGGTTACGACACGGTTGTTGGGGATAGAGGTGTTAGGCTATCGGGTGGAGAACGTCAAAGGATAGCCATTGCCAGAGCTATATTAAAGAATGCTCCTATACTGATACTTGATGAAGCGACGAGTGCCCTGGATGCAGAGTCAGAGATGGTTGTGAGAAGTGCCCTTTACAATCTCATGAAGGATAAAACTGTGTTGATAATAGCCCATCGTTTGGCCACCGTTATAGAGGCAGATAGAATATATGTTATGGAGAATGGAACTATAGTTGAAGAGGGGACCCATGATGAGCTTATAAGTAGAGATACAAGGTATAGGAGGCTTTGTGAGCTTCAGTTCCTTGTTAAAGAATAGAGGTTTTCTTGATGTAATAAAGTGGATAGTTAAAGTTATATCGCCTTTATATTTTCTGACTCTAAGGGTAGAAGAGATTGGTAGAGATAGGTTTGATTCCAAAAAGGGCCCGGTAATTTACGCTTTTTGGCACAATAGGTTTTTCCCGCTTATTTTCCTACACAGGGGTAGTGGTATCGCTATAATGGTGAGTCCGAGTAGGGATGGTGATTTTATAGCCTGGGTACTGGAGAGGTTTGGTTTTAAAACCATAAGAGGTTCGACCTATAAGAGAGTTATAGGAGGTACCATGGAACTTATAGAGGCTTTGAAAGGGGGAGAAAGGGTAGCCATACTAGTTGATGGTCCGCGTGGCCCGAGATATACGGTGCCTGAGGGCTTGGTTAAGATATCTCAGAGGTACGGTGTGGATATTATGCCAGTTACGGTGGTTTATTCGAGGTATGTGGAGTTTGATTCCTGGGATAGGTTTATGTTACCCTTACCCTTCTCGAGAGTCTATGTGTGCTATGGGAATAGTTATATTCCGGCTGATAGAATTGATCTGAGGGATAGGCTGTTTGAGCTGGAACACTTTGTGAAGAGTAGGTTTTTGGGATGAGGATATTACATACCAATATGCACGTTGGTGGTTGGGGTGGTCAGGCAAATAGGATACTTATAGTCTGCAAGGGTCTTAGTAAAAGAGGATATCATGTTATAGTTGCCGCTCCTTACGGAGCAACTCTAATAAAAAGGGCTAAGGAAGCTGGTTTAAAGACCTTTGACAATTGGTATTTACCAAAGAAGTTTAGCCTTAAAAAATTCATTCACGATATTGTAAAAATAACGGGACTTATAAAGAGGGAGTGTATAGATATAGTCCATACCCACGGATCGCAGGATAGTTGGGTAGCATCGATCTCCGCGAAACTATTCGGTAAGGTAAAAGTGGTAAGAACAAGGCATAATATATTCCCGGTTAAGACCCATATTTTTAATAAGTTTTTATACAGAATCTTAACCGATAAACTCATAGCAATAAGTTTTGCAGTCTTTGATGTTTATAAAAAAAATAAGGTTCTTGGTAGTAAGATAGATGATGTGGAGGTGGTGTATGATTCTATAGATTTGGAAAAGTATGAAAAGGCTAGTATAGCTAAAGGTGAAGTAGAGGAGCTTATTTCTGGTTCCTTAGAGAGTAACTTTCTGATTTTGAATATCGGAAGATTGGCAAAGGAAAAGGGGCAGAGATACCTGATAGAGTTGGTATCGAAGATAGCAAGGAAGATTAAGTTTAAGTTGGTTATTTTAGGAGAGGGGCCATTGTACGATAGTTTGAAAGAGCTAACCTTGAGATTGGGTGTTCAGGATTCTGTGATTTTTGGTGGTTTGAGGAAGAATGTGGCTAGTTTTCTAAGATATTCGGATCTCTTTATCTTTACATCCATATCTGAAGGACTTGGTACCTCGCTTATTGAAGCTGGTTATTTTGAGTGTCCTGTTTTGGCCTTTAAAGTTGGTGGTATAGGTGAGGTGGTAAGATCAGGCAAAAACGGTTTAATGGTTGAACTAGGCGATATGGAGAGGATGGCATTTTTTACCGAAACTCTATTACTTTCTCCCAGACTTAGAAGAATAATGGGATTAAATGGTAAGATATTAGCTCTCTCTAAGTTTACACCAGAAGGACTCGTAGAGTCTAATATCAGGATTTATAAAAATCTTTTAGGTTTAGATCGGTCATAACCTCCAGTAAACTATTCCTTCTTCTATGGCTTTATTTTTATCGAATATACCTTTTACGTCTATTAAGATTGGAGGTTTATTTTGTATCTCTTTGATTTTAGTTAAGTCAAATTCATTTATAAGTCTTTCGTGCTTTACGGCGAATATAACTGCATCGTATGGGGTAAAGGTGTCTACATTATCTACAAGATCAATGTTATACTCTTTCTTTACATCTAATTCATCTGCGATGGGATCGTAGATAATAGGCACTATTGAGTATTCTTTAAGGTAATTCACAAGATCAAATACCTTTGTATTTCTTACATCGGGTACGTTTTCTTTAAAAGAGAACCCAAGTATCAGGACTTTAGCATCCTTTATACATCTATCATTTTTTATCATGAGCTTCACAGTTTCATCGGCTATAAATTTGGGGATCTCTTCATTTATATTTCTTCCTGCGAGGATCACCCTTGGGTTATAGCCTACCTCTCTAGCCTTATGGACCAGGTAGTAGGGATCAACAGGTATACAGTGTCCTCCAACTAATCCCGGTTCAAATTTTAAGAAATTCCATTTTGTAGCCGCAGCATTGAGTACCTCCCTTGTATCGATACCAAGCCTATGGAATATTACCGATAGTTCGTTTACTAGTGCTATGTTTAGGTCTCTCTGTATATTCTCTATTACCTTTGCCGCCTCTGCTGTCTTTATATCATATACCTTGTAAACTCCAGCTTTTACCACCTTGCCGTATATATCGGCTATAAGTTCGGTTGTTTCGGGGGTATCGCCTGCCACTATCTTTACCACATTCTCAAGGGTATGAACTTTGTCACCTGGGTTTATCCTTTCCGGAGAGTATCCTACGAAGAAATCCTTCTTCCATTTAAGCCCACTTTCTGCTTCTATGATCGGTATACATATCTCTTCGGTTGCTCCAGGATATACCGTTGATTCGAATACAACGACTGCCTTTCCCTTAAGGTTTCTACCGACTATCTGGGAGGCTGACTTTAGGAACGAAAGATCTGGATTTTTGAGTTTATCTATGGGAGTTGGAACTGCAACTATTATAACATCGGCTTCCCTTAACCTGGTTTCATCGTTTGTGAATTCAACTTTAGATTTTTTTAATTCTTCCTCGCTTAACTCTCCGGTTCTATCGATGTTTCTCTTTAATTCCTCTATTCTATTTACGCTTTTATCAACTCCAATTACTCTATAGTGGTTTGAGAGTTTTACCGCTAAGGGTAGTCCCACGTATCCTAAACCAAGGATAGCTATTGTCATATTATCCCTCCTCTTAAACCCTTTTCTCCAACTTCTCTATAAGTTTTTAATAAACTCTCTAAAAATGCCTTTTCAGAGCACAACCTTAGTCCTTTTTTAGATAAATTTATCCCGTAGGTCAATCTTATTTTAGGGTATAGAAGTGATTTGATAATAGGGCTTACCATCTCCTCCAAATTCTTTACCAGTATTCCTGTTTTTTTATTCACTATTTCCTCGGTTCCGCCAGATTTTGTGGCTATTACAAATCTTTTGGCAATTGCTGATTCTATACAAACTCTAGGAAATCCTTCCATTAATTCAGGCTTGGAAGGTATGGCTATTATATCACCTATTGTATAGTATTCGTAAACATTACTGGTTTCACCCGTTTTTATTATTTTACCCTTTGATTTTTTACTTTCTTGCTCTATTTTTTCTTCTATGTTTTTGTCTTTTTTCGATGCTCCACCTACTATAAAGACTTTGATATTTATTAGTTTTTCTATTTTTTTGTATACTTTATCTATAAATTCTAATTGTCCTTTGTATGGATCTATCCTTCCAATTATTGATATTGTAAAGGCTCTTTTTTCTTTATCTGTTTTTGTAATAGTTGGAAATCCTTCTTGAGGGTTATAGATAACTCTTGATTTAGCTATTTCAGTCGAATCAAAGTATCTTAGGCAAGAGAAGGAAACGGATAGAATTTTGTTAGGTAATTTGATGAAGTATTTTTTGATCAGATCTCTTGTATGAGTGCCCCTAATATGGGCGATCACCGGTTTTCCTGTTATAAAGCCTATAAGGATTCCGTAAGGGGTGTCCCATAGGGTATTACAGTGTATTATATCTATATTTTCCTTTTTTGCTATCTTTACGAGTCTATATATGGTTATTGGTAAGAAGGGCCAACTCTTTACCTTTCTCCACATTCCTATGGGGAAAGTATAGTACTTTATGTTAGCTTTTTTACAATCTTCTGTCAGTCTACCTTCCCTCGATGTAACGAGAATTGGTATTATCCCTTCTTTACTGAGGAGTTCCATGGTTATAAAGAGGGACTTCAGTGCTCCGCCGTACCTTGATACACCCTGGATGAAAAGGACTCTCATACTGTTACCTCTCCCGCTAATTAGCAGATGGATATTGTAATATCAACGGGGTTGGTTGAGTATGGTTTAGTACCGTGCTATAGGCTATTAGTATGGGTAAGGATGTTATAGCTCAGGTTATTTCGCGTACAAGTTGTTCCTCCGGGGGAAGTATACAGGCTATTCTCTTAGCTAAGGGTATAGGTGAACTTGGTTTTAAAGTTTACTTCGTATCTAAGGGCGGCGATTGTGAAAGTAGAGCTACTCAACTTGGTATTACTCATGTAACACAGTCTATGAAGTGGACCCCAAAATCTATAGCTTCATTTATATCCTTTGTCAAAAAGAATAAGGTAAAGATTCTACATGCCCATAAGGGTAAGGCCCTTTCATTTTCCATATTAGCCAATTTTATAATCGGGGGGTTAAAGGTCTTTGCCAATAGGGGAGTTTCCTACTCCCTTAGTTGGACAAATAGGTGGAAGTATAAGATACCTTTTACTAATGGGGTTATATGTGTATCGAACCATCTTAAAAATGAACTACAGAGAAAGGAGGGAATTCCACCTTATAAGATATTCACTCTCTATGGTAGCGTTGATGATAGATTTTTTAGGAGCTATGATAGGAAAATGGCGGAAAGGGAACTTGGATTGGAGGATAAGAATTTTTATATATCCATGATCGGTAATTTAAGACCTCAAAAAAGGCACGAGGTATGTGCTGAGGCTATAAGGAGGCTTTCAAAAAGGTTAAGGGGTTTAAAATTTATGGTTGCAGGTAAGGAGGAAGGGGTTATAGTTGATAGTTTGAAGAATCTTTTAGGGGATGATTTTATATTTCTTGGTTATAGAAGGGATGTTGAAAGGGTTATTGTAGCCTCAGATGTGGTTGTTAATGCTTCTTCCTTTGAGGGGATTCCTGGGGCAGTTAGAGAATCAATGGTTCTTGGAAGACCGGTTATCGTATCCTCCATCCCCGGTAATCTTGAGATAGTGGAGGATGGTAATACTGGCTTAGTATTTAGGGTCGATGATGTGTCTGAGTTAGAAAGAAGAATACTCTTTTTATGGAAGAATTCAAGAGTAAGGAGAATTCTGGCTCTTAACGCTAAAAGATTTGCAGGTAAGTTCACTTTAAAGAAAAGAGTGGAGAGTGTTCTGAAATTATATGGATGTATGTGAAAGAAGAAAAGAGTATATGGATATAGCGAAAAGGTGCCTTGAGAGAGCTGGTTGGGAGTTTGATTATTTGGAGCCTGCAAGTTTTGGCGAAAAAAGTTTAGTCTATCTGTTTCATAGTAGGGAAGAGAAATACGTTATAAGATTGTATACGGATATTGTACGTTTTTTGAGAGTAGTATCTATACTAAAGAAAATAAGTAAATTTGATATATCGGTTGACATTGTAGACTCTGGTTTTTTTATAGGTGACAGT
This sequence comes from uncultured Aquificales bacterium, assembly GCA_964590075.1. Taxonomy (GTDB): domain Bacteria; phylum Thermosulfidibacterota; class Thermosulfidibacteria; order Thermosulfidibacterales; family Thermosulfidibacteraceae; genus JAGDVO01. The sequence continues at coordinate 90,147 of CAZPXS010000002.1, forward strand.
AGATTGGTTACCGGATACACTATCGAAGCTTTCCTTGCTCCCTGTGCTAATCCAACTTATGATATGAAGTGCGATTTTTTGGAGAGATTAGCGAAGTTCCACAATGGTACTACTATTAAAAATTTTATTGTTAGAAATGTTATCTTTAATTATCTTTTTGGTAAATGGAAGAAAAAGATTGTAGGATACACTGATTATATAATAAAAAAATTTCCAAAATATAGGAGGATATTGGAGATATCCTTAGATAGTATATTAAATTCGTCGGTTAAATCTATGATAAGTCTATGTCACAAGGATGTTGGGCTATTTAACATGGGTTTGAAAGACGGAAGGATTTATTTATATGATTGGGATGCCTGTTGGTTTTTCTTCCCATTTTTTGAGTTTGCAGAAGTTATTTATTTTTTTGAGCTTTTTCAGGATGAAAAGGCTTTGTCTATATATTTGAATAATTTTGAGGAAGGTGAGGATTTATTGAAGGATGTTCGTGTTTTTCAAAGGATCTATATAATTTTTAGGACCGCTTTACATATAGAGAGAGATGAGATTGATAGGGTTGATCCTATGATTGTATGGTTAGAGACCATAGAGGAAGGGGTGTGTGATGAAAAGAGCGAATCCTTTAGTTAGTGTTATTATCCCAACATATAACAGGGCTAATTTCATAAGGAGGGCTATAGATAGTGTTTTTATCCAGGATTACGAGAACGTTGAGATAATAGTGGTGGATGATGCTTCGACTGATAATACTGAGAGTATAGTTAGAGATATAAAGGACGATAGGATAGTTTATATCAAGAATGAGAGGAATCTAGGGGTTTCCGCCTCGAGAAATAGGGCCATAGGTATCTCGAGAGGAGAAGTTATAGCCTTTTTGGATTCCGATGATTACTGGCTTGAGGGTAAGTTAAAAAAACAACTCGCAAAACTTTTAGGTGATAGGGATATAGGTTTGGTGTATACTGGCGAGAGGTTCATCGATGATAGGGGTATAATTTTGAGGGATGAGATACCTAGGTATTCGGGTTATATATATGACGTACTATTAGCCAAGAACTTCATATCTCTTTCAAGTAGTATAGTAAGAAGGGATGTTCTCGATGATGTAGGGCTATTTTTAGAGGATCTTGATTATCGAGAGGATCACGAGTTATGGTTGAGGATTTCAAAAAAGTACAAGATAGACTATGTACCAGAGATACTTACGGTTAGGTATATTCATTCCGGTGGTAGATTAAGCGATAGCGTAGAAAGAAAGATAAGAGCTTTCTATAAAATATTGGATCTATATAGAGATGAGTTTAATAAAAAACCAAAAGCTTTTTCTAGACAACTTTACGAGGTCGGTAAGCTATATTTAAAAATTGGTAATAAGGAAGAAGCTAAGAAACAATTTATTAAGTCTTTTATTAAATATCCAAATTTTAATGCTTTATTGAAGTTTTTAAAGTGCTTTTTCTAATGTGTTTGTAGTTAAGATTTAAATTGCTATGGAGATAAATAAAATAAGTTTTAACAATCTTGATGTTTGAGTAAAGTTTTCTGTTAAGGAATTTAATGTAAGAGCTAAAACTACCCAGAATGTAGCCTCTTTAGTTTCTTCTTTAATTATTTTTAAAAATTTTTTAGCTATGACTAGTACGTATGCTATCTCGAATATGAATCCTAAGTATCCGAATTTTAACATTATGTCTAATGGTGTAAAATGGCAGCCTCCTTTTCTATAGTCACTTTTTAAGGTTTCGTCTAAGTTTTCCGGTTTCATTTTTAAGTATACGTCATCACTTGCCCCATAACCGTAAGGGTTATTTTGTATCAGTTTTATACATCCATCCATTATTTTCATTCTACTTTCTACACTACTATCATTTTTTGTCATATTTACAAATCTTTCTTTTATCTGGTTAAAGTTTAAAATGATTATAAGTGCTAAACATATAGTTGTTAATATATACACTAGATAAGTATTAAATCTTATTTTGTGTTTGATTAATTTCGATATTAGGAATAATAAAACTGTGATTATGAAGGAAAGAGTAGAACCTCTACTTCCTGTTAAAATAAGAATTAAACTTACGGTTATTAGAAGGATATACTTTATCATACTTTTATTTTCCTGTAACTTTTGTGTTAAGAATATAGAAGAGATTAGTAGTATATTACCAAAATCGTTTCTATTTCTATATATTCCTGATATGTCTCCTATGGTGAATTTATTTAAAGAGTAAATCGTCGAGAGTATAGATAACGTTACGATTGGTGTAAATACTATATTCATTAAAAACTCGGTCTCGTATTTGGTTTTTAGGTAGATTGTGTATAGAGATAAGATCAGTATCTTAAACGTAAGAATAATCGATCCAGATAAATCTATATTTTTAGGATTTATCAATGTGTAGACACATAAGACCAAGATTCCTAGTAATATAATGATGTATTCTATATTCTTCTTTGTATTTAATGTTTCTTTTATATACGATTTTACTTTTCTTACATTGAGTAATACATAGATTAGCATTATAATGTATATTATGCTATTTAACGTTTGAAAACTTGGAAGTTTTGAATCTTTAATGGTTAATAAGATTGTATATACTATGATTATCAATAAGTCTAATTGATCTATTATTTTTCTATTTAAGCTCATCTTAGTATTATTCTAGTTATTATTTTTTTTAGTAGTTCTAAATCTTTTCTCGGTGTATTTATTCTCTCTATTTCATATATTGATGTATTTTCGGTGATAGGTCTTTTTTTAGTTGTATATAAAGCGGTATATCCAGCTTTTTTTGCCATTTCTATGGATATATCGCTATATTCTCCAAAAGGCCAAGCAAGATGTATTATTCTTTTCCCTAATATATCTTCAAGAGTATCCTTTGCTCTTTTTAGGTCCATATAGATTCTATTTTTAGCCTCTTCTATGCTTTCGCTGTATCCTGTAATCTTGATTGCTCTTTTTATATCGTTAATAGACAAACCCTTATTAAAGAGGCTTAATATACTTTCAATCTCATGAATGTACGGTTTAGTAGAGGGTATTTTGTGAAAACTTTTGAATTTGAATATAGGTATTAGAGTATATCTACCAATAATTTTTTCTCCATATATTTTCTTGAGCCAAATGAATCTACCGTACTTTTGTGTGGCGGTCTTATTTATGTCCCATATATCTATTAGATCTAGTGGATATTCAAAAACTTTTATATGTTCGTGACCATGGGATTCAACTTTTAAGTTGCCTTTATCGACCTCTATCAGCTCCTCTCTTGTCATGAAATGGTCTCTATAGCCGCTTGTTGATACTTTATTACCCATTGTGTTTGGATAAGCTTGATCAAGATCACTGAGGTTACATCTTCCTTCCCAGTAGTCGTATAAGGAGAATCTCTTTATATTCTTCTGATATATGTGGCTAGTAGCAACAAATACGGTTGCTTTTATCTTCTCTCTTCTCAGTATAGGTTCTACAAAGGCGTAGTTACTGTAAAAGCCGTCGTCAAAGGTAATTGCAACTTCGGGTTTCTTTGGCATAGATTTGGTGAGTATCCTTTCAGCTACAGTATCAATATCAACGATCTTAAAGTACTCTTTGAGTAGTTTTATCTGTTTTTCAAAATAACTAACCGTGGGACCGTCAAGCCCACTTAGGCTAACGTTATGAAAGTATAAAACACAGAGCATTCTATCTCCTCCTTTTTACACCTACCTTTGGACAATCCATACTGAACGGGCATTCGGAACATTTTGGTGAAATGGGTGTACATACTTTTTTGCCAAAGGATACAAACATCTTATTTATGGTTTTCCAGTACTTTTTGTGTAAAATCTTTTTAAGTTCTTCCTCCGTCTTATGAGGATCTTTGGTCGATACGAGTCCCATTCTGTTTGATATTCTGTGTACATGTGTGTCAACACATATACCATCCTTATTGAAGGCTTCAGTTATGACAAGATTCGCTGTTTTTCTTCCAACCCCTTTTATTTTTAGAAGTTCTTCCAATCTATCAGGAACCTTACCACCATAATTTTCAATAAGAATCTTAGCGATTTCTTTTAAAGTTTTTGCTTTGTTTCTATAAAAACCTACCGGATATATGATTTTCTGAAGTTCTTCTTCATCCATATTCATCAGATCTTCTGGGTTTCTTATCCTTTCAAATAGTCTATTACTTACAACTTCAGTCAACTCATCCTTTGTTCTTAAACTCAAGATGCAGGATACAAGAATCTTAAATGGATCTTTTTCTTTTTTTGCCATCTCTGAGACAAAGGGTTTTGATAATTCTGGGTAAATTTCTTTAAGCTTGGTAAATATAAGATCTATCTTATCTTTCATGGGTCACAGATATACCTTAAAACCGATGTGATGTAAATAGCACTAGTTTCCGCTCTGAGTATAACCTTTCCCAGGGATACATCTACAAATCCTTTCTCTTTTAGCATCATAACTTCCTCCTCCTCTAAACCACCCTCCGGTCCAATTAGAATACTTATACTATCTAAATTCTTCACTTTGTCTATCACCTCTTTTAATTTTCTATCCGATTTTTCCCATAAAACTAAACCGAAGGATACTTTATCTATCTTCTCTAAACTAACCGGTTCATTTATGATTGGTAATATAGCTCTTCCAGATTGTTTCAGGGCTTCTTGAGATATTTTGATCAATCTTTTTAATTTATCTTTGCCAAATTTTACAACAACTCTCTTTGTTGTTACAGGTGTTATAGAGTATACTCCAAGTTCTGTTACTTTTTGTACCATTAGTTCGAATTTATCGTTTTTTATTAATGAGAGAAATAGATTTATTTTTATAGGTAGTTCTCTATGCGTTATATCATTGACTTTTTCTATTCTTACTGTTTTATTTTTTATATCTAGAATTCCAATTGCTTCAAATCCTCTTCCATTTACCACAAGAATATTTTCCTCTTTTTTGACTCTTCTTACTTTGATATGTAAAAGCTCATCTTTTGGTATTCTTATCACTTTTCCTTCTTTTAAATCTTCATCTAAAAATATTCTTATTTTACTCATAGTGTATCGTTCTTGCTATAACTAGTGATATGATTTTTACTTCTGGATTTATGTTCTTTATTTCTTTTGCCACTTCGTTTATTGTTGCCATGGTTGTTATTACGTCGTCTACTAGAATTATGTTTCTAAATGGTATTTTTGAAATACATTGAAAGCTATCCTTTACAGTTTTTTCTCTTTCTGCTTTTGTTAGGGATTTTTGGCTTTTTGTATATCTCTTTTTAATAACTATTTTGTCTACAAATCTATATCCTGTTATTTTGCTTATTAGTTTTGCTATTTCGAGGGTATGATCGAATCCTCTCTTAAATACCTTAAATGGGTGATTTGGAACTCTCGTGAGAATAGTCTCTTCTATGGGTATATTTTCGTGTAGTGATAGTTTGTAGGGGAGATACTTTTTTATCAGAAATTCTAAGGCTCTTTTAGCTCTGATACTGGCCTTTTCTTTTAGTTTTATTATTATGGGAGAGATTTCGTCGTACCTAAAGAGAGAGATGGTAAGATCTGGTACTACAGATTCACCGAGACAGTTTTTACAGAAGGGAGTATGACTCTTCTTTTGAGGATGGCCACATTTTAGGCACTGCCAGAGTATGGGTCTTATTCTATCGAGACATTTATCGCATAGGAATTTTTCTTCCTCCTCGCATATTATACACTTTTCCGGGTATAGGATGTTAAAAAATCTGCCTATCAATTGTATTATCTCCATGGTTAGAATAATATATCTTAGGAGGGGTTAAATAAAGTATGATAAATTGGTTTAAGAAAAAGCTAAGGAAAAAGAAGGAAAAGATAAAGGACCTATTTTATGAGAGGTTGTATAACTATTATTCTCTACATTCTCCCAGTAGCCTTGATGGTAAACTGGTAGATGGTAGGGAACTGATAGTCTCTTTAACTTCTTATCCTAAAAGGTTTGAGAAACTCCATATAGTTATTGAATCTTTGATGAGACAGATCCTGAAACCAACAAGGGTAGTTCTATGGTTGTCGAAAGAGGAGGTACCTGATTTAGGTGTAATTCCATATAATGTGAGAAAATATATGGATAGGGGCCTAGAGATAAGATTTGTAGGAGAAAACTATAGATCTTACAATAAACTTGTCTATGCCGTTTCAGAGTTTAGAGAATCTATAATTATTACCGTTGATGATGATACAATATACTTAGACTATTTCTTAAGAGAGCTGTATAACAGGTGGCTTAAATATCCTGACTGTATAGTTGCATATTCCTGCAAGGTTGTAAGACTCAAAGATAAGAGGGAACTTATGTCCTATAGGGATTGGACGCTTGCTGATATTAATGTTCCTTCCCATAAACTGATTCAACTTGGCTATGCTGGGGTTTTGTATCCACCGGGTAGTCTTCATGATGATGTAACAAGATCAGATCTCTTTATGGAACTTGCTCCTACCGCTGATGATATTTGGTTTAAGGCTATGGCCTTGTTGAGGGGCACAAAGGTTGTTATGGTCTATGATAGGTACCATGAGTTTCCTGTGATAAGAAGCATGGATAGAATTGGTTTATATAGAATAAACGTTTCTCAAAATCAAAACGACATCCAGGCTAAGAGGGTTTTTGACTACTACGATCTATATAGGTATCTGTGGGAGGATGATGTCAACCAATATAGATAGGATTATTTCAAGGTTCTTTGGAAGAGCGATCCATGGTTACGATATGTTAGTGGAGGGTGATAGGGTTGTAGCTGGGTTATCGGGTGGTTCCGATAGTATCACAATGGTTTACTGGCTGGCGGAATGGAGAAAAAGGTTAGGTTTTAACTTCGATTTGGTAGTATACAGTCTTATTTTGGATTTTGGGAAGGATAGTAATAAAGAATACCGTTTGAGAGAATTCTGTAGAGAGATAGGGGTTGATTTAGAAATAGTCAAGGTAAGGGCCGAGGAGGTTATATCTCCTGATAGGGCCTGTTATACTTGTTCAAGGTTTAGGAGGATCTCGATATTTAGATTTGCGGAAAGAAACGGCTTTAATAAGATAGCGTTAGGACACAATAGGGATGATCTAGTTACCACCTTCTTTATGAATATGTTCTTCCATGGTGAGATTGCTACGCTAAAGCCAGTTCAGAGTATGTTTGATGGCAAGTTTCAGATAATTAGACCACTTATCTTTTTGAGGAAAGAGACTATAAGGAAGTGGTTGAAGAACAAAGGTTTTTCAGAGATAGAGGATTACTGCCCCTATAAACATGACAATTATAGAGCAAAAGTAGAAGATATAGTTTTTAATGTGATATATCCTTTAAATGAAAAGGTGAGGAATAATGTTTTTAAGTCGATTTTTAATGTCAAGTTAGAGTTTTTACCGGAAAAACCAAAAAAGGGGAGGTTTTAATGTCTGTTAAGGCTAATGCGAGTTACGATATAGATAAGGATTACTACTGGAATTTTGAGAATGGACCGAGATACTCTGGTGGTTATCCTGTTGGTTTAAAGAGGGAACCTATAAAGGTATGGGATAGGGTGGTTGATTTTCCCCTATTTATCCCTGCCGGGCTACTTTTAAACGGTAAATGGGTACTTTTCTATGAGAGGATGGGTTTTCCTGCTCTCGTTTATAAGACTGTGAGAACCAAAGAGTTTCCATCGCACCCGATGCCGAACTGCTTATTCGTAAAAACCGATGTCTTTGACCCTATAAACATACCCGATGTAGTATATGCCCCCTACGATTATGAACCTGATGATGTGAGAGAGGTTACCATAACTAATTCCTTCGGTATGCCCTCAAAGGATCCGAAGTGGTGGCAGATGGATATAGATGATATTTCCAGGAATTTGTCCGATGGAACATTATTTATAGTAAGTGGTGTAGGTACGATCGAGAATTTCGGTAGTTTGGTTGAGGATTTTAAGAGAGTTGCTGCTATGATAGCGGAGCTTGATAGGGTTGACGCGGTGGAGTTAAACTTCTCCTGTCCCAATGTGGAAGGTGATGAAGGTATGCTCTATATGGATCCTGAGGTATCGAGAGATATAGTTAGGGCGGTAAAAAGGGAGATAAAAGGTAAGCCCCTGATAGTTAAGATAGGACTTTTACTAGGTGAGAGATTGAGAAAGTTCATAAAGCATGTGGGCCCCTTCGTTGATGCCATAGGTGGCATAAATTCAATTTCTCTAAGAGTTCTGAGGCCAGATGGGTCACCGGCTCTTGGAGAGGATAGGAGAAGAAGCGGAGTTTGTGGTTATGCTCTTATAGAGTGTACGAGGATTTTCGTTAGAGAACTAGTTAGTTTAAGGAAGGAATACAAAATGGACTGGTATATATTTGCGACAGGTGGTGTTACAACTAAGGAATACTTTGATTTGATAAGAGGTGAAGGTGCGGATCTCGTTGGTAGCTGTGTTGGAGCTATGTTTGATCCTGAACTTGCCATAAAAATAAGGGGTTACGAAAAATAGATTAGGGGTTATACTGGATGAAAGTTGGGATAACCGGTGCAAGCGGATTGATAGGTAGTAACCTTAAGGTGGCTCTTATATCTAGTGGGATTGAGGTTATAGCTATTCCTAGAAGAGCCCTTTATAGTACCGATAGTTTTAAAGCTTACGTTACCGAACTCGATGGTATTATCAATCTAGCCGGGGCTAATATAGGTAAGAGGTGGACTTCCAGTTACATGAGGGAGATATATAGTAGCAGGGTTGAGACAACGAAAAACTTGGTCAATGCTATAAGAGAGGTGACTAAAAGGCCAAAGTTCTTTATATCTGCAAGTGCGGTTGGTATCTACTCTAAGGAAGGTGTACACGATGAGGATAGTAAACATTTTTCAAATGGATTTCTTGGTATGGTATGTCTCGATTGGGAGAGGGCTCTATCGGATCTCGATGAGCTTGGTGTTAGAAGGGTTGTGATGAGGCAGGGGGTGGTTCTGGCAAGAAGTGGTGGCTTTTTGAATCCCTTTAATCTACCTCTCTTTAAGCTGGTATTCCCACTCTTTGGGAAAAACGCGAATTTCCCGTGGATCCATATAGGAGATCTCATGGAAGTTTATAAGAGGGCCATATTTGACGAGAGCATGTTCGGTGTATATAATCTCGTTGCTCCCCAGATGGTAACTCTCTGGGAGCTACTTTCAAAGATAGCCGATAAGAGAGGCGCATTTTTAAAGGTTCCTATACCCGATACGGTTTTAAAGTTTGTATTGATGAAACAGGCTGAGATGATATTTGATGCACCTAGGGTTGTGCCTAAAAGACTGATGGAACTTGGCTTCGATTTTAAATATCCCGATATTGATACTGCCATAGAAGATCTTATTGGAGGTTGAGATGATAGATATAGAGTTACTAAGGCGTAATCCTGATCTCGTTAAAAGGAAGACTCTGCTAAGGGGCGTTGAGATTGATTTTAGCGTTTTTGAGGAGCTTGATAGGAGGAGAAGAGAGCTTATAAAGGAACTCGACGAGCTTAGAGCTAGTAGAAACCGTATATCCAAGGAGATAGGATTTAAGAGACAGAGGGGTGAAGATACGAGTTTACTTATGGAAGAATCAAAGAGTATAAGTGAGAGGATCGAGCGGATCGAGGCTGATTTGAGGGAGATCGAGGATAGGTTGAGAGAATTCATAATAAACATTCCGAATCTCGTTCACGATAGTGTTCCTATAGGTAAGGACGAGAATGATAACCGGGTTGTGAGGGTAGTTGGTGAGCCAAGGGAATTTAAGTTTGAGCCGAAACCCCATTGGGAACTGGGGGAAATGCTTGATATAATTGATTTTGAAAGGGGAGCTAGGCTCTCCGGTAGTAGGTTTGTCGTTATGAAGGGTTGGGGAGCTATTCTCGAAAGGGCCCTTATCAATTTTATGCTGGATCTCCACGTTAAGAAACATGGCTATAGGGAGATTTATCCTCCGGTTCTTGTAAAGCCAGAGATTCTGTTCGGTACAGGCCAGTTGCCAAAGTTTGAGGAGGAGCTCTATAGAATCGAAAGGGACGATTTGTATCTTATTCCCACTGCAGAGGTACCCCTTGTCAATCTTCATAGGGATGAGATTTTAGATGAGGAAGATCTACCTATATACTATACAGCCTTCACCCCTTGTTTTAGAAGGGAAGCGGGATCCTACGGGAGGGATATAAGGGGTATGATAAGGGTTCATCAGTTCAGTAAGGTGGAGCTCGTTAAATTTACCACTCCTGAGACCTCCTATGAGGAGTTGGAAAAATTGGTGGAGGATGCGGAGGAAGTGCTTAAGCTGCTCGGATTACCCTATAGGGTTGTTGAGTTATGTACGGGAGATCTTGGTTTCTCAAGTAGCAAGACTTACGATATAGAGGTATGGCTACCTTCACAGGGTCTTTATAGGGAGATATCCTCCTGTAGTAACTGCGAGGATTTTCAGGCAAGAAGGGCTAACATAAGATACAGGCCCAAGGGAGGCGGTAAGCCACGTTATGTTCATACACTAAACGGTTCGGGAATAGCAGTTGGTAGAACCATAGTAGCCATTCTTGAGAACTATCAGGAGGAAGATGGAAGCGTTGTAGTACCTGAGGTATTGAGGGCCTACATGGGAATAGATAGGATACCACCGGGATGATGGTTGATATAGTTGGTCACGGGAAAATAATAGGTTTTTTGAGAAACCTTATAGCTACCGAGAGAGTTCCCCATGCGCTTTTATTCACCGGTAGGAGAGGAATAGGAAAATACAGGGTGGCTTTATACACCGCTATGATGTATCTCTGTGAAAGTAAAAATGCCTGCGGGGAATGTAAGTCCTGTAGAAGTGTCATAAAAGGTGTTCACGAGGATTTTAGGGTGGTTGAAGTTCCCGAGGGTAAAAAGAATATACCCATAGAGGATATAAGAAGTCTAAAAGAGTGGGCCTATATGGGTGCCTCAAAAAATGGAAAGGTAGCTATAATAGATAACGCTCATCTTATGAGTCAGGAAGCGGCAAACGCCTTTCTTAAGACTCTTGAAGAGCCTCCTGTAGGAACTTTATTTATACTTATTACGCCTTCTCCCTATAAGTTACTCCAGACTGTTGTTTCAAGATGTCTTGTTGTTAGGTTTTCTACTCTATCTAGTGGGGAGATAGAAAAGGTATGTGATTTGGTAGGGGTTAAAGGTAAGAAGAGGGAATTATGTATTGAGGGTGGCTCCCTATATTTCTCAAGTTTCGATGATTCCACCATAAATAGGGCCTTTGATATAGTAGAGAGATTTGAGAAGGGGGATTATAGCCTTTTACTCGGGATAGATGAGTTGAAGGATGAAAAGTTGATGGAGCTTGTTTTGTTTCTCATAAGGTATAGATTGAATAGGAGGTTGAGGGAAAAGGTGGACAGGAGGCTATTCGATTTACATAGAGAACTTGCTCTCATTGAAAGAATGTTTTATTGGAGTAATGTCAATTATCCTTCGCTTTTTGAATATTTGATATTGAAGGTAGCAGTATGAAGGTAAGGGATAAGGGGAAGATAGAGGTCTGTTACTGTAGGATAGATGTTGGTTTTCCGGTTATGCCCTTTGCCGTTGGTGTTGTGGAGAACGTTAGGGAAGGTGAGTTTGTAGTTGTTGAGACTGAGATAGGTGAGGTCCTAGCTTATGTTTTGAAAGGGCCGGTGCCCATCGATCCCGATGATCTGGGGTTACCCGTTGAGGAGATTCAGCCTATACTAAGGATAGCGACCGATGAGGATATTAAAAGACATAACGAGAATATAATGCTCGAGGCTGAGGCTTTTAACTTCTGTAGGGAAAGGATAAAGCATCACGGGTTGCCTATGAAACTCGTGAGAGTAAAGGCAGCTCTTGATAGAAAGAGGATAATGTTCTTCTTCTGCTCCGAGACGAGGGTTGACTTTAGAGCCCTTGTCAGGGATCTGGCGAGAAGGTACAAGACAAGGATTGAGATGCGTCAGATTGGTGTTAGGGATGGAGCTAAAATGGTGGGAGGTCTTGGCCCTTGTGGTCAGGAGATATGCTGTAGAAGGTTTTTAAATAAGTTTGAGTCCATCTCGGTAAGGATGGCCAAGGATCAGTATCTAATGTTGAATCCTTCTAAGATATCGGGTTTATGTGGTAGGCTTATGTGTTGTTTATCCTTTGAATTGGGAGTTTATCTCGATCTTGCCAAAGACTTTCCTGAGGTTGGTGAGAAGGTGAAGACTTTGTCCGGAATAGAGGGTGAGGTTGTGAGCGCTAACATAATAGATAGAACAGTTATAATTTCGATAGGGGATAGAAAGGGCCAGATGGTCGTTAGTGTCGATGAGATTATAAGGGAGGCCTAGGTATGAAGAAGTTTTACGTTACAACTCCCATATATTACGTTAACGATGTCCCCCATGTTGGTCATGCCTACACCACCATAGCCGCCGATGTAATTGCTAGGTATAAGAGGATAAAGGGTTACGATGTTTTCTTTCTTACCGGCACAGATGAGCATGGTCAGAAGATAGAAAAGTCTGCGAAGTCTCTTGGTATGAAACCAAAGGAGCTTGCCGATAAGGTTGTAGTTAACTTTAAGAAACTTTGGGAGAGACTGAATATAGAGTACTCTCATTTTATAAGAACTACCGATGACTACCATGAAAAGGCAGTTGCTGAGATTTTTGAGATGTTGTATAGAAAGGGAGATATATACCTTGGGGAGTATGAAGGTTGGTATTGTGTTCCCTGTGAGACTTTTTGGGCCGAAAGCCAACTTGGTTCCGGTAATACCTGCCCTGATTGTGGTAGACCTGTAGAGAAGTTAAAGGAGAAGAGCTACTTCTTTAGATTATCGGCCTATCAGGATAAACTTCTCGAATTTTACGATAAGAACCCAGAGTTTGTTAAACCTGCAAGTAGGATGAACGAGATAGTATCCTTCGTTAAGAGGGGGCTTGAGGATATATCCGTTTCAAGAACTACTTTCAGGTGGGGCATTCCGGTACCTTTTGATGAGGATCATGTTATATACGTCTGGTTTGATGCACTCTTTAACTACCTAACAGGAATAGGTTACGGTTATGACGACGAGAAGTTTAAAAAATATTGGCCTGCCGATATACACTTCATAGGAAAGGATATCCTGAGATTCCACGCCATATATTGGCCTGCTTTCCTTATGGCCTGTGGTTTAGAGCCACCTAAGAGGATCTTTGCCCATGGTTGGTGGACTGTTGAAGGTAGAAAAATGTCAAAGTCCCTTAGAAATGTGGTTGACCCTAACAGGTTGATAGATCAGTTTGGGGCTGATGTGATAAGATACTTCCTATTGAGGGAAGTTCCCTTTGGTTTGGATGGTGACTTCTCATACAAGGCTCTCGTATCAAGGGTGAATAGCGAGCTTGCAAATGACCTTGGTAATCTCTTTCATAGAGTTATAGCTATGACCGAGAGGTATCTCGATGGTGTTGTCCCCGAGAGATTCGAAGGTAGACCGGAGGTAGTGAATAAGTTCATGGAGGCCGTAAATGGTTATGAGTCCAGTATGGAAGAGCAGGCCTATAACAGAGCGCTTGAGTTTGTCTTTGATCTTATAAGGTATGGGAATAGGTATGTGGATCAGAAAGCACCGTGGGACCTTTTCAAGAAGGGTGATGTCAAGGAGCTGAGGAGAACACTATACGAGTTATTGGAGATACTGAGGATAAGCGCAGTATTACTGTATCCCTTTATGCCTAATAAAAGCAGAGAGATGTTTAGTAAGCTCGGTCTCGGTGAAAGGATCCCTGGGGAGAAGGATTTCTCGTGGGGTGTCTTGGAGGGTGGAGAAAGGGTATCAAAGGGGGATCCCCTATTTGTTAGGATAGATGAGGAGAAGGTTTTAGCCGAGATTTCAAAGGAGGTTGAATCCGCTATAAGGGAGGATGAGGTGGAGACTAAGGAAGAGTTTGTATCTATTGAGGATTTCGCAAAGTTGAGATTGATAGTTGCCAGGATCCTTGAGGCTGAGAGGGTAAAGAATAGTGATAAACTGATTAAACTAGTTGTTGATACTGGAACCGAGAGAAGGACCGTAGTTGCTGGAATAGGTGCTTTTTATAAGCCCGAGGATCTAATCGGTAAGAAGGTGATTTACTTCGCGAACTTAAAACCCAAAAAGATAAGGGGGATAATGTCTCAGGGTATGATACTTGCCGCGGGGGATGGGGACAGGATATACCTACCTATACTACCGGAGGATACACCAGTTGGAGCGGTTGTTAAATAACAGTTTTTACATAGATAGCCACGCTCATATACATATGGACTATTTTAAGAAGGATAGAGAGGAAGTTTATCTTAGGGCGAGGGAAAATAACGTATCTATAATCCTTACCGTTGGTATAGATCTCGCCGATAGTATAAGGGCTATGGAGTTTGCATCATCTCATGATGGTGTTTATTTTGCATGTGGTTTTCATCCCCACGATGCGAGTAAGCTGAAAGAGGAAGATCTTGTTAAGATCGAAGACCTATGTGGACATGGTAAGAATCTGGCTGTAGGAGAGATAGGTCTTGACTTCTATAGAAACTATTCCCCGAGGGACGTTCAGATAAAGGCCTTTGAGTTGCAGCTTGATCTTGCCCTTAGACTGAATAAGCCGGTTATACTACACGTTAGGGATGCCCATGATGAGGTTATATCCATCTTGAGTAACTATAAAGGTTTAACCGGAATTGTTCACTGTTTTTCGGGAAATAGCAAACACCTTGAGAAATACGTAGATATGGGATTTTATATCTCCTTTGCGGGAAATGTGACTTATAACGCTAATCTACAGGATGTTTTAAAAGTGACGCCTCTAGATAGGTTACTATTTGAAACCGATTGCCCCTTTCTAACCCCTATTGGAAAAAAGGGTAGAAGGAATGAACCCTCATTCATTGTTGATGTGTATGAGTTCTGTGCAGATATTTTAGGTATAGATCTGGATTTTCTTAAGCAAAGAGTCTCCTATAATTTTTTAAATCTGTTTAACTTGACTATTTGATAACATTGTTTTATAAATTAACATAGTTTATTATTCTAGGAGGGCTAAGTTGAGAGGTAGAGTTGGGAGAGATGAGGTTCAGTTGGTCAAGGCTGTTGAACATGCTCTTCAGATACTGATTTCCTATACCGATAATGAGGAGCTTGGAGTCACAGAGCTCTCTAACAGGTTGGGCTTACATAAGAATAATGTTTTTAGGTTGCTTGCTACACTTGAACAGAGGGGATATATAAGACAGAATCCTAGGACCGAAGCTTATAGGCTTGGTCCGAAGCTTTTTGAGTTATCGATGATATTCAAGTATCAGATGGGTTTGATAAAGGTTGCCCGTCCCTATCTTGAGGATTTACGTGGAAGGTTCAATGAGACTACCTATCTCGGAATTTTGAGGGATATTTACGCTGTGTATATAGATTGCGTTGAAACCACCAATACAATAAGAGTAATGCCTAGGATAGGAAAACAGTTACCTGCCTATGCTACTGCTATGGGTAAGGCACAACTTGCCTATCTTTCCGATACCGAAATCGATAGACTCTTTAGGGAAAGGAAATTGGTTAAGTTTACGCCCAATACAAAGATAGATATTAGGGAGATAAAGAGAGAACTCGATGAGATTAGAGAGATCGGTTATGCTTTGGATATGGAAGAGTACCAGCTGGAAGTTAGATGTGTGGGTGCTCCCATAAGAGATTACACGGGAAGAGTTATAGCCGCTATCTCCATTTCTGCACCAAGTTACAGATTAACCGATGAGAAAATCCACCTTTTTGGAAATGTGGTTAAAGAAGTGGCAAATGAGATCTCAAGGTCTCTGGGGTTTGTGTAGAGTCGGCAATGTAATATTTCTGATATTTTTGATATTGGTTGGTTGTGCTCCTAATCCTGCAACGGGTAGACTTGAGTTTAACTTTATCGGTACAGATACCGAGCTAAAGATAGGGAAAGGAGTCTTTGAATATATGGATAGGGAAACTATAGAGAGTGGTCCCTTTATAAGGGAGGGTTATGCTGTTGATTATATAAGGTTCATAGTAAATAGGCTTTACCCATATTTTCATAGGAGGAACGTTGTTCCTCTTAACGTAGTTATATCTCCAAGTGCGGAACCAAATGCATGGGCTTTACCAGGTTATGTTAACGTTAATATAGGATTGATCCCCTGCCTTGAAAATGAGGCACAGCTTGCCTTTGTTATAGGTCATGAGATGGGACACGTTGCTTCGAGACACACGGCGGAAAGGTATAGTCAAACCATACTGGCCAATGTGGTTGTGACTGGAGCCAGTATATACGCCGGAAGGCTTGGTGAGCTTATAGGGAATGTAGGAGGTCTTCTTGTCCTATCTGCCTATTCCAGAGCTCAGGAGAGGGAGGCGGATAGAATAGGTTTTTATTACGCTGTTAGTGCCGGTTATGATCCCAATGAGGTTGTAAAGTCACTCCTTAATGTTGAATCCTGTGGTAAGAAGTATCTGAGTTACCTTGGCATTAGAGAAACCAATATGGGCGGTTTCTTGAATAGGCTATTTTCCGATCATCCTCTTACGGAAGAGAGGGTGAAGAATCTAAGCGTTATGGCAAGTAGTAAGGGGAAAGGGGTTCTAAATTACGGTGAATATGATTCTATCAAGAGGTGGGCAGAGGCAAGGTTGGATATTCTTTTAAACATTGATAGGGCTCTATATGTTGCCTCTAAAAACAGGGATACCTCAAGTGCTATAAGGGAATTATCCAGGATAGAACCAAGGGTTAGGGGCATGGATATTGAACCGGAGATAAAAGCGAAGTTTTACGCTGTTAAGTCTTACCTCTACTTTAACGGTGGTGATTATAAATCTTCCATTGAGAACGCAAAGTTAGCTGTAGATTATAAGAAGGATTTTATAGTTGGTTACAAGATAGGTGGGGTTGCTGGTTTAAGGTTAAAAACCAGGGACTCTATCATTAACGCTAAAGCCTTCTTTAAGGATTGCTTAGACATCAGCCATAGCGATCAGTTGTGCATGAAGGGTGCTCTTATCTCATCCTGTCTTTTGAAGGATGGGGATTGTTCATATTACTGTAAGAAGTATTTTTCCTCCTTTAGTTCAGACTTTCCGAGTGTTTCTACCTACTGTATCTTCTGAGAATGCGTAAATTCTTAAGAAGAGAGAAATATTGACACTTAAAATTCGGTATTATATATATTCCAAAAGGGATAAAGCCGGAGTGGCGGAACTGGCAGACGCGCTGTCTTGAGGGGACAGTGGGCGCGAGCCCGTGCGGGTTCAAATCCCGCCTCCGGCATTTGTAGTGTTTTAAACCGGGGCGTAGCTCAGCCTGGCAGAGCACTGGCATGGGGGGCCAGTGGTCGCCCGTTCAAATCGGGTCGCCCCGACCATTGGTAGATTTAACGGTGGTGGTTCATGTTAATTCTTCTTTCCAACGATGATGGGGTCTTTGCAACCGGTATCAACGTTTTATTTAGGGAGCTGTCGGAAGTTGCTGACGTCTGGATTGTTGCTCCCGATAGAGAAAAAAGTGCCTCAAGTCATTCTCTCACCCTCCATAGGCCTCTTAGGGTCAAGAGGATAGAGGAGAAGATATTCGCGGTTGATGGTACTCCTACCGATGCTGTTATTCTTGGAGTACATAAGATACTACCTAGGGTGCCGGATTTAGTTGTTTCTGGTATAAATGAGGGACCTAATTTGGGTGAGGATGTTACCTATTCGGGTACCGTTTCTGCCGCCATGGAAGGATGTATACTTGGAATTCCATCCGTTGCCGCTTCACTAGTTATTTCGGGTATAAGGAATTTTAAGGTAGCTGGTATCGCTATGTTAAGGATAGTTGAGTTCATCATGGACAAGAAGCTACCGGAAGGTGTTTTCTTAAACGTTAATATCCCTGATGTTGAGGATATCGGTTCTATAAGGGGTATAAAGTGGACAAGGCTTGGTAGGAGGAAGTACAATAACTACATACATGAGCTCTGGGATCCGAGGGGAAATGTCTTTTATTGGATAGGCGGTTTGCCGGATGAAGAGGAGGAAGCGATAAACGATGAGGAGACCGATATAGGTGCTGTGAGAAACGGTTATATCTCTGTTACTCCTATAAGATACGATATGACAGCCTTTGATTTCTTGGAAAGTAATTATAGATGGGAGTGGGATCTTGGATTTTATTGATACTCCTATATTTAGGGAGAGAAGGGAGAAACTAGTTGAACATCTTAGAAGGCGGGGAATAAAGGATGAGAGAGTTTTATCGGCTATGCTTAAGGTGCCAAGGCATCTATTTGTCCCGCCGGAACTTTCCGAGGAAGCTTATAACGACTACCCCCTACCTATAGGTCATGGTCAAACAATATCACAACCCTATATAGTTGCCCTTATGACCGAGGCCCTGGAGGTTAAGGAGAACCACAGAGTATTGGAGATAGGTACAGGTTCTGGCTATCAGTGTGCTATTCTCGCCGAGCTTGCTAAGGAAGTCTACTCGGTGGAGAGGATTCCTGAACTTGCACTTAGGGCTCAAAGGGTTTTGAGTTTGCTTGGTTATAATAACGTTTGGATAAAGATAGATGATGGAACTCTTGGTTGGCCCGAGTACGCTCCCTACGATAGAATAATAGTTACAGCAGGGGCGCCAAAAATACCTGAGCCTCTTATTGAACAACTCGATAAAGGTGGTATTATGGTTATTCCTGTTGGTGATGAGTATTCGCAGGAGTTACTTGTAGTGACAAAGTTGACGGAAGATAGTAAAGTTAAAGTGAAGAGTTTGGGTGGCTGTGTTTTTGTTAAACTGAGGGGTGAGTATGGATGGAAATAACTTAGAGCGGGGCGTAGCGCAGCCTGGTAGCGCACCAGCTTCGGGAGCTGGGGGTCGCCGGTTCGAATCCGGCCGCCCCGATAAAATCATAGGCGTAATAGGAGCTCATCAGGCAACTCCCCTTGACCGTGAGTACGCTTATAGATTTGGTTTGTTTGCTGGAAAAAGGGGATATACGGTTATATGTGGTGGTCTAGGTGGAGTTATGGAAGAGGTGGCAAGGGGTGTAAAGGAGGGGGGAGGGGTAACTATAGGAGTTGTTCCGTCCTATTCCAGATACGATGCAAATAGGTACATAGATTATCCTATAGCTACAGGCATGGGACATGCGAGAAACGTAATAATAGTTGCTACAAGCGATGTTGTAGTTGCGATAGGTGGGGAGTATGGAACGCTAAGTGAAATCGGGTTTGCTCTTAAGATGGGTAAGCCAGTTATTTCACTTAGAAGTTGGGATATTCCTGGTGTTATAAAGGTTTCAAGCCCGGAGGAGGCTATCCAAAAAGTTCTGGAGGTATTGGGATGAAAAGAATACTAATATTATTATTGGCGATCTTTCTCTCTCTTGGATTAACCATTCCTGAAAAGACTTTCTCCGAAACTAATAAGAAAAGTAGCAAATCCGTTTCAAAGACAACTTCATCAAAATCCAAGAGAACAACAAAGAAAAGGAGTGGTAGATCCGAGAAAAAAAGCGCTAAATCCACTTCCAAAAGATCCGTTACTAAGGAAAAGACCGAGGCGGCGAAGGGACCGAAGGTTTGTGAGTATAAGGTTGAAAAGGGTGATACACCTAGTAAGGTGGCAAGTAAATTCGGTATGAGTGTGGATGAGCTTAAAAAGTTAAACGGGGTTCCGAGTAAAAAGAAGTTTACAATTGTGGCTGGTAAAAAGATTAAGGTTTATTGCTCAAAATTAGAAGGGGAAGAGAAGGCTGAAGAAGTTAAGGTAAAGGAAAAGGGAACGGTAGAAAAAGCATCTAAGGCAAGGAAGGAAGAGGTTGAATCTAACTACTGTGACTATAGGGTTAAAAGACGTGTTGAGTCTCTATCTCAAATTGCAGATAAGTTGGGTGTCAGTGTAAAGGAGCTTGCTGGTGTAAATAAACTGAAGGAGAGTGCTAAGTTAAGAAGGGGTAGAATTATTAGGGTTCCTTGTGAGGTTTTGGCTAAGAGGGAAAAGTCCGAAAAGGAAGAGGTAACTAAGGTAGGAGGAGCAAAAACTGAGAAAAGGGAGATGGGAAAGGTAGAGTCGGCGAGCAGGGTAACACCGACTAAGGAAGCTTCGGCTACAACAAAGCTCTGTCAATATAAGGTTAAACCGGGTGATACCATATTTTCTATAGCTAGACTTGCAAATACAACACCCGATGTAATAAGGGAATTGAACGCCCTTTCCAATGAAAGTAAAATAGTTGTGGATCAGGTATTGAAAGTTCCATGTTCTGAGGCTACCGGTATCTCGGATACTTCCGATAGAGAGGTTAAAAAGGAAAATACCAACCAAGAGAAAAAGGAAACACCTAAGGCCGAAAGTAAGCATGTCTCTATAAAGGAGACCAAGGTAACCCTACCGAGTTCATTTACTCTAAAGGGTTATAAATTTGTAAGTCCAGTTGGTAAGGGGGTTGAAGCTCTTGTTGTAAGTAACAGACTCGATATTCCTTTGGATAGGGGTGATAAGATCTTTGCCGTAGCTGATGGTAAGGTTGTGTATGCCACTAACAACATAGCAGGTGTAGCTTCATTACTTGTGGTAAAGCATGGCAATTTGTACTCTGTCTATTCCGGCGAGGGTATAAATCTGAAGGTTAAAAATGGTGATGACGTTAAACAAGGAGAGGTAGTGGGCGAAGCAAAAACGAATACTTTGCTAAGGTTTCAGATAAGGGATAAGAAGGAAGCTATAGATCCTGAAGAGTATATACGTAAAGGAGGTTAACGTTAGAAGATGAGGATAGCGGTAATTGGTGCTGGGTATGTTGGGGCAGTAACTGCAACCTGTTTTGCGGAATTTGGTAACGATGTTGTCTGTGTGGATAAGGTTAAAGAGAAGGTGGATACTTTTTCAAGGGGAGAGGTTCCTTTTTTCGAGCCAGGCTTGAAGGAACTGTTGGTTAATAATCTTAAGCAGAAAAGGCTGACCTTTACCACCGATATGGATAGTGCTATACAGTCTGCCCTGGTTGTCTTTATAGCGGTTGGTACCCCACCTAGAGGCGATGGTTCTGCCGATATTTCTTCAATAATAGATGTGGCAAAGAGGATAGCTGAGAACTTAAATAGTTATAAAGTCATAGTGACTAAAAGTACAGTACCCGTTGGTACTACTTATCTAATAAGGGATGTGATAAATGAAAATAAAGTGAATAATGTTAGTTTTGACGTTGCTTCAAATCCGGAGTTTTTGAGAGAGGGTTCTGCCGTTTATGACTTTATGCATCCCGATAGGGTGGTGATAGGTGCGGAAAGTGATACTGCTATTGCTATTCTAAGAGATCTTTATAGACCCCTATACCTTAGGGATACTCCCTTTGTCTTTACCGATATTAAAACGGCGGAACTTATAAAGTATGTTTGTAATTCATTCCTCGCCATGAAGGTCTCCTTTATAAATGAGGTTGCGAATATATGTGATTTGGTGGGTTCTGATGTACATGTAGTTGCAAGGGCCATGGGTCTTGATGGTAGGATAGGACCGAAATTTCTGCATCCCGGTCCTGGATTTGGTGGTTCCTGTTTTCCCAAGGATACTATGGCGATGTTGAAGATAGCGGAAAGTCTGGGTTACGATTTTAAGTTGGTAAGGGCAACAATAGAGGTTAATAATTTACAGAGGGAAAGATCGCTAAGAAAGATAGTGGATGTTCTGGGAGGTGATGTAGGGGGTAAAGTTATCGCGGTTTGGGGTCTCTCCTTTAAGCCCAATACCGATGATATTAGAGAGTCTCCTGCAATATATATAGTGAAGAGATTACTCGAGATGGGAGCGGTGGTTAAGGCCTACGATCCTGCAGCTCTTACTAATGCTACGCGGGAGATAAAACACCCTAATTTTGTTCCCGTTGATGATATGTATTCCGCCCTTACAGGTAGTGATTGCCTTGTTGTCGTTACCGAATGGAATCAATTTAGGAATGCCGATATAGAGAGGATAAAAAGTGAATTGAAAAATCCCGTAGTTGTGGATCTTAGGAATGTTTATGATCCAGAGAAAATGAAAGCGCTCGGTTTCACCTATAGGGGAATGGGTAGATCTTAATAAGGGAGAGGCCTATGTATATCGTTGGTTATTTTATTGCTGGTATAGCAAAGATACTTTCATTCCTTCTAAACCTCTACACCTGGATTATCATAATTAGAGCTATTCTATCCTGGATTGGTATCGATGCTTGGCATCCGCATCCCCTCGTTAGATTTATATACGCTGTTACGGAGCCTGTCCTCAGACCGATAAGGAGGATAGTAAGACCTATAGGTTATGTGGATCTTTCTCCCCTAATAGTGATTCTTATCATATACTTCCTGCAGTTATGGCTAGTTCCAGTCCTATTGAGGTTATCTATGGAGTTAATTGGATGAGTTTTTGGAGGGAGGAGAGGGAGGGTCTGTTACTTAACTGCAGGGTAACTGTTAATGCCTCTAAAAGGAAGGCTGAGATAAAGGATGGATTTTTGAAGGTTTGGGTGACGGCGCAGAGGGAGAGGGGTAAGGCAAATGAAGAGCTATTGGAATTTTTGGCTGATCTACTTGATATTCCAAAAAGTAGGATAAGGATAGTGAAGGGCGAATTGGATACAAATAAAGTTTTATTTATTTCTGGCTTAACATTTGATGAGTTTAAGAAGAAGGTGGGATCGTGGAAGAAATAAAGGCAATATGGCTCAATGATAACGATGAACTTGTCATACTCGATCAGAGAAAGCTCCCTCTAAGGGAAGAATACATCGTTTGTAGGGATTATAGAGAGGTGATAGTGGCGATTAAGGAGTTAGCTGTAAGAGGAGCTCCCCTTATCGGTATAGCTACCGGTTATGGGGTTTACATTGCCCTCAGGGATGTTAGGGATGATCTATCTTTCGATGAGTTTTACAACTACTTCTTGAGGATTAAGGATGAGTTTGCCAACAGTCGTCCTACAGCCAAGAACCTGTTTTTTGTGTTAGAGAGGATGGATGATCTTATAAAAAGTAATAGTATCCTTCCCGTATATAAGCTTAAAATGAAGGTTAGGGCCTTTGCCATCAAGATTGAGGAGGAGGAGAGGGAGGCAAGTTACAGGATTGCTGAAAATGGTACAGGTTTGATAAAAAAGAGAGCGAGAATACTTACTCATTGTAATACAGGTTCACTTGCAACAAGTGGCCCGGGTACAGCACTCGGTATAATAAAAGTTGCCTTTAGCAGGGGATTGGTGGAGGAGGTATTTGTTGATGAGACGAGGCCGCTTCTACAGGGGGCAAGATTAACCGCATGGGAGCTCGAAAAGCTCAACATACCCTATAGGATTATTTCTGATAACATGGCCGGTTATGTTATGTCTAAGGGGTTGGTAGATTATGTTATAGTTGGAGCGGATAGGATAACGCGGAAAGGGGATGTTGCCAATAAGATAGGCACCTATTCATTAGCTATTTTGTGCAAATATCATGGTATACCCTTTATAGTTGCTGCCCCTACAAGTACATTTGATACATCTATTCATGATGGTAGAGAGATAGTGATCGAAAATAGATCGGAAGAGGAGGTTTTAAATTTCGGTGGTGTAAGGGTTGCTCCTATATCCGCAAGGGCCTTTAATCCCGCCTTTGATGTTACACCTAATGAACTCGTTAGTTTTATAGTTACTGAAAAGGGTGTACTTGAACCACCCTTTGAGGAGAGTATAGTGAAGTTACTGCCATGAGCTTTCTGTGTATAGATTTCGGTGGGACCTATATAAAGTTTGGTGTTATAGATAGAGAGGAAGAGTTAAAACATTTCGATAAAATTCCTACCAGGGCTGAAAGGGGAGCCAATTTTGTACTGTCGAGATTGGTAGATGTTATTTTTAGGATGATATCTGAGTTTGATATAGAAGGGGTTAGTATAGCGGTTGCCTCTCCCTTGGATCCATATAGAGGAGTACTTTATAATCCACCAAATCTACCTGGTTTTGGAATTTTTGATCTTAAGAGGTACCTTGAGGATAGGATACCGGTTCCAATAGTTATGGATAACGATGCCAATTTGTATGCCCTTGGCGAGTATTTCAGGGGCGCCGGTAAAGGATCCAGAGTTATGGTTGCCCTTACCCTGGGTACGGGGGTTGGTGGTGGTATAGTTTACGACGGTAAAGTGTGGCATGGGGCTCATGGTTTTGGTGGTGAGTTAGGACATATAACGATCGATCCCAGGGGACCGAAATGTAACTGTGGTAACTATGGGTGTCTTGAGGCACTTGGTTCCACAAAATTTCTGGTGGATTTTGTAAGGGATAGACTTAAGGAAGGTGTGGCCTCTAAGTGTGTCTTTGTAAGAGATAGGTTGGATGGAAAGGCTATATATGAGTGTGCTAAAGAGGGCGATAGTATTGCTATAGAAGCCTTTGGTAGATTAGGGGTTAATCTTGGGATAGGTATTGCAACCATAGCCAATATCTTTGATCCCGACTGTATTGTGGTTGGAGGTGGTTTAAGCGGAGCTTGGCAGTTTTTCTGGGATTCTATGATAGGTGAGTTTAGAAAACGGGCTTTGCCATCAGTGTCCGAGTATTGTAGTATAAAAAGAGCAGTGCTTGGTGATCTTTCCGCCATATGGGGTGGTTATTATAAAATAAAAAATCTGTCGGGGGGTGCTGTATGAAAGTTACGGTTAGTGTTCTTAAGGCTGATGTTGGTGGCTTTGTTGGCCATAGTAACATGCATCCAAGACTGATAGAAATAGCAAGGGAGAGCTTGGATGCCGCTAAAATCGATGGTAAGATAATTGATTACTATGTTGCCTACTGCGGTGATGATCTCAATCTTATTGTAACCCATACCAAGGGCGAGGATAACTCTGAGATACATAAACTCGCCTGGGACGTGTTTTTAAGGTGCACTGAGGCTGCTAAGAAGCTGAAACTCTATGGTGCTGGACAAGACCTATTATCCGATGCCTTTAGTGGCAACCTTAAGGGTATGGGGCCTGGTTACGCGGAGATGGAACTTGAGGAGAGAAAGAGTGAACCTATAATAATATTTATGGCCGATAAAACTTCCCCTGGGGCTTGGAATCTTCCTCTATATAAGATGTTTGCGGATCCCTTTAACACTCCGGGTCTTGTGATAGATCCCTCCATGCACGATGGCTTTGTCTTTGAGGTCATGGACGTCCTTGAGAATAAGGTAGCTCTTCTTTCAACCCCTGAGGAAGCCTATGATTTACTGGTACTTATAGGCGCATCATCGAGATACATGGTTAGGTCGGTTTATAGAAAGAGCGACGGTGCTATAGCTGCAAAGGCATCTGTACAGAGGCTTAACTTTATGGCGGGAAGATACGTTGGGAAAGACGATCCTGTTTTGATCGTTAGATGCCAGGCAGGTTTCCCAGCTGTGGGTGAGGTTTTGGAGGCCTTTGCATTTCCGCACCTTGTGGAGGGTTGGATGAGGGGATCTCATAATGGTCCTCTTATGCCTGTTTCCTTTGAGGATGCAACTCCCTCCCGTTTCGATGGTCCTCCGAGGGTCATAGCCGCAGGATTCCAGTTATCGGAAGGTCAACTCATTGGGCCGGTTGATCTATTTAGGGATAGATCCTTCGACTACACTAGAGTCAAGGCTCTTGAAATTACTGACTATATGAGGAGGCACGGTCCATTTGAACCCCATAGGTTACATCTGGAAGAGATGGAGTATACTACTTTGCCCGAAGTTCTTAATAAACTCGGTTCAAGATTTAAGGACGCGGGGGATTGATGTACGAGAGGTTAAAAAAGGCATACGCGGTTTTGTTTATATCCCTTTCCCTTTACCTGGCCTTTAGCCTTCTACTAACGGTGAAGAGCGATTATTCTCTATACGTCGGTGATTTCGGTGCGAGGTACGGGGAGGAGAGTTGGCGTATGTTTGGAGTTTTAGGTTTTCTCCTCCCCTCTTTACTTTTTATAACCGGTTTAGCCTTTATCTATAGAAATAGAAAGGCTCTTATAATTTCCGCTATTCACGTTATTGTGATTATATTTCTTCTTGAGATGATATTTGCCGTATTCTTTAGAGGCTTTCTTGCGGGAGCCTTTGGTATAACGGTTAGTAGCCTTCTAGAGAAGGCTCTTGGTAGGGTTGGTTCCTACTTTGTTGTGGTAACTCTCGTTGTTCTTTACCTACTTTTCCTTGAGTTTGAGAATCTTATTCTTGGCCTATTTAGGCTAAGGGATAGGTTGAGGGTAGAGGAGAATATTGAGGATAATGGAACTTCTAATAATAGTTATGGGAAGATTACTGGAGAGGATGAGTATGGTAGTGGGGAGAAACATATTGAAAGGGTAGAAAAGAGGGCGGAAATTAGGGAGGAGGTTGAGTCTTATTCATCCGATGGTAAGGTTGAAGGTAAAGAGACACGTGATAAGATTTTGGGAAAGGTGGAATATAGTGAGGACGATTCTAAAAGGAGAGGATCCATAAGGATAGTTGAGGGAGAGGGTGATTTGGGAAGTGTTTTGACACCGGGTAACAATGTTTTGACCGAAGAGATTGAGGAAGTGCCAAGGTTTTCGGTAAGGGAGTATAAGTTGCCTCCTCCTGATCTTATAAAGCCACCTGTAAGACCAAAGAGTAAGATAGATAGAAAACAACTCGAGTTAAAGGCTCAGATATTGGAAGAGAAGTTAAGGGATTTTGGGGTTTCAGGTAGGGTCGTTAGCATACACTACGGTCCCGTTGTTAGTATGTTTGAATTTAAGCCAGCCCCTGGTGTTAAGATAAGTAAATTGTTGAATTTGCAGGATGATATAGCCGTTGCTATGAAGGCTGGTACGGTGAGGGTTGTGGCTCCTATTCCTGGTAGAGATACGGTTGGGATAGAGCTACCCAACGATGAGAGGGAGGAGGTTTTATTTTCCGAGATAGTTGAGTCCGATGTTTTTCAGGAGTTTTCTAGTCCCTTAACCCTTATACTTGGTAAGGATATATTCGGTAAGCCTTTTGTTACCGATCTAAGGAAGATGCCACATCTACTTGTTGCTGGAGCCACAGGCTCTGGTAAAAGTGTTGGTCTTAACGCTATGATATGTAGTATTCTTTTTAAGGCGACTCCGGATGAGGTTAAGTTTATCCTTGTGGATCCTAAGATGCTGGAGTTTTCGGTTTATAATGGTATTCCCCATCTCATAACTCCAGTCATAACGGATCCCAAAAAGGCTGCAACTGCCCTCTCATGGGCTACAAATGAGATGGAAAGGAGATACAAGATTCTTACAGAGCTCGGGGTTAGGAATATAGAGAAGTATAACGCCAAGGCTAGCGAAAAGTTGCCCTATATAGTTATAGTTGTCGATGAGTTTGCCGATCTTATGATGGTAGCGGGAAGGGAGGTAGAGCTATACATAGCGAGGTTAGCACAGAAGGCTAGGGCATCGGGTATTCATCTCATAGTTGCTACTCAGAGGCCTTCGGTTGATGTAATTACGGGTCTCATAAAGGCTAATTTCCCCTGCAGGATAGCCTTTAAGGTTAGCTCTAGGGTTGACTCGAGAACCGTCCTTGATGTGATGGGAGCGGAGAAGTTACTTGGTAATGGGGATATGTTGTTCATGCCTCCCGGTAGGACCGATCTGATAAGGTTGCATGGAGCCTATATATCGGATAGTGAGATAGAAAGGATAGTTAAGTGGTGGAAGGATCAGGGTGAGCCTGAGTACAAGGTTGAAGAGATATTCGAAAAACCGGTTGTAAATGGGGTTGACGATAAGGGTAGCGATTACGATGAGCTCTATGAGGAAGCTGTTAACTTTGTGATGTCCCTTGGGTATGCCTCTGCCAGTATGTTACAGAGGCATTTTAAGATAGGTTACAACAGAGCCGCTAGACTTATAGAGATGATGGAAAAGGAAGGTATAGTAGGACCTGCCCAGGGTGCAAAGCCCCGTGAAGTCCTCAAGAGGTTAAAGGAGGACTGAACCACTTTTAAATTTTAAATTTCTGTATACTTTCAAGATCCAGATTTTCCAACCATTCTTTAAGGAGCTTTTCCTTCTCCTCGAGGTTTATACAGTTAGCTTTGTTGAGTACTTCCTGCTTTACGTATATGGGAGCTTGCATTCTAAGAGCTATAGCTATAGCATCGCTCGGTCTTGAGTCTACCTCTATGGTTCCTGCCTCTGTGGATAGGAATATGGAAGCGTAGAAGGTGTTTTCCACGAGATCTCTTACCACTACCTTTTCGATGGTTACGTTGAGACTATCGAGCATACTCTTGATCAGATCATGTGTCATAGGTCTTGGTGTTATTATATTCTCTAAGGACATGGCTATAGCGTTAGCTTCAAATAATCCTATCCATATTGGGAGGGCGATTTTTTCCTCCTCATCCCTCAATATTACAACCGGGTTGTTTGTTATAGGATCCAGTATTACCCTTGCAACCTTCATCCTCATCATCCTTGTCCTCCCTAACAATTTCTCCTGTAAGTTCGTACATTTTTGCATCCACTATTCTAACTTTTAAAATATAACCTAATTTAGATTTGTCACCCTTTGCCTTAACAATTTTAAATGTCCTTGTCCTTCCTATTAACCACCCATCCTCATAGCTGTCAAATAGAACATCCACGACTTTCCCTATATAGGCCTTGCTCAGCCTTTCGGTTATAGCATCCTGCTTTTCAAGAAGTCTATTTAATCTATCCTTCTTAACTTCCAAAGGTACATCGTCTTTCATTGTTTTAGCTGCTGTTGTGTATTCCCTCGGATTATAAATAAAGGCAAATATTCCCTCATACTCAACTTTCTCAATTAGATCCATTGTCTCCATAAAGTCCTCTTCGCTTTCGGTAGGGAATCCAACTATAAAGTCACTGGTGAATGCAAAGTATTTACCATAGGATCTTATCTTTTCTATTATCTCCATATAACGTTCTTTTGTGTACTTTCTGTTCATAAGTTCTAATATTCTATTAGATCCACTTTGGGCGGGAAGATGTATATATTCACATATCTTAGGATTTGTTGCTATTAACTCTATAAGTTCATCTGAGAAGTCCTTTGGATGACTAGTGATGAATCTTATCCATTCTATACCCTCTATCCGGGATACTTTGTCTAGTAATTCCACAAAGCTTGTACCTATGTTTTTGCCGTAGGAGTTAACATTCTGTCCCAAAAGAATTATCTCCTTGTAACCCTGATCGGCAAGTCTTTTTACCTCTTCCAGAATTTCACCCATTGGTCTACTTACCTCTCTACCTCTAACGAAAGGTACTATACAGTAGCTACAGAAGTTATCACAACCCTCCATAACGGTTATATAGGCTCTGTAGGGGTTCTCCCTTTTAACCGGGAAGGAGAGATCGGTTATTCTACAGGTTGCATCTATTTCCACATAAACGCTCTTTATACCTCTTTCGGCTAATTGTATAGCATCCGTTATCCTATATATATTTCTTGGACCTATCACAAAGCTAACATATGGGAATTGTTCGAGTATTCTCTTTCCATCCTTTTTTGCAACACAACCTGCAATCCCTATTATTTTGCCCATTCTTTTATACCTACCTATTTCGCTATAGGCCTTCTGAACGGGTTTTTCTCTAACAGCGCAGGTGTTGAGAATAATTATATCGGCTTCCCTTTCGTTTGCAGCTTCCTGGTAACCGTAGTGTTCGAGTGTTCCTTTCATCTTTTCCGTATCGTGTTCGTTCATCTGACAGCCAAATGTTTTTATGTAGTATTTCTTAGCCATTTTGCCCCCCTCAGGTAAATCGCTAAACTTTTTAGAAATCACTTGAATTTGTAACATCAAGTAGTATACTTATTTACAATTGGACATAATTGCAAGGGTGGATTATATAGAGGTTGCTATGAGAGGACAAGAGATAGAAAGGAAGGTGGAAGAGTTGTTGTCTCCTATACTGGATAGACTGAATTTGGTTTTATACGATATTGAGTGGTTATCGGCTGGTAGATACAACTACCTTAGGATATTTATAGATAAGGAGGGTGGAGTCACTATAAGGGACTGCGAGATTGTTAGTAAAGAGTTGAGCGAGATACTGGATAGGGAAGATTTTATAGATGTGAGTTACTATCTTGAGGTTTCCTCTCCCGGTTTAACAAGGGAGTTGAAGAAACCTAAGCATTTTATGAAGAGTGTTGGTTGTCTTGTTAGGTTTGTAGTTAAGGAAAGTGGAGGGCAGAGGGAACTTGTTGGTAGACTTGTTAATGCCGATGAGGAGGGGGCTGAGTTTGTTATTGATGAGGATAGGGAGTGGTTCTCCTACGATGATATAGTAAAGGCCAAGCTTGTTTACGAGGAAAGAAAGGAGAAAGGAGGAAGGTAAGTTGAAGGGGAAGGAACTATTATACACCATAGAAGCTATAGAACAGGAGAAGGGTATACCAAAGGAGGATATAATAGCTCTACTTGAGGAGGCCATTCTTACGGCTATAGTTAAGAGGATAGATAAAAAGCCGGATCTTAAGGTTGAGTTAAACCTTAAGGAAGGTGAATTTAAGGTATATGCGAGAAAAAGGGTTGTGGAAGATGGTAATGTTAAGAATCCTGAGAAGGAGATTTCTCTTTCCGAGGCCAGAAAGATAAAGCCAGATGCTGTGGTTGGTGATGTATTGGAGGTTCCCTTTAACATAGAGGGTATGAGTAGAATCATAGCCCAGGCGAGTGTTAACGTTCTTTCCCAAAAGATAGATAAGCTCGAGATAGAGAGGACCTACAGGATCCTTCAGGAAAAACTGGGAGATATAGTGGTTGGAGAGATAGTTAAGGAGGACGATAAGGGTAACGTTATAGTTAAGATACTTAACGGTAAGGTTCAAGCTATTTTACCACCTGAGGAGAGGGTAAAGACGGAAAAGTATAGGAAGGGTGATATCAGGAAGTTTTTACTCGTTGGAGTTAGGAAGAAGGGTAACGAGCTTGAAGTGGTTCTGTCAAGGACTCATCCTAAGCTTCTACAGAGACTTTTTGAGAAGGAGTTACCGGAAGTTTCGGCAGGGTTGGTTAAGGTTGTTAGTGTTGCCAGGGATCCGGGTGATAGAAGTAAGGTTGCGGTAACAAGTACCGATCCTACCATTGATCCCGTCGGTGCCTGTATAGGTGTTAGAGGATCCAGGATCCAGACGATAGTTAGGGAGTTACAGGGTGAGAATATAGACGTTGTTCTATATTCGGAGGATCCTAAGGAGTTTATAGCCAACGCCCTAAAGCCTGCAAAGGTAAATAACATAATGCTCGATTGGGACAAAAAGGAGGCCAAGGTTTTTGTAGATGAGGATCAATTGGCCCTTGCTATAGGTAAGAAGGGGCAGAACGCCAGACTAACGGCCAAGCTTACAGGCTGGAAGATAGACATAAAGGTCGAAGCGTTAAAGGAAGATAAGGAAACCAAGGATAGCTAAGTTCGTAATGGGAGAACCTATTAGAATGTGTGTGGCTTGTAGGAAGAGACGCCCAAAGTATGAGCTGTTACGCTTTGTGGAGAGAAACGGCGTTCTTTATTTTGATCCGTTGTGGAGAGCAGAAGGAAGAGGTGTGAATGTTTGTCCTGATAGGAGATGTATCGAGTTAGCTGTTAAAAGAGGACTGTTTAAAAGAGCCTTAAATAGAGAGGTTTCTGTTCCAAGATTTGAGGATCTGATGGGAAATGTGGAAGAGGCCTTTGAGAGGGTAATCATAGATACTCTTAGATTGGCGAGAAAGTATGGTGGTGTGGTTCTGGGGAGAACTGCGGTTGATAGGGTGATAGATAGGGTTAGTCTTATAATACTTGCCACGGATCTCGATGAGGATGTTGTAAGCTATTTTGTTGGGAAGGGAAAGCCATATAGGATACTGTTTACTAAAGAGAAATGGGGTGAAGTTTTTTCAAGAAGGCCCGTAGGTGTTATTGGAATTAGGGATAGAGGAGTTGCTGAGAAATTGATTAAAATTATAGATAGGTTTCTTAAGGTTATGGAGGTTGCTTGATGGCAAAAAAGATAAGGGTAAAGCAGATTGCACAGGAGATGGGTTTACAGCCAAAGGAGGTTTTAGCCTATCTAAAGGACATAGGGATTACTTTAAAAAGTGTTATGAGTTCTATAACGGAGGATGAATACGATAGACTCATAATGTATGTGAAGATGAAAAGGTTACAGGAGGAGAAGAAGAAGGAGAGAGAAACTAAGATAGATGAAGTAGAAGTTTCAGAGGTAAAGGTGGAATCTGGAGAAGTTACGGAAGAGGCTCTGGTCGAAGAGGTAATTGAAAGTGAAGATTTAATAGAATTTAAAGTGGAGGAAGAAATAGAGGAGAGGGTAGAGGAGGTTCCTGTAGAGGAACCGGTGGAGGAACCTAGGGTAGAGGCTGTAGAGAAAAAGTTGGAGGAGAAGGTTTTAGAGCCGGAGTTAGAGGAAAGGGAGGCAGAGAAGAAAAAAGAGGAGAGTAGAATAATAGAGGAGAAGATAAAAGAGATATTTTTTAAGAGAGATAGGTTAGAGGATAGGGTACAGAGTATAAGTGATGAGTCTCCTCAGATCATTGAGCCTATTTATCAACCTATAAGGGAGAGGAGATTAAGAAGGCGTAAGAGGAGGTATAGGGAGGAGTTAGATGAAGAGACGCTTAGGATAGAAGAGCTGAAATCTAAAGTTGATTTTGATAAGGGTATCGTAAGGTTACCAGAAACCATATCTGTTCCTGATCTTGCCATAATGCTTGAGGAAGATGAATCAAAGATAGAGGAGATTCTCCTTTCAAAGGGTATACCGGTTAAACTTACGAAGGTTATCCCCTATGATGTTGCTAAGATGGTTTGTGAGGAGTTTGGTTTTGAGGTTATTCCCGATGAGGAGAGTGTGATTCAGGTTTTGGAAGAGGAGGAGAAGGAAGAAGAGGGTCTTGTTCCGAGAGCTCCCGTCGTTACGGTGATGGGACATGTGGATCATGGTAAAACAACGCTCTTAGACTATATCAGAAAGACAAACGTTGCGGAGAGAGAGGCGGGAGGAATCACCCAACACATAGGTGCCTATAAAGTTAAGTTACCGCAGGGCGAGATTACGTTCATAGATACACCGGGACACCATGCCTTTACTACCATGAGGGCAAGAGGAGCCAGGGTAACCGATATAGTTATCCTTGTTGTTGCCGCTGATGACGGAGTGATGCCTCAGACGGTGGAGGCTATAAACCACGCAAAGGCAGCAAATGTACCTATAATAGTTGCCATAAACAAGATAGATAAACCCGAAGCAAAACCCGACAGGGTCAAACAGGAACTTGCACAGCATGGCTTGATACCCGAAGAGTGGGGTGGAGATACTATTATGGTTCCTATCTCTGCCAAGACGGGTCAGGGTGTCGATGAGTTGCTGGAGATGGTACTTCTCGTTGCTGAAATGCTTGATCTAAAGGCCAATCCCAATAAACCAGCGAGAGGAACGGTTCTGGAGGCTAAACTCGATCCCAAAAAGGGTCCTGTTGCTACTTTACTGGTTCAGGATGGGACTTTGAGGGAGGGAGATGCCTTTGTCGCCGGTTTATGCTGGGGTAAAGTTAGAGCCATGACTAACGAGAGGGGTGAAAGACTGAAGGAGGCTGGTCCTTCTACGCCGGTTGAGGTTTTGGGGCTTTCCGATGTCCCCATGGCTGGTGACCCCTTCTTCGTCGTTGAGAATGAGAAGGTGGCAAGGGAGATAAGTGAGGAGAGGCGTGAAAAGGCGAAAGAACTCTCCGTCGATAGAGGTAAAGTAACCATAGAAGAAATAATGAAGAGACTTATGGAAGGAGAGAGCAAGGAGTTAAGACTGATAGTAAAGGCAGATGTTCAAGGTTCCCTTGAGGCTATAAGGGAAGTTATAGATAGGTTGTCGACTGATGAGATAAAGGTGAATATAGTCCATTATGGTATAGGTGCGGTTACGGAAACCGATGTTATGTTGGCTAAGGCTAGCGGAGCCATAATAATAGGGTTTAATGTGAGACCCGATGCTCAGGCAAGGAAGGTTATAGAGAGAGAAAAAGTAGAGGTTAGAACCTATAAGGTTATCTACGATATCGTTGAAGATATAAAGAAGATAATGTCGGGTATGTTAGAGCCCGAAGAGAGAGAAGTAGTTCTAGGTAGGGCGGAGATAAGGCAGATATTTAAAGTCCCCAGGGTTGGTAATGTCGCTGGTTGTTATGTACTCGAGGGTAAGATAGCGAGAAACGCTAAGATAAGGATAATAAGGGATGGTGTTATTGTTTACGATGGCAAACTCTCTTCGTTGAAGCATTACAAGGATGATGTCAGAGAGATACAGGCTGGTTATGAGTGCGGTATGGCCTTTGAGAATTTCCAGGATATAAAGGAAGGCGACATAGTTGAGGCTTACGAGATACAGAAAATAGAGAGGGCGCTTTAGTTTTGAGTATTTAGATGTTGAATAAATACTTTTAGGGTTTTACCATGATAGTGGGAACTTTACAGATTGTAATAGAGATTCCCTGTAACGATAATTTAAAGGGTAAGAGGAGAGTTTTAAAAGGGCTAATGGATAGGTTAAGGGACCGCTTTAACGTTTCGGTGAGTGAGGTTGCCAATCAGGATCTCCACCAGCTTGCGACGATAGGCATAGCCTGCGTGGGTACAAGTAAAAGCGTTGTTAATGGTGTGCTTCAAGAGGTTATAAACTTCGTCGAGGCATACCCTGATATAATTATGTTAGATTATTATATGGAGATGCTATGATGAAGTCCTATAGGCGTACCGATAGGCTTAATGAAGTGATAAAAGAGGAGATTGCCGAGCTCATAGTGAGTGGTGTTATAAAGGATGAAAGATTGAAGATGGTTACGATTACGAAGGTTAGAGTTAGTGAGGATCTCTCCTTTGCCGATGTTTACTACAGTGTAATTGGTTCTTCCTGGGAGATTGCGAAGGAAGCTCTGGAGGACTCGAAGAAATTCATAGAATATAGAATGATGAAGGATCTTAGGATAAAGAAAATTCCAAGGCTTAGGTTTTTTGAGGACAGAAACTTAGAGTACGTTGAAAGGATAGAAAAGATACTAAAGGAGATGGGATTTTGAAGGATAGTTTTTCCGAGATAGCAAAGGTACTCGATGAAAGTGAAAGTATAGCTTGTTTTGTTCATAAGTCTCCCGATGGTGATGCCTTAGGTAGTGCATTGGCTATCTATAATTTTTACGGTAATAAAAAGAGTGTTTCTATCTATAGTCCAACTTTATATCCTGAGGTGTATAGCTTTTTACCTGGGATAGATAGGGTTGTCGTTTATAACGATTTTTCTACTGATGTGAGAGGTGCTGATGTTGCTCTATTTCTCGATTGTGGTGATATAGGTAGGGTTCCGGGTTTTGATTTCAGTCTCTTTGGAAGGGTCGTTAATGTGGATCATCACGAGTCAAATGGTAACTTTGGTTCTTACAATCTTGTTGATCCCGATGCTCCATCTACCAGCACTCTGGTTTATGAGGTTCTAAAGAGATCTAAAGCCGGCGTTATAGATACTGATGTTGCTATTTGTTTATACACAGGTCTTTATACGGACACAGGTGGTTTTCGTTATTCTAATACAAATGAGTATGCCTTCAAAGTTGCTGGTGAGCTAGTCTCCTATGGTATAGATCCATCGAAGATAGCTTTTGAAGTTTATGAAAACTATCCCTTTAGAAGGATGAAGTTACTCGCCCTTGCTCTTGGAACTTTGGAACTCTTTATGGATGGGAAGGTATCGGTTATCACCGTTTACAGGGATTTTTTTGATAAGGCTGGAGCCACTCCTGAAGATACCGAGGATTTTGTTAATTACGCAAGAGCCATAAAAGGTGTTGAGGTAGGGATTTTTATAAGGGAAAGGTTAACCGGGGGTGTTAAGGTTAGTTTTAGGTCAAAGAGTTACTTCAATGTAGCTGATGTGGCCCGGATATTCGGTGGTGGAGGTCATCACCATGCTGCAGGTTGTGAACTTGACCTACCTCCAGAGGAGGCTAAATTAAGACTATTAGAGGTAATAAGGGATAGGTTAGTATAGTTTTTTTTCCATTCTTATCCATTTTCCTCTTTTATCGGTTTGTAGAAACCCTTCTTTCTCGTACATTTTTTTTGCCTTTTCGTTCTTTTCACCAACCCATAGACCTATGTTTTTCGCTCCCTCTTTCAAAAGCCTTTCTATAGCCTTTTCAAATAGAACCTTACCTATACCCCTACCTCTGTAGTTGGGGTCTACAAATAGCTCGTGGATTTCACCGTATTTTTTATTATCCCATGCCCAGTTTTTGTCTGTAGCTACAAACCCTATTATCCTATCCCCCTCTTTGGCGACCAAGATACCTTGGGGATCTCTCTTAAAGAGCCAGTAGAGGTATTCTTTGACCTCATCTTTTGTCTTATAGGCGTATATCTCAAGTCCTTCGTAGGCCTTTAGGTATAGCTCTATCAGCTCGTCAAGTACCTCATCTATTGAGGATAGGTTTTCTATCCTTACAGGTTCATTCCTTCCAAGTAATAGTTCATGAAATCTTTTTCCGTCGTGAGCTCTATTCGTTTTGTCCTTTGAACTATTTCCTTCATTTTCCTTTGAGCTTCCGTTGAAAGAAGTGCCCATTTTGCCCCCCATAAGGAAGAGTTACCGACATATACTATCTCAGATTCCTTAAGTTCATCGGGGAATATCCTGATGTTGAACAGATCATCCTTATCTATGTGGTAACCTAAATTTCCAGCGATTATAATTTTCTCTACTTTCCTTAGTTTTAATATTTTCAAAAGTAACTTTATGGCGGAGTAGATTGCAGATTTAGCTAACTGTACTTCCCTTACGTCATCCTGGTATATAGGGATACCTCCTAGTAGAATCTTATCACCTACAAGTAGTGTTCCCTTTTCATCTATAAAGCCTATCTCCTTTAGTATACTTATTGCCGATATTATACCGGATCCGCAGAATCCTATGGGGCTTTTGTTACCTATAGTTTCAACCTTTAGGTCGGGTTTTACCTTACATATGGCCCCTTCTATCGGACCTGTACCGTACCTTATCCTACCACCTTCTAAAGCACTTCCTGCGGGGACACTGGTTGCTACTATCTCGTCTTTTGACCTGAGAATTATCTCGGTATTTGTACCTATATCCACGGCTATAGTTACACCCTCAAATAGAGTGGATAGTAAAGCTAAAGAGACAGCATCTCCCCCCAAAAAACCACCTATCTCTGGTAGTACTAAAATCCTTCTGTCAATTTCTCTTATGGTTGTGAAGTCTCTTTTCCCGAGATCAAAGGGGTATTTTTTTAGCCTTTCTATACTCTCACCCCTTATGATCCCCTGCATAACCGTGTTACCTGAGATAGCTATCAGATCTCCCTTGCAGTTATTTTTTAAAGTGTTGAGGGTTATTTCTCTTAGTTTAACTATTAGAGCATCGTTACACCTTGATATTACGTCTCTTCCGTATATTACCTGAGGATTAGTAATTCTTATTTTTTCTACTACCTCTGTCCCTGCGATATTAGCTATCGTTATACTTGTTGTTCCAAGATCAACCGCACTCTTTTTCTCTATGCCGAAGGGATCGTCTATCTCAAAACTAAACTCTGGCTCAACCTCTTCCGTAAGTTTAAAGTTATCCTCGGGTAGGTTTATCTCTATTATATTTAAGAGATCCTCTATCTGGCAGAGAAGAGCTTCTTCTACTCTACCATCCTCGTAAGTTATTTTTACTCTACATTTTTTACATATTCCTTTACCACCACAGGGTAGGGTGAAGGATACACCTAATTCCAGTAATTTTTCTATGATGTTTTCGTTGGGATTTAGATGAATCTCTCTTCGATTAAGGCTTATTTTTTTATACATTAGCCACTCATTGATGATAGGAATTCGAGGTTGTCCTTAGTTTTAGCCATTTTTTGTAATAGAAACTCCATTGCCTCTACCGGATTCATCGTTGAAAGTACCTTTCTAAGTATCCATACCCTCTTTAATTCAAAGTCGCTCAGGAGAAGTTCTTCCCTTCTCGTTCCACTTCTACTTATATCTATCGCTGGGAATATCCTTTTTTCGGCGAGTTGCCTTAATAAGTAAAGTTCCATGTTACCTGTTCCTTTGAATTCCTCGTAAATAACCTCATCCATTCTACTACCAGTTTCTATAAGAGCGGTAGCTATTATAGTTAAACTACCTCCTTCTTCCACGTTTCTTGCTGCTCCGAATAGCTTCTTTGGTTTTTCTATAGCGCTTGCCTCAATTCCTCCTGACATTACCCTTCCTGTGGATGGTACTAGGTTATTGTAAGCCCTCGTTAGTCTTGTTATAGAGTCAAGTAGGATCACCACGTCCTTACCGTACTCCACCATCCTCTTTGCCCTTTCTATGACAAGTTCAGCTACCTGTGCGTGCCTTGTCGGTGGTTCATCAAAGGTTGAACTTATAACTTCAGCCCTTTTCACGTTTTTTTGCCAGTCGGTAACCTCCTCAGGCCTCTCGCCTATAAGTAGTGCTATTATATAGACTTCCGGATGGTTTTCAGCTATTGCGTTTGCTATTTTCTGTAATAAGACAGTCTTACCTGTTCTTGGAGGTGCCACTATTAATCCCCTTTGTCCCTTACCTATGGGTGCTATGAGATCTATCACTCTCGTTGAGAGTTCGTCGTGTTTTGTCTCGAGCTTCAGTCTCTTATCGGGAAATATAGGAGTTAGGTTGTCGAAATGGATTCTTTCCTTTGCTTTCTCAGGTGCCTCGCCGTTTATTGATTCTACTTTGAGTAGGGCAAAGTACTTCTCGTTATCCTTTGGTGGCCTTATGTAACCTGTTATATAGTCACCCGTTTTTAATCCGAGTTTTCTAATCTGTGCCGGGGACACATATATATCGTCGGGACCTGGATGGTAATTGTAGGTTCCACTTCTTAAAAATCCGAATCCACCTTCTGAAACTACCTCAAGTACTCCCTCACCGTAGGCGTATCCGTATTTTTCAGCAAATAGCGATAGTATCTTGAATACCAGCTCCTGTTTCCTCAGCCCACTTGTGCCCCAGATGTTAAGTTCCTTAGCTATTTTTAAAATATCGGATATTTTCATACTTTTGAGTGTGGCCATGTTTAGTTCGGGGATATTCTTTATGGCTGGATCGATCTCTGTGATGTCTTGTGATAATTTTTCGTTGCGTTCTATCGTTCCTGTGGAACCATTTACAATGGAACCGTTATCGTTAGAGCCATTGATCTTTTCGGTTTCCTTCATCTCTTCTTCAACTCTTGTGATATCCTCCATTTAGTTTCCTCCTCCTAATTTGTTTCTGGATAATATAATAGAGAGGAATCTTAGAACGGAGGGGGAGGGATTCGAACCCTCGGTGGGGCGTTAACCCCACAGGTGATTTCGAGTCACCCGCCTTCGTCCACTCGGCCACCCCTCCTATTTGTACCATCCTCCAATTACTTCGCTTAGATTTTTTCTCGTTGATTTTCCCTCTTTTCTTGGATAACCGACCGCTATAACAGCCATAAGTTCCCAACCTTCCCTTGCCTTTAAGAGTTCCTCAACCTTTTCTCTGTTTTTAAGTATCTCGCCTATCCAGCAGGAACCCACTCCCTGGCAGTGTAGGGCTAAAAGTATATTCTGGATACATGCCCCAATAGCCTGTATATCCTTTTCTCTATGGTAGGAACTTTTTGTGTCAAGGAAAACTGCAATTAAGTGACTCGCCTCTTTTATAATTCTACCATAATGGGTTAGCTTTGCAACTTCTTCTTTCAGATCCTCTTTTTCCACTATTATAAATCTCCAGGGTTGGTTGTTCAAGCCTGAGGGTGCCCAATGACCTGCCTCAAGGGCCTTTAGAATCTTTTCCTCTTCTACCTTTTCCTCTCTAAAGTGCCTTATGCTTCTTCTTGTGAGAATTGCCTCTAAACATTCCATCTTTCACTACCCCTTCCAGAATATCATCTTCCTTAAAAGCACTGTTGCGTAGGAACCAGAATCTAGAAAAAACTTTATAACTATTCTATCCCTCAAAAAGTCAATGCCCTTTATTATAGGAATCACCGATATTTTTCTTTCCCCGCTATTAAAGAATTTGATACCAGCAATTTCCCTATCCAACCTGTCAAGTAACCCTTCCTCTTTTATCACTCTAATTATTTCCTCTCTGATGAAGTTGGGTATATTCTCTTGTTCCTGTAGTACTTCTTGAGATACATAGGGAATACACTCTTTCAAAATATCAACCCTTTCTACTTTATTATAAAAGGAGATGTACTTGTCAATAATGAAGGGCACCCTAAAGTATGAAAAATATCTCTCCACTATCCTTTTTAAGATTCTGTTCCACAGATAGCTCTGATAGGAAAATACCATCATTAACTTCACATTCTTAGGTAAAAGTTTAAAGGTTTTCTCTGGGCTTTCTCCCTTTTTTAGAGCCTTTATAGCTAACTTTTCCCTTAGGGATAGATGGGTCGCTTCCTTTAGAAATGCTCTCCAGTTACCGTATAGCCTTAGTAGTTTTCTTCTCTTAAAGGGTTCTTCGTGCCAGGTTAAATAAAGCCTTAGGGCCTCTCTTATATTGCCCTCAAGAAGCACCTTCCCTATAGGTTTTGTTAGTACAAAGTTTCTTCTGAATCTCTGTTCTCCGAAGTAGTTAGCAAATCCATAAACTCTCACGAATTCTATAGCTTCCTTTAATTTTGCTTGTTCTCTGAAATTTCTTATAGTTACCGTGAATATGTTTCCCTTTATGTCTCCTATCTCTAAGGGTTTATCGTAGTACCCTACGAACCTTAGTTTCCAGTTATCGCCCTTTACTATTTCCCTTATAGGTTTTCCCTCTATGGATATGTATTGTTTGGTAATGGCTCTTCTATCCTTTATGCCGGCAAAACCTATCTTATGGGCTGGTACCTTAGTGGTGCGGGATATCTCATCTATTACCTCAAGAGTACCTCTATTTTTCTTTTCGAGTAGGTAGTAGGAGTATCTTCCTTTATCTTTCAGTTCGAAAGGTAGTACCTCTTCTACAACGAAATCCTCCGGATATACCTTGATATACTTCTCCAGGGGATCGGATGAAAACATAGATCTTTTATAATACTTATCTTCGGCTATTTAAAGATAGGCTATTTAAAGATACCATATGGATAGAGGGGCCCCATTTCCTGGGGCCCCCATTTCTTTTAATAACTTAAATCTTCCTTTCTTATCTTATAGGAGAAGGTCTTATATGTCCAGAACTTATAGGCGAGTGCTATTGGGACAAATATTATGGTTACGATGGTCATCACTTTGAGAGTTTATAATTTTTTAGCGATACCTTTAGCCCTATCCGACAGAGAGTTTGTTGTTCTATAACTGATCCAGAGTGCTCCATGGGTTGCGAAGCACGATATGAATAGGAGTCCACCAAGTATACCGTAGGGGTTTAGTAAACCGAATAGGTTGGTTTGGAGAAGTCCCTTTTCGTCAAGTGGAACTCCCTTAAAGATGTTGGCGAATGCCACACCAAGTAGTAGTGTAGCCAGTAGACTGCTTAGGAAGAAGAGAAAATCCCAGAAGCTCTTCCAGCCACTTCCTTCATGCTTGTTTCTATATTCTATCGCTACTCCCCTTATTATCAGTGAGAATAGTAACAAAAGTAAAGGAGTGTATAGGGCGCTAAACATTACCGCATAGGCCTTTGGGAAGGCTGCGAATGTTGCACCTCCTGCTGTTATTATCCATACCTCATTGGTATCCCAGAATGGACCTATAGCGTTATATATGGCTTTTCTATCATCTTCACTCTTACCCAGACTGTAGAGCAGTATTCCAGCACCGAGATCAAAACCATCGAGAGCAAAGTAGCCCGCCCACAACACACCCCAGAGAATATACCATATTATCTGGAAGATGTTAGCTTCCATGGTGCACCTCCTTTAATATGAACTCTTTACACTGGTTCTTAGGTTCATACTCTCCCTAGGTGATTCGGGTCCCTTTTTGGCGTGATGGGCAATCAACCAGAAGCATACTATATCGAGTATGCCATAGACGACTATGAAGGCTGGTAAACTTAAACCGGTTTGTAAAGGTGATAGTGGACTTACTTATATTACTTTACTTTGTATGACGAAACTTGATCTATGTCAATAGGGAAAAATATAACAATCCATAAGATTATTATAATAATCTTATAGAACATGTATCATTGTTTATTTACCTTGCAACTTTTTGAAAAGTTTACTAAAGTTATGTTGGGTGAGAATTAATTCATTGGTTCTGGGGGTGATAGGGAATGAGATACTGTATGATTATTCTTGTGATAATGGGTTTATGGTATTCCGTTACTTTGTCTGCTACGGTTAGTGAATGTAATACTCGTGTTTCCATATCCGAGGCTGAAAGTATCGCTAGGAGGTATCTTGACAATATTAGAGAGGTAAAATTGAAAAAGAGAAAAGGTAAGGATACCTGTTATTATATTGTAAAGGGTAGTAATGGGAAACTGGTTATAGACGCGGATAGTGGTGATGTGATAAGTTTCAGAAGATTAAAAAAGAGTAATTGATTTGTTAAAGAATGGGATGGGAGGTTTTGTCTCTATGAGGATCGTTTCTATCGATGAAGTTGACTACGAAGAGTTTATGAGTTTTGGATCGATAATGGTACTGGGTAGTGTTGATAGAGGTAAAAGTACTTTTATAAAAAATCTAGCAAATTTTTTGTTAAAAAGGGTCTTTTAGTTAACGTTGTTGATCTTGATGTAGGTCAGAGTGATATAGGGCATGTAGGTTTAGTTGCCTATGGTCTTATGGATAGAGAGGTTTCATTGCTATCAGATATAACTCCTAAATATTTTCATTTTTACGGTTATATTTCACCTCAGGTTGATCCTTTCGGTTATATTTTTTCTCTGGAAAGACTTACAAAGAGGCTTAAAGGTGAGGAAAGAGTGGATAAAATACTAATAGATACTACAGGTTGGATTTCTGGATTCATGGCCTTTTCTCTCAAGTTGTTGAAGGTAGAGCTATTTCGCCCTGAACTTGTAGTACTTATAGGTGAGGAGGTCTTCCATTGGTATCACTATATTAGGAAAATGGTAAAAGAGGTATTTCTCTTTTATCCTTCCCGGTATGTTATTAGTAAGGATCGTGAAAGGAGAGAGAAAAATAGGATTGCCATTACTCTAAAGTATTTTCTTGGAAAACCTGTATTTAGGCTTAAAAAGAGTCTTCTTTTAACACTCGGTAAGTATCAGGATCTAAGTGAGGGTAGGATCGTTGGATTTTTTGATTCTAAGTTTGAGACACTTGCAACTGGCTGGATCATTAGGGATGTGGGCGAGGAGATCGTCCTGAGTGTTCATAAGCAGTTTCCGGGTAAAGTATCTTTTGTAAAGGTTGGGGACAAAATAGGTCAATCTAGTTTACAAATTAGTCAATAGATTTCCAATCCTATTTTATAAACTGTTGGCATATTAACAAAGTAAATATCAGGATTTTTAGTTTATGATTATATCCTTATAAAGTGTTTGTATTAGTTTTCACT
>CAZPXS010000002.1:133782-236654 GCA_964590075.1 uncultured Aquificales bacterium
TTATATCCTTATAAAGTGTTTGTATTAGTTTTCACTCTTGACATTATACTGCAGTGCTTTATATTTATACTATAAATCAAAGTGAAGGAGGTAGCGTATGGGCAAGCTCAAGTGGCTGGTTGTTGTTCCTATGGTTTCTCTCTTGGTGTATTTTTATGGTGCAACTGCAAAGGATAACGGGAAGGCTGCATCTAGTTCCACCTATGCTGGTAAGGATTCCTGTGTTAGTTGTCACGAGGATAAGGCTAAAACCCTCGAGGGGAACGTTCACGGAAAGGCTAATGTTCCCGGTAGCCCTGCCACTTTACAGGGATGTGAGTCCTGTCATGGCCCGGGTGGTGCTCACGTTGAGCAGGGAGGAGGTAAGGGTGTTGGAGGTTTGATTGCCTTTAGTGATTCTAAGCTAGATGCTAAGAAGAAGGCCGAGGCGTGTTTGTCCTGTCATGGCAAGGATAGGAAACTCAGTTTCTGGTCTATGGGGGAGCATGCTAGGAACGATGTGGATTGTTCAAGTTGTCATAGGATCCATAGCGGCGAAAAGACGGTAAAACCAGAGGAACCTGCCTCCTGTCTAAATTGCCATAGGGATATCAGAAGAGAGGTTAATAGGTATTCTCACCACCCAATAATGGAGGGGAAGGTAAAGTGTAGTGACTGCCATGAGGTGCATGGAACATTGTCCCACGGTATGATTAAAGCGGAGAATGTAAATCAACTCTGCTATAAGTGTCATGCGGATAAGAGAGGACCTTTCCTTTGGGAACATCCACCGGTTGAGGAAAATTGTGCCATATGCCACAATCCTCATGGAGCCAAGGCTTCCAAACTACTGAGGGAGAAACAACCGAATATATGTCAGGATTGCCATGATTGGCAGAGACATCCAGGTACGATCTATGATGCTAATAGTGGATTCAAAGGAACTAGTCCGAGTAACAGGTTCTTTGCTAGAGCTTGTACCAACTGCCACTATAACATACACGGTAGTAACGCACCTGCCAACCCTGCAAGCGGTTATAATAGTGGAAAAGCTTTTGTAAGATAATAATTAAGGAGGTGGTTTATGAGGGGTGTTCTTAAGT
The DNA here is from genome assembly GCA_964590075.1 of uncultured Aquificales bacterium. GTDB lineage: Bacteria > Thermosulfidibacterota > Thermosulfidibacteria > Thermosulfidibacterales > Thermosulfidibacteraceae > JAGDVO01. The sequence goes on from CAZPXS010000002.1 coordinate 134,865, forward strand.
TTGTCTTGGCTGGTTTAATCGCGGTTACAAGTACGGTATTTGCTGCTGACATAAAGACGGATGGGGATATCAACCTTGGTTTGAGAAGTGTAGGCTCAGAAAAGGATAGTGCAAAGTTCCAGGAATACAGGGATCTTAAGGATGGAGCCTTTGGAGACATTAACATAAGGGCTGAGGATAATACCTATTGGCTAAACTTTAGTGGTAGTAACATAGGTTACGATGACCAAAGCTACTCTCTAACGGGTGGTAAGTATGGGCTATTTAAGTATAAGCTATTCTACGATGAAGTGATTCATAACTATTCCTTTGGTGCGAAGACCTTCTACGCCAATCCTGGTAGTAGTAAATTAGACTATTCCGCACCCCCGATTCCAGGTAATTTTACTTTGAATTTTAGTAGAGATCCTTCTACTTGGAATGAGTTCGATTATTATAAGAAGATAAAACGCTACGGCTTAGATTTAGATGTATCGCCGCGTAGTTTACCACTATATGTTTCTGCTGGTGTAAATCAGTGGGATATAGAGGGGAAGTATCCTATAGGTTCTCCAAGTGGTGTTTGGAGAACTGGAGTTACAAGTGGTTCTCCCTTTGGTAATATAGTTGAGATGCCAGCTCCTATCGACTATAAGACTGATAATCTTAACTTCGAAATCGGATATAGTGATCTAAATTATCTTTTAGGTGCCTCATTCTTATACAGCAAGTTTGATAATAGCAAGGAAAGGTTAACATGGAGAAACCCATATGTGACTAACCAAACCTTCTATGAGGTTGATTCTCTCGCTCCCGATAATGACTATTATAAGTTTGCCTTAAAAGGTGCATTAAAGAGACTGCCCTATAATACGAGTATAGCCTTTAACTTGAGTTATTCAAAGCTTGAAAGTGACTACGATCTATGGAATCAGATTCCTTACTACCCATGGGGATATAACCTTTATACGTTAACCATTTCGGATAAGAGTTTCGATGGTGATATAAAATACAAGAACGCATCGATCTATCTAACAACTAGTCCCCTCAGTTTCTTGAGTGCGAGACTATACTACAATTATCTTAAGAAGGAAAACGATTCCAATAAGATAGAGTTCATCTTTAATTCTACAAGTACCCTAGAAAACGAGCTATTCGAGTATAAGAAGAACAATTTCGGAGCTGATCTTAGCTTTAAACTTCCATACTATACCAAGATCCTTGCGGGTTACGAGTACTTGAAGGTTGATAGAAACAAGGTTAGGGAGGATGCTGAGAAAACTGAAGATAACAAGATCTATGCTGAACTGAAGAATAGTTATTTTGATTGGCTTACCTTTAAGGTGAGGTACGAGAGGTTGTGGAGAAATTCGGACTTTAAGCTTTCCGATGCTGGCTCGAGTAAGACCGATCCACACTATATAGAGAGATTCGTAAGGAGATTCGATGCAACTGACAAGAAGATGGACGTGATTAAGGTAGGATTTGACATTGAACCCGTTAGGTATCTAACCTTGGGCTTTGAGTACCTGTATAGGAATAACGATTACGATGAGACCATCCTTGGTAGAAAGAGTGATAAGACTAACGGATTTTCGGTTGATCTTACCTATGATAGACCAGACTTTGCAAAGTTAAGCGTCTTCTTTGACTATGAGGAGGTTAAGTATAAGGCAAAAAGTAGATACATAATCCCCAGCGGTAGTTACTCCTTTGATCCATACGATCCTCCTACTAGTAATAGTTATAACTGGAGTAGCGAACTCAAAGACCTCGTTTACACATGGGGTGCTAATTTAGAGGTACCTGTGATAAAGGATAAGTTGACCTTTAGCGCATCCTATCTTAATGAGCGTGGTAATGGAAAAGTCGATCTTTCAAAGGAATTTGGAACACCGGCTAAGGATATAGGAGATGCCGATGACTATCTATTACAGAATCTAACGTTAAAGTTGAGCTATAACTACACCAAGAACATCCAGTTCGTTCTTGGCTATATGTATGAAAAGTTATCCTATAGCGATGTTGGTTGGAATGGTTACATGTATATTGTCCCCGCTACAGGTATCCCAAATTCGTTCCTTACAGGAGCTTATAAGGACAAGGAGTATAGTGCCAATGTAGGTTACCTCCTATTTAAATACCGCTTCTAGGTTATAGATACCTTCCACCTCCTACTTTCTCACTAAGCCCCTACCTAAAGGGTAGGGGCTTTTATTATATGTATTTACAATACTCTATGAATGGGGTATCTTTTTTAGGGTTAATCGGTGAGTTTTGGAGGATTACCGATGGTTAAGGTGGCCATATTCGGTGTTACAGGTTACACAGGGATAGAGCTATTGAAACTGGTTAATCAGCATCCCCTCTGTGAATGTGTTTTACTTACATCCGAGACTTATAGCGGAAATAGATTTAGCGATCTCTTTCCCACCTTTAAAGGTTTGTGTGATATAGAACTTGTCAAGACCGAAGAAGCCTTTGATTATATTGAAGATGTTGATGTATGTTTTCTCTGTTTACCCCATGGAACCTCCATGGAGGTTGCTCGCAAACTGATGGAGAGGGGTAAAAGGGTGATAGATCTCTCCGGAGATTTTAGATTCAAGGATTACTCGATATATGAAAAGTGGTATGGTAAAAAACATACCTATCGTGAGTATTTATCCAGAGCGGTTTACGGTTTACCAGAGATATTCAGGGAGAAGATAAGATCCGCAAAACTTGTTGCTAATCCGGGTTGCTACGCTACGAGCGTTATAGTTCCGCTATATCCTCTACTTAAAAAGGGATTGGTCAGAAATACCGTTATCGCTGACTGTAAAAGTGGGGTAAGTGGGGCAGGTAGAAAGGCCGAGTTGAGGTTGATGTTTTCAGAGGTTGATGAGAATTTTTATGCCTATTCTGTAGGTGGTCATAGGCATAATCCTGAGATGGAGGAGATACTCGCCGAGGCTGTTGGGGAAAGGCCTGTTATCCTATTTATACCACATCTTGTTCCGATGAATAGGGGGATTCTATCAACGATATATGTAGATATTGATGAAACCTATACTTGGGAGGATGTGGAGGAAATTTACAGGGAGTTTTACGGTGATGAGCCCTTTGTTAAGATTTATCCAAAGGGGAGATTTCCTGAGGTAAGGGAAGTTAGAGGTTCCAATTTTATAGCGATAGGTTGGGAGATGAGAAAGGATAAAGGCAAGCTCGTTGTTGTTAGCGCCATAGATAATCTTGTAAAAGGTGCAAGTGGGCAGGCATTACAGAACATGAATATTATGTTTGATTTTGAGGAGACCGCTGGTTTGAACTTTTCCTCATCCCTTGTTTGAATAACACCACCTCAACTGACCACAGGCTGCAAGTATGTCTTTACCTTTACTCTTTCTTATGAATGTAGAGATATTGTTGTTTATGAGTTTATTCTGTATCTCGAGAATCCTATCGTAATCAGGGCTACAGAATTCACTACCAGGCCATTCGTTAAAGGGTATGAGATTTACCTTACACCTTATCCTTTTCTTTCTTATGAGATTTATCAGCCCCTCTATTTCACTATCACTATCGTTAATTCCCTTTATAACAACATACTCTATGGTGATTATCTTTCTTGACCTTTCCCTCTCCTTCAGGATTTCGAGTACTTCATCCATCGGATATATCTTTTCTATAGGCATTATTTCTCTTCTCGTTTTGCCTGTACCTGCGTTTAGAGAGATGGCGATTGGTAGATCGGGAAATTCATCTATGAGTTCCCTTAGTTTTGGAATTATTCCTACAGTGGATAGGGTTATTCTTCTTTTTGAGAAGTTACAGTACCTTTGATCCGTTAGTTTGATAAGCGCCTCTCTAACATTATTCCAGTTATCAAGCGGTTCTCCCATTCCCATCATTACTATGTTTGTCGGTTTAAGTCCAAATTCCTGTACGACGATTAGAAATTGATCTATGATTTCTGCAACGGTTAGGTTTCTCTTGAATCCTTGGGAACCTGTAAAACAGAATTTACAACCCATTTTACAACCGATCTGTGTTGATATGCATAGGGTGAGTTTTTCTCTGTTTGGTATAAGAACACTTTCAACTATTTCTCCATCCTTTGCTCTGTATATTATTTTTGTCGTTCCATCTATCGACTCTATCTTGTCCATTATCTCTAAAGAGATTAGATCAAACTCTTTCTTCAAGAGTTCTCTAAGGTTTTTTGGTATGTTTGTCATATGGTCGAAGGATTTCACCGATTTCTTATAAACCCAATCCAGTATTTGGTATACTCTGTAATTTTCGTATTTTCCCTTATTTAAATATTCCCTTAGTTCCTCTAAGGATAGATCCTTGATGTTCCTCATTAGTCAGCTCCCTTTGGGGCTTCCGGTATCTTATCGATATATTCCAGCCCCTGTTGGGGCATTGTTTGGTTTTCGGTCGTTGTTTCTGGTTGTTCCATCTCCTCTACCGGTGGAGGTGGAGGCTGATATCTCGGTAGTATACTCTTTGTATACTCTATCCATATGGGTAGGGCCGCTACAGAACCTGTATATTTGTTACCTATACTCTGGAAGTTGTCCCTTCCAACAAATACCCCTGTGAGGACTCTTTTTGTGAAGCCTATGTACCATGCATCTCTATATTCACTCGATGTACCGGTTTTCCCAGCTGAGAATTCACCTATCGATAGTGCACTTCTTGCCGTTCCTACCTCAACTACCTTTCTCAACATGAATAACATCTGACTTGCTACGTTTTTATCCAGAACCTCTACACATTCGGTCCCTTTATTCTCGAATATTATGTTTCCCCTAGCATCTATTATTTTGGTTATATAGTAGGGTTTACATAAAAGGCCATCCTTTGCGAATGGGATATAGGCTCTCGTGAGTTCATACAACTTTACCTCCGATGAACCAAGGGCTGTCGATAGATCTCTTCTTAAAGGTGATTCTATTCCGAGTCTCTTAGCCATATTTATTACCTTGTCTATTCCGATTTCGTTTGCGAGTTGAGCGGTTACGGTGTTTCTTGAAAGGGCAAGAGCCATCCATAGAGGTATTGTACCTAAATATCTGTTATCATAGTTTTTGGGAGACCAGTTCTGTCCTTTTATACCTATTGGAAACTCTACAGGTTGATCCACCACGCTATCAAAGGGAGTATGCCCATTTTCCAAGGCAGTTACGTATACTATGGGTTTAAATGCACTACCCGGCTGTCTCTTTGCAAGTATGACCCTGTTATACTGACTGATGTTATAGTCATAGCCCCCGACGTAGGCTATTATACCCATGGTATCTAGATCTATAGAGAGTATAGCTCCGTTTACCTGTGGTTCCTTCCAGACTCTGAGTTTATGAGATCTATCAAGCCATACCTTTACCACATCACCCTTGTTTACGGTTCTTCCTATCTCCTTGATATCCAATGTGTAACTATTACCACTATAGGTACATTTTACGTATTCTCCCACTATATCGGTTATCCTACATAGTTCGTAATTTGGTGGTTGATCCTTCGGTATGAGACCCAGGTTCTTCTCTATTCTTATTACACCGTTTAATAAAGCTCTTTCCGCATCTCTTTGAGCATCGAGATCTAAAGTTGTGTATACCTTTAGCCCACCCTTTAAAACCGTATCTTTACCATACATGTTTGAAAGTTCCTGATATAGGGCATCTAAAAAGTAGGGGGCCTTATTTACCCTTATCATCCCTTCTTTTTTTACCCTTAGTGATTCATTTACCGCCTTTTCGTACTGCGCCCTTGTTATAAAACCCTCCTCCAGCATCCTTGATAATACCCAGTTTCTTCTTTCGAGAGCTCTCTGGGGATAGTAGTAGGGTGAGTAGTAGGTTGGAGCTTTTGGTAATCCTGCAAGTAGAGCTGCTTCCGCTAGGTCCAGATTTGATACGGATTTTGCGAAGTAGGTTCTACTTGCCGCTTCAACTCCATAGGCACCATGGCCCAGGTATATTAGATTCAAATAGAGTTCAAGGATTTTCTGTTTCGGTAGAGTCTCCTCCAGTTTTTTGGCAAGAAGCATCTCTTTTATCTTTCTCCCAATGCTCTTCTCCTGTGTTAGAAACATGTTTCTCGCAACCTGCATGGTTATGGTTGATGCACCTTGGGCGAATCGTCTCTCCTTTATATCTATCAGAATAGCTCTTATTATAGCCTTGTAGTCGAGTCCCTTATGTTCATAGAATCTTGCATCTTCAGCCGCTAAAAATGCCAACTGTACTATCCTTGGTATCCTTTCTATGGGTACGTATATTCTTCTTTCCTCATAAAGTTCTCCTATCAGCCTTCCGTTGATGTCGTAGACTTCCGTGATAAGAGGAGGTGTGTACCTTTTTAACTCCTTAACCGTTGGAAGGTCTATATAGTTCCACTTTAGCCATAGAACTCCACCTATCGAGATGGAGGATAAAAGACTTAGTCCCAAAAAGACCAATATTATCTTAAGTAACCTCATCTTCCTCTATCCTTGGTATCTCTCTGTCAAAATATATATTTTTGCCTGATATTGAAAAGGGTATTGCCATTACCACATTGAAATCCACTATCTGCATTTCCTTGGTTATAACCCCAGCTCTATACATTATTCTGTTATCAACGTTCAGTATCGACAGTGTCTTTACAAGTGATCCCATTGCTATTCCTAGATCCATGTATCTAAAGGCACAAATAGGAGCTTCGAAATCTTTAAATTTTTTACTATCCCTCATCGTTATACATCTATCAAATCCGCAGGCACCGCAGTTTAAACCAACCGGTTCCCACTCTTTTATACCTATCAGGATCATACCATCCGAATTCAACACACTCTTTCCATCCCTTATGAAGAACGGATCCTTCTTATTCTTACCGATCTCTATCATCTTTAGTGCGATTTTTTCTATCTCTTTTCTATCGGTTATTAGATGAACCTTAACGTAGTTCTGTCCCTTACTTTTAGGTGCTGTTATTGCCGAAACTAAAGCGAGTTCACCTATTATCTCAGCTATCCTCATCTACACCTCCTTTACCTATAATTATGTTTAGTTCTCTAATCTTATACCTTATAGTATTTCTATGTAAACCTAGTTTTTTTGCGGCTACCGATTGGTTGTAGTTACTTATCTTTAGGGCTTCTTTTATCATTATACTCTCGACTATCTTCGATATCTCATCGTAGATGTTAGCCTTTCCTTCCTTTAGTAGTTTTTCAACCGTTTCTTTCAAGGGCTTAATGAAAGGATACCTGACACCATAGATTATTTCTGGAGGAATCAGATAATCTTCTATAGTGTCTTTTCCAATCTTTGCTAGCTCTTCAGCTACTTCTATCAACTCGGCAAAGTTACCGGGCCAGTTGTGATCCAGTAAGATTCCCTTCGCCTTTGGTGTGAAATTTAGTTTTATATTAGGATTAAATTTTTTTATATAAACTTCTAAAATGGGGATAATTTCGTTTTTTCTTTCTCTTAAAGGTGGTATTTCTATTATTCTGTTACCTATAATTTTCAGTATGTCTTTATTTACTGGAGCTTTGTCAAAGAAGTCTTCTTCCCTTCCATCGAACACAAAAGCTAATATTGTATTATATTCGAAGTTAACTATTTTTTCTACTATACTGGGGTGTAGATTACTTATATCCAGTATTGTTATGCTACTTTTTCCAGCATCAAGGTTGGTTCCTTCGTTAATTTTTAGTTTAAGTTTTCCTGCGGCATTTTTTATTAAAGTTCTTTTTCCCACCTTTGGTTCACCTATCACTACGAATGGGCTTTTTAATATTATGTTCTCTCTTATTTTATCAGAGGCATCCTGTACCTTTTTCTCCAGTATAACTATATCGCTTTCATACTCTCTACTCTTTTCTTCTATCACTCTTTGAATCGTTTCTAGGAGTTTTTCTTTCGTAATAGGTTTTTTTATGTAGTCCGATACGTTGGCAGCAAGTAGATCATCTATCCTATCGATAGCGGGATTAGCACTTATAACTATGAATGGAATTTTTTCAAAGTAATCCTTTAAGTTCCATATTGATCCATCGTTTAACGAGATACCTGAGATGACAAGATCTACCCTTTCATTTTCTAGGATGATTTCCGCATCCTTAACACTTGATGGAAGGATTAGATCGTGTTCCTCAAGCATCCTTGTTATTAACCAGGTTGTATTTGGATCCCTTTCAAGGATAATTATCCTCATGAGGGTAGTAACACTCTAATTGTTATTGTCCTATCTCTAAGTATAGTGTCTATAAGACCACCGTTATCTGATATGATCTTATATGATAGAAGTAGTTTAGGGTTACTTGTTTCGAATAATTTTGAGTTTATCTCTTTGCTATTTTCTGTTGTTATTTTTATTTCGATAACTACTGTCTTTTTATCAGGTCTTAGTCTAATGTTGTTTAGTTGTCTTGTAGTTATTGATATCGTATCTTTTTCGTTGAGCTTCTTAACTATTACAATCATTATGTTAGAAAATGCTTTAATCAAAGCAATTGGATTTGCTTCTATTTCTGGTATAGTTGGATCATAATTTTTTGTTATTTTTGCTTTCTTTTCTTTTAGCCACTCTTCCACTATTACCATTGAGTCTTCCAATATTTTATGTATATTTATTTTGACTTTTAGTTCATCTTCGTATATTAAATCTTGAAGATCTTTAATGTAGCTATACATTTCGTTGATCAATTTATTTAGCATGTTTAACTCTTCCCAATTCTCTGTGGTATTTATTAAGTCTAGCAGAGAAACAGAAGTTTCTAGTTTTGGCAAAAATTTGTTTATTATGTATTCTATAGTTTCTTCGATCACTTTTAGTTGTTTAAATCTTTCCTCCTTTGATTCAGATATCTGCATTTGAGAAATTTCCTTAAGAATGATCACGAATTTTGTATCTTTTTCTAACTTTACAGGATACATGTCTACCAGAAAGTCTCTTTTTGTATCATCTATTATTGATATTTTGCTATTTATTATAGCTATGTTGTCTGTAATCACTTTTTTAATTACGTCAAATATATTTTCATCTTTTATTATTTCGAATATGCTTTTATTTATAATTTTGTTACAGCTACTGAATATGTTGTATATTGCTGGATTTACATATTCAACGATAAGGGAGTTGTTTATAACCATTAACGGGTAGGGAAGTTCTTCGATTATTTCTTTAAAGTTTATACCTTGCTCTTTCTTGCCCACGGTGTTAGTATAGTTAAGATGGCTATAAATTACAATAAGGTTAAGAGGATAGTTCTTGAGACTCCCTATTATATAGGTTGGGTTGCGATCTATGTGATCCTAGAGGATCCAATTACTATGGTGGATGCAGGGGTTTATTCGGAAGAGAATTTTAGGAGGTTGAGGGATGCTCTTTCTGATATTGGCTTAACTCTGAGAGATATTAAAAGGATAGTACTTACCCATGGTCACTGTGATCACTTCGGTATGGCGAAAAAAATCGCAGAGGAAAGTGGTGCTAAAATATACATACATAGGTTGGACTACGAAAAGGCCAAAAACCGTAAGGAATACTATATGGGGCTTATACCAATTATTGAGATGTTAGGTACACCTCCCGATTTTTACCCACTCTTTTTGAAATTCCTCGAATGGGAAAGTAGCTTTTGCCTTAATCTACCTGAAGATTCTGTTGAATTTATAGAAGAGGGTAAACTCGAATTTGATAAATTTTCGCTCGATGTTATACATACTCCAGGACACTCGATGGGTCACATAGTGTTAAGTGATGGTAAGAGGATTATAAGTGGAGATCTGATATTCACCAATATGACCTCTGAACCGATAATAGATGTCGATGAAAATGGTAATAGAGTAAAATCAATGAACATACATCTTAATTCTTTAAATAGATTGCTTGAAATGGGAATTGAGGAGTTTTATCCGGCTCATAAAGAGGAGAAGGGTGAATTTAAAGTCGCGGTGGAAAACTTATATAAGAGACTTGATGCAAAGGCCGATTATATTCTAAATTGGCTTATCTCTCTTAAAAAAGCTACACCCTACGAATTAGTTATTAACACCTATGAGAATCTGGATAAATCTTTCCTCTATGTTATTCTATCGGAAATGATGGGTAGACTGGATTACATGGAAAGTAAGGGGCTCATAAAGTATGATATGGAAAATGGTAAAATAGTTTGTATACCTTGTTGACAAATAATCTAAAAAGGATTAAAGGATTTGGAAAGGTTGTGAAAATGTACACTTGGAGGATGTTATGGCACTAATTGTACAGAAATACGGTGGGACTTCCGTTGGAGATATTGAACGTATAAAGAACGTTGCAAGACGTATTGCCAAGACTAAGGATGCTGGGCATGATGTTGTAGTAGTTGTCTCCGCAATGGCTGGTGAGACCGATAGGCTTATAAACCTTGCCAAAAGCATAACCGAACTACCTGATGAGAGGGAGATGGATTTACTCATGTCTTCTGGCGAAAGGGTCTCAGCTGCTTTACTCGCAATAGCTCTAAAATCAATGGGTTACAATGCTAGATCGTTTACCGGTAGGCAGGCTGGATTCATAACCGACGATGCACATACCAAGGCTAGGATAAAGAGGATCGAAGCTGAGCCAATACTGGAGGCTCTGAAAAGGGGTGAGATACCTATAGTCGCTGGTTTTCAGGGTATTGCGGAGGAGACGGGTGATGTAACTACACTTGGTAGAGGTGGTTCGGATACTACAGCCGTTGCTCTTGCTGCCGCAATTCGTGCGGATGTGTGTGAGATATATACGGATGTTCCGGGAGTTTTTACCGCGGATCCAAGGATAGTTCCTGAGGCTAAAAAGCTCGATAGGATTTGTTTTGAAGAGATGTTAGAGATGGCTTCACTTGGTGCTAAGGTCATGCAGGTTAGATCTGTAGAGATAGGCATGAAGTACAATGTTCCTATACATGTAAGATCATCATTTAGTGACGAGGAGGGTACTATGATAGTTCCTTTTGAGAAGGATATGGAAGAGGTTTTGGTTTCAGCGGTTACCCATGATAAGAATCAGGCAAGAGTTACTGTTATAGGTGTTCCCGATAGACCTGGTATTGCGGCTAGCATATTCAAACCGATAGCGGAGGCCAATATAAACGTGGATATGATCGTCCAGAATGTATCTCATGAGGGTATAACGGATGTTTCCTTTACCGTTGCTAAGACCGAACTACCCAAGGCAGTTAGAGTTATAGAGGATGTTGTTAAGAGTATAGGGGCAAAAGGTTATACAACGGAAGAGAAGATAGCTAAGGTTTCTATAGTAGGTGTAGGAATGAGATCCCATCCGGGTGTTGCTGCTAAGATGTTCGAAGTTCTCGCTAAGGAAGGTATTAATATCCTTATGATAAGTACTTCGGAGATAAAGATATCCTGTGTTATCGAGGAAAAGTACACTGAACTTGCAGTTAGAGCCTTGCACGAGGCTTTCATAGGCTAATTTCTGGGAGGGTACCCCCTCCCTACATATTCCTATCTTGGATCTTGCAAGATCAAAAAATAGGTGTATATTATTCTTTTTAACTATAAAATCTCTTTTTAAAAGGAGTGGACCATGTTGGTGGAGATTTACGATACAACTTTAAGAGATGGAACCCAGGGTGAGGAAGTATCCTTTTCTTCGAGTGATAAGTTACTTATAGCTGAGAAACTCGATGACCTTGGTGTGCATTATATAGAGGGTGGATGGCCTGGATCAAATCCGAAGGATATGGAATTCTTTGAGCTTGTTAAAAAGATGAATTTTAAAAATGCAAAGATTTCAGCCTTTGGTAGTACCCGTAGACCAAATGTAAAGGTTGAGAAAGATAACAATATAATAACACTGCTTAAGGCGGAGACGGAAGTTGTAGCTATCTTTGGTAAATCCTGGGATTTACACGTGACCGATGCACTTAGAACCAGCCTTGACGAGAATTTGAGGATGATCTTCGATAGTATCAGTTTCTTTAAAAAACATGGTAGAAAGGTGGTTTACGATGCGGAACATTTCTTTGATGGTTACAAGAGGAATCCCGATTATGCCCTTAAGACTATAAAAGTGGCTGAGGAAGCGGGAGCGGATGTTATAGTTCTATGTGACACAAACGGTGGTAGCTTACCCTTTGAGGTTGAAGATATAGTGAAAAGGGTGAGGGAGGTTGTAAATGCACCTTTAGGTATCCATTGCCATAACGATACGGAATGTGCGGTTGCAAACTCTATAGTTGCTGTAAGAGCTGGCGTCACTCATGTTCAGGGTACAATAAACGGCCTTGGTGAAAGATGTGGTAATGCTAATCTTTGTTCTATAATTCCGAATCTTGAGTTAAAGATGGGCTATACCTGTATAGGTAGGGATAATCTTAAAAAGCTCACGAGTGTCTCAAGATTCGTGTATGAACTTGCAAATATGAAACCATGGACACACCAACCATATGTTGGTAGGGCTGCCTTTGCCCATAAGGGAGGTGTTCATGTTAGTGCGGTAATGAGAAATCCGTCAACCTATGAGCATATAGATCCGGAACTTGTAGGTAACGTTAGGAGAGTTTTGATATCCGATCTATCGGGTAGGTCTAACATAGTATATAAGGCCCAGGAATTCGGTGTTGATCTTTCGAGCGATGATCCTCTCGTTAAGGAGTTACTCGATACACTCAAGAACCTTGAATATCAGGGTTACCAGTTTGAAGGTGCCGAGGCTTCATTCGAGATACTCGTCAAGAAGGCCCTAAGGAAATTTAAGCCCTACTTTGATCTTAGAGGATTCAGAGTCATAGTTGAGAAGAGGGGTAGGGATGACGAGCCTATAAGTGAAGCTACTATAAAGATAGAGACTCCCTTTGGTTCGCTACATACGGCGAGTGAAGGAAACGGTCCCGTTAACGCTCTCGATAGGGCCTTGAGGAAAGCGCTTGAAGAGTTCTATCCAAACCTTGCTGAGATGCATCTTGTTGATTATAAGGTTCGTATTCTCGACGAGTATTCCGGTACCGCAGCCAAGGTTAGGGTTTTGATAGAGTCTACCGATGGTAAGAGAAGATGGGGAACGGTTGGTGTACATGAAAACGTTATAGAGGCGAGTTGGAGAGCACTGGTTGATAGTATAGAGTATAAGTTGATGAAGGATGAGGAGGAGGGTAGGTTAATAGTTGGTGAGGAGAACGAGGGTTAGTTTTTTTATACTAGTCCTTCTGTGCTCTTTCTGTCACTACGCGGTTGCCGGTGATTTAAGTAGAGCTGAGAGATACTCGCTACTCGGTTTATGCAACCTTGCTGTAAGTGAGGTAAGTGTAACCAACGATACCGGTTTGAAACTATACGCCATATACTGTCTATTGGGAAACGGTTTAGTTGACTCTGCCTATAGGGTGCTCGATTCTATAGATGATCCTGAGACCAAGGAAGTTGCAAGATCCCTCTTTAGGGAGGTTAAGGTCACATTAACACCTGCGGTAAAATCGCCGGGTGTTAGTGAAGAGTTGATGGCCATTAAAGATGCCTTTTTTACACAGGATTATGATAAGTTATTCTCACTGATCGAGCTTCTAAAGGATGAAAATCTAAAGAAGAGATATAAGGCTCTAGCCTATTACCGTATGGGTAGGTGGAAGGAATTTCTAGAGGTTACAAAGAATACCGACGATGATGTTCTACTTTACTATAGGGCTAAGGTCAGGAAGTTACTGGGTTTAAGTTATGGTGAAGAGTTAGGTAAATTGAGTAAGGGGGATCTCAATTTTTATAAGTTGGTCGTTAACTGGTCTAAATTAAGTAGATGTGAAACCCTTTACGGTAACGGGTATAATTCGGATAAGAGTAACGATTATGCTAATGATTTTGAAACTAAGGATTGTGCTTATTTGATGACTTTACAGTTAGCTGGACTTGACGAGAAGTCAAAGGAGTATGTTATCGGGTGCTTGGAGAAAAATAAAGACTTCATATACCGCATGAGAAATCCCTATTACGGTATCAGGGCTCTTTATGTTCTGAAACTATCGGCCAAAGAGATAGAGAGGTATTCCTTTCTCAGGCCGGAAAATAGATATGTGAGACTCCATGCTCATTTATTCGGGGTTGATGAGGATCTTATCTACGCTATAATGAGACAGGAGAGTCTCTTCAATCGTTTTGCCAGAAGCTTTGCCGATGCAAGGGGACTTATGCAAATGATAGTCCCTACTGCAAACTGGATAGCCGAGAATCTGGGGGATTCAAAGAGCGAACATAAACTTTTTATTCCCTTCTTTTCGATTCGTTACGGAACCTGGTATCTCTCGCATCTTAGTTCCAAGTTCAATTTACCTCAGGTTATAGTTGCCTATAATAAGGGGCCCACAAGACTTAAAAAGTGGTTGTCGGAGAATGCATGGGCGAACGATGCCGTTGATCTTGCCGAGTTTTTCCCTGTAGAGGAGGCTAGGGAATACCTAAAGAAGGTTCTGGTTAACTATTACTACTATAGATGTAAGTACTAGATCTTTTTGAATCCATTTCTGACTTTAAAAACAAAGGCCATAATCACCGCAACGGCTTCATACAGCTCCTCAGGTATCTCTTCTCCCACCTCCACGTTATACAGACTTTCAGCAAGTAAAGGGTTTTCCTCTATTATTATATCATGTTTCCTCGCCACTTCTATGATCTTTTCCGCCAGATAACCTTTACCCTTAGCAACTACAATCGGGGCATTTTGTTTCTCTGGATCGTATGATAGAGCTACAGCCTTTTTTTCCCTATACTCTCTCTTCAATTATCGCCTCTCCTAAGAAACTATCTTCCCTTATCGATCCTTTGGTAATGTTTAGCCTAATTCTATCATAACCTACCCTTTTTAATTCCTCCTGCATCTCTTCATAGTACCGCTCGAAAGCTGTATAGGTCTCCTCCCTTTCAACCACTATTCTCGCTATGAGACTTTTATCAATCATCATAAGATTTATCATAACGTTTCCCATAAGCTCATCTATAAACATGATTTTTGCAAGTTTTGCCTTTTTTTGTTTTTTCTTAAAAGAGAGTAATACATTTATAGTCTTATTTTGTTCCTTAAACATTATATGGTATCCATATAAGTTTTGATCATCTAATTTTAAAGAAGAAATTGTGGTTTTTAGCTTTTTTTCTATATCTTTATCTTCTATTTTATCGTTTATTTCTATAGTATATTTTTTAAATTTTGTCATGTCAAGTTCGGAATTTTTCTCTTTTTTCTCTGTTTGTTGAGTTTCCTGATCCCTTGGTATCAATCTGAATATTATACTCCCATTTTCTATCTTTGTTAGTAATAGCATTATTCTGCTATTTATTTGGGGCTCGGTGTTTATGTTCCATTGGGCATCTATTATAACACCGTTAATGTTGAGCTTGACTTTATCATTTTCTATACCCACGATTTTTGCTGGTATTTTTATTCCTTCTAATTTTTGTTGATTGATGAATATTCTATCTAGGATTACGGATATAAGGTTATATATTTGCAAGGATATATTCTCCTATCTCTTTGAGGGGTTTTGGTTCTTTAAGGGCTTCTACTACAAAGGTTTTTATGTTTTCCAATTCTTCGATCACCTTGGGATTTGTTTTTTCCACGTAATCTAGCCCTTCGTACTGATTGAGGATGACCGCTATTATTCTGATCCCGTAGGTTTTTGCGATTCTGACTGTAAGTAGTGTGTGATTTATAGTTCCGAGTTTACTTCTCGCTATAACCACGGCAGGGATATTGAGTATTTTCGCTAGTTCAAGATAGGTTATGCTCTGGGTTATAGGAACACATATACCTCCAGCACCTTCCACCATAACAAGATCGTAACGCGATTTTAATTGGTTGAAGGTTTCCACTATTCTCGTTAAATCTATAGGTTTCCCTTCCTTTCTACTAGCCACAAGAGGACTTGCGGGTAGTTCGAAACGGTAGGGAACTACTCTATCCAAGTCTTCCTCTATTTTTGCTTCTTTAAGTAATGTCAAACCATCCTCCGGCTGATCGTTAAAAACACCGGTTTCTATCGGTTTAAAGGGAACAACCCTTAAGTTAATCTCGGTAAAGTACCTTATAAGACATCTACCTATGAAGGTTTTACCTATTCCTGTGTCAGTTCCTGTTATCAGGAATGCCTTACCCATAGTTTACATTATATTTCCCGTGGTACGGTTTTTTCAATAATCGGCTATTTTATTGCTAAAGAAATACAGGCGTTATATAAGATTAAACTATGATAAGGGAGGGTGATTTTGTCTTACTCGTTTCCGAAAGTGGAAAGAGCTTTTTAGTAAAGGTTGAAAAAGGCTATTTCTCTACCCATAAGGGGAACATCGATCTTTCTACACTGATAGGTAGAGACTATGGGAGTGTGGTTGAATCCAAAAAGGGCGAGAGATTCTATGTTGTTAGGCCCACTATTTACGATTTTCTCAAGAAGGTAAAGAGAGCTACCCAGGTAATGTATCCTAAGGATATAGGTTATGCGATTTTAAAACTCGGTGTGACAAGCGGTTGTAGGGTTATAGAGTGTGGTACTGGTAGTGGTGCACTAACCATGGCTCTTGCGTTCTCCGTTAAACCCTTCGGTATCGTGTATTCCTATGAGCGTAATCCTGAGTTTTCTCTTATTGCGAGGGAAAATCTATCGAGAGTTGGCCTTTGTGATTACGTGTTATTTAAGGTTAGGGATGTTGAGAGGGAAGGGTTTGATGAAAGAGATGTGGATGCTATATTCATAGATGTTAGGGAACCTGTTAATATCCTATGGGCTGTAGATAGATCTCTAAAAGCTGGCTCTAGTGTTTGTTTTTTGCTACCTACTACCAATCAGGTTTCAGATTTGATAAGAGCTCTTGAGAATAGTAACTTCATGGTAGATGAGATATGTGAGATTCTGCTGAGAAGGTATAAGATAAATCCTGATAGGTTTAGACCGGATGATATGATGAACGCCCATACGGGTTATCTACTATTTGCGAGGAGGGTGTTAAAATGATCGATCCGTATGAATCAAGGGAAGTTTATTTTAGGCTTTCCGATTTTTCTGAGATATTCGATGGTATTGAAATGCTCTTTTACGGTAGAGGGCCTTTGAGTTCCAACGTCTATATCCTTAATAACGGTAGGACTTTAATAGATACCGGTAATTCCCTGGAGATAATGTACGATCTTGAAAATTACTATAGAGATGTGAAAGTTGAAAACGTTTTTATCACCCATGCCCATCCGGATCATATAGGTACACTATTTCATATAGCCGAAAGGTACAAACCGAGGATCTATATCCATGAACTTGAGGCAAAGGTTATGCTCTATGGTGAGGTTGTTGAGGATGTTTTAAGGAAGATGGCTTTGGATGTTGTCTTACTTAAGGGTAATGAGAATATAGAGCTACCGGATAGGACTCTGAGAGTTTTATATGCACCCGGACACACACCGGGTACCATAATGTTATACGATATGGAGAGAGGTTTACTATTTTCCTCTGATGTTTTGTTCCCTATGATAGGTAAATATATGCTACTTACACAACCTGATCCTGTAGGCGGTAATTTAGGAGAATTGATTCTATCAGTAAGGTATATAATGAGATTGAAACCTAGAGCCTTTCTACCGGGGCATCTATTCCCTGTTTGGGAAAATCCGGCCGATCATGTAAAGAGAACCTACTTTGAGTTGAAATTACAGGAAGAGAAGGATAAAAATCTAGCTCTTATAAGTTTAGGTATAAATCTTGCCGATATTGGGGAACTGGATGAGGCTATAACATGCTTCGAAACCGTCCTTAAAGAATCTCCCTTACATCCTGGTGCCATGTTCGTTTTGGCTCTCGCCTACCTACAGAAGGGTAGGATTAAAGAATCCTTTGAACTTTTAAAGGATCTAGAAAAGAATCATCCGGACTTTAAGGAAGCTATAGAACTGAAAAAAAGAGTCGAGTCTTTATTGGGAGCTTGTGATTAATTTCTAAAATTATATCGAGTTTAATTAACTATTGACATAATAATCCTTTGGATCTATTTTTAATTAATAGTGTCCTTATTGCAAAATTAAAATATCAATAGGGGGTGGTGAGATGGTTAAAAGGGGTGGTGTGTTGTTTATGGTTTTAGCTTTGTTGTGGTTGATGGTGGGTAGTGGTTATGCGGTTGATGCCAACGCTCTGAGGGTAAGAGCTCAGCAGTTATTCAAACCGATTCCTGAGAAACTTGATGAGATACCTTACAAGGGAGTTAAGCTAACAAAGGAACTGGTTGAACTTGGAAAATTCTTGTACTTTGATCCAAGGTTGTCATCCTCTCACCTTATAAGCTGTAACACCTGTCATAATTTGAGTCTAGGTGGTACCGACAATCTTGAGACTTCCATTGGACATGGCTGGCAGAAGGGGCCAAGAAATGCACCAACCGTATTCAACTCCGTTTTCAATACCGCTCAGTTCTGGGATGGTAGGGCCAAGGATCTGATGGAGCAGGCAAAGGGTCCGGTTCAGGCTTCTGTAGAGATGAATAACACTCCTGAGAGAGTTGTTGTTACTCTGAAGAGTATACCTCAGTATGTTGAGATGTTTAAAAAGGCCTTCCCGAATGAGAAGGATCCTGTAACCTTTGATAACGTTGCAAAGGCTATAGAAGCCTTCGAGGCAACATTGATTACTCCAAACTCCCGTTTTGATAAGTTCCTAAAGGGTGATAATAAGGCTCTAACACAGGAGGAGCTTGAGGGTCTACAGATATTTATGGATAAGGGTTGTGCCTCCTGTCATAACGGTGTAAACTTTGGTGGTACAACCTATGCTCCCTTCGGTTTGGTTAAAAAGCCCGATCCTAACATTCTTGCAGGGGATAGGGGTAGATATCAGGTTACCAAAAGCCCAAGCGACGATTATCTCTTTAAAGTACCATCTTTGAGAAATATTGAGCTTACATATCCTTACTTCCATTCTGGTAAAGTTTGGTCACTTGAGGATGCGGTTGCCATAATGGGAGATATACAGTTTGGTGTTAAGTTAACAGATATAGAGGTTAAGAAGGTAACGAGTTTCCTAAAGACTCTTACAGGTGAAAGACCTGTAGTAACTTTGCCTTTACTTCCACCCTCTACCGATAAGACTCCAAAACCTATCACCGAGGTAAAGGCGGAAAAGGTAGTTCATTAAACATTAGAGGGGGTATCCCGCCCCCTTTTTATTTACTTTATCCTTAGTATAAAGATGTATAGATCGTGGGGCATGTTGTTTTCGTCAATAGCGACTTTCTTTAAAGATACTTCAGATTTAAAACCTAACTTTTTGAGTACCTTTATGGCATCCTTTTGTACATCGAAAGTTTCGGCCCAGAGTGAGTCAAGTTCGAGTAAGCGACCGATCTCTATCAGTTTTTCGATTATCTTTGTCCCTATACCCATGTTTCTGTAAGATAGCCCAACCGTTACGCGAATTTTACCTACAAATCTTGACCAACCGAAATCTCTTCTATGGAGACTACCAGTTGCTACTATCTTTGAATCAACTAGTCCTACAATCGGGATTACCCTATCAAGATTTATGTTTTCACACCAACTCTCCACAACTTTTTCATCCTTAACGTTATCCCTGAGTAGCGATATTTCCTTATCTGATATCTCTTTCTTGAAGTATTCTATCAGGGCCTCTTTATCTTGAGGTTCAAGTAACTTTAATACCACATCTTTGCCACTTTTTGTCTTTACGATTTCAGGGAACCTCTCTTTTATCAGTTCTTCCCACATATTAACCTCCTATATTTAGTATAGATTTTTGTATCCCTTTTTACAAGGCATGTCTTCTTAGCGGGCATGCACTCTCGCATCTTCGGAAAGAAGATAGCTACCAAAGTAAACATAGTTTAATTGAAATATGTTTTATAAAGTTGAAGCCAGTGTTTATAGTAGTACCACGTGATAGATCTTTATTTAATTGATCTGGGCATTTATACAAAATAATACATTTTTTTATAAATCCACTTGACAAACTATAGGGGTGATTATATATAGTTATATAGAACTTGGTTTTATACAAAGCTAATTTTAAAGGAGGTAGAGATGGCAGAGGAGGTAAGGATTAAGAGTCGTGCTGATGCGATGAAGCTAACAAGTTATGAGAATCGTCCGTGGCCGGTAACTCCTCCACCATCGAGGGAAGAAGTTATGAAGATCTACGAGAAGAGAAGGGCTGCGGAGTTCGGCAAGTGGTGTGAGGATAATCTATGGTTTTACGATGCGTGGGGTAAGCCTGAAGCCTTAAGAGGTATAAGAGTACTTGAGGTTGGTCAGTGGCGCTTGAGTCACATGTTTGCCGCAAGTATATTAGCTGAGTTTGGTGCTGAGGTTATCAAGATTGAACCGCCTGAGGGAGATCCACTTAGGTATCTCGCTCCCTTTGGAAGAGAAGAGTACATGTTCGAAGATGTCTATACTGGTGAGAAAGTTTCTCCAGACTTTCTCCACGAGATGAGGAATAAGTATTCTGTGACTCTTAATCTTGAGACTGAGGAAGGTAGAGAACTTTACAAGAAATTGGCCTCAACCGCTGATATAATTTTCGAGGGTTATCCACCTGGATATATGGATGAACTGGGTATAGGTTATAGACAGTTATCAGAGATAAATCCTCGTTTGATTTATGTGTGGATAGGTGTACTTGGTCAGTGGGGTCCATGGAAGGATAGAGTGTCGAAGTTTGGTCAGTGGATGCTTGATCCATTTGGACAGGTTGCGAGTGGATTTGTGGCAAAGACAGGTTATCCACCTGATCTCCTAGATAGAGGTAAGGGTGGTGATCCTACAAGGAGCGGTACATGGTTGTCAGATTTCGTAGCAGGTGAGCAGGCTGCTGTTAACGCTCTTGCTGCCTTGTACTGGCGTGACTATAACGGGGGTGGAGTTGGTCAGTTCATAGAGGTGACGGGAGCGGAAGCTTTATTCGAGATATTGGATTTCGACATTACCTGGTACGGTTTCAATGAGAGTATAAAGGCCAGAACCGGTTCATGGGATCCATGTCTCAACCAGTATGCGTGGAATCCATGTAAAGATGGTTTCATGATGATCGGTGGTCAGACTGATAGGCTCTGGTACAGGATAAATATGTGTATCGAAAAGGACTTCCCTCTATTTGGTAGGTTGATAGGTGAAGATCCCAAGCTGAAAGAGGTTGGTGCGAGAAACGCTCTTGATATGCTTATCAAGACCTATACTCTTACCACGATGTGGCTTAGAACTCAGAATAGAATAGAGGTTGAGGAGAAGTTACTTGAGTACGAGATAGCCGCTGGTCCGCTATTGTTCCCGGATGAGGTAGCTGAATATCCGCATTTCGTATATAGACCCTATGTCCATGTTATAGAGGATGAGCATTATGGGCATGTGATGTACGCTGTTCCTCCTAATGCGTATCACATGAGGACTCCAGCAAGGGTTAAGTGGATCGGTAGGCCACTGGGTAAGGATACCGCCGAGATACTACTTAAGTACTGCGGTGTTGATCAGTGGAAGCTGAGAGAACTCGAAGAGAAGGGTATAGTTAAGATTTATAGACCAAATTTTGAAACTAAGTAAGGAGGTGTTTCTATGGAGAAGATCGAAAGAATACCAATTGAAGAGCAGGGTGGACCTAGGTCGAGAGAAGAACTAGAGGCTAACAAGATACCCTATGAGGAGTATTGTAGAAAGCTGTTTGATGTGGGTAACGAGTTTAGTAAGCCACAGGCCTTAAAGGGTATTAGATGGTTATCCTGTACCATGTATATATTCACTCCCCACATGGTTTCGAATTTGGCAGAGCTTGGGGCGGAAGTTATAAAGATCGAGTTCCCAAGGATAGCTGACCCTATGAAACATACCTCGCCCTTTAATGAGGCCTATGTGTATCCATTACACGATGATAGACCTTTAAGTGGTCAAGGATTAGGTGTTATAAATGCAAATGTCAACAAGTATTTTATAACGCTCGACTATCATAGGCCTGAGGCAATAGAGATAATGTATAAGCTTGTTAAGATGAGCGATGGTTTAACGGAATGTTATAGGCCAGGAACTTTCGATAAATGGAAGATAAGTTACAGGTATCTACAGGAGATAAACCCAAGATTCATATATGTCTGGGGTGGTGGTTTTGGATACGGTCCTAAGGTTTTCGGTGGATCCTATGACATCCTTGGCCAGGCCCATACAGGTTTAGCTGCTATAACAGGCTTCCATGAGGACTTTGGTGGATTCCCGGTAAAGCACACCAACTGGGTTATAGATTGGTACTCTGGTACACTTGGCACGGCTGGAATTTTAGCCGCACTTTACTGGCGGGAGAAGACCGGTCTTGGAACTATGATAGAGTTTTCCCAGATCATGTGTGCTGCAAGAGCTCTTGGTCATACTTGGCCACTTTACGGCAAGTGGGGTATAGTGAGGCAGAGATGGGGTAACTGGGATACTCTACTTTGTGTGCATGGCATCATCTGTTGCGGTAAGAGTGATTATCCCGATGCGAAGAATCCTCAGTTAAGAGATGAGGCGAGATACGTGATGATAAGTGCCTTCAAGGATGAAGACTTCAAGGAGCTCTGCAAGATAATAAACAGGATGGATCTATACGAAAAGTACCAGAAACATAAGGATAGAGTTGAAGCTACCGCTCAGATAGAGATTTACCATGCTCTTGAAGAGTGGGCAAGAGATAAGAGTAGAAGCGAGGTTGCAAAGATCCTTACAGAAGCTGGTCTACTTGCGATGCCTGTTCTTAACGATAAAGAGGTTTACGAGAGTCCGCATTTCAGGGAGCGTGGTACTATAAGATGGCAGGCCGATCCATCCTATGGTGACTTGTTGGTCCATAGTTCTTACAGCGCTGGATTACTTTCCAGAACTCCGAGGAGAAAGTATTGGGACGCAAGACCTGTTGGCGCTGATAATCTGAGGGTTTACAGAGAGTTACTCGGTTATCCTATGAGTGTAATTAAAGAATGGTATGCCAAAGGAATCATATAGAGGGGGTGGAGTATGTGTGATATCATCTGGTGTAAGAAATGCGATACTGTAAATTACCTTGATCCATATAATTTCTGGAATTTTGAGGGCAAGGTCGGTTGTGCCGGTTGTGGTGCTGTCTATTACGTTCATCTTATAAATGGTTATATGTATAGAGGACCTGAGGAGAAGCCGGGTGAGACGGCTGATATTCTACCGCTATACGCCGATCAACCTAACAATGGTTATGAGAAGTTCTATCCTGGAGTTCCCGGTAGAACGAGACCCTATAACTGTCTACCGAGGGATATTTATCTCGGTAAGGCGGATCATAGAAAGTTCAGCATAAGGGGTTATCCTGTGAGAGGATGGGCTCCTCAGCCGAGAAGTACAGGTCCCACAGGTATTCATCCCTTTATATGGCAGATAGAGAAACATTCTCCTGATGTATGGCAGGAGTTTATGGAGAAGAAGAAGAAAGGCGAAGTAAGAGATTGGTAGGAGGTGGAGGGATGGCAGATAGGACTCTTAGCCCGGTGAAATTTTTGGAGCAGATTTTGGAACCGGAAAAGAAAACTGATCATATATGTTGGAACTGTAAGTACTTTAAGTGGGTATTGAAGGGATCTAAATTCCCACCTGCAGATATAATAGGTTGGTGTAAGAAGATACATTGGCCCTACTACTGGGTAGTACCTGAAAAGTATGTGATTAAGGAGTGCTATTGTTATGAGTCTAAAGAGTAACATAGGTCCCTTTAGATGGGGTGTTCCCCCGGAGGTCCCGAAAGAACGGGTCCTCCGGGAACTAGAGGATGTAAAGAGTATGGTTTCTGAGTGGAAGAAGAGTTACGTAAGGATAGTGAGAGAGTATGGTCCCTATGATTTAGCAGTTAGCGAGTTTTGGGGAGAGATCGAGGAATATGTACTCCCGTGGCTTAACAGGATGCTTGTGGTAGGTTTTATAGATGAAGGAGAATTTGAGGATACTATGAACTATTTTATAGGATTAGTTGAGGAGTTGAGGGAAGAAATAAATCTCCTTAAGGAGGTAGAAAATGCCTGAGAGATGTAGAGTTATACTTTGTGGTTTTGACCCGATGCTTGTAAGGGGTTATGTAAAGACAGGAGAAAGGGCTCTTTGGTGGTATCTACCCGATGAGTTGTATGAGGACTACAAGCCTATGCCGGGAGATAAGATAGTTGGGAAGTTACTCGCCATATATGATGGTGATGGTAACAAAGTGGAAGAGCCCAATTTAGAGGTTGAGTGGCCAACTACGAAGGAGACTGGTTATGCGGTTTTGGTGCCAGCTTCAGTTATAGTAAAGTATAAGCTCACCACCTTCCACTTCATAGAGTTTGAGATACAGAAGATTAAGAGATTCAAAGGTTATGTTGAGAAGGAGATTACTGTGAGTGATGAGGTTGCTGAGACTGCCGATACCGGTCCTACCGAAAAGATAAAGGAACCTGTATATGAGGAAGTAGAGGTTTATCCTGGAGAGGTTAAGCAGAGGAAGTGGTGGCCCGATAGTAAGATGAAATTACACTACAAGGTTCCCTTTGTTCCTCCTACATGATCGTTACTTTTGTTATTCCTACCCCCTTCCTTTACTATTGTAAGGGAAGGGGGTATTTGTTATAAGAAGAGTATGAAAAATACAAAGATTTTTCATCTCGTTTACTTCGATTACAATAATTCTCTCTATGTTCACTTTTACGATTGTAACCTTAGGTGTTTGGGATGCTTAAGACTAAGATCAATATGGGATTGTCATCTATCCCAGGATTTAATTTCAAGCCTTACCTTTAGTGGGTTTCTCAGTTTGGACGAGTTTAAGGGTGTTGTTTTGAAACTATCGGCCGAGAGAGGACTTAAACAGGTTGTCCTTGGGGGTGGTGAGCCCACAAGCGATGATAGTTTAGTTTATATACTACGTTTCTTGAGAGATCTTGGTATTGAAACTATTCTTTTAACTAACGGTTTTAGTGTAGATGATGAGGTAATAGAAGAACTTTTAGATGATAGGGTTACGGTAAAGGTCAGTATCAAAAGCATTGATCCAGAGAAATACGAATTTTACACAGGCTTTTCTCTTGACCCTGTAATAGGTAACTTCATTAGAATGTACGAAAGAGGGGTGAAATTGGTCGTTGAGACTATAGTTATTCCTGGATTCAATGACTCTAAGGATATAGGTGGATTAGCTAGATTTATAGCGGGAATTGATAGAAGTATCCCTCTGATAATAGATTCCTACGTGCCGGTTGATGGGATGCCATGGAGGCGTCCGACTATAGAGGAGTTAGAGGAAGCGGAGAAAGAGGCTACAAAATACCTTGATAAGGTTTATCTAAGGGGAAGAAGCATACAGACAGGATTAAAAGGGAATGTCTATCTGATCTATCCGTGAGATCCTATTTGTTTCGGAGGAGATGAATGGAAGAGATGGAGATTTATTTGGATCTTGATTATGCAGGTTGGAAAAAACTCTCCGATGAGTGGAAGGATCACAATGTCTTTTTTGAATCTGTATATTTCCTATATGGCTTTGATATGTCCTCCAATATTTATCTTATCAAAGGTAAGGATGGTTTAACCCTGATAGATGCGGGAAACGATTATACCGCCTTTTTACAGCTAAGCGATATTGCCTTTTCCCATATGGATATCAGAAGGATAGTTCTTACACATGGCCATAGGGAACATGTTATGGGTGTTATAGAACTACTCAGATATCCTCCCCATATTAGGAATAGTAATTTTGAAGTATACATGCACGAGTCTGCTCCTCAGGAGTTAAAGGATATATTGAAAGAGGCTGGTATCAATACGAAGTTTATATACCATGGGGATAAACTTACATTCTTTGAAGGTTTTGAACTTGAGGTAATCCATACCCCGGGGCATACCTTTGATTCTCTCTGTTTCTTTGAGAGAAGTACCCGGACTTTATTTACGGGAGATACGGTTTTACCATTTGCCTATGCCTCGAGCGATGATGTAGCAGGTGGTAGAGAGGATTACCACCTCTTATCTCTAAGGATGCTTTCAGAACTCTCTCCCGAGAATCTACTTCCAGGGCACGGACCTGTTATTTACAGGAAAGCGCAGGATGTAATAAGGGCTAATAGATTGGCAGGGATAAGGAAGATGTTTGGTGAACTCCCGTGGAGTGAAATAGCGGTTAATCTTGCGAAAAAGGGATGGTTGGATGAAGCCCTTTTAGCCTGTGAGACTGCATTGAAGGATGACGAGAATAACCCATCACTTTTACAGTTTAAGGCATCCCTTTTAAACGATATGGGCAGGTTCGATGAGGCACTCAGGATCTTTGACGATCTATTGGGATCTAGTCCAAAAAATCCCTTCCTTTTACTCGGTAAGGCTGTTTCTCTAATGGGGCTCGGTAACATCGGGGAATCGAAGAGGATATTGGAGGAACTAAGGAAAAATTATCCCAGTGTTAGGGATATAGATGTTTACTATGGTATAGCACTTGTACTTGAAGGTAAGCCGGAAGAGGCCATGAAGATAGAAGGGTTCAAAATGGAGTTTGCCAAAGCATTTGAAAGGGTGGTAAAGGGTAGAGGTGAAGATAAAGGTAAGGCCTGAGGATTTTGTAGTAAAAGAAATTTTAAGGGTAACGGGAGAGAAGAAGGGTAATTACGTTCTAGCTTTGATCAAGAAGCGAAATACTAATACGATAGATGTCTTGAAGGATATTTCAAGAAGGTTGGGGGTAAAGTTTGAGGATGTTTCCTACTGTGGTATGAAGGATAGGTACTCTTTATCCTTTCAGTATATTTCTATTCCCAAGGAGTATTTCAAACCCATCAGAGCAAAGAATTATGAGCTCGATATAGTGGGATATGTTGATAGGCCCTTATCGAGGGAAGATCTTTTAGCCAACGAGTTCGAGATTACCGTGAGGGATGTGTCACTACCGGATGATATCATTGAAAAGAGACTAGATGAGGTTAAAAGGTGGGGATTTGTTAACTACTATGATGAACAGAGGTTTGGTAGTGCAAGGCATGGCAAAGGTTTTGTAGTTGCCGAACTCATGAGGGGGAATTTTGAAAAGGCCTTAAAATTATACATAGCAGAATACTCTAAGTATGACGATAAAAGAATAAAGAGATGGAAGAGGCTCGTAAAGGAAAAATGGCGTAAATGGGACGAGAGTCTAATTGAGGGTAGTGGAATCTATAGGAGGATAGTTGAATTTTTGATTGCCCGTAACCCATCTAAGAATACCTTCAAAAAAGCCTTTTCCTTTGTGGATGATAAGGAAAGGGCGATACTCATAAGTGCTTACCAGTCTTACATATGGAATAGAGTAGCTGTTGAGGTTGTTAGAAGTAACTTTTCGGGTGATAGTATTATAGAGGTTCCTCAGCTATATGGTACCATACTGTTCTATAGGACTATGGAGGGTAAAGACTATCTCATGAATCTTGAGATACCGGCTATAAGTCCCAAGATGAGGTTGGATACGAATCTTAAGACTATAGTGGATAATGTGCTAAGGACCGAAGGTATAGAGGGTATTGAGAATTTTAAGCTACCTATTCCTGGCTGGCTTTTTAGATCCTATAAGAGAAAGTTTATAGTTTTCCCTGAAGAGTTAAGGTACGTTAGGGATCTGGATGAGATTAATCCAGGTAAGAAAAAGTGGCTGTTGAAGTTTAGGTTGCCAAGTGGGAGTTTCGCAACGATTTTGTTAAAGAGGATTTTTGGTGTTCCATGATCCAATTGGATTGGTTGAATAGAAGAGATATGATCTTAAATCGATACTTTGTACTTTTGGTATCTTGACAATTTGATGCTCTGATAGTAATTTATAATGTTGCGGATAAGCTGGTGTTTGTGTTATAGGTTTGAGAGTTAATGTTTTTAGAGGGTGGGCTGGCGTAGCTCAGCTGGTAGAGCAGCTGACTTGTAATCAGCAGGTCGGGGGTTCGAATCCCTCCGCCAGCTTAAGGGTACTATGGAGGGGTACCCAAGCGGCCAAAGGGGGCGGACTGTAAATCCGCTGGCGGCAGCCTTCGGTGGTTCGAATCCACCCCCCTCCATTTGATATTTGTGGTGCGGGCGTAGCTCAGTGGTAGAGCACTGGCCTTCCAAGCCGGTGGTCGCGGGTTCGAATCCCGTCGCCCGCTTGTGATTTTTGCCCACGTAGCTCAGTAGGTAGAGCACACCCTTGGTAAGGGTGAGGTCGGCGGTTCAATCCCGCCCGTGGGCTTAATATTGATTTATTTTACAAAATTTGAGGGAGGAGATTATGGGTAAGGCCAAGTTTGAGAGGAAGAAGCCGCATGTGAACATAGGGACGATAGGGCATGTTGATCATGGTAAGACTACGTTGACGGCTGCGATAACGAAGGTATTGTCTACTAGGGGTTTTGCGGATTTTACGCCCTATGAGCAGATAGACAAGGCGCCGGAGGAGAGGGAGAGGGGGGTTACGATAAATGTTGCGCATATAGAGTATGAGACGGAGAGGAGGCACTATGCGCATATAGATTGTCCTGGGCATGCTGACTATATAAAGAACATGATAACTGGTGCTGCGCAGATGGATGGTGCGATACTGGTTGTATCTGCGGCTGATGGTCCTATGCCGCAGACTAGGGAGCATGTATTGTTGGCTAGGCAGGTTAACGTACCTGCGATGGTGGTATTTATGAACAAGGTGGACATGGTGGATGATCCTGAGTTGTTGGACTTAGTTGAGTTAGAGGTGAGGGAGTTATTGAGCAAGTATGGATTTCCTGGGGATGAGGTGCCAGTTGTTAGGGGTAGTGCGTTGAAGGCTTTGGAGTGTGGGTGTGGTAAGGAGGAGTGTGAGTGGTGTAGTAGTATATGGGAGTTGATGAGGGCTGTGGATGAGTATATACCTGAGCCTGTGAGGGATGTGGACAAGCCGTTTTTGATGCCTATAGAGGATGTGTTTAGCATAAGTGGACGTGGTACTGTTGTGACTGGCAGGGTAGAGAGGGGCAGGCTGAGGCCTGGAGATGAGGTTGAGATAGTAGGTTTAGGGCCTACGAGGAAGACGGTTGCGACTAGTGTAGAGATGTTTAGGAAGGTATTGGATGAGGCTATAGCTGGGGATAACATAGGGGTTTTATTGAGGGGTATAGGGAAGGATGAGGTAGAGAGGGGGCAGGTATTAGCGCAGCCTGGTAGTATAAAGCCGTATAGGAAGTTTAGGGCTGAGGTGTATGTATTGACGAAGGAGGAGGGAGGTAGGCACACGCCGTTTTTCAGTGGTTATAGGCCGCAGTTTTACTTTAGGACAACAGATGTTACGGGTACGGTGACGTTACCTGAGGGAGTGGAGATGGTGATGCCGGGTGACAACGTTAACATATATGTGGAGTTGATTTATCCTGTTGCGTTGGAGCCTGGGTTGAGGTTTGCGATTAGGGAAGGTGGTAAGACTGTTGGTGCTGGTGTTATAACTGAAGTTATAGAGGATTAATAGATAGAGGGATAAGATGGCGAGGGAAACTATAACTTTAGCCTGTACCGAATGTAAGAGAAGAAATTATACAACTACCAAGAATAAGCAAAAACATCCGGATAGATTGGAGTTGAAGAAATACTGTAAATGGTGTAATAAACATACCGTTCATCGTGAAGTTAAGTGAGTAGGCCAGTAGCTCAATTGGTAGAGCGCGGGACTCCAAATCCCGTGGTTGGGGGTTCGAGTCCTCCCTGGCCTGCTTTTAAAATTTTTTGAGGGTTGGGATGGATAAGATAAAAGAGTTTCTTGAATTCATAAAATCTGCGCGGGATGAATTAAAGAGAGTTTCCTTCCCCACGAGAAAGGAAGTTGCTATAGCAACAATTGGAGTTATATCTTTTTCCGTTTTTGTGGCCATATACTTAGGGGTACTTGACTTTTTGTTTTCAAAGCTTATAAGTATCATTCTTACCTTCTGAATCAAATTTTAGGTGGAGAAGCGAGTGAGCGAGAATAAGACTTCAAACTGGTACATAGTTCATACTATGACTGGATGTGAGGAGAGGGTAAAGAAGAGTATTCTTGAGCGTGCAAGGGTTATGGGTCTAGATCATGAGATTGAGGAGATAGTTATACCTGAGAGAGAGGTAGTTGAGCTAAAGAAGGGTCAGAAAAAACAGGTAAAGAAAAAACTGTTTCCTGGTTATATCCTGATAAAAATGAACCTCAACGATAAAACATGGCATCTTGTAAGAAGGACTCCTTTTGTTACGGGTTTTGTGGGCGGTAGTAAACCCGTTCCTATGAGTGAGGAAGAGGTCAATAGGATTTTGGAGAGGATAAAGGAAGCGCCAACTACAACCGGTGATTTTGTAAAGGGCGATTACGTTAAGATAATTGAGGGGCCCTTTGAGGGCTTCAATGGTGTTGTTGACGAGGTTTACCCAGATAAGCAAAAGTTAAAGGTATTGGTTAGTATTTTTGGAAGGTCTACGCCGGTTGAGTTGGAATACTATCAGGTTGAAAAGTTATAGACTAGGAGGAAATTATGGCAAAAAAGGTGGTTGCAAAGATTAAACTTCAGATACCGGCTGGTCAGGCTAATCCTTCACCACCTGTTGGCCCTGCTCTCGGTCAGCACGGTGTCAATATCATGGCCTTCTGTAAGGCCTTTAACGAGAGAACCAGGGATATGCAGGGAGTGATAGTACCTGTTATAATAACCGTTTATGAGGATAAATCTTTCGATTTTATAGTTAAAAAACCACCTGCCTCAGTTCTTATAAAAATGGCTGCTGGTATCGCAAAGGGAGCCCATGATCCCCTGAGGGAAAAGGTGGGTAAAATCACAAAGAGCCAGCTTAGAAAGATCGCCGAGGAGAAACTGCCGGATCTAAACACCGATGATATAGAGAAGGCAATGAAGATAATAGCTGGTAGTGCAAGGAGTATGGGTGTAGAGATAGTTGAAGATTAAATTTTTGAAACCACATTTTACGTGGGAGGCTAATTATGCCGAAGAGAGGTAAGAAATACCTAGAGGCAAAGAAACTTGTTGATCCCAATAGGAGATATACTCTGAGGGAGGCTCTGGAACTTGTAAAGAAGATGTGTGAGGTTGCAAAAAGGAACTTCGATGAGACGGTGGAATTGGCTGTTAGATTGGGGGTTGATCCAAGGCATGCCGATCAGATGGTGAGAGGTTCAGTTGTGTTACCCCATGGTACTGGTAAACCTGTACGTGTACTTGTTTTTGCGAAGGGAGATAATAAAGCTAAGGAAGCTCTGGAAGCTGGTGCGGATTACGTAGGAGCCGAGGATCTTGTGGAGAAGATTCAGAAGGAAGGTTGGCTCGATTTTGACAAGGCTGTTGCAACTCCTGATATGATGGGTATAGTTGGTAGGCTCGGTAAGATACTTGGTCCCAGAGGATTAATGCCCAACCCCAAGGCAGGTACGGTAACAATGGACGTTGCAAAGGCTGTGAAAGATTTGAAGAAAGGAATGATAGAGTTTAGGGTAGATAAAGCTGGAAATATACACGTGCCGATAGGTAAACAGTCCTTTACGGTTGATGCTCTCTATGAAAACGCAAAGGCTGTTATAGATGCGTTACTTAGGGCTAAACCAGCAACTAGTAAAGGTCAGTATATAAGGGGTGTGGCTGTATCTTCTACCATGGGGCCGGGGGTCAAGGTAGATCCCAACCAGGTTCTCGAGGAGGTTAGAAGATAACTGGTCCAAGAAAGTGGGTACCCTCCTTAGGGTTTAATAGGGCGCGCCCTGCCTACCGAGACTGGTTGAGGAGATATAGACCCCTGAGTAATTAAGAAAGGGGGTGATAGTAGTTGATACCGAAGGGTGCGAAGACAAAGAATCTGGAAGAGAAGAAGAGGATCGTAGAAGAGATAGTAAAGGCGGTAAATGACTCGAATGCCCAGTTTATAGTCAACGTTATCGGTATGACCGCAGAGGATGTGACCAATTTAAGGAAGTTACTTAAGACGAAGGGGGCTAAGCTTCAGGTTGTAAAGAACACTCTTGCCAGGATAGCTGCTGAGTATTGTGATCTGAAGGCGGTTGAGGATCTCTTCGTTGGACCTACCGCTATAATCTATTCCTATGGGGATCCGGTTGAGATTGCAAAAGTAATAGTAAAGGCCGTTAAGGATTATCCGCAGTTCAAGATTAAGGGAGCCTGTATAGCCGGTAAGGCCTTGTCTCCAAGCGATGTGGAAACTCTATCCAAGTTGCCACCGAGAGAGGTACTACTCGCAAGGTTGCTTGCTACTATGAAGGCGCCTCTTTATGGCTTTGTTGGTGTCTTGGCGGCAAACATAAGACAGTTAATATATGTTTTGAATGCAATTAAAGAAAAAAAGGAAAAACAGTAAAGGAGGTGTGTTATGGCAGAAATAACTAAGGAAGATGTTATAAAATTTATAGAAAACATGACTGTTATTGAACTTGCGGAGTTCGTTAAGGAATTGGAAGAGAGGTTCGGTGTTACCGCTAGTGCTCCAGTTGCTGTTGCAGCTGTTCCTGCTGCTGGCGCACCAACTGAGGCTCCCGTTCAGGAGGAGAAGACTAAGTTCGATGTTATCCTATCCGATGTTGGTGCTCAGAAGATTCAGGTTATAAAGGTGGTACGTGAGATTACAGGTCTTGGCTTGAAGGAAGCCAAGGATCTTGTAGAGGGTGCACCTAAGCCGATTAAGGAGGGAGTATCCAAGGAGGAAGCCGAGGCTATCAAGAAGAAGTTAGAGGAAGTTGGCGCTAAGGTTGAAATTAAGTAAGAGATTTTGTGAATTTGAATATAGCCTTTTACACTTTGAAAAGGGAGGGGGATTTTACCCTCCCACTATTTTTGTTAGTTGGTGTTATTTAAAAGGCTTGTAAAACTCTAATTTAGAGGTGAGGCCCCATGGTGGAACTTAAAAGAAAGAGTTTTTCAAAGATCAAGGAAGTTTTAGAGCCTCCTTTCCTATTGGAACTCCAAGCTAAGTCTTATGAGGACTTCCTACAGTTTAACGTACATCCTCAAAAGAGGGAAAACAAAGGCTTGGAGGCTGTCTTTAGGAGTGTCTTTCCTATAGAGGATTATAGTAGAAGTGCACGTTTGGAGTACGTTGGTTATGAGATAGGAAAGTGGCGCTGTAAATGTGGTGAGTATAAGGGACTTGGTGGTCCGGGTGTTGTATGTGATAGGTGTGGAGAGAATGTTTTCTTTATGCCCAAATACTCCCCGAGGGATTGTCAGAAAAAGGGATTGACCTACGGAGCTCCTCTCAGAGTACTACTAAGATTGATTACTTTCGATATAGATGAGGAAACGGGTCAGAGAACCATAAGGGATATAAAGGAACAGAAGGTATACTTGGGCGAGATACCGCTTATGACTGAAAACTATACCTTTATCATAAATGGTGTTGAAAGGGTCGTTGTAAGTCAGTTACATAGATCTCCTGGAGTGATATTTGAGGCCCATAAGACTCAGAGCGAGACGAAACCTCAGATAATCGGAAGGATAATACCCTATAGGGGATCCTGGCTCGACTTTGAGTATGACTCTAAGGGACATATGTATGTTAGAATAGATAAGCGCAAACGTTTCCCCATAGCTGTTTTCCTATTGGCCCTCGGTATGACTCAGGAGGAGATACTTAAGACGTTCTACGATAGCGAGACCATATATGTGTTGGAAGGTGGGAAGGTATTCGTAAAGGATGTTACACCGAAACTCATAGGTCAGAAGGTAAAGGCCGATATCATCAATCTCGATAGTGGAGAAGTCGTTGTAAGAAAGGGAAGAACAATTACAGAATCGGTCTACAGAAGATTGGTAGCCAACCAGGTAAAGAGGGTAGTTATACAGGAAGATGATATATGGGGTAAGCCACTTGCAAGCGATGTTATCGATCCACTTACAGGTGAGGTTATAGCGGAATGTAACGATATAATTACGGCGGAAAAGTTGGAAGAGATAAGAAGACGTGTGGATAAGTTCGATTTACTTGTGATTGAGAGTGATAAGGTTGATACCTCCGTTAGAGACTCTCTCATAATGGAAGATAAGATAAAGACCAGAGAAGATGCCCTTAAGGAAATATACAGAAAAATGAGACCCGGTGAACCTGTGACTCTGGAGTTTGCTGAGGAATATTTCAACAGGATGCTCTTCGATCCGGATAGATTTGATCTATCCGAGGTTGGTAGACTTAAGATCAACAGAAAGTTTGGCTTCTCAGATGAGGAGGTACCTTTATCCACGAGGACCCTTAGGAAGGAGGATATAATCGCGGTTGTTAAACATATGATGAAACTCAAGGTTGGAGATGAAAAGCCGGATGATATAGATCATCTCGGAAATAGAAGAGTAAGGGCGGTAGGTGAGTTACTAGAAAATCAACTCATGGCCGGTATGCTTAGACTACAGAAGGCCATTAAGGAGAAGATGAGTGTTGAAGATATAGAGTCTATGAGACCCTACGAGTTACTTGGAGCCAAACCCTTTATAAATATAGTTAAGAGCTTTTTCGCTACAGGACAGCTATCTCAGTTTATGGATCAGACGAACCCTCTATCGGAGGTAACCCATAAGAGGCGTCTATCTGCCCTTGGACCAGGAGGATTGACGAGGGAGAGGGCCGGCTTTGAGGTTAGAGACGTTCACCCATCCCACTATGGTAGGATATGTCCTATCGAGACTCCGGAAGGTCAGAACATAGGATTGATAACATCGTTGACCGTCTTTGCTAGGGTTAACAAGTATGGTTTTATAGAAACTCCCTATAGGGTTGTCAGGGATGGTAAAGTAACGGATGAGGTGGTTTATCTCTCAGCTCTTGAGGAGAACAAGTATGTAATAGCACAGGCAACCGCTCCGGTTGATGAGGAAGGTAGGCTTATAGGAGAACTTGTCCCTGCAAGAAAGAATGAGGAGTTTACATGGGTCCATCCCAGTGAGGTTCAACTCATAGATATATCTCCCAAGCAGATAGTTAGTGTTTCCGCTTCACTGATTCCTTTCCTTGAACACGATGATGCTAACAGAGCCCTTATGGGTTGTAATATGCAGAGACAGGCAGTTCCTCTGATCAAAACTGAGGCTCCTCTTATTGGGACTGGGATGGAAAGGAAGGTTGCCGTGGATTCTGGTGCGGTTGTGGTGGCCAAGAGAAGTGGAGTTGTGAAGAGTGTTGATGCCACAAAGATAATAGTTGCTGTGGATGAAGAGGAGGGTGGCGGAATAGATGTCTACCATCTTAGAAAGTTTTCAAGGTCAAACCAGAATTCCTGCTACAACCAGAAACCTATAGTTGAAAGAGGACAGAGAGTTGAGAAGGGACAGGTTATAGCTGATGGTCCAGCTACCGAAAACGGTGAACTTGCCCTTGGTAGGAATGTTTTGGTTGCCTTCATGCCGTGGCGTGGTTACAACTTTGAGGATGCAATTCTCGTCTCTGAGAGATTGGTAAGGGAGGATGTTTACACCTCCATACATATAGAGGAGTTTGAGGTAGAGGCTAGGGAGACCAAGCTCGGTCCCGAGGAGATTACGAGGGATATACCGAATGTGAGCGTCGATGCACTCAAGAACCTCGATGAATTCGGTATAGTGAGGATAGGTACTAAAGTCAAACCTGGGGATATCCTTGTGGGTAAGGTTACTCCTAAGAGTGAGACTCAGTTATCCCCAGAGGAAAAAGTAATGAGGGTTATATTTGGAGAAAAGGCGAAGGATGTTAAGGATACCTCCCTAAGGGTACCACCGGGTGTTGAAGGTTTCGTTATAGGTGTTGAGGTTTTCGCTGCGAGGAGTAAGGACAGCGATCCATTTAAAGATGCCTACTATGAGATGGAAAAGAGAAGGATAGAGGAAGATTTTAAACAGCAGATGGATGTGTTATGGGAGATTGAGGCTGAAAAACTAACGCCTATGATTGTGGGTAAAAAGGCTCTTGTTGATATAGTCGATCCCTCTACAGGTAACGTGATAGTTCAGGAGGGTGAGATAATAAGGGAAGAACATTTGGCCCAGATACCTAAATTTCTGATAAGAAGTATTAAAGTTAAACTTACCAAAGATGAAAGGGCAAGGTGGGAAGAGATTACCAAAAAGACCAACAAGGATATGGAGAGGTTAAGGGTTATAAGGGATGAACTGATAGATACACTTGATAGACCGGATGAACTACCGAGTGGAGTGATAAAGAGAGTTAAGGTTTATGTGGCTACTAAGAGAAAACTACAGGTTGGCGACAAGATGGCTGGTAGACATGGTAATAAGGGTGTTGTATCAAAGGTGCTACCTATTGAGGATATGCCTTATCTTGAGGATGGTACCCCTGTTGATATAGTCCTTAATCCGCTTGGCGTTCCCTCACGTATGAACGTTGGGCAGATATTTGAGACTCACTTAGGATGGGCTGCCAAGGAACTAGGTAAAAAACTCGGAGAGCTCATCGAAAGGTACAAAGAGGAGGCGGCAAAGCATATCAGGGAATATCTAAAAGATATATATAGGCCTAACGATAGCTGGATAGATGCCCTTAGTGATGAGGAAGTTATAGATCTTGCCAGGAGATTAGAAAAACGTGGTATCCCTATGGCTTCTCCTGTTTTCGATGGAGCAACTGAGGAGGAGGTAAAGAAACTCCTTGAGAAAGCTGGATTACCTACTACCGGTAAGGTAAGGTTGTACGACGGAAGAACCGGCGAACCGTTCGATCAGACCGTAACTGTTGGTTACATGTATATGTTGAAACTACACCACCTCGTTGACGATAAGATTCATGCAAGGGCAACAGGTCCATATTCACTTATAACACAGCAGCCACTTGGTGGTAAATCTCACTTTGGCGGTCAGAGATTGGGAGAGATGGAGGTATGGGCTCTTGAAGCTCATGGCGCAGCCTATACTTTACAGGAAATGCTTACCGTTAAGTCCGACGATATAGTCGGTAGGAAGAACATGTTCAAGGAGATAATAAAGGGTCACCCAACTCTCAAACCCTATATACCCGAGTCCTTTAGGGTACTGGTGAAGGAGCTACAGGCTCTAGGTATAGATGTTGAATTGATAACTAGAAAAAAGAAGTATTAGTTTTAAGTCTTTAGGAGGTGTAACTCATGTTTGAAGATATTTTTTGGATGTACGATTGGCCTGAGGATCCAAACGATATAGAGGGAGTTAGGATAAAACTTGCCTCACCCGATAAGATAAGGGAATGGTCTTACGGAGAGGTTAAAAAAGCTGAAACTATAAATTACAGAACCTTTAAACCTGAAAAGGATGGTTTGTTCTGTGCTAAAATCTTCGGACCTATAAGGGATTACGAGTGTCTCTGTGGTAAGTACAAAAAGATCAAACACAGAGGCGTAATATGCGATAAATGCGGTGTCGAGGTTACAACGAGTAAGGTCAGAAGAGAGAGGATGGGACATATAGAACTTGCCGTTCCTGTCGCTCACATCTGGTATGTTAAGGTCTTGCCAAGTAAGATAGCAACACTACTTGGTATTTCGGTTAAGGATCTTGAAAGGGTCATATACTATGAGTCCTATATAGTTGTAGATCCCGGGGAGACACCCCTTAAAGAAAAGGAACTTTTGTCTGAGGCTAGGTATAAGGTCCTTAGGGAACAGTTTGGAGATGCCTTCGATGCCAGGATGGGAGCCGAGGCGATAAGGGATCTCCTTAGGAAGATAGATCTCGATGAGCTTGCCGAAGAGCTTAGGATAGAGCTTAGGAAGGTTGGAAGTGGACAGGTACAGAAAGAGATTATGAGAAGGTTGCGTTTGGTGGAGGCCTTCAGGGAATCCGGTAATAGACCTGAGTGGATGATACTGGAGGTTATCCCGGTTTTACCACCCGATCTTCGGCCCCTTGTTCAGTTGGATGGTGGAAGGTTTGCGACAAGCGATCTTAACGATCTTTATAGAAGGGTTATCAACAGGAATAACAGATTGAAGAGATTGTTAGAACTTAAGGCTCCCGAGATAATCATAAGAAACGAGAAGAGAATGTTACAGGAGGCCGTTGATGCCCTTATAGATAACGGTAGAATGGCGAGACCTATAAAGGTAGCCAACAATAGGCCCTTGAAATCTCTTACCGATATACTTAGGGGCAAACAAGGTAGGTTCCGTCAGAACCTTTTGGGTAAGAGGGTGGACTATTCCGGTAGAAGCGTTATAGTTGTTGGTCCAGAGCTGAAACTTAACCAGTGTGGTCTACCTAAGATCATGGCTTTGGAGTTATTCAAACCCTTCATATACCATAAACTGATTCATGAAAAGCAGATAGCCGCTACTCCTAAAAGAGCTAGGAAACTCGTTGAGCAGATGGTACCTGAGGTATGGGATGCTCTTGAGGAGGTTGTGAAGGAACA
Organism: uncultured Aquificales bacterium; assembly: GCA_964590075.1. GTDB lineage: Bacteria > Thermosulfidibacterota > Thermosulfidibacteria > Thermosulfidibacterales > Thermosulfidibacteraceae > JAGDVO01. Next base: position 173,169 of record CAZPXS010000002.1, read on the forward strand.
CCCTGTGATGCTAAACCGTGCTCCAACACTCCACAGGCCTTCAATACAGGCCTTTGAGCCTATTCTGGTAGAGGAGAAAGCTATTAAGATACATCCTCTCGTTTGTGTTCCCTATAACGCGGACTTTGATGGCGACCAGATGGCGGTTCATGTTCCCGTATCCCTTGAGGCACAGATAGAGTGCTATACTCAGATAATGGCTAATCATAATATTCTATCTCCTGCCCATGGTAAGCCACTAATGTATCCTACACAGGATATGGTACTGGGTCTTTATTACATGAGTAAACCTAGGGCCAAGGCTAAGGGAGAGGGTAAAATCTTTTCCTGTCCGGAAGAGGTACAGATGGCCTATGATAGAGGTGCGGTACACCTTCAGGCCAAGATAAAGTGCAGGATAAATGGTAAGATATACGATACGACAGTTGGTAGAGTTCTTTTCTACCTTAACGTTGTACCTAGCTGCATCTCCTTCGAGGAGGTAAATAGAGTATACACAAAAGGTTTCCTGCAGGACCTTGTTTTTGAGGTTGTGAAGAGAGCCGGAAATACGGTTGCCGTTGAGTTTCTAGATAAGATAAAGGATTTCGGATTTGAACTTGCTACAAAATCGGGAATCTCGATAAGCGTTGATGATATGGAGATACCACCTGAAAAGTGGGACATAATAAGGGTGGGACAGGAAAAGGCCAGTAAAGCTGAAGAAGAGTTTAGAAGCGGTCTTATAACGTACGGTGAAAGGTATAATAGGTTGGTCGGTATATGGAATGAGGTTACCGATACAGTTACCAACAAGCTCATGGAGATGCTAAAGCAAAAGGATGAAGAGATAATGGAGGTTAACGGATTTAACGAAGATGGGACTCCAAAGGATTTTAACTCCATATACACAATGGCAATTTCTGCTGCGAGAGGAGGAGTATCGCAGATAAAACAGCTTGCTGGTATGAGAGGTCTGATGGCCAAACCATCGGGTGAGATTATAGAGACACCGGTTCTTAGTAATTTTAGGGAAGGTCTCTCGATGCTCGAGTATTTCGTTTCTACCCATGGTGCGAGAAAAGGACTTGCGGATACAGCTTTGAAGACAGCAAATGCGGGTTATCTAACGAGGAAACTAGTCGATGTTGCCCATCATGAAATTGTGGTTGAACACGATTGCGGAACCGTTGATGGTATTAGGCTTGAACCGTTGGTTGAGGCTGGAAAGACCTGGGAGAGGATATCGGACAGGATAGTTGGAAGGGTCTGTCTTGAGGATATTAAGGATCCATTCTCCGATACGGAGGAGTACATAGTAAGGGCCGGTGAAGTTATAGACGAGGAAAAGGCAAGAAGGATAGAGGAAGCTGGTATAAAGAGCGTACTTGTGAGAAGTGTTTTAACCTGTAATTCCAGAGATGGCGTCTGTGCGATGTGCTACGGGTGGGATTTATCTAGAAGAAAGATAGTGGATATAGGTGAGGCTGTCGGAGTTATAGCGGCGCAGTCCATAGGAGAGCCTGGAACTCAGCTTACCATGAGGACCTTCCATATAGGTGGTACGGCAACGATAACTGAGATTTCCCAGTATGAGGCTAAGACACAGGGTATAACCAAGTACGAGAATATAAGATACATTTATAATAGAGATGGTCAGAAGGTTGTTATTAACAGAAACGGAGAGATTAAAGTCGTTGATGAAAAGGGGAAGGAGAAAGAGTCCTATCCTGTGAAGTATGGTGCCATAATTAAGGTTGAGGATGGGCAGGTCGTAAAGCCTGGTGATGTACTTGTAGAATGGGATCCATACACTGAATCTATCATTTCCGAGCACGATGGAAGAGTTAAGTTTGGAGACCTAATAGAGGGTGTTACCATAAAAGAGGAGAGGGACGAGATTACTGGTTTGATAAGAAAGATAGTTGTTGAACCAAAGGGTACAAGGACTGAGAAGTTACAGCCAAGGATTTCCATAAAGGCAGCCTATAGAAGATCTAATATATCAGGTACCGTTTACTTTGAGAATATCGATACTGTGGTGAGAAATGAAAAGGTCATAGTGGTGAGCGATAACGCGAGGATAGTTATAAGGGGAGATAATACCGAAGAGTCATATCAGATTCCCAAGGGAGCATGGTTGAGGGTTGGCGAAAAGCAGTATGTTGAAAAGGGTACCATCTTGGCCTATTGGGTACCAACCGATAAGGATACGGATGTAGTCACAATTGGTAGGTATCCTCTCCCTGTTGGTGCCTATATCCAGGTTAAGGAGGGAGATGTAGTATTCGCTGGAGATGTTTTGGCTAAGACCCCAAGGGAAATGGCTAAAACGAAGGATATTACAGGTGGTTTGCCAAAGGTAGTCCAGTTGTTCGAGGCTAGAAGACCTAAGGGTAAGGCGATAATTTCGGAGATAGATGGTTTCGTTGAACTTGGTCCCGTAATAAGGGGTAAAAGGAGAGTTTTGATAAAGGGAGAGGGTGAGGTAAGGGAATATCAGATTCCCACTACACAACACGTACTTGTTAAGACCGGAGATTACGTGAGAGCTGGAGATAAGCTCGTTGACGGAGATGTTGATCCCCATGATTACCTTGAAACCTTTGGTGTGAAGAAAACCCAGCTCTTCCTACTAGATGAGGTTCAGAAGATCTATAGGTCACAGGGTGTAGAGATACACGATAAACACATAGAGATCATCATAAGGCAGATGTTTAAGAGAGTTAGGATAGAGGATCCTGGAGATACCAAGTTCTTACCTGGAGATGAGGTCGATAGGTTTGAGTTTGAAGATGAGAATAGACGTGTTGTGAGTGAAGGTGGTAGACCAGCTACCGCTAAGCCCATACTCGTTGGTATAGCTAGGGTCGCGGTACAGAGTGATTCCTGGATATCTGCCGCGAGTTTCCAAGAGACGACAAAAGTCCTTGCCGATGCCGTTGTTAAGGGTAAGGTGGATAAGTTGAAGGGCTTGAAGGAAAATGTTATAGTTGGTAGATTGATACCAGCTGGTACAGGTGCCAGGTATTACAGGGATACGGAGATAAAGGTAAATCTGGACCTGTTGGGTGATAAGCCCAACACTCAAGATAGTATTGACAATAGGGAAACTTAGTATTATATTTGAGTGCTGTTTTCTGAGGGAGGTGAAATTATGCCAACGATAAACCAGTTGGTAAAGTACGGAAGGGAAAAGAAGAAAAAGAGAAGTAGTGCTCCTGCCCTTCAGGGTTGTCCTCAAAAGAGAGGTGTTTGTACCAGAGTTTATACCATGACACCTAAGAAACCGAATTCAGCGTTAAGAAAAGTTGCGAGAGTTAGGCTTACCAACGGTATAGAGGTGACCGCCTATATTCCAGGTATAGGGCATAATCTTCAGGAGCACTCGATAGTGTTGGTGAGAGGTGGAAGAGTTAAGGACTTACCAGGTGTGAGGTATCATATCATAAGAGGTGCTTTGGATTGTGCCGGGGTTGAAGGTAGAAGACAGTCAAGATCAAAGTATGGTACAAAGAAACCTAAGAGGTGATAAAGATGCCGAGGAAAGGGCCGGTACCAAAGAGGGAAGTTAAACCTGATTACAAGTATAAGAGTAAGATAGTTACCAAGTTTATCAACTGTCTAATGATAGGTGGTAATAAGAGTATAGCGGAGTGGATATTCTACAGTGCACTCGATCTTATTGAGAAGAAGACGGGTAAACCGGGTATAGAGGTCTTTAACAAGGCCATGGAAAATGTTAAGCCAATTCTTGAGGTTAGACCGAGAAGGATCGGTGGTGCTACTTACCAGATACCTATGGAGGTAAATCCCGATAGGCAGATAACTCTTGCTATCAGATGGTTGATAAACGCCGCCAGAGACAGAAAGGAAAAGACCATGATAGAGAGATTGGCTAACGAATTGATAGATGCGTCTAACAATCAGGGTGGAGCCATAAAGAAGAAAGAAGATACCCATAAGATGGCAGAGGCAAACAGGGCTTTTGCACACTATAGGTGGTAGGGGGTAGGGGAAGTATGTCTGAAGCTAGATATCCCATAGAGAGGATAAGAAACATAGGAATAATGGCTCATATAGATGCTGGTAAAACCACGGTTACAGAGAGGATTCTCTACTATACCGGTAGAACTTACAAGATCGGTGAGGTACATGAAGGTACCGCCACAATGGACTGGATGGAACAGGAGAAGGAAAGAGGTATTACGATTACAGCTGCCTGTACCACCTGTTTTTGGCGGGATCATAGGATAAACATAATAGATACACCAGGTCACGTGGATTTCACGATAGAGGTTGAAAGATCGCTGAGGGTCCTTGATGGTGGTGTTGTAGTATTATGCGGTGTTGCTGGGGTACAGCCTCAGACTGAGACGGTATGGAGACAGGCCACGAAATACAAGGTACCGAGGGTGATTTTCGTTAATAAGATGGATAGAATCGGGGCGGATTTCTTTGCCGCGGTAAAAAGTGTGGAGGAAAAACTAAACGCTACTCCCTGTGTCTTACAGGTACCTATAGGTGCTGAGAGCAATTTTGTTGGAGTTGTTGATCTCGTTGATATGAAAGCTATCGTTTGGGAAGAGGAGACACTTGGAGCAAAGTATCATTACGAGGAGATTCCTAAAGAGCTTGAAGATCTGGCCTTTGAATGGCGTGAAAAGATGTTGGAGACATTAGCTGAAGTTGATGAAGAATTGATGGAGAAGTACCTTGAAGGCAAGGAAATAACTGTGGATGAGATAAAGAGGGCTATAAGGAAAGGTACCATAGAGATGAAAATATTCCCAACCTTATGTGGTAGTGCCTTTAAAAACAAAGGTGTACAGCCCCTATTGGATGCTGTTGTTGATTATCTCCCTTCTCCCCAGGATCTACCTCCTGTGGAGGGTATTAATCCCTATACGGGTGAGAAGGAGATAAGGAGACCAAGCGAGTCTGATCCCTTTACCGCTCTCGCCTTTAAGATAATGATGGATCCCTTTGTGGGTCAGCTCGTTTACTTCAGGGTTTACTCGGGTATGATGAAGACTGGTGATACGGTACTAAATCCAAGGACTGGTAACAAGGAGCGTATAGGTAGACTTCTAAGGATGCATGCGAATAAGAGGGAGGAGATAAGCGAGGTAAGGGCAGGTGATATTGCGGCCTGCGTAGGTATGAAGGATATATATACGGGTGATACAATATGTGATCCTAATAAACCTATTGTTCTTGAGTCTCTCGAATTCCCAGAACCTGTTATTTCCGTTGCTATAGAGCCTAAGACTAAAGCCGATCAGGATAAGCTCGGTAACGCTTTATCCAAGCTAGCCAAGGAGGATCCATCCTTCAGGGTTAGTTATAATGAGGAGACTGGTGAGACGATAATAAGCGGAATGGGTGAGTTACACCTTGAGATAATAGTCGATAGATTGAAGAGGGAGTATAAGGTAGAGGCTAACGTTGGTAAACCACAGGTTGCATATAAGGAGACCATAAGAAAACCTGCGAAGGCTGAGGGTAAATACATAAGACAGACAGGTGGTCGTGGTCAGTATGGACACGTAATTATAGAGATAGAGCCTCTCGAGAGAGGAAAAGGTTTCGTCTTTGAGGATCATATAGTTGGTGGAGTAATTCCTAAGGAGTACATACCCAGTGTTGAGAAGGGAATCAGGGAAGCTCTTGAGAATGGAGTACTTGCTGGTTATCCGGTTGTTGATCTAAAGGTAAAATTGGTGGATGGATCATACCACGAGGTAGATTCATCCGATCTTGCCTTTAAGATAGCGGGTTCCATGGCCATAAAGGATGCCGTTAAGAAGGCCGATCCAGTTTTACTTGAGCCTATAATGAGAGTGGAGGTCGTAACTCCCGAGGAGTATATGGGAGAGGTGATAGGAGATCTAAACTCTAGAAGGGGAAGAATCCAGTCTATAGAAGAAGGTAAAGGTGTTAAGATAATTACGGCGCTTGTCCCTCTTGCGGAGATGTTTGGTTATGCGACTACCTTAAGGTCGCTCACACAGGGTAGAGGTAGCTTCACTATGCAATTTGACCATTATGAGGAAGTTCCTGCTAACATTGCACAGCAGATTATAGGTAATAGAAAATCTTCCAAAGAATAGAGGGGGGTGTTACTATGGGTAAGGCCAAGTTTGAGAGGAAGAAGCCGCATGTGAACATAGGGACGATAGGGCATGTTGATCATGGTAAGACTACGTTGACGGCTGCGATAACGAAGGTATTGTCTACTAGGGGTTTTGCGGATTTTACGCCCTATGAGCAGATAGACAAGGCGCCGGAGGAGAGGGAGAGGGGGGTTACGATAAATGTTGCGCATATAGAGTATGAGACGGAGAGGAGGCACTATGCGCATATAGATTGTCCTGGGCATGCTGACTATATAAAGAACATGATAACTGGTGCTGCGCAGATGGATGGTGCGATACTGGTTGTATCTGCGGCTGATGGTCCTATGCCGCAGACTAGGGAGCATGTATTGTTGGCTAGGCAGGTTAACGTACCTGCGATGGTGGTATTTATGAACAAGGTGGACATGGTGGATGATCCTGAGTTGTTGGACTTAGTTGAGTTAGAGGTGAGGGAGTTATTGAGCAAGTATGGATTTCCTGGGGATGAGGTGCCAGTTGTTAGGGGTAGTGCGTTGAAGGCTTTGGAGTGTGGGTGTGGTAAGGAGGAGTGTGAGTGGTGTAGTAGTATATGGGAGTTGATGAGGGCTGTGGATGAGTATATACCTGAGCCTGTGAGGGATGTGGACAAGCCGTTTTTGATGCCTATAGAGGATGTGTTTAGCATAAGTGGACGTGGTACTGTTGTGACTGGCAGGGTAGAGAGGGGCAGGCTGAGGCCTGGAGATGAGGTTGAGATAGTAGGTTTAGGGCCTACGAGGAAGACGGTTGCGACTAGTGTAGAGATGTTTAGGAAGGTATTGGATGAGGCTATAGCTGGGGATAACATAGGGGTTTTATTGAGGGGTATAGGGAAGGATGAGGTAGAGAGGGGGCAGGTATTAGCGCAGCCTGGTAGTATAAAGCCGTATAGGAAGTTTAGGGCTGAGGTGTATGTATTGACGAAGGAGGAGGGAGGTAGGCACACGCCGTTTTTCAGTGGTTATAGGCCGCAGTTTTACTTTAGGACAACAGATGTTACGGGTACGGTGACGTTACCTGAGGGAGTGGAGATGGTGATGCCGGGTGACAACGTTAACATATATGTGGAGTTGATTTATCCTGTTGCGTTGGAGCCTGGGTTGAGGTTTGCGATTAGGGAAGGTGGTAAGACTGTTGGTGCTGGTGTTATAACTGAAGTTATAGAGGATTAATCATGGGTAGGCGGATAAGGATAAAGTTAAAATCCTTTGATCATAGGATACTTGATAAGTCGGTTCAGGATATAGTGAAGGCGGTTATACCTACCGGTGCAAAAGTAGTAGGTCCCATACCACTACCTACCAAGATAAGTAGATGGACCGTACTGAGATCGCCCCATATCGATAAAAAGTCTAGAGAGCAGTTTGAGATAAGAACCCATAAGAGGTTGATAGAGTTGGTCGATCCAACTCCTGATACTATAGATGCCTTGAGTAACATTGAACTAGCCGCAGGTGTAGAGGTAGAGGTTAAACTAATAGATGAATGAATCGGGAGAGGTTGTGATGGTTGGACTTCTTGGTAAAAAAATAGGTATGACGCAGGTTTTTAGAGAGGATGGTACTGTTGTTCCTGTTACGGTTTTAGAGGCTGGCCCCTGTTATGTGGTTATGAAGAGAACACCCGATAGGGATGGTTATTCTGCGGTACAGTTGGGATATGAGGAAGTTAAGGAAAAGGCTTTGAACAAACCTATGATAGGTCATTTTAGAAAACACAACGTTCCTCTACTGAGGTATCTGAGGGAGATAAGAATAGATGATCCAGAGCTTTTAAACAACCTTGAGGAAGGTCAGGTTGTGACCTGTGAGATATTCCAGGTTGGTGAGAAGGTTAATGTTACTGGTTGGACTAAGGGTAGAGGTTTCCAGGGTCCAATGAAGAGACACGGTATGAGTGGTCAGAGGGATTCCCACGGTGCCCGTTATCACAGGGTTATAGGTTCTATAGGTATGAGGAAGTTCCCGGGTAGGGTTCACAAGGGTAAGAGAATGCCCGGACATATGGGTACTAATAGAGTTACCGTTAGGAATCTCGAGGTTGTTGCCGTATACCCTGATAAGAATCTGATACTTGTGAAAGGTGCTGTTCCTGGCTACAGGGGAAGCTTGGTAATAATCAGGAAGGCGGGGTGATAGCCATGGAAGTTACTCTTTACGGTATGGATGGAAGTGTTGTTGGTAACATAAACGTTAGCGATGAGATTTTTAAAGGGAAGATCAACAAGCATCTAATGTGGGAAGCTGTGAGAATGAGGTTGTTCAACGAAAGGGCAGGTACCGCCTGTACCAAGACCAGAGGTGAGGTGAGAGGTGGCGGTAGGAAACCTTGGCCCCAGAAAGGTACAGGTAGGGCTAGACAGGGATCGATAAGAGCACCACACTGGGTGGGTGGTGGTGTTGTGTTTGGTCCTAAGCCTAGGGATTGGAGTTATGAGATACCGAAGAAGGCGAGGAAGAAGGCTGTAATAAGCGCTCTTTCCGCAAGGATGGTTGATGGTGATATAATTTTTGTTGATAGGATAGTTTTCGAAAGCCATAAAACCAAGAATGCGGTTAAATTTCTAAAGGACTTGGGAATCAGTGATAAAAAGGTCTTGATTATAGTTGATAGTTTGGATTACAATCTTGATCTTGCGACAAGGAACCTACCTAACGTTAAGGTTTTGGTTGCTAATGCCATTAATACCTATGATGTTTTAGATGCTGATAAGATCGTGATAGAAAAGGATGCACTTCCAATAATAGAGGAGAGGTTGGCGTCATGAAGTTTTTGAGGGATCCTTACCAGATAATAATTAGGCCTATAATTACGGAAAAGAGCATGAGACTTAAGGAGACGGAGAACAAGTATACCTTTGAGGTTCATGTTGAGGCTACTAAGAAGGACATAAAGGATGCTATAGAGAAGCTTTTTAACGTCAAGGTTGAAAGTGTTAATACCATAAATGTTAAGGGTAAGAGAAAAAGGATAGGTAGAAAGATAGTCAAGAAGAAGGATTGGAAGAAGGCCATAGTTAAGCTTAGGGAAGGCGATAAGATAGACTTTTTTGAGAGCATTTAGGGAGGTATATAGATGGGTATTAAGAAGTTTAAACCCACATCCCCTGGTATTAGGCATATGACTGTTTCTACCTTTGAAGAGATAACTAAGGATGAACCTGAGAAATCACTCACGGTACCTTTAAAGAAGCATTCGGGGAGGAACAACCAGGGTAGGATAACCGTTAGATTCAGAGGTGGTGGTCATAAGAGGCGTTATAGAATAATAGATTTCAAGAGGGATAAGTGGGGTGTACCGGGTAAGGTAGCTGCCATTGAGTATGATCCCAATAGAAGTGCCAGAATAGCGCTCATCCATTATGCTGATGGTGAGAAGCGCTATATCCTTTGGCCCGAGGGGCTAAAGGTTGGTGATACGGTTATGGCTGGCCCGGATGCGGATATAAAGGTTGGAAATGCCCTTCCCATCAAGTATATACCTGTGGGTACTTTTGTGCATAACGTTGAACTCATTCCCGGTAAAGGTGGTCAACTTGCAAGAAGTGCCGGTACCTACGCTCAGATTATGGCAAAAGAGGGAGATTATGCCCATGTAAGGTTACCATCGGGTGAGATAAGGTTGATCCATGTAAACTGCATGGCAACGATCGGTCAGGTTGGTAATATAGATCATGAGAACATTGTTATAGGAAAGGCCGGTAGGAACAGGTGGCTTGGTTGGAGACCACATGTTCGTGGTACTGCCATGAATCCTGTCGATCATCCCCATGGTGGTGGTGAGGGTAGGACGAAGGGTAGACATCCTAAGAGTCCATGGGGTTGGTGTACTAAGGGTATGAAGACTAGAAAGCCGAGAAAAGTATCCGATGCATTTATAGTTCAGAGGAGAAAATAAGGGGGTAGCTTGTTATGGGACGTTCTAAGAAGAAGGGACCTTACGTTGATCCTAAGTTATTAAAGAAGGTTATGGAGCTTAACGAGAAGGGGGAAAAGAAGGTTATAAAGACCTGGAGTAGGAGATCGACCATAATACCGGAGTTTGTTGGACATACCTTTGCGGTCTATAATGGCAGGAAGTTTATACCCGTTTATGTTACCGAACTCATGATAGGGCATAAGTTGGGAGAGTTTGCACCTACCAGAACTTTCCATGGTCACGGTGATGAAAAGAAAAAGGCGAAAGTTAAGAAGTAAAGGGGTGGAGAGATGCCGGCGAGAGCTATTTTAAGATATGCTAGGATATCCCCTAGGAAAGCTAGAGTTGTTGCTGATCTTATAAGGGGTAAGAGTGTGGATGAGGCCTTTACCATTCTTAAGTTTACTCCGAAGAGGGCTGCAAGGATAATAGAGAAGTTGTTAAAGAGTGCGGTAAGTAACGCGGAAAGATCGCCCGATATAGTGGATGTTGATGCCCTTTATATCAAGACGATATACGTTAATGAGGGACCTACCCTCAAAAGGATAAGGCCGAGGGCTATGGGTAGGGCTTATCTTATAAGGAAGAGAACTAGTCATATTCATATAGAGTTAGATGAAAGAAGGTAGAGGGAGGATACTGTGGGGCAGAAAGTACATCCCATAGGGTTTAGGCTTGGAATAACAAAGGATTGGCTATCTAAGTGGTATGCGGACAAAGATTATGCGAAAAAATTACACGAGGATCTCAGGATAAGGAATCTGATCAAGAAGAAGTTCTACCACGCTGGTATATCCAAGGTTATAATAGAGAGGCAGGGCGTTAAGGGTGTGGGTAGCGATAAGGTAAGGGTAACGATATATACCGCGAGACCCGGCTTGGTTATAGGTAGAAAGGGTGCGGAGATAGAAAAGCTAAAAGAAGAGTTAGCTTCATTTGTAAGTGGCCAGCTGGTTATAGATGTCAAGGAGGTTCCTGTACCGGAGCTTGATGCTCAGCTAGTTGCTGAGAGCATAGCTATGCAGATAGAGAGAAGGGTATCTCACAGGCGTACTATGAAGAGAGCTATAAACGCTGCTTTTAGGTATGGGGCAAAGGGTATCAGGGTTGAGTGTTCCGGTAGGCTTGGTGGAGTGGATATGGCTAGGACAGAATGGTATAGGGAAGGTAGACTACCTTTACAAACTCTCCGTGCCGATATAGATTATGGTTTTGCCGAGGCAATAACCAAGTATGGAGTTATTGGTGTAAAGGTCTGGATATTCAAGGGTGAAATAATAGAGGATAAGAGAAAGAAGACGGAGGAAGGTAGCAATGTTAGCGCCTAAGAAGGTTAAATGGAGAAAACAGCAAAGAGGAAGAATGAGTGGTATCGCATCGAGAGGATGTGATGTTGAATTCGGTGATTATGGTTTGAAGGCACTTGAACCTGCCTGGATTACTGCTAGTCAGATTGAGGCTGCAAGAGTAGCGATGGCAAGACATATGAAGAGAACCGGAAAGATATGGATTAGGATATTCCCGGATAAACCTGTCACTAAGAAACCGGCTGAGACAAGAATGGGGAAAGGTAAAGGTTCTCCTGAGTACTGGGTTGCCGTTGTAAAGCCTGGGAAGATTCTATTCGAGATTGGTGGAGTGTCTAGAGAGGTTGCTGAGGAAGCTTTCAGGCTAGCGTCCTATAAGTTACCTATAAAGACCAAAGTTGTCGCTAGAGGAGAATAGAGGGGTGGGAGCTATGTTGAAGCCTGCTGAACTTAGGAAGATGACTATAGAGGAGTTGAGGAAGAAGGAGAGGGAACTCAGGAAGGAGCTGATGGAGCTTAGGTTTTTCAAATCTATAGGAAAACTTGACAATCCTGCTCGCTATAGGCAATTAAAGAGGGATATTGCAAGGATCCTTACGATAATAAGGGAAAAAGAGTTAGGGATAAGGTAGGGGTGAGTTATGAAGGGTAGGAGAAAGGTTTTTGTAGGTGAGGTAGTAAGTGATAAGATGGATAAGACGGTTGTAGTAAGGGTGGAGAGGATGTTGAGGCATCCCCTCTATGGAAAGGTTGTGAGAAAATATAAGAAGTTTTATGCCCATGATGAGAACAACGCCTGTAAAGTTGGCGATGTTGTAAAGATCGTTGAGACAAGGCCTCTTAGTAAATTGAAAAGGTGGGTTGTAGTAGAGATACTCGAGAGAAAGGGGAGTGAAGGCCATGATACAGCCAACAACAATAGTTGAGGTTGCTGATAATTCAGGTGCTAAAAAGGCGATGTGTATAAGAGTGCTTGGAGGATCCAATAAAAGATATGCTAGGCTTGGAGATGTTATTGTTGTTGCCATAAAAGAAGCTTTGCCGGATGGTCGTGTAAAGAAGGGAGAGGTTCATAGGGCGGTTGTTGTAAGGACGGTAAAGGAGCAGAGGAGACCTGATGGTAGCTATGTGAAGTTCGACAGGAATTCTGTAGTTCTTATAAAGCCAAACGGTGATCCCATCGGAACCAGAATATTCGGTCCTATAGCGAGAGAGGTAAGAAGGGCCGGTTTTACTCGAATCGTTTCCTTAGCACCTGAGGTTGTGTGAGGTGAGGGGATGGCTGCTAAGATAAAGAGGGACGATTTTGTCTTGGTGATAAGTGGTAAGGATAGGGGTAAGAGGGGTAAGGTTATCAGGGTAATTCCCAAGGAGTCCAGAGTTGTGGTTGAGGGTGTGAATATAGTTAAGAAACATCAAAAACCAACACCTACGAGACCTGGTGGTATAGTAGAGATGCCCGCTCCCATTCATATATCCAACGTTATGCTTGTCTGCCCACGCTGTAACAGGCCTACGAGAGTTGGTTTTACCTTCCTCGAGGATGGGAGAAAGGTAAGGGTTTGTAAGAAATGCAAAGAAAACATAGATAAATAAGGAAGGAGAGGCGGGTATGGTACCTCGTCTAAAGGAAAAGTATCTTAAGGAAGTTGTTCCTCAGTTGATGCGTGAGTTTGGTTATAAGAATATCATGGAAGTTCCAAGGATCGAGAAGATAGTTTTAAATATGGGTTTGGGCGAAGCTACGCAGAATCCCAAAGTTATAGACCATGCTATGGAACAACTGGCAGCTATTAGTGGACAGAGACCTTCGATAAGGAGAGCTAAGAAATCCATAGCCCAGTTCAAGTTAAGGAAAGGGATGCCGATAGGCGTTTCCGTTACCCTCAGGAAGAATAGGATGTGGGAGTTCCTCGATAGGTTGATATCCATAGCTCTACCAAGGGTTAGGGATTTTAAGGGTATATCTACCAAGTCCTTCGATGGAAGGGGTAATTATACCTTGGGTTTGACGGAGCAGATTATATTTCCTGAGATAAATTATGATACGGTCGATAAAGTTAGGGGATTGTCGGTTACCATAGTCACAACAGCGGAAACAGATGAGGAGGCTTTTGCTCTGTTATCCAAGTTAGGTATGCCATTTAGAAGGAGGGGTTAGTCGTGGCAAGAAAATGTAAAATGGAGAAGATGAAGAAACCACCTAAGTTTAAAGTAAGGTGGAGGAATCGCTGTCCTCTGTGTGGGAGAGCAAGGGGTTACTTGAGAAAGTTCAACATGTGTAGAATATGTTTTAGGAAACTTGCCCTTTCCGGTCAGATTCCTGGTGTTAGAAAGGCAAGTTGGTGAGAGGTGTTGTCATGGGGATGACGGATCCTATTGCCGATGCTCTCACAAGGATAAGGAATGCTCTTATGGCTGGAAAGGCTGAGGTATCTTTCCCAGCCAATCGTCTTCTTAAGGAGATCGTAAGGATACTAAAGGAAGAAGGGTATATAGAGGATTATACCATCGATTCAAGTGGTGTTCAGGATGTTATTACCGTAAAGCTTAAGTACTATAAGGGTGAAAGTGTTATAAGGAGTATAAGAAGGATAAGTAAACCGGGCCGTAGGATATACGTGGGTAAGAGGAATCTTCCTAAGGTGATAGGTGGTTTAGGTATAGCAATAATAAGTACCTCTCAGGGTGTTATGACCGATAGGGAAGCACGGGCAAGGGGAATAGGTGGAGAATATATCTGTGAAGTGTGGTAAGGGGAGGAAAAAATGTCTCGAATAGGAAGGTTGCCTATACAAATTCCAAATGGTGTTGAAGTTACCGTTGATGGTAACAGAGTAACGGTAAAGGGACCACTTGGTACCCTCTCTAGGGAGTTTCACCCTAGAATGAGGATAATTAAAGAGGATAACGTGATAAGGGTTGAAAGAATATCGGATGGTAAGTTGGATAAGTCTCTACATGGTCTTACAAGAACTCTTATAAACAACATGATAATTGGAGTTACCCAGGGTTATTCTAAGGTTCTTGATATAGTAGGAGTTGGATACAGAGCTGAGGTTAAGGGTGATAAACTCATCCTAAACGTTGGTTTTAGCCATCCGGTTGAGTATAAGATTCCCGAAGGTATAAAGATCGAGTGTCCCATAGCTACAAGGGTGGTTGTGACAGGGATAGATAAGGAGAAGGTGGGTCAGGTTGCAGCTGAGATTAGAGCTATAAAACCACCCGAACCTTACAAGGGTAAAGGTATAAGGTACGCGGATGAAGAGGTTAGAAGAAAGGCTGGAAAAGCTGGAAAAGCTGGTAAGAAGAAGTAGGGGGTATTGCCGTGGCAAAGATAGGTAAAGTTGAGAGGAGAAAGAGGAGACATCTTAGGATAAGGAAGAAGATATTTGGTACTCCGGAAAGGCCGAGGCTGGTTGTATATAGGAGCCTCAAACACATATACGCACAGATAATAGATGATACCATAGGTCATACGCTCGTTTCAGCTAGTAGCCTTGATAAGGAGTTCCCCAAGGATAAAAGGGGTAGTAACAAGGAAGGTGCAAGGATCGTTGGAGAAATGATAGCTAAGAGGGCCCTGGAGAAGGGTATTAAAAGAGTCGTTTTTGATAGAGGTGGTTATAAGTATCATGGTAGGGTTAAAGAACTCGCGGAAGCAGCAAGAGAAGCCGGTTTAGAGTTTTAGAGGGGGGAAGGGATGAACATTAAGCTGAGAAAACTGGAGAGGGTTTCGCCAAAGGGATTGGAGCTGATAGACAGGGTCGTCTTTATAAATAGGGTTACAAAGGTGGTAAAGGGTGGTAGAGTTTTCAAGTTTTCCGCCCTCGTTGTGGTTGGTGATGGCAACGGAGTGGTAGGTTACGGTATGGGTAAGGCCAAGGAAGTTCCGGATGCTATAAGAAAAGCTATAGAGCAGGCTAAGAAAAATCTCGTTAGGATACCTATTTCTAAGAATACGATTCCCCATGAGGTTGAGGCTAAGTTCTGTACCAGTAGAGTCTTACTTAAACCAGCGGCTCCAGGTACTGGAGTTATAGCTAGTGGTCCTATTCGTGCCATAATGGACTGTGCGGGTATAAAGGATGTTCTCTCTAAAAACCTGGGATCCAGTAACCCTATTAATGTGGTTAAGGCTACCTTTAAGGCTTTAAGTATGCTCAGGACTATAGATGAGATAGCGGAAAGTAGAGGTAAACAGATCAAGGATCTTATCGGTAAGTAGGAGGTTGTTCTATGAAGAAGGTGGAGATCATCTTAAAAAGGGGATTGGCCGGTTGGTCGGAGAGGGATAAAGCTACGGTGAGAAGTTTGGGTTTAAGGAAACCGGGTGATAGAGTTGTAAGGAATCTTGATAATGTTACGTTGGGTATGATAAGAAGGGTGGCTCATCTTGTTGAGGTTAGAGAGATAGAGGAGGTAAGTGAACAATGAGGTTGAACGATCTTTCACCCAATCCTGGGGCAAAGAAGAGAAGAAAGAGAGTTGGTAGGGGTCCCGGTTCCGGTCACGGTAAGACCTCCTGTAGAGGGCATAAGGGTCAGAATGCAAGGACAGGTGGTGGTGTTCCCGCATGGTTTGAAGGTGGTCAGACTCCTTTACACAGAAGGGTTCCAAAGAGAGGTTTTAAAAATCCGAATGCAAAGGTATACACAGAGGTTAACGTTGGTGTATTAGAGATGTATTTTGAAAGTGGTGAAAAAGTTACCCCAGAGATACTCAAGGAGAGGGGTGTGATAAGTAAAATAGAGAAGGATGGTGTTAAGATACTCGGTGATGGAGAGTTGACGAAATCGCTAGAGGTTTATGCGAATGCCTTTAGTAAGAGTGCAAGAGAGAAGATAGAGAAGGCTGGAGGTAGAGCGGAGGTTATAGGTTGAATCCAGCTGAGAATATTCTAAAAATACCTGAGTTAAGGAATCGTATACTTTTTACTTTTTTTATGCTAGCTGTTTTCAGATTGGGGGCTCATATACCCGTTCCTGGTATCAATGCGGTTGCGCTTGAGGAGTTCTTTGAGAAGGCAAGTGGAACTATCTTTGGTTTTTTTGATCTCTTCTCCGGTGGTGCCTTTAGTAGGCTAACCATTTTTGCTCTTGGTGTTATGCCCTATATATCAGCTAGTATCATTATGGATCTTCTTTCCGTTGTGATTCCCAAGCTTGCCCAGTTAAAGAAAGAGGGGGAAAGGGGAAGAGCTGAGATAATAAGTTACGCAAGATACGGAACCGTACTTATATCGGCCATACAGGCCCTTGGTCTTGCGATCGGTATGGAGTCTCTTAGAAGTCCTTCGGGTATGAGTATAGTTATCTATCCGGGTCCTCTTTTCGTATTTACCACCGTTATAACCATGGTGGCCGGTACTATGTTGCTGATGTGGATAGGTGAACAGATAAACGAGAGGGGGATCGGTAATGGTATAAGTCTCATAATATTCGCAGGTATAGTCGCTCGTATACCCAGTGGTTTTACAACTATGATTAACCTATTGAGAACAGGTGAGTTGGATTTCTTAAAGGCTCTTTTCATAGTTTTGATAATGGTATTGGTCATAGCCTTCATAGTGTACATGGAGTTAGCTCATAGAAGGATAACCATAAATTATCCAAAGAGGATGGTGAGAGGAAAACTCTACGGTGGTACGAGTAGTTACCTACCTATAAAGCTCAATATCTCTGGAGTTATTCCTCCGATTTTTGCTTCATCTCTGCTGGCTTTTCCGGTTACAGTTGCAAGGTTTGTACAAACTCCTTTATCTAAGACCATATTACAGTATTTTTCCTTTGAGAGTCCTATATATTTACTTTTTTATGCTATACTGATCATCTTTTTTGCCTTCTTCTACACCTCCATAATTTTCAATCCCCAGGATGTTGCTGAAAACCTGAGGAAGTACGGTGGTTTTATTCCTGGTATAAGGCCTGGACAGAAGACAGCTGAATACATAGACAGAATCGTTTCAAGATTGACTCTGATAGGCTCACTCTATCTCGCTCTTATATGCGTTTTACCTTCGATTTTTATACACTATCTACATGTTCCTTTCTACTTTGGTGGTACTTCTCTTTTGATAGTTGTTGGAGTTGCCATGGATATGATGAGGCAACTCGAATCTTTCGTTATAATGAGTCAGTACGAATCTATACTTAAGAGAGCAAAGTTTTAGGAGGGGGCCATGCGGATAATAATGCTTGGAGCACCGGGGGCTGGTAAGGGTACACAGGCGTCGAGAATATCCGAGAGATACGGAATCCCTCAGATCTCTACAGGTGATATTTTAAGGAGTGCTGTTAGAGAGGGGACGGAACTTGGTAAAAAGGCCAAGGAATACATGGATAGAGGTGAATTGGTTCCCGATGAGATCGTTATAGGTATAGTTAGGGAGAGGATAGTACAGGATGATCGTAAGAAAGGTTTTATACTGGATGGTTTTCCAAGAACTGTAGTTCAGGCTGAAGCTCTCGATAGGATGTTGGAAGAACTTGGCTTATCGATAGATTACGTTATAAATATCGATGTACCCGAAGAGGAGATAGTTAAGAGACTGACTGGTAGAAGGACCTGTAGGAACTGTCAGGCTATGTATCATGTTATCTTTAATCCACCTAAGAAGGATAATGTATGCGATAAATGTGGCGGTGAACTTTACCAGAGGGACGACGATAAAGAAGAGACTATAAGGGCAAGGTTAGAGGTCTATAAGAGACAGACCGCCCCTCTTATTGATTATTACTCGAGGAAGGGTAAACTCGTTAACATAGATGGGACCAAGGGTATCGACGAGATATTCGAAGAGATTGTGAAGGTATTAGAGAAAAAGTGATTATAATAAAGACGGAAAAAGAGATTGACTTGATTAAGGAAGGTGGGTATATTTTGGCTTTTGTTTTGAGGAGTTTGAAGGATTTTATAAGGCCGGGGATAACGACTTGGGCTATAAATAAGAAAGTTGAAGAGATGATTAGGGAAAAGGGTGCGAAACCAGCCTTTAAAGGGTATAGACCGAGGTTTGCGAGTAGTCCTTACAGGTTTGCGAGTTGTGTATCCATTAACGATGAGGTTGTGCACGGCTTACCATCTAAGAGAAGGGTGTTAAAAGAAGGGGATATAGTAAGTGTGGATGTCGGGGTTTTGTATAAAGGTTACTACAGTGATGCAGCCTGCACCTATCCTGTTGGAGAGGTCGATGAAAAGGTGAAATTACTACTTGAAGTTACAAAACGGGCGTTATATAAAGGTATTGAAAAGGCAGTCTGTGGTAATAGGATAGGCGATATATCCTATAGTATAGGTAGTTATGTTAAGAGTTATGGGTTTAGTCCGGTGAAGGATTACTGTGGTCACGGGGTTGGTAGGTTTTTGCACGAGGATCCTTCTATCCCTAATGATGGGGAGCCGGGTAGGGGTGAGATTATTGAGGAAGGTATGGTTTTAGCGATTGAACCGATGGTCTCCATGGGTAGTGGTGAGGTGAGGATAAAGAGTGATGGGTGGACTGCTGTTACTGTTGATGGGAGCTACTCCGCTCACTTTGAGCATACCGTTGCAGTTACCAGCAATGGTCCAGTGATACTTACTCCCTGGGATGATGAGTGATGGCTAAAAAACCTCAGACTATAGAAATGGTAGGTACTATAATAGAGGCCTTACCCAATGCTATGTTTAGGGTTGAGTTGGAAAATGGTATGAAGATACTTGCCCATGTCTCCGGCAAGATAAGGATGAACTTTATAAGGATACTTCCTGGCGATAAGGTTAAAGTTGAGATTTCACCCTATGATCCCACGAGGGGTAGGATAATTTATAGATTGTAGTTAAGGAGGTATATTGATGAAGGTAAGAGCATCGGTTAAGAAGAGGTGTGCTCATTGTAAGATCATAAGGAGGAAGGGTGTGGTAAGGGTTATTTGTAAGGATCCAAAACACAAACAGAGACAGGGTTGATAGGAGGTTGCTGTAATGGCCCGTATTGCCGGAGTTGATTTACCAAAGGACAAGAGGGTAGAGATAGCTTTAACCTATATTTTTGGTATCGGGAGATCCTCGTCCAAAAAGATACTTGAGAAGGCTGGAGTTGACCCGAACAAGAGGGTAAAGGATCTAACTCCTGAGGAGATAAGTAGGATAAGGGAAATAATAGATAAGGAGTATAAGGTTGAGGGTGAGCTGAGAAAAGAGATCGCTATGAATATCAAGCGTCTAATCGATATCGGTTGTTATAGAGGTTTAAGGCATCTTGCGGGTCTACCTGTTAGAGGTCAGAGAACACGTACCAACGCGAGAACTAGGAAGGGTCCGAGGAAGACCGTACCTGGTAGAGGAAAGAAAAGAGGAGCTAAAAAGTAATTTAGGGGGAGTTAGGATATGGCGAGGAGAAGAAGGACTCAGGGTAAGAAAAAGGAGAAAAAGATCGTACCAAACGGGATTGCCCATATACAGGCTACCTTTAATAACACTATCGTTACTATTACAGATCCTAACGGCAATACTCTCTGTTGGGATAGTGCAGGTACAGTTGGTTTTAAGGGAACGAGAAAAAGTACTCCATATGCCGCTCAGTTAGCGGCACAGTCTGCGGCTAAAAAGGCGATTGAACAGTATGGAATGAGGAATGTGGAGGTCTATGTTAAGGGTCCTGGTCCTGGTAGGGAGGCGGCTATAAGGTCTCTCGCCACTGCCGGTCTGAACATAACTCTGATTAAAGATGTAACTCCTATTCCTCATGATGGTTGTAGACCACCAAGAAGAAGAAGGGTCTAAGGAGGTGAGAAGTTGAGGTACACGGGTCCGGTTTGCAGGTTATGTAGAAGAGAGGGTGTAAAGTTATTTTTAAAGGGTGAGAGATGTTTTTCCGATAAATGTGCCCTGGAAAGGAGGAATTATCCTCCCGGTCAGCATGGTAGGAGAAGAACAAAACTTTCTGAGTACGGTATCCGTCTAAGGGAAAAGCAGAAGTGTAAGAGAATATACGGAATCAGCGAGAGACAGTTTGTTAAGTACTTTGAAATGGCAACGAAAATGAAAGGTCTTACCGGTGATAATCTTATAAAGATACTGGAGAGGAGACTGGATAACGTTGTATATAGGATGGGTTTTGCTGTTTCCAGGCGTGACGCGAGACAGCTGGTCACTCATGGTCACGTTATGGTAAACGGTAGAGTGGTTGATATCCCGAGTTATCTCTTGAAACCTGGGGATGTGGTGGAGATAAAGGAGGCGAGTAAAAATCTGGATAGGGTGAATTACGCTATTTCATTGGCTCAGGGTAGAGAGATCCCCACTTGGCTGGAAGTCGACTTTGAGAATAAAAGAGGTGTATTCAAATACATTCCGGAAAGGTCCGAGATCCAGATACCCGTTAACGAGACCTTGATAGTTGAGCTTTACTCTAAGTAAACAATTTTATAGTTACCCGGAGGTTGTTTATGTTTGATACCTGGAATTATGTGATAAGGCCGAATAAGTTGGTAGTTGATAGAGAAACACTCAGGAAGGATTACTGCAAGGTTATAATCGAACCTCTGGATAAAGGTTACGGGATTACGGTTGGAAATGCCTTAAGAAGGATCCTTTTGTCTTCTATTCCGGGACATGCTGTTACTGCCGTTAAGATAGATGGAGTTTATCACGAGTTTACATCTATCCCAGGAGTTAGGGAGGATGTTACCGACATAATACTGAACATAAAGATGCTGAGGATAAAGGGATATACGGATGAGCCTGTTATTGCCGTTATAGATGCGGTAGGTCCCAAGAAGGTATATGCTTCCGATATCCAGGCTCCCTCCCAGATAGAGATACTCAATCCCGATTTATACATAGCGACTCTCGATAACTCTAACACTAGACTTCACATGGAGTTGACTATAGAGGAGGGTAAGGGTTATCTACCAAGTGAGGAGAGGAATCTAGAGGATTATCCTATAGGTACTATCCTTGTGGATGCTGTTTTTAGCCCTATTACCAAGGTTAACTTCTCTGTGGAACAGGCGAGAGTCGGTAGGGCTACGGATTACGACAGGTTAATACTCGAGGTATGGACGAATGGTGCTATAGATGCTCTGGAAGCCATAAAGATAGCCTGCCAGATAATGAAGGATCATATGGAACTAATATCCTCGATATCTGTAGAGTTGGAAGAGACAAGGAAGGTTGAGGAAGAGAAGTTGGTCGGTTTACTACCTGAAATTGAGGAGAAGTTAAAGATAAAGCTAGAAGAGTTGCCTCTTTCCGTTAGAGCCTACAATAGCCTTAAGAAGAGAGGAATAAACACTGTTGGAGATCTTATAAAGTTAACGAGAAAAGAACTGTCCTCTATGAAGAATTTCGGGAAGAAGTCTTTGGAAGAGGTTGAAAAGGCACTTGGTAGTCTTGGTTTATCTTTGGGTATGAATTTAGAGGAGGTGTCCAAGAATGAGGCACAGAAGGAAAACGATTAAGCTTGGTAGAACGCAATCTCATCGAAACATGCTTATAAGGAATCTTGTTACAGCTCTTTTAAAGCATGAGAGGATAGAGACCACCGAGCAGAAAGCAAAAGCTATAAGGGGATGGGTGGATAAGATAATAAACTTTGCGAAAAAAGGTGATTTATCTTCAAAAAGAAGAGTCTTTCATTTTCTAACTGAGAAAGAGGTTGCTTATAAGATAATTAAAGAGGCTCCTACAAGATATAAGGATAGAAACAGTGGTTATACGAGAATCATAAAACTCGGAACTAGACGTGGCGATAATGCTCAGATGGCTATAATAGAGCTCGTGGACGCCAAGGTACAAGAGGAAACTTGAAAGTAGTAGTAGTTGGAGCTGGTTTAGCTGGGGTAGAGGCGGTAAGAGTTTTAGATAGGGCAGGAGTAAAGGTTCTGCTATATGAGATGAGGCCTAGAAAGATGACTCCTGCCCATAAAACCCCATATTTTGCGGAGCTTGTCTGTAGTAACTCTCTAAAATCCACCGAGATAACCGATGCTTCCGGTTTACTAAAGGAAGAGATGAAGCTCTTGGGATCCTTAGTCATCAAGGTTGCCGAGATGTGTAGTGTTCCTGCGGGCAAGGCTCTGGCGGTTGATCGTAATAAGTTCGCCTCTACTATAACGGGAATAGTTGAATCTATGGAAAATGTTGAAGTGATAAGAGAAGAGGTTAAAAGGATACCGGATGATAGGCCCTGTATAATAGCCACTGGTCCTCTTACCTCTGATGAGCTTGCAAGATCCATAAGTGAATTCTTAGGAGAGGATAACCTTTATTTCTTTGATGCCATAAGTCCTATTATTGATGGGGAAACTATAGATTTCAGTAAGGGGTTTTGGGCGAACAGATACGATCCTGAGGGTAGGGATTATTTCAATATTCCTCTTACCGAAGATGAGTACGAGAGATTCTACAATGAGCTTATAAGAGCTGAGGTTGTGGATTTTAAGGATTTTGAGAAAGATGCGAGATACTTTGAGGGTTGTATGCCTATAGAGGAATTGGCGAAAAGAGGGAAGATGACTTTACTCTTTGGTCCAATGAAGCCTGTTGGTTTGATCGATCCAAGAACCGGTAAACAGCCCTACGCTGTTGTTCAGTTGAGGAAAGAGGATAGGGAAGGTAGGGTGTTTAATATAGTTGGTTTCCAAACCAAGATGAAGTGGCCGGAACAGGCCAGGATTTTTAGAATGCTCCCTGCTTTAGAGAAGGCGGAATTTTTGAGGTATGGTAGTGTTCATAGGAACACCTACATAAACAGTCCACGTGTTTTAAAACCTACCTGTGCCACTATTAAGGATGGTTCTCTATTCTTCGCTGGTCAGATAATAGGGGTTGAGGGTTACCTTGAATCCGCTGTAACCGGTATTATTGCAGGGATAAATGCAATGAGAGTTTTAAAGGGTTTGGAACCTATAGTTCCACCTGAGGAAACCAT
Source organism: uncultured Aquificales bacterium (assembly GCA_964590075.1). Classification (GTDB taxonomy): domain Bacteria; phylum Thermosulfidibacterota; class Thermosulfidibacteria; order Thermosulfidibacterales; family Thermosulfidibacteraceae; genus JAGDVO01. Next base: position 196,451 of record CAZPXS010000002.1, read on the forward strand.
GACGGGATCTTTGCTTAGGTATGTTACAAGCGCGGATCCGAAGGATTTTCAGCCTATGAATGCTAATTTTGGTCTACTACCGCCTTTAGATGTAAAGGTTAGGGATAGAAAGAAGAAGAGAGAGTTATTGGCAATGAGGGCGCTTGAGAGACTTGAGGAGTGGATAAAAGATAATGAACTGGAGTTTTTGAGATGAAAAACTGGATAAAGGAGACTTTAGCTAAGGTAAAGAAAGCTGTAAGTAAGGGTGATCAGGATCTGTGGCAGGTTTGCCCTAGTTGTAATGAGATAGTTTATAAAAAAGAAATAATAAGAAACCTTAAGGTCTGTCCGAAGTGTAACTACCATTTTAGAGTTTCGGCTTGGGAAAGGATAGAGATGCTTTTAGACGGTGATATAGTTGAACATGACGCTAACATGACGAGTCTCGATCCTCTGGAGTTCGTGGATACGAAGAGTTACAAGGATAGGTTGAAGGAGGCTATTAAGTCTACTGGATTGAAGGAGGCCGTTGTTAGTGTGGAAGGTAACATGGGTCCTTTTAGAGTTCAGCTTGTTGTCTTTGAATTCGCCTTTTTAGGCGGTAGCATGGGAAGTGTGGTGGGAGAAAAGATAGCTAGAGCGGTTGAAAGGAGCATAGAGAAGAGACAACCTTTAATAATAGTTTCCTGTTCCGGTGGAGCAAGGATGCAGGAGAGTATGCTATCTCTCATGCAGATGGCAAAAACCTGTGCCGCTGTGAAGAAACTTAGTGAGCATAGAATTCCTTTCATATCGGTATTAACCGATCCTACAACCGGTGGAGTTTCGGCGAGTTATGCACTTATAGGGGATGTCGTGATAGCTGAACCTGGTGCTCTTATAGGTTTTGCGGGGCCAAGGGTTATAGAGCAGACTATAGGCCAGAAGTTACCGGAGGGATTTCAGAGATCCGAGTATCTACTTGCCCATGGTTTTGTGGATATGGTAGTCGAAAGGAAGAAGATGAAGGAGACTATCATAAGGATACTAGATCTTCTTACCGGAGGTAGTTATGTCCATTAGACCTGATGGTAGGAACCCTGATGCTTTAAGAAGGGTTAGGGTCATAAGAGGTTATATTAAACATGCGGAAGGTTCGGTTTTGATAGAGGCTGGGGAGACGAGAGTTATATGTACCGCCAGTGTTGAGGAAAAGGTCCCTCCCTTTCTGAAGGGAACCGGCAGTGGTTGGATAACGGCTGAGTATGGTATGTTACCTAGGGCTACACACACGAGAAATATAAGGGATGTGGTAAAGGGGCAGATAAACGGTAGGACTCAGGAGATACAGAGACTTATAGGAAGATCGTTAAGAGCTGTTGTGGATCTCGAAAAGCTTGGCGAGAGGACTATATGGATAGACTGTGACGTTATACAGGCAGACGGTGGTACAAGAACTACGGCTATTACTGGAGCTTTTATAGCTCTTTACGATGCTATAAACTACTTGATAAAGACGGGTGTCTTAAAGGAGAATCCTATAAGAGAGTTTGTGGCTGCGACGAGTGTCGGTATCTATAAGGGTGTACCTATCCTCGATTTAAACTTTCAGGAGGATTCCGAGGCAGAGGTGGATATGAATGTGGTGATGACGGAATCGGGAAGGATAGTTGAGGTTCAGGGAACAGCTGAGAAAAGGCCATTCGATGGAGATATGTTGAATAGGTTACTTGATCTTGCTTGGAAAGGTATAAGGGAGTTGATAACGTTTCAAAAAAGGATAATTATGGATAGAAGAGATGAGAGAGAATAGTATTACATTGACAAAGGATTTTGAGTTTAAAAACGAGAGAGAGTGGTTACTCTTTTTTGGTAGTAACGAGGAGAACTTAAGGGTTTTGGAGGATATACTCGGCGTTAGGATTACGGCAAGGGGCGGAAGGGTAAACATAAGCGGAAGGGAAGAGGATGTAAGGTTAGTGGAAAGATTACTGGATAGAGTGTATTATCTAATAGAGAACGGATATGTTGTAAGGAGAAGGGACATAGAGCATGCAATTAGGATGTTAAAAGAGGGTTCCATGGAATTTGAACCTATCCTTGAGGATGCCATATACATAGGTCTAAAGAAAAAGGCTATCTTTCCTAAGAGTCAGAATCAAAGGGTTTACATCGAAGCGATAAAGAAGAATGACATGGTTTTTGGCATAGGTCCTGCGGGAACTGGTAAAACCTATCTTGCCGTTGCTATGGCTGTAAGTTCTCTTCTATCGAAGAAGGTGGAGAGGATAATCATAACCCGTCCCGCAGTTGAGGCGGGTGAGAAGCTTGGGTTTCTACCTGGTGATCTCGTAGAAAAGGTGAGCCCTTACCTTAGACCTATCTATGATGCCCTATTTGACCTTATAGGTTACGATCGTTTTGAGAAGTATATGGAAAAGGGTGTTATAGAGATAGCTCCTCTTGCCTTCATGAGGGGTAGGACGTTAAGCGATGCCTTTATAATACTCGATGAAGCTCAAAACACAACCAGTGAACAGATGAAAATGTTCCTTACAAGGCTTGGGTTTGGTTCAAAAGCCGTTATTACTGGGGATATTACCCAAATAGATCTACCTAAGAATACAAAGTCCGGCCTGGTGGAGGCTATAGAGGTCCTGAGGGACGTGGAAGGCATAGAGTTCGTGTTCTTTAACGAAAAGGATGTGGTTAGACATCCCCTTGTTCAGAGGATAGTTGTAGCTTATGACAAGTATCAAAACAGTACTGATAAATAAGTTTAAGATAAGTAAAATATTATTTTTGTATCTTATTTTATTTACTATCTTAGTCAATCTACTAGTTATCCTTTTAAACAGAAGTTTTAGTGGAGTTTTTGGTTATTTCTTTTTTATATTCTTTTCAACTTTCATATTTTCTCTTATATGGAATTCTGTCTATAGTGGGAGGTTAGAACCGGATAGAGCAATTGGTTTGTATTATTTTCTCGTATTTGCTTCGTTTATTTTTATAGTACTTTTTTACCACTTGTATGATGAAATATTCTCAAAGTACTTTGACTATGGTACCTATAGTTATTTTATGGCTTCACCAATATTCTTACCAGGAGTTATATCGGCTCTGGTGTTGGGTGATAGAAGCTATGCGCTTGTAGTTTTTAATACCGCTATTATCTCTTCGGTCCTCTTTTCTGATATTCCCTTTGCTAGCGAGGCTATAGTCTTTACCTCCATTGTTGCAGGCGAAACTATGGTATTAAGGAAAGGTGCACAGAGTATACTTAACGGTATCTTTGCCGGTAGTTTATCTTCCTTTTTATTTATAGTCTCTCTTATACTTATGGGTAAGTTTAAGGATTACGTAGTTTTATTTGCACCATTTGCGAGTGCTATAGGTGTCCTCTTTTCCGTTTACGGTCTTGTTCCACTTTTGGAGAGCATTTTTAAAGTGGTAACCGATATAAAACTTTTGGAGTACGCTAACATAAGTCATCCGCTACTTAAGGAGCTGATGGACAAAGCTCCAGGCACCTATAACCATTCTATGCTCGTCTCTTTTCTGGCCGAGGCAGCTGCTTATGAGGTTGGTGCTAATCCCATATTGGCCAAGGTAGGGGCGATGTTTCATGATGTAGGTAAGCTTAAGAATCCCAAGTACTTTATAGAGAATACCGGCTCTGTTAGTACTCATGAGAAGCTCTCTCCTGCTATGAGCAGGCTAATAATAATGTCCCACGTTAGAGATGGAGTTGAACTAGCGAAAAAATACGGTTTACCTAAGTGTGTTATCGACATAATTGAGCAGCATCACGGTACAACCTTGATAAGGTACTTTTATGAGAAGGCTAAAAGGGTTTCAAAGGAAGAGGTTTCCGAAGAGATATATAGATACCCAGGGTCAAAACCGAGGACAAAGGAATCGGCTATAGTGATGTTGGCCGATTCTATCGAGGCGGCTGTGAGGAGTTTAGGTGAACCTACCCCCTCAAAGATAAAGGAGACCATAAGAGGTATAGTTAACCATCTTTTTTCGGATGGGCAGTTTGAGGAATGCCCACTTAATTTGAGAGAACTAAAGATCATTTCCGATGTTTTTCTAAGGATGTTGATAAGTTTCTACCACAAGAGAATATCATATCCAGGTGGATCTAATGGGAATAACTCTGGTAATTCCACAAAAATTAAATCTCAGTAAGAGAAATATAAGATCCTTTGTAAAGGAGGCATTGAATCTATTAGGTGTTAAAAAGGCCTCCCTTTCCATAGCCTTGGTGGATAGAGGTGAGATTAGAAGGATAAATAGGGAATTTAGGGGTATCGATAGGGAAACGGATGTTATTTCTTTTTTTGGTTACGATGAAAACTATCTCGGGGATATAGTGATATCCTATGAGGTGGTTAGAGAAAATGCACAGTTTTACAGTGAGGATCCTGATGTTGAGTTAAGGAGAGTTATAATTCACGGTATACTTCATCTACTCGGTTACAGGGATTACGAGGAAGAAGAGAAGAGTAGGATGTTTGAAAAACAGGAAGAAATCTTAAGATTACTTGATGGTTATAAACTCGGTTTTGAATAGTTCCTCCTCTTTTTCTAATTTTACCAGGTGATGTATGTTAAAAATGTAGGTTTCCCCAACCTCTATTTCTGAAGGTGAGTAGATTATAGCCAGATTCCCACTTGTAGCTTTTCTACCCCTATAGTGATAGTGCATCAGAAAAGACCTTGCCCAGGATACTACAGCTTTTGCCAGTTCTCCATCAACCGATATAGCTTCGATTAAAGCTACTTTTTCGCTTTCCCCAACAGTTCTAAAGATGAAATGGAATTTTTCTCCCCTAAAGTAGGATTTTACCTCTTCCTTTAAAACCTCTTCTATTTCTGGTAGAGCCGCTATCATCAGGGGATCTCTTATGATTCCCATGGTTATCCATCTCTTTCCGAGGTACTTAGCACCTTCAAGCTTTATCCATGTTTCCTTACTTCTTTCAAAGATTTGGTTTCTCACTAGTACCTGTCTATCGTTTATCTGTTCAAATATGGCTTCCTTTAGATTCAGTATCCCCTCGGGTCCCCTTAGGATATAGGGATGTTCCTTTTCGTATAGAGAGTGGGCGGAAACCGAGAGAACGGTACATCTCCTTGATAGATTTGCCGGTTCCACTACCAGTCTATCCCTGAACAACCAGGCTAACATGCCGTCGGATGCGGTTCCGGGAATGCTTGCTATTGCACCGCATTCCAGTATTTTGCCAGCATGAAAGGCTATCTCGTAGGGAATACCCTTTGATATGGCGAAGGACGCAAATATAGCTGGGTCGTTGGATCTCCCCGCTAGAATTATATCCACTTTCCTCTCGAGAGCCCTTATATAGGGATCTATACCCATAACGCCAACTATGTTTGTTGATTCCTCTACCTCTTCGGTAGTAAGGTTTTCTACAGGGCCAAGTGGTAATACTTGTTTTTTTATGATCTTCCCTTTGAGCCAATTTTTATCAACATCGCTATATATTATGGCACAATTGAGATTTATAAAGTTTTCCTTAGCGATTTCCCTTATTATATCGAGAACCCATTCAACGTGTGGTTTTGCTCCAGCTCCACCTGCCGATCCTATGATAAGCGGAATTCCCTCCCTCTTAGCATAGTTTATCATAGGGGTCAGATCCTTCTTTACCGCGTATCTACTTACGGTTGGTCTCCCCGAACCGAGTCTATAGGGTCCAGCATCGGTTGATCCTGCATCTACACCGATCATACTAGGTTTTAGGGAGACTGCTCTCTCAAAGCTATCCATCGGATAACCATATCCAAGCATCCCCTGTGGTGAGAATATCAGAAGGCCTTCCATATTTTCCTACCTTCTACCTGTGAGTCTTTTATGGCTGGTACATCATTACGGTACGATTCCACCTCTCTAAGATCGATTACAGCTTTATATAGTCCCGGTGTTCTTGAGATCTCTAAAATTGTGTTACCGTAGGGGTCTATTATGGCTGAGTATCCGTTAAAGACGAATTTTTTGTTTTTACCAACCATATTTACACCTACCACGAATAGTTGGCTCTCAATAGCCCTTGCCCTTAGTAGCGTTCTCCAGTGTTCTTCCCTCTCCTTTGGCCACTGGGCAGGACAGAAGATTACACTACAACCCCTAATGGCCATAAGTTTAGTGAGTTCCGGGAATCTAAGTTCATAACAAATTATAACTCCTATAGAGAGATTATCATCCACCGAAATTGGTTCCGGTAGGTTCCCTATGGAATAAGACTTTTTCTCCCCCATAGGTTCGAATAGAAAGTATTTTCTCCTCTTGCCTATAACTTTCCCCTCTTTTAACACGAAACTGGTGTTGTATATTTTTTGGCCCTCCCTTTCGGGAAGGGTACCAAGTATCACGGTGGTCTTTGAATTAGCCGAAACTTCAATAGCCATACTCAAAAATTCCTGAGCTATATCGAGAGATTCATCATCCACCATAAAACCTGTAAGCCACATCTCAGGAAAACATAAAAGATCTAGATCCACATTATCCCTTATAGCTTCAAGTGCAGACTTTGCCTTTTGAGAGGCTTCCTCCTCAACTTCTACCTGGTATATCCCGATTCTCCTCTCATACATGGTTTTTAATTTTAGTTAACATTTTCGATATTTACAACTGTATCATTTTTGATACACATAATTGATATTAAATTCACATTGATACTATTTGCCGATCGGATATAAAGTAAAGAGGGGGATGAGAGATGTTTGAGAGAAGGACTATAAAGAAAGAGGTAGAGTTAGAGGGGTTTGGGATACATAGCGGCAAGTATTCCCGTATAAGGCTTATCCCTGCTATTAATGATGGTGGTAAGATCGTTTTTGTTTCTGGTGGGAAGGAGATAACCGCTAATCACAGTAATGTGGTTGATATTAAGAGAGCTACCACTTTGGGTGTGGATGGAGTGAATGTTAAGACCGTTGAGCATCTTCTATCCGCTCTTTATGGTTTGGGGATTACCGATCTTGTCGTTGAGGTTGAGGGGATTGAAATCCCTGTACTTGATGGGAGTGCCAGGGAGTTTGTTTCTGCTATAGCCGAGGTTGGGGTAGAGGGGATAGGGAAACCCGCTAAGATTCTAAAAATAGTAAAACCCTTTAGATACGAGGGAGATAATGGTTCTTACATAGAAGTAGAGCCAAGTGAAGGAGAGGATTTGAGGTTGAGTTGTAGTATAAGTTACGATTATCCCTCCTTGAGATGGCAAGATTTTGAGGTTGTATTTAATAGTGATACCTATGTTAGAGAGATAGCTCCTGCAAGGACGTTCTGTTTTTATGAGGAGATCGCTCATCTACTTAAGTCTGGCTTGGGGAGAGGGGGTAATTATAAGAATGTTGTTGTCATAGGGCCTAACGGTGTTATGAACGGTCCACCGAGATTTCCCGATGAACCTATAAGACACAAGATACTCGATCTCATAGGGGACCTTGCTCTTACCGGTGCCTTTATAGTTGGAAAGATCAGGGCCCATAAGAATAACCACAAGTTGCACGTCGAGTTTATAAAGTCCCTTATGGAGTCGGATAGTTACAAGTTACTATAGTTCCGATACTTTTAGTACTTTGGCTCCCTTTATACGCCTATTTTTAATATCAATGATCGCCTCGTTTGCCTTTTCGAAATCGTATATCTGATATTCGGGCTTTATAGGAATTTTAGCCGCTATATCAAGGAATTCTTCTATGTCCTTTCTCGTGACATTTGCTACCGATTTTATTTCCTTTTCCAGCCACAGGTCCCTGGGGTAGTTTAGTTCGAGTAGGAAGTTCTTGTCATGATCTTCCTTTCTTATGGCGTTTATAACCAGTCTTCCACCAGGCTTTAGGTATCTTAGTGAATAAAAGGGTGGCCTCCACACAGGAGTTGTATCTATAATAGCGTTCATGAGAACTGGTGGCTCATCACCTACATCACCAGCCCAGTAAGCTCCGAGCTCAATGGCCAAATTCCTTTCACTTTCTGTCCTTGAGAATACCAGTACCTTAGTTTCTGGGTATAGGAATTTTACCGTTTTGAGTACGAGGTGCCCACTTGCACCAAAACCTACAAGTCCAAGTGTTTCTCCCTCTGAGATTCCAGCGAGAACGAGACTCCTATAACCTATGGCTCCGGCGCAGAATAGGGGAGCAGCCTCAAAGGGGTTAATATTTCCCGGTATTTTAAAGGCAAAATCCTCCCTTATTTTGAAGTATTCGGCGTAACCACCGTGCGCATCTTTACCCGTGGCTTTAAAGTTGGGGCATAGATTTTCGAGCCCCTTTTTACAGAACTCACACTCGCCACAGGCGCTATAGATCCAGCCAGCCCCAGCCATATCTCCTATCTGAAACCTTTTTACCTTAGAGCCTTTATCAACGACCACGCCTACTATCTGGTGACCAGGTACCACTGGGGAGTCAAGCTTTATTCTTCCCTCTATCTCATCTATCTCCGTATGGCATACTCCACAGCAGATTACCCTGATGAGAATCTCGTTATCGCCTATATTCGGTATATCAAGGTCGACGAGTTTCAGCGGTTTCTGATTTTCATTAAGATCAACGTGTTTTTCTATAACCCATGCCTTCATGATACACCTCCTATTGTGGTGCCCTTTCTATCAATACCCACTTTTCTATGATCTTGTTATTCCTTAATATTTTAACCTTTACCCTCTTGCCAGGAGGTGTTTCACCTACCAGTATAGGTAGGCGGGATGCGTCGTCAACAAGTTTCCCATCATACTCAACTATCACATCGTTTGGCATTATTCCCGCTTTGTGGGCTGGGGATCCCTTTATGACGGAAGTTATCAGCGCTCCTCTTTTTACTATTAGTCCCTTCTGGGTGGCTATCTGGGGGTTCAGGTTTACAGCTTCCGCTCCAAACCATCCCCTTATAACCCTCTTGTTACTTAGAAGCTGGTTAACCACGAATTTTACCGTGTTTATAGGTATTGCAAATCCTATACCCTGGGCGTTGTTAAGTATAGCTGTGTTAATTCCCACAACTTCTCCCTTTAAATTTACAAGGGGTCCGCCACTGTTACCGGGGTTGATCGATGCGTCCGTCTGTATGAACTGGTCGAAATAATCTTCCCCCAGTATTCTCCCTTTAGCCGATACTATACCGGAGGTTACGGTGTAACTAAGGCCAAAGGGATTGCCTATAGCAAGAACTATATCCCCTACTTCTAATTTATCCGAATCTCCGAGTTTGGAAGGTGTAAACTTCCTATTTGCCAGTATCTTTAGAATCGCAACGTCACTTCTTTTATCGCTACCGATTATTCTAGCATCATAGATACTACCATCGTTAAGTACAACCTTTATGCTGTAGGCTCTCTCTACCACATGGTTGTTTGTCACAACCACTCCATCGGAAGTTATGATGACTCCGGATCCTAGACTCGTTCTCTTTCTTAGTTTTTCTGGTGGGACTTTTAGTATCTGGGCGTAAAATTCTACTATCCCCTGGGGGAGGTTAACTTTCTGTTCCGTAAATATATTTACAACGCTTGGAGATACCTTTTTAACTATGGGAGCAAAACTCGTTACCGTAACCCCAGCGTAAACTGAACTTAAGAGTATAAGTATAAAACTAAGTATCAGAAAGAATCTTCCCATAGCTTTATCCTCCTTAGAATGTAAGTTTCCCTCACATTTCCGGAAATTAACTCTTCAAGCTTCTTATAAGGTCCCTTATCGCTTTCCCATCTTATGATCGCATAACCCTTTTTGCGTTCTATCCTTACATCACTTCCTTCTTCCTTAAGTCTATTTTCCTCAACTATAGCTATATATTCTTTTATGTGTTTGATTTTGCTTAACTTTGGTATGGAATCGTCGACTTTTATCAATTTTTTAAGGATTATCCCCCTTGGCATGGACTTTTTTATTCCCTCTATATCTTCTATCTCTCTATAGGTCCATATCTCGAAAGGTTCATCTATTCCTATAACCCCTAGGGGTAATGCATCTAGGAAGTATATGTATGGCATGGGGTGGAATCCCTGGGAGTATGAGAGTGGGACCTCCAACCGCCTCAGTATCCTGTGAAAAATGTGTTCAAAGTCGTTCTGTCCTATAAGTGAGAATGCCCCAAATCTTGTTATAAATCCTATGTATCTTACCCTTCTTTCCGTAGAGAAGGTTGGACTTACAATCAATGGGTAATATTCACAGGTACCCAACTTTACCTTTATCGTGCCCTTACATAACCCGCATCTAGTACATCCCACGCTACAGGCTTGTGTGGTCTTACTCTTTTTTGCTCTTTCAAATTCTCTTTTTAGATATGAAGTCGATATTCCCGTATCTATGAATGACCAGGGTGGATTCTCATCTATGTCTATGTTTGGTTGACTATAGCCTTCCAATGCTATTTGCCAGCTAGTCCAGTTGAAGAACTCATCCCACTCATCGAATATTGCCCCCCTTTTATAAGCCTCTAGTATTATTTTTCCTGTTTTGGAATCTCCTCTCGATAGTATTCCTTCTATCAGACTCTTTCTTGGATCATGATTTTTTATATCCACATTTTTAGGTACCCTCCTTTTTATGTAGGAGATAACCTCCCTAAGGTAATTTAGGTCTGGCTTTTCCCACCATTGAAAAGGGGTATGCGGTTTGGGCACAAAGGGTGAGATTGTTACGTTGATTTTTACACCCCTTTTTGACCTTTTGGTAATTTTGTTTATCTCATAGATCAAATTTAATATTGCCTCTATATCCTCCTCTTCCTCGAAGGGTAGTCCGATCATGAAGTACAACTTTATGGTTAACCATCCAGCATCAACCACCTTTTCTATCGTTTCCATTATCTCTTCATCGGTTATATCCTTGTTTATTATGTCTCTTAATCTCTGACTTCCCGATTCAGGTGCTATGGTGAAACCCGTTTTTCTCACTTCCTTTAAAGACTCTATTATACTCTTTGTTAGTGTATCGGCTCTAAGTGAAGGTAATGAAAGGGATGTGAAAGAACCCTTGAGAGTTTTACTTAAACCTACAATTATGTCCTCTATGTACGTATGATCAGTTGCGGAAAGGGATAGGAGTGATACATTTTCATACCCCGTTTGCCTTAGTGCTTTCTCGACGTAACTAAAGATTTCTTTGGGAGATCTTTCCCTGAGAGGTCTATACACGAAGCCTGCGTGGCAGAACCTACATCCCCTTTTACAACCTCTAGATATTTCAACTGTTACTCTATTGTGGGGTATCTCTATCAGTGGTACCAGGTAGGGATCTATCTCTTCCGTGAGTTCTTCTATTCTCCTCTTTATCCTTTTGCCCTCATTTAACCCTGGAACAAATATGCCTTCCTTCTCTGATAGAAGTTCCAGAATCTCTCTTCTACTTGGTCTCTTTTTTCTCTTTAGTTTGGCTACCTCTTCCAGAACCTCTCTCACTCCTCTATCCCATTCCCCTATGAAGAAGGCATCTATGAAGTCCGATAGCGGTAATGGATTTGTAACTGCACATCCACCAGCAATTACCACAGGCTCTTCAATTCTCTCCTCTCTCGTAAGGGGTATCTTGGCAAGATCAAGGTAACATAGGATATTAGTGTAACACATCTCATAGTGTATAGAAAAAGCTATTATATCGTACCTTTTTGCTTCTAATCTCTCTTCCCAGCTATATATGGGAATATCCTTCCTTCTCATGTATTCTATTACTTCTGGAGGTGGTAGGAAACTTCTGTGGCATACTATATAATCTGATCTATTGAGGGAGCTATATAATAGCTGGTAGCCGTAACTTGACATTCCTATCTCGTAGTCATCGGGGTAGACGAGAAGTACGTTAAGTTTTGTTTCGCTGTATTTTTTTGAGGTTAGGTTTATTTCTTTTCCTAATAGTTTTACCGGTTTTTTGAAACTTAGGATTTTTCTTCCAAATATCTCCTTCAATTTCTACCTTACTATCAATCTCATTAGGTCGTTGTAAAGAGCTATTACCATTATAAATAGGATTATAACAAGACCGAGATAACTCACGAGTTCCTTAGCTCTTTGACTTAGCTGCTTTCTCAGTATCGCCTCTATGGTGAATATCATGGCATGTCCGCCATCGAGTATCGGTATAGGAAGTAGATTCAGTATCCCAAGATTGACGCTTATGAGTGATAGGAAGAAGAGTAGTTGACTGCTACCTTGACTTGCCTGTTCCTTTGCCATCTGGACTATCATTATGGGCCCACCTATACTGCCTATTGGAATTGCTCTTTCAATAAGCTTAATTAAGCTCTTTATCGTTAGATATATTATATTGTAGAATTTAACAGTCCCTTCCTCTATGGCCTTGGTGAAAGGGTAAATCTTTTTGGTTATAGTTCCGAGCGGTTTTATACCTATTATCCCGACTTTCCTTTTCTCACCGAATATATTTTCCAGGACCTCTTCCTTTGGCTTTATCTTAACAGTTATGGTGCTATTACTCCTAAGAATGGTTAGACTTAGTTCTCTATTCGGGTTTTCCTGTATATACTTTGCTATTTTATCCCAGCTATCTATATAAATTTCGTCTATCTTTATTATCCTATCTCCCGTTTTTAAACCTGCCATGTAGGCTGGACTATCCTTTATAACCTCACCTATTATTGGTTCTAAAACGGGTACCCCTATCATGTGGACTACAATTAGTAAAATCCAGGCGAATATAAGGTTTGCAAGAGGTCCCGCAAGTACCACCGCTATCTTTTCAAGGTACGGTCTATTCTTGAAGGCTAACCTTTCAAGTTCGGGATCTACACCTTCTGGTACTTCCTCTTCCCCGAATAGTTTTACATATCCACCTAATGGTATGGCGCTGATCCTATATTTTGTGTATCTACCCTCGTACTCGTAGATGGGAGGACCAAAGCCTATGGAGAATATCTCAACGGGGATGTTAAAGAGTCTCGCACAGAGAAAATGTCCCAGTTCATGTATGAGAATTAGTAACGCTAGAATAGCGATACCAATTACTATCGGCACTTTTTATAAATCCTCCATATGAGGAATAGATTTGAAAAGGGAGAAAGGAGCAACTGTCGCCCGGCGCTATTTTTAATATTTAAGTTTTAGCGTGGATTTACGTTAGCAGCCTGGGGACCCTTTGCCCCTTCAACTATTTCAAACTCTACCTTCTGTCCTTCAGATAGAGTTTTGAAACCCTTCTGATTTATAGCTGTGTAATGGACAAATACGTCTTGTCCATTGTCGTCTCTGGTTATGAAACCATAACCCTTCTTTTCGTTGAACCACTTTACCTTACCTGTGTACTTCATGGTACTAAAACCTCCCTTGAATTTTTTGATGAATTTGACGAGCCTGACCTTTGCAGGCACTGATGAACTACTGTGTTGCCGGGTGTTGCCAAAGTATCTCCTTTCTCCCTATTTCTTGTTACCTATCAACTTAAGCCTTTTTTTTGATATTGTCAAGTGTAAATTTTTTGTGTTATTTTTGAGGTGTCATGAGGGAGAAGGTAACAGTTATAATTCCCACCTATAACGAGGAACATAACATCGAGGACTGTCTTAAGAGTGTTTTATGGGCCGACGAGATAATGGTTGTTGATTCCTTCAGTACCGATAGGACCGTTGAGATAGCTAAGAAATACGCCCATAGGATACTACAGCACGAATACATTAATTCAGCTACTCAGAAAAATTGGGCTATACCTCAGGCTAGTAACGAGTGGGTTATGATAGTGGATGCCGATGAGAGGGTAACACCGGAGCTCAGGGATGAGATATTAAGGGAACTTGAGAATCCAAGGTACGATGGATACTATATAGGTAGAAGAAACTTTTTTCTTGGTTTTCCTCTTGATCACGGCGGATGGAGTCCCAAGGATGATAGGAACATAAGGCTCTTTAGGAAGAGTCTTTCAAGATACGAGCAGAAGGAGGTACACGCTGATGTTATAGTTAAGGGTAAAGTAGGTTCCCTTAAAAATCATCTTATACATTACACCTACCGATCCCTGAGCGATTATTTTAGAAAATTTGATAGATATACTACCTGGGCCGCTATGGATATAGTTAAGGCGGGTAAAAAGCCTAACTTTGTAAATCTCGTTTTAAGGCCGATAGGTGATTTTATAAAGTTCTATATAATAAAAGGTGGATTTCTCGATGGTTTACCTGGACTTATAATCGCACTTCTTTCGAGCTACTATGTGGTTGTAAAGTATGTCAAGGCCTGGGAACTATACGTAAAGGAATCAAAGAATAAGAAGTAGAGTTTATAACATCGGGTAACAGGATAGAAGCATTATATGCTCACTATTATAAATGGAAAGGGGAGGTATCCAATGAAAGGGTTTCTGAAAACATTTTCAACACTTTTTGTCAGCTTTTCGATAGCCTTTTCTATTGTGACTGGTGTGTGCTATGCGGGTAAAGACTCCGCATATGATCAGGCACAGGGAACTGCCAGGGATAGTGATATGGCAAGACAAGCTGCAGAGAAAGGTGATTACGAAAGTGCAAGAAGTGGTGCTCAAAGGGGATTCGATATAGAGAGATCATCAAACCTTGGCCCTGGCAACTTAAACGTTCCTGAGCCTAAACCAGCCGTCGACAAGGATAAACAGGGTAATAATTAAATTTTCAAACTAGTTGTTGTTTTTGATTAACTCCAATCTTAGAGTGTAGATTTATTACCTTTTAATACTAAACGTTTCCTCAATTAAAGCTTCTTCAGTCAGAGGTCTTTGCTAAGGTACGGCAGACTTTAACCGTCAAGGATAGGTCAAAGAACATTTGTGAAAGAAAGAATTTAAAGCGAACTAAAAGTTGGTATTAGCCGTTAATTATGGTGGTTAATCTATACACTTAAAAAGTTGTTACAGAAGTCATTCAAAGATCACGTTATATAAATCAAAGACCTTGGAAGTATCTATATGACCGATACGTCGGTTATGCCTTAACGTATAACAAAAAATAAAATTAGGTTTCTACTTGACAAGGGGAGTCTCTTGAATATAATTTAATACAGTTAAGTATGGCTTAATGTGAAGGTGTCTGAGATGTTAGGCAAAAGGCTTACGGGTGGTGCGGTTATGGTGGGAAGATTGTTGGTAAGTGTAGTTTACGGGAAAACTATGAAAGTTGTGTGTGGCGGTTAGTTTCTCGAAAAAAGAGAAGGGGGTTGAGATGCTTATTTCAAAGTTACTATTACGTGAGGAAGTTATAGAGTTAGCAAGTGCTGTCAGGGAATTTTGTGAACGCGAGTTTAAAGACGCGTTGGAGTGGGATAAACAGGAGTACATGCCACCTGAGCTGTGGAAGAAGATGGGGGAGATTGGTTTAACTGGAATGATGTTAGATAGTGAGCTTGGTGGTTTAGGGGATGATTTGCTCGCGAGTGTGGTTATACTTGAGGAAATGTCCGTTTACTCACCTGCTGTTGCTATGTCCTTAGGTGCTCATGCGGTTCTCTGTGGATACGTTATTAATAGGGCGGGTAATAAAAGGCAAAAGGAAAAGTATATACCGCCTATAGCTACCGGTGAAAAGATAGGGGCGTTGTGCATTACTGAGCCAGAGGTTGGTTCTGATGCGGCTAGTATTAAAACTAAAGCGATCAAGAAGGGTGATAGATACATACTCCGTGGTAGTAAGATTTTTATAACCAACGGACCTATAGCTGATATCTTTGTCGTTTATGCACGTACATCTGATGATCCAAAGCGAGGTATTTCAGCCTTTATAGTGGAGAAGGATTTTGGGAACATCTCTGTGGAAAAAATACACAAAATGGGGATGCGTGCATCTCCAACGGGACTTGTGACTTTCAATGATACTGAAGTGCCGGAGGAGAATCTGTTAGGTAGTGAGGGAGAGGGAATATATATAATGATGGGCGGTTTGGACGTAGAGAGGATTGCTTTATCTGGAAGTAATTTAGGAATGATTAAAGGCTCTTTGGATATTGCATCCAACTATGCCAAAGAGAGGATTCAATTTGGTCAGCCAATAATAAATTACCAGTTAATCCAGGAGAAGTTGGCCTATATGCTTGCCCAACTGGAGTTGAATAGACTTTATCTATACCATTTGGCTGAAGTGTGGAGAAACTATCCAGAATCGAGAAAGAAGTTGAGAACGGCAACTGCAGTGGTCAAAATGACATCGGCTCGTGCTGCTTTAAGAGCTGCTGAGGAGGCTATACAGATACTTGGTGGTTACGGTTACACAACCGACTATAGAGTTCAGATGTACTGGAGAGATGCGAAACTATATGAGATTGGTGCTGGAACAACGGAGATGATGAAGCTTTTAATAGCAAGACGTATAAAAGAGGGCTTTATAGATCTATAAAGCCTGGAGTTTGCGAGTTGATGCTATGAATTGTCGATGTAGGTGTATGAGGAGGACCAGATGGTTAATATTGGTGTTTGTATAAAAGTAGTGCCTGACTACGAGATACCGGCTGAAAAGTTTTGTTTGCAAAACAACAGGATGGCCGGGGACTATAAAGAGGTCATAGGTTTATACGATGAACATGCACTTGAGGTTGGACTTCAACTAAAGGAGAAGTTGGGAAGCAGGTTGTACGCAATTAGTTATGCTAAAGAAGAACATATCCCAACACTAAGAAAAGCTCTTGCTATGGGTGCGGATGAACTTATAGTAGTTGAGTCTAGTAGCGATGATCCCTTCAAAACAGCTTATAACTTAGCCAATGTTATTAAAAAATATAATATCGATGTTGTTCTACTAGGGAGAGTATCATCAGATCTAGAAAGAGAGATGGTTCCCTCGTTATTGGCGGCAATGCTGGAGCGTACTTATTTGCCTTACGTTATATCTATTTCCAGTGATGATGGAGGGAACTCGTTTTTATGCATACAGCAACTGGATGATAAGAATTTATTTCTAAAGGTAAAAGGGAGTTTCGTAGCTTCAATAACCGATGCTCCCTGTAACTTACCGCGTATACCGAACTTAAGAGAAATCATGAGGAGTAAATCAAAACCCGTGGTAGTAGAGCCGGAGGATGGATCTTACAAATACGACTGGGCAAGGGAAGTTTCCGCCAAGATTCCTAAATACGAATATGTGAATGAAATGTTACCTAACGATGATTTATCGTTGACTGCTAAATTGTTGATAGAAAAACTAAGAAAGGAGCATTACCTATGATGGTGAAAAGTGTTTTGATCATAGGTGACGATGATAGGGATAGGTTAGGGGAGCTGAATTTTGTAGCTAAAAAATTCAGTGATAATGTCGATGCAATAATTTTCACCGGTAGGAAAGAGATAGAGATTGAGGCTAACAAGGTATACGGGATAAATAACCTACCCTGTAATTCTATAGAAGCTATTTTACCTATCGCTCAGAATTACGATCTAATCTTAACAAATGGTATCGTTGGTTCCTATTTAGGTGGGATACTTACGCTTAAGCTAAATGCAGCGTGTGTCTTTGGCGTTACCGATATCGACTATGAGAAATTCATATTTTCCCATAGTGCCTATGGTGATAAGGCCATAATTGAATTCCAGCCACTCCGTGTACCCTTAGTCTTAGTATTGAAGGAGAAGTATTTTGAGCAATTGGTACCTGAGAGGGTAGTAGAGGTCGAACACCTGGATGTGAATAAAAATTATGTTGAGATTGTGAAGGAAGAGAAGTTTGAAAAGGAGGTGGATTTAAGTAAAGCAAAGGTGGTTGTTGGTGGGGGTAGAGGTATAGGTTCTAAGGAAGGTTTTGTGATTCTGGAGAGATTGGCAAAGTTACTCGGTGGAGTTGTGGGAGGATCGAGGGCTGCGGTTGATAATGGTTGGATACCCCATCAGTATCAGATCGGTCAATCCGGTGCGATGTTGACAGCTGATCTCTACTTTGCCTTTGGTATTAGCGGAGCAAGCCAACACCTAGCTGGTATAAAGAACGTTAAGTGTGTGGTTGCGGTAAATAGGGACGAAGAGGCTCCAATATTTAAAAGGGCACGTTACAATATCGTTGCCGACTGGAAGGAATTTGCGTTAGCTCTAATAAAAGAACTGGAGGAGGGAGATGCCTAGGATTGTTTCTAAGATCAGTACCAATTCGGAAGAGTTTAAGAGAAGATATGAATTCAATAAGAGGAAAGTTGAAGAGGTGATTAATATCAGGAAGGAATTGGCAAAAGGAGGACCTCCAAAGGCTCATGAAATTAACAGAAAAAGAGGGAAGTTGTTCTGTAGGGAACGAATAGAAAAAGTTTTAGACAAAAACTCACCATTCCTAGAGATTGGGGCCTACGCTGGCTACGGTATGTACAACAATGAGGTCCCCTGTGGTGGTATAGTTACAGGTATAGGAAAGATAAGTGGTAAAGAGGTAATGATCATAGCAAACGATCAGACGGTAAAGGGTGGAACCTATTATCCAATAACGGTCAAGAAGCATATCCGTGCCCAAACCATTGCTATAGAGAATAGACTACCTTGTCTTTACTTAGTCGATTCGGGCGGAGCTTTTCTTCCTCTACAGGATGAGGTTTTCCCCGATAAAGAACACTTTGGTAATTTCTTCTACAATCAAGCTATTATGAGTAGTATGGGACTATTACAGGTAGCTGTGGTTACTGGTCTTGCAACTGCGGGAGGTGCTTATATTCCTGCTATGTGTGATCAGGTGATAATGGTGAAAAATCAGAGTGCTATATTTATAGGTGGTCCTCCGCTTGTTAAAGCTGCTACAGGTGAAGAGGTGGATGCAGAAACCCTCGGTGGTGCTGATGTACATACCCGTATTTCTGGTGTAGCGGATTATCTCGCGAATAGTGAAGAGGAAGCGTTAGAAAAGGTGAGAGAGATCTTTGCCTACTATCCTAGACAGCAGAAATTTCCGTTGGATAGGATAGCGCCTCAGGACCCGCTATATGACCCGGAGGAGATATACGGGATAATACCTGAGGATTTAAGTATTCCATTTGATGTTAGAGAAATTATCGCACGTATCGTGGATGGAAGCGAATTTGAGGAATTTAAGCCATTGTACGGTCAAACGGTAGTTACGGGATTCGCAAGGTTGGGAGGATATCTTGTCGGAATCATTGCTAATAACGGAGTGATATTCCCGGAGTCGGCTCAGAAGGCGGCTCATTTTGTACAGTTGTGTAGCTTGAGGAAGGTACCTTTGATTTTCTTACAAAATATTACCGGCTTTATAATCGGGAAAAAGTACGAACATCAAGGAATGCCGAAGGATGGGGCAAAGTGGATCACGGCAATTTCAACTACCAGTGTACCCAAAATTACAGTTATAATAGGTAACTCCTATGGGGCTGGTAATTACGCAATGGCAGGAAGAGGTTATAAACCGAGGTTTTTATGGATGTGGCCTAACGCTAGAATTGCGGTGATGGGTCCACAACAGGCTGCCGATGTCTTGACAACCATAAAGATCGCGCAGTTGGAGAGAGAGGGTAAGAAACCGACTGAAGAGGAGATTGAGGCTATCAGAAAGCCTATACTTGAGGAATATGAGAGAAAATCAACGGCTCTTTATTCCAGCGCAAGGTTGTGGGATGATGGAATAATAGATCCTAAGAAGACGAGAGATTATCTCATACTTTCATTGGAAATAGCACTTAATAGTCCAATTGGAGATACAAAATTTGGACTCTTCAGGATGTGAGGGAGGGCTATGAGAAGGATAAGGAGAGTACTCGTTGCTAATAGGGGAGAAATTGCTATCAGAATAATGAGAACTTTGAGACTCCTTGGAATCGAGAGTGTCGCTATTTACTCTGAAGCTGATAGGTTGTCTAGACACGTTTCTTTTGCTGATAAGGCTTATAATATAGGCGAGCCTGAGGCTATAAAAAGCTACTTAAATATGGAGAAAATAATAAGTGTAGCCAAACAGGCACAATGTGATGCTATTCATCCAGGATATGGTTTCTTATCGGAAAATCCGGTGTTCGCCAAAATGGTTGAGGAAAGTGGTCTTATATGGATAGGGCCTCCAAGCGAGTGTATGAAAAGCTTGGGAGATAAGATTAACTCTCGAATTATAGCACAATCGGTTGGAGTACCTACCACACCTGGCGGCACGATAGAGGATATTGATCAAGCCCGTAGGTTGGCGAATGAATTGGGTTATCCGGTACTGATAAAAGCATCTGCTGGTGGTGGTGGTAAGGGAATGAGAATTGTGAATAACGACAGAGAGTTAGAAGAAGCTATAAAAGTTGCTAGAGAGGAGGCAAGAGCTTCCTTTGGTGATCCAACTGTCTATATAGAAAAATACATAGAGGATGCCCATCATATAGAGATTCAGTTCTTGATCGATGAGTTTGGAAATAGCCTATATTTCCCGGAGAGAGAGTGCTCCGTACAGAGGAGATATCAAAAGATCATTGAGGAGAGTCCATCACCTACCATCAGTAGAGAAACGGCTAGAAAGATGGGTGAAGCTGCTTTACTTGTAGCTAAGAAGGCTGGTTATCGTAACGCTGGAACGGTCGAATTTATTTACGATAATAAGGAGAAGAAGTTTTATTTCTTAGAGGTTAATGCGAGAATTCAGGTTGAGCATCCAGTAACAGAAGAGATAAGTGGGGTTGATCTTATAGCTTGTCAAATCGCTATAGCGGAGGGAAGACCTATCGAGATATCTCAGGATGAACTAAATAGTCGTATCAATGGGCATTCCATAGAAGCTAGAATTTATGCTGAAGATCCGGATAATAATTTCATGCCCTCAATCGGGAAAATAGAACATTATAGGGAACCTACAGGTTTTGGTATAAGAGTGGATTCTGGTGTTTCTGAAGGTTCTGAGGTTTCCGTCTACTACGATCCTATGATAGCTAAATTGATAGTTAAAGCTCCAAATAGAATTATGGCAATAAATAAGATGTATTATGCTTTATCAAATTACCATATTGCACCTATTAAAACGACGATTCCTCTTCTAAAAAATATCTTTAGAAACAAGGCTTTTATCGAAGGTAATTATAATACTCAATTTTTAAACATATATAGAGATGAATTGTTTAACCAAAAAAGATCCAACCGTTATTTAAAAGAAGCTTTAGTTTTGTTTGAGTATTTAAAGCAAAATGTACCAGTCTTAGATTTAACCAGTGTAGGTACAAAAGAGACTATTCCCTATTATTGGGATACAATAGGTCCATGGAGGGGATAAGATGAAGGTAAGGATCAACAATGAGCCTGTTGAGTATGAAGTATCGCTGAAAGACAATTCGTATATGTTATTTTTGCAAGATTCCATTTCCTTCTTTCAAGTTTTTAAGTGTGGTAATGATTTTTATATAATTGATACTGATAAAAATGTTGTGAAGATTGCTGATTTTTATAAGACAAAAAACAAGACGATTATATGGATAGAGGATGAAGAATTTGTCATAGAAGAAATAACGGAAAATGAAATGGGGTTAGAGCAGGAGGTAGTAGAAAAGGACATTAAATCTCCGATGCCTGGTATAATTAGAGAGATAAAGTTTAGCGAGAACGATGTTGTGAAAAAGGGCGATGTAGTAGTTGTTTTGGAGTCGATGAAGGTTTTGAATGAACTCAGAAGTAGTGTAAATGGTCGTATAAAGAAGATACACTGCAATGTGGGAGATCAAGTGGGCCCCTTCGAATTACTGGTTGAGATTGAGCCGGAGGAGGATTTGGGCGAATAATTTTTTTACCTTATAGCTTACGTTCGTAGCATCTATAGGTTTTTCTGTAGGCCCCATTAGTAATCTGTAGCTTGAATAGTAGTCTTTTACATAATAACATATCTAAAAATTTGCGGGAGGAAGATCTATATGGGGACATACTTGGTGACGGGTAGTTGTGGCTTTATAGGTTGGAGGGTAACGGAGTTTCTATTGATGGATGGTCATTTTGTTGTTGGCATTGATAACATGAATAGCTATTACGATGTTAGATTGAAAGACTGGAGACTAAATCGGCTGAAAAACTATAATAACTTTAGGTTCATAAATTTGGATATAGAAAATAGGGAAGCTCTAAAGGTGGTGTTTGATCACTATAGATTTGACGGTATCATCAACCTTGCTGCGAGAGCAGGAGTACAATACTCTGTCAAAAATCCCTTTGTCTATTACTCTACAAATATAGTTGGTACCCTTAATCTTCTCGATCTTGCAGTTTCTCACAATGTTAGGAAGTTTGTACATGCATCGACCTCCTCGGTTTATGCAGGCTCTTCCATACCTTTTGTGGAAGATAAGGTCCTTGATAGACCAATCTCTCCTTACGCTGTGAGTAAGAGAGCTAGTGAACTTACATGTTATAACTACCATTACCTTTATGGCTTGGATATTGCGGTTTTGAGGTATTTTACCGTTTTTGGGCCCTGTGGTAGACCCGATATGTCTATTTTCAGATTTATCAAGTGGATAGATGAGGGGAAGGAAGTGAGGATCTACGGTGATGGGACTCAGGCTAGGGATTTTACGTATGTGGATGATGTTGCTGAAGGTACTATCAAGGCTCTTTTTATGGTGAGGGGTTTTGAGATAATAAACATAGGTGGTGGACGAGCGCCTAAATCTCTCTTAGAGGTGGTTGATATGATAGGAAATATGCTCGGCAAAAGACCAAAGATATTGAATTTACCTCCTTTAAAATCGGATGTTAAGGAGACTATGGCAGATATAACTAAGGCGAGGAATCTCCTTGGCTGGGAACCGAAGGTATCCTTTGAGGAAGGTTTGAGTCGTACTGTCAAGTGGTATATTGATAACAGGGAGTGGTTAAGAGATGTTTCTATAGAAGTGGAGGGAGAAAATGAAGTTTGATGTGGTGATAGTCGGTGTTGGAGGGCAGGGTGTCTTACTTGCCTCCGAGGTTTTGTCGGAAGTTGCTCTGAAGGAAGGCTATGATGTTAAGAAGAGTGAGATTCACGGTATGGCTCAGAGAGGTGGTAGTGTCTTCTCCTTCGTGAGGATAGGAGAGAAGGTCTTTTCACCTATCATCCCTATGGGTAGCGCTGATATTATGCTGGCCTTTGAGGAACTTGAAGCTCTTAGGTATGTTCCCTATATGAAGATAGGCTCCAGTATAATACTAAACAGACAGAGGATAGCGCCTATAACGGTTTTAAGTGGTGATGCAAGTTATCCGGAAAATACCATCGAGATACTGAGTAAGGATTTCAAAGTTTACAGTATCGATGGTATCGGTATGGCTAAAAAGTTAGGTGATCCAAGAGTTACAAATATGGTTTTACTTGGGTATATGGCGAGGAAATTTATGCCCCTAGGTATCGATATATGGCTTGATACTATAAGGGAGAGAGTTCCTGAAAGGCACAGAGATAAGAATATAGAAGCCTTTATAATGGGGTGGAATCATGGAGAAGGTGAAATTTGATTTTGAGAGGGTTTATAGCAGAGTATTGGGTGAGAACGGGTTGGAGGAGAGAGAACTTGAAGGGGTTCTTGAAAGGTTAAAGGGATGCTACCTCGATCTTGTTAGGCGTCATGAAAGTGAAGAACTCGGCTTTATGAAGTTACCCTACAACAACTATTCACACATAGAGAGGATCGCTAATATTATGAGAGAGCGATACAGCCAGCTTATACTTGTGGGTATAGGTGGTTCTTCTCTCGGAGCTGAGGCTGTATTCAGTGCTCTCTTTTACAGGGTAAATGGTAATTATCTTGTCTTTGATAATGTGGATCCTATGAAGTTTGATAAACTGATAAGAAAGATAGATTTTAAAGATGCCTGTATCGTTGTAATTTCAAAGTCTGGTAGCACATTAGAGACCGTTGCCAATTTCTTGCTCCTATACGGCTTATTCAAAAATGTTTTGAAGGGGGATATTAGGGAGCGTATAGTTATAATAACGGATCCTGAAAGCGGACCTTTGAGAAAACTCGGGGCAGAGTGGGGTATAAAATGTTTTGATGTTCCCAAAAATGTGGGTGGTAGGTTTAGTGTGTTATCTCCGGTTGGTATATTTCCCTTTTATCTCCTTGGTCTGGATGTTAGTTCACTTTTAGCTGGAGCAAAAAAGGCTATACCGGATCCAAGTTGTATAGATATATACCATCCTGCTTTTATGCTTTCCGCGGTTTATTATTCTTTCTACACCAAAGGTAAGAGTATAAACGTGTATATGACCTATATGGAGTGTATGGAAAAATTTGTGGATTGGTTTAGACAGTTGTGGGCTGAATCGCTTGGTAAGGATGGTAAAGGACAGACACCGGTTAAGGCTATAGGTACGGTGGATCAGCATTCCCAGATACAGCTATATAACGATGGACCAAAGGACAAGGTTGTAACCTTCATTGTTCCCGATGGCCCCTTTGTTGACTTTACGATAGGTGAGACACTTATCGATGATTTTGATTATTTAAGGAATAAGAGTCTTAGGGAGATACTGTTAGCTTCCTATGAGGGTACACGGGATGCTATGACCGAGAGGGGAGTCCCGAACATAACCCTTCGTCTATCAAA
The DNA here is from genome assembly GCA_964590075.1 of uncultured Aquificales bacterium. Classification (GTDB taxonomy): domain Bacteria; phylum Thermosulfidibacterota; class Thermosulfidibacteria; order Thermosulfidibacterales; family Thermosulfidibacteraceae; genus JAGDVO01. The sequence continues at coordinate 220,883 of CAZPXS010000002.1, forward strand.
GGTTGATGAGGAAGTCTTCGGTTATCTATTTATGGTTTATGAGATAGCGGTTAGCCTATCCGGTTATCTACTAGGGGTGAATCCCTTCGATCAGCCAGGAGTTGAAAGGGGGAAGGAGATAACGAGGAAGAAACTTATGGCGAGGGAATGAAGGCTAAACCTCCACTCCCTCCTCAACACCTATAGCTTCAAGTTCCCATATACCGCAGGGACATATATCTACACATAAACCGCAACCTATACATTTATCATCTATGACCCTGTATTCGAAGGAGCCATCTGGATACTCTATTCTTTGGATGGCTTGCCAATAACATGTGGTTATGCACATATGACAATCTCTACATAATCCACAGGATAGGCATCTTCCTGCTTCTCTCTCGGGGTTCTTAGTCCTCGGTAGTCTTTCGTAGTAGGCGGTCTTTATATTTTCTCTATCTATCATACTCCTTGGATCGTCTTTAAATTCCTTACCACTAAGTAGTGAGTCTATAAGTTCAGCTACTAATCTACCGTGACCTATAGCATGGGTGGCAAGACCAAGACCGGTAACATCTCCTATGGCGAATATCTTTGGATCTGTGGTTCTAAAGTCTTCCTTTACCTTTATCCAAGCTCCTTCCCTTTCAACACTCTCCGGTAGAAAATCGATTGCTGGAATATCACCTATGGCTACAAATACAGTATCCGCCTCTATAAAGGTTCCATCGTTGAAGTAGAGTTTCTTAGCTACGCTGTCGAATCTCTCTACAACCTTTGGCCACACGATTTTGGCCCCCTTTGCCCTTGCCAGTTCAAGCTCTTTACCGAATGCTGCTGGTTTCTGGATATCGATGGCGGTTACCTCTCTGGCTCCCAGTGAGAAACAGGTTGTTGCAACATCCATACCTACGTTACCCGCTCCTATTATCGCTACCTTCTTATCCCTTAGATCGTATTTCTTACCTGTATTTATGTCCCTTAAAAATTCATAGGCGGTGATAACTTCATCGGCTCCCGGAAAGTTAAGTTTTCTAGGTCTGTGTGCTCCAACCGCTACTATTATAGCATCGTACTCTTCGTATATCTTTTTGAAGAATTCTCTATCAACATCTGTATTAAGCTTTACCTCTATACCTAAGGATTGAATTCTATTTAGTTCCTTTTCTATCGTCTCTCTCGGCAATCTCTCTTCAGGTATTGACATGTAGAGTTTACCACCGAGTTTTGACTCTCTCTCGAACAAGGTTACCCTGCATCCCATCTGTCTCAGTTGCCAGGCAGCAGATAGGCCAGCCGGCCCACCTCCTATTATCGCTATCTTTTTATCCCTTTCCTCCTTTATCTCAGGGCATGGTGCGTCAAGGCACATCAATCCGAATGTATCTATTCCTATAGGTTCGTCTACAAATTGTCTCGTACACGCCCACATACAGGGACCGGGACATATCGTTCCACATACGGTTGCGGGTAAAGGGGTATACCTTAGGGTTAGTTTTACGGCTTCCTCTATTTTCCCTTCCCTTATAAGTTTTGTTCTGATGTGAGTTGGGATTTTAGATGGACAGGCATAGGTACAAGGTGCTAAGTATTTTTCGTTATTCCAGACGGGTCTGTATCTTCTATACTTTCCTGTTACTATGTAGGGTAATACTATCCTCTCCTTTCCTATATAATCTGCGAATATTCCTCCTTCACCTACCTCTTTTTCCCAGAACTTTTCCCTGAAAGCATCCATTGGTACCAGTAGCTTTTTGAATTCCCTCTCCTCAGGTTTTAGCGCAACGAGTTTTCTCCATTCTTTCGGATCTTTTGTCAGTTCTTGATAGTATTCAAACTTGTTTATAGCTTTTAGGAAGTCTGCGAGATTTGTCTTTAACCACTCCCAGTCTTTTTCATCAAGTTCGAGAAGTTTCACATCCTTTTCACTGTAGTTCATTATGGGTCCTCTAAAGTATATGACTCCACCTACCATCCCTACACATGGCCTGTAACCAAGTACACTATCGGGGTTTCTTGGGTTAACTCCGCAAACAACGGATATACCACCTGCTTTAAACTCTGCAAAGCTATCTCCAACATCTCTGAAATACCACGATTGAGGTGGATCGAACCTCGGGTTGTGTTTTGTAAGAGTATCGCATCTTGCTCCGCCACTACCCGCGACGTATAGGATACCCTGAGCAGCTGCATTAAAACTGCCATTACCGACATCACCGAGAACCGTTATCTTTGCTCCGCAGTTTAACCATCCTACATCGTCGGAGGCTGAGCCTTCTACAATGATCTCTGTTTCAGGCATACCCATTCCACCGACTCGCTGACCCACTGCTCCTTTTACTATAATCTGTACTTTTTCACCCCTTGGCCATATTCTACCACCTATGCCGTGTTGACCGTCCGCGTATACTATCAGCTTTCTCGCTCCGGCTTTTACGGCACCTTGAATGTACTCTTCCATTACCCTTGACGGTACTCTCTCCCCATCCACGTTACCGTAGATCTCTACGGTTTTTTCATCCACCCACTTTATAACTTTCTTAGGATCAACCTTGAAAATTAAGTCTCTAACAGACATAGCTAATCTCCAACCTCTTTGATGCTGATTCATCATCTATACTTATACCATCTGACATGCCTATCGGCAGCTCCGTACTTCTTCCCATAGCCGCGAATATCTTCCTCAGTTCCTTATCGGCTGCCTTGAATATCTCAACCACCCTTTCCGCTATCTTATCCGCATCTAATCTTCTGTAAAGTCTTGGATCCTGGGTAGTTATACCTCTCGGGCATCTACCGGTGTTACATATGTTACATCTATTGTACTCATCTCCTAAACAGCCAGCTGCTGCCTGCATGATGTACTTTCCTACTGCCACCGCGCTTGCACCTAACATTATTAGACTGGCTGTATCTGCGGCCAAGTTGCCATGTTTACCGACTCCTCCTGCCGCGATTAGAGGAATTTCATTTTGCTTACCTGCCTTTAATAGCTCGAGGTAACATTCTCTGATGTTTGAGGCTATAGGATGTCCCATCCTATCGAGGGACACGTTGTAAGCGGCACCGGTACCTCCATCCTCGCCGTCTATGTATAGCCCTCCTGTGTATGGGTTTCTTATTATATTGTTCAGTACCGCCTTTGCGGTTCTTGTTCCTGAAATTTTTACGTAAACGGGGACTCTAAATCCGAAGACCATCGACATAGACTGAACCATTTTGGCTATCGATTCTTCAATCGAGTATAGAGTTTGGTGTGTTGGTGGAGATGCGAGATCTACTCTTTCCGGTACTCCCCTTATCTTAGCTATCAGGCCAACTACCTTTGACGCCTGTAAAAGACCTCCGTCACCCGGTTTTGCTCCCTGTCCATACTTTATTTCGATCGCCAAGGGATCCTCTTCCATTTCTGGTAGAGCATGTATTATCTCGTCCCATCCAAAGTAACCGGACGCTATCTGTAGAATGAAGTATTTTATATACTTAGATTTTAGGAGTCTCGGCGGTACGCCACCCTCTCCTGTACACATGGCAACGGGAATCCCTTCCACTTCGTTCAGGTAAGCTACAGCCATAGCGAGACCTTCCCACATGGGAGGAGAGAGGGCTCCTACCGACATGGAACCTATAATTATTGGGAATATCTCCCTTACGGGTGGTATGAATTTACCCGATGAGTGGTCAACGACGAGCCTACCATTTTCAACCTTTAGAGGTAATTCCTCAGGTGGTAGGATTCTACCGAGTAGTGTCCTGATTCTAAACTCATGGCGTTCGGCATCGAGGGCTGGATCTGTTAGCATTGATATTCGTGTGAATTTTATCCTTTCAACGGTTGTAAGCTCTGGTGAATTTCTTCTACCACCTCTTGTGTATCCTCTACCTTCATTCTGGGCAAAGTGTAGGAATTTGTTCTGGGGATTATACTCCGGCATTATAGCGTCGTTTGGACATACGAGGCTACAGGTTGCGCATCCTATGCAGTAGTTCTTTATATTGTTTACCTGTTCTATAACCTGTACGACCCTTGTTACTATCTTTGGCTTTGGTAGGGGACCTTCTGAGGTGACTTCTCTAACTAACTTTACCGAGCCTTTTATTGCTCTCTGAGGACAGACTGCAAGACACCTACCGCACCTTGTACACCTATTCTCATCCCACTTTATTATGTATGGCAAGTCCTTTAGCGTGAGCTCGTGGCTCCTACCGTTCAAAACCAAACTCATGCTACTTTCTCCTCTTTATTTTCTAAGAATTCACCTCTTAGTTGGTTCCATACCTTCAACTCTTCCGCATTCGGCGTTACTATAACCATGTCGTATTTCATAGGGTATACATCTTTACTACTATCCCTTTGGGGAACTATCCTATCTAAGGCACATACTTCTGAAGCAAGTACATACTTACCCTTTACTCCTCCTACCACTCCTGGCCTTAATTTCTTTGAATCCTGGACCATAAACATGTGACCATCCGGTAGTACCCCTATAACACAATTTGGCCCATCTATACATAGTCTACGAAGGGAGTACTTTATTAGCTGAAGAGCTTCCGCATCTGGTCTTCTCGCTATTTCTTCGTTCTTAAGAGGTGTAATTATGTCTTTGTAGTAGGTGAGGGGGTAGCCAAGTACATTGTGTATATAATGAAGAGTGTGGGTAAAGACTTCGCTATCGCTATTATAACCCATGTATCCGGGGATGTTTCTGGATATGAGAAATTCCTTTATAGGTACGAAGGCGGTGTTTTCACCGTTAGTCATGGTTGAGTAACCCTGTATGAAGAATGGGTGACAGGCGTATAGGTTTATAGAGTAGTTGGTGTTTTGTCTTCCCTGAGCCATTATAATCTTGGACTTTATTTTACCATCCTCGAGTGAGAAGAATTCTGCGACTTCGATAGGGTCTCCGACCTCCTTTAGCATTATCACATCGGGATAAAAACTAAAGACGAACAGTATCTCCTTTTCCTCACCCATCAGTCTTAGGTTAACCCTCGTTTCCGTTAGTAACCTTTCTTTTTCTTTGGTGCTCTTATACTTGTACTCGTCGGGATAGTCGTAGAATCTTGCGAAGTATGTTCCCCTTGCCTTTATATTGGGGGTTTCCTTTATCTTAGGTTTCCACTCATAGACCAGCTTAAATCCTATACTTTTCATGTATTCATCCAATAACTCCATACCTTCTTTGACGTATATTCCGGAGAGTATGGGATACTCCTTTAGATCGCTAAAATAGCCACCGAGATATTTCAGAAGTAACCCCATACCCGATCCGTCATGTCCTTCCTTCATAGTATTCAAGGCGTAAACGGCTTCCATCGGATTAACGTAATCACTACTCGTTATGGCAACCAGCCTACACATGAAAATTCCCTCGCTTTTTTACACATCAAAGTATAGCTCAAACTCCTTGGGGTGTACTATGCTAGCTATTTCGGCTATTTCCTCTTCCTTTTTGCTTATCCATAGTTCTATAAATTCTATTGGGAATACACCAGCTTTGGTTAGATACTCGTAATCGTTCTTTAAAGCCTCAATAGCTTCCTTCAAAGATCCTGGAAGCTTAGGTACATTTTTCAAGATCTCGGGTGGCAGGTTGTATATGTCTTTATCTATAGGTTCGCCGGGGTGGATTTTGTTTTCTATACCATCTAGCGCTGCCATGAGTATTGCGGAGAAAGCTATGTAGGGATTACAGGATGGATCCGGGAACCTTATCTCTATCCTCTTTGTTTTTGGATCGTTCGAGTACATGGGTATTCTTATTGCCGCACTTCTATTTCTCGCAGAGTAAGCTAAGTTCACGGGTGCTTCGAATCCCGGTATCAATCTATGATAAGATGTAATGGTTGGGTTTGTTAAAGCAGCCAGGCTTGGAGCATGTTTGAGGATTCCACCTATCGCATAGAGACACAACTCCGATACTCCTGCGTACTCGGCGCCTGCGAAGAGATTCCTATCACCGTTCCATATGGAAAAGTGGGTATGCATTCCCGTTCCGTTATCGTTGGGATATACCTTTGGCATAAAAGTTACGAACTTTCCGTGTTTGTAACCTACCATTTTTAGAATGTATTTATAGAGCATAACCTTGTCAGCTTGATTAAGGAGAGTGTCGAACCTGATCCCTATCTCTCCCTGGCCTCCACCCGCTACCTCATGGTGGTGTAGCTCGGCGATTATACCTACTTCTCTTAATGTCTTTACCATCTCGTTTCTTATATCCAGTTGTTTATCTATCGGTGGTGTTGGGAAGTAACCTCTCTTCGGTGGTATCTTATAGCCCTCGGAGGGTTCGGTTCTATTCCACCAACCTTCTTCCGAGTCTACCCTCCAGTAGGCATAGTTTGGCCCCACTCCGAATTCTATGGAGTCGAGTATGAAAAACTCTAACTCTGGTCCGAAGAAGGCCACGTTATCCTCGGGATTTCCTACGCCTAGCGTAGTTTCTCTCAGGTATTCCTCAGCTCTTTCTGCTATCTGTCTAGGATCTCTCTTAAATCTTTCCATCTTTATTGGGTCGTAAACGTCACATATCATAACTGCTGTTTTTTCCACAGTGAAGGGGTCTATAAAGAAAGTTTTGGGATCTGGCATTAGTAACATATCCGATTCGTATATCTGGGTGAAGCCCCTTATGGATGAGCCGTCAAATCCTATCCCGTTTTTAAAGGTATCGAGAGTGATCTTGCTTACGTGGTAGGTTATGTGTTGCCATTGTCCGAATGGATCGGAGAACCTTAGATCCACAAACTCGATTCCATTGGCTTTGATTATTTCCAATACTTCCTCAGCACTTAGATTTTTCCTCATCCCAATCCCCCTGTTTTTGTTTTCAGGGTAAATATATAGAATTTCTCTATAACTTAGAACATCTGACCAAATAAATATGAACAATATTTGTGCAGTATAGATAGCATTTACTGTTCTATCGCTTCCTTGGGACAGATCTGGGCGCAGATTGAACAGCCTTTACAGAGTGTGTCATCTATTGAGATTTCGTTGCCATCATAGAAAATAGCCATACAACCTACGCTCAGGCACGCCTTACACATTATACATTTGTCCTTGTTTATTCTGTAGGGTTTTTTGGTTTCCTTAACAATAAGTGTGCAAGGAGCTCTTGTTATTACAACCGATGGTTCATCGGCTTCTACCTCCTCCTTTATCACCTCTAAGGTTTCCTTTACTCTGTAAGGGTCAACTATCCTTATCCTCTTTATACCGAAGGCTCTTGCTATGTCCTCAGGTAAGATTCTTATCGTTTCTTCTCCATTTGCCTTATATCCTGTACCAGGATGTGGTTGTCTTCCCGTCATGGCGGTAGTTCCGTTATCTAGTATAATGACCGTTGCACTTGATCCGTTATAGGCTATATCAAGGAGGCTATTTATACCTGTATGCATAAAGGTTGAATCTCCTATTATGCCTACGACCTTTTTCATGCCGCTTGATGCTGCACCATGGGCCATTGATACACCGGCACCCATACATATACATGAATCTAGGGAGGAAAGTGGTCTTAGGGCTCCAAGGGTGTAACATCCTATATCACCGAATACAGTCACTCCAGCTCTCTTTAACGCTACGAATACGCCTCTATGTGGACAACCTGGGCATAAGGTTGGTGGTCTTGTAGGAATATCTTTAACCACAACATACCTGGGCTTGTAGTTTTTGTCTATGGCTTTCTTTACTATATCAACGTTAAACTCTCCGTATTCAGGTAGCACATCCTTACCATGTACCTCTATACCAAGAGCTTTTATCTCGGTTTCAAGTACAGGATCGAGCTCTTCAACAACGTATACCTCCTCAACTATCTTTGAAAATTCAAAGATTTTGTTAGATGGGATGGGGTATATCATTCCGAGTTTTAGAATACTCGCCTCTGGAAAAGCTTCTCTAACGTATTGATAACAGACACCACTTGTTATGAATCCTATTCTTCTATCTCTAACTTCGATTCTGTTTATCTCTATTTTCTCCGATAGTTCCTTCAACTTTTTGAATCTTTCAAGAACAAACAGGTGCCTGTGGTAAGCAAAGGCCGGTAACATGACCCATTTTTCAGCCCTTTTTATAGGCTCTCTTTTTACCTCTTTTCTATTTCCGGTAAAATTAACCACAGTCTTTGTATGACTTATCCTAGTTGTTGATCTTACTACAACTGGAGTGTCAAATTCCTCGGATATGTCAAAGGCCATCTTTATGAAGTCGTAGGCTTCCTGAGAATCTGAGGGTTCGAGAGCTGGAACCCGTGCACTTCTTATATAGTTTCTCGTGTCCTGTTCATTTTGGGAACTGTATAAACCGGGGTCATCGCAAACAACTAAGGCTATACCACCATTTACACCTACGTAGGATAGAGTCATAAATGGGTCACTTGCAACGTTAAGACCTACATGTTTCATCGTTGCAATAGCCCTTACTCCACTATAGGATGCACCTATTACCGCTTCTAGTGCTACCTTTTCGTTTGGGGCCCATTCTGCCTTTATCTCTTTGAATTTTAGGATATTTTCTAGTATTTCAGTTGATGGTGTACCGGGATAACTTGAGGCAAATCTAACTCCAGCTTCCCATGCTCCCTGTGCAAAGGCTTCATTTCCCGATAGTAACTTTTTCAATTCTCTACCTCCATGATTTTTTCCAGATCCTTTGTGAAGGGAGAATTAGGATACTCATTCTTAAGTTTACTTAGTATTTCATTTGCTTTATCCTTTTTATTTTTATCGAGTAAAAGTATCGCGTATTCGTACATGGCGTAATCTGGAAGAAATGTTTTCTTTGACTCTATGAATTTTTCGAATTCACTTTCATCCTGGGCTAAGGGTAAAAATACAGCCTTTAATGGATTTGAGTTTGATAGATCTTTTATGGCCTCCTTTGCAAGTTTCGTACCTTCCTCTTTCTTACCTATTTCGTAAAGAATCCTTGCTTTCATAAGTTTTGCTATTATGGATATGTCGCCCTTTCCTGTTCTACTTATATAATCGAATAGATCCATTGAGTTTTTGAGTCTAACAGGGTCTCCTTTTTCAAGTCCAACTGCCATCTCATGAACAGCCTTTGTATATAGATAGTTTGCCTCTTCTTCACTTTTTTCTCTTGTGTTTATGTAGTAGCCTATCGCTAATATGATGATCAACAGGATGATGGAAATTGTGGCTAAGCTTTTTATATTTATCTTTAAGTTATCCAATTTTATCCTCATAGGGTCAACCTCCTATTAGTTTTTCGCATAAGTTTTTGATTCTCGATATTATTTCCTTTACACTCTCCTCCGATAGACCTGAACCAATAAGTATCCTTTCAACCATATCCGGTGTAGGGATATCGCCGGGGGAATGGCTATCGCTACCGAAGGATAGTTTTACTCCGTACTTTTCGGCCAATCTCACAACGTGACCGTTAGTTAGAGAGTGGCCTTTCCTTCCTGATACTTCAAGCATAACCCCCATCTCCTTTGCCAATTCTACTTCCCTTTCGGATATGAGCCCCGGATGTGCTATTATGTCGACCTTCGCCCTTATTCCAGCCATATTCGTTCCTGGCTCTACAGGTTCAACGATCGTCTCTCCGTGTAACAATACCAGCTTTGCCCCCAACTCTCTAACCTTTACCGTCAGGTCCTCTATAAGCTTTGGTGGAACGTGTGTTAGTTCAGCTCCTGGAATTACCACGATCTCATTTTCAACCTCCCTTATTTTTTCCGCAAATTCCACTATTCTTGGAACAACGTTTTTATAGTTGCTGTGATCGATATGATCGGTTATAGCTATGTATCTTAGTCCTCTAGACTTTGCTCTTCTTACCAGTTCCGAGGGTAGTAGCTCTCCATCACTAAAAAGTGTATGCATATGTAGATCAACCATTGTAATAGTCTCCCTCTTTTGTTATTAATTTTAACGCTCAAATATAGATAATGCTTATACAACAATGGAAGGTGGAATGGAAGAGAAAAAGGGTATAATAGTTATCGACAAGGATAGGGGGAAAACCTCAACTAAGGTAGTTGAGGTAGTAAAGAGACTGTTGGGAGTTAAAAAGGCCGGTCACCTCGGTACTCTAGATCCCTCGGCAACTGGTATTTTACCAATAGCTATCGGTAAGGCTACCAAGTTGGCGGATATTTTTATGAGTATGGAGAAGGAGTACGTCGTTACCATAAAGTTGGGAGTACTTACCGATACTTACGATATGGATGGTAATGTTTTGAGGGAAGAGAATCCACCTGTATTTGAGGTTGAGGATATAAAAAGGGCACTTAGGGATTTTGAAGGTGAGATTCTGCAGGTGCCACCTATGTATTCTGCAAAAAGGTATAAGGGGAAGAGGTTGTATGAGCTTGCGAGAGAAGGTATAGAGGTGGAAAGGGAGCCGAAGAGAGTCTTTATAAGGGAGATTGAATTTTTAAACTATGAGCATCCCTACTTAACTATCAGGGTGGTTTGTGGCAAAGGGGTATATATAAGGACTCTTGCAAAGGACATAGGGGAAAGGCTGGGAACTCTCGGAACTGTATGGAGCCTTGATAGAACTAAAGCCTGCGGTTTCGATAGAAGTAGTGCGGTGAAAATAGCGGATATCAAGGCTCTTGACAAAGAGGAGAGGGGGAAATTAATTATCCCATTGAAAGATGCCCTTAAGTTATTGCCAAAAATAAGGGTATTTGGTAAGTTAAAGTGGTGGATTGTGAGTGGTAATGATTTTGTGGTTTCTACTGATGAGGTGGGTAAAGATTTGAGGGAAGGTGATTATATAGCTATACTCGATGAGGAAGATGAGGTTGTGGCGCTAGGTGTTGTAAAAGTTGATAGGAATGTTTATAAAGTACATCCTTTTAAGGTTTTAAGTTAAAATTAATAAAGGGAGGGGTAAGAGGTGCCGATTACTAAAGCGAGAAAACAGGCGATAATCAGAGAGTTTCAGCTACACGAGAATGATACTGGTAGTGTTGAGGTTCAGATAGCGTTACTCACCGAGAGGATAAATAGGCTTGTTAAACATTTTGAAAAGCACAAGCACGATAACAATTCTAAGAAGGGTCTCTTTTCTCTCATCGGTAAGAGGAGACGTCTTTTGGCTTATCTGGCAGAGGCTAATCCCGAAAGCTATAGGAGAGTTATTCAGAAACTTGGTTTAAGGAAGTAAGATAGAAGATGGACAAAGTAGAGTTATCGGTTAATATAGGTGGGCGTGATATAACCATAGAAACTGGTAAATTTGCGAGACAGGCCCATGGATCTGTACTTGTAAGATGTGGTGGGACCTATGTTCTTGTAACGAGTTGTATATCGGAAGAAGTGGTTGAGGGGCTGGATTTTGTTCCTCTTACGGTTGAGTACAGAGAAAGGGCTTATGCTGCAGGTAAGATCCCGGGAGGATTTATAAAGAGGGAAGGTAAGCCTACGGACCATGAGATACTATGCTCCAGACTTATAGATAGACCTATCAGGCCGCTACTACCTAAGGAGCTTAACAGGGAAGTCCAGGTTATGACTCTTGTGGTTTCCGTGGATAACGAGAATATGCCAGATGTTCTTGGTATCGTAGGGGCAAGTGCAGCTTTAAGTATTTCTGAGATTCCCTTTGATGGTCCTATAGGGGCTGTTAGGATAGGTAGGATAAACGGAGAATTCGTGGTAAATCCAACCATGGAACAGCTTGAAAGTAGTGAACTCGATTTGGTTGTTGCTGGTACCAAACATGCCATAGTGATGGTTGAGGCAAGTGCCAATGAGTTACCAGAGGATGAGTTGATAAGAGCTCTGCAGATTGCCCATGGAGAGATAGTTAAACTAGTTGAGGTTCAGGAGAGGCTGGTTGAGATCTGTGGGAAGGAGAAGTTAAAACTTCCAGATCCAATAGATATTTCGAGCTATAAGGAATTCATAAGGAATCATTACATGAGCTCTTTACTTACCGCTATAACTATTCCCAAAAAGAAGGATAGAGAAAGGGCTTTAAAGGAGTTAAAACAGTCGGTAATGTCCAACTTTGACGTTGCTGAGCATCCCCTTGTTGAGCGCGCCTTTGATGAGGTGGAGAGGGAGGAGTTAAGAAGGTTGATCCTTTACGAGGGAATAAGAGCTGATGGTAGGGGTTGTAAAGACATAAGACCTATATACTGTGAAGTTGGGCTATTACCCGGAGCTCACGGGTCGGCGCTCTTTGTAAGGGGTGAGACACAGGCTCTTGTTGCTGCAACCTTGGGTATGCCCGGTGAGGATGAACAGTTTCTCGATGATATATACGGTGAAGCATCTAAGAGTTTTATGGTACACTATAACTTCCCACCATTTTCCACAGGTGAGGTTAAGCCTCTGAGAGGTCCTTCGAGGAGAGAGATAGGTCACGGTTCTCTCGCTGAGAAGGCTCTAAAGTGGGTTGTTCCGGCAAAGACCGAGGATTTTCCCTATATAGTAAGGGTGGTTTCGGACATTCTCGAGTCTAACGGTTCTTCATCTATGGCAACTGTATGTGGTGGGACCCTTGCCCTCATGGATGCTGGTGTGCCTATTAGGAGACCTGTTGCGGGAATAGCTATGGGTCTTGTGATGGATGAATCTACAGGTAAGTACGCTATACTTTCCGATATAATAGGAATGGAGGATCATCTTGGTGATATGGATTTTAAGGTTGCAGGGACAAGTGTTGGCGTTACAGCTTTGCAGATGGACATAAAGATAAAGGGTATTACATGGGATATAATGAAGGAAGCTTTGGAACAGGCTAAGGAGGGGCGTCTTTATATTTTAGATAAGATGCTCGAAGTCTTACCTGCCCCGAGGCCCGAGATATCGCCCAAGGCTCCCGTAATAGTCTCGATGCAGATAAAGCCTGAATTCATAAGGGATGTGATTGGACCGGGTGGAAGGACTATAAGGGCTATTATAGATAAGACAGGAACAAGGGTGTATATAGACGAGAGTGGTCTTGTAACTGTGAGTGGACCCACAAAGGATGCTGCTTTGGAGGCCTGTGAGATAATAGGTAAGATCGCAAGGGAATACAACGTGGGTGATGTTGTTAAAGGGCGTATAAAGAGGATAGAAGACTACGGTCTTTTTGTAGAGTTTGCTCCGGGTAGAGAAGGACTATTACATATCTCCCAGATCTCGGATAGGAGAATAAGAAGCTTAAGAGAAGAATACAGTATAGGTGATGAGATAGAGGCCAAGATAATGGAGATAGATGAACTCGGTAGATTCAAGCTTACAAGAAGAGGACTTGAGGGTGGTCCAAAGGAAGAGGGTGGTGAGGAAGGTGGTAGAACCGGTGAAAGACCGCGTAATGTGAGCGGTGCTCAGTTTAGAAGGGATAAATTTGATAAAAAACAGCGATGATTTTTAACATTTTGTTTATGGTTGATCTATTGACATTTGATTTTAGAAGGGACAATATGTAAAAAGAATAAAGTTTAAATCCGTAGGAAGGAGGGTGTCAAGATGAAGAAGTTGCTAAGTGTAGCTCTTTGTTTAGCAATGGCCGGTGTAATTGGTTTGAGCGCTGGTTGTAAGAAGAAGGAAGAGGCGCAGCAGCCACCAGCAGAGCAGCCCAAGGCAGAGCAGCCCGCACAGCAGGCACCTCAGGCAAACCAGAGTGCTCCTGCTGAGGCAAATCAGACAGCACCTCAGGCAAACCAGACAAAGTAAATCGACACTAAGCGATTTTGTTGGGGAGGATAACCCTCCCCTTCTTTCTATCTTATGTGGTCTGACAAATGGACTAAAAGGGCAAAAGAAGAGGGTTATCCTGCGAGATCTGTCTATAAATTAAAGGAGGCAGATCAGAAATTTAAATTCATAAAGTCTGGTTATAAGGTTCTAGAACTTGGAGCTTCACCTGGTTCCTGGACTAAGTATGTTCTTGAGAGAATAGGTAAGGAAGGGCTTATCGTAGCTATTGATCTTAACGATATTACTATCCCAAAGGATAGGCGACTAATTTTTATAAGGGCTAATGTTTTTGATTTGGATCTTAATGAGTTAAGAAGCATAGTGAATGGTTATTTTAACGTCTTATTGAGTGATATGGCTCCTTCTACGACAGGTATCTCTTTTGTAGATCAGGAGGCTTCCTTCAACTTAGCTAGAAAAGCTCTAGAGATTGCGAAAGAGTTAGTTTTAGTTGGTGGATACTTTTTCATTAAGTTTTTTGAAGGAGAGGGTTCAAAGGAACTTATGAATCTTGCTAAAAGTTTCGCCGATACCAAGCTTTTTAGACCTACCGCAACTAGAAAATCTAGCTCAGAAATTTACCTATTTGGGATTGTTAAATAGTACCTTTTATCCGAAACTTCTATGTAATATCCCTTATTTTCATCTTCATGTATAAAATTTGCAAGTTCCATGTAGGCTGGTCTCAGTAGTCTTATCTTTACATCGCTGTCCTTGAGGTTAAAGTATAGGACGTTATCCTTTCCTACTCTTATACTTGCAGGATCTATCTCCTTTTCTTCATCCACCCATTTTAATTTAACAAAGATCCTTTCTATAGATTTACCCTTATTTATGACCTTTATACCTGTGGCCACAAAGGGTGTGTCTTCCACATCTATCTTAAAGACTTTCTCTCCCTCCTTTAACCCGAACTTACCGTTCGGTAGTTTTACTAATCTTTCCATGAAGATTTTGACGATGTCTTCCCTCGTTGCCTCTATACCTTTATAGTACCAGTTTCCTTCCTTATCAACGTAGATTTCTATCTCACCTATATATGCGGATGAAATTTTCTCCATCTTATCCCTTGCTTAAATTTCCTTAAACACTTATTTCTCTGTAGCATATTACTTATACATTCTACAATAACTCCTATATTAGTCTTTAAGCTATTTCACAAATATGTTATTTTTTAGAGGACCTCCTCTTTGATGATCTCTCCGTCAACACCTATGGTGTAAATTTTAAAAGGAATTTCTTTTTTTTGCAATTTCTCTCGCCTTCTTAAGGATGTGGATTAAGCCTCTACAGCATGGTACTTCCATGATAGCTACTTCTATGCTTTCAAGGGGTACATTTTCAAAGATTTTGGCAAATTTTTCTACGTAGAGCTCTGCAGGGTCGAATTTTGGGCATCCTATCATGATCTTTCTATCGGGGAGTAGTTCAACATGGAGCTTAGGATAGGCAACTGGAACACAGTCGGCACAGACAAGGAGTTTCGCATTTTTCAAGAAAGGTGCACTGTCGGGTATTAGTCTTATTTGGACTGGCCAGTTGGAAAGGGTAGAGGGTATATCATTGTCGTAAGATACTACATTTTTTGGTTTAAGCTCTCTTAAATGATGGGAAGGACAACCACAGGCTAGCTGTTGAGCCTTATTTGTGGAGGTTTCAGTTTTTACTTCCTTTAAGTTTTCCCTACCAATATGTTCATCGAACTCCTCTACCTCTTTCTCCACGATTTTCAAAGCCCCTGTTGGACACTCTCCTAAACAGGCTCCGAGACCGTCACAGAGGATTTCACTTACAAGCCTTGCCTTACCGTCGATTATTGCAAGTGCTCCTTCGGAACAGGCTGTGACACATCGGCCACAACCGTTACAGAGCTCTTCATCGATCTCGATGATTTTTCTCTTTAACTTAGTCATTTTTTTTGACCTCCCTGTATTTTGCAACCTAATATAATGGCTTTTTTTCGTCCTTTCTTTGATTTGAGTCAACTTGTTGTTTTTAAATCTTATTCATCCTATACATAGGTTTTCACAGTACCCCAAAAAATTTTTATGTAGGGTCTTGACAGTTTAGGGTTGGGGTAATATATATAGGATTTGCCGATAGGGAG
>CAZPXS010000003.1:0-131084 GCA_964590075.1 uncultured Aquificales bacterium
TTTATTTACCGATAGTAAAAGTATAGAAAAGTATTTTCTCGAAAGGACAAGGTCAGGTGCCATAATATTCGGAGATTGTCTAGTTCATTTTGTTTCACCATGGTTACCATTCGGCGGAATAGGTGAAAGTGGTATGGGTAAATACCATGGTAAGTGGGGATTTGAGTGTTTCACCAACGAAAAGGCCGTGATGGTAAGGCCAGGCTGGCCTGATATTCCTATTCGTTACCCTCCCTATAGTACCTGGAAGTTAAGGCTTGTTAAATTTGTATCGAGGTTTTTGAATTTTGGAATCTAGGGCTCTATTGGGAGGATAGGACATGAATTACGATGAATACGTTAAATACGATGCCATAGATATAGCCAGCTTGATTAAAAGGGGTGAGGTAAAGGTAAGGGAAGTTTTGGAAATAGCCATAGATCAGATAGAGAGGTTAAACACCGAGCTTAACGCAGTTACCTGTAAACTGTACGATTGGGCCTTGACATGGCTAAATAAAGCCGATAGAGATGCTATCCTATACGGTGTACCTATACTGTTAAAGGACGGACTACACGATATAGAGGGGACCTGTTCCACTTTAGGCTCCAAGCTTTTAAGGGATTACAAGGCTAAAAGGACTTCTAACTTTGTCAAAAAACTACTTAATGCAGGATGTATACCTCTTGGCAAAACTAACGTTCCAGAATTTCTCCTTATGGGAACTACGGAACCAAAGTTATTCGGCCCCACGAGGAACCCCTTTAATCCTGAATACTCTGCGGGAGGTTCAAGCGGAGGATCGGCCTGTAGCGTGGCATGTGGTATGGTTCCGGTTGCAACCGCTAACGATGGGGGAGGTTCCATAAGGATACCAGCCTCGATGTGTGGAGTGTTCGGCTTTAAACCTTCGAGATACTTTACACCTATGGGGCCAGAGTTTTTCGATGTATGGATGGGCCTGGTATCAAACCATGTAATAACTAAAAGCGTAAGGGATAGCGCTCTATTTTTGGATGTGGAGTTTGGTTACGACGGCCCCATTCAGATTTCCAAACCCGTTGACTCATTCCTCAAGGAGCTCGATAAACCACTGAAACCCTTAAAGGTAGCTTTTAGTACAAGATCTTATTTTGGCAAGGTGGATCCTGAAGTTGTCGATACAACTTTAAAAGTCGCAAAGATGTTAGAGGAATTAGGACACAGGGTAGAGGAGAGATCACTAGATATTGAGTTCGATAAGCTCTACCATAGCTATATCGATGCTATGTTTGTAGAAATGTCCTTTATGTTTGATTATCTGAGTAAGGAACTAGGAAGGAAGATAACTCTAAGGGATGTAGAGCCGGCATCCTTTGTGCTTGCTAAGATAGGCGACAGATTACCGGCAAAGATTTGTAACAAGATAAAGCATCTATGGGATCAAACTGCCAATTCTTTGAGTATGTTCTTTAAGGAGTACGACGTCTATCTAACACCAACGGTCGCCAATCCCCATGTAAAACTCGGAAGTATAATACCTACAAAACTCGAAGAGCTTGCGTTGGAGCTTGTTTCAACACTAAATCTAGTGGGTTTCATCAAGCCCATAGTAGAGAAGATTGCATTGAAGCAACTAAGCTTTTTCCCCTTCACACAAATAGCCAATCAAGCTGGACTTCCAGCGATGAGTGTTCCTGCTGGTTTAAGTTCCAGAAATATTCCAATCGGAGTTCATATGATGGCAGGCTACGGTAGAGATTCGATGCTACTAAGACTAGCCAAACAACTCGAGGAAACACCGATCTGGTTTAAATTACCAAAATCACAAAAATAAAGGGGGGTACCATGAAAGCAGGTTTTTACGATTTTTCCTGGAAGTATAATCTAAACGTATGGAATCTACTTGAGAGAAGTTTCAAATGGGTACCAGATCAAGAGATAGTTTATAGAGACAAGGTTAGGATCACTTATAAGGAACTGCTCAGTAGAGCTAAGAAACTCGCGAATCTACTTAGAAAACTCGGTGTTGAGAAAGGTAGTGTAGTTGGCGTCATGGACTGGGATAGTCATAGGTATCTGGAAAATTACATAGCGGTCCCCTCCATAGGGGCGATACTTCATACTATCAACATTAGATTATCTCCGGAACAGATCATCTACACCATAAATCACGCAGAGGATAGGATAATATTGGCACACAGGGACTTCATACCCCTTTTAAAGGCTATCTCAAATATGCTGGAGACTGTGAAACACATAATAGTTATATCGGAAGGCGAAGAGATGGATCTTACAGGGATCCCAAACGTCTTGGGAGAATATGAAGAGCTTATATCCAAGGAGTCCGATGACTTCGAGTTTGACGATACTCTCGATGAGGAGACTGTAGCTACCTTATTCTACACGACGGGAACAACGGGACTACCAAAGGGAGTCTATTTCACCCATAGACAACTCGTTTTACATACCCTTGCCGTAGGTCTATCCGCGAGTGCCTTCTTTAATCCCGTAGGATTCAACTATTCCGACGTTTATATGCCCCTTACCCCGATGTTCCACGTACATGCCTGGGGTATACCCTATGTCGCCCTGTTATTCGGTGTCAAATCCGTTTACCCGGGTAGATATGAGCCAGAGATGATACTCGAACTGATAAAGAGGGAAAAGGTAACTTTCTCACACTGTGTCCCAACCGTTCTTCACATGATACTATCACACCCCAAGTCTAAAGAAATTGATTTAAGTGGTTGGAAGGTGATAATAGGTGGTAGCGCCTTTCCGAGGGGACTATGTAAGGCTGCATGGGAAAGAGGGATAAGAGCTTCCACAGGCTACGGTATGAGTGAAACCTGTCCAGTTTTAACCTTAGCCCAATTTAAGCCTCATATGAAAGATATGGATATGGAATCTATAGTCGAGTATGCTACAAAGACGGGTTTTCCCATACCACTTGTAAAACTGAGAATAGTGGATCAGGATATGCGGGATTTACCACCGGGGAAACATAACCTCGGAGAAATAGTCGTTAGAGCACCGTGGCTTACAAAGGGGTATTATAAAAGTGAAGAGGCATCAAAGGAACTATGGCGAGGAGGCTGGTTACATACTCAGGATGTCGCCTATATGGATGAGGAAGGTTACGTTAAGATAACCGACAGGTTAAAGGATGTTATAAAGACAGGTGGTGAGTGGATATCGTCACTTGAACTTGAAAGTCTTATTTCTCAACATCCAGCGGTTAGCGAGGTAGCCGTAATTGGTGTACCCGATGAAAAGTGGGGGGAGAGACCTTGGGCTCATGTCGTTCTAAAACCCGAATACAGAGACAAGGTTAGCGAGGAGGAAATTAAGAACTTTATGATGAAATTCGTCGAGTCAGGTGTAATAGAGAAATGGGCGATTCCAGATAGATTCATATTTTTGGATGAAATTCCTAAAACAAGTGTGGGTAAGATAGATAAAAAGTTACTGAGGGCAAGATACCAATTTTAAAGGTATGGCAGAAGGACTAAAAAGAGGGGCATTCCCCCTCTTTTTTTTACTTTTTAGAGAATATCCACCTATCCACAAAGTAAAAGATACAGGCACCGAAGGCCTGACCCACCATCAGGTTTGCCCATAGTGGCAATCTCTTTTCCAAGAACATCATAATAGGTAACATAACCCACGCCGATACCTGCCATCTAAGATGGTATAGGAGATACCTCTTCACTTTTCTACTCCTAAGATACAAACTTCATATTTATGTCTTTCCAAACCGCGTGATGAACGATGAAACCGCTTGATATATAGTCCACACCGGTTGAGGCAATTTCCCTTATGTTTTCAGGAGTTACATTCCCAGATGCTTCCACCATAACCCTACCCTTAGCTATTCTAACAGCCTCTCTTAGTTCATCTATCCTCATGTTATCAAGTAGAACCATGTCGCACCCAGCTTCGATAGCTTCGATTAGTTCGTCTAAGTTTTTAACCTCCACCTCTATCTTAAGGGTAACTGGTACCCTCTCCTTTACCCTTCTTACCGCCTCCTTGATCGAACCTACCACCGATATATGGTTATCCTTTATCAAGACTCCATCAAACAAACCTATACGGTGGTTGTAACCGCCTCCAACTCTTACCGCATACTTTTCAAATATCCTTAAACCAGGAGTTGTTTTCCTAGTATCAAGTAGTTTTGTCTCAAAGCCTTCGAGTTTTTTCACAACCTCTCTTGTAAGGCTCGCCACTCCAGATAGCCTTTGAAGAAGGTTAAGTAGAGTCCGTTCTACACTTAAGATCGCACGGCTAGAACCGAAAACCTCCATTATAGCTTCACCCTTTTTAACCTCATCACCATCCCTTTTAATAATGTTTACGGTGGCATCTCCATCGACCAGCTTAATCAACTCAATGGCTATATAGACCCCACAAAGTACAAGGTCCTCCTTAGCCCTAACGACGAATTTTCCCCTATCATCCATGCTGACGGTAGCTACCGTCGTAACATCCTGATAGTATATATCCTCAAGAAGAAATTGTTCCAGTATACGTCTTAGGAAAATCGGGTTAAAATCCAAGGTTACCTCCCTGTTCTTAAAGACTAAGCATCCTAAGTATAGGAACCTTTGCTAACTCTATGATCTCTTCGTCGATTCTTACCTCGTAGATATCTTCCTTTAATGACCTAACAAGCCTATCAAGCGTTATCATCTTCATCTGGTCGCATAAGGGAATAGGATCGGGCGTAAGTAACCTCTTACTTATACCCTTCTTTCTAAGCCTTTCCTCTATGGTAAATATCATACCCGATTCGGTACCTACTATCACTTCTTCCGCGTCGACCTCTACTATAAAATCTATTATCTGAGATGTGGAGCCAACAAAATCAGCTATCTTTATAGTTTCCGGAGGGCACTCGGGATGTACGGCAACTACAGCCTCCTTAAATTTCTCTTTAACTCTGAGGATAGACTCCGGAGTTATCCTTTGGTGAACAGGACAGTAACCATTCCAGAGGGTTATGTTTTTACCGGTTTTAGCTTTACAGTATTCGCCGAGATTCCCATCGGGAACAAATAGGATCTTATCATGGTTCACCTTGTTAACCACGTCAACAGCATTTCTAGAAGTACATATTATGTCCGATAGAGCCTTAACATCCGCGGATGTGTTAACATAGGAGACAACATAGTAACCCTCACTTTCCTTCAATCTCTTTAGCTCATAGTAATCTATACTGTCAGCTAGGATACAACCTGCCTTCCTGTAGGGTATCAAAACCTTTTTATCGGGATTAAGTATCTTTGCCATTTCCGCCATAAAGTATACACCACAAAACACTATAACGTCACAATCGATCTTCACACACTGCCTTGCAAGTTCAAGGGAATCGCCTATAAAATCCGCAATCATCTGTATCTCGGGCCTCTGATAATAATGGGCAAGAATTATAGCCTTTCTTTCCCTCTTTAGCTTCTCAACTTCCTTTACCAACTCTAAACTTCCGTGTCCTTCCTGTAGTGACATCCTCTACTCCCCCTATTTTTATATGCTGCCATGGCTATTATATAGCCTAAAAGTATTCCATTTCTGAGTTCAAGTAATGCTCTCGTTATCTTTGCTCTCCTATAAAACTCCTCTATCTCCCAGTATAGATGTCTTAAGTCAAATATGGCTCTCTTTAATCTCTTTTCGGTTCTCACAAGCCCCACATAGTTCCACATTATATGTCTAAGAGTGTTCCAATCCTGTTTTATAAGGGCAGGATCGGGATAGAATTCACCTGTATCTATCCAACTAACTGGAATAGGAATATCCCTCTTTAACTCACTCCAGTTGTCGGCTATCCTTTTAGCCGCCCTATAGCCAAAGACGAGACCCTCAAGTAGAGATGTGCTTGCAAGTCTATTTGCACCATGTAAACCGGTACAGGCTACTTCCCCAACCGCAAAGAGTCTCTTCATGGAGGTCTCAGCCCACATGTTGGTCTTTACACCGCCACAGGCGAAATGAACCGCAGGAACGACGGGAATAGGTTCTTTGGTTATATCTATACCGTATCTAAGGCAGGTTTGATAGATATTTGGGAACCTCTTCTTTATCTTTTCTGGTTCCATGTAACTTGCTATATCAAGTAGAACATACTCGTAACCGTGTTCCGTCATTTCCTCGTGTATTGCTCTTGCAACCACGTCCCTCGGAGCAAGAGAACCCAATGGATGGTATTTCTCCATAAAAGGTTTACCGTCGGGAGTCTTCAAAACGCCACCCTCTCCCCTTACCGATTCGGATATGAGAAATCTATCGGCATCCTTGTGGTACAAAGTGGTTGGATGAAACTGTATGTACTCCATATTTATAAGTTGGACACCAGCCCTATAGGCCATCGCAAAACCATCACCCGTGGCAGACTTTGGATTGGAGGTGTGTAGATATATCTGACCAAGCCCCCCAGTCGCAAGTATCGTGGCCTTTGCCAGAAATCTCTTTACCACTCCCTCTCTTATCGAAAAAACGTAAGCTCCTAGACATTCGGGTTCATCGTAAACATACAATGGATTTTTGCAGTGGTACTGCCTCGTAAGTAGATCTATCGCCATATGTTCTGTAAATATCTGGATGTTCTTCCTTTCTTTCACATAGTTTAAAAGGGCAATCTCTATCGCCTTACCTGTAGAATCGTCGGAATGAATTATCCTTCTTACCGAATGAGCTCCCTCTTCGGTCAAATCGAGTCTACCTTCTTCATCCCTCGAGAATGGAACATTAAGCCTTTTTATCAGAACTTCCTCAACAAGGTAGGGACCAAGTTCCGCGATAACCCTTGCCGCTATGGGATTACTCGCACCAGCTCCAGCTTCTATTATATCCTTAACCAGTAACTCTGGAGAGTCATTCTCACCTTTGTAGATTATACCACCCTGGGCATAGTAGGTGTTAGATTCATAGGGCTCGGAACATTTCGTGATTATGTTAACCTTAAACCCGTTTTCCTCGAGAAATATGGCACTCGTTAGGCCTGCCACACCGGATCCTATAATAAGAACATCACTTTCCACTATATCCTTACTCATGTGGTACTCCCACTACCCGAGGGTCACAGAAACTCTAAAACATAAACCTAGGTTAGTCAAGAATATTGTATTGATTAGCTAAGCTTTTAGATGTAAACTTAATCCTATGAAGGTTGGAGGCTATATTCTTTCCATAAATACAGCAACAGTGCCTATAGAGGTAGCCTTTTCTGACGAGGATGGGCTTGTATGCGTGGAAAAAAGTTACAGAGTTACCTCTACAAGTGTAGAACTATTCAAAATGATCTCCAATCTTATGGAATTTAAAGGAATCTCAAATAGCGATATAAAAGCACTGGCCCTAACTATAGGTCCTGGATCCTTCACGGGAATTAGAATAGGTTTTGCCTTTACAAAGGGATTTGCCTATGCCCTTGACCTTCCGGTTATTCCCATCACCTCGCTTCATTCCATAGCTCTATCAAATCCTATTCCAGAAAGGCTCGTAACTCCCGTTATTCCGGCTAGAAGAGGTTACTTCTTCGCTTGCCTTTTCAGATACAGGGGATATACCCTTGAAAAATTAACGGATGAAAGCATCTATACATTTGATGATATAAAAAGATTTTCAAAATCAAGTATTATTTTATCGAATTCTAACCTTGACTTGGATATAGATTATATTAAGATAAACTCAACAATAGAGGCTGTTAGTGAGTATGCCTGGAGGATGTTTAGAGAAGGTAAGGTTTCTAAGATATGGGAGGTGAAACCTCTTTACATAAGGCCATCCGATGCTGAGGAAAAAAGTGGCATCAGAGTATCTTAATATAAGGGAAGCTACTTTTAAGGATATATTTAGAATAGTTAAGATAGAAAGACAAAACTTTAGTAAACCATGGGGGTTTAGTGGTTTTAGTGCTGAACTTTTAAAGAAGGATAACCTTTTTCTTGTCGCGGAAATAGAGGGGGAGATAGTTGGATACCTTGTTTGTTGGGTTCTCTTCGATGAAGCCTACATAGCTAACATTGCAGTTGATATAAACTATCAGGGTTCTGGAATTGGAAGTAGGCTGATAGAAGTTCTATTCGATATACTGAGGTCAAAGGGAGTAAAAAGGTGTACACTAGAGGTAAGGGTTTCAAATATAAAGGCACAAAGACTTTACAGTAAATTTGGTTTTAAAGTGCTTGGAATCAGAAAGAGATTGTACCATGACGGAGAGGACGGTTTTGTGATGGAGGCTATTATTCCTGAAAACATAAATCTAAAGGAGGTGTGTTATGAGGGAAGAGGAGATCATCCAAAAGCTGATTGAGAGTAACGAAGAATTTAGAAAATTGAAGGAAGAACATGCGAAGCTTGAGGAAAAACTGGAAGAGTACAACAAGAAAAAGTACCTCACTGTAGATGATGAGAGAGAAGTAAAACTTATAAAGAAGAAAAAGCTCGAGTTAAAGGATAGAATGAATGAGATTATAAATATGGTTAAGCGTGGTGAGATAAACCTGTAGTTTGAAGTAAAGGCTGGGGGAAAGAATGAGAAGTGAAGAGATAAAGAGAGGTATTGAGAGGGTTCCACATAGATCACTTTTATATGCAACAGGCCTACCTCGAGAAGCTATAGATAGACCATTCATAGGTATCGTGAGTAGTTTTACCGATCTAATTCCTGGACACGTGGAAATGAGAACACTCGAGAGATGGATTGAGAAAGGGATCCATTCGGGAGGGGGATACGCCTTTATCTTCTGTGTACCTGGTATATGTGATGGTATAGCTATGGGTCATAGTGGAATGAAGTACTCTCTTCCTTCGAGAGAGCTTATAGCCGATATTATAGAATGCATAGTTGAGGCTCATAAACTCGATGGACTGGTGTTTCTTACAAACTGCGACAAAATCACACCAGGAATGCTAATGGCCTGTATGAGACTAAACGTGCCGTCCGTATTCGTCACAGCAGGACCCATGCTTTCGGGAAGGATAGGAAAAAGGAGGCTATCCCTCGTTAAAGACACCTTTGAGGCGGTTGGAAGGTACAAGGCAGGGTTGATAGATAAGGATGAGTTAGAGTTGTGTGAGTTAGAGGCCTGTCCCGGTGGCGGTTCCTGTCAGGGACTCTATACTGCGAATACAATGGCCTGTGTAACGGAAGCTCTCGGTCTATCTCTACCAGGATGCGCAACGGCCATATGCGGTCTCGCCAAAAAGAAGAGGATAGCCTATGAATCCGGTATCAGGGTTGTGGAACTCGTCAAGAGAGGGATAAAACCACTTGATATAGTCACCGAAAAGTCATTTAGAAACGCTATAAGGATAGATATGGCACTTGGCGGATCTACGAACGCTGTTTTACATATAATGGCGGTAGCAAAGGAAGCAGGTGTTAACATAACCTTAGATGACTTTGATAGGATAAGTAGAAACACTCCCCATATAGTTAGTTTGCAACCGGGCGGTGAGTATCTGATGGAGGACCTCGACTCTGCAGGTGGTATACCTGCCGTTATGAAGAGACTGAGGGATCTTCTGGAGGACGCACCTACGGTAAGTGGCTTGAGTATATACGAGATAGCCGATAGAGCGAGGATTTTCGATGAGGAACTTATAAGAACCCTCGATAATCCCTATCATAAGGAGGGTGGTATTGCGGTACTATATGGAAGCCTTGCGCCTGATGGGGCCGTAATAAAACAGACTGCGGTAAGCGACAGAATGAAAGTTTTCAAGGGTAAGGCAAGGGTGTTCGATAGAGAGGAGGACGCTTTAAGCGCCATACTCGGAGGCGAGATAAAACCGGGTGATGTTGTCGTCATAAGGTATGAAGGTCCAAAGGGTGGCCCTGGTATGAGAGAGATGCTTGCGCCAACAAGTAGTATAGTAGGTATGGGTCTATCCGATTCGGTTGCTCTGATTACCGATGGCAGGTTCTCCGGAGGAACTCAGGGACCATGTATAGGTCACGTATCTCCTGAGGCTCAGGAAGGTGGTCCTATAGCTCTTGTTAAGGACGGAGATGAAATATATATAGATATTCCTAATAGGAGACTCGATCTTTTGGTTGAGGATGAGAAACTGGCAAAAAGAAAAAGTGAATGGAAGCCTATTGAGAAGAGAGTCAAAAGAGGGTACCTGGCAAGATACAGTGAGTTTGTTACCAGCGCTTCAACTGGTGCTGTATTCAAGGATATAGCGGGGAGGTAATATGAAACTTAAGGGTTACGAGATATTCTGGGAGTCGCTTATAAAGGAGGGGGTTGAGGTAGTTTTTGGTTTACCAGGTGGAGCTGTTATAAGTATCTACCATGCCTATGCCAAATATAGAGACAGGATAAAACACATACTCGTCAGACATGAACAGGCTGCTGTACATGCTGCGGATGGATACGCGAGAAGTACCGGTAAACCAGGAGTTGTTCTTGTTACAAGTGGTCCAGGTGCGACAAACACCGTCACAGGTATAGCTACGAGTTACATGGATTCATCCCCGGTTGTCGTCTTTACTGGGCAGGTTCCAACAAGCCTGATAGGTATGGACGCCTTCCAGGAGGCTGATATTGTCGGGATCACAAGGCCCTGTACAAAGCATAACTACATAGTGAAGAGTACGGAAGAACTTGCTAAGACCATAAAGGAAGCTTTCTATATAGCTAAAACAGGAAGACCAGGCCCAGTATTAGTTGATATACCGAGGGATGTTTCCACAGGAGAGGCAGAGTTTGAGTATCCCGAGACTGTCTATATAAGAAGCTACAACCCGAACATTAAGGGGCATCCCTATCAGGTTAAGAAGGCTGTAGATGCTATATTTAACGCTAAAAGGCCGGTTATATACGCAGGTGGCGGTATAAACTGGTCCAATGCCTTTGATGAGTTAAGGGAGCTTGCTGAACTAACGAGGATTCCGGTAACTCTTACACTTATGGGGCTCGGAGCTTTCCCTGGAGATCATGAGTTATTTCTCGGTATGTTAGGTATGCACGGGACCTATGCTGCCAATATGGCGGTTACTGAGTGTGATCTTCTTATCGCAATAGGTGCAAGGTTTGACGATAGAGTTACCGGTAAGGTAGAGGACTTTGCCAGGGATGCGATTAAAATTCACATAGATATAGACCCTGCTTCGATAAGTAAGAACGTTATTGTTGACATACCGATAGTCGGAGATGCAAAGGTTGTCTTGAGACAGATCTTAGAGGAAATAAAAGAGAGGGGAGAGACAAACTGGTACGATAAACACAAAGAATGGCTCGAAAGGATAGAATCCTGGAAGAGGAAACATCCTCTCACATACGAGAATAGCGATGATGTTATAAAGCCTCAGTACGTTATGGAAGTCATAAGTAAAATAACAAATGGTAACGCCTATATATGTACCGATGTTGGTCAACACCAGATGTGGGCTGCCCAGTTCATAGTCCACAAGTACCCGAGACACTTCATAACCAGTGGTGGTCTGGGAACCATGGGATTTGGTTTCCCCGCTGCCATCGGTGTTCAGGTTGCACATCCAGATGACCTCGTTATAGACATAGCTGGAGATGGAAGTATCCAGATGAACATACAGGAACTTGCAACAGTAAAACAGTACAAACTGCCGGTTAAGGTAGTGATCATAAACAACGGGTATCTCGGTATGGTTAGACAGTGGCAGGAATTGTTCTTCGACAGAGTATACTCGGAAACCGATATTTCCATACAACCCGATTTTGTGAAGTTAGCGGAAGCCTATGGAATTAGAGGATTTAGAGCGACAAAACCAAAGGAGCTGGAGAGTGTGCTTATTGAAGCCTTTGAACATAAGGGTCCAGCGGTGATAGATGTTCATGTTGATAGGGAAGAGAACGTTTTACCTATGGTACCGGCAGGTGGCAGTATAAGGAACATGATACTCGCACCACCAAAGACGAAAGAAGAGGACGAGGAAATTAAGAGGGTAAAACCACTCGACTTCCCATCCTGAAGGAGGGGTTATGAAAGAGGAGAAGAGTAAACATATAATAGCACTTCTCGTTGAAAATAAGCCTGGTGTTTTGGCAAGAATAGCAGGTTTATTCAGTGCTAAGAATTACAACATACTATCCCTAACCGTTGGGGAAACTACGGATCCCGAAGTATCTAGGATGACGATAGTAACCGAAGGACATCCACTCATAATAGAGCAGATAGTTAAGCAGTTGAGGAGATTGATAGATGTTATAAAGGTAGTGGATTTAACCGAATCTGGCGAAAAGTATGTGGAAAGAGAACTGGTACTGGTTAAGGTGAACGCAAAAGGTGAGGCAAGGGCCGAGGCTATGAGAATAGCCCAGATATTCCGTGGTAATATAGTGGACGTTAGTCCAGACACTATGACCATTGAGTTTACTGGAAACGAGGAAAAGATAGACGCTGCAATTAACTTACTTAAGGAATGCGGTATAAGAGAGTTGGCCCGTACGGGTAAAGTTGCAATGTTGAGAGGTACCAAGAGTTTAAAAATCTCTTAGAAGGGGGAGGATATGGCAAGGATCTACAGGGATGAGGATGTTTCGCTCGATATCATCAAGGATAAGAGGATAGCGATCATAGGTTATGGAAGTCAGGGGCATGCTCATGCCCTAAATCTTAGGGACTCCGGACTGGACGTGGTTGTCGGACTGAAGAGGGGCGGGAAATCCTGGGAAAAAGCCCTAAACGATGGCCTTAAGGTGGAAGAGATCCCGGAAGCGGTGAAATCATCGGATATAGTGATGATCCTGATACCGGATACGGAACAGCCAAAGGTCTATAGGGAATCGATAGAGCCCTACTTGAGAGAAGGTATGGCTCTTGCCTTTGCCCATGGTTTTAACATACATTACGGGCAGATAGTCCCACCGGAAGGGATTGATGTCTTCATGGTAGCTCCTAAGGGACCCGGTTCTCTCGTAAGGAGAATGTATGTGGAAGGGAAGGGTGTCCCCTGTCTTGTCGCAGTGGAAAAGGACTATAGTGGCAAGGCATTCGATATAGCCTTAGCCTACGCCAAAGGGATAGGGGGGACAAGAGCCGGGGTGATTGAGACGACCTTTGCTGAGGAGACGGAGACGGATCTATTTGGAGAACAGGTTATTCTATGTGGCGGTGTAACTTCCCTTATAAAGGCTTCTTTCGAGACACTCGTTGAGGCGGGCTATCAGCCCGAGGTTGCCTATTTCGAGTGTCTCCATGAGCTAAAGCTGATAGTCGATCTGATATACGAACAGGGTATAAGCGGTATGAGAAGGTGGGTAAGTGATACAGCCAAATACGGGGATGTGACGAGAGGGCCGAGGGTTATAGATGATCATGTGAGAGAAACTCTGTGGAAGATACTGGAGGAAATTCAGACCGGTGAGTTTGCCAAGGAGTGGATACTTGAAAATATGGTCGGTAGGCCCGTATTCAACGCTCTTCTTAAAGCGGATGAGGAACATCTGATAGAAGAGGTTGGTAGAGAATTAAGGGCTATGATGCCATGGATAAAAAGCAAATAAAGAAGTTTAGACCCGAGGGGGACCCCTTTATATGGGGGTCCTTTATAATTGCTCTATTCTTTGGCCTCCTGGGTCTACACTTTATAGCTATACTGTTCCTGATACTTACACTCTTTATGGTATCCTTCTTTAGGGATCCCGAAAGAAGGATAGTGTACGATCCTACTCTGATCCTATCACCTGCGGATGGAAAAGTCATTGAGGTTAAAAAGACAGAAGATGGTTGGTTTGTGTCAATATTCATGTCTCTATTCGATTGCCATGTTAATAGAGCCCCTGTAACAGGTATAGTAAGATCCATAGAGGACCATGGTAAAGGTTACAGACCCGCCTTCGATAGGAATGCCGGTAGTAACGTGGCAAAAAGTACATATATAGAGGCATGGTTCGGCACTGTGAAGGTAACGCAAATCACCGGGATATTAGCAAGAAGAATAATACTATGGATTAAGGAAGGTGACAGGGTAGAAGCTGGAGATAGGATTGGTATGATAATGTTCGGTTCGAGGGTGGATCTTCAGTTTCCAGGAGACTGGGAGATATTTGTGAGAAAGGGTATGAAGGTGAAGGCTGGTGAAACAATAATAGGGAGAATAATAAGATGAGGTTGTATCTTTTACCAAATATACTTACAGCTGGGAATATGTTCTTTGGTTTCTACTCTATTATAAATTCACTTAGCGGGGATTTTGAAAAGGCAGTATGGTCTTTATTTGTGGCCATGGTTATGGATATGCTCGATGGTAAGGTAGCGAGAGTTACAAAAACAACGAGTGACTTTGGTTTAGAGTTCGATTCCCTCTCTGATCTAGTTTCCTTTGGAGTTGCACCTGCCATCCTTGCCTATACATGGCAACTCTCTAGTTTTGGAAAGATAGGGATAGCGGTATCATTTATGCTAGCGGTATCTACAGCCATAAGGTTAGCTCGATTCAACATACTTGCTCAGAAAGGTCTAACCAAGGATTTTGTAGGTCTACCGAGTCCGGCAAGTTGTGCTTTAATAGCCTCATTCTACCTTTTTGTGGATCACTACTCACTCAACTACGGATTACTTCCATATGTATTACTAGCTTTAGTTATAACGGCTGGAATTCTGATGGTTAGTGGTTTTAGGTATAAGAGCTTAAAAAGTGAGTTTTCCCATGAAGTTCCCTTTAAGGCTCTTGTTACTGCTGTACTCATCATAGTTGCCGTAGTATCCAATCCATACCTTATGCTTTTCCTACTATTTTTGGGATATGCCCTGAGTGGTCCTGTAAGTAAATTACTAGCTACGATAAAGGGTTTAGAAAAAGAAAAAGAGGAAGAAAGAGTTGGGCTTTAAGTGTGGCATAGTTGGTTTACCAAACGTTGGTAAATCAACCATATTTAACGCCCTGAGTAAATCTAACGTACCAGCCCAAAATTATCCATTCTGTACGATCGAACCCCATGTCGGTGTAGTTGCAATACCCGATGACAGGTTGGAAGATATAAGAAGGATCTTTAAATCCGAAAAATCGGTTCCCTCCTTTATAGAGTTTGTTGATATTGCTGGGTTGGTAAAGGGAGCCAGTAAAGGGGAAGGACTCGGTAATAAGTTTCTATCCCACATAAGACCCATGGATGCTATAATCCATGTTGTTAGGTGTTTTAAAGATCCGAATGTTACCCATGTTGAGGGGGATATAGATCCCATTAGAGATATAGAGATAATAGAGCTTGAGCTTATAATGGCGGATCTTGAGGTAGTGGAGAGGAACAAGGTAAAGTTAGAAAAAGTTGTTAAATCGGGCGAGACAAAACTGAAGGAAGAGTTAAACGCATTGGTTAAAGCCTATGAAGCACTTGTAAAGGCTATTCCGCTTAGAAAGGTCAACTTTGAAAAGAAAGAGTTAGAGCTACTTAAACCCTATCAGTTAATAACTCTAAAACCTGTCATATACGTTGCGAATACCACTGAAGATGAACTTGATAGCCAATATGTAAGTAAGGTCAAGGAGTATGCGGAGAAAGAAAATAGTGAAGTTATAGTTATGTGTGGAAGGCTTGAGATGGAACTAGCCGATCTTAAAGAGGAGGAAAAGAGGGAGTTTTTGACAAGCTTAGGTTTAAAGGAGAGTGGTCTTGATTCCCTTATCAAGGCGGGATATAGGATACTTGATCTTGTAACATTCTTCACAGCAAATGAAAGGGAAACGAGGGCATGGAGTGTAAAGAGAGGAACAACCGTATATGAAGCAAGTGGAAAGATCCATACGGATATGCAAAAGGGATTTATAAAGGCGGAAGTCATTAATTACGATGAACTTGTCAAAATAGGATCGATCCAGAAGGCTAAAGATCTAGGGATAGTCAGAATAGAGGGAAGGGATTACGTAGTGGAGGAAGGTGATATAATTTACATAAGGTTCAAAGCTTAAATCTATGAAGGAGGGAAATAATAGATGGATATATTTGAAAAATGTTTTAATTTTAGAGATCATGAGATTGTTAAGTCCCAGGGTATATACCCCTACTTTAGGCCCTTATGCACGAGCCAGAGTCCGATAGTTGAAATGAACGGCAGAAAAATGGTTATGCTGGGTTCTAACAACTATCTCGGTCTAACCGATGACCCCCGTGTAAAGGAAGCAGCCAAAAAGGCCATAGACAAGTATGGAACAGGTTGCGCAGGCTCCAGATTCCTAAATGGTACGATAGACTTACATTATCAACTAGAAGAGGAACTCGCCGAATTTGTTGGTAAGGAAGCGGTACTCGTTTATAGTACAGGTTTTCAGACGAATCTGGGAATAATATCCACCATAGTCGGTGCAAACGATGTAGTGATCCTTGATAAATCGGATCATGCGAGCATCTTTGAAGGTTGCATGTTATCGCTTGGCTGGAGTGTGTATCTCGGTGAAGGTGATGTAAGGGTAGAGAGGTTTAGGCACAACGACGTTAAACATTTAGCAAAGGTTCTGAACGATTTGGGAGATAACTGTGGTAAGTTGATCATAGTTGATGGAGTATACAGTATGGAAGGGGATATAGCCCCGCTACCGGAGATAATTGAGGTAGCTAAAAAATACGGTGCAAGGGTTATGGTAGACGATGCCCATGGTATAGGAGTTTTAGGAAGAACTGGTGCTGGTACCGCCGAGCACTTCGGGCTCACAGAGGAAACGGATATCATAATGGGGACGTTTAGTAAGAGTTTCGCTTCCCTTGGGGGATTCGTAGCCTCAAAGAGGGAGGTCATAGAGTACCTAAGGCATAAGTCTAGACCTCTTATCTTCAGCGCAAGTATATCACCACCCAATACCGCAGCAGCTCTAACGGCTCTAAGGATAATGAAATCGGAACCGGAAAGAAGGGAAAAACTATGGGCCAACGCAAGAAGGCTACAGGATGGCCTAAGAAGCTATGGACTCAATATCGGTAACACTCAGACACCGATCGTGCCTGTCTACATAGGTAACGATCTTCTGACCTTTAAGATATGCATAGAGTTACAGGAGGAGGGGGTGTTTGTAAATCCGGTTATACCTCCCGGGGTTCCACAGGGTAAATCTCTACTAAGGTTATCGGTTATGGCTACCCACGAGTTTGAACATATAGATTTCGCTATAGAGAAGATAGTGAAAGTTACGAAGAAGTACGGAATAGTTTGATTAGCTATAGAAGTTGAGAGTATGAAAATAAAGAGGGTAGAGAATAGAAAGGAGCTTATAGAGTTCATAAGAGTTCCGTTTAGGATATACAGGGGAGATAAATACTGGGTCCCTCCCTTGGTGGTGGACCAGTTACAGTTACTCGATAAGAAAAAGAATCCCTTTTTCAAGCATGGGGATGCGGAATTCTTCATAGCCTACGATGAAAGTGGACTACCCGTAGGAAGGATATCAGCGATATACGATAGCTTCTATGAAAAATATAGGAATGAAAGGATAGGGTTATTCGGTTTTTTTGATTGCTTTGATGAACCTAAAATCGCGAGTTTACTTTTCGAATCAGCCGAAAGTTGGCTCAAAAGTAAAGGAGTAAAAAAGGTAATAGGCCCCTTTAACTTATCCATACATAACGAAGTAGGTGTTCTAATAGATGGATTTGACAAACCTCCCATATTCATGACAAACTACAACAAACCTTACTATGCCGATTTAATAGAAGGATTAGGTTATAAAAAGGAAAAGGATCTATTTGCCTACTGGATGGATGTTTACGATAGAAGCCACGAGAGACTGTTTAGACTGGCCGAGAGAGTTCTAAAGGGAACAAAGTATACCATCAGAAAAGTCAGAATCAGAGATTTCGACAGAGAAATAAGGAACTTTATAAAAATCTACAACAGTGCCTGGGAGGAAAACTGGGGTTTTGTTCCAATAACAGATGAAGAGGCACAGTTCATGGCTAAAAGAATAAAACCACTTGTGGATGAGGATTTGGTAGCCTTTGCGGAGTATAACGGTGAGGTGGTTGGTGCCATTTTAGCCATCGCCGATTATAATTTTGTTTTTAAGAGAATGGGCGGTTCGTTATTCCCCTTCGGTATAATAAAATTTTTCCTCTATAAGAGGCATATACCCTGGGCTAGAGTTATGGCCCTCGGAGTTTTAAAGGAACATAGAAATAGAGGTATAGAGAGTGCACTGATAGCCTTCGTTCTCAGAAATGGCTTAAAGAAGGGATTTTATTCAGCTGAGATGTCCTGGACATTGGAGGACAATAGGGCTGTAAATTCACTTATAGAAAAGTTCGGTGGTAATAGGTATAAGACCTTTAGGATATACGGCAAAGAAATCTCCTAAATTAGAAATAGACAGAGGGGAGGTAGGATGGATAAGAGGGAATGGGAACTTGTGATAATAGGTGCTGGCCCTGCCGGTTTAACTGCGGGGATATACGCGGCAAGGGCTAAGATAGATGCGGTTATAGTTGAAAGATTCGCCCCGGGTGGACAGATTGCTTTAAGTGATTGGGTTGAAAACTACCCTGGTTTTGAGAACGGTATAAGCGGTATTGAACTCGTTGAGAAGATGAGGAAACAGGTTGAGAGATTGAACGTACCGATAGTGAGTGGTGAGGTAAAGGGAATAGAGGAGTACAAGGATAAGAAGGTGATATACATTGACTCGAAGTGGGTAGAGGCAAAGGCGGTTATAATAGCTACAGGTACATCTCCAAAGAGGTTACAGGTACCGGGAGAGGATAGGTTCATAGGGAAAGGTGTATCTTTCTGTGCTACATGTGATGCGCCTTTTTACAAAAACATGGTTGTCGCGGTTGTGGGAGGGGGAGATACTGCTGTACAGGAAGCTCTTTTCCTATCCAAGTTTGCCTCTAAGGTGTATCTGATACATAGAAGGGATAAGCTAAGGGCAACTCCGATACTTGCGGAAAAACTCTTTGCCAATGAAAAAGTAGAAGTTATATGGAATTCGGTGGTTACGGAGATAAGGGGAGGGGAATCTGTAGAGGAGATCACAATCAGGGATGTGAAAACGCAGGAAGAAAGAGCATTAAAGGTAAATGGTGTCTTTATATTCATAGGTGTAAGGCCTAACTCCCTTTTCGTTAAGGATCTACTCGATCTTGACGCAAACGGTTTCATAATAACAAATGAAAACATGGAGACAAACGTACCGGGTATATTCGCAGCCGGGGATGTAAGAAGAAAACTACTAAGACAGGTAATAACAGCCTGTGCGGATGGTGCAATCGCGGTGTATAGTGCGGAAAACTACCTCGAAAAGTTGAAGTAATAAACCTTGAGAGTGGATAAATTTTTAAAGGTTGCTAGAATCATAAAAAGAAGGGAACTCGCAAAGGAAGCGTGTGAACTGAAAATGGTAAGGATAAATGGTGTGGAAGCGAAAGCGGCTAGCAGAGTTAAGGTGGGAGATATCATAGAAGTTGATACTTACCGGTACTACATAAAACTGAGGGTCAACAGGATCCCTCAGGGGAACGTATCAAAGAAAGAGGCCAGTGAACTATACGAAGTCTTAGAGGAGAGGAGAAAGGGTTGGCTCGAGTAGTAATAACTATGGGAGATCCTGCCGGGGTTGGTCCTGAGATAATCCTTAAATCCGCAAAGGCTGGAATAATAGATTATAAGGAAACCCTCGTAGTTGGAGACTACAATGTATTAAGTTATTATAACGATCTTTACACACTTGGGGTTAAATTAAACAAGGTTGAGGATATCGACAAACTTAAAGAAGATTCACTAAATATACTAGGTATAACTAACCTCAGATTTAACGAAGACTTCAAAATAGGTGAGAATAACGCCTCCTGTGGAGATGCCTCTATAAAATACATAGAAACCGCTGTTAGATTGATACTTGATGGTCACTTTAAAGCTATCGTGACAGCTCCTATAAGTAAAAAAGCTCTTCATCTCGCAGGTTACAACTGGCCGGGTCATACGGAATTTATAGCCCATCTTGCGGGTGTAGAGAGATTCGCCATGATGCTAACTGTGGATAATCTACGGGTTGTACTTGTTACCACACATATAGCCCTAAGGGACGTACCCTACAGAATAAACACCGAAAGCATAGTTGAGAAGGCAACCTTACTTTATGAGTTCTTGAAGAAGTACCTTTTGATTGAAAAACCGAAAATAGGAATATTGGCCTTAAATCCCCACGGTGGTGAAGGTGGTAGCTTTGGGGATGAGGAGATAAGAATAATAGAACCGGCTGTAAAAAGATTGTTGGATATGGGGATTGAGGTCGATGGACCCATACCATCGGATGTTGCCTTTTACCTACACAAACAGGGTAGATACGATGGTATAGTGGCGATGTATCACGATCAGGGATTGATACCCGTAAAATTCCAAGGATTCGATAGAGGTATAAATGTAACCTTAGGTCTTCCATTTGTAAGAACATCGCCTGATCATGGTACAGCATTCGACATAGCAGGCAAGAATCTAGCTAACCCCACGAGTTTCATGGAAGCATATAGGCTTGCCCTCCACCTAACATCTTGAATTTTAGGAGAATAAAAATAAAAGCCCCACACCCAACGTTCGGGTATGGGGCTTGGAGAAGCTAAAGTTAAATTACTTCTTTTCCTCTTTCTTTTCTTCCTTCTTCTCCTCTTTCTTTTCTTCCTTCTTCTCTGCCTTCTTTGCTGCAGCCTTCTTTACCTTCTTCTTAGCAGGCTTTGCAGGCTTCTCCGCTGCTGGCTTTGCTTCAGGGGCTGCTGTTGCGTTCTCGCCAGCTGCCAATGCGGCGCTGGTCATTGCAAATGTGGCTGCTGCGATTAGTGCTAATAACTTCTTCATGACTCACCCTCCTTTGTTTGTGTTTTGTTACTTTTTTCAATATATATCCCTAACCGAAACTTAATCAATATGGCCACCTTCTTTGATAAAATTTGTAGCATCCTAACCTGTTGTATTAAAATAACTTTTTATGTTGATTTTTGTACAGTAGAAAACTCAATAAAAGTGTAGAACTTATCGGGTGCGATCTGAAAGGTTGCCGATTTCTCATCTTCCTCCACAAGCCTACCGAATATCTGCCTTCTTGACTCGAAATCAAAAAAATTAATAACATGAGTTGGTTGTACCTCATACCCTGACAGAGCTTTCTTTTCCTCCTCGCTTAACTCACGCCATCCTAACTGTATACACCTTGATATCTTCTCGTAGTTCCCAGCCTTTAATTTACACCAGTAATACTTGTTGGGATTAGGCTTCATACTATTGAACCTCCTCTGTTTTTTAATTATTTTACTCTGGCAAACTATCTATTTCAACATAAAAGTGAGATGCCAAAAATGAAGGTTGCCATAGTTACACTTGGTTGCCCAAAAAATGAAGTTGACTCACTTGTAATGGCTAACTACCTTGTAAGATCGGGCATAGAGGTTGTTGAACCTGACCATGCGGATACCATAATAGTAAACACCTGTGGCTTCATAGAGGATGCCAAAAGGGAATCTATAGATGAGATACTTAAATGGGTTGAAGAGGGTAGGGAAGTTTGGGTCGCCGGTTGTCTTGCGGAAAGATATAAAGGAGAGATAGAAAGGTTGATACCGGAAGTAAAGGGATGGATATACTTAAATGGTATAAAAGAAGTGGCAAGCCTACTTATGAAAAGGGAAACCCCCAAAAGAGTTATCGATGAAGAAAAGAATTACCTACCGTACTTTAGGGATATCGAGGGTTCAAAGCTCGGTAGTTCCGTATATATCAAGATATCCGATGGCTGTGATAATAGATGTGCCTATTGTGCGATCCCAATTATAAGAGGGAAGCTGAGGAGTAGACCTATAGGAGATATAGTGGAGGAGGTGAGGTATCATATTGAAAACGGAGCCTTCGAGATCAACCTAATCTCTCAGGATACAACGAGTTACGGTAAGGATCTAAACGACGGCTCCAATCTATTAAAATTACTTGAAGAGATTACAAAGATAGATGGTAGATACAGGGTAAGGCTACTTTATACCCATCCCTCTGGGATAGATGAGAAACTTTTAGACTTTATACTGCAATCGGAAAAAATTGTCCCCTACATAGATATGCCTATACAACACATAAACGACGATATACTCGGTTTGATGAATAGAAGGGGTGGTAAAAGTGCGGTTTTAAGAGCATTAGAGCTGATAAAAGAAAGAGGGATATTTTTAAGAACTACAATTTTGGTGGGTCATCCCGGTGAAACCGAGGAGACTGTTAAGGAACTGATAGAATTTTTACTCGACATTAGACCGTGGAGGATTGCAGTTTTTGCCTACTCAAGGGAAGAGGGTACAAAATCGTATAGAATAAAAGCACCACCTAAGAGACTGATTAGAGATTGGGTTAACGAAGTCCAAGATGTGGCAACAAGAATAATGGAGGAGGAGAGTAGATCCATCGTTGGTAGTGTAAGAGAGGTGTTCGTAACCGAGAAAGAGGCAAGGCTTGACATTCAGGCTCCAGAGGTGGATGGGTGTGTACTAAATATTAAAGGTTTCGAGAAAACTGGTATATATAGAGCAAGAATCGTTGATTCGAACTTTGTTGATTTTATTGTGGAAAGGGTATGAAGGTTTTAGTGAAGGATATCAAAGTTCCTGTAACTATAAAGGATCAGCTATCCTATATAAAGAAAAAACTCGTTGAGGTTCTTGATGGTGCTAAATTTAACGATTTTGAGATAAGAAGAAGAGCGATAGACGCAAGAAACAAGGAAAGAATGGTTTATTTTGTTTATCAGGTAGCGGTCGATATTCCGGCAAAGGTAAGGTTCTCAGATAGAATTACACCTCTTGAAGAGTATAATCTACCGCCGATCAAAGTGAAGGATAAAATCGTTCCGGTTATAGTAGGATCGGGGCCTTGTGGTTTATTTTCCGCCCTTCTTTTCACCTACTATGGTATAAGTGGTACGATAGTAGAGAGGGGTTGCAAGATTGAGGAGAGGGTAAGAAAAGTAGAGATGTTATGGCAGGAGGGGGTTATAGATGAGGAGTGTAACTGTCAATTTGGCGAGGGTGGTGCCGGTACTTTCTCCGATGGCAAATTAACGACAAGAATAAAGGAGGACATAATAGGTTTTGTGTTACGGGAATTTGTGAGGTTTGGTGCACCGGAGGATATACTTGTAGATGCCAAACCTCATGTAGGTACGGAATACGTAAGAAAAGTTGTAAAAAATATAAGGAACTTTCTGATAGATAACGGCTGGAATTTCATGTTTAATACAAAGGTGATAGACATAAATACAAAGGGCAACAGGATCGAAAGTATAGCAACCAACAGAGGTACTATAAGTGGAACCCACTATATCTTCGCGATAGGTAACTCTTCAAGGGATACTTTCAAAATGCTTCTTAATAGGGGAGTGGCCATAACTACAAAGGCGTTTGCCGTCGGCTTTAGAATAGAAAACCCACAGGAGGTGATAGACAAAAACCAATACGGTAAGTTCCACAAATACCTGCCACCTGCTACCTACAACCTTTCGCACCACTTTAAAGACCTTAATAGGGGTGTATACTCTTTCTGCATGTGTCCCGGGGGCTATGTGATTCTTGCGTCAAGTTCAAGCGGAGAGATAGTTACCAATGGTATGAGCTACTTTAAGAGAGATTCAGGTTACGCCAATAGTGCCATCGTAGTTACCGTTGATGAAAGAGACTTTGGAGACTCTCCTCTATCGGGTGTTGAATTTCAGGAGATAATAGAGAAAAAGGCTTTCTCTATCACAAACTCTTACCAAGCACCTATCCAGAAAGCGTTAGACTTCTTAAAATCTAAAACCACAACCGGTGATGTAAAAACAACCTTCAGACCATCGGTAGTTCCCTATAACTTAGAAAAACTCTATCCACAGGAACTGGTCGATGTTCTCAAGAAAGGATTAATAGAGTTTGATAAGAGGATAAAGGGTTTTTTAGCAACTGGAGTTTTGATAGCACCTGAGACAAGGACTTCCTCACCCATAAGGATACTAAGGGAAAGGGGTAGATTTAACTCCGTTAGTTATGAGAACCTATACCCAGCAGGTGAAGGTTCTGGTTACGCTGGTGGTATAATGAGTTCTATAATAGATGGCTTAAAAGTTGTCTTTTCAATACTAAAGGGGGAGTAGGAGTATGAATAATGTAATAAAAACGAAACTCGGGCCGGTTAGTCTCGTATGGAGGGAGGGTAGATTAGAGAGAGTTGTTATAGGTAGTATAGTTGAATCGAAGGATGAAGTGCCAGAGGAGATAAGGTCTCTCTTTATACTCTACTTTCTGGGCAAACCGGTTGACTTTAAGGTAATTCCAATAATGGATTTTGAGGACACAACTAAGAGGAGGATCCTCGAGACGGTAAGGAACATAGGCTGGGGTGAAACAAGAACGTACAAAGACATAGGGGATTTAGCAGGAATAAGAAACTATAGACTCGTAGGTAGGATACTATCATTAAATCCACTACCCATAGTGATTCCATGCCACAGAGTGGTAAGTAAGAAGGGGCTTGGGGGCTTTTCCGTCGGGATTAGCTGGAAAAGATACCTTCTTGAGTTAGAGGGAATAATATGAAGAGAAGGATAAAGTTAACCATAGCCTACGATGGAACAGGCTACTTTGGCTGGCAGGTTCAGGCACAGGAACCCACGATTCAGGGAGTTCTGGAGAGAACCATATCGAGGATACTGGATGAGGAGATCAGTATCATAGGGTCCGGTAGAACGGATACGGGAGTTCATGCTTTGGGGCAGGTTGCCCATTTTGACACAACAAACCCAATGGATATAAATAAGATGAAGAAGGCTATCAACCACAACTTACCACCTTCTATCGTGGTAAGGGATATAGAGGAAGTCGACCCATCCTTTCATGCCAGATTTTCGGCAAAATCGAGGATATATAGGTACTTCATAACGAAAGTTAACCTCCCTTTTCTAACAAGATACAGCTGGTTTGTAGAGAAAAGTTTGGATATTAACGCTATGAAAGCCCTCGGAGATGTATTTGTTGGAGAGCATGATTTTGGAGCCTTCGGATCACCCATGAGGGAAGAGGGATCAACTGTGAGAAAGGTATTCTCCTTTAAGGTTAGGGATCGTAGCTACTATATCATGATAGAGGTTGAGGCAAACGCATTTTTAAGGAAGATGGTTAGAAATATGGTGGGAGTTGCTGTAGCGGTTGCTACAGGAAGATTGAGCCTGAATCAGGTTGAGGAGATGTTAAAAAGGGGTGAAAGAACCTACCACTATAAAACGGCTCCTCCTAATGGACTATTTCTCTGGAAGGTTGTTTATTAACTCCTTCATTTCGTCTATCTCAAAGTCGATTCTTATCGGTAGAACCACCGTTGTGATACCTTCTAGATAGAGTTT
The DNA here is from genome assembly GCA_964590075.1 of uncultured Aquificales bacterium. Taxonomy (GTDB): domain Bacteria; phylum Thermosulfidibacterota; class Thermosulfidibacteria; order Thermosulfidibacterales; family Thermosulfidibacteraceae; genus JAGDVO01. The sequence goes on from CAZPXS010000003.1 coordinate 25,284, forward strand.
CCTCTCAATGGCAAAGGACGTCTGGTTATGAAGTAACCTATGGTAAAATTTTTCAACCTTAAATACCAACTGACCAGAAAATACAGTTAGATGTGGAAATTCTCTTTTGAGTTCCATTATTATATCCACCGCTCCCTCGACAACATCCGTATGAATCTTGTACCTATAGTCTGCTTTAAAACCTAGTCTCCTTGCAAGAATCACGTATTTTTTTAGACTATCGACTGTTTTCTTCTCAAGCTCCTTTAGCTTTTCAATTCCCTTAAAGGCTCCACTATCAACAACTCCAACTGATACAAATATTACGTTTTTAAATACATTTGGGAAATCCCTATTTATCGCAAGGAGAGTATATATTCCAAGCCCGTTAAAATCGGAAACCAGTAAAACACAGGTAGGAAGGTTCTTATCCAGGGTATCCGGTTTAACTTCCTCAAGGTTTTGTCTATTTATTTCTACTATAACATCTCTAAACTTAATGTTTAGATCCCTTATATATCTTCTAACTTTATCGTAATGCCTTCTAACTAACACACATAAAATTATCAGGCCACCTGTAATAAGAACGGTAAGCCAAGCCCCGTGTGTAAATTTCTCGTAGAGAGCTATAACTAGTATAGCAAAGCACAAAATAGCGCCCGGTATTTCTATAAGTAAATCTCTTTTCCAGTTTTTTTCAGATTTTCTATTCTGGAATGTCCTTTTTGCTAAGCCTGATATTGATAGGGTAAAGGTTATAAAGACGTTAACCGAATACATAACTACGAGTATGGATATGTTGCCATGGGTGTACCATAGTATTGCTAAGGCCAAAAAACCAACTATTAAAGTGCCATTTTTCAATGTTAATCTATCGGAAAGGTTAATAAACATGTGTGGAAGCCAGGAATCTTTAGCCATGTTAGCCATGACTCTGGGGCCATCTATAAAACCAGTTTGAGCTGCGACTATAAGGAGAGCTCCCTCAGATAGTATCGTTATAAAGGCTACCAATCTACCTATATCACCAAAGATAGTGAACACGTTATTTGCCAAAACAGAATTTAAGGTCATTCCTTCCACAGGTTTAAGATCGTAAAGAAGATAACATGTATAAAGACCGCAGGCGGTAAAGGCGAGAGATGTAGCCATATACTTCATTGTTTTCTTTCCGTTTTCTACTTTTGGTTCCCTAAGTGTAGGTAAACCGTTTGATACAGCTTCCAAACCTGTAAAAGTACCTGCACCTATAGAGAAAGCTTTAAAGTATATAGCTAAAACACCCAGTAATCCTAAAGTCTTTAGATTCGTATCTAAATTACTCTTTATGCTTTTTGCTACAACATCCGCGTAGTTAACATGTTCGAGTATACCTACTCCGATAAGTAGAATATGAGTGACAACAAATGTAACAAATATGGGAGCAAGGAAGGTTATCGATTCTTTCACACCTCTTATATTAAGGATTATTAGGAGTAGTATTATTGAAATTTCAAAAGGTAACTTCAGATGATGTAAACTCGGATCCAGGAAACTGAATATAGCATCGCCACAGGAGGCTATGGAAACTGAAATTGTTAACACGTAGTCAACAAGTAATGCACTACCGGACACCAGGCCCGGTATCTCTCCGAGTGTGTGGGTTGCAACAACGTATCCTCCACCTCCATGGGGGAAGTGTTCTATTATCTTGGAATAACAGGCAGATATTATGAAGATGGTTATAGCTGTGCCTAGGGCAAGAAAAATGGCAAGATAGGTATGCTCACCTAAAGCCCTGTAAGCCTCACCTGGACCGTACGCTGAGGATGATAAACCGTCAGAGCCAAGACCAATCCAAGCTAGGAGAGGAACAAGTGATATCTTGTGGAACAATCCTGTATCCCCAAGATCCCTAGGTGGCCCAAATATAATTTCTTTTAGTTTTGTAAATATGGATCCTTTCTTCTTGTCCTCTGACATATTGATTACAATCATAAAAATATGTTCTCTCAATTGTCAAGCGTAGGTATATAGTATGATAAAATTTCAGGATCTTGAATAGGTTTATCAGCAATATAATAATGGGGATAGATAAGCCGAGTTTATCCATGAAAATTAAATTTTTTACAGAAGGCGGAAAAAAGATGGGAATAGGTCATCTGACAAGATGTCTTTCTCTCTGTCAGGCCTTCGAGGAAAAGGGTGGGGAGTGTCTATTTGTAGTTAAAGGCGGAGATGAGGTAAGACAGATAGTGCACAAACCCATGAAGTTGTTAGATTGGGTTAATAATATTGATGATTTTGAAAGTGAATTGGATAACTGTGACGTTGTGGTGATAGATTCTTACTTGGCAGAACCTAAACATTATCAATTGGTTTGTGAAAGGGTAAAGTATAGGCTTTTTATAGATGATTTCTCAAGGATTGAGTACCCTTGTGGTATTGTGCTAAACGGAAGTATATACGCGAAGGATATAAATTATCCGAAAAAAAGTGGTATAATTTATCTACTTGGAACTGAGTATATACCTCTCAGGAAAGCATTCTGGGATGTTGAAGATAAAATTATAAGGGATAAAGTGGAAAAAGTCTTAATCAGCTTTGGAGGGGATGATTCAAAGAATATGACGCCAAAGGTTGTGAAGCTCTTGGAAGAGAACTTTCCTGAGCTGGAAAAGTTAGTAGTTGTTGGTGCAGGGTTTGTGAATAAAGAAGAGATATACGCTTTTGCTTCTAACAGGGTTAAAATCTATGAAAATTTAAGCGCGGAAGAGATGAAGAGCCTCATGCTTGATGCTGATGTAGCAGTGAGTGCAGGAGGACAGACTACATATGAACTTGCAAGGATTGGAGTTCCTTCCATACTGGTAGCGGTTGCAGATAACCAACTTATGAACTGTAAAGGCTGGGAAAAGGTTGGCTTTGCAAAGTATGCAGGCTGGTGGGAGGATGGCAAAACCTTTGAGAATTTGATATATTATCTGAAGAATTTACAAAACTTTGAAATCAGATATAAAATGAGTAATATTGGTAGGTTTTTAGTCGATGGACAAGGTGCAAGAAGAGTAGCTAATGAAATTATCTGATCCCAATAAAAAAGCAAAGAATATACAGAGGTTTTTAAATGTGTGAGAGTGATAAGATAAAACTAAAACTTAAGGAAAACTTAAGGTTTGATAGTGTTGAACTTATAAACTTTATTAATTTATCTTCTGAAGAAGTTGAGATGGTCAGAATATGGAGAAATCATCCAGAGGTAAAGAGATGGATGTATAACGACAGGTATATAACTAAAGAAGAACACTTAAATTTTATATCAAGTTTGAAGATGGACGAAAGAAACTTTTACTACCTGGTTAAAAAGGATAGTTTAAATGTTGGAGTTTTGTCTTTAAACAGAGTTGACTTATATAACAGAAACTCGTATTTCGGGATTTATGCAAATCCATTTGAAAGACTACCTTACGCAGCCGTAGTTTTGGAAAAAGCGCTATTAAAGCTTGCTTTTGAAGTAGCGAATCTTCATACTTTAAAGCTTGAAGTTATTGAAAATAATGAGAGAGCTATAAAATTTTATAAAAGAATGGGCTTCAAAGAAGAGGGAAGATTAAGGGAATTTGTTTATAGAGAAGGAAGATGGCTTGATGTTATAATAATGGGTATGACGGAGGAAGAATATAAAAATGCGTACGGTAAAAATCGGGGATAAACTTGTAGGTGAAGGTCAACCTGTTTTTATAGTTGCGGAACTTTCTGCCAATCACCTACAAAATATGGATTTAGCGCTAAAAACTATAGAGGCTATAAAGGAAGCCGGAGCAGATGCGGTAAAACTACAAACCTACACATCTGACACAATCACCATCGATGTCAAAAACGAGTATTTTATGATAAAGCAAGGGACGATTTGGGATGGTAAGTACCTCTATGACCTCTACAGAGAGGCTTACACACCCTGGGAGTGGCATCCAAAACTCTTTGAGTTCGCAAAGGATCAAGGTCTTATCTGTTTTTCTACTCCCTTTGATAAAAGTGCGGTAGATTTTCTTGAAGAACTGGGCACTCCCTGCTATAAGGTGGCATCCTTTGAAATAACCGACATCCCCCTTATTGAGTACATGGCAAGTAAAGGAAAGCCCGTTATAATCTCCACAGGTATAGCCACCCTTTCTGACATAGAGGAAGCTATCAACGCCTGTAAGAGAGTAGGAAACCATCAAATAGTGCTTTTAAAGTGTGTATCAGAATACCCTACACCCTTTGAAGATGCAAATTTAAGAACTATTCCAAATATGAGAGAGACCTTCAAACTTCCCGTAGGACTTTCAGACCATACCCTTGGTATATCCGTACCCGTAGCCTCTGTAGCCTTGGGAGCTGTGATGATAGAAAAGCACTTTATATTAGATAGAAGCTTGGGAGGACCCGACTCAGCATTTTCACTGGAACCCCAAGAGTTTAAAGCTATGGTACAAGCTGTAAGAGAGGTAGAAAAGGCTTTGGGAGAAGTAAGCTACGACCTTACAGAAAGACAGAGAAAAAGTAGAGAGTTTGCAAGATCTCTATTTGTGGTAGAAGATGTTAAAAAGGGAGAAGTATTCACAGAAAAGAACGTAAGAAGTATAAGACCTGGCTATGGCTTACACCCTAAATACCTAAAGGATGTTTTGGGAAGAAAAGCCAAGAGAGACATACCCCGCGGAACACCGCTTTCCTGGGACTTGATTGATTAGCTCATACTCAGTCACCGCATAATAATATATTCTTATTGACATGTCATAAAGTTCATCATTATATTCTTATATAGAATCTCAAGGGGGTCGCTATGGCACTAAAGGGATCTTTTATGGATCTCTCCTTATTCCTAAAGGAATCCGTGAGCAAGGGGTTGATAAAGGGCGTATTTGCTCTTAGAAGAATGAGGAATTCCGCCACTTATTGTTTGTTTGTTGATAGCAATTCCTTAGATGAAGCTGATCCCTTAATTCCCGTTATGCCCATAAATTCAGCTCGAGCTCTTTCTTTTTTCACGTTCCATGAAAAGACTAATCATCCCGTATTATTTATAGCAAGACCCTGTGAGATCAGGGCTTTGATAGAACTTGTAAAGCTTGAACAGGCTAATCTTGAAAATGTTTTCCTTATGGGAGTTGAATGTGGTGGGGTTATACCACTAAAGTATACCGTAACCAGAGGACTCACCGATTCAGTGATCTTAGAACACAAGGAAAATCTCAAAAACGGCAAAATCCCCGACTACATAAGGGAAACCTGTAAGATTTGTACTGAATTTATACCAAAAAATGTGGATATAACTCTATCCGTCATAGGAAACGAAAAACCTATGCTTCTTTTCCACACGGAGAAGGCTATCGATATGGCAGAAAAACTAAATATAAACCTTACAAATGTGGAAATACCAAAGGAAAAGAAAGAAGCTCTATTAAATGAAAAATTGGCTAATTTCGAAAGATTTGACAAGAATTTTGGGGAACTTGTAAAAGGGGTTGAAAACTTTTCCAAAATCTTTGCAAACTGTATAAACTGTCATAACTGTAGAAGTGTCTGTCCCATCTGTTACTGTAGGGATTGTTTTTTTGATTCCTCCACCTTTGAATACAGTGCTGAACTCATAGAATCCAGGTTGAAGAGAGAAAGACTTCTAAGCCTACCCACCGATAAATTCACATTTCATCTTGGCAGGATGACCCATATGGCGACAAGTTGTGTAGGTTGCGGTATGTGTGAAGATGCCTGCCCTATGGACATTCCTGTCGGTAGAGTCTTTAGGTACGTTTCAAGTGCTGTTCAGGATCTATTCGACTACTTACCGGGTAGAAGCCTTGAAGAGCCCCTACCCCTTACCACCTATAGGGTGGATGAGTTACAGGACGTGGAGGATAAATGATGGAGGCAAAAGGACTTTTAAAGGAAATCTTAAGCCTACCAAAGGGCAAGGAAATCCTCAAGTGTATCCAGTGCGGTACCTGTACGGGTAGTTGTCCGATGGCAGAGGTTATGGACATGGGGCCAAGAAGATTCTTCGCTATGATTAAGGGAGGTAGCATTAAAGAGGCTTTAGAATCGAACACTTACTGGATATGTGCTTCCTGTTATTATTGCACCGTTAGATGTCCAAGGGGAATAAAGATAACCGATGTGATGTATGCTTTTAAACAATTTGCTATAAGCAAAGGCTACATAAATCCCAAGACGAAGGCACCGAGCTTTTACCTATCCTTTAAGGAAGTAGTGGAAAACTATGGAAGGCTCTCTGAGGCAAAATTTATGCAAAAGTTTGCCTTAAAACATCCAGGGTTAATTCTAAACTACATGAAGACTGGACTAAAACTCTTTAAGAAAAAAAGAGTGGAATTAAGTGTGGAAAGTATAAAGGGAATGGACACCTTTAGAAGAATGATCGAAAAGATCGAGAAAAAATGAGGAGTAAAAGATGAAGGCTGTATTTTATCCAGGGTGTACATTTAAAACAAGTGCCGGTTATCTTGAGTCTTACGAAGAAATCAATAAAGTATTAGAGATAAAACTACCAGAGCTTGAGGATTGGAATTGTTGTGGAGCTACCGCTTTATTCAGTGTGGACGAGTTACTATCCCTTGTCTTTCCAGCAAGGAACATAGCAAAGGCGGAAAAACTAAACTTTGACACACTACTAACTCCCTGTAACGCCTGTTACGCCACGCTAAGAAAGGTAAAACACATCCTTGAGACTGATAGAGATCTCAGAAAGAAGGTTCAGAATATACTTGAAGAAGAAGATCTTAAATACAGAGGTAACATCAGAATAAGACACCTCCTTGACTATTATTTAACCGAAGAGATCTTGAATAAGATAAAAGAAGGGCAAAAAAGAAAACTCTCTCATATAAAGGTAGCCTGTTACTATGGATGCCAATATACGAGACCAATGGTGGGGGAGGAAATCGATCATCCCGAATTTCCAGTTAACTTAGATAGACTGGTTGTTCAGCTTGGTGCTGAAGCAATTGATTTTACAGCAAAAACTTACTGCTGTGGCGCAAGTATGATGGTTTTACATAAAAGGGAGTGTACAAATCTTATAAAAAAGATAGTTATGGATGCTAAAAATAAGGGGGCTGATCTATTAGTTTCAATCTGTCCCCTGTGTCAGTTCAACTTAGAAATAGCCATGGAAGATCTTGGCGAGAACATACCCGTTATATTCTTTACCCAACTTATCGGACTTGCACTTGGCATAGACTGGGACAAACTTGGTTTTGACAAGCTACTTATCCCAATAGACAAGTTATTAACAAAGGTTGGTTCTTAAGGGGGGGTGGCTGAAATGGTTTTTGAGGATAAACAACCAAGAGTAGGTGTTTATGTATGTCACTGTGGTATCAATATATCTTATAAGGTGAACATAGATGAAGTAAGGGAATATGTATCTAAACTACCCTATGTGGTTATAGCGAAAGATTACAAGTTCATGTGTTCAAATGTGGGGCAGGAGTTGATCGTAAATGATATAAAGGAATTCAAATTAAACAGGGTAGTTGTTGCTTCGTGCTCACCGAGGATGCACGAAAAGACTTTCAGAAAGGCCTGCGAAAGGGCAGGATTAAATCCCTACCTCTTTCAGATGGCAAGTATCCGTGAACAGGTCTCCTGGGTCCACGAAGATGAGAAAAAGGCCACCGATAAGGCAAAGGAACTCATTAGAGCTGCAGTCTTTAGAGTGATATACCATGAGCCTTTGGAAAGGAGATTTGTCGATGTAAATCCGAATGTACTCATTATAGGTGGTGGTATAGCGGGAATGCAAGCAGCTCTTGATATAGCAGAGGCTGGTAAAACCGTGTATCTCGTCGAGAGAGAACCGTCAATTGGCGGTCATATGGCAAAGTTCGATAAAACTTTTCCTACTCTTGACTGTGCAGCCTGTATTATGACTCCAAAGATGGTCTCTGTTGGACAGAATGAAAATATCAAATTGTTTACCCTATCAGAGGTTGAATCCGTTGAAGGATACATAGGTAACTTCAAGGTAAGAATAAGGAAAAAGGCAAGATATGTTGATGAATCCAAATGTACGGGTTGTGGTGAGTGTGCCAAGGTTTGCCCAGTCTCTTTACCAAACGAATTCGAATACGGAATGAATAATAGAAAGGCCATATACAGGCCATTTCCTCAGGCTGTTCCGAATGTGTTTTGTATAAGTAAAGAGGGACAATCGCCCTGTAGAGATGCCTGTCCAGCCAATCTCAATGCTCATGGTTATGTGAAGTTGATATCGGCAGGTAAATTCGAGGAAGCTTTCAGGTTGATAATGGAGAGAGTGGTTTTACCGGGATCCTTAGGAAGAGCCTGTCCTGCATTTTGTGAGAATAACTGCACAAGGGGTGAGGCTGGTGGTTCCATAAGAATAAGACAGCTAAAAAGGTTTGCCGCAGATTGGTATTACGAAAACATAGGAACCATAGTTCCCTTTAGGATAGAACAAAAAAAGAATGATAAAGTAGCAGTTGTCGGCGGAGGGCCAAGTGGCCTATCCTGTGCATTCTACCTTGCCCTAAAGGGCTATAGAGTTACCGTATTTGAAAAAGAAGCTGAAGCGGGAGGCATGGTTAGATATACGATTCCCGAATATCGTGTTCCAACGGAAGTAATAAGAAAAGATATCGAGGTTATAAAGGATGCGGGTGTTGAGATTAAAACAGGTGTGACCGTTGGTAAGGATATAACTATAGAAGAAGAAGATTTATTTAAAGAGGGATACAGGGCCATATTTCTGGCAATAGGAGCCTGGAAGGATAGAAGACTTGGCGTTCCCGGAGAGGATCTGGAGGGTATCTATACCTCTATAGATTTTCTCAAGCAGATTAAGACAGGTGAAAAACCCTATGTGGGTAGGAAAGTTGCAGTAATAGGAGGAGGTAATTCTGCGATAGATGCAGCAAGAGTTGCCAAAAGGTTAGGAGCTGATGTCACGATCTACTATAGGAGAACCCGCAGTGAAATGCCAGCCTTCCACCACGAGGTGGAATCGGCTTTAAAAGAGGGAGTAAAGATAGAGTTTCTCGTTACCCCAGTTGCCTTTAAAGGAGACAAAAGGGTTTCAAAGATGGAACTAATAAGGATGCAACTCGGAGACCCCGATAGCTCTGGTAGAAGAAGACCGGTAGCAGTGGAGGGTTCCAATTTCGAGGTGGATGTGGATACGGTTATTCTAGCCATAGGTCAGGAACCCTATGGTGAACCCTTTAAAAAGATGGGAATAGAGCTAGATAGAAATGGTACCATAAAGGTAGATCCCGAAACATTGATGACCTCTGTGAAAGGAGTTTTTGCAGGTGGTGATGCAGTCACAGGTCCATCAACAATTGTTGAGGCCATAGCCTACGGTAGAAGAGCAGCCCATTACATAGACAAGTATCTATCAGGAGAGGATCTATCTAAATGTGAAAGATACGATAGTCATAAACTACCTGTTGTTGATAAATACAAAGTTTTAAAGGAGAGAGCCTATGATGTTAAGGAACCGATAGAGATTAAGGAGGAGGACCCAAGGGAAAGGGCAAGCTCATTCATCGAGGTTGAAAGGCCCTACTCAGAAAAAGAAGCGGTTGAAGAAGCAAGTAGATGTCTTGATTGTGCTAAATGTTGCGAATGTAAGCAATGCGAGTTAGTCTGTGAAGCTAAGGCCATTAATCACAATCAAAGAGACGAGATATTCGAAGTTAATGTAGGTTCTATCATAGTGGCAACGGGATTCAAGGTATTTGATCCTATCCCACTATTCCAGTATGGATATAAGAGATACCCTGAGGTTTATACATCCATAGAATTTGAGAGGATAAATAACGCAGCCGGTCCAACTGAAGGCAAAATAATCATGAAGAATGGTAAAGTCCCCGAGAGGGTTGCAATAATTCACTGTGTAGGCTCAAGGGATGAGAGATTTCATAAATACTGTTCCCGTGTATGTTGTATGTACTCAATGAAATATGCCCATCTAATCAGAGAAAAAACAGGGGCAGAGGTATTCAACTTTTACATCGATATAAGAGCTCCTGGTAAGATGTATGAGGAGTTTTACAACAGGGTCCAGGAGGAAGGAGTGCATTTTATAAGAGGCAAGGTGGCGGAAGTTACGGATGTAGCCATATCAGAGGAAGAAAAGGGGAAACTCATAGTAGTGGTTGAGGATACTTTGTCTGGCAAGGTTAGAAGAATACCAGTTGACATGGTAATTTTGGCGGTAGCCCTTGAACCTGCGGAAGGTGCTGATAAAGTAGCCAAGATACTCGGAATTTCACAGGATCAGGATGGCTGGTTCATAGAGTTACATCCAAAATTGGCTCCCGTTGCTACAGCAACGGATGGGGTGTTTCTGGCTGGTTGCTGTCAGGGGCCCAAGGACATACCCGATACTGTAGCTCAGGCTCAGGCTGCAGCATCCTCCGTCCTTTCCTTGATAATGAGGGGTAAGGTGGAGATAGAGTCCGCAACAAGTAGAATTGATCCTTCAATCTGCGTGGGTTGTAAGCAGTGTAAAAGTGTATGTCCCTACGGTGCCATAGAGTATAACTTCGCCCTTAACGTATGTGTAGTAAACGAAGCTTTATGTAAGGGTTGTGGCTTATGTGCCGCTACATGTCCAAATAAGGCTATTACGGTAAAACACTTCAAGAACGAGCAACTTATTAATGAACTGGAGGGATTGCTGATATGAGCACAAACTTTGAACCAAAGATAGTTGGATTTTTGTGCTACTGGTGTAGCTACACTGCAAGTGACTTAGCGGGTATAAGTAGACTTAAATATCCACCAAATATAAGGATAATCAGGGTGATGTGTTCCTCAAGGGTCGATCCTGTTTTCATAATAAAGGCACTACTTGATGGGGCAGATGGTGTACTTGTTGCAGGTTGTAAACCCGGGGATTGCCATTATCACAAGGGAAATTACTATGCGAGGAGAAAGGTAGCTCTAACAAAAAAGATACTTGAAAGATTAGGGCTTGAACCTGATAGAGTTATGCTTTCATGGATACCGGCCTCGGAAGCTCCAAAATTTGCGGAAACCGTAAAGTATTTTACCGAAAAGGTAAAAGAACTTGGTCCTAACCCTCTCAGAGATAGGAATATGGTTTAGGGAGGGAGAATATGGCTGAGAAAAATAGCACAGTTCTGATCTATGGTACAAGCATAGCGGGCTACAGAACCGCCTATACTCTGGCAAAAATGGGATATAAGAGCATCCTTCTAAATAGAGGCGACTATGTGGATGAGTATAAAAATCAGGTTCTCTCACAGCTACCACTAGATTTTTGCTGGGCCTGTGGCCATATGCCTCAAAGGCTTTTTATAGGACTAGGGGCGCTCCAGGTTTACTATAATGCGGATATAATCAGTGTAGAAGGGGAGGCCGGTAACTTCAAGGTTAAAATAAGAAAGAGGGACCAGTTTGTCAATAATCTTGCCTGTACGGAATGTGAGGCATGTGTAAGAGTTTGTCCCGAAAATGCTATCGAAGTTATACCGAAAATGGCCTGGGAGAACATCTTTGTTCTGCATGAGGATAGGTGCACCAAGTGTAAAAAGTGTGAAGAGGTATGCCCAACGAAATGTCTAAAGGTTGAAAGACCGTACGAGGAATTGGAATTAGAGGTAGGAGCGATAGTCCTTGCTCCCGAGTTTGAAGAGCCTGGGGATGAGGATCTCAAAAAGTTCGGAATCCATCACCCAAATGTTTTAAGAAATTCAGATATAGCCCGTAAATCCCTTTTTACAAACTTCGTTAGAAACTCACTCATTAGACCCTCTGACGGAAAACTTGCTAAAAAAATAGCTATAATAGTAACTCCCCAGTATAATTACGGTAGAGAATTCGAAAATTACAATCTCAGTGTTAGTGCTATATACAGAGCCACCAGAATAAAAGAGGTATATCCAGAGGCTGATGTTACTGTCTTTCTCAGGGACTACAAAGGGTTTGCAAAGGGACATTATCTGTGGTTCGAAAGGGCAATTTCAAAGGGTGTTAGGGTCATAAGAGCGGAGGATGTTGAGGTACTAACAGAAAAAGAGGATCCTAAAGTAGTATACAGAATAAAGGATGGTAAGGAAGAGTTGGATACGGATCTCGTCATTCTTGTAACATGTCAGAAGGCACCCAGTATAATGAACAAACTGAAAGAGATACTCAATCTTGAGGCAGATGAACACGGCTTTTGTAAGGTTAAACCCTTTACCGTGGGGGAAACAAACATTCCTGGAGTTTACGCTGTAGGTGAGTTTACAGGCCCAAAGGGTAATCCCGAAACGGTATGGGAAGGTTACGGGCTAAGTGCGGAAATTCTTGATATCCTTGGTTCTACCAATTTTTCACCTCCTCCCCCACCTCCGCTTAGGGATGTCTCCCGCGAGGAACCGAAGGTTGGTGTTTTTATATGCTCTTGTTTTGGTGAGTTTTACAGATTCCTCGATCTTGAGGAACTAAAAAGAAGGGTGGAGAAGTTACCCTATGTTTCCCATGTAGAGATAATAAAAGGGTGTTGCACACCTCCCACCATGACAGAGACTGCTGAGAAGATTAAGGCATCAGGTGTAAACAGGGTAATACTTGCGGTTTGTACCCCTCTACAGAAATTACTTAAGTTTAGAAGAACCGTTATGATGGCTGGCCTAAACCCCCTTTTAGCTGATTTTATAAGGTTAAGGGAGGATATAGTAAGGGTTCACGAAAATCCCAATGATATGCTGGATAAGGCATTTAGTCTCATCTATAGCAGTGTGGAAAGACTCAAGAGAACCATAGCTTTACCTACTCCAACGGATACAATAAACAACACCGTTGTGGTGATAGGAGGCGGAGTAAGTGGCCTTGAGAGTGCAAGATTACTGGCCAAAAGGAAGGTCAAGGTCCACCTCATAGAAAAGAGTAACTCTCTTGGAGGAATAGCAAAAGGATTATACAAGGATCTTGAGGGTCTTCCAATTAGAGAACATCTTGAAAAACTTATAGAAGAAGTTGAGAACAATCCAGATATAAGTATACACAGAAATACCGTTCTTGTAGATGGATGGGGTACAGCGGGAAGATTTTTCCTCTTGTTTGAGGACAAAGGTCTAGATAAGACTTTTGTTTTAGAGGCTGGGGCCATAATTATAGCTGTTGGGGCAAAGGAATTTGATCCGAAAGGTGCCTTCATGTATGGAAGTAGTGATAGGGTACTTACGCAAAGAGAGCTTGAAGAACGCCTTGTGAAAGGCGAATTCAAGGGTAAATCTGTGGTTATGATTCAGTGTGTCGGCTCCCGTAATAAGGCTAATCCCTACTGTTCAAGGGTCTGTTGTTCCCATGCTATAAAAAACGCATTAACTCTTAGGGAAAAGGGAGTTGAAGTAACTATCCTGTACAGAGACTTGAATTTATACGGTTTGAAGGAAGATTATAGAAAAATGGCGGAAAATATGGGTATAAGGTTTGTAAGATTTTCAGGTGATCGGTATCCCACTTTATCCTCTTTGGGTGATAAGATCTCGGTAAGGGTATACGATATAGAAGAAAATAGGGAAATAGAAATAGAGGCTGAGTATGTTACTCTCTCCGTTGGTATAGTTCCGGATATCGAAGAAAATAGAAGGTTAGCAAAAATTCTTGGATATAATCTCGACGATTATGGATTTTTTGAGTCTGATGCAAGTAGCTGCCCTTTTGAAGAGGCTATTAAACGGCTCATGAAGCCCTTTGAGTTACAGAGTAAAGGTATATTCCCTGTGGGATTAGCTCATTCCCCGAGGTCTTATCAAGAAAGTCTACTTACCGCAAAAGATGCGGTTGGTAAGATACTGACCTTCATAACCAAAAAGCAGTTACCTCCTCCTAATGCCATGTTCCTATCGGGAGTTATTGAGTCCAAGTGTACAGGATGTGGGATATGTGTAACCGTCTGCCCATACTATGCGAGGTACATAGATCAAGAGAGTAAAGTGGCCAAGGTGATAAGCTACCTGTGTGATTCCTGTGGAGCCTGTCAAGTGGCTTGTCCATCAGAAGCAGCTTATCTCAGAGATCTAAAGGCAGATGGTACTCTGCCATCTATAGATGCTCTCTTAATTTGAGGAGGTGGGTTATGGATAAAAACAACTGGAAGCCGAGTATAATATACATGCTATGTGCATGGTGTGGAACAGGTGGATCGGAAACAGCAGGAGCTCTATGGCTTAAATATCCCGAAAACATTAGACCCTTTAGAGTGCCCTGTACAGGAGCCATAGATCCAAGTTATGTGCTAAGAGCACTTCTTGAGGCAGCGGATGGAGTGGTCATAAGTGGATGTCATCCTGGAGATTGTCACTACAATGTGGGTAACTTTAGGGCAAGAAGGAGAATAGCGGTATTAAAAACGATATTAGACACCTTTGGTCTCGGTGATAGGATCTGGCTAAGATGGGTAGCTCACGGGGAAGGTAAAAGATTCAGGGATACTGCCTTAAGTTTTACCGAACATATAAAAAAGCTCGGTCCAAATCCCCTAAAATCCTGGAAGAATTAGGAGGAGCTAAGATGCTTTTTGCTTTCAAGGTAAATAATGATGTTAGCAATGCTATAAAAGATTTCTCAAAAAGGCTGATAGATGAAGGCCACATCCTGGGAATAGTCACAAACTTCAAGAACGAGAAAACCCTTAGTTATCATTACGCTATCACCAATGATACCAATGAGATAGATAGGTCCATACCTATAGCTCCAGTTATGCCGAACCAGGGAGCCAAAATACTATCGGATCTTACGAAAAAGGGAGGCTATACTAAAAAAATAGCTGCCATCCTTAGACCTTGCGAGGTAAGAGCCGCAAGAGAACTATCTAAGATAAATCAGGTAGATTTAAAGAGCTTCCTTATAATTTCTTTTGACTGTCCCGGGGTGTATTCCTTTAAGAACTTCCTAAAAGAGAGCCATACACTGGAGGAAGAGTTTTTCAAGAATTCAAACGCCTTCAGTATTCAGAATCCCAGATCGCTGTGTTCGATCTGTGAGGATCTTACTGGAAGACTTGCAGATGTAGAGGTGAAATATTTCGGTCTTGACAGTGTCTACTTCATAGCCCATAGTGACGAGGCAAAGGCCTTATTTAAGCAATTGGGAGTAGGAGAGGAAATAGACGAGAGTCTAATAAATAGTGAGTTACTGGAAAATAGACTAAGGGGGATGAAAGAAAGTAAAAAAAACTTTTTAGAGAGTTTCTCACAATTCATAGGTTCTCCAGATAGCTTACTCTCTGTACTATCAAACTGTATAAACTGTCATAACTGTAGGAGTGTATGCCCCATCTGTTACTGTAGGGAGTGTTTTTTTGATTCTACCGCCTTTAGAGTTTCACCGAATCTTTTTATAGAGAGGGCAAAGAGAAAGGGAGGATTGAGGTTTCTTCCGGATACCACTTTATTCCACCTTGGTAGGATGAATCACATGAGTTTTTCTTGCGTTGGCTGTGGGATGTGCGAGGATGCATGCCCGATGAACATCCCTGTTGGGAGAATTTTTAGCCTGGTCTCAGAAAGGGTAAGAGCGATCTTTAACTACAAGCCAGGAGAGAATCTCGATGAACCTCAACCAGTACTTACATTTAAGACCGAGGAGTTGGAGGAATTTGAAATCCCCTATCTCGAATCATTATAAAACTTATATTACACCTTCTTTTCTCTTGATACACCGACATCGTCGAAGGTAGCCATTTCGTTGTAGGCTTTAAGTGAAGCTTCTATTATGCTCATCGCCAGAGCCGCTCCTGTACCTTCTCCCAGCCTCATATTCAGTCTAAGGATAGGCTCAAGATTCAGGTACTCAAGCTGTACTCTATGTCCCTTCTCCTCCGAGAGGTGTCCTGCAAACATGTACTCTCTCGTTAAGGGATTTACCTTATAAGCTATTAAAGCGCCAGCGGTTACGTTGAAACCATCAAGTACGATAGGCACTCTCATTTCCGCACAAGCCAAAATAGCACCCGCTATAGCTCCAATCTCAAAACCACCTACCTTTGATAGCACATCTATAGGATCATCAGGATCGGGCTTATGTAGATCTATGGCACCTCTTATAACCTCCACTTTCCTTTTAAGCATCCTATCGTCCACTCCTGTACCTCTACCGGTAACTTCCTCAACACTTTTACCGGTTATTACGGATGTTACAGCGCTTGATGTGGTGGTGTTACCTATACCCATATCTCCAAGTCCAACTAGGTTATATCCGCCTTCAACAACGAGTTTTTTAGTAACTTCATACCCTATCATTATAGATCTTATAGCCTCATCACGTGTCATGGCCGGTTCTCTCAGGAAATTTCTGGTTCCGCGGGATACCTTCATCGATATCAGATCCGGAATATCCCCGAAATCGTGGTCAACACCCACATCCACAACCTTAACCACCGATCCAACATGCCTCGCAAGTACATTTATACCGGCTCCTCCTCTAAGGAAATTGTAAACCATCTGTGCCGTCACTTCCTTTGGAAATAGCGATACACCCTCTTCGACTATCCCGTGATCGGAGGCAAACACAATCGAAAGTTTACCCCTTATCCTCGGAAAAGGCTCACCGTATATCAAAACAAGCCTCAAAGCTATATCTTCAAGCATCCCTAGACTACCCTTTGGCTTCGTAAGATTATCCAGTCTACCTCTCGCAATAGCCTCCAACTCATAACTAACGGGAGAAATACTAAACTCCTTCATAGTCACCACCAACCTCCATAACCGAAGTTATTAAGTAATACTTGAATTTGTTGTGATGAATTGTAATATTATTTTGGCTTAAGGATGCTTTCAATAGGGTACGTAAAAAAGTTAAGTTTAACTATAGGGCTTCTAACTCTACTATTTACCCTATCATCCTGCAATCGGAGTGTCTCCACTAAAGAGGAGGGGCTAACGGTTACCGATCTTATGGGTAGAAGGGTAACTCTCCAAAAGAGACCACAAAGGATAGTCTCTTTGGTACCATCGGCAACAGAGATACTATTTGAAATAGGCGCAGGAGATAAAGTGATAGGAGTAACAGAGTTTGATACATATCCGGAGGAGGTAAAGAGGTTACCGAAGGTAGGGGGATTTAAAACCCCCAACTTAGAGCTACTGGTATCATTGAAACCGGACCTTGTTATAATTTCGAGGATAATAGGTAAAGAGGTCGCTCATAAAATAGAAAGCTTCGGTATCCCCACTCTTGTGCTCGATTCTGAAAAGATAGATGATATGTTCTACGTTATTGATACGTTGGGTAAAATCACAGGTAGGGAAAAGGCTTCAAAGGCACTTAAAGAAAGATTAGAAAGAAAATTCTCCTATTTTAGGAGTCTCACCCATAACCTACCAAAGGTTAAGGTTCTACATATAGCAAGTATAAGGGAAAATTTCGTTGCAGGCAAAGGAACTTTTATAGATGAAGTGATAAGTATAGCAGGTGGTGAAAATGTTGTAGAGGCCAGAGGTTTTGTCAAGTTATCGATTGAGGAAGTCTTGAGGAAAAATCCAGATGTGATAATAACATCAACCCACGCAGGTAGGATAGAGGATTTAAGAAAGTTACCCGGTTACCGCGAAACAAACGCTGTGAGAAATAACAGGATTTGCATTATATCGAGCGACGATATAATAGCAAGACCAGGGCCAAGGATTGTGCTTGGTATAAGGGAAGTTTTAAAATGTTTACATCCTGAACTGAAGTTTGAATGAAGAGAAAAGATCTAGTCCTACTAAGTGCAACTATAAGTCTGTTTCTACTCGTTATAGTATCCCTATCCCTCGGTTCGGTAAGTGTACCTCCCAAATTCCTATTTAGAATCCTCACGGGAGAGGTTATACCTACCTATAGTGATATAATCCTAAAACTAAGACTACCTAGGATAATAGAATCCATCTTTGTCGGCATGGCTTTATCCATAGCGGGAGCCTTCTTCCAAGGTTTACTCAGGAACCCTATGGCTGAACCTTATATACTTGGCGTTTCCTCAGGTAGTGCTCTCGGCGCTACTATAGCAATCGTTACCAATCTCGGCGTATTCGGCGTTAACATCCTATCCTTTTTAATTGGAATTGTAACAACCTTTTTTGTGTACTTTGTATCCCAGAGTTCCGGAAGAGTCTCCACCTATCTACTGATACTTGTTGGTGTTGCTACCAACTCCATGCTCTTTTCCATAATTTCGCTTTTAGCCTTTCTAAACCACGAGGAATTCGCCCAGGTTTTTCTCTGGATAATGGGAAGTTTCACACTCGTGGGTTGGCAGGACGTTATGGTATCGGTTCCTATAATAACCCTGGGATCTCTTGTAATGTATCTCTTTTCCAGAGATGTGAATGCCATTTTAACCGGCGAAGAAAGCGCGGAACATCTCGGTATAGATGTCGAAAAGACAAAGAGAATACTACTTATCATGGGTTCGATACTTACCGCAAGCTGCGTTTCCGTAAGTGGAATAATAGGTTTTGTTGGGCTCATAGTGCCCCATATATCCCGTATCATCGTGGGACCAGATAACAGAATACTGATTCCTGTGAGTGCTCTACTAGGTGCAAACGTCATGGTTTTCGCCGATCTCATCGCTAGGTTGATCATCAAACCTGGGGAAATGCCGGTCGGTATAATAACGGCCCTCTTTGGGACTCCCTTCTTCTTATACCTAATTTTAAAAAATAGAAGGAGTGAGCTATAAGTTGATACTGGAAGTTGAAAACCTCCATTTCTCCTACGGGAATAACGAGGTACTAAGGGGTATAAGTTTTAGCATAGAAAGACCGACGATCTTCGGCATAATAGGGGCAAATGGTAGCGGTAAGACTACACTGATAAAAAACATCTCCGGGTACCTGAGATCCAATAGTGGTATAGTGAAAATATTCGGTAAGGAGATAGAGAGATACACAAGAAAGGAGAGGGCTCAGATAATAGGTTACGTTCCCCAGGATATACCTTTTGACTTTGACTTTACGGCCTACGATATAGTCATGATGGGTAGACTCCCATACCTCGGTAGATTCCAGAGGGAAAGTAGCAAAGATAGGGATATAGTAAAGAAGGCTATGGTGACAACAGATACATGGGATTTTAGAGAAAAGACTCTGAGAGAGCTCTCGGGAGGAGAGAGACAGAGGGTATACATAGCCAGAGCTCTTGCACAGGAGGCAAAAATTCTCCTGATGGATGAACCCGTAGCCCATTTAGACATAAGGTACCAACTCGAAATCCTATCAATAGTAAGAGACCTCGTTAAAAAGGGAATCACCTGTATCATTGTTCTACACGATATAAACCTCGCATCGCTATTCTGTGACGATGTTCTTATCTTAAAGAGAGGTAAAGTCCTAGTAAAAGGTAAGCCCGAGGATGTGATAAGGGAGGATATAATAAAAGAAGCCTTCAATATCGATGTCAAGGTTATAATAGAGGAAGAATCGAAAAAACCGTTCGTAATACCGCTTAGGAAGGTTTAGCACTATGGCCTTGAAGATAATGATACAGGGCACAATGTCGGGAGTTGGTAAGAGCTTAATCACTACCGGATTGTGCCGTATATTTAGGAACATGGGTTACAGTGTTTCTCCCTTCAAGGCCCAGAATATGGCCTTAAACTCCTATATTACAGTTGAAGGTCTGGAAATAGGGAGATCACAAGCCCTACAGGCGATGGCAGCCGGCATCGAACCTTCCTACAGAATGAATCCTATTCTTCTAAAACCGACCTCCAGTAGGAAATGTCAGGTTGTACTAAGGGGTAGAGTATTCGGTGACTATGAGTACTATAGGCCCTATGTTGATAGAGAATACATCCTTGCCATTATCAAAGAAGAACTCGAATATCTCGACAGGAATTTTGAGATAGTTGTCATAGAAGGTGCTGGTAGTCCAACGGAGATCAACATAAAGGAGAGAGACTTTGCCAACATGGTAGTTGCAAAGTTAGCCGGTAGTCCGGTTTTAATCGTAGGAGATATATATAGGGGAGGGGTTTTTGCATCCTTACTCGGCACGTATCTTTTACTCGAGGATGAAGAGAAAAAGCTCGTAGAAGGTTTCATAATAAATAAGTTTATAGGTAATCCCTCCATACTTAATAGAGGCATAAGGCAACTTAAAGAAATGACGGGAGTTGATACGCTCGGAGTGGTTCCTTATTTAGACATCCGGTTAGAGGAGGAGGATACGGTATCGAGTATATTTTCTGGTAAGATTAAATCCGGTTCCATAGAAGTAGCTATTCTTGTTCATCCCCATATATCAAACTATACCGATATAGAGCCACTCTTTTTCGTCCCAGATTTAGGCCTTAGATTTGTGAAGTATGGTGGAGAGATAGGTGAATGCGATATACTCATAATACCCGGTACAAAAAACACCATAGATGACCTTGTAAAATTAAAGGAATCGGGAACGATCGATGAGATAAGATACCTTAGGGAAAAGGGGACAATTATAATGGGTCTATGCGGTGGATTCCAGATGTTAGGTAGGAATGTATCCGATCCGTACGGTGTGGAAAGTGAATTAGGATACATAGAAGGTATTGGTCTACTTGACGTGGAAACCGTTATCATGAGGGAAAAGATCACGGCAAGAACAAAGGCCATAATAAATGAGAACCTCCCCGATTCCTTGAGTGACCTGAGAGGTATAGTGGTTGAGGGTTACGAGATCCATAAGGGGGTAAGTAGATTAGGTAAGGATGTCATTCCCTTCTCCTACATATTCGAGAGGAACCTAAGTTTAAATGAGAGATTCATATCAGATGGTGGAGTAAGCGAGGATGGACTGGTAATAGGAACCTATCTACACGGTATATTTGAAAATAGCGAATTTTTACAAAGACTGATAAATCTGGTAAGAAGGAGAAAAGGACTTCATCCGATAGAAAGGATAGAAGGTTACAGAGAGATAAGGGATAGGGAGATTGACAAACTCGCAGAAGTTATAAAAGAGTCCTGTGATATAGATAGAATACTAAAGATAATGGAGATATACGCTTGAAGGTTTTACTTGCCTATATTCTCGATCTAGTCTTTGGAGATCCAAGATCCATTCCCCATCCGGTTAGAATCATAGGTTGGTTGATAAATCTTGAGGAAAGGGTAATAAGAGAGAGGTTTGATAAACCCTTGGAATTAAAGATAGCTGGCTTATTTATGGTGGTTACGGTGGTGGGAATTACTTTTTTCGCAACAAAACTACTACTTCATTTTGTAGGAATCTTTGGGAATACCTTCAAAGACTTAGTAGAGGTAATTCTGATATACACAACCATTTCCGTTAAGGAACTTGCTAAAGCTGGAAAAGAGGTTGCCGTAGCTTTAGAGTTGGGAGATATTGAACTTGCAAGAAGTAAACTCGCGGAGATCGTAAGTAGAGATACCTATAACTTAGAGGAACAGGATATTATAAGAGGAGCTATAGAAAGCCTAAGTGAAAACATAAACGATGGGATTGTTGCACCTATATTTTATTCCTTTATAGGAGGAGCTCCTCTTGCAATGGCATATAAGGCCATAAACACGCTCGATTCCATGGTGGGATACAAGAAGGATATATATCTATACTTAGGTTACTTTCCCGCAAAAATAGACGATATAGCCAACTTCATACCGGCAAGGCTAAGTGGCATATTCATAGTCATATCAACCTTCATACTCGGCCTCAACTGGAGAAATAGCTTCAAGATCCTCATGAGGGATAGACTTAAACACGAGAGCCCAAATAGTGCCCACGGGATGGCAGCGGTAAGTGGAGCTCTCGGTATCAGACTCGGTGGTCCCACCTCCTATAATGGGAGAATTAAGGAAAAGCCCTACATAGGTGACAAAACGAGAGATATGAATGTGGATGATATATATGTCACAGCTAGGATAGTCTATGTGAGTTCCTTTGTAGCTATAATGGCATTCCTAATTATACAGAATCTATGGAGGCTAATTATTTGAGGGATAAAAGGTACGAACACGGTGGTAACATATACGATTACGATAGAGGGCTTATAGATTTTAGCTCAAATATAAATCCACTTGGTCCACCAACCTGGCTAAGGGAAATCATCGATAAGGTCGATCTAAGTACGTATCCCGACATACACTACAGAGAACTAAGGGAAAGCATAGGTAGATACGTTAACTATCCTATGGAATACATAATACCGGGAAATGGATTGATAGAGCTTATATTTTTATTTGTTAGAGCTTTTAGAATCAGAAAACCCCTTATAGTCTCTCCAACCTTCATGGAATACGAAAGAGCTGTTCTTTTAAATGGAGGTAAACCAAGGTTTCTTAGGCTAAGGGATGATGATTCCTTTAAGGTAAACATATATGAAGTTATGAATAGGATACCGGATGTGGACGGAATATTCATATGTAACCCAAATAACCCCACCGGTACGGCACTAAGGGTAGACGAGCTAAGGGCAATAATTGAAACCGCAAAATTATTCAATATCCCTGTGTTTGTGGATGAGGCCTTTATAGAGTTTATGTTGGATGAGAAGGACCATAGTGCGTTAAGTTTGGTCGATAATTTTGAAAACCTGATAGTCGCAAGAGCGATCACAAAGTTCTTTGCCCTTCCAGGCATAAGACTCGGGTATATAGTATCTCAGCCAAGTGTTATCGAGAAATTATGGCACTATAAGGAACCCTGGAGTGTCAACTCCATCGCAGTTGAAATAGGAAAACATATATTCGAGGATAAGGATTATATAGAAAAATCAAAAGAAACAATATCCAATCTTAGAGAGGAATTTATCAGAGAACTATCGAAAATAGACAAAATAGAAGTTTTTCCGTCAACATGCAACTTTATTCTATTGAAACTAAAAAAACTAAATTCAGCTATCCTAAAAACTAAATTGATAGAGAGAGGTTTTCTTATAAGAGATGCATCAACTTTCAGATACTTAAACAAAAAGTTCATAAGATTAGCCGTAAGAAAAAAAGAGGAAAATATTAAATTAGTTGAGACATTAAGTCAGATACTTAGGGAGGGTTAGGATGGTAACCCTTATAACAGGAGGGATTAGATCGGGCAAAAGTGACTTTGCGGTAAAACTTGCTCAAAAGTTAGGTGGAGATAGTGTCATTTATATAGCGACAATGAAAGCCATAGATGAGGAATGTTTAAAGAGGATAGAAAGGCATAGATCGAGTAGACCTAAGGCTTGGGCTCTTTTAGAGGCCTATAGAAACCTCGGGGATATCTTAAGAAACTATGATCATAAGGTTGTTCTACTTGATTGTATAACAAATCTAATCTCCAACATCATGATGGATGTGGATCTTACCTGGGAGGATGTGGACGAAAGAACGCTAATAGAGGTGGAGGAAGATATAGTAGGTGAGATAACGAATTTACTGAGGGTAAATAGTGAGCTATCGAAGAAACTCATAATAGTAACTAATGAGGTAGGAGCAACATTAGTACCCATCACAAAGCTTGGTAGAATTTTCGTGGACTACATAGGTAAGGTGAACAAAATATTAGCAGAAAAGGCGGACGAAGTTTATCTTATGGTCTGTGGTATACCTATCAAGATAAAGGGTTAGCTAATGGATAAAGTAAAAAGGGAGGTAGGGTATTTTATAGTTGCGATACAGTTCCTAACAACCATACCTCTACCTGTTCGTGTAAGCTTAAATAAGGAGGAGTTCTACAAGATAAGTTCGTATTTTCCGCTTGTTGGCTTGTTACTTGGAATTCTTAGCTACCTAACCTACAGTATAACGATTAAATATACCCATAACAGAGAAATTACTGCCATAACGACCACAATGGTATACTTTATACTTACGGGAGCCTTACATCTCGACGGTTTTTCCGATACAGTTGATGCCATCTTCAGTCACAAAGATAGAGAAAGGATACTTTCCATAATGAAGGATCCCCATATAGGAACGTTTGGGGTTACAGCGATCGTTTTTGATGTAGCAATAAGATTATCGGTTCTAAAAAGCATTGATTATCATAAACCAACGATGATAATTATAGCACCGATAGTTTCACGTCTGGGAGCGGTAATTGCAATTTACCTATCAAAACCAGCCAAGGAAGGAAAGGGACTTGGCTCACTCTTTCTTGGTAAACTCACAAAGAGAGAACTTATGATAGCTCTTACAACCTCCATACTTTCTCTATGTTTCCTAACGAATGTACCAGACCTTATTAAGCTCCTACTCCTTACTACTATTGTAGTTTCCGTTATCACGGCTTATATTAAGTACAGGGTAGGTGGTATGACCGGAGACACTATAGGATTCACAGTGGAGATTTTGGAACTTCTGGTTATCTTCCATGGTCTTAGCTAAAGCGAGTAAATCCATCCCACATAGGAGGAGGTGTTATCATGAAGTATCTTTCTAAGTTGTTAGCTGTAGCTCTATTTTTAGGTGTTATGTTTACCCTTTCCCGCGCTGTGGTGGAAATCACAGGAGCGGGTGCAACGTTCCCCTATCCACTTTACGCGAGATGGGCTGCGGGTTTTGAGAAGGCAACTGGAGCAAAGGTCAACTATCAATCCATCGGTTCTGGTGGAGGTATAAGACAGATAAAAGAAAGAACCGTTGATTTTGGTGCAAGCGATGCTCCCCTGGAACCAGGTGAACTTGAAAAGTCAAAACTCATCCAGTTTCCCACTGTAGTTGGAGCTGTGGTGATAACCTATAACCTATCTGGTATAAAGAGTCTAAACCTAGACCAAAAGGCGGTATGTGATATTTACATGGGTAAGATTAAGAGATGGGACGATCCTTATCTACAGAGTATAAATAGGCATACAAAACTACCAGCAAATAACATAGTTGTTGTACACAGATCAGACGGTAGCGGTACCACCTGGATATTTACAAATTGGCTCAGCAAGGTATGTCCTGATTGGGCAAAATCTGTAAAATTTGGTACCTCTGTTAACTGGCCCGCCGGTATAGGTGCAAAGGGTAACGAGGGAGTGGCAAACTATGTAAAGAGGACACCTGGAGCCATAGGTTATGTTGAGTATATATACGCAAAGCAGAATAATCTCCCCTATGCGAAAATCAAAAACAAAGCTGGTAATTTTGTAGAACCAAGTATAGAGAGTATACAGGCTGCAGCGGGAAATGCAAAATGGGATGCCAGAAAACACTTCTACGAAATATTAACCGATCAGCCGGGTAAAAATAGTTATCCAATAAGTGGAGCTACGTTCATACTTATCGCAAAGGACCAGCCTGAAAGGGCTAAGAAAGCAACCAAATTCTTCAAATGGGCCTTTGAAAATGGAGACAAAACAGCATTAGAACTACACTACGTACCCCTCACCAAAAACGTAAAAGAGATGATATATAAATACTGGAAGGAAAACCGCATAGAACCTTAAATGGGGAAGGGGGTTCTCCCCCTTTTTCCCAATCCATCGATTTTTTATCTTTAACGATCTGTTATGAGTTTTCAGAGAATCAAGCTTTCTAAGTTAGACCTTGATAGTGATCATTTTATCCATGAGGGATTTCGTGTTTCCGGAATTTTCTCTATACTTTTTAAGAACCAATTCCATTTTTGCCTTCATCTCAATAATAGTAGCTTTCTGAGCAACCGCTAAATCCTGGGGCGAAGGATCAGCTGGAGCAAGAGCTGCAGCTCTCACAATCTCCATTTTTTTAATGGTATCCTCTGGATCCGCCTCGGGTGAAACATCGATGGAGACCTCGCCTCCCGTGATGTAGTACCTTCCATCCGGCCCTCGCGTATAAGTATAATGCACAGTTCCGGCATATTGACCTCCTACTATCTTATGAGCCATTTCATGTGCTATTACTTGTTTTTCTCTCATCTTGAGTTTTTCTATTATCATTCTGACCTTATAATTTTCCACATCTAAATAAAATGGTAAATTCCTTACATTTACCTGCATGATAACACTCTAAGTACCAATCTTATATTATGTTATTCTATTTACACCTCAGTTTTACCGAAGCTTTAATACCTACAGATTGTTCATCTCTCTTTGGTTCTGGTGCATCAATTGCTCTCTTTTCTATTGTTTCCGTTGTTTTTAAATAAAAGGGGCGATAAACTGGTATTGAAATCGTTGTAAAATCAATATTAACTATTTCACAACTCTTCTCAAGGCTCTTTGAAATCATTTTAGAAAAATCCTTAGCACTCTCAACAATTAAAAGTCTAAGTTCTTCCTCTGTTACCTTTCTCCTTTTTTCAGAGATACTCCACTCAGGCTCTTGAATTTCAAACTTAACCTTCTCGCCATACTTTTCTTTAAATTTGTCCATAACATCAAAGATTCTATTTTGATCGGAATAGTTATTTAGTAAAAATGTATAACTTATGCTTCCTATATAACCTGAACATTTCCTTTTATCTCCTTCCCACCAGCAGTTTTGATAGATTGTGTATCTACCGCCCTTATATTCCAAATTAAGCTGTCTTAATGCTTTGTCAATATCTCCTAATCCATTGATAGCCTCTACCTCTTTTTGCGTAAAAATAGATGCCTTAAAGTTTAATAAAAGTATATCTGGAATAAGCTCTTTTTCTCTTTCAAGGATTATAGAAACTGTTGTTCCTTCTTTCTCACAAGATTGAGCTAAAAGATGACTACTATAACAAAGGAAAAGTAAAACTAAAAGTGTCAAATTTATCTTCCTCACGACGTCCTCCTATCAAAAGGGTTGGTGTATTCATTTTATACCACCCCTATCCTTTGTCAAGTTTATTGAACCCTTGTTTTATTTCAAAAATTATTTATTAATGTTAGAGACAGCAAACTATGGATGATGTATGATTGAAAACATGGTTAACCGTTTGCCAGCCTACCTATAAGAGAGTTCACCTTGTGACCTCCGTTTAGAAGGTATTGGGAACTCTATCCCAATACAGAACTAACTATACCCAGTATATAGGTACCGGAGGTGGATATGAAAAGGATGGTTAATTTTTTATCGCTGGTAAGCCTAGCTATAGCTATCTCTTCTCTCTTGATTTTTAATAAAGTCTCTGCCCAACAGTATTGTCTCGATGCTACAGCCTACTTTAACTTTCTCTGTTACGAGATAAGAGTAAGTCAAGCCTGTTATTCCCAGAAGATATTTGGTCCCTTCCCTGATCTTAATACCTGTGAGAACAAAAGACGTACGGGAGCTCCGGCCGGAGGAGAGATGGGCTGGTATTCGAGAACCCGATGTGTTCCGTGTGGTCCGCCTTCCCAATCTTCCACCCCTTCCTACCAGGCACCTCGGCAGAGCGAAACTCACCTCACAATCCCTCCCTCCAATAAGGGTGAAGGAAGAGGGCAAAGGAAGCTTGAAGCGACCAAAGAGTACTATAGAAAAAAACTCGCACAGAATTACGGTAAAGAGGCGGTTGATGAATTTGATGAAATGATTTCGTCAAATCCTACAAAGGTACCTTCTTTTTCCGAGTTAGAAAGTTACTACAACAAAATAGCGAAGAAATACGAAGCCATGAAGAATTTACAATCTTCCTCTAAACCTTCTCAGGTACAATCTCCAGCCTTTCAATCGCAGGTCTCTAATAGGCCGCAACCAGCCCTGGGGACTCAATCTTCAGTAGTTACTCCCTCTGCACAGTCTAGTTCGGCTTCTTTACTTGTCAATCTATCCAACAATAAACCAAGAGTTAACCTAACAGACCCCTGGCTTTATTATATAACCCAGCAATGGAACACAAAGGAAATTCAAGGACTTGTTAAAAATCCTCCAAATTGGAATAATCCCGAGATAGTATCGGAAGTTACTGAATGGTACAAAGAAAAAATTAAGTGCGAATTTGTAGATTATCTTACTGAAAAAACCAAATTACCACTTGATAAACTTGATAAGGCTCTTTCGGTAGGTGAGTTAATAAACAAAGCTGTTGTAAAACCTGTTTTTGATTGTTTAGAAACTGTAAAATTCTCAATAGGTAGTGATGAAAAAATGGCACAAGCATTAAAGAAATGTATAAACTTAGTCGAAGGTTCAAAAGAAATGGTTGAAAAAGAAGCACAAAAAAGCGTAACTGAAGAATTTTTGGGAGCAATTCCTAAGTACGGTAAACTTCTCGGTCTTTTTGGCTCTCAAGGTATGACAACTTATGACATTATGAATAAGTATAACTATAAGGAGGAAAAGAGGTGAGATATTTTATAAATGCCTTTTTTCTTATACTTTTACTATCCACTTATCTTGTGAGTTTTGCCCAGGAATTTTCTTTACCGCCGGGTGTGACCTTGATACTCCCCAAAAATTCAACCATCAAAGCAGAATGGTTCGTTCCCTCTTCGAGTATAGAAGTTAAAAGGAAAGATGAGCTTATCTTTGATATAGACCTAAAAGGAGAACCCTGGATAGGAATCGATGGAATTTATCTATTTAATCCCTTAAAAAGAGCAATTCTATCCGTTAGTAGCCCTATAAAGGACTTTGCCTTTTTAGAAACAGGAGAATTTGTAGTAGCTACAGCGGAAGCATTAGGATACCTCTTACCTTCAAAAAGTTCATCAAAGTTAGAGTTCTTACCCATACTGAAGATTCCTTCAGGTTTCCCAAAACTCTTTCCAGGAAAAGGACCCACCCTTTACCTATCCATCTGGAAGGAAAAGGATAAAGTAACAGAAGTTTATAGGTTAAAGGAAGAAAAAGGAAAACCTTTTGCAGAAAAGTTCTTAACGATCAAAAACAGAGTCAACGATATTTGTGAAGAACAATCAGGAATCTACATTGCAATAGAAAAGGGAATCTTTAAAATAGCTCTTGATGAAAGAACACCAATTCAACCGGTTTTTCGTCATAAAGAAGAAGTTAGAGAAATTGAGTGTACTTCTAAAAGAGGTATTTTCTATTTAACTACAAATCGTATTGGTTATTTAGACTCCCAAAGAAGCTTTGACTTTGGATACGTCCCAAATGCAAAAATCAAAGTCAAAGGAGATAACCTTTTTATATTTTTTACCAAAACAATGGGAGTCATTAGGGTAAAAAGTGTTGAAAGTTTCTCAGAAGCCTTTTCCGAAAATTATAACACACTTAGAATTAAAGATTAAAATAAAAGTTAGCATTAAAACCGGAGGTATATTATGTTTAAAAGAGTACTGTTTCTTAGCTTATTTTCTATCTTTTATTTTGGTTTTTTATTCAAGTTTGCGTATGCGGAAGATCACATAACGGAAAAAGAGATAAAGAATTTTACTTATTATTTAGCCTTTTCTAACAGCTCTTACACTTTAAAGGATGGGAGATTTAAGTCAGGTAGTTCTCCCGAAAATTTTGTAGAAGTTTACGTAGTTGATTATAAAATAGCCGATCTTAATGGAGACGGTGTAAAGGATGCGGTGGTTATACTGGTGGGAAGTTATGGTGGTAGTGGCTCCTTTATCGAACTCACAGCTTTATTAAAGTATCAAGACAAGATCGTACAAACGAACTCTATTTTACTTGGAGATAGAGTTAAAATTGAGAGTTTCACTGTTAAAGAAATAGGCTTTAGTGGTGGGATCCCTTTGGTCAGGGTACCTGCAGAGATAAATTTAAAGATTTTAAAACAAGGACAAAACGATCCCATGGTAAATCCATCTAAATTAGAGGAGAGATGTTTGAACCTTTACAGAAACGCTCTAATGGATTGTGAAGAGGTAAAACCTCACCTTATAGTTAAAAAACCTGCCATATATCTTTATCCTACCAAAAGCCAACGAGTTTATGTAAAGGTAAAGGCAAAGGGAATATTTACCAAAACTATACCTGAGTACAGAGAGGGATGGAACGTTGTTGCCGATCCAACTGGTAGGCTAGATAATAAATACGACTATTTATTTTACGAGGTCAAACTTAACGCAAAACCCTCCTTGAAAGACGAAGGATGGGTAGTATCAAGAAACGAATTACCTATGTGGTTTGATAGATACTTATCCATGCTTGGACTAAAGGGAAGAGAAGTAAAAGATTTTAAGGTTTACTGGTTAAAAGAACTACCTAAGTGCAGCTACTATGAGATAAAACCTGTAGATGAAGAGTTTTTAACCGAGAATCTAAGCTTAGAAATCACTCCTAAGCCGGATACTATCATAAGGGTTATACTATATTTTAGATGCTGTAACGAAAGAAAGGTCTTAAAGGAACCTGTTATTTCCAGCAAAACAAGAAAAGGTTTTACCATTATCGAGTGGGGAGGCATCCTGGATAGTAACGAAACTAAATAGATCCAAAGAATAAATCGGGGCGAGCGGATTTAATTACAGGAAACTTAAAATTTACAAAACATACGAAGTATGAAATCCTCTACATCATCAATCTTCCGATTACGAAACTAGCCAGCAAAAACAGGAACAGGTAAAAACTCTTAAGAAACAGATTGACAAGCTTGTTCATGACTTTTATAAATAAAGTAAAGTAGCTCATGCTAATAGGAATAGAAAGATATTTTGCTACGGTTCTAATATGGACCTAGGGAGAACGAGAGGACGGGGAGCTGATTTTTTAAGTCATAAGAGAGCTGTTTTACACGAATGGAGACTGGAATTTAATAAAAATGCATCACTCAATCCAAAAGAAGGTTATGCAACAACACATATAATTCCTGAAAAAATATGGGATCAACAAGGAAAATATTTGGAAGTTCCTTATAGTTATAGTTTAATAAAAAAAATCAAAATCTTTTTCAAAATGCATGCAAAAAGGCAAGAATCAAGAAAAACGTTAGCGTCCACTCGTTAAAATGCTCCTTTGCTACACACTTGCTTGAAAGTGGTATTGACCTAAGATACGTTCAGGAACTTTTAGGTCAAACCTACTCTAAAAGGTTTAGATTATGAATGAAAATAAAATAGCTCCAAACATAATAGACAATTCGCAAGGAAGAGAGCTCGTTAAAGTAATAAAAGATCAACTTAAAAAATCAAAAGAGGCAAAATTTGCCATAGGATACTTCTTTCTCTCTGGCTTTAATCTGGTAAAAGATGACTTCCCTGAGAGCATAGAAAAAAAGCCTTTCTTAAAATTGGTAATGGGGAATGAAACAACATACCCCACCAAAGAAGAGTTGGTTGCTGGATACAATTTAAGAGAACTGTTTAAACAGAAAATGATTGAGGATTTACAGAAATCGAAACTTTCAGAAGAACAAATAAACCAATTAAAGGAATTAAGGGAATTTATAGCCAAAAACATAATTGATGTGAAATTATTTGAAAATTCACGATTGCATGCAAAATTGTATTTATTCTTAACAAAACCAGATGAAGATTATGGGTCACCAGGTCTTGCAGTGGTAGGATCTTCTAATTTTACCGCTGAAGGTCTTACTAAGAATAAAGAATTAAATGTATTATTAACTTCAAGAGAAGAGGTACTTTATCTCAACGATTGGTTTGATAGACTTTGGGAAGAGTCTACTGAATTCAGAGAGGATCTGTTGAAAGTTATTGATTTATCTGGTGTATTACCAGAAAGCCCGTATCCTAAAATTGGCAATCTCACAGATCCACAAACTTTATTCAAGTATCTTGTCTATAGATGGTTTGAGGGACGTGTTCTTAACTTACTAAAAAGAGATATTCTCATGGAATTTCAACTCGTTGGTGTGGTGAACGCGATAAATATAATAAACTTCTATAATGGCGTAATTTTAGCAGATTCCGTAGGTCTCGGAAAGAGTTTTATGGCATGTGCGATAATTGAGGAGTTCTTGAATAAAAAGCATCCAACATGGGTAAGAGAAGGCAAAGAACCAGCAGTTTTACTTATTTTACCACCTTCAATAATATCTCAATGGGAAGAATTGTTAATAAGCTCCTATTATTTTTTGAAAGGTAATATTAAGAAAAACATCAAGAATTTAGATAACTACAAAATATATGAGTTATATGATGGGCAGGAAGAAAATTTAGTTGGCAAGGTTGGGTTTTTATCTCTTGGTATTTTTTCAGAATATGAAAGAAGGGGAATTAAAAAGATTGACTGAAGAATATGACCTCTATGTTATAGATGAAGCACATAAATACAGAAACAAAAAGACAAACAGATGGGAAAACGTAAGAAAGTTGCAGAAAAAAGAAGATGGATTTCCCAACAAATTTTTACTTCTAACCGCTACACCACTAAATAACTCAATAGAAGATATATTTAATCTTATAAGACTCTTTATAGATGATACATTTGCTCCATTCAGAATTAAGGGCATTCCAATAACGGAACTTATAAAAAGATATAGAGAGTTGAAAAAAGAACTCCATAAAATGGATGACGATAAGATAAAAAAGGAAATTAAAAAAGTCGCTACTGAGATCAAACAGAAAATTTTAGATGAAATTATGGTTCTTAGAACAAGAAGGTATATTATGGAACAGTTCAAGGACTTAAGAATCAACGGAAAGCCGCTTATTTTCAAGGACCCAAAACCCTACAGTTTGGATTATTCTCCTTTTTATACGGACAACTATAGGAATCTTATAAAAACAATAGGGGAGAGTCTTGAAAAAATTTTGTTTGAATACACAAAACTCTATGGTACTCGGTATATTGTTTTTGAAGAAGAAACAATAGACGAGGATGAAGAAAAGAAACACTATGTAGAAGTTGCAGATCTTTTCAAATTACTCTTAGGTAAAAGGCTTGAAAGTGGGATATACCCTTTTGAAACTACACTTAGAAGGATTTATGAGAAAGAAAAAATATTTTACACTTTATTTAAAACTCAAATGAATTCAATCTTAAGCAAAGAACATTTACAAGAACTGATAAGAGAAGCAATTGAAAAAGCTAAAATATACAAGGAACTCAAGGAAATACAAGAGGAATATGACATTGAAGAAGAGATCCAAGAAACATGGTTTGATAGAGTTATCAGAATACTACTTGAATATGCAGAGGAAATGAAAGAAGATGGAAGAGATTATACTGAAACAGAACTTTTGAGAATGGGGTTGAGGAAAGCAATTAATAACTTAGAGAACGATTTGAGGACAATGGATAATATTTTCTCAGAACTGGATAAGTTAAAAGAGAAAGAAAATGGATCATTTAAAGTCCTTGGAAATATGCCAAGACAGCAAGAAGATATTATTGATCTTCCTATTTACTCTTACAGCAATGATCCAAAACTTGAATCTCTTAAACAAATCTTGGGCAATCCTTCCTTTAAATCCAATGCTCTAAAAGATATTACAGAATTATACGGAAAAAAGATTCTCATATTTACACAGTATAAAGACACTGCCTATTATTTATACCACAATCTTTCGGATTGGGTTAATAACGAAACTGATCTTCATACATGGCTTAAAGATCCGCAGAGAGACAAGATTAAAATTGGTCTTGTAACAGGAGATACTGATACTCTTACAAAAATCAATTATCTAAAGAGATTTGCGCCACAAGCAAATAATGGATTTGAAGAGGTAGAAAAATATGGCGAAATAGAAATACTAATTTCCACAGATGCTCTTAGTGAAGGTGTAAATCTTCAAGATGCCGATGCCGTAATAAATTATGATTTGCCTTGGAACCCGATGGTAATCGTTCAAAGAGTTGGAAGAGTGAATAGGATTGGAAATGAGAAAGATGTGTATGTAGTAAACTATATTCCATCAAATGAAATAGAGGTCATTGTTGGTGTTCTAAGAAAACTTAAAGAAAAAATAAAGGATATCACTTTGATTGTTGGTAAGGATGTAAAAATATTAACTCCGGAAGAAGAGATAAGCATTGAAACCTTTGGAGAGAAGATAAAAGATATTTCAAAGTTATCTGTTACCGATCTTGAACAATATGGTTTATCCGAAGACTTCAAACAATTTATTCCAGAAGGGATACCTCCTGAACAATTAGACGAATACAAACTTTTGAACATTATTCAATATGAATTGGGCTATACAGCGGATGATTTTAGGGAAGTAATGAATTTAGAAGATGAACCATATTATACTTTCTTAGAAGGTGAAGACAAATTAGTAAGCATTTATGAATTCTATCGTGGAAAATATAAAATTATGAAGAAGATTATGAGCATATCAAAAAATGGTGAGATTAATTATGAAACGCCTCTTGTTTTCCTCAACCTTATAGAAAAGAGACAGAAAAGCCCGCAAAGGATAGAAAACGCAATAGAGAATCTAAAAAGAATGAAAGACGAGACTAAAAAAATAACAGAAGAGCTCAAAGAAAAATACCAGCAGGAACAAAAAGGGTTTCTCTATAATCTTTATAACGCTCTTCTGGTAGAAAGGGCAAAGGCTAAGGAGATTATAAGGGAATTTAAAATAGTAATGACTGCTCTGCAGACAATTCCATATTATCTTTACTCCAGAGAGATTAAAGCGCTTCTTACAGAAAAAGGACTTATAGAGATGAACAAGGACAATGTGATCATAAGGGACTTCAATGGAACTGTTGAAACTCTCTACCAGTTTTTCAGAGAGAAAGGACTTACTGACATAGAATCGTTAAAAACTAGAGTAAAGCATATAGGGTGGTATTATGAGATCTGAAATAAGAAAACTAATAGAAAAAAGTCTTAAAAACTACGAAGTTAAGACAATCAATATTTTAGATAAAGAATATCCTCTTTACATAGCACCAGAGTTTTGCGATGAAGATCTGAATATTTTTGAGGGATTCCTACTTGCTGATACCGTGAATAAATCTGAGGCATCATACCTAAAAAGTAAATACAAACCACCTGTAAGTGGGTATGCACCAAGAATTGGATTAATTTTTTACGAAGAACATCTCCTCATAAAAGATTACAGGAGAAATAAGCATATAATCAAGAAGCTAGCAAAAATTAACAAAACTTTTGTTAAAAAACTTGAAAAGGCTTTAACTCAGCCTAAAGAAGAAAACTTTAGCAACTTATTTGACAGAACAGATGTCATTGAAGAATTCTACATACTTTTTAGAAAGTCAAGAGAATATCTATTGAAGAACATATCAGGGATTACAGAAGAGGAAAAACGAGAGGAATTTGTTGATAACTTTATGATGCAGATGCTAACCCTTTGGTATTTACAGGAAAGAGGGTTTTTTAACAACGATACAAATTACTTCATAACAAAGTTTAAAGAACTAAAGCAGAAAAAACTATTCGGGGAACAATTCAAAAGTTATTATGAATTCCTGACGTATTTCTTTGAGAAGATAAGCAATAACATTGGCGAGCAGTATTACGAGGATAATAAATTAGGAAAAGTTGTGGTTGTCGGACCTGCGGTCTTCATAAATGGCGAGCAGAAAAAAGCCATATCTATTCCTGATAAATGTTTTTACAAAGAAGGTATAACAGACATTCTAATAAACACACCACCTAAAAATGTTGGAGATGAAGTTCCTCTCTTAAATCTCCTTGAAAGCAGAGACTGGACAGAAGGCAATATTGATGAGTTTGTTCTCGGTGCAATCTATGAAAAATTAATCACCTACATGGAGAGGAAACAATTAGGTGCTTATTACACTCCGGAAGAGATAACCTCATACATCTGCAAAAACACAATAGAACCGTATCTTATAGATAAAGTAAATGAGAAATTCAACAAAAATTTTGAGACCATAGATCAAATAATTGAGAGCGGTGATAAGGAAATAATTCTTTATCTCTTTGAGCAACTTAAAGAGATAAAAGTTCTTGATCCTGCCGTTGGCTCTGGACACTTTTTAGAGAGCGCCATAAATGTGCTTTTGTCCATCTATGAAAAAATCTGGGAAAAGGCAAAGGAACTTGGTATTAAGAAAGGCTTTACAATTATTACCTCTAATGAAAAAGGAGAAATAGAAGAGATAGAACTGTTGAGTATAGATGATGAGGAAAAGTTCCGTCTTCTTGTGAAGTTCTTTATTATTCTATCAAAGAACATCTACGGCGTTGATATAAATCCTTCAGCCCTTAAGGTTGCACGGGCAAGATTATTTCTGACACTGGCAAAGCATTTTAAGGTGGATAAAGAAAGGGATTTATTTGTTAGATTTCCGAATGTGCATTTTAATTTAAGAACGGGTAATTCACTTATTGGATATGTAAAACCTGAGAAAGAAAGACCGAAGAATTTGACTTTATTTGACTTTATAAGCGAGGAAAAAGAAAATTATGTTGTTAAAAAAAATAAAAGTTATTGCAGAACTTAAGCCATACCTTGAAAAAACGGCTAAAAATTTGAAGATAAATGGAAACATTGTAAAGGAAATAGAAGACCTTAATAAAATCCTTTCAAAGAAAAGCATTGGCTGGGACGACTTTGAAAAGGTTTTAAGGACAAAGGAAAAACTTATAAGAATTCTTATAGCATCCTTAAACTCTCAATACGCCGTGCCTTTGAATGATCTTTTAAGAGAAATCACGGATTTGTTTAACCAGAAACTGGATGAAAAATTTGCCGAGGAGTACAATATAGACCTTATAAAACTTAAAAATGCCCAATCTCTTCCTTGGGAAAGAAAAATGTTCCACTGGTTTTTTGAGTTTCCTGAGGTGTTTTTGGGTAGAGGTGGATTTGATGTTGTGGTGGGGAATCCACCTTATGGAAGGTTAAAGCAAATAATTGAAGATGGAGAGGAGAAATATTTTCTATCTTCTGTTTATAGTAGTCTTTATTCTTATCAGGTTGGGAATTTAAATCTATATAAACTTTTCTTGGAAAGATCTTATGAATTACTAAAAGACAATGGCTACTTTTCAATGATTTATCCGTCATCTTTCCTCGGAGAAAATGACTCAAAAGAATTACGCAGGTTGTTTTTTGAAAAAGCAGTTGTAAGAAAGATCCTTGAATTTCCAGAAAAAACAAGAGTTTTTGAAGGCAACACTCAGGCAGTATGTATATTGTTCTATGCAAAGCAAGTTAAAGAAGACTATGAAATTCATATTAAAACTAACATAAGCAGAGAGGAAAAATCAAATCTGTCCTCACTTGATTTTTTAAGGATAAAAAAGAGTGAGTTAAAAGAACTAACTGGAGAGGATTACAGAATTCCTCTATTTTATAATCCAAAGGTCGAGTGGGAAGTTTTAAAGCATATCTCCAAGTTTCCGCCCTTCAAAGGAACCGATAAGGTTCCACCTGTTGGAGAAATTGGAGAAGGACATTTACATGAAACCTTTGACAAAGAATTTATGAGTGATGAGCCAGGGGACGACTTGCTTATAAAAGGAATTCACCTTGACCGGTATTTTGTAAACCTTGACCCAAATGGACCAAAACCAAGGTGGATTGTGAATAAGGAGGAGTTTTTTAGGAGAAAGCCTGAAGCAGAGAAAATAGCCGAAAAACACAAGATTATTGGAAGAAATACAATTAATAAAGCTTCCAAACCGAGACTAAGATTTGCACCTTTAGGGATAGGATATGTAATAACAAATGCCATTAAGTTTATAATAATCAACAACGATAGTTTAATGTCAAAGGAATATTTAATCTCATTGCTTAATTCATCGATTCTAAATTGGCGTTTTGAATTGTTTTCTTTACAAAACAATATAAGAAATTACGAGATAGAAGAACTACCTATCCCAAGAATCTCATTGCAAGTTCAAAAAATTTTCATTATTTTCGCTAAATACATGCTCTTCCTCAAGCAATACCAGAACTACTTTGCAAAAGATGATAGCCATCTTAACTACATCATTGACTACTTTGATAACCTCATAGATCGCCTTGTCTATGAACTCTATCTTGGAGATGTGTTGAAAGTCCCGATAAGGGAATTTGTTGAGGATAAACCTGAAGATATAGAACTTCCTGAGAATCTGCTTCAAGAATCTGAGGAAAAGCGTAAAATGTTGCTTAAAAAAATAGAGGAAGTATTTGAAAAACTTGAAAAGGACAAAAAGTTGAAAGAAAACTTATGCCTCATTAAGTCGCATCCATGGATCAAAGCAATACATGAGGCTCTGGAAAGATAAAATTAGAAGGGAAATAAAATACCTAAAGGTCAAAGGATTTAAAATAATAAAGGTATTATTAGAACACGAGCAGATAACAACCACCATGATATATTGATCTATACAAAATTGGTTTTACTAGTGCTTAAAAATGCTATTCACATTCTGAAGGGCTATATATGGTCAACAGATGAATAATGGCATGGTTAATGTAAATTTAAAACCCATTAAAAATACTATCGGGGCGAGCGGATTTGAACCGCTGACCCCCTGCTCCCAAGGCAGGTGCGCTGCCAGGCTGCGCTACGCCCCGAGTCAAATCCTTGAATTATAACCAACACTAGTATATTAATGTAAGACAAATTGTCAATAAGTAAAGGTAGATAAAAGTTAATAAGGATGGGAGACGTCATGGGTGTGATTAAACATGTGTTAATAATTCCTGATGGAGCAAGTGACGAACCTATAGAAGAACTTGGCGGTAAAACCCCCCTTATGGTTGCCAGAAAACCAAATATAGACAGACTTGCCAGGGAAGGAGTGTGTGGATGGGTACTTAACGTCCCGGACGGCATGTATCCAGGATCGGACGTTTGTATACTCAGCATACTCGGAGTTAATCCCGCCTCACCAGGCGTTTATACAGGTAGAGCCCCCTTAGAAGCAGCCAGTATGGGCATAGAAATGAAGGATACGGATGTTGCGTATAGGTGTAACTTAGTAAGAGTAGAGGATGGTATAATGGTTGATTATAGTGCAGGTCATATACCAACGGAGGAGGCAAAAAAACTAATCCAAAAATTAAACGACGAAATTAAGGAAGAACAAATAAAATTTTATCCTGGCGTCAGTTACAGACATATAATGTTGTGGGAAAATGGTTGTAGTAATGTAAAGACAACCGCTCCCCATGATATCACTGGCCAGCCTATAGAGCCCTATCTTCCAAAGGGTGAATGCGCGGAAAAACTCATAGACATAATGAATAAATCCAAAGAGATACTTAAGGGAGAAAGAGCAAATATGATATGGCTATGGGGTCAGGGTTCAAAACCAAAATTACCGTCCTTTTACGAGAGATTCGGAATAAATGGAGCTGTTATATCCGCAGTTGATCTTGCTAAAGGAATAGGTAAACTCATGGGTCTTGAAGTTTTGAATGTACCTGGAGTCACAGGCTATATAGACACAAATTACGAAGGGAAAGCAGACTATGCCATTAGATACCTCGAGGAAAGAGGCGATTTCGTTCTGATACACGTTGAAGCCCCGGATGAAGCGGGTCACAACGGTGATTATAAAGCAAAGATACAGGCCATAGAGGATATAGACTCCAAGATAGTAAAGAGAATACTAGATTGGGCAGAGGAAAAACAAGTCAAACTCAGGATCCTCTTACTACCTGATCATCCCACACCGGTAAAACTAAGAACACACAAGAGCGATATGGTACCTTTTGTAATGTGGAGTAATCTGGTGAAGGTGAGGGGAGAGGATTCCTTCGATGAAAAGACGTTGGAATATCTAAGACCAACCTACCTTAAGGAAGGATATAAGCTCATAAGGCTGTTTCTTGGTAAGGGATGTATGACAAGTTGTAGCGAGTGCGTTGTAGGTCAATGTGATATATAGGAAAGGGAACTTATGGGAAGTCAAAACATAGGAGCACTTCTGCCCATATGGAGTGCTTTTCCATTTGTTTTTATGCTTCTTTCCATATCGACACTTCCTCTAATCGCTCCCAGATTCTGGCACAAAAACTATGGAAAAGTCTCTCTATTCTGGGCATTAGTTACAACGGTTTATTTAACCTATAGATTCGGTACCCATGGAATACATGAGATACTGGAGGTTCTCGTAGCTGATTATATTCCCTTCATAATACTGATAGGATCGCTGTATATAGCTGCCGGCGGTTTATTCATAAAGGGTAGGCTCGATGGCTCACCAAAATCTAACACAGTTTTACTAACCATAGGTACCCTAATCGCTTCATTGATAGGTACAACCGGTGCCTCTATGGTTTTGATAAGACCGCTTATAAGATCCAACTTGAACAGAAAAATCAGGCCCTATCTAATAGTGATATTTATATTCCTAGTATCCAATATAGGTGGTGCACTAACACCGATAGGTGATCCACCCCTCTTTCTGGGATTTATCAAGGGAATCCCCTTTTTCTGGACATTGAGATTAATAGAGGAGATGTTAATCGTCGTTATCCCTCTACTTGTTATATTTTACCTAATTGACAGCTATTTCTATAAACAAGATATGAAATTGGGCTTTCAGGGAGAATTTGAAACTATAGCTATAGAAGAGATGAAGGAAGGCGAGGAGGTAAAGAGGGAGAAACTAATAACGATAGAAGGTAGTAGAAACCTAATAATAATAATTCTGATAGTAATAACCGTTATTTTAAGTGGTAAGATCAACCTTGGTAAAGTCGAGATACTCGGGGTAGAGAGAGCCACTCAGGATGTGGCGAGGGATATTATAATTGCCACTCTCGCTATAATCTCACTAAAGACCACATCCAAGGAAATAAGAAATAAAAACGAATTTTCATGGGGACCTATAAAGGAAGTAGTGATACTATTTTTTGGAATATTCGTATCGATGGTACCTGCGGTAAGGATACTACAAGCCGGGGAAAAAGGGGCACTGAGGTTCATCATAGAAACCCTTAAATACCCATACCACTATTTCTGGGCTTGCGGGATTCTCTCATCCTTTTTAGATAACGCCCCAACTTACCTCGTATTTTTAAATTCAGCCATAGGCAAATTCTATCCAATGGTTAACGAAAAGATAGCTGTACACAAATTGCTAATGGAACATCCAAGGTACCTTGAGGCTATATCTTGCGGCGCGGTGTTTTTTGGTTCTATGACCTATATAGGAAATGCTCCAAACCTACTTACCGCATCAATATCGGCGGAATACGGTATAAGGATGCCAAGCTTTTTCGGATATATCCTTAAATACTCCATACCACTTCTCATACCACTATTTATACTGGTAACGTTTATATTCTTCGCAGGATAACTTAAGTTTTTTATTTCTATCCTCCCTGTTTTTTCATATCCCTTACGAAGCGAGATATCCCCTCAAGAGTCTCGGTGGATAGAAAGTGTTCCATCTTGTGAACATCCATAATAGCTATATCATGTGGAACGCCAAGCACATCAACGAGAAATCTGAATATAAGCTTCCTCCTCTCTTCCATCCTCCTACTAAAACTCAAACCCTCCTCTGTTAACGTGACAAAACTATTCTTCTCATAGTTAACCAAGCCGAGCTTACTCAACTGCTTGAGCGCATTTACAACACTCGATAACTTCACATTCCTCCTTTTCGCAACATCCCTAACTCTAACCGCAGGTTGGTGTTTCAAAATTTCATAAATATCGAGAAGATAGTCCTCAAGCGACTCACTTAAAACAAGCTCTCTTCTTTCGTTCCTCATTTTACCTATCTCAAACCTTCTCCACTACTATTTTTGATGCCATACCTCTACCTATCGCTACCTTGGATTCACCAACCTTAACTATAACTGGTCCTCTTCCTTCGTTTTTAACCACTTCCACAATCTGTCCAATCCCTATACCCATACCGGCTAATCTACTTATTATACCTTTACCTCCCCCCCCTCCACAGCCACCATGACCACGACTACATCCGCCATGACCACCTCTTAATACATCAACTATTCTGACCCTATCCCCATCCTTAGCCTCAGATAGGTACATCATACCCTCCTATCTAAAGAAATTTATAATACTCTAGCTATGTTGTAAACGATAAAAGAAGCTACCCAAGGCACAAGGGAGTAGATGATAATCACCCTTAACAGGAAACCAACGCCAAATTCAGA
The DNA here is from genome assembly GCA_964590075.1 of uncultured Aquificales bacterium. Lineage (GTDB taxonomy): Bacteria > Thermosulfidibacterota > Thermosulfidibacteria > Thermosulfidibacterales > Thermosulfidibacteraceae > JAGDVO01. The sequence continues at coordinate 67,009 of CAZPXS010000003.1, forward strand.
AAGATAAGTTGCCATAAGTGCACTACAGGGCCAATAGAGTAAAACAAAGACCATAAAGGACAGAGCATTTTCTCTATTAAAATTCTCCCTTATTTTATCCTTTAAAGTACCCCCTGCCTCTTCTGCCTCAAACTTCTTGGGAGTTACTGAAAATAGATTGATAACAGCCCTGTCAAGGGCATCTACAAAGCCCAAAACCTGCCTCTTTAGATCATCGATAAAGGTCCTATAGTCCATAACTTCGTTACCACCCTTATTTTCCTCTTCAGCCCCATATAGTATAGACATGGTGCTTATAACTATCTCCTTGGCGGCAACTCCAGTTACTATAGCGGCAGTTTTTCTCCAATCCTCTATACCTATAGGCTTAAAAACAGGTAGAATTGCCCTTGAGATAGTACCTAAAACGGTATCCTCTTTCTTAGCCCCATAGGGTATATTACTCAAAAGCCATATTATTATGGATGAAATCAGAATAAAAGTTCCTGCTTTTTTAACGAAGTGTTTGAGCTTTTCCCAGGTAAATATCGTGAGGTAACTTAAAGTTGGCATTCGGTAAGCTGGTAACTCAAGTATAAGCTCAGGACTACTCCCTTTATAGACAAACCTGTTTAATATCAAACCTACAACAAAGGCAACCACAACACCCAGTGCATATATGAGAAATAGAATCGTTCCAGAGGAATCTGGAAAAATTGCTCCTATCAGCAACATATATACAGGCAAACGAGCACTACATGACATACAGGGTATGAGTAAAGCAGTTATCTTTCTCTCCCTCTCAGTTTCAAGTACCCTTGTAGCAAAGACCGATGGAACGTTACATCCAAAACCTATAATTAAGGGAATAAAAGACTTACCGTGTAAACCAAAGAGATGCATTATTCTATCAACTATAACCGCTATCCTTGCCATCAAACCACTACCTTCGAGGAAGGTTATCAAAAACATCACAACAGCAACAAGCGGTATAAAGGACAGGACTCCTCCAACACCGGCAAACACCCCCTCCTTGATAAGATTAATGATACCCTCCGGTAAACCTAAACCACTTAAAACAAAGATAACCCACTTTGCAGCAAAATCACTTATAAAACCATCAAGCCAATCACATAAAGGAGCGGTAAAATCAAAGGTTATCTTAAAAATTACCCAAATTATGAATAGAAATGCCGGTAAACCAAGGTATCTATTAAGTATGATCTTGTCTAATTTTTCCGTAAACTCAAGATTCCCTAACTTTTTCTTTTTAACATACTCTTTATATATACCGTTTACTATTCCCAAACGAGCTCTATTAATCACCATGTAAGCATCATCGTTAAAGATCTTCTTAATCTTTGTTTTAATATCTTCCAAGTAATTTAAGAACTCTTCATCAAGATCTATCTTACTCAAAATATTTTCATCTTCTTCTAATATTCTAATCGAAATCCAGTAGGGATCATACTTTTCTCTAATATTAGGATATTTTTCAACTAATTTTTTAGATACTTCTTCAATAAAATTCCCTGTTTCTCCCTTATACTTTACCTTCTTAACCTTTATTACACTTGGATCCTGAGAATAAGCCTTTATAAATTCCAGTATCTCCCTTATACCAATACCCTTTATTGCAACAGTCGGTATTATCTTTACTCCGAGTGTCTCCTCTAATCCCCTTATATCTATCTCGTAACCGAGCTTTTTAGCCTCGTCGAATATATTTAGGGCAACAATGGTAGGTAAACCTATCTCGAGAACCTGTATCAATAGATAGAGGCTCTTTTCCAAATTAGTGGCATCAGCTACGAAAAGGACAAGATCCGGTTTTTCATCGATCAGGAAATCAACGGCTATCTTCTCTTCCACCGAATAGGGATAAAGACTATACACGCCTGGTAGATCGACAAGTTCGAGCTCTACACCGTTTAGGCTCATCTTAGCATACTTCTTCTCAACGGTAACACCAGGCCAGTTTCCAACCTCCAATCTTGATCCGCTGATGGCATTAATTAGAGTTGTTTTTCCTGTATTGGGGCTTCCTACTACTGCTACTCTAATACTAGCACCCATGATGCCCTCCTATTCCTTCACACCTAAAAGGATACTATCCACCTTCAACCATAAATCACACCTTCTCTGTTCTTATCCTCCTCATCTCTGGTTCTATCCTTCATATACTGAATATCAAGTGTAAGGTGTGATTTTAGAATTTTGTATTCAACAAGTGGAATCTTTAAAAAGGCTTCTAATACATGGGTATAACTAATCTCGGCTCTTTTTAGAGCATCGAGGTAACTATAACCGGTTCCAAGGGTAAATCTTCTACCAAAGATATCTATAAAATAGGATAGGCCGAATGATACGAAGCTCCTATAGGTAACCTCAGGGTGATCGTCCTGCCAACCGGCCCTCAAGAAAGCTCCAAGCTTATCCTTGATCAAATCTTGATCAAAGGAGATACCAAATCCGTATAATCTCTCCCTATCTATCTCGGTAGAGGTAAAGCCGTAGAATCTATAGTTACCTTCGCCTAGGGAAGTATCAACCTTTACACCAAACTGACCTGCCACGTAGTTATAATGGTAGCCACTTTCGCTTTTAGAGTTCATGATGACAAGCCTAAAGCTATATGGATCCTTTTCAAACTCCAAGGTACCACCTAAGTCATAGCTTAGGAGATTAGCAACAGGAGAGTTAACAAAGACCTCGTTCATGAACTGAGTAACCTCATCATTTGCAAACCTGTTGTCATCTATATATCTAGTGGAATCTATCAACCCCAGCGTGATACCTAAAGTGGAATTATTGGCAAACTTAAATGATCTCTTATACCAAGCCTCCATAAGGTTATTTCTCCAGAAACCACTATGGTTGTTTATGTGATGCAAATCGTCGGAGAGATCATCGGCATAGGGTTTCAACTCAAAAGGATTTACCCTGTTTAAGGCATTTTTCGAACTAACCGAACCTCTCATAAAAAACTCATCAAACTCGGTAGGCTTAAAATCTAGATTCGCTTCAAATACACCAGCACCTCTATCACGATTTTCAAAATCGCCAGTTTTTCTTTCAAGCCACTGATAGACCACACCAAAATAACCTTCCACAGAGAGCTTATCGTTAATTTCAACCGCAGAAACCTTCGCTACATAGATAGATCCACATAGAATGACGGTAGAAATTATAGATAGCTTACGAAACAACTTACGGAGCCCCATTTCCCGCCTCCCATAAGCATTAGATACATTTAACTAGATAATACATGGCTAACTAAATGTCAATAGTCTAATTTTGTTAGGCTGATCTAACAAAATCTATACTGCCATAATGTCCTATGGGCAAGGTTATTGACAAGTGTTAAAAGATGTATAAATAAATATTACGGAGTGCGGCGGTAGCTCAGCAGGACAGAGCAGCGGACTTCTAATCCGCTGGTCGGGGGTTCGAATCCTCCCCGCCGCGCTTGGTTAAACGTTAAGAGGACTCAAGTAGCTTCTTTTCCCAAAGATACGCAGTTTTACAGATAAGCTTAAGATCATCGTATTTTGGCTTCCATCCTAACTTCTCGGTTATCTTGGAGTTATCGGCAACGAGTATCGCTGGATCTCCCTCTCTTCTCCCCGTATATTCCACACTAAAGTCCACACCTGTTACTTCCTTCATCGTGTTTATAACCTCAAGTACCGTGTAGCCTCTGCCATATCCGCAGTTGAATACGTCGCTTTCATTATTCTCAAGATATTCTACAGCCATCACGTGAGCTATAGCTAGATCATCAACATGTATATAGTCCCTGATGCATGTGCCATCTCTCGTAGGATAATCTGTACCAAAAACGTACATCTTATCCCTCTTACCAACAGCCGCCTCCGCCGAAACCTTAACAAGATGAGTTGCCTCGGGAAACATCTGACCAAGTCTTATATTTACATCGGCACCTGCAACGTTGAAATACCTCAGAATAACGTACTTAAAGGAAGGATTGGCCTTGGCAACGTCCATTATAACTCTCTCACTCATCAACTTACTCATACCATAGGGGTTGATTGGCTCAAGCCTTGCTGTCTCCTTGATCGGTACCTCATCCGGTTCTCCATAAACGGCAGCTGTGGAGGAAAATACAAATCTGTTAACATTATATCTAAGACAGAGATTAACGAGGTTTATGGTATTCATGGTATTGTTTCTATAGTACTTAATAGGATTTTTTACACTTTCGGGAACTATTATACTTGCTGCAAAGTGAATAACCACATCGAACCTTTTGGCCTTGAATATCCCTTCTATAAGAGAAAAATCACCGAGATCAGCCTCAATAAAATCCAAACTTTTACCCAAACTTTCGGCAATGCTATATAGTGTCCTTATCGCTCTAATTGAACCGGTGGAAAGGTTGTCTATTATCGTTACCTCATGGTCACTACCCTCCAGAAGCTCCTTAACCACATGGCTACCTATGTATCCCGCACCACCAGTAACAAGTATCCTCATAAGCCCCTCCGATTAACATAGCCGATAAATTGATCACTATAATAGCACACTTGACATACCCATAGAATATATCGTAAAGTTATAAACATGTGTTCACTAAATGTTAAAAGGGCAAAGAGTCAAAAGGAAAGGGACTTAAAGTAGTTGATTTTAAGGTCCGCCCTGGAAGAGTTCTGTCAAAAAGGTTACCTTAGGGGTAACATGAGAAGTATCGCAAAAAGAGCCCAAATCGCGGTGGGAACGATCTACAAATACTTCCCTAATAAGAAAGAACTATACAAACAGGTTTTTTTGATGAAAGCTCAAAATGTCCTTGAAGAAATGAAAAGAGCTTTCAACTTAACACAACTCAGTGCTGAGGATAGATTAAAAAACGTGTTACTAGCAAAATTTAAAAAACTACTCGAATACAGGGATTTTGTTAAATTACACATTCAGGAGTTCTGGGAGTCAAGTATAATAGGTATTAACTTTAAAGAGTTTAAAGATATTTACAACCAACAAATAGAAATCATTGCAAAGCTTCTCGTAGAAATCAACGGTAAGAGTATAGAAGAAAATATCATAACCGCAAATATAATAAGTAGAATTTTTGCATTTTTCCTCATAGAAATGATAGTTGAGAATAAGGAGTACTCCTTTGATTATATATGGATGAGACTAAAAAAACCAGTGATAGAGGGATAGGTTATGAATAGTAAGAAGAAAAAAGCCATAATCGTACTTTCGATACTCACCGTAATTCTAGTGGTCTTTCTCATCAGATTCATTTATCACAGGATAAAATATGCAGTGACAGACGCAATTTTTGTGAAAACGGACAGAATGATATACCTCTCCTTTCCAAAGATTACCGGAAGGATAAAGGCTCTGTACAAAAATGAGGGGGACTACGTTAAGAAAGGTGAGGTGGTTGCAGAACTCGACTGTAACGACTACGAAGCGAAGGTTAATCAGCTGGAGAACCAACTAAAGGCACAGAAAGAAAAAACGGATAGCATACTTATAGAAAAGAGCTGGTTGGAGGGAGATATAACATACAGATACGAAAAGGCCTTAAGGGAAAGGGAGCAATTAAGGGCACAGCTTGATAGTATAAAAGCCCAAAGATTAGCCACTTTAGCCCAGTTAAAACTCACGGAAAAAGACGTTGAAAGGTATAAGAAACTATACGAGGAACACCTTATATCGAAGAGGGATCTAGAAGGGATAGAGACACAATCTAACGTATTGAAAAATCAGGTGGCATCGCTATCGGCACAGGAAGAGAGCATCCTTAGAAAGATCTCGGCTCTAGACAAAGAAATAGCGGGTATCCTAAACGAAAGAAAGAAGCTATCTGAATTGGAAAAGACGAGCAAAGAATCAAAGTCTATATCGGAGGCTATAAAGGCACAACTAGAGGAAGCTAAAGTTTATCGAAACTATTGTAAACTAACGGCACCTGTTGACGGTTACATAGCTAAGAAATTCCACTCAGAGGGAGATGTGGTAGGACCGGGAGAAACAATATACGCCGAGGTGGATCCAAGGGAGATATATGTACTTGTGTTACTGGAGGAAAACAAACTCAAAGGTATAAAGAAGGGATGCAAGGCAAAGGTAAAACTGGATGCCTATCCAAAGGAGGAGTTTGAAGGAGTCGTAAGTGAAATATTACCAGCTACCGCACAGGAGTTCGCCCTTGTACCGAGAGATATATCTGCAGGAGAATTCACAAAGCTCGCGCAGAGAGTACCTGTTAAGATAAAAATCACAAAGGGTAAGATAGAGCTACTTAGGGTCGGATTAGGAGGAGAGGTAGAAATTAGGAGAGAGAACTAATGGCTGAACTCTCCGCAGGTCATCTATTCTACTATCCCGTATCCAAGTTAGAGAGAGTGCTCATCACCCTGATGATAATGGTGGGCTTCTTTATGGCTATCCTCGATACAACGATTGTAGATGTTGTCCTACCCAAGATGATGGGACCACTCTCAACCGATCTATACGGTGTTCAATGGGTTGTTACAAGTTACATGACAGCTGCAGCGGTTGGTCTAATATTCGTCGTATCTCTAGCCCCATGGATAGGTTACGGTAGAACCTTCAACGTAGGTTTAGCTATATTTACCGTTGCGAGTTTCTTCTGCGCAAACGCAAATAGCCTCGGGGAGATGATACTCTGGAGGGTAATTCAAGGGTTTGGAGAATCCTTTATAACCGCAAGTGCCCAAACTATACTCATTGCAGTTTATCCACCGGAAAAAAGAGGACTCGCGATGGGTATATTCGGACTGGGAGTCAGTTTTGCACCAGCACTGGGCCCCACACTGGGAGGGTTCATAACGGAACACTTCTCATGGCGTTGGATATTCTATATAAACGTCCCAACTGGAATAATAAATTTCATAGCTGTGCTGATGATGTTACCCAAAGATATAGGAAAAACTGGCAAATTTAGCTTCAACTTTAGAAGCTATATATTCCTCTCAGTAGCAACAATCTCCCTTCTCATCCTCCTATCAAAGGGACAACAACTTGGTTGGTTTCAATCGGATTTTATAGCCTATCTCGCCTTCGCTAGTGGCATATCCTTTCTGCTATACTTCATAAGTGAACTCGCATCCAGAACCCCACTACTTGACCTATCGATATATCTGATACCCGAATTTGGTCTTACCATGGGTTTTCACTTTTTTGTGCTTGGTTTTTCCATGTATCAGATATTTTACCTTCTACCCCTCTACTATGAAAATGTAAAAGGTCTAACAACTCTCCAGACTGGATTACACATGTTAGCATTTGCAGCCTTTATAGGGACCTTTTCTCTGATATCCGGATACCTCAGTGATAAGATAAGACCCGAAAGGATCCTGGTCTTTTCATTTACCGTCTATAGTATCACAGCCCTATTTCTATTACCCAAACTTGAATATTACACCCCAAGCTGGAGAGCGGCTATGCTGACAATCCCTGTAGGTATAGCTATGGGAACCTTCTTTGCCCCTATAACAAGAATAACACTATCGAACCTTGGCCCAAAAACAGGACTTGGTGTAGTTCTACTACACTACCAGAGATTTATAGGGGCATCCTTTGGTACCGCAATAGCTACAAACACCTTGGAAAAGGTTAAAAACTTTTACATAGAACAGATAGGAATAGTACAAAATCAGATTTATACTAAGCTAGTTCTATCAAACCCATATCAGCTCATGGATAAGTTCTTCACCGATAGGATCGCTTATCTAAAAAGCTACGCTCTTCTTAAGAAATTACAGGAGTTAATGGCAACAAGCTGGGCTTTCCAAGAGGTATTTAGAAGGAGTTATTATTTTGCACTCATTGGAGCAAGCCTACTTTTCATACTTATAATAAGAAACACCCTTAAGTATAGAAAAGTTTCATCCTAAAGTGGATATACCTCATAAAGGGAAGGGGTAATTACCTCTTTAACCGAAAGTGCTTCCTTAAGGGAGTTCCTCGCCTCATCCTCACCATGAACTATAAATACCTTATTAGCATGAGAGGTTTCTATCCAATCGATAAGGTCGCTTTTTCCAATATGGGAAGAAAAGCCGTTTATGGTGTAGATTTTTGCCCTCACCTTATACAAACTACCCATTATCTCTACTTCTTTCTTACCATCTACAATATCACGCCCCAAGGTTCCAACTGCCTGGAATCCTACAAAGACTATAGCTGATTCTTCCTTCCAAATGTTATGTTTAAGGTGGTGCAAAATCCTACCACCGTTACACATACCGGACCCAGCAATTACTATAACTCCACGCATATGATTTATAGCCTTCGACTCTTCCACATCTTCCACGATCTCTAGATAGGTAAAGTCAAATGGATCTATCCCCCTTCTAATCTCATCCTGAATCTCTCGTCTTAAGTACTCTCTATGACGTCTCATTATCGTTATGACCTCACTCGCCATAGGGGAATCGAGAAAAACCCTCGTTGGAGGTATCTCCCTTTTCTCCATAAGTTTCTTTAAAATATAGATCACTTCCTGAGCCCTCTCTACGGCAAAGGCAGGAATAATAACATTACCACCATAGCGGAGAGTCTCTATCACAGCTTCCTTAAATTCCTCTATACTCTCCGGATAACTCTTATGATCCCTATTACCATAGGTAGATTCAGTAACAACAATATCGGCATATGGGGGTGGATCAGGATCACTCGTTAAGGGCTTGTTTCTATTACCAAGATCCCCTGAGAATATTATACTAAAATTATCAGTTCTTACTTCAACAAAGGATGAACCGAGAATATGACCAGCATTATGAAGAGTAACCTCAATATCCTTGAGTTTTAAACCCTTACCGTAACCCCTAACCGGTGCAAAGTAATTAAAACTATCGAGAACTTCCATTGTACAGTAGAGGGGAGGTAGTGGCGGTTCTTTCCCTAATCTTTCACTATTCTTCTTCTCCCTTTTATAATCCTCACATTTAAGCTTACCAGCATCAAGTAACACCACTTTCGCTATGTCACTTGTAGCATCGGTACAGATTATTTTACCTCTAAAACCACCTTTAACGAGTAAAGGAATCCTTCCACAGTGATCGAGATGCCCATGGGTAAGTATGAGATAATCTATAGACCTAGGGTCAAACTTAAAGGACTCGTAATTTTTCAACTCATCCTCAACCGCTCCCTGAAATAAACCACAGTCTACTAGAATCCTCGTCCCCTTATACTCCAAGAGAAAACAGGATCCAGTAACCCCTCCTGCAGCTCCATGAAAGGATAGGTTACCGTAGGCCACTATGCTTCTCCAGATAAGCTTTCTTTAACTCCTCAACCTCAAATATAGCCCATATAGGAAGGTTCAATTTCAAGAATTCCTCTTCCTTCTCCTCGGGTCTCAACACTATAGCCACTATCCCGACGATATCCACACCCAACTCCCTTAGGGCTCGATAAGCTTTCAGTGTAGAGGATCCGGTAGTTATGACATCCTCTATGATTACAACTCTATCGCCTTCCTTAAGGTTCCCCTCTACCAATCTACCCGTCCCGTGATCCTTCTGTTCCTTCCTTACCACAAAGGCCTTTATAGGCTTACCCCTAAGGTAACTCGTATAACTAACCGCATAGGCTATAGGATCCGCACCAAGTGTTAAACCACCAACGGCATCAATATCCAAGTTTTCCAACATATCGAATATTATATTACCTATAAGATAGAGTCCCTCAGGATCCATAGTAACAGGTTTGCAATTTACATAGTAATTACTGATTCTACCGGACACCAACTTAAACTTTGGTTCCTCGCTATAGAGGAAAGATCTTTCAATAAGTAGCTCCTTAAGTTTCTCCCTGAAACTGTCCTCTTTTTGCCTTACCATAGTCTACAATTAAATCAGAAATCTTAGTTCTATTCAATAGATCAACGATAATACCTTGCAAGTTTTCCCAGAACACTCTGAGTTTACATATATTAACGAAATTACATATATCAGCATCAACCAAACAGGGACTAATCACTATATGGCCATCTATCGCTTCTATAACCTCCATCAAACTTATCTCAGAAGGATCCTTAGCAAGCTTTATCCCACCGGTTTTCCCTCGATACGTAAATACTATCTTTTTGGCAGAAAGACTGGCTATTATTCTTGGTAGAAAAGATCTAGGAACATCAATTATTTCGGCTATCTCGTCTGTAGTGTACTTCTTGTCTTTATTTAGAGCCATAAATATCAACATCCTTATAGCATAGTCGACCTGCCGAGTTATCATGCATCCTCCTTTTTTGATTCTATTTATTTAAAATACAATAATTACATAATTTGTCAATATAAGGTTGTGCTCGTTTACAAAATCAGAATTTTGGTCTAAATAGTAACTTAATTTCTAAAACCGCTTAGACATAACCAGGGAGGGAAGGGATGTATAGCTACGAGGATCTAAAAAAATGGGATTTTGAATATTTCTGGCATCCCTTCACCCAGATGAAAGAGTATATGGAAAGAGCCCCTGTAATAATAGAAAGGGGAGAGGGGATATTCCTATACGATGTAAAGGGGAATAGATATATAGATGGAGTATCCTCACTTTGGGTGAACGTACATGGCCATAACAGAGAGGAACTAAATAAAGCTATAATTGAACAACTCTCCAAAATAGCACACTCAACGACACTTGGTATATCAAACATACCGGCTATACTACTTGCCAAAAAGCTCGTAGAAATAACACCAAAAAGGTTAACAAAAGTTTTCTTCTCCGATACCGGTGCCTGCGCTATGGAGATAGCGATAAAGATGGCATACCACTACTGGCAGAATCTAGGCTTTAAAAGTAAGAAAAAGTTCTTAGCTATTAGAAATGGCTACCATGGAGATACTATAGGAGCAATGAGTGTTGGAGGTATAGACCTCTTCCATTCAGTCTATAGGCCCTTACTATTTGAGAACTATTTCGCCCCAAGTCCCTACTGTTATAGATGTGAGTTCAACTTAAAAAGGGATAACTGTGGTTTACTCTGCTTAGATAAACTCGAGGAGATGGCGAAAAAACACAGAGACGAGATATGTGCCATTGTTGCGGAAAGTGCCATTCAGGCTGCAGGAGGAATGATAGTTTACCCGGAAGGTTACATGAAAGGGTTGAGGGAAATAGCCGATAGATACGAGCTGCTACTTATACTCGATGAAGTAGCTGTGGGATTTGGTAGAACCGGTAAAATGTGGGGATGTGATCATGAAAATGTAGAACCAGACATAATGGCTATTGCTAAGGGTTTAACCGGTGGCTATCTACCCGTTGCGGCAACCCTCGTTTCCGAAAAGGTATATAACGCCTTTCTTGGCGATTATACGAAAACCTTCTACCACGGTCATACCTATACGGGAAATCCCTTAGGTTGCGCCTGTGCCATTAAGAGCATAGAACTATTCGAAAAGGATAAAACGCTCGAAAAACTACAGCCAAAGATAGAACACCTTAGAAAAAGGCTTGAAGAATTTTATGAACTGAGGCACGTTGGAGATGTGAGACAAAAAGGTTTTATAGCTGGTATAGAACTGGTAAAGGATAAAAAAACAAAGGAACCTTTCCCATATGGGGAAAGAACTGGTTTTAAGGTTATATATAAAGCCAGAGAAAGGGAAGTACTGATAAGACCATTGGGAGATGTTATAGTGATAATGCCACCACTTATCATAGATATGGAAAACCTTGATAAACTGATAGATGTTATAAAATGGGCCATAAAGGAGGTTACGGAGAAATGATGAGCTTGGAAGAAGAGATTAGGCTTATAATGAGAAATGTGGTCGAATGTGTATCTGAGGAAGAACTTAAAGAAAAGCTTCTAAGAGCAAGAAGAGAGGGAAGGCCCCTAAAAATAAAGGCAGGATTCGATCCTACAGCACCGGACCTACACCTCGGCCATACGGTACTACTCAGAAAGCTAAAGACTTTTCAGGACTTAGGGCACGAGGTGTATTTCCTGATAGGTGATTTTACCGCTATGATAGGTGATCCAACAGGTAGAAGTGAAACGAGAAAAGCCCTGAGTAGAGAGGAAGTGCTCGAAAACGCAAAAACCTATAAAGATCAGGTATTTAAGATCCTCGACCCCGAAAAGACGAAAATAGTCTTTAACTCTTCCTGGTTCGATAAATTTACTTCCTACGATATGATTAAACTAACCGCTAAGTATACAGTGGCAAGGATGCTTGAGAGGGACGATTTCAAGAAACGCTTTAAAGAAGGTATACCCATATTCATACACGAGTTTGTATACCCCCTACTACAGGGTTACGATTCCGTGGCTCTTCATGCGGATGTTGAGCTTGGAGGTACAGACCAAAAGTTCAATCTACTTGTTGCAAGGGATATTCAGAGAGAGTACGGCCAGGAGCCGGAAGTTATAATGACACTACCGATACTGGAAGGTTTAGATGGTGTAAATAAGATGAGTAAATCCCTCGGTAACTACGTTGGTATAAACGAACCACCCCAGGAGATGTACGGTAAGTTAATGTCGATAAGTGATGAACTCATGTGGAGGTACTACGAACTCCTATCGGATCTCACCGTAGAAGAGATAGAGAAAAAGAAGGCTATGGTGGAAAGGGGAGAGTACCATCCAAAGAGGGCAAAGATGGATCTAGCCTTTGAAATAGTGGCGCGTTTTCATGGAGTTGTAGCGGCAAAGAGGGCAGAGGAAGAGTTTGAAAGGGTATTTAGTCAAAGGGAACTCCCGAGTGAAATGCCCTACTATGAATTTACGGAGGAAGAGGGTGTTAAGTTGGTTAAGGTGCTAACCGAGGTCGGTCTCGCCAAGTCAAACTCCGAAGCGAGAAGACTTATAAGTCAGGGTGGGGTAAAGATAGATGGTGAAAAGGTCTGTGATGTCGATTTTATAATTCCGGCCGATGGGATGGAGAAAGTAATAAAGGTCGGGAAGAAGAATTTCATAAAGGTAAAAGTGAAAAGGAATGGGTAGAATAAGAGAACCAAAACCTGTCAACCTGATATGTGCCATAACTTATAGGGATGAAGATGCAAAGATCATAGCGGAAAGACTACTTGAGGAAACCTTTGGCGAGATAGATGCAAAAAGTAGAGAATTCAACTTTTCAGACTATACCGACTATTACGAAGAGGAGATGGGTTTTCCACTTCTAAAGTACATCGTAAGCTTTAAGGATCTCAGACATCCTGAGAATATAGCACAGGTAAAGATAACGTCAAACGAAATAGAAGAAAAACTATCAGTGGATGGCAAAAGAAGGGTAAATCTCGATACAGGCTATATTACGGAATCACAGTTGATACTCTTTAGTACCAAAGGCTACTACCACAGGATCTATCTCGCAAAGGGGATATATGCGGAAGTTACCCTTTATTTTAGGGATGGATCCTTTAGGCCCTTTGAGTGGACCTATAGAGATTATAGAAGTGATACTGTGATAGAGTTCCTAAACTCTGTTAGGGAAAGATACAGGGAAAAACTAAAGGCATGGCGGTAAGGATACTTGGTGCAACGGTAATCGGGATCGAAGCTATACTTATAGATGTGGAAGTAGATATTTCACGAGGATTACCAGCCTTTAACATAGTAGGGTTACCCGATACTACGGTAAAGGAGTCAAAGGAGAGGATAAAGGTAGCTATTAAAAACTCCGGCTTTGATTTTCCGAATAGCAGAATCACCGTTAACCTCGCACCAGCCGATGTAAGAAAAGAAGGGTCGCTCTTTGACCTACCTATAGCCGTAGGGATACTAACCTACAAAGGATTCATAGAGGAAAAGGAGATCGAGAAAACACTCATCGTTGGGGAATTAGCTTTAGATGGAAGTGTTAGAAGGGTAAAGGGGATACTACCCATAGTATGGAAATCCCAAGAATGGAATATAAGAAGAATAATCCTACCTTCCTCAAATCTAAGAGAGGCTCTCCTTGTGAGAAACAAGATAGGTGATGTAGAAATTTATCCTGTGGAAACACTAATAGACGTTGTAAATGTAATAAAGGGTTTGGAAAGAGCCTCTCTAGATGATTACAGCATAGACGATATAAACCAAGATTTTGATATAGATTACAGCGATGTACAGGGGCAGTTATCGGCAAAGAGAGCCATCCAGGTAGCTGTAAGTGGTAATCACAATATCCTGCTATTTGGTCCACCAGGTACCGGAAAGACAATGCTGGCACAGAGAGTAACTACAATTATGCCAGAAATGGATATAGATGAGATAATCGAAACCACAGCTATTTATAGTGTGGCGGGAGAGTTAAAGGAAGGAGAGGTTATAACTAAAAGGCCATTTAGAAGTCCACACCACACCATATCAGACGTTGCTCTATTAGGAGGTGGAAGCCACTTTAAACCAGGTGAGATAAGCCTTGCAAATAACGGGGTACTATTCCTCGATGAACTACCCGAATTCAGAAGAAACGTTATAGAAGCCCTAAGACAACCTTTGGAGACAGGTTACATCTCGATAGGTAGAGCAGGGTACAAGATAACACTACCTGCCAAGTTTATGTTGGTTGCAGCGATGAATCCATGCCCATGTGGTTACCTCGGACATCCAACGAGAGAATGTAAATGTAGTCCAAATGAGATAAAAAGATACCTTGGTAAAATCTCAGGTCCTATAATGGATAGAATCGATATAAAAATAGAGGTTCCGGCCGAAAAGGAAGCAAGCTTAATCTCAAGTAAAACCCCTACGGAAGGTCCAACATCAGAGGAGATGAGGGAAAAAGTAATGATTGCAAGGGAGATTCAAATAAAGAGATTCAAAGATAGACCCTACAAATTCAACTCCAGAATACCTCCGAAAGATATAAGTGTATTTTGCAAGATGGATACCGATGCCGAAGAGGCGTTAGAAATAGCTATAAAAAAGCTATCCCTATCGATGAGGGCAGTACATAAAACCTTGAAGGTGGCAAGAACAATAGCTGATCTTGATAAATCCAAAAACATCGGAAGAAAACATATACTAGAAGCCTTACAGTACAGAAACATTCCCACATTCTAAACTTTCCTTAACCTATCTATCAGTTCAAATACCTGTTTCTTAGTATCCTCAATACTTCCGGAGTTATCGATAACAAAGTGGGCCTTCTGTCTTTTCACCTCGATATCTATCTGACTCTTCAGTCTAATCTCCGCCTCCCTGTAACTCAATCCATCCCTTTCCATCAACCTCTTTATCTGTAGCTCTTTAGGCACATAAACGACCACTATGTAGTCGAATCTATCCTCCGCTTTAACTTCAAATAAAAGGGGTATCTCGATAAAAACGGGAGAACATGGATTTTTCATCCCAATTTCTACGAGCATTTTGTCCATCTCCATCCTTATCAATGGATGGAGAATACTCTCCAACAGGGATTTCTTTTCACTATCGTTAAAGACGATGTCTCCTAATTTTCTCCTATCTATCTCTCCAGTCTCATCCAAAATATCAGCACCAAAAGCTTCAAGGATCCTATTGTAACCAATCTCTCCTTTTTTAGTGAGCCTTCTTGCTATCTCATCACTACTTAAAACATCGTAGCCGAGATCCTTTATCATTTTTATCACCGTACTTTTACCCGTTGCTATACCACCTGTTATAGCTATCTTCTTCATCCCTCTACCCCTCTTTGTCCCAGCTATCCCCAACATGAACATCGACAACAAGTGGAACCTCAAACTCAGGAACCACATTCTCCATTATTTCCTTCACTTCTTCAACAAAACTATCCACCAGTTTCTCTCTTACCTCAAAAACAAGCTCATCATGTATCTGTAAAACCATATGGGCATCGAAATCCCTCTCCCTTATAAAATCATATACTTTCCTCATAGCTATCTTTATTATCTCAGCACTCGTACCCTGTATAGGTGTATTGATGGCTATTCTCTTTGCCAACTCTCTCTCATCCTTTCTCGGACTATAAAACTCCGGTATAGGCCTTATCCTTCCAAAGTAGGTCCTAACAAAACCCTTCTTTTTAGCCTCACTTATTGTGGACTCTATGAATTCCCTTACACCACGATACCTTTCAAAGTATAGATCGATAAACCTCTTAGCCTCTTCCACAGAAATACCGAGCTCCTTAGATAAACCATAGGGACTCATGCCGTAGATTATACCAAAATTAACGACCTTCGCTTTTCTTCTTAGCTCAGAAGTCACTTCCTCCTTCGCCACCTGAAAAACGCTAATTGCCGTACTTGTATGAATATCCTCGCCCTTCCTAAAGGCATCAAGTAGAATCTCATCCTTTGATAGTTCAGCAAGTACTCTAAGTTCTATCTGAGAATAATCAAAAGAAACCATCTTGTAACCTTTTTCTGGGATAAACACGCCCCTCAATAACTTACCGTAATCACCCTTTATAGGGATATTCTGGAGGTTTGGCTCACTGGAGGATAGTCTACCCGTTACTACTGCAGTTTGGTTGTAGGTTGTATGAACCCTACCGGTTTCGGGATTGATAACCGATAGTAAACCATCAACATAAGTTGATTTTAACTTGGATAACTGCCTATACTCTATCAGTAATGCTGGCAACCTGTGATACTCGCTCAGTGTTTCTAAAACTTCAATATCGGTAGAGTAACCTGTCTTTGTTTTCTTGATAGGAGGAAGCCCCAACTTTTCAAATAGAACAAAGGCGAGTTGTCTCGGTGAGTTTATGTTAAACTTCATACCCGCTGTCTCGTATATCTCCTGAGTTATCGATCTTATCCTTGAATCTATATCTCTTCGAATCTCTAATAGTCTTTCTCTGTCTACCTTAACGCCTCTTATCTCCATATCCGCAAGAACTTCCGTTAAAGGTAGCTCTATATCGTAGTATACTTTTGATAGTCCCTTTTCTTCGAGCTTAGTTTTTATATACTTCCAGAGTCTACTAAGATTAGAGTAGTTAATTTCCCCCGACCCTATATGAGAGATGAGTATGTCCCTTAAAGAGTCAAACTTCCTGAGAGGATTTATGAGATGTATGGCGATAGCCAAATCGTACACTACAAAACCTGGTCTTATCCCTCTTACCAAAAACTTTGAAATTAATCTCTTCGCGTCATAGGCTAAAACCTCACTAGCAGAATAAACATACCCTTTTAAGCCATCTGGATCGTTAATCCTTATGCTACTCGATTCACCTATTATAGCAAAGCCATCAACCTCTGGTATAACAAAAACCAAAGTCTCCTTTTCTCTGTATATGTTAACATCTAGGGTTGTCTTTAAATCCCCATATCCGTTAGAGTCGTCATTAGTAGAGTTGTCATTGGAAGAATAGGTAAGGGGATTGTGCTTTTCTATCTCCTTAAGTAGAGAATTAAACTCCAACTCCCTGTATATATACTTTAACTCCTCCAAATTAGGTTTCCTTACCCTTAGATCTTCAATATCAACACTAAGGTCGATATCTCTATTTATCTTGAATAATGACTCACTAAGATAGGCATCGTTTTTACCTTCCACCAGTTTTTTTCTAAGGCTCAAAGGTAAGGAGGATATTCTTTTATATATCTCGTCGAGACTTTCAAACTTAAGGGCAAGTTCCTTTGCACTTTTATCACCAATACCCTTTACTCCCGGAATATTATCCGATTTATCGCCTATGAGAGAAAAATAAACGGCGAGCCTCGAGGGTGGTACCCCGTACTTCTCGGTGACCTTCTTCTCATCGTATAAAACTTCCTTCATCGGATCGAAGACTAAAATCTTATTCTCTACAAGCTGAAGTAGATCCTTATCAGGAGAGACTATAACAACGGTAAAATCCTTTTCCTTTGCTCTTTTGGCCAGAGTCCCTATTATATCGTCCGCTTCCACGTTATCGATCATAATAATGGGTATACCAAGAGCCTTAAGTATCCTCAAAACATAGGGGATCTGAACCTGAAGATCAGCTGGCATAGGGGGTCTCGTAGCTTTATACTCCCTATAAATCTCCATCCTCTCCTTTGACTTTCCCTTATCGAAAACAACAGCCATATACTTAGGAGATTTTTCCTTTAATAGTTTCGTTATCATTCTCGTAAACCCGTAAACACTATTTGTGGGAAGTCCCTTGGTAGTTGATAGATAGGGAAGGGCAAAAAAGGCTCTATATAGATAGTTAGAACCATCAACTATGTACAGATACTTGTCCATATCTTTCATGGATAATAAAAATAACTCTAAAAGTTGACCAAGTAAAGCATAAGAGTTATTATCATAATCTTATGAGAGATGCTTTTAGATCCTTAAGGTCAAAGAACTTTAGGCTCTTCTTCATAGGGCAAACCATCTCACTGATAGGTACATGGATGCAAAGGATAGCACTTCCCTACTATATTTATAGAACTACAAATTCTCCGTCTTTACTTGGCTTAACCGACTTTCTCAGTCAAATTCCCGCTTTGTTTCTCGGTATGGTAGGTGGAATAGTGGCGGATAGATTAGATAGAAAAAAGCTCTTCATAACTACACAAATACTCGCCCTGATCCAAGCTATACTTCTGGCAATGTTCACAAATACAGATCATCCAATAGTTCCAGTGATAATACTACTCGGTTTTTTACTGGGAATAATAAACTCCTTCGATATGCCCACTAGAAACGCCCTTATCCCTCTAATGCTTGAAAACAAAGAGGATATATCAAATGCAATAGCAATGATAGGAATGATGGTAAATATCGCTCGTATACTAGGCTCATCAATAGGTGGTTTCGTTATAGAGCATCTCGGTGAATATATGTGCTTCATCCTTAATGCGGTAAGTTTTATATTTGTGATAATAACACTATTTTTTATAGATATTAAAGAAGAGAAAGCCGTAAAAAACGGCTCTTTCATAAAGGACTTAAAGGAAATAGTCATCTTCGTATCAAAAAATAGAAACATTCTGATCACTTTTACCCTGTTTGTTATAACAAATCTACTTGCGATGCCCTTTGCTGTAACAATGACTATATTTGTTAGGGATATTCTACATCAGTCGGCAAAAACACTAGGATTGATACTCGGTGCCATAGGTATAGGTGCGATGGTATCTGGCATGTTTATAGCCTCATTGAAAAATGTAAATCTAATAGGCAAACTCATACCGATACCTGCCCTGATTACTGGAAGTAGCTATCTTATCATAGCCCTATCCCCCTACACGTACACGACATTTTTGACTTCTCTTCTACTAGGAATGAGTCTCACAGCATCTATTCTACTTACAAACACTTTCATACAACTATCCGTTCCTGAATTTTTAAGAGGGAGGATGATGGGCATATACACTTCACTATTCATAGGTATAGCCCCCATAGGTAGCCTGATAATAGGTTTATCGACAGAACATATTGGTATATTAAATACTGTGGAACTCATAGGTGTTATAGTACTAATATCAGGAATAATAGGAAGTTTTTTTTATTCTTAAAGAAGGAAAAGTATAGATATGGAAAGAGAGAAGTTTATGCGTATGGCCTTAGAGGAAGCGAGGAAAGCCTACGAGTTAGGAGAAGTACCAGTTGGTGCGGTAGTTGTAAGAATGGGAGAGGTAATAGGTAGAGGATTCAACAGGAGGGAGAGGGAACAAAACCCAATACTACATGCGGAAATAGTCGCAATAATGGAGGCCTCCAAAAACTTGGGTAGCTGGAGATTGGAGGACTGTGATATATACGTTACCTTGGAGCCTTGCCCTATGTGTGCAGGTGCGATAATAATGTCGAGGATAAAAAGAGTGTTCTTTGGGGTTAAGGATCCAAAGATGGGAGCTATAGAAAGTAAACTTAAACTATTCGAGTACCAATTCAACCACAAGGTAGAATGGATTGGAGGAATACTTAAAGAGGAATGTAGCAAAATATTGAAGGACTTCTTCAAAAAATTGAGAGAGGGGAAAGAGAATGAATAACCTTTTCCTCACATTCCTATTCATAATCATGGTAGGAGGCGCCCTTTTAGTAGACCTTTTCTACATAAAACATGATAATAAAGAGACGGATAAAGTATCATTTAAGGACGCTTTAATATGGTCTATAATATGGATTTTATTAGCTCTATTATTCAATCTAATTCTATACTTAAAAACAAAAAACTTCGATAAAGCTATGGAATTTCTCGCAGGTTACCTTGTCGAAAAAAGTCTAAGTTTAGATAACATTTTTGTATTTGTTACTGTATTCGAATATTTTAATATAATAGAAAAACATCAGAGAAAGGTTTTACTAATAGGAATACTAACAGCAATTGCAGCAAGAGCTATTTTTATATTCGGAGGTATCTACATAGTAAACAAATTTCATTGGGTTTTATATATATTTGGTATAATCCTAATATATTCGGGGTTAAAAATACTGAAATCAAAGGAAGAAAAGAAAGAAATATCTGAAATGAAAATTATAAGATTTTTGTCAACCCACTTTCCAGTGACAGATAGAATCTACGGTGATAGGTTAATCGTAAAGATAAATAATAAAATCTACTTAACACCTTTATTTATAGTCATGATAGTTGTAGAAATAAGTGATATAATATTTGCGATCGATAGTATACCAGCCATATTTGCTATAACTCTCGATCCTTTTATAGTTTACACTTCCAACATCTTCGCAATACTTGGACTAAGAGCGTTGTATTTTCTCGTAAGTGGACTCAAAGCAAGATTCTACTATTTGAAACATGGTATTTCAATTATATTAACCTTTGTGGGAATAAAGATACTAATATCAAATTATATAAAGATAAAACCTGCTTTATCTGTATTATTGATTTTTGTTATTATCACGGCTAGTATAATCGCAAGTATCCTAAGAAAGGGAGGTAATAGTAGTGCTACCACTTGAAGGAATAAGAGTACTCGATTTAAGTAGGCTTTTACCCGGACCTTACGCTACTATGATCCTGGCCGACTTTGGAGCAGAGGTGATAAAAATAGAACCGCCCGAAGTTGGAGATTACGCAAGAGAATTTGAACCCAAGATGAAGAAGGAAAGTGCAGTCTTCTACATGTTTAATAGAAACAAGAAAAGTGTAGTTTTAAACCTAAAAGAAAGGGAGGACAAGGAAAAATTCATAGAACTTGCTAAGGAAAGTGATATCATAGTTGAGAGTTTTCGCCCAGGAGTGATGGATAGGCTAGGGTTGGGTTATAACGAGATATCAAAGGTAAATCCAAGGATAATCTGGTGTGCCATATCGGGCTTCGGTCAGGATAGCCCCTATAAACACATGCCCGGGCACGACATAAACTTTGTTGGCTTTGGTGGTATACTTGATCTCACAGGTTACGATAGACCAGCCTTACTTGGAACGCAGCTCGCCGATATCAGCTCCGCCCTCTGGGCTGTAATTGGTATACTCTTTGCACTCAGGAATAGGGAAAGAACCGGAAAGGGAGATTTCATCGACGTATCAATGCTCGATACGGTTATAGCCTGGCTTGGTATACCGTTAGCGGAATACATAGCCACAGGAATACCACCTAAGAGGAGGGAAACCTGGAGTACGGGAGCAACCGCTTGCTATGATGTTTATAAAACAAAGGATGGATTTGTAACTTTTGCCGGTTTGGAGGAAAAGTTTTGGATTGAAATAATGAAAGCCATAAATAGGGAAGATCTTATACCTTATCAAAATAGTAGAGAGAAATGGGTGAAAGAGGAGATCGAAAAAACATTGGCAAACTATAGTGTTCAGGAACTGGAAAGACTAGCTTTAGAGAAAGGTCTATGTATGTTACCCGTTAAGAACGTTGCGGAAGTTATAAACGATCCCCACGTAAAGGAAAGAAAATTAATATGGGAGATAGATATAGAAGGGGAGGGGAGAGTAAAGACCATAGCATGTCCACTTAAGTTTAGAAATATGGAACCTGTCCTTAAGAGCCCACCACCTACCATGGGCCAACATAATAGGGAGATACTTGGAAATAAGAACCCAAAAGGCTAATAAAAATTCCAAAATTATAAAACTCATGAAGTAAAAAACTCTATAACGAAAATTTAAATAAGCTCCGTAACAAGTTGAAGGGATCTCTTTTCTACCACACGAAACTTACTAACCTTTCCTTTGAGGTTAACATGATTCCCGGGAATAAGAAGGGGTATGTAGTTTTCTGAAAGCCCCCTTGTAAACCCACTCTCCACAACCCTTCCCTCAATAACTCCTTCAAGATCCCTTCCAACAAAAGCAGATATAAAGTTATCCATCTTCATATCCTTGAGTTCCTTGAGAGTCTCCCATCTCTTTCTTTTAATGACAGGTGGTACCTTAGGAGTTATAGAACTTGCTATGGTACCAGGTCTATCGGAATAGGTGAATATATGCATATAGTATATGGGTAAGTCCATTAAAAGGGTGTAGGTTGCCTTGAAATCTTCCTCACCCTCTGTAGGAAATCCAACTATCACATCTACCCCTATACCGGCTATCGGTACACTCTTATTTATCCTCAAGATGAGATCCTCAAAGAACTTCCTGGTATAGTTTCTATTCATAAGCTCCAGTATTCTATCGCTACCCGACTGTAGAGGTATATGAAAATGTTTGGCTATCTTGTCATGGGTTATAAAATCTAGAAGCTCGTCGGTCCATTCCGTAGGCTCAATTGAGGATAATCTTATCTTTTTGAGAGATTCCACCTTAACTAGTTCCTTAAGTAGATCGACAAGGGATAGTCCTATATCCTTACCGTAACTACCAAGGTGAACACCAGTTAACACTATTTCCTCAAAACCTTTTTCGACAAGTCTTTTTACCTCATCCAACACAAATCCTAAATCGGCACTTCTCGATTTTCCCCTCGCCTTCCACACTATACAGTAGCTACACCTAGAGTCACAGCCATCCTGTATCTTGACGAAGGCCCTCGAGTAATCCTTAAAGTCCTCTATCGGCATGGGATAGAACTTCTCTGATCCTATGTCATCCGTACATCCACTAACACCATCTAACACATACCTCTTTATTATATCGGATAGAAAGGCTTTCTCTACGTTACCAACCACTATATCGGCACCTATTTTCTTGAGTTCGTCTCTGTTAATTTCCGCGTAACAACCGGTAGCAACAACTATACTATCGGGATTTCTCCTCTTCGCCTGTCTTATAGCTTGCCTACTTTTCGAATCGGCCTGAGATGTCACGGTACATGTATTTATAACGTATATATCGGCAGTGTCCTTAAAATCGACAACGATAAATCCAGACTTCTCCAAAGACTCGATCAGATATTCACTCTCATACTGGTTAAGCTTGCAACCTATCGTTAAAACAGCTACTTTCATGACTAAACCCACCAACCTTAGCAATTGTTTATATATATCGCCTCTTGTTTACTTTTCAATCATGAGTTTATAAAATATCCCCTACCCAGGGTCGGGAGGAAGGTTATATGAAGTATAAGGTGATAGATGTCCACACTCACTATGCAAAGATAGATAAATGGAATGGTAGTGTGGTTGAGTGGTGGAAAAAGATGAACAATCCAGAGTTTGATACATCAAAGTTTGAGTATACGCCCGAAAACTTACTAAAACTCATGGATGAAGCTAATGTTGAATACGTTGTGGTACTTGCGGAAAGATGCCCCAAGGTAACAGGAATGACTACTCCCGAGGAGGTAATTGATTTTTGTAAATCATCCCATAGACTACTACCCTTTGTAGACACCAACCCACATCTTATCGCTCACCCCTACAGGGAATTCGAAAAATTAACGGAACAAGGGATAAGGGGACTTAAGATACATCCAGTTCACGGTAATTTTGATCCCAGAGACAAGAGACTATATCCCCTTTACTACCTATGTGAAAAAAAAGGATTACCAGTTATGTTTCATACAGGAACAAGCGTCTTTCCCGGAAGTGTCAATAAATTTGGTAATCCACTATACATAGACGAGATAGCGGGCGACTTCCCCGAACTAAAGATAATAATGGCCCACGGAGGAAGAGGCTTCTGGTATAGCGAGGCTCAATTCGTTGTGAGGATAAGGAGAAATGTCTATATAGATATATCAGGACTACCGGTAAGAAAACTGAAAGAATATTTCCCAGAAATGGAAAGATTAAAGGATAAGTTTCTATTTGGAACAGACTGGCCAGCGGTACCATTTAAAAACACGATAGAGGAATTCCTGTCCCTTGATATCTCAAATTCTGCAAAGGAAGCTATACTTTATAACAACGCGAAAGAGGTTTTGGGTCTATGAAAAAAATATCCATACTTCTGGTAATCATCCTTATCCTTGAAAATTTAATCTTCCCTTATAACATACATCCTCAAGAAAAAGAGGGAAACAACACAAAGAAACTGATATTTAGCAGAAATTACTACGTCAAATTTGGAATAATTCCCGTAGGAACAGTAAATGTAACACTCTTTGAAGAAGGGGATAGATACACGGTAAATGCCACAGTAAGAACAATAGGGGTTGCTGACGTTGTATACCCTGTTAGGGATGATTTTATATCAACCTTTAAGAAAGACTTAAGTTCATTTATAAGGGCAAAGTATACCATTAGAGAGGGATCGTATAAGAGGGATGACGAATTCGAACTCAACGGTGAGGAACTTGTATGCATTAGAAACGGAAATACCATAAGAAGAAATTTACAATCAAAGAGAGTCTTCGATATGGTATCTAGTCACTTTGCCTTTATTCTGGGTATGAGATCAGGAAAGGACTATAGGGAATCGGCGGATTTCTTAGTGATAGACTGTAAAAAGGATATAAAGCCAGAGGTTGACTACTACGGTGAAAGCGTAATAAAAAGAGGCGAAAATGAGATAAAGGTTTACCAATACTCATTATTGCTACCGGTAAAGGGAATACTACTTGCAAGGGAAGAGGATAAGAGGGTTTACCTTCTACTTGATCAATCGGAAAAATGGTTGATTTACGCATATGTACCAACCAAGTGGGGTAACATCCATGTAGAGGCCGAACAGGAGGTTCAGTGATTGAATTTAGTTTTGGCACTCTCTCTATTAACTCTGTTTTTACTTTTAGTATTAACTACAATAACAAAAGTATTTTTTCAAAGAAGATTTCCTAGAGAAATCAAAAAGGGTATATATTCAGAATTAAATCACAAATCCATAGTAGAACTGTCAAGGTACAATAGTGATTACTTTTCATTTGCGGTAATCGGGGATCCACACAACTCAGTACTTGTGCTAAACAAAATGATAGATCTGATAAATAAAGATGATGAGATAAAATTTGTAGTAATATTAGGAGATATTACGCTAAAAGGAAGCTTAGAGGAATATATACTAAATTTAGAAAGAATAAAAAAATTTAAAAAGCCAGTTTTAGTAGCAATAGGAAATCATGACATCCATAAAAATGGTAGAGATTGGTTTTATAAAATATTTGGTGATTTTTATTACTCGTTCTCGTTTGATAACACACACTTTATAATACTTGATACATCGGAAAAGCGATTCGTACCTCAATCAGAGTTAAGGTTCGTAGAAGAAGAGTTAAAAAAATCTAAGAATTTCAAATTTAAGTTTGTATTTTCACACATACCATTATTCGATCCAACAAAAGGTGAAAATAATACTGGCCATTCACTCCATAACATAGAGATTTCATTAAGGTTAATTAAACTCTTCAAAGAACATGGTATCAATATGGTATTTTGCGGACATATCCATGGGTTTTTTAAAGGTTACTGGGATAGCATCCCCTATATAATAACGGGAGGAGGGGGAGGGGAATTAGCGGGCGTAGGAAAAAACTACTTCTACCACTACCTAAAGGTATCGGTTGGTCCCGATGAACTCAAATATGAACCTGTAAAAGTAGAATTGGAAAAATTAGAACTAAAACTCGATTACCTATTAAAAAAGAAAATAATACCATTTTTTGTATATCTTTCAAAAAACTACACTCCCATTTCAATCACACTTATATCAGCCATAATCATTATATTAATTTTAACATTGAAATATTAGAAACTAATCCCACTACCAGTGGCACAGCTCCTCCGAGTAAACTATTGGTCCATCCTTTTTAAAGAAACCACTGCTTTTCCTCTCCAGTACCCAACCGGCATCAAGCTTACCACCGTATGGCATTCTAACGGGCAAATATCTAACGAACTCGTTATGATAAACCATACCGTAACCTTCCCTAACCTTAGCGAGTAAAGCTTCAGGGATACTTCCAAAAAGATAAATTATATGCCTAAATCTTGTGGAGAGAGAATAATTTATGGCAGATTCTATCTCTCTAAATTTTATAACCCCCAAGAATGGTCCGAAAGCTTCAAGATCGGGAATATATTCGAGTTCAACAACTGTAGGGGGAATGTAACCCTCCTCATCAACATCTCCTCCGGTTATTATCCATCCCTTCATACTCTCGATTAACCTTTTAAAAAGTCTTATAGTTCTTTCAGCCTTTATAGGTCCATAGTCTGTATCGGGATCCATAGGATCACCTACCTTTATTTTCTTAACTTCTCTTAGAAGATACTCCATAAAATCGTCGTATATCCTCTCATGAACCATTACCCTTTTAATAGTTGTACAGTACTGACCTCCGTTTAAAAATGCCCTAAAGGCAACAAAACTCGCAACACTAGCTATATCAACATCCCCATTGACAATACAGATAGGCATGCCACTCGGACCTGCAAATATAATCTTATCAAAGTAGTCTTTTCTCGATTCAAATAACCTACCAACATCATCTCCACCAGAGATAAAGAACACCCTTATGCTATCGTTATAGGTACAGAAATCTCCAAAGCTTCTGTTATCCATGCTCACATTAATTTTAATCCTATCCGTTATGTTTCTAACTATATCGTAAGTGATGTCTCTAGAAGTCGGTGTTAAGGAGGAGAAGCTAACGTAAACCTCGTTACCGGCTAATAGAGCGCTACCTGCTATTCTCGCAAACATTATGGGAGAGGCGTCGTAGGGTAAAATCCCACCAACAACCGAATAGGGTTTCTTACCAAGTACATACGGAACCTCTTCCACCATAGTCCTCAAATAATTAATAGCCAAGTCCATCTCAGCCTTACCAACCTTAACAGAAACTCCAATATCCCTTGCAAAACCCTCTATATAGTCTTTTTTCCTCCTTTCCATCCCATCAGCTATCTCCTTAAGAATACTTAACCTCTCCTCAATAGTCATATCTAGCCACCTCTCCTTATTAATCATTCGTTTGATTAACTTGTACCATTAAGGGACTCTATAGTCAATAGAGAAATCAAACTTGTACTAAGTTGACTAAGGGTTCCTTTTTTAGTATTAATAAAGAAGCTACAGGGTCCCTTTGGGGTTAATGGGGAAGCCGGTGTGAATCCGGCGCTGTTCCCGCAACCGTAACCGGGGACGAAAGCCACTTGGCCCATGATCAGCCACTGATCATGGGTGACAGGCCACTGGGAGTGATTGGCACCTCCTGGGAAGGCGTGGCGAGTAGGAAGATCCGGAAGCCGGGAAACCCGCCCTGTAGTAGATAGGGGAGTGGAAGTGCGGGAGCTCGCTTCCGCTTACCGGGAAAAGATAAGTCCCATCTTTTTCCGGTTACTGAATTATTCCCGCAACTCCACTCCTCCAAAAAAACTGGGGGAGGTGGTTTCATGAAGAGGTTCATCGGTGTAGTACTATTTAAGCTCTTTGTTTTACTATTCCTAGTAAGTCCTACCCTTGCAGAGTATAGTAGTGAGGAGATAGTAGTTTCCGCAACAAGAATATCGGAGCCAAAAAAGGAATCCACCAGGTACATCACCGTAATCACTAAAGAAGATATTAAGAGTATGGTAACAACCTCAACAAACATAGGTGATCTAATCGAGAAAATGGGACTTGGTCACATCCACAAGTATCCGGGTAGTTTAACTGCCAAAATAACTTTAAGGGGATTTTCCAGCGATTCTATGGGAGACCCATTTAAGGGCGGAGTCTTAATTCTTTTAAACGGCCATCCTATAGGACTTACAAACTTAGCCACAGTACCCGTGGATGATATTGAAAGAATAGAGGTAATAAGGGGAACCTCAAGTGCCCTATACGGAAGTCAGGGTATGGGTGGTGTAATAAACATAATTACCAAAGAGGCAAGTGAGAAAGGGCTACATTCATCCGTAAAGTTAACAGCAGGTAGTTTTCAATATAGAAAGGGTTATTTAAACTTATCGTACAAGACAGACACCTTATCCATCTACGGTAGCTATGGTAGAGAAAAGAGTGATAACTATGAAGTTAAAAATCTAGGAGTTTACAACAACACAGATTACGAGAATCACAACGGTTATATAAGCCTAGTATTCGAGCCAACCAAGGATCATAAGTTTTTCGGTAGAATACTGAGTTGGCATGGTTGGGATATAGGTAGTCCTGGCCCCCTATATTCACCTAGTCCACATGCGGAAACCGATAGACTAAAGACCGTATACGAAGGTGGTTATGAGGGTACATTCGGCAAACTAACCCTTTATCATGTTATAGACCACTACACCTATACGGATCCAAATTGGGGATACAAATCCAAGAGTAACTACAATACCGAAGGTATAGACTACAACAAGAGTTTTAACATCCTTAACTCTACGGTACTTATAGGTGGATCCTATAACAGGATATACTCAGAGCAACCGGTTTTAAAACCAAATCAACCAAAGGCGGATCACATAAACTACGCATTATACGCTATAATTGAGAAGAGATTATTTGAGAGATTAACGATCAACCTAAGTGGTAGGTATGACTATTATCGATTAAAGATACTTCCAACAGGCGGAATAAAGGTCAATCCCTCTACGGAGGATGAAGATCAGTTTACATACAATATTGGTTTCAGGTATGTCCTATTTGACTGGATAAGTATAAAAGGTAACTTTGGTAAAGGTTTTAGAGTACCCACTCCACTAGAGAGAACAGGGAATTACACAACAACCTACAGAACCTGGATAGGTAACCCAGCTCTAAAACCTGAGAAGGCTTATAATCTCGATGGCGGCGTAGACATCAATAAAGGACCTCTGGGTCTATATTTAGGTGCCTTCTATTACAACTATCTCGACAAGATAATTTCATATCAAGTCAAGAAAAGCTATTACTCCTACAAGAATACACCTGGAGCAAGAATAAGCGGTGTGGAAATGGAGGGAAGTCTTGAGTTGGCAGAACTATTAAAACTACCCATATCACTTAAACCCTACTTCAATCTAACCTATCTAACAACATATCACTTAGATAGACCTGAAAATAACGAAAGGAGAATAACCTATCTACCCGACTGGGTAGGATCAATAGGCATAAGGGCTTCTGGTGAAAAGTTCTGGTTTGATGTATCTGGGAGATATAACGGTAGGGAGAAGGTTGATGACTGGAACTTTTATTCCAAAACCTACGGTCAGATCATCGACAAGGGCGGATATACTGTTTTATACCTATCCATGGGAGTTAAACCTATAAAGAATCTGGAAATATCCCTCGGTATAGAAAACCTATTAAACAGATACTACGAAGTTGTAAAGGATTATCCGGCAAGTAAGATAAACACTAAGCTCTCTGTCTCGTATAAGTTCTAAATCGATAGGGAAGGGGGTATTCCCCTTTCCCAAAACATTAAATAAACTAACCCAAACATCACTCCAATTTAAAGACAACTGGAACAATCACCTCAACAGGATCATCGACATTAGTTAGCCGTTCCCTCGATTTCTTAAGTTGGGTAAAGGCATTTATCACCTCATCATCAAGAACCTTGTAGCCCGAGGATTTTTCAATTCTAAAAGAATCAATAACACCGTTATCTACTTTAACCTTAACAATAATCCTCCCTTCCCAACTATTCACCCTTGCCACGTAAGGATATTTTATATATTGTTCTATTTTTTGCAAAAGTATATTTGTAACCAATTTTTTAAAATTATCCTCTCGCTTTACTACATTGTGTTTAGGATCTACACCTATACCATAGCCATTAGAACCAGGTTGGCTTCCATAAACACTTCCAGAGCCTATACCATATCCACTTCCTCCACCACCCGTCCCTGAACCAGCTCCAGAACCACTATCAAGACCTTGTATATCATCTCCCTTATTGGATCCTATACCTATAGAATTGTAGCTAGTCTGTATCTCTTTGGATCCCTTATCTTCAATCTTATAAATCTCACCTCTGGTATTACGACTATACTCAACTATAGAGGAAATATTGATCCTCTTATAAAGCTGATTTTTAAGATCCTTTTTAGGTCTATGTCTACCATTTTCTTTTACCTTACCATTTTCTATTCCAACTACCCCCTTACCACTACCTCCACCCCCATTGCCGTATATGGATAGAAGATAAAGGGATCCTCCACCCCTTCCAGCCTTTAAACCACAACTAGGGTCTTCCAATTTCAATAAAGATACAAAAGAAAGAACGTGAATAAGTATAGCTACAACGATATATCTAAACCTTATTCCATCACCAATAAAGGAACTTCCCAAACCATACCTCCGCCTACAACTTCATCTAACTAAAACCGTATATTAAGTCAATTAAGTCTAATTAAAGATACTAAATTAAAATTAGAATAAGTTAGTCTTGACAAAAATATATAACGGTGTATTATTTACTATAGAATGTTATTTAAAACATTTTTTGGAGGTGGATGATGAATAGGTGGATGTATGTAATGTTAGGTCTGATCATCAATGTTATTCTTGGTACCGTTTATGCCTTTAGTCTTTTTAGGCCACCCCTTGAGAAGATGTGGGGGATAAGTGCTACTGAGAGTGGTTTACCCTACATGGTATTCCTTGCCTTAATTTGGGTTGGGATGCCACTTGGTGCGAAACTAATGAGAAAGTATGGTTCTCCCAAGCCACCGATGATTATAGGTGCAGTCCTAACAGGTATAGGTTACATTTTAGCAGGCTTTTCACCAAACATATGGTTTTTAACTTTAGCTTACGGAATAATCGCGGGAACGGGAGTGTGGATCGTATACGGATGTCCTATAGCAACAAGCACAAGATGGTTCCCTGACAAAACCGGTATAGCGGTAGGTCTTACCGTCGGTGGTTTCGGTCTATCAGCTTTTATAACAGGTCCTGTTATCAAGGGATTGATAGGAGCGGTAGGTCCACTTAATACCTTCCTATACTTAGGAATAGCCTACCTGGTGTTACTTATAATTCTATCACTACCTTATAAGTTCCCTCCCGAGGGGTATTCACCTGCTCCATCCACATCGCAACAGCAAAAGGCAACAACACCAAGTGCAACTGTAGTTGAGATACCATTATCAGAGGCATCGAAGACCATTCAGTTCTGGGCTTTATATATAGCTTTCGTCGCTGGTTCCCTAGCAGGTCTACTTGCAATAGGTACAAGCGCTCCTGTTGCAAAGGAAGTTGGAGTACCGTCAGAAATGGTAACAATGGCGATTCAAATCTTTGCCCTTTGTAACTTTGCAGGTAGACCTCTATTCGGTTGGCTAACGGACAAGTTAGGATCGAAGGGAGCTACTATGCTATCCCATACCCTGATATTCCTGGCAAGCATCTTTCTCTACACAACAAGAAATACAGTAGCATTCATTATAAGCTACATGATTCTATGGCTTAATCTGGGTGGTTGGCTTGCAATAGCTCCAACATCGGTAAGAAGGTTCTTTGGAGTCAAATACGCAGCCGACATATACGGTGTAGTAATTAGCGCTTATGGAGTTGGAGCAATCGTTGGTACTTTAGTTTCAGGAAAGATAAAGGATATTACAGGATCCTACATTAACTCATTCCCGATTGTTGCAGCATTAGCCATCCTAGGATTCTTATGCGCCTTTGGTATGAAACCGTTAGCTAAAAAAGAAGCATAACCTCAATAATTATTAAAAACCTAAAGGCCCCTCCTTTACGGAAGGGGCCTTTTCTTTTTCCGATATTACTGTTATATAAGTGGGCATGGTAAACCTTAAAGAGATCATAACAACATCACCCCATCCTGAAAACGTGGAAAAAACTCTCCTATCCTTAGGTAATAAAGTGGTAGAAAGTCTTATAAAATCAGAAGAAATTGAAAATTTTGTATTTTGTTGTGGCGTAAGTCACTTCATAGCGAGAGAATCTATAAGAGATCCATCTATAATTAACGATATATTCATAAATAAAGGCTATAAAAATTCTATAAATAGAAACGAACAAGAAACAAAAAAGATCAAAGATATCAAAGAACTAAAAAAATGGCATAAAAAAGAACATATAAGAATAGCTGTTAGGGATCTCCTATCCATAGCGGACGTAAGGAGAATCTTAAAAGAACTATCCATCTTAGCAGATATAACGATAAAAAAGGTGGTTGAACTACATAACGGTGATTACACCAATCGCATAATGATAGTGGGCTTAGGGAAATTAGGAGGAGAGGAGTTAAATTATTTTTCAGACATAGACTTAATGTATGTTTATGGAAATGAATCAAACCACGAAGATTTTGTTAGGTTCTTTGAAAAAATAACTTCAACGCTACAGGATGAAAAGGAGGGATACAAGACCTACAACGTAGATCTAAGGCTCAGGCCACAAGGTAACGCAGGTCCGATATGCCTACCAATTGAGGCTTATAGAATATACTACGAGAACTACGGTAGATTCTGGGAAAAGATGATGTTGATAAAGGCAAGACCTGTATTGGGTAACAGGAACATCATAGAAGAGTTTTATAACATAATCACCCCATTTGTTTATAAGAGATATCTAGACTTTTCCTACATTGAAAGAATAAAAAACCTAAGAGACGAAATACTGCAGGAAGCATCGACTCTCGAAGACAACATAAAACTCATGAGAGGCGGAATAAGAGAAATTGAATTTATTGTCAATGCTTTTCAACTTCTATATGGTGGCAAGATAGAATGGTTTAGGAACCCTAATATAACAACAACACTTAGTAGACTTCACGCGTCTGGATTTTTAAATTCCGAGGACTATAGCAAACTTTATAACGGATACATTTTTTTAAGAAAACTAGAAAATAGACTTCAGATCTCCTATCGCACCCAAACCCATGCCCTCCCGAAGAACGAAAAAGACCTAAGAAGAATAGCTATATCTATGGGCTTCTCAGGAAACCACTGTATAGATCAATTGAAAGAAAAACTGGAAGAGATAAGAAACAACATATCCTCCATATTTGAAGAGCTCTTTTCGGATAAAAGGGAAAAGACGGTAACTATAATTAACGACCCCGTTATATGGGATGCTGTAAAGAATCTAAACGAGGAACATGAAAACCTCGGATACATATTATACGAAGAATCTATAAATTCTGTAGATGCGCAACTTTTTATGAAGAATATAAGTTTTGTTATAAAAAACATAGAATACCCCAAACATTCGTTTATGGATCTAATTCTTAACGATAAAAACTTTAGGAACCTGATTGTTAAAATTTTAGGTACAAGTCAGTACGTATCAAAAGTTTTACAAAAAAATAAACACTTAAATGAATATATAATTCAAAAAATTATCGATATGAGTATACTTGATTCAAAAATAACAAATAAAAAGTTGAAAATGATATCCGAGTCCTTAGAAGATATTACACCTCAAACCGTAAGAATGATAAGGGATATAGTTCTCACAGAAACGATGATGCTCGATTCTTTAAAAATAATAGATATAAACGATGTAGAAAATATTCTATCAAAATTTGCACATATCATAGTGAACAAAGTATACAATAAAATAAAATCAAAATATAATGAGTCAAACCTCAATATAATAGCGCTTGGGAAATTCTCTACGAAGGAAATGTTGTACTTTTCAGATATAGATTTAATGTTTTTAGGTGATGAATCAGATCAAAACTTAAACTTAGCTAACGAATTTATAAAATTCTTTTCTAAAGAGAAACTTCTGGAAGATGACATCTACACTATAGATATTAGGCTGAAACCATTTGGTAGTGCTGGGGCAATAGTAACATCTCCAAACTCATTCATAAAATACATAGAGGAACACTTAAGGAGCTGGGAGATACTAGCCTATTCAAGAGCTCGTAGTATCACAGGATACAATGAAGAAATAAAGAATATATTTGAAAAATTAAGTAGCATAAAGCTACATAAAAATCAATTTAAAGATATACTAGAAAAAGTTAGAGATGGATTTTCCAAAAAAATCTATGACATGAAATTATCCATAGGAGGTATAATAGAAATAGATTTAATACTGAGTTATCTAAAAATTAATTTTAACTTAAAATCATTTAGCAATAAATCTTTATTTAAAGAAGTTAAAGCAAAAAATTTAATAGATAGAAAAATCCTAAAGCAACTGGAAGAAGATTATTATTTTCTCAGGTTGTTAGAAAAAAACTGTAAACTTTTATTTTATCCTCCAACCAGTGAACTACCAAACAAAGGTAAGAAACTCTCAATACTATCAAAATTAATAGGAAAAGATGAGGATTATATAATAGAAAACTTCATCAATACAAAAAAGAAGATATGCGAGAACATAAATATAATAGTAGAGAAATTATAATAGTTACATTACAAAACAAACTAACGGGCATAAACTATCCGTTACTATGGCTTGCAAAATGTAAAGGATATGAAGTTTTATGTAGAAAAAGTTCTAATGTAGAAGAATACTGTAAAAAAAATAAGATCAAATATAGCTATTATAGCCTTAGTAAAATAGCTAAATTCTTGTCAAAGGATAAATTAATATTAACAGCCAGCAGCAAAGAAACCTTACAGATCTTTACCCTAGCGCTAGCTCTAAATAGCGTAAAAAAAATAATAAAACTAAAATTAAGGGAAGGTAATGATTTCTTTGATAAGATTTCATCAAAGATTGATACAGGATGGATAGATAGTGATTTTCTAACATTAGAAAAAAATGTAGATAAAAAGGAATTTTTAACCATAGTAACAAGATTAAAACCTGGTAAAAATATACTAAGGCTTTTGTTAACCTTAAGGGACATAAAGATAAATGTTAAAAAAATCATAAGAGGAGATGGAGAACTAAAGAAGTTGGTTAAGCTAATACCGGTTGATCTATTAAAGTTAGTAGAGGAAAAACTAAGGGAGGATGAATATATAAACCTCCTAGATGGGTCGGAGATACTCCTATATCCATCCCATGGTACAGACTTAACCTGTAGAACCGTTTTAGAAGCAGCAAGTAGAGGATGTGCCGTCATAAACTTTGAACCATTAGCAAAAAAATACATCATAAATGGCAAAACCGGCTATAACATTGATATAAATAATAAGAACAATCACATTCTTATAAGCAAGATTCTCTTAAACCGGAAGCTACTACGCGTACTCTCCCTAAATGCCAAAAGAGAGGCTAAAAAGTATAATGCTAAAACTATTCCCTTACCATTTTTATAGCACAGTACTCCCCACACATAGTACATACATCATCTTCGCGAGGAAGCCTCTCTCTTCTCATGCTTTCGGCCTTAACAGGGTCTATGGCTAACTTAATCTGGGTATCCCAATCTAGGTTCCACCTTGCCATAGACATAGCCCTATCCCTCTCTATAGCCTTTGGTAAACCCTTTGCCAAATCAGCAGCATGGGCCGCAATCTTAGCAGCAATGACACCCTCCCTCACATCCTCGACTGTAGGAAGCCTCAAGTGTTCCGATGGAGTAACATAACACAAGAAATCGGCACCATAATAAGCAGCAAGAGCACCACCTATCGCCGAAACGAGGTGATCGTAACCGGGTGCAGAATCGGTAACAAGAGGACCAAGTACATAAAAGGGGGCACCATGGCATAGTCTTTTCTGTAAAATTATGTTCGTCTCTATCTGGTTAAGGGGCACATGTCCCGGCCCTTCAACCATAACCTGCACACCCTTCTCCCAAGCTCTCTGGACAAGCTCTCCCAATATAATCAACTCCTGTATCTGAGCCCTATCCGTCGCATCCAATACAGAACCTGGTCTAAAACCATCACCAAGGGAGAGGGTCAAATCGTATTCCTTGGCTATATCCAGCAATTCATCGAAAAATTCGTAAAGGGGATTCTCCTTTCTATTATATCTCATCCAACTAACTAGGAAAGCACCACCCCTACTTACAACCCCTAAAATCCTTCCCTCCCTCTCCATCCTCTCCATAGACTCAAGGGTAACGCCGCAGTGCACGGTTATAAAATCGACACCATCCTCGGCATGCTTTCTAATAACATCAAACAGGAACTCCTTCTCCATGGTAACGAAAGGTTTTCCCTTGTTCTTCCACTCTATAGCAGCCTGATATATAGGAACGGTACCAACCATAACGGGACACTCTTTAAGTATCAATCTCCTAATATAGTCAAGATCACCACCAGTTGAAAGATCCATAACCGCATCAGCACCAGCCATAACCGCTGCCTTCATCTTCAAGAGCTCTTCATCGTAGTTACAGTAATCACTCGAAGTCCCTATGTTTGCATTAACCTTGGTTGAAAGTCCTTTCCCGATACCTATAGGCTCCCTCCATTTCCTGTTCTTATTGTAAGGTATTATGACTGTGCCTTCAGCTACTCTCCTTCTTAACTCCTCTACATCTATACCTTCCTTACTCGCAACTTTTCTCATCTCCTCCGTTATAATTCCCTTCCTCGCGTACTCTAACTGAGTCATATTCAACTCACCCCCTCTAGAACTTCTCTAAGTCTTTTTGCCACCATCATTGGATCCATCTTATAAAATATCGACATACAAACCGCAACTACAACCCCCTTTTCTCTCAATTCCCTCGCCCTATCAAAGTCTATTCCTCCTAAGGGATAAACGGGTCTATCCACAGTTCTTGCCAATTCAACGAACCTATCGACACCCAGAGGTCTAGCAAAGGGCTTACTCTTTGTATAAAAAACCGGCGAGAGTATAAAATAATCGACGTTATCCTTCAAATTCCTCAACTCCTCCTCACTATGAGCGGAATACCCTATAAGCCCTTCCCATATCTTTTTGGCATCAGTAGGTGAGATGCTATCCGCACCGAGTTGTACACCACAGGCAGATACAATTTGCGCTACATCGATTCTATCCTTTATGATCAGTTTAGCCCCAAAATCGTAAGTCAGTTTTCTGAATTCCCTCGCTATTGCGACCAAAACCTTAGGAGGTAGATCGGGTTCCCTGATTATCACTGCATCAACACCACCCTTTAAAGCAGACTCTACGAGTTTTATCAAGGGCTTATCCTTAACGAGGTGACGATTAGTTACGAGAGCTAATCTAAAGGGATATACTAGTTTATTCATCTCATACCACCGAGAACCTTCTTTATCATATCCGAAGCTTTCTTACCCGATAGTAACATTCCACCGAATATAGGCCCCATCCTATGCTCACCGTAACATGCAATAGCAGCCATACCAATCACAAATAAACCCGGATACACTTCACCAGTCTTTTCAACCACAAACCTCTCACCAAACTCGGCCAACATAGGTTTCTCACCAATAACCTCACCTGTAGGAGTGGCCAATTTCTTCTTGAGTTTCTTAACGATAATATTTGCGATTTCCGCATCATGACCGGTACCATCAACCACAACCTTTGACTCAACCGTAATAGGATCAACATGAAGCCTGTTCAACTCTACAGGTGTCCAGTTTAACACAAGTCCACATACTCTCTCTCCTTCATCAACCTTAACATCAACCGCACTTATCAGGTTAAATATCTTAACACCTGATGTAACAGCTTTGTATATAAGGCCACTTGCTAAAGCTATAGCATCCACTATGTAGTAACCCTCCTCGCTATAGGGTTTATATGGTATTTCGAACTCATCGAGCACCTCAAGAGCCTCCTTCTGCACGACAACCACGTTGAACATAGCACCTCCACCCCATATGCCACCACCTGGAGCTAGTTTTCTCTCAAAGATGGAGACATTGTAGCCCTCTTTAGCAAGATAGTAACCACAGACAAGTCCACTTGGTCCAGCCCCAACTATCGCAACGTCACTTTTTATAACGCCCGAAAACTTATTAAAATACTCTTCGAGTATAGCTTTGGTAATTATCTTCTCATCAAGCATAGTTTACCTCCTTTCCCCGAATATTAATGTACCTATCCTTATTATAGTTGCTCCTTCCTCAATGGCAACCTCAAAATCATTACTCATACCCATCGATAACTCTACAAATTCCTCCAAACCAAACTCATCCCTTACTCTATCCCTCAGTTCTCTAAGCCTTCTAAAAACCCATCTAACATCCTCAGGATCGCTCACAAAGGGAGCTACCGTCATCAACCCAACCAACCTCAACATCCTGGTATTACTACGGATATAATCGACGAGATCCTCTAACTTCTCCTCCACAACACCATGTTTAGTAGCCTCTTTAGCCACATTAACTTCAACAAGTACAGGCATTACCTTCCCAACCTTTAAAAGTTCCCTCTCAAGGGTATCAACAAGTTCAGGCCTATCAACGGAATGAATCGTATCAAATATCCTAACAGCATCCTTAACCTTGTTCCTCTGTAGGTAACCTATCATATGCCATTTTATAGGATTAGCAAACAACTTTTTAAACTTTTCCTTAGCTTCCTGAACTCTGTTTTCACCTATATCGGTAATACCAAGGGATATCGCTACTTCTATTATTTCGGGAGGTACGGTCTTTGTCACCGCTACAAGCTTTACTGTACCTGGATCCCTCTTTACCCTTTCGCAGGCTCTATTGATTCTTTCTCTTAGGATACCTATATTTTTAAGTAAAGTATCCCGTACCATGTCCAATTACTACCAAACATTAATATAAAAATGCAAGAGGTGATAACATGGAAGGATTTGGTGGATTTGGAAAGATAATGATACTCATGGGAATTTTTCTTATAGTATTTGGATTGATCATTATAGGAGTAGGGAAGCTCCCATATCTTGGGAAGCTTCCCGGAGATATCTACATAAGAAAAGGTAACTTTACCTTCTACTTTCCATTTGCAACAAGTATCTTAATCAGCCTAATACTTACAATCCTACTTAACATCATATTTAGGATAAAGTAGCTAAAGTAACTTAACTATCCTGTGAGCCGCTTCTTCCAACCTTTCCTCAGGTAAACATAGAGTCATTCTAAAGTAACCTTCACCATACTCACCAAAACCAACCCCAGGAGTAACCACCACATTAGCTTCATCCAGAAGTTTCTTCGCAAAACTTATGGAGTCGTAACCTGATGGAACAGGTGTCCATATATAGAAGGTCGCCTTGGGAGATTTAACGTTAAAGCCGTTTTTAGTCAAAATGTCAACGAACAAATCCCTTCTTCTCTTATATCTCGATCTTATCTCTTCAACCTGAGGCTCATGGGTGAGTGCGTATATGGCAGCTTCCTGGATAGCCTCGAAAACTCCAGAATCAATATTCGTCTTTACCTTTACCAACCCTCTAATAACATCAGGATTACCAACCGCCATGCCTATGCGCCAACCTGTCATATTAAAGGTCTTAGATAGAGAATGAAATTCTATCGCAACATCCTTTGCACCTTCCAGCTCTAATATACTGATGGGTGGTTCCTCGTAGTATATCTCACTATAGGCTGCGTCATGAGCCACTATAAAACCATAAGTCTTAGCAAGTTCTATAAGCCTTTTAAAAAACTCTCTTGTAGCAATGGCACTTGTAGGATTGTTTGGATAGTTCACAAAAAATATTTTGGTTTTCTTCAAAACATCCTCGGGTATACTATCAAGATCGGGGAGAAATCCATTCTCAGCTCTTAGAGGTACATGATAGGGGATACCTCCTGCCAGAACCGTTGAACCATGATAAACCGGATAACCTGGATCCGGTACTAACACGTAATCGCCAGGATTAACAAAGGCAAAAGGTAGGTGAGCGATACCCTCCTTCGAACCTATAAGCGCGGTAACCTCACTCTTCGGATCTATATCTACCTTAAATCTTCTTTTATACCAGGCACTTACAGCCTCACGGAACCTGAGCATACCCTCATAGGAGGGATACCTGTGGTAGCTGGGATTATCAAGAGCCCTTTTCATGGCCTCTACTATTTCAGAAGGGGTTGGCATGTCAGGATCGCCAACCCCGAGATCTATCACATCGTAGCCTTCCTCAAGTTTTCTTCTCTTAGCTTCATCGATAGCAGCAAAGAGATAGGGTGGTAGCTTTTTTAACCTATCTGCCCACTCAAAGGCCATTACCACTCCCCCGTTCTCAAGTAATGATCAATTGCTCTTGCTGCCTTTTTAGCATCTCCAACCGCTAGAATTACTGTGGCTGCTCCTCTTATTATATCTCCACCAGCAAAAACTCCCTTTTTGGATGTTTTACAGGTTTCCGGATCTGCAACGATATAACCCCATTTATTGGTCTCCAACCCTGGTGTGGTCTTCTGAATCACAGGGTTAGCCTGGGTACCGATAGCAACTATAACTGTATCAACCTCCATTATAAATTCGCTACCAGGAATCGGTACTGGTCTTCTCCTACCAGAGCTATCGGGCTCCCCAAGTTCCATCCTTATAAGCTTCATACCCTTAACCCAACCATTCTCATCACCTATTATCTCTACAGGATTTACAAGGAAGTTGAATATCACACCCTCTTCCTCCGCATTCTCTATCTCCTCAGCTCTTGCCGGCATCTCAGCCCTTGTTCTTCTATAGATTATATGAGCCTCTTCTGCACCTAATCTCAATGCGGTTCTAACAGCATCCATAGCAACATTACCACCGCCTATCACCGCGACTCTCTTACCAACCTTTATGGGTGTATCGTACTCAGGAAAGAGATAAGCCTTCATAAGATTATTTCTCGTTAAGAACTCATTTGCAGAATAAACGCCCTTTAAAGTTTCACCCGGGATACCCATAAATATAGGAGCTCCTGCACCAACGCCAATGAAGACGGCATCGAATCCTTCCTTTTCCATCAACTCATCTATAGTTACAGTACGCCCAACAACAACATTACACTCAAATTTCACGCCCAGAGATTCTATATACTTTACCTCCCTCTCGACTATTACCTTTGGGAGCCTAAACTCAGGAATACCGTAAACCAAAACTCCTCCGGGCTTATGAAGAGCCTCGAACACGACCACTTCATGCCCTAAGATCGCAAGATCTGCCGCAACGGTTAGCCCAGCCGGTCCGCTTCCAACAACGGCAACCCTCTTTCCCGTCTTCGGCTTCATCTCGGGCTTCTCAACAACACCTAAAGAGGCCTCGTAGTCAGCTACGAATCTTTCGAGTCTCCCTATAGCTATAGGGGCTCCCTTCTTGTTTAAAACACAGTGTAACTCGCATTGCTCCTCCTGTGGACAAACCCTACCACATATGGCCGGAAGGGCGTTAGTTTCTTTGATCTTTTTTGATGCTTCAACGAACTTACCTTCCTTTATAAGTGCTATAAACTCTGGAATTTTCACCTCTGCGGGACAACCTTTAATACAAAGAGGATTCTTACATAGAAGACATCTATTTGCCTCTCTAATAGCCATCTCTTCGGTATAACCAAGAGCAACCTCATTGAAATTCCTTATCCTCTCCTTTGGATCCTGTTTAGGCATTTCCACCCTGTTTAAATCCAATCCCTTAGCCATAGCTCTACTCCTTTACTAAATGTTTTTAAAAAGTTCCGGATGTTTCTTTTTAAATAACTCAAGGGCTAATCTCTCTTCCTCCTGATAGACAGTCAGCCTGTTCATTAGCTCGTCGAAATCAACCTGATAACCGTCAAACTCTGGACCATCAACACATACGAACCTAACTTTGCCACCAATCGTAACCCTACAAACACCACACATCCCTGTAGCATCAAGCATCATAGCGTTGAGGGATACTATACAGGGTATATTATAGGGTTCCAAAGTTTTTACAACAAATTTCATCATTATCGCAGG
Organism: uncultured Aquificales bacterium; assembly: GCA_964590075.1. Lineage (GTDB taxonomy): Bacteria > Thermosulfidibacterota > Thermosulfidibacteria > Thermosulfidibacterales > Thermosulfidibacteraceae > JAGDVO01. The sequence continues at coordinate 108,821 of CAZPXS010000003.1, forward strand.
CCCTATGGCTACTGCTTGATCGATTTTAACACCACTCTCAAGTAGCTCTCTGAGGGCATCGGTAACAAGACCCTTCTTCCCGTAAGATCCATCATCGGTAGTTATTATAACTTCATCAGAAATAGCCCTCATTTCCTCCTCAAGGATAAGGAGTTCCTTAGTCCTCGCACCAAGTATAGTTATCAGTCTGTTACCTGCCTCCTTCATCCCCTTAAGTATAGGGTAAAGTGGAGCTATACCAACTCCTCCTCCTATACCAACGACCGTCCCAAACTTTTCGATATGGGTTGGCTGACCAAGTGGCCCTGCAACATCCTGGAAAGCATCGCCCACATTGTAGGTTCCCATCTCCCAGGTACTCTTACCAACCTTTTGGAAGATTATCCTTATCGTACCCTCATCCGGCCGCTTATCAACAACGGTTAGAGGGATCCTCTCACCCTTCTCATGAGCCCTTATCATGACAAACTGACCTGGTCTATGCTTCCTGGCTACCCTGGGAGCCTCAATCCACATGGAACAAATCGTAGGAGATAAGTCCTGCTTATCAACTATCCTGTACATCCCGCCCCTCTCCATCTTTAGTCTTTTATTTCACCTTTAATTAACACATCGTTAGATAATAAATCAATAGTTGACAAAAGTATACTTCTCATGCTAGAATATGTTATATGGTGAAGCTTATTCAAATATTATTAGCTCTTCTACTCATACTAACCAACATTTCTAAAGCGGAGGACCTAAAGTACGAATTAAGGATAAAAAAGAACAATCTTATAGAACGCTTTATCAATTACTATAGAAGTAAAGGTAGGAGAGTACTTGAAGTTTCTTTAGAAAGATACAAGTATTACAGAAAGATAGTTGAGGCAACGGTAGAGAGGGAAAATCTTCCAAGGGAAATAGCCTATATACCTATTATAGAGAGCGCCTATGATGGGAAAGCAATCTCAAAGAGTAACGCTGTAGGCTTCTGGCAATTTAAGTACCAAACGGCAAAAACCTTCGGTATAGAGATAAACGAGTATATAGATGAACGTAAAGATATAGAGAGATCGACCATTAGTGCCTGTAAGTACATAAAATTTTTATACAGTAAACTTAAGGATTGGGATCTTGTAATAGCCGCCTACAACATGGGTAGAATAAATCTTGAAAGAATAATAGAAAAGGCAGGGACAAACGACTTCTGGGAACTCGTAAAAAGGGGATATATTAGAAGGGAGACAAGAGAATTTGTTGCTAAGTTTTACGCTATAAGTTTTATCTTAAATAATGGAGAGATAAAACTCGGTGAACCTATAGAGATAGAAAAAGTGGAGATGCCAGCGGGAATAAAATTATCGGAAATAGCAAGAATCACTGGAATTAGCTACAAAGAGTTAAAGGAGCTAAATCCCCATATAAAGCAAGACATAGTACCGTCATCTGGAGCAAATGTATATCTACCAAAGGATAAAGCCTTTATGGTTAAGATCTTCCTAGACTTAAGGTCATGAAAAACTATAACCTAAATCGTAAAATCGTTGATCTTGTTAATCTCTTAGAAGAAATTATGGAGGAAAACTCAAAATTAAAAGATGAAATAAGAAAAAAAGATGAAGCTATTAACGTGTTAAAAGGTAAGTTAGAAAAGTTAGAGAGACGGCTAATTGAAATAACAAAAAGGATAAAGGATTACATAGAACTGGTAGAGTCGGGTAAGTTATGATATCCTTCAAGCTATTTGACAGGACTGTTAGGATAAAGGGGATAAGGACTCAGAAGGAAGCAGACGAAATATCAGCTATCCTTGAAAAAATCATAGAAGAGCAACTTGGTTACGAAAGGGGTAAAATTGTGGCTGATAAGATTCTGGCCGATAGGGAGATCTTGGGTATTGTGTTGAAGTTGGCCAGGGATTATTATAAATTAAAACTATACATAGAAGACTGCGAAGTTATTATAGATAGCTTTTTAGGAAAAATAAGATAAATTATGAGTGAACCGCTATATAGAAAAATAAGACCTTTAGATATAGATGAGGTTATAGGACAAGAGCATCTACTAGGGAAGGGTGGTGTTTTACGCTCTATAATAGAATCTGGCAAAATCAAGTCTATGCTATTTTACGGCCCGAGTGGTGTAGGTAAAACTCTTGTAGCTGAAATAATAGCATCAAAGATAAGGGCAAATTTTATTAAAATATCGGCAGTAACCACCGGTATAAAGGAACTGAAGGAAATAACGGACAAAGCTAGGCAACTTAAATCTAGGGGAATGGAAACGGTAGTATTTATAGATGAAATACATAGATACAATAAACTACAACAAGATTTTCTGTTACCCTTTATAGAGGATGGTACTATAATCGTCATAGGAGCATCTACAGAGAATCCTATATTCGCCTTAAATAAGGCACTTTTATCAAGAATAGTGGTACTAAAGTTTGAACCATTAAGTGATGAGGAGATCGAAAGGATATTAAAAAGGGCACTAAAAAAGTTAGAGTTGGAAAAGGTAGATGAAAATCTAATTAGGATAATCGCCAAAAGCTCAAAAGGTGATGCGAGAAAGGCTCTGATAACCCTTGAACTTGTTATAGATACACTAAAGGAAAGGGAGAGAATAACATTAGAAGAGGCAAGAGATATTATAAGAAACCTAGGGATAAATATATCCTACGACGAAGATGAAAGATACAATACAATAAGTGCCTTTATTAAGAGCGTAAGAGGGTCGGACCCAGACGCTTCTTTATACTGGCTTGCCGTCATGATCAAATCAGGAGAAGATCCTCTCTATATCACGAGAAGACTAATTATACTAGCAGCGGAAGATATAGGTTTAGCTAACCCTGAAGCGTTAAGTGTAGCTGTAAATGCCCATCATGCGATATCCCACGTAGGTATGCCAGAGGGTGCCCTTATTCTCGCTATGGCTACCATCTACCTAGCTGTCTCGCCGAAAAGTAACTCCTCATACGTCGCGATACAGAAGGCGCTAGATACCATAGAAAGAGACGGAGTATGTGAAGTCCCAATTTATCTTCGAGATTCACACGATTGGGAAAAGTTAAGGGGAAGGGAAAAATACCTATACCCACATGACTACCCAGAGGGATTCGTAAAACAAACCTACCTACCAAAATCCTACAGGTTCTACTTTCCAAAAGATATAGGTAAGGAGAAGAAGATAAAGGATTTACTTGTGAGGTTGTGGGGTGAAAGATATAGTTAGAAAGAACCTTATAAAGTTAAGAATGGAAATGAATATTGAATCAAAATATAGAAAGGAGGTGATCATAAATGAAAAGATAGAAAAGCTAAAAGAATTTGCAAATGCAAGAGTTATTGCAATCTACTATCCAATAAATAACGAAGTTAGCCTGTTAGATTTATTTGAGAAATATAAAAAAGAAAAAATTTTTGTGTTTCCAAAAGTAAAAAATAAGAATCTGTGTTTCGGCAAGGTAAGTGATCTAAAAGAAATGGTAACGGGAAAATTTGGAATAAAGGAACCAAAACAAGATGATGTGAGCTTAGAGGAGATAGACCTAATCTTTGTTCCTGGGGTAGCCTTTGACACTCTGGGTTACAGAATTGGCTATGGTGGCGGATACTACGACAGGTTGCTTGCAAATAAAAAGCAACACCAGTGTGCTATAGGGGTTTGCTTTGAATTTCAGCTGATAGACCATATCGCAAAGGACGACTGGGATAGAAAAGTCGACATCCTAGTGACAGAAAGGACACTCATAAACACCAAAGCCTTATCAAAAATTTAAAAAGGAGGGAAAAAATGCAAGTGGTTATCGCTATAATCTCATTAGCTATAGGATTAGGAATAGGTTACTACTATAGAAAAAATATCTATGAAAGTAAGATAAGAAACTTAGAAGAAGAGGCAAAGAGAATCATAGATGATGCTAAAAAAGAAGCGGATAATATCATAAAGGAAGCAGAAAACATAAAAAAAGAAATGATATTACAAACGAAGGAAGAGTTATATAGAGAAAAGAAAGAAATGGAAGAAAAGCTAAACGAAAAGAAATTTGAATTAGAAAAGCTTGAATCAAAGTTAATTAAAAAAGAGGAGTCATTAGAAATAAAGGAAAAACAAATAAACCAAAAAGAACTCGAACTAAAGCAATTTGAAATTGAACTACAAAAAGAAAAAGAAGAAATAGAAAAACTTAAATCGGAAATAATGAGTAAAGAAGAAGAGATAGAAAAGATGAAAGCAGGTATAAAGAAAAAACTCGAGGAAATAGCTAAACTTACAGAAGAAGAAGCAAAAGAATTGTTAAAACAGCAGGTTATTGAAGAAGCTAAAAAGGAGGCTTACGAGATTGTAAAGGCAATCGAAGAGGAGGCGAAAGAAAAGGCCGAAAAGAAGGCAAGAGAAATAATAGCCACAGCGATACAGAGATACTCTCCGGATGAGGTGATAGAAAACACCGTATCGGTGGTCTATCTACCCTCTGATGAAATGAAAGGTAGGATAATAGGAAGGGAGGGTAGAAACATAAGAGCCTTTGAAGCCATTACGGGAGTAGATCTTATAATAGATGACACGCCGGAAGTTGTGGTTCTATCCTGTCATGATCCTATAAGAAGGGAGATAGCAAAGAGAGCCCTAGAAGCACTGGTTAAAGATGGCAGGATACATCCTGCTAGAATAGAGGAAGTTGTTAGGAAGAAAGAACTGGAAGTAGAGGCTCACATAAAGGAGGTTGGAGAAACCGTAACCTTTGAACTTGGAATAAGTAACCTACACCCAGAACTCGTAAAACTAATAGGACGTCTCAAATTCAGGACAAGCTACGGACAAAACATCCTTGAGCACTCCAAAGAAGTGGCTATATTCTGCGGAATAATGGCAGCGGAACTTGGACTCGATGTCGCCTTTGCAAAAAGGATAGGACTACTACACGATATAGGAAAGGCTGTTAATCACGAGGTTGAAGGTTCCCATGCGATAATAGGAGCTGAACTTGCCAAGAAATACGGTGAGAATGAAAAGGTGGTAAACGCAATAGCAAGCCACCATGGCGAGGTTGAGCCTACATCCATCGAAGCTATACTCCTAATAGCAGCGGATACACTATCAGCCGCAAGACCAGGAGCAAGAAGAGAAGTAGTCGAGGCCTACCTTAAAAGAATAACAAAGATGGAAGAGATAGCCATGTCCTACAAGGGTGTAGAAAAGGCCTATGCAATACAGGCTGGTAGGGAACTGAGAGTTATAGTTGTACCGGAAGAGATCAGCGATGAAGAGATACACTTTCTGGCAAAAGATATAGCTAAGAGACTTCAGGAAGAACTTACCTATCCTGGTAACATAAAGGTACACGTTATAAGAGAAACGAGAGCGATAGAGGTGGCATAGGTGGAAAAGATAAGAATAGTCTTTCTTGGAGATATAGTTGGTAAAAGTGGTAGAAAAGCTTTAACAATATTCAAAAATAAACTGATGGATTGCTACAAGCCGGATTTCATCATAGCAAACGGAGAGAATCTAGCGGGCGGTTTTGGACTGACGATAGAAAAGGTTATGGAAATTAAAGAGTTTGGTATCAACGTAATAACCACGGGTAACCATGTATGGGATAAAAAGGATTTCGTAAAACATTTGGACCATCTGGACTATGTACTCAGACCGGCAAATTACCCTAATGGAGTCCCAGGTAGAGGCTGGGGTATATGGCACGTAAATGGCACACCTATAGCAGTAGTGAATCTACAGGGTCGAATATTCATGGATCCTATTGACTGCCCCTTTAGAAGGATGGATGAGATAATGGAAAACTATCTCTCGGGAGTAAAGGTGATAGTGGTAGATTTTCATGCAGAGGCAACTGCCGAGAAGATATGCCTCGGCTACTATTTAGCAGGTAGGGTGAGTGCGGTGATAGGAACACATACACATGTCCAAACTGCAGATGAGAGAATAATAAAGGGATTTACAGGTTACATAACGGATGCGGGAATGTGCGGAGCCATCGATTCTTCGATAGGGATGGAAGTGAAGGAGGCTATAGAAAGAATCATATATCATATCCCAAGGAAGTTCAGTGTGGCAAGTGGAAAAACACAGTTAAATGGTGTATTTCTCGAAATAGAAACCTCAACGGGTAAATGCCTAAGTATAGAAAGAATATACTGGAAGGAGGAAAATGATAGAGACTAAGGTACTATGGGGAAAGGATCTATACGAGAGTATACTGAATAGGGCAAAAGAAGAGGTTGAGGCTATTAAAAGGTCCGGTTATAGGGAACCCTGTCTTGCTGTGATACTTGTTGGAAACGATCCAGCAAGCGAAATATATGTCTCAAAAAAACATGAAGCATGTAAAAGGGTTGGTATAAAATCGCTCAACGTCAAACTACCCGAGAACATATCCTTCGAATTTTTAAAAGAAAAGATAGAGGAACTAGATAGTAACGATAGTATTGATGGGATACTCCTACAACTTCCATTACCCCAGCATCTCAGGGACAGAACGGTTGAGCTGATAGAGTCGATTTCACCGGATAAGGACGTTGACGGTTTCAATCCTGTGAACACGGGGCTCGTGAGTATAGGGGATAAGAGAGCCATAATGCCGTGTACTCCCAAGGGTATAATCAAGCTATTAGATCACTACGGGATAAACGTAGAGGGGATGGATATAGTTATAGTGGGAGCGAGTAATATAGTCGGTAAGCCACTTGCTAATATACTAATAAACCTTCTCGCCACGGTAACGGTATGTCACATAAAGACAAAATGTTTACATAAGCACACCAAACATGCAGATATGGTTATTTCAGCAACAGGAGTACCCCATCTCATAAAAAAGGACATGGTTAGGGAAGGTGCTATAGTGATAGATGTAGGTATAAGTAGGGTAAATGGGAAGGTAGTAGGTGATGTTGACTTTGAAGCCATGATGGGACATGCCTCAGCAGTTACACCAGTACCGGGTGGTGTAGGCCCACTTACTGTAGCTATGCTAATAGAAAACACAATAACCTGTTATAAGAGGCGTAACTTTGTACGAGGAAACATTTGACAAAGTATACAGTGTTACAGAACTCTTAGAAAGTGTTGACAATCTAATAAGAGAGAACTTCTCACCCGTCACCGTTGAAGGTGAGATATCGGACTTCAAAATAACACCGGGAGGACACGCAACCTTCTCCCTAAAAGACGAAAGGGGAACGGTAAAAGCTATAATGTATAGGGGTAGGTTCATAAGGTATCAGGATGTATTGAAGGAAGGTAAAAAGGTAAGAACAATAGCCAATCTAACAGTCTACAAGGAGAGAGGCGAATTAAACCTGGATGTCATTCATATAGAGGAGATAGGATTAGGGGAAGCCTACCTTAAGTTACTGGAGTTAAAGAGAAAACTAGAGAGGGAGGGACTTTTCGATAAAAAGTATAAACGTACTATACCTAGTTTCCCAAGGAAGATAGGGGTAGTAACATCATTAAAGGGGGCAGCTATACACGACTTCTTAAACGTACTTCTAAGAAGATTCAAGAATGTACATGTTGTGGTTTATCACTCAAAGGTCCAAGGAGATAATGCAGAAGAAGAAATCATAGAGGGGGTAAGATATTTCAACGAAAGGGAATATGTTGATGTAATAGTAATCACAAGAGGCGGAGGATCAAAGGAGGATCTGAGTGCCTTTAACGAAGAGAAACTCGTAAGGACTGTATTTGAGTCTAAAATCCCAGTTGTATCAGCAGTAGGTCACCACATAGACTATACCTTGGTAGATCTTGTTGCGGATCTGAGAGCAGAAACTCCAACCGCAGCAGCGGAAATATTAACAAAGAAAGAAGAGGAAGTAATTGAAAAACTTAAACAACTAAAAAAGCATCTTATACTCTTGATAAAGGACAAATTAGCATCAAAAAAATCCATAATGTTGAGTCTATCCAAAAAACTGGAATTGAAAAACCCAAGAACAGTTCTTACCCAAAGCTCCCTTAAACTGGATGAACTTAAAGGAAGACTTCAACTAGCTATAAATCAGAGGTTAACAAATTTAAATCATAAGTTACAAATATTAAGGTCAAAATTGGATGTAAATAAGCTTCACCAAAAGTTAAATTTATATAAAGAAAAAGTTAAATTACTAAAAAGTTCATTAAACAATTTATCACCAAGAAACATTCTAGAGAAAGGTTTTGCAATATGTTATAACGAAAAAGGTAAAATCCTAAAAGATATATACAGTATAAAGGAGGGAGAGAAGATAAAGGTGGAACTAAAAAATGGAATATTGATTTGTAAAGTAATAGATAGGAGGCTATTAATTTAAGTGAAAAAGGAAGATATACTTAGATTAATCTACGAAGAATTCGGAATACCTTATAAAGCCTTTGAAAATTATGAATTTGAAATCAACAAAGACGCTATCTGGATACTTAGTGAAGATCTGAAAGATAAGGAGATACCCTGGCTACAAAGAAAAGGCTTTAGATTTGGAAACATATTAAAAGGTGGTAGAGTAAGAATCTCATTCTTTGCAGCTCAACTTTTCGGAAGATACGCAACCAAAAGGATAGTTGAATTAAAGGATGATGAGGTAGAACTATACATAAGGGGCCTAGATATAGAGAACAGGTGGGAAGTTGATAGGGGACAGGTGTTGGTTAGCTACCAGGGATTCGTCATAGGAGTTGGTGTCATAACAGAAAACAAGTTGAAACCACAGGTACCTTTAGCAAAAAGAGTAAGATCGAAGGTAGAGTAGGTTTTTGTAATAATTGTTGCATTTGTTTTATAATACTGATAAAATACTAAAAATTGAAGGAGGTGAAACATGAAAAGACCAAAAATTACAAAAGAAGAGGTACTCGAATACCATAGTAAAGGTAGGCCTGGAAAACTAGAGATAATAGTAACAAAGCCCTACTCAAGACAGAGGGATCTTTCAATAGCCTACTCACCTGGAGTTGCCTGGGTGTGCGAAGAGATCCATGCTAATCCCGAATTAGCTTATGAATATACCATAAAGGGTAACCTAGTAGCGGTTATATCAAATGGTACCGCTGTTCTTGGCTTAGGTGATATAGGTGCACTTGCCGGAAAACCTGTTATGGAGGGAAAATGTTTACTATTCAAAGCACTTGCGGATGTTGATGCCATAGATCTTGAGGTAAGTACCAAGGATCCCGATGAGTTCATAACTGTTGTCAAGAACATCGCCCCCACCTTCGGAGGGATAAACCTCGAAGATGTCAAGGCTCCCGAGTGTTTTTATATAGAGGAGAAGCTCAAAGAGATACTAGATATACCAGTATTTCATGATGACCAACATGGTACGGCAATCATAACAACAGCAGGGATAATAAATGCACTCGAGATTGTTGGTAAAAAACCTGAAGAGGTAAAGGTAGTTATCAATGGAGCAGGTGCAAGTGGTATAGCCTGTGCAAAGATGCTTCTAACGATAGGTATCAAAAAAGAAAACATGATACTCTGTGATACCAAAGGTGTGATATATAAGGGGAGAACCTCTGGAATGAACCCATATAAGGAGGAGTTTGCAACAGATCTACCGGTTAGAACACTCGAAGAAGCTGTGGTAGATGCGGATATCCTTATAGGAATGTCTGTTAAAGGTGCATTTACCAAAGAAATGATAAAGAAGATGGCAAAGGATCCGATTATATTTGCCTGTGCTAATCCTGATCCCGAAATATTACCGGAGGAAGTTTATGAGGTTAGAAAGGATGCGATTGTAGCTACAGGAAGAAGCGACTATCCAAATCAGGTCAATAATGTACTTGGTTTTCCCTTTATCTTTAGAGGTGCACTAGACGTAAGAGCGAAAGCTATAAATGAAGAGATGAAAAAGGCAGCAGCCCTAGCCCTCGCACAGCTTGCGAGAGAAGAAGTGCCAGAGTCAGTTCTTAGAGCCTACGGACTTGAAAGGCTCGAATTTGGTAGAGACTATATCATACCGAAGCCGCTCGATCCAAGAGTACCACTATGGGTAGCTCCAGCCGTCGCAAAGGCAGCGATGGAAACCAACGTAGCAAGAAAACCGATACATGATTTTGAAGAATACAAGATACAACTCGAGAAGAGATTGAGAGGTAAAGCAGGAGAGGTGATAAGAAGAATAATAAACGAAGCGAGAAAGGCTCCAAAGAGGATAGTCTTTGTGGAAGGCTACGACAAGGAGATAATAAGGGCAAGTCACACGATAAAGGAGGAGGGTATAGGCGAAGTTATACTCATAGGTAATCCAGAACACATCAGAAAGACTATGGAAGAAGTTGGTCTGGATCTAAGTAACGACGTAACTATCATAGATCCACTAAACTTCGATAAAAAGGAAAAATATGCCGAAATTCTATACGAACTCAGAAACAGAAAGGGAGTAACAAGAGAAGAGGCAAAAAGACTCGTAGAGTTTGATCCAGAAACACTTGCTGCACTTATGGTTTATAACGGTGATGCAGATGTTCTGATCGCGGGAAGAAATAGACACTACCCAGATGCACTAAGCCCAATACTAAGAATAATAAAGCCCAAACCTGGTGTGAAGGTGGCTTCAGGTGTCTATATGGTGATAGCTAAAGAGGAGATATTCTTCTTCGCAGACACAACGGTAAACATAAGTCCAAACGCAGAACAACTAGCGGAAATCGCCATTTGCACAGCAGATACCGCAAGGAAATTCGGCGTTGAACCTAGGGTAGCGATGTTATCGTTCTCCAACTTTGGAAGCGTTAAGCATCCAGAGGCAATAAAGGTTGCTGATGCTGTAAGGATAGTTAGAGAACGTAGACCAGACATAATCATAGATGGTGAAATGCAGGCAGACACTGCCCTTGATCCTGAAATACTGATCAACACATATCCATTCTCCTCATTAAAGGAGAGAGCTAATGTCCTAATCTTCCCAACGTTAAACGCAGGTAATATAGCCTATAAGATATGCGCTAAGATAGGTAATGCAACCGTTATAGGACCAATACTACAGGGTCTTTCAAAGTCGGTACATGTCTTACAAAGGGGTGCAACCTCAACCGAGATATTCCACCTTGCGGCTGTAGCAGTAGCTAAGGCTGAGATGTTAAAATACGATGTTTTTAAAAATGAAGAGGGAATGAGCTTGCCATAAACGCTAAAAAGTATTATATTGTTTGTGGGCATCCGCTTGGATCCCTTTAGTTAAGGGACCGAGACGGGAAGGTATAGAAAAAAGGCCTTTCGGGCTCGGTCCGAAAGGCCTTTTTTTAATGGCCAACTTTAATAGAAGGAGAAAGGGATGGAAAGAGTGACCGTAAATAAGATAATGGATATGAAAAAGAACAGGGACCCCATAGTTATGATAACCGCCTATGATTATCCCACTGCCCAAATGGTAGATGAGGCAGGTGTTGACATAATCCTTGTTGGAGATTCACTTGGAATGGTTGTTCTTGGGTATGAAAATACTCTTCCCGTAACGATGGAGGAAATGATGGTCTTTGTAAAAGCTGTATCTAGAGGAGCAAAAAGGGCGATGATAGTGGCTGACATGCCTTTCATGAGCTACCAAGTGTCAGTTGAAGATGCGGTGAAAAATGCCGGCCAATTTATAAAGGAAGGTGGAGCACATGCAGTTAAACTGGAAGGTGGTAGAGAGATTATAGAAATAGTAAAGAGATTGACAGATATAGGCATCCCTGTTATGGGCCATATAGGCCTTACACCGCAATCCATACACAGAATAGGTGGATATAAGGTTCAAGGAAGGGATCAGGAATCGAGGAAGAAACTGATCGAAGATGCAAAAGAACTGGAAAAGGCTGGTTGTTTTTCCATAGTTCTTGAAGCTGTTCCAATGGATCTCGCAAAGGAAATAACAGAAAATCTTTCAATACCCACGATAGGGATAGGAGCTGGCCCGCACTGTGATGGACAGGTACTGGTTTTCCATGATCTTGTAGGGATCTACACAGGATTCAAACCAAAATTCGTCAAAAGATACGCCACGATAAGGGAAACTATATTAGAGGCAGTTAAAAAATACAGAGATGAAGTGAAAAACCGTATATTTCCAGATGAGGAACATTCCTACAGGTAGGGGTGAAAGATGAGGTTGGTCGAAAGAGTTAAAGAAATGATGGAATTAAGTAAAGGATGGTGTAGGGAGGGTAAAAGTGTCGGCTTTGTACCAACCATGGGATATCTCCACGAAGGGCATTTGAGTCTTGTAAAAAGAGCAAGAGAGGAAAACGAAATAGTAGTTGTCAGTATATTTGTAAATCCAACACAGTTCGGACCAAACGAGGATTATAACAGATATCCAAGAGACTTAAATAGAGACCTAAAACTACTCGAACCTTACAATGTGGATGTCGTTTTTCATCCATCCGTTGATGAGATGTACCCAGAAGGCTACAAGACCTATGTTGAGGTTTTAGACATTACCGAAAGACTCTGCGGAAAATCAAGACCGGGACACTTTAGAGGAGTAACAACGGTTTGCACCAAACTCTTTAATATCGTAAAGCCAACAAGGGCCTACTTTGGTAAAAAGGACTTTCAACAACTGGTAGTTATAAAGAGGATGGTAAAGGACCTGAACATGGATATCGAAATCGTACCAATGCCAATCGTTAGGGAACCAGACGGACTAGCTATGAGCTCAAGAAACACATACCTAAATGAGGAGGAAAGAAAAGCGGCAACCTGTCTATATAGGGCACTTAAGAAAGCTCAAGAGCTATTTGAAAATGGGGAGAGAGATCCAAAGAGACTAAAGGAAGAGATAACCAGGATAATAGAAAGTGAAAAACTTGCAAAAATAGATTACGTAGAAGTTGTTGATCCAGAGAATTTCTTACCGGTTGATAAACTGACAGAGGGAACTTTGGTTGCACTTGCAGTTAGGATAGGACCGGCAAGACTGATAGATAACACCCAACTTGGGATAGATAAAATCTAAGGGGAGGTGGGTGATGCAGCTTTATAGGAGAATGTTACTAGCAAAGATACATAGGGCAACGGTAACCGAGGCAAACCTAAACTACATAGGAAGCATAACGATAGATAAAAGTTTACTTGAAGCATCAGGTATAATACCTTATGAATTCGTCGAAATCTGGAATATCACTAATGGTGAAAGGTTTAGTACCTATGTCATAGAAGGTGAAGCAAATAGTGGTGTTATCTGCCTAAACGGTGCCGCAGCAAGAAAAGTTGCGGTTGGTGATAAGATAATCATAGCATCCTATGTACATGTACCGGATAGCTTAGCGAGAAACTGGAAACCGAGAGTGGTCTTTGTTGACGACAATAACAGGATAGTGGAGGTAAAAACCGAAGAGGAGGCCTTTGTAGAAGTTGACTACTGACGAAAGATACATACGTACCTGTATAAGTTTAGCTAAGAGGGCAGGAAACCAAACTTCCCCCAACCCATTAGTGGGTTGTGTGATTGTAAAGGACGGTAGAATAATATCAAAGGCTTATCATAAGAAGTTTGGTGGTCTTCATGCCGAACGAATAGCGCTTGGCAAACTCAACTATAATGCAGAGGGAGCTACATTGTACGTCAATCTTGAACCCTGCTGTCATTGGGGTAAGACCCCTCCCTGTACAGAGGCGATAATAAAATCTGGAATAAAGAGAGTTGTTATAGGGATGGTTGACCCCAACCCAAAGGTTAGTGGTAAAGGTATAGAAACATTAAAAAGCGCAGGAATTGAAGTTACAACCGGGGTACTTGAGAACGAATGCAAATACCTTAATAGAGGATTTATAAAATGGATTAAAACAGGTCTTCCGTACGTTATACTAAAATGGGCTCAAACGGTAGACGGTAAGATAGCTACAAAAAATGGAGAATCAAAATGGATAAGCTCGGAGAGAGCCCTTAGATTTGCTCATTCCCTAAGGGCATTCTGTGACGCTGTAATCATAGGTAAGGGAACCTTATATAGAGACGATCCCGAACTTACAGTAAGACTCGTAAAAGGTCATAACCCAAAGAGAATAGTACTGATGAGTAAGATAAAGATAGATAAAAACTACAAAATCTTTGAAGTTAATCCAGAAAACACATGGCTTTTCGGTGTAGATATAGATAAAGAAACCAAGAATCTACTTGTAAAAAAGGGAATTAGGTTCACCATAATTAAGGGTAAGGATGGTAAGGTCGATCTATTAAATTTACTTAAGATTCTTGGTGAGGAAGGTTACACAAAGGTACTTGTGGAAGGTGGAGGGGAGGTACATTCAAGCTTTATAAGGGAAAATCTCTTCGATGAGATAAATGTAGTTATAGCTCCAAAGATAATGGGGCTTGGGATAGAGGCGGTAAGCGCTGAGCTTACCACCTCAATTTCTGAGTTAAAGGAACTATATCCTTACCAAGTTAAAAGGCTCACAAAGGATACATTAATCACACTTATTAACCCTCAGAGCCTTTCTTTTCTTTCCTAAGATCAACTACTCTCTGAGCCTTACCAGGTTTTCTTGGTATAGTACCTTCAGGCACAAGTTCGAGATCCACCCTAAAACCTAATAGATCATAAAGATGAGTCATAAGATGCTCCCTCAATTCACCGTTAGAAACTCTCGAAGAATCCTTAACTTCAAGAACTATCTTCACCTTTGTCTTACCCTTAACCTCATCTATAACTATCTGATACTCATTGCCGACTTCCCTATGTCTCATTAGAATCGACTCTATCTGGGATGGATAGAAATTAACTCCCTTTATCTTCAACATATCATCAGTTCTGCCTTTGATCCTATCGACTCTTAAATGTGTTCTGCCACAGTCACACCTTTCCCTCGACACTATCCTAGTTATATCCCTTGTTCTATATCTTATGAGGGGTAATCCCTCCCTTGTTAACGTAGTAACCACCATCTCACCCTCTTCACCATCGGGGAGAACCTCACCTGTATTGGGATCTATTATCTCAACTATATAATGATCCTCCCATACATGTATTCCACACTTACACTTACAATCTATACCAAGCCCAACACCACCAGTCTCAGTCATACCTATTATATCGTAGGTATCTATACCCATAATACTTTCTATCCTATTTCTAACCTCATCAGACCATACTTCTGCACCGAATATACCAACTCTGAGCTTAGTATCCCTTTTAAAATCAAAACCCTCTTCCTTAGCAACCTCAATTAGCCTCAAAGGATAACTCGCTATAGCACATATAACTGTAGTTCCCATAGTTTTCATCAGCTCGAGCTGCAACATACTTCTACCAGCACCTATCGGTACAACCATACAACCTATCCTCTCACAACCATAGTGAAAACCGAAGCCTCCGTTAAAAAGACCAAAGGAAGGGGTTATCTGAACCACATCTTTGGAAGTTACTCCCGCACAGGTAAGACACCTGGCCATTATCTCCGCCCACTGTTCAACATCGCTAACTGTGTAAAAGTTTACAATAGGAGTACCCGTTGTACCACTTGACATATGAAACCTAACGAAGGATTCCTTATTCGCACATGTATACCTAAAGGGATAACCTTCTCTTAAATCGTCCTTCGTAAGAAATGGAAAATTCCTCAAATCCTCTAAACTTTTAATATCCTCCGGTTCCGGCCTCCAAATCTTCTCCCAATAGAATTCGTTGTTCTCCTTAATATGACGAATGGTATCTTTAAGCCTTCTAAGCTGTAAATCGGTTAATAGTTCCCTGTCCATAGTCTCTAATCTAGCCTGATACATCTTTCCATCCCCTCCTTATATCCAACCTCAAAGGCCTTTCTATTCTCATCTTTAACTTTTCCAAACTTACCTAAAACTTCAAGGCCTTCATCAAATGTGGCTCCAAAGAGATAGGACAAAATTCCAAAGGCCATGATATTAAGAGACCTAAAGGGTAGAGAGTGTTTGAGCCTAATATCATCCAGTTTAACGTGACCCTTTGAAGGAGATATCAAAAGGGCATCTTCCATAAGATAGGGTTCGACTTTATCAAGCTCAGAATCATCCAGAACCACACCTATATGTGCACTCTCGTAAAGAACAAAAGGACTCCTATAATCACCAACCTTCATAAAACTGAGTACACTTCCACCTCTTGTCGCCATACCGTGAGTTTCAGTAGAGATAACACTGTAACCTTTACGAACTAAAAGATCACCGACCAATCTTGTTAACAGGACTATACCCTGACCACCTGAGCCGGCAAAAACTAATATTTTTCCCTTTGATCCACTACAATCCATGGGTTATAAATAATAAAAAGGCATGGGACTATCAAGCCCCATGCCTCGATTTATTAGGATTACACCTATATAACACCTTTTTCCTTTAACTCTCTGATCCTTTCCGCTCCGAATCCCAACATAGTTGAATATATATACTCGTTATCCCTTCCCACGGGTCTACATAGCCACTTAACCCTAGGTGGAGTTTTTGTCATCTTCCAGGGCTGATTCGCTATAATCAACTCTCCATATATAGGATCCTCAAATTTAACAAAGGTACCTCTTATCCACCAGTTCTCTGTATGCATAACCTCCCATGGAGAGACAACCTTACCCGGAACAACAACACCACCTTTACCGGACTCCTTGGCCTTCCTATTCGCATCCATGACTATATTGAAGATCTCCTCATAGGTTTTATCCATGGTCCACTTTTCTATCTCCTTATAGGCTGCCTTCTGGTTTTCAAAATTCAACCTCTCAAAGACTGTAGGATACTTCTCTCTAAGATCCGGTCTCTCTATGATCTCACATAGGAGGCTCCAATTAGGATCAGCGAATCCACTTAGGAAGCAATAGCCATCCTTACATTTGAAATAGGTGTAACAGAAAACACCGGCATCGAGATTGCCAATCCTCTCCACATTATCACCGTAGAACTGATAGTTGGTAAGAGCATAGTTTATACATCTACCAAAAGCTTCGGCTGGAGAGATATCTATGAATTGACCCTCACCGGACTTATCCCTCCATATAAGGGCGGTGAGTATAGCAAAGGCTGCCCAAGCTCCTCCCGCATACCAACCCATCCAGTTACCTTCCTTGGTGGGTACTTCGCTCTCTTTGGGATTCTCAGGATCCTTTACGTATTCACCTGTAACATAGGTTATTCCACTCATGGCCTGATTGATGATATCAACGTCGGCCTTATTACAGAGAGCTCTGGGGCCATACTGACCGTAAGTATATATGGCACAGTAGACTAAACGTGGATTTAAAGTAGACAACTGTCTATAACCGATTCCCCACTCATCCATCACACCGGGCTTGAAGGACTCAATTATAACATCAACTTTTCTCGCAAGTTCTTTAAATATCTCCCTTCCCTCCTCGGTCTCCAAGTTCAGTGTTATATGGTACTTATTCCTACCCTCGTTTAGGTAACCGAGACCTTCACCCTTATGGGTTATACCGAAGGGTGTAAAGGTTCTAGCTGGATCACCACCCGGTGGTTCTATCTTAATAACATTTGCCCCAAGCTCGGAAAGTACACTCGACGCATAGGCACCCGCCATGTTAGCGTAAGAAACATCTATAACCCACAGATCCGAAAGAGCCTCTGGTTTACCAGGTGTATATTTTGGATCATCATGCTCCCTAATCCACTCATCCCACGGTAGTGTATGATCTACCTTTTTCTCCACCATTCCTCAACCTCCCAGTAATTTTATTAAAACTTGAAAACTTTACGGATATACAACTCCGCTTTTTCCATCCCAGAACTTAGGTGGCTTCCTACCGGGCATATCCTTCCACTTACCTATAACACCCTTCTCCTCAAGCTCTTTTATCTCCTTCCAGGTAAGATCGGCGTATTTTGTTAGTACGTAATAAGTATCGAAGCCTACAGGTCTACCTATCCATTTAATCCTTCCCGGAGTTTTACTAAGTTTCGGAGCTATACCTTCAACAACTATCCTTCCATTGATAGCATCATCCACAGTCCACTTAAAGCCACGAATCTCAAAGTGAGGATCTGTATACATGTCCCTTGCACAATGAACCTTCTCTGCACCAAAGCCATATTTAGAGGCGAGCCTATCTATATCGGGCCAAGGTGTCTTTGCAACCCATTCTTTTATGATCGGATAAAGAGCTTCCTGATTCTCAGGTTTCAACCTCTCAAGATGCGTCTTAAACCTAGGATCTTCCGCAAGTTCCGGCCTTCCCATGGCCATACAGAGACCTCTAAACTCCTCGTCGGTTGCACATCCTATAGCAACATACTCCCTATCCTTACTCACAAATATATCGCTCGGACATATCGCTACATCTCTGTTACCGTACCTCTCACGACCTTTTCCAGTAAGGTACTGGTATATCCAGGTCCAATCTAAAGCCCTTATCATGTTTTCCGCCTGGGAAAACTCTATGTACTGACCTTCACCGGTTCTATTTCTCCAATACAAAGCCGCTAAAATAGCAACGGAAGAAACCAAAGCACCGTAATAATCGGCAAGCCATATCCCAGCTTTAAGCGGAAGTTCATCAGGAAAACCTGTAATCCAGGCTATACCTGATTCAGATTGAGCGATGGCATCGTAGGATGGTCTTTCAACATAGGGACCCCACTGACCAAAACCGTTGTTAGCAAGATAAATCAACCTTGGGTTTATCTCCATCAGATCCCTATAGCCTATACCCCACCTATCGAGGGTACCTGCTCTCAAATTCTCAACAAAAACATCGGCTCTCTTTATCAACCTCTTAAAAATCTCCTTAGCCTCAGGATGGTGTAAATCTATACCAACGGAGTACTTATTCCTTGATTCCTTAAGGAATCCTTGAGCCTGAGCCATACCATCCGGAACAAATCTACCCCATGGTGTGAGAGATCTCATAGTATCTCCCATACCTGGCAACTCGAGCTTTATAACAGTAGCTCCAAACTCTGACAGGTAACTAGGTACCGCAGGCCCAAGTATAAGAGTACCAAACTCGACGATAACTATACCCTCTAACGCCTCCGGTTTTTCAAATACCTTCTTAATATCAAACTCTTTTTCAGCCCATTTGACAAAATCCTCCCTTCCCATACTCCTCCTCCAGCTTTAATTATATGTTATTCCATTTACCCTTACCAAAATAGCAAAAAACGAGAGGGGGGTCAATCCCCCTCTAAAAAGATTTTTTATATTATACATCTTTCTCTTAAACTTTTTAGATCGCTTTTGCCGAAGCCTAAATATTTTTTGTAAATAAATTCGTTATCCGCGCCGATAGGCCTACAAACCCATTTTATTCTACCAGGTGTCTCGCTCATTCCCTTTAACGAAGAATTCTGCACTAAAACTTTTCCATAGTATGGATCCTCTATCTCAACAAATGTTCTTCTTACATACCAGTGTTCTCTTTTTAAAACATCAAGGGGCTCCTCCAACCTACCTGTTACAACAACTCCCTTCCTATCGGGTTTTCTACTATACTCGGTAACTATCTTTAACAGCTCTTCGCTGGTATACTGGGATGTCCACTTCTCTATCTCATGCTGAATTATGGGTTGATTTTCCGGTGTCAGCCTCTCCTTTATCGTAGGGAATCTTTCCCTAAGATCATCCCTACCCATTATATCACACAAGGCAGACCAATTGGGATCGATAAAACCAGATATGAAAGTATAACCATCCTTACATTTGAAATAGGAGTAGGGGAAAACCGCGTAGTCATAGTTACCTGCCCTTATCATCTTTCTCCCTGTCATATGATAGAATTGGAAAAGATAATTGGCTATGGAGAAGAGCCCTTCACAGGGTGCACAATCTATAAACTGACCCTTACCCGTTCTTCTCCTGTAAAAGAGAGCAAGTGTGATCCCTAGGGTAGCGAAAGCTCCTCCCACATACCAACCCATCCAGTTACCCGATTTAAGTGGCTTCTTATATTCCTTTGGCACCTCGGGATCAAGCTCAGGTTCTCCCGTTACTGACATTATGACACCCTTCGCCTGGTCCGTGAGATCATAGGAAGGTTGGTTCGCATGCCTTTCCGCTTCACAACCAAAATGACCCCAACTCGATATTGCACAGTAAATGATATCCGCTTTGATTTTAACAAGATCCTCATAGCCAAGACCAAGACTCGCCATATATCCGGGTCTAAAGGTCTCTATTATAACATCAGCCTTTCTAACGAGTTTCTTGAATATCTCTTTACCTTCCTCCTTTGTTATATCACAGGTTATATGAAACTTGTTCCTTCCCTCAACAATATAGGGGAGACCGGTATCCTTAATCATTATACCGTAGGGCGACATTTTCCTTGCTATATCTCCTTCAGGTGGCTCTATCCTTATCACCTCAGCTCCTACTTCCGCCAATAAGCTTGATGCGAATAAACCAGCAAAATTCCCATAGCTAAGATCAAGTACCACGATATCATCTAGAGCCTCAGGTTTTCTGAACACATCATCGGGATTTGTTATAGAATAGGTAAACTCAGCGTAATTCTCATTTATGGCCATACCTACGATCTTCTCTTTACTTAAACTCATGGGCCACCTCCTCTAATCTCTTAATTTTATCAAGGATACTTTATACCAGATTTCCCATCCCAATCAGGTGGTGGGCAACTCGATGGGATGGATTCACTCCACTTGAATATCACGTTATCCTCGTAAAGTTTCTTAACCTCGTCCATTGTAAGACCAAGGACTTTTACAAAAACGTATTCGTTATCAAAGCCTATTGGCCTTGGACCCCATTTAACTCTACTCGGTGTCTCACTCATCCTCGGAGCATAAGCCTGTTCTTTGAAGTAGCCGTAAACCTCATCCTCATATTCCTGGACAGCACCCCTTTCGTTGAAGTGATCACTATGATACACATCATCGACCTCTAATACCTTTGTTGCACTAAAGCCAAACTTGTCAGCATACCTTACAATTTCCTCACTATGCTTTTCTTTGGCCCACTTAGCTATCTCCGACAATATGTACCTAGCGTTCTCATCCTTCAATCTATCGACAGGATCCCTGAATCTTTCAAAGAGATCCATCCTATCCATAGCCTTACATAAACCTTCAAACTCACACTCTGTAAAGGCACTTATCGCCACCCAACCATCCCTACAGTCGAATAGATCGCTCGGACATATCGCAAGATCCCTATTCCCGCTTCTCGGTCTATTATTACCGGTAATATAACAGTAGAGCCAGGTCCAATCTAACATCCTTATCACATTCTCAACCTGCATCTGATCTATAAACTGACCCTTTCCGGTTCTCTCCCTGTAATTTAAGGCTATCACTATTGACAAAGCACACATTAGGCCGTTGATCCAATCCGCGATCCATACTCCAGATTTAATGGGACCCCTATCTTCAAAACCAGTAATATAAGCCAAGCCACCCATCGATTGAGCTATAGCATCGTATGATGTTCTTCCGGTCCATGGACCCCAACTACCAAAGCCGGATACGTGTAACTGAATGATCCTTGGGTTTATCTTCGATAAGACACTATAATCAAGCCCCCACTCTGCCATCCTACCAGGTGTAAGGTTGTCAATAACCACATCAGCCCTCTTGACAAACTCCAAAAACAGCTCCTTTGCCCTAGGATGGCCAAGATGCATTCCAACCCAATACCTGTTGTGCTGTTGTTCCCAGAGACCGGGGGACATGTTCTTGTAAAAATAGGCAAAGGGCGTTACAAACCTCATTTGATCTCCATGGGCAGGCTCAAACTTTATAACTTCAGCACCAAACTCAGCAAGCATGTCACTCGCACTTGGACCAAGTACCACTGCCGTTACGTCAAGTACCCTAACACCCTTCAGAGCTTCATCCTTCTCAAATAAACCGAGGTTCTTAAAAATATTTCTCATAAAGCCGAAATACCCATTTCCTTCTCCCTTAAGCATCATACACCTCCCAGAGTTTTAACCTACTTTAAAAATTTTTATTATAACAAATAAAAGAGAATGTCAATCCAGGACGTAAAAAGTTTTTTTTATTTTCTTACATTCCATTAAACGAAGAATTTTGTCCTAAAGCTCTTTTATAGCTTGGATCTTCTATCTCTACCAGGTTTTTCACTATACCTGACAACTTATGGGCTATGTTACATCACATAAAACAGGTCGACTGGAATCGGTAAAACTGAATTAGAAAAGTGCAACCATACCACACCTGGAACAAAATGTAACTGGGTGGCTATCACGAAGGTTATAGCAGTGTTAATGGATTAACAATCATAGTTTTAAAAGTTTCAAAAGATATAGCAAAAATTACGGTCAACTTGTTTTAGGCTCTTGAAATTTTAAAATATCTAAATTAAAATAAATAGTATGGAAACAAAAAAA
>CAZPXS010000003.1:131184-223499 GCA_964590075.1 uncultured Aquificales bacterium
ATTACACCAAGGAGGTTTACAATGAGTAACCTAGTTACATACGAAGAAAGGGATAGTGTAGGAATAATCACATTAAACAATCCGGAAAAGAGAAACGCCCTTACTAAGGAAATGATAGTAGAGGTAAGGAGGATACTTGAAAGGGTAGGTGAAGAGAAGAAAGTAAAGGTTATAGTTTTTAGAGGAGAGGGTAAAGGTTTCTGCTCAGGTCATTACTATGAGGATGTGCTGCAGGAAAGTATCAAGGATGTTTACGATGTATTCACAGAGTGTAGTAAAATGTTCAAGACTATGAAAGAAATACCTCAAGTAACAATAGCGAGTGTTCATGGTTTCGCGGCTGGCGCAGGTTGTCAACTCGTTGGCGCATGCGATCTAGCGGTTGCCGAAGAGGGAACGCTGTTTATGACTCCAGGTATAAAATTCGGCTTCTTCTGCGCAACCCCTGGTGTATATGTATTCAGGAATTTATCGAGAAAAAGGGCAGCGGAGATGCTATTTACAGGAGAACCTATAGATGCTAACAAAGCCTATGAATGGGGGTTGATAAACAGAATAGCCCCACGTGGAAAACTTATGGAAGTTACGATGGAACTCGCCTCATTAATCACAAGATTCAGTCTAAACGTAATATCACTCGGCAAAAGATTATTCCATTCCCAGCTTGACATGGGAGAGTTGGAAGCCCTAGAATATGCATCTAACCTGATAGTCGTAAATGCCAAGATGGAAGACACTAAGGAGGGTATTAAGGCATTCTTGGAAAAGAGGGAACCTATCTGGAAGGAAAGATAGATACAAGGAAACTCTTCGATAGGATAGCCGACAGATACGATCTACTAAACAGGCTACTGTCAGGCGGGATAGATATATACTGGAGACGTGTGTTAGCACTTAATATCGGAAAGGGTGGATTAATCCTCGATGTTGCTACAGGAACCTACGACGTTGCCATAGCCATATGTAAAGTCATCAAGAACTGTAAAGTTATAGGTATAGATCCAAGTATGAATATGCTGAAGGTTGGATTACCAAAGATCAAGAATAAAAATATAATTCCGATACAGGGGGTAGGGGAGGAGTTACCATTTAGATCGGAAGTGTTCGACGCTGTAACGATAGCCTTTGGGATAAGGAACGTTAGGGACAGGAAAAGAGTCCTAAATGAATTCTATAGAGTATTGAAGAGAGATGGTAGGTTACTGATACTTGAATTTTCGTTACCCAAGGGAATCTTTGGTAAAATCTACGATCTTTACTTTAGAAAGGTACTACCTGCCATAGGATCCATAATCTCGAAGGATAACTACGCCTATAGGTATTTACCAGAATCCGTCCATTCCTTCCCAGATCCAGAAAATTTCATGCTAGAGATTAAAAAAGCCGGTTTTTCAAATATAAGGTCTATTCCGCTAACCTTTGGTATATGCCATTTATATATAGCGGAAAAGTAGAGTTATATACTAAATGTGATTACACCGAGGATGAACTTTAAAACCAACCGTGATGGGCCTTTAACCTTCGAACAGTTATCGTAAAAAACTATCCTATAGACCTTCTCAGAATCACTCAAGTTTTCCTTCCTAGAGAACTCCTTCGATACATCCTCAACCGATTGGGGTAAAAACTCGTTCTCCCCGATTAACTCAAATACCTTCCAGGCGTTGTTGTAGGAACAATCCAGGTTATTCCAAAAGGGACTACGTGTTTTGACTTTCAAAATATAAGCCCTTCTATCATCTTTACAGTAGGAGTCGATCAACTCTACTCTTACACTCTCTATCTCCTTACCACCCCTTACCTCCTTAAGAACCACCTCATTTCTCTTTTTCACAGGGGAGGAATTGGAAAGATCCTCCCCCTTTATATATCCAGCCACAAGAATAATTGGCACAAGTATTATGAATATCGATTTATACCTCATAAGTTTCACCAGGCTTAACTACCACACCCTTTGTTTCGGTCTCCCTATTTACCCTCTCCACGAAGGCATTGGGATCCTGCTCTATCAAGGGCCATGTACTATAGTGCATGGGTATCACAACCTTTGGTTTAATCATCTTTACAGCACATAAGGCATCCTCTGGATCCATGGTAAAGTTACCGCCTATGGGTAAAAGTGCAACGTCCACTTTGTACATTTTTCCGATCAACTCCATATCCGCTATAACTCCGGTATCTCCAGCGTGGTATATGACCTTACCAGCAGTCTTTAAGATGAAACCACAGGGATTACCGAGGTAGAGTATCTGACCCTTTTCATCCACGTAACCGGAACCATGGCTTGCAGGAACAAGCTTTACCCATCCAAAGGGGAATTCCCTAGATCCACCGATGTGCATAGGATGAACGTTTGCACCCTTACTACCACAGAAAGTTGCAAGCTCATAGGGAGCTACTATAACCGCGTTGTTCTTCTTCGATATAGCTATAGCATCACCCAAGTGGTCACCGTGACCATGGGTAACCAATATAGCATCGACTACAATGTCCTCAGGTTTTTTAACCGCCTGAGGATTACCGTTTAAAAAGGGATCGATTATCACTTTCCCCTGTGGACTCTCGATTAACCAGCAGGCATGACCCAGAAAAGTTAACTTAACCATGGCTTTACCTCCTTGTATTTTATCGCTATTCTATAATATAAATTTAACAACAAAAGTAATACATTTACAAGGAGGGTTGTAATGTGTGTGTTCTGTAAGATAGTAAATGGAGAGATTCCCTCTGTAAAGGTCTATGAGGATGAAGAATTTTTAGCCTTCCTGGACATAGCTCCCGTAAACAAAGGACATACACTGGTTATACCTAAAAGACATGCCGAAACCTTTTTAGATCTCACACCCGAGGAAGCTGGAAAACTCTATAAAGTGGTGAATAAAGTAGCAAAAGCGGTAAAAGAGGCTTTAAACGCAGACGGACTCAATATCCTTGTAAATTCTGGAGAAGCAAGTGGGCAGGAAGTGTTTCATGTACATGTTCATGTAATACCAAGGTTTTACACCGATGGTTTTAGATTCGGCTGGAGAAAACAAAAGTACATTGAGAAGGAGATGGAAGAATTTGCCGCAAAAATAAAGGAAAAACTGGTTTAACGGCTAATCTATATAATAGTAGACTTTTCTTTTCGATCTACGCTTAGGGAAGAGGCGGTATAGTATTATACCTGCAACAAAACCGCCCATGTGTGCAAACCAGGCAACACCGGTTGGAGTATAAAGGGCCAATGAGGCAATACCGTTAAGATACTGCATAAAAAACCATAAACCTATAAATATAAAGGCAGGTACCTTTATTGTTGTGATAAATATAAATATAAAAACTAATGTAACAATTCTGGCAAAGGGAAACTCTATAAGATAAGCTCCGAGCACACCGCTTATCGCTCCCGAGGCTCCTATCAGCGGAACCATAGAATGAGGATATATCACAGAGTGGAAAATTGTGGCTATAATTCCACATAACAGATAAAAAACGAGAAACCTAAAGTGCCCAAGTCTATCCTCCACATTGTTACCAAATATCCACAGGTATAGCATATTACCAGCTATATGGAAGAAACCACCATGAAGGAACATGCAGGTTATAATAGAGATATAGGGGGGGATAAGCCAGTCTCGACTTATCCCCCAAAACCTTGCGGGTACAAAGCCTAACTCTCTGACCAAAGCATTAAAGGTGTAGGGATCAAATTTCAACTCCCATAAAAAAACCAATATATTCAAAATTATCAAACTAATAGTAACAAAAGGGAATGTCTCAGTTGGATTCTCGTCCTTTATCGGAATCAATACTCTCCTCCATCTTAACTATATCAAAGGTAAATTTGCCATCCCTATAATCCACAATTACCTTATGACCTTCCCTCAAATCACCCTTTATTATAAGCTCCGATATCTCATTTTCAATAAACCTTTGAATGGCCCTCTTTAGAGGTCTTGCACCCATAACCGGATCGAATCCTTCCTTTATTATAGCTTCCTTAGCGGACTCTGTAAGCTCTATACCAATATTTCTATCCTTCAACCTACCTGCCAATCTAGAGATCTGTAGCTCAAGTATCTCTCTTATCTCTCTCTTTGTAAGCGGTCTAAATACTATTATCTCATCGATCCTATTGAGAAATTCAGGTCTGAAGTAACTCTTCACAACATCCAAAACCCTGTTCTTAGCTTCCTCAAACAGCTCATTGAACCTCTCTTCATTCTCCATAGCATCCTTCCTATCAAGTATGCTCCTAAGATACTCGGAACCGAGATTAGATGTCATTATTATAACCGTGTTCCTAAAGGATACCCTTCTCCCATGTGAATCCGTTAAAATACCGTCGTCAAGGACCTGTAGGAATAGGTCAAAAACCCTAGGATGAGCCTTTTCAATCTCATCGAGTAGTATAACGGAATATGGTTTTCTCCTTACAGCCTCCGTCAACTTTCCACCTTCCTCGTAACCTACATATCCAGGAGGAGCTCCTATCAACTTAGCCACAGAGTGCTCCTCCTTAAACTCACTCATATCGAGTCTTATCAACGCATCCTCGCTACCAAAGAGAAACTCGGCCAAAGCTTTTGCAAGCTCAGTCTTCCCCACACCCGTAGGTCCAAGGAATAGGAATGAACCGAGTGGCCTCTTTGGATCCGATATACCAGCACGAGCCCTTCTTATGGCTTCACATACCGCCTTTACAGCCTCATCCTGACCTATCACCCTCTTATGGAGATAGTCCTCCATCTTCAATAACTTTTCCTTCTCCTCTTCCATCATCTTAGACACCGGAATACCCGTCCACTCGGAAACTACCTTGGCAACATCTTCCTCATCCACATAGACTTCAACCCTTTCCCCAGCTTCTCTCTTCCTAAGTAGCTTGAGTTCCTTCTCCAACTTGGCCTTCTCGATCTTTAACTCGGTCTCCCTATCGACGTCTTCTTTCTTAGCAGCCTCTTCAATCTCTTTATCTATCTCCCTCAACCTATTCTCTATATTCTCTATCTTCTTTTCGATCTCTCTATCCTTTTCCGAAGCCGAAGCGAAGGATACCTCCAGTTTCTTCTTGGTAGCCGCCTGATCTATAGCATCTATAGCCTTATCAGGATTCTTCCTATCCTGTACGTATCTTGAGGTAAGTTTTACAGCTGCCTCAATAGCACCATCTGTTATCTTGACCTTATGATAGTTTTCGTACCTTTCCTTTAAACCTTTCAGTATCTCTATAGTATCCTCGTAGGAAGGTTCCTGCACAAATACAGGATGGAACCTTCTCTCTAACGCAGAATCTTTCTCGATGTACTTCCTGTACTCATCCAGAGTAGTTGCTCCAATTACCCTTATCTCGCCCCTTGCAAGAGCAGGTTTCAATATGTTAGCAGCATCCATAGCTCCTTCCGCTTTACCGGCCCCAACCAGATTATGGATCTCGTCTATGAATAGTATTACGTCATCCCTATTCTTAACTTCCTCAATCAAGGCCTTTAGACGTTCCTCAAACTCACCGCGGTATTTGGTACCTGCAATTAGAGCCCCCATATCTATAGAGTAGATCTTTTTATTCTTAAGCTCATCTGGAACTTCACCCTTAGCTATAAGCTGAGCCAAACCTTCAACTATAGCGGTCTTTCCTACACCAGCTTCACCTACCAGGACAGGATTATTCTTTTGCTTCCTTATGAGGACCTCCATAACCTGACGAATCTCCTTATCCCTTCCTATAACAGGATCGAGCTTACCCTCCTTTGCAAGTTTAACGAGATCAACACCAAACCTTTCAAGCGCACTCTTCTCCTCTTCCTTCAGCTCATCTCTTATCTTACCCATCTTTTCACCTCTCCCCTCTAATGATTTTACTATCTGTTGTAAAATATTACCACCCACCGTATTTGGATGGGCTATAAGTGCATCCACTATATCAGAAATACCTATCTCAGAGACACCAACCTTCTCAAGTATGAGATCGATAAAATACGAATTACCAATACCTTCGAATCTCTCGTTAAAAAGTAACCTCAGTATCCTCCTTACAATCCTTCTTGGATCGATACCGTTATCCACAAGTTGGATAAGCGAATTGATCATCTTATCGCCAAAATCTATAAGGGTAACTATAATCTCATCAGTAGCATTTGGATCGATCTTATACTTTCCAGCTATTTCCCTTATGAAATCCACAAAAGCCTTGGGTACCTCAACTACATCTTCCTTAAAGGCCCAAGTAATCGAAGGACTTTCGAATTCCTCAAAAAATCTACCGAAAACCTCACTTATAATATCCTCCCCAAAGAACTCCTCAATTAGGGATCTTCTCCTCCTCTTAGAGGGAACCCATCTCTTTACCCTAATAGGAACTTTATCCTTAATAGATTCTCCCTTCATCGTTCTATATAGCGTTTCATCAACTTGTAATAGAAGAGCCCTTAAAGCTTCATCCGCAAAATCTATAGAATACCTACTTCTAAGATCATTTCTAAAATCGATTACCGCCTTTCTATAGGACTCTTCAACATTATCGAGTTGAGACTTAAGATTATCTAAAACCCTGTTTACCTCTTGATAGGCACTCCTAAAGTCAATACCCTTATTCTCCAACCATTTCCTGAAAGGATTCCCATCCTCCATACTAAACAAGGCCCATACCAAATGGTCTGTATCAACTATTGCTTCCTTTAACTCTTCAGCTTTCTTTTTGGCTAAATCCATTAGCCTCACCGCATTCTCGTTAAGCTTGGCCATCTCTCACCCCCAGTTAAGGTTTAGTCTACTCTTTATAATAAACTTTATAATCAAATTGTCAATAGAAAAACAAAAAAGGAAGGATAAAGGTGCTCCTCCATAAGACCTATATTGAAAGTAACAATAATTGACAGTAGCAACGTACTGTAATAATATTTCACAGTTAACAATGAGGATGCCTACCGTAAGCATACCTGAACGTAGAATAAATCTTATAGATCTATTTGTACTTCTGTTTCTATTATTTGCCATCACACTAATCGTTAACGTTGCATCAGAGTGGAATAGAACAGGCTACTACTTCGAGGTAAATCTGGAACCTATCTATATACCATGGTATGTTGCTCAATCGCTGGTTAGAATGCTCATCGCCTATATGCTCTCTATAACCTTTTCGATATGGTACGGTTATACCGCCTCCAAATCTAAACTCCACAGTGCCGTAATGATCCCGATACTCGATATACTACAATCGGTGCCGGTACTCTCGTTTATGCCAGCTGTCACCCTAGCTATGATAAGTCTATTCCCAAATAGAAGAATAGGGGTAGAAATCGCCTCAATATTCCTCATCTTCACTGGACAGGTATGGAATCTAACCTTCAGTTACTACCATTCCATAAACTCCATACCGAGAGAGTTTAAAGAAGTAGCGATCATATATAGGTTCAATAGGATATCGAAATTCTTCCGTATAGATCTTCCCTTCAGTATGATAGGTTTAGTTTGGAATAGTATCATGAGTGTTGCCGGTGGATGGTTCTTCCTTATGGCCTGCGAAATGTTCACGCTTGGAGATAAGTACTTTAGGCTCCCCGGTATAGGATCCTACATACAGACAGCAGCTGAAAGTGGAAGTATAAAACATGTGATTTACGGTTTGTCAGCTATGGTAATCACCATAGTTCTGATTGATTTTCTAATATGGCAACCTTTAACAAGCTGGGTTCAAAAATTCAAAGTGGAAAAGGTTTCAGAAGAGTTTGAAAGTTACTCTCTCATGTACGAACTACTTGGTAAATCAAGGATTGCAAAAGCATTGGGTAATCTCATATACTCGCTGATAATAAACATGGAAAGAATCAATTATAAATTAGAAAAAAAGAAAAGTAAAAAAGAAAACAGAACGCTTAACTATACGGTCAATACGATCACTCTCTTAGCTTTATCATACGTAGTTATTTTACTTCTAGGCAAAGCAAAAACTTTCCTAGAAGCCATAACAAGTCTCTCCAAGGATGAAATTATACTTTTAGGAAAATCCGCACTTCTATCTATGGTGAGAGTATTTGGTTCCATAACCTTAGCGCTACTATGGACGATACCGGTTGGTGTAGCTATAGGTATGAATAGATCACTAGCGAGCAAAATCCAGGGGTTATTCCAGATCCTCGCATCTATTCCTGCAACAGCGGTATTCCCGATAATAGTGCTTATAGTCCTTAAACTGAGGTTACCGGTAGATGTAGCATCAATAGCCTTAATGCTACTTGGTACTCAATGGTATCTACTTTTTAATATTATAGCTGGAGCTTACTCAATTCCTAGAGATCTCGTAGAGGTGGCGGATCTATTTAAAATAAAAGGGCTAACTCGATGGAAGAGTTTGATTTTACCAGGGATACTACCCAATCTTGTTACAGGTCTGATCACAGCAAGTGGAGGAGCATGGAACGCAACCATAGTGAGTGAATTTATAACCTACGAAGGGAAGATTCTTAAAACGACGGGATTGGGAGCTCTTATAACTGAATCCGCATCAAACGCCAATTTTAACTTACTAATTGCTTCCACATCCCTTATGGCTTTTTTAGTAGTTCTTATAAACGTAACCATATGGAAGAGACTATTTAGACTTGCAAGCAGTAGATTCAAACTGGAGGAGTGATAGATGGATAGGATCGAAAAAAAACCCGTCTTGGAAGCTATAAATATAAAAAAATCATTTAAAAGTGGGAATAGAGAAATAGTGGTATTAGATGGTATAAACTTAAAGGTCGAGGATGGGGAATTCGTATCCATACTGGGACAAACTGGAGCAGGTAAATCAACACTACTAAGGATTCTCGCTGGTATAATCGAGCCTACCGAAGGAAAGGTACTATATAGAGGGACACCGATAAAACTATCAAAGGTAAAGGTATCGATGGTTTTCCAGAATTTCGCCCTTTTCCCATGGTTTACGGTTCTGGAAAATGTAAAACTAGCTCTTGTGAATAGCGGATACAGCAAAGAGGAGATTCACGAAAGAGCCATAAAGGCTATAGACCTCGTAGGACTCGATGGATTCGAAGATGCCTATCCTAAGGAACTATCGGGAGGTATGAAACAGCGTGTGGGTATAGCGAGAGCCCTCGTTGTAGAACCAGAAATACTATTCATGGATGAACCCTTTTCAGCCCTCGATGTACTTACAGCACACAACTTAAGGGGAGACATAATAGAGTTATGGAGAGAAGGGAAACTACCAACAAAAGCAATACTTATGGTAACACATAACATCGAGGAAGCGGTGTTTATGTCAACAAGAGCAATCATACTCACCCACAACCCCGGTAGAATAATGGAAGAAGTAAAGATAGATCTACCATACCCTAGAAACAGAAATTCCAGAGAATATAGGAACTTACTAGATAAGATATACACATCGCTTGCAAAGGCTGAGGGAATAGAATTGGAAAAGATAGAGAAGAAAGAAAAGTTCCTATTTCTACCACATGCAAAAGTTGGTTCAATTGCGGGTTTAGTTGAGATGGTCTATGATAAGGGAGGTAGGGTAGATATATATCAACTCGCCTCGGAATTAAACTTAGAGGTTGATGATATCTTCCCTATAATAGAATCTGCAAAGATACTCGGGTTTGGCGATACCGTTGAAGGTGATTTTGTCCTTACTCCCCTTGGCATAGAATGGGCAAAGGCTGATCCATTAAGACAGAAGGAAATATTCCGTGAGGCTCTCTTGAAAAATGTTCCCTTTGTAAACCAGATATACTCCGTTTTAAAGAGCACACCGAAAGGTAAGATAAAGGATGACTTCTTCTTAGACATACTGGAAAACTATTTCACCCCTAAAGAGGCACTGAGACAGCTAAGAACAATGATAGACTGGGCAAGATACGCGGAAATATTCGCCTACGACTACGATAGTGGCGAACTCTACCTGGAAGAGGTTGAAGTGGAAAGATAAGTTGCACAACTATTCTCAGATTCCCAAACCGTTACCGCCCTGACCCTTACATTTGGATAGCTGGATAATCGTACTTTCATCTCCTCATATATAAACCTTGCTATGTTTTCCGCAGATGGATTAACATCTCTAAAGGCCTCTAAATCGTTTAACAACCTATGATCCAACACTTCCAGAATATCCTTCAAAAAACCCTTTATAACCTTAAAATCTATAAGTATTCCTGTCTTTTCATCGAGCCTATCCCCCTCCACCTCCACTTCAACCAACCAGTTATGACCGTGTAGATTCTCACACTTACCCTCGTAATTCCTCAAAAAATGCGCACCGGAAAAACTATCCCTAACCTTAAGAACCCACATAAGACTATCCTCCCAAACTATCCAAAAAGCCTAACAGGCCCCTGAGATCGGGGCTATAAAAATCAGGTTTTACACTAAGATCATCCGGCATATGAGTCCTAACAAGAGCCATCTTCATACCAGCCATCTTTGCCCCAAACAAATCTCTCCTCACACTATCTCCAACATAGAGGATCTCATCAATAGGTACATCCATTATCACAGAGACCATCTTAAAAAGTCTCAAATCCGGCTTTTTAAAACCAAATTCGGTTGAAAAGAGTATATAGTCAAAGAAAGCATCCAAGTTAAACTGCCTCATCTCGGCATAGGCAAAGGAGCGCTGAGCATCAGAAAGAACCGCCATCCTGTAACCCCTTCTTTTAAGCTCTCTAAGTACATCCAATGTATCCGGAAAGAGTCTTATCCAATCTATACTGAGGATCCTATGTATTTTAACTATCGCCTCCACAAAACTCCTCGCGATAAATTGCTCTTTGAAAAGTGCCCTTTCAAAAATTTCAACAAGATCAATCTCAGGATAGTTCTCCTTACTTGACTTTTTTACCCTATCGATCTCAAGATCCAGCCTAACCCTTATCTCCTCCGGCGTAACTTCCATACCATAGTACCCAAGGAACCTCGATATAAATCTAAAAATCTCATCCTTCCATTCATTAGTCTGTATATCTATCAGTGTTCCATAAAGATCGAAGACTAAAGCCCGTATTTTAGACAATTTATAGCCTCCTCTAATAACCTCATTCTATGATCATCGTGTAACCAAGGATTCCTCGATATTCTCAGATAACCCATAGCCATGAAGAATGGAAGATAATCGGAAAGTAGCTTAAAATCAACTCTACCAAAAGAATCGCTATAAACCCTGAAGAAGTGTGATACTACTGGTTCCGCATCATAGGAGTTTTTCCCCTTCCACATATAGTAATGCTTTATCTCAGAACAGATAAAACCCACATCCCACAAGGGATGTTGTCTCTTCATCCTCTCGAGATCTATAGCATAAACAACATCACCTTTTATTATAAAATTCGTGGGTGTTGCATCACCATGAACAATACAGGAAAATAAAAAATCGGATCCACAGATCTTAAATTTCCACTTATCAACGAGTTCCACAATTCTATCCTCAAATAGACGAAAACCATCCCAATTTTTCAGTGACAGAATTAGCTTATTCATGTAATTAAACTGTTGATCCTTGCTGGAAGATATATCGGAGTAGGTTAGGGTGTGAAGCTTAGATAACCAATTGGCAACTTGACTAAGCTTGCCAAGTAGCTTGCCATAGTATTTAAATGGATTTAATATCCCTCTATCAAGATAATGATCCAAATCCTTACCATCAACGAAATCTTCAGCGATGTAATAACAATCGTTGCTATCCCCATAAAAATAGGGTTTTGGTACGCGATAGTTACCGGAATTGAATTTCAATTCATAGTATAAAAATTCTAAACTTTTGAACTCCTTTTCCGGCACGAACGGAGAATTAAAAAATTTCAATATCAAAACAGTATCAGCATTTTTTGCGGTAATTTTATAAACCGGTTTTTCTTTCGAAATCCTACTTACATAGATTTTTCCCCTTAAAATACCCAAACCTTCCAATTTCTCTTTTACCTCTTTCCAACACTCCCTCATCACTCTCCTCTAAACTAACCTCCGATAACATCCGCTATTCTATCTATCAGTTCAACCACCCTCGGATGTTTGACATTAAAAGATGATCTATTGACTATCAGTCTTGCAGAAACATCCATTATGTTTTCTACCTCTACAAGTCTATTCTCCCTTAGGGTTCTACCTGTCTCGACAAGATCCACTATCTGATGGGCTAGACCACAGATAGCAGCAAGCTCAACGTTTCCGTATAATTTAACGATCTCAAGGGGTATACCTTTCTTGCTATAGTGTTTTTCAGCTATCCTTGGATACTTCGTAGCCACCTTAAGAAACAACTGTTCAGTATCCATAACAAAATCTTCCCTCTGAGCAACAACCAACCTACATTTACCGTAACCAAGATCCAAAGGCTGATAGAGATCCTCCCCCATCTCTTCGATCACATCACTACCTGCGACGCCCAAATCGGCGACACCTTCCTTAACGTAGGTAACCACATCGAAGGGCTTAACTATAAGCACAGTTATCCCATACTCTGGATAGTTAAAGACGAGTTTCCTACTATGTTCAACGTTACTTATATCCAAACCTATCTTCAAAAATAGACTAATAGTATCCTTCAATAACCTTCCTTTAGGAATAGCTATTTTTAATCCTTTACTCTCCATATCCTTGCCCCCAAAGACCTTAGCTTTTCATCAAACCTCTCATACCCCCTATCCAAGTGGTAAACCCTCGATATCTTAGATTTACCTTCGGCAACAAGAGCAGCTAAAACCAAACCTGCACTTGCCCTCAAATCACTAGCCATAAGTGGAGCTCCCTTAAGTTTCTTAACACCTTCCACTATAGCTCTCTGTCCGTCTATGGTTATCTTTGCACCCATCCTTCTGAGCTCAGCCGCATGCATGAACCTTTT
Organism: uncultured Aquificales bacterium; assembly: GCA_964590075.1. Lineage (GTDB taxonomy): Bacteria > Thermosulfidibacterota > Thermosulfidibacteria > Thermosulfidibacterales > Thermosulfidibacteraceae > JAGDVO01. Next base: position 144,008 of record CAZPXS010000003.1, read on the forward strand.
TTCAAATATGGTTTCCGTTATAACAGATATACCCTCCGCTATAGTCATAAGAGCCGTATACTGGGCTTGAACATCAGTGGGAAACCCAGGATAAGGTGCAGTTTCAACATCCCTGGCTATTATTCTATCAACACCGTATACTCTTAAACCACCCTCTATCGACTCAAACCTCGCACCACACTCCTTTAGTTTATCGAGTACAGCTGTAAGATGATCACAGTTAACACCTATTATATCTATAACTTCTCCAGCCATAATGCCCGCTATTATAAAAGTAGCGGACTCAATCCTATCCGGCACAACCCTGTGAGTAAAACCACCGAGTTTCCCAGCTCCAACCACCCTTAAAACCCTTGGCTCAACCTCCTCAACCATAGCTCCCATCTTCTTCAAAACCTCAATTAGTTCAACCACCTCAGGTTCCTCGGCTACGTTAACAAGAATAGTCTCGCCCTCTGCAAGAACAGAAGCCATAAGAACGTTCTCAGTCCCGGTTACGGTAACCTTTTCAAAGACGTACCTATTTCCTCTCAACCTACCTTTAACCTCGGCAACAACATAACCTTCATCGATGTCCACAGTTGTACCGAGAGATTCAAAACCTTTAAGGTGCAGATCTATAGGTCTTTCCCCGATAGCGCAACCACCCGGAAGGGAAACCTTTGCAAAACCACATCTCGCAATCAAAGGACCCAAAACGAGCACCGAGGCTCGCATTGTTTTCACAAGATCATAGGGAGCAATTGGGTTTTTTATCCTTGAAGTTCTAATAAAAAGGGTCCTATCCTCCCACCTTACCTCAGCACCCAGTGACTCTAAGAGTTTAACCATAGTGTAAACATCCCTTAAACGCGGAACATTCTCAATAACGCATTCCTCATCCGTAAGTAAAGTGGCCGCCATTATAGGTAAAACTGCGTTTTTTGCTCCGCTTATCTCAACTTTCCCGCTTAACCTAACTCCACCTTCAACTATCAGAGCTTCCATCCTACCACCACCCTCTCTATACCCGACAGATCTTTGTGTATCTCTATCCTTCTGTAACCTGCTCTCTCCATAAGGAATTTAACCGCTTTTGACTGATCGTAACCAATCTCCATAGCAAGGAATCCACCCTCCCTTAATCTAACATAGGCTTCCCTTACCAGCATTCTTATAAATTGTAAACCATCCTCCCCACCATCCAAAGCCTCTCTCGGTTCAAAATAAACTATCTCTTCCTGCAATTTATCAATCTCACCACTTCTCACATAGGGTGGATTAGATATGACCGCGTCGAATATAGGAGCTACCTTTATGGAAGAGAAAGCGTCTCCTAAGATGACATTAGCTCTATCCTCAAGTAAAAGCCTCTTCCTATTTATCATAAAAACTTTTATCGCAGTCTTAGATATATCTATACCTACACCGCGAGCATTCGGTACATCCCTTAAAAGGGAAAGGAGGATACAACCACTACCAACACCAACATCAACTATAAAAGGGCTATTTTTTCCCTTTAAATACCTTATGGATAGTTCAACAAGACACTCGGTGTCCCTTCTCGGTATAAAAACACCCTTTTCCACATAAAATTCGTATTTCCAGAAGTAACTCTTTCCTATTATATACTGAAGGGGTTCCCTTTTTAATCTCCTTTTCACAAGGATCTTAAACTTGTCAAGCTCATCTCTACTCATAGGTCTATCTAACTGTAAATAAAGGTTCAAACGACTAACTCCTATTATGTAACTTACGAGGTTTTCCACCTCAACCCTTGCATTTGGTATACCTTTTTCCTCGAGATAGTTAACCGTCCAACTTATCACATCCCTTACGGTCCATATTTTATCACTCTTCTCTCTTTTCATAACTTACCTCTATATGCTATATGTGTATATATTGAATTTATTCTAAGAAAGTATAATTATTCAAGAACAAAATTTTGGAGGCACAAGGTATGGAAAGGGAATTTTTAAGGATCAAGAGATTACCACCTTACGTATTCGCTGTGGTAAACGAACTAAAGTACAAGGCAAGGAAAGAGGGTGAAGATATAGTTGACCTCGGGATGGGAAACCCTGATCTACCAACGCCACCCCATATAGTAAAGAAGCTCATAGAGGCCAGTAAAGACCCAAGAAATCACAGATACTCAGCATCTAGGGGTATATACAAATTAAGGGAAGCAATATCCAACTGGTATAAAAGAAGGTTTAACGTAGAGATAGATCCCGAGAGAGAGGCTATAGTTACCATAGGGGCCAAAGAGGGGCTTGCCCATCTAACCCTCGCCATAATAAGGGGAGGGGATGTAGCACTCGTTCCTACACCTACCTATCCGATACACACCTACGCACCCATAATAGCAGGCGGTGATATAAGATCGGTTCCTCTATCACCTGGTGAAGACTTCTTCGAGAGGATGGTAGAAGCGGTTAAACAGACCTGGCCAAAACCTGAGATTCTAATCATAAGCTTCCCGCACAATCCAACGACAGCTGTTGTGGACCTTGAATTTTTTAGAAAGGTCGTAGAGTTTGCTAAGGAACATGACATAATTGTGATACATGACTTTGCCTATGCGGATCTTACCTTTGATGGATATACCGCTCCAAGTATACTTCAGATACCTGGTGCAAAGGATATATGCATAGAGATATTCTCAATGTCGAAGAGTTATAGCATGGCTGGATGGAGGATAGGTTTCGTATGCGGTAACGAAAAATTAGTTTCGGCACTTGCAAAACTAAAGAGTTACTATGATTATGGTACCTTCCAACCAATCCAGATTGCAGCTATAGTAGCTCTAAATGGTCCCCAGGACTGTGTAAGGGAGATAGTAGAAACCTACAGAAGAAGAAGGGATGTGCTTGTGGATGGTTTGAATAAAATAGGATGGAAAGTGGAAAAACCAAAAGGAACTATGTTTGTATGGGCAAGGATACCGGAAGAGTACGAGCATATGGGATCCCTTGAATTTTCGCTATTCCTGCTTAGAGAGGCAAAGGTGGCAGTATCTCCCGGTATAGGATTTGGGTACAACGGGGATAAATACGTTAGGTTTGCACTTGTTGAAAATGAGCAAAGGATAAGGCAAGCATTAAGGGGTATAAAAAAGGCTCTTACGGGAGGTCCGAGAAAGACATGCATAAGTGTATCAAAGTCGGTATAGTTGGCCTTGGTACAATAGGTACCGGGGTAGTAAAACTACTCGAAAAAAATAGGGATATTATAAGAAAAAGAAGCGGGTTTGAAATAGACATAAGCTGGGTTTGCGATATAGATCTTGAAAGGGATAGAGGTATAGATATCAAAAAGTATAAAAGGACGAGGAACTATCTGGATGTTGTAAGAGATAGGGATGTTGATATCGTAGTAGAATTGGTTGGAGGGACAAAAGTAGCATTTGAAATAGTTTCAGAAGCTATTAAAAATGGAAAACATGTAGTGACTGCGAATAAAGCTCTCCTTGCGGAAAGGGGAGAAGAGATCTTAGAACTACTTAAGTTGAACCCACAAGTAGAACTTGGCTTTGAAGCAAGTGTAGCTGGAGCTATACCTGTAATAAAGGTTATAAGAGAATCTTTAGCCGGGAACAATATAATAAGTATATTCGGTATAATAAACGGTACCGCAAACTATATACTAACGAGGATGGAAAAGGATAACATAAGTTTTGACACTGCTTTGAAGGAAGCTCAAGAGAAGGGATATGCAGAGGCAGATCCTACCTTGGATATTGAGGGTATAGATGCGGCACATAAAGCAGCTATAATAGCAACTATCGCTTTTGGTAAATTCGTAGGTCTAAGTAACGTATACGTCGAAGGTATAAATAACATAGATCTAATGGATATAAGGTTTTCTAAGGAGTTGGGTTACAGGATAAAACTGTTAGCCATTATTAAAGATGATAGGGGAGAGCTTGAAGTCAGAGTACATCCAACATTGATACCTCTCGATCACCCCTTGGCAAACGTAGAGGGAGCTTTTAATGCTCTCAGTATCCTTTCAGATTTTGCCGGCCATATCATGTTGTACGGTAAAGGAGCGGGGATGCATCCAACCGCAAGTAGTGTTGTATCGGATATAATAGATATTTCAAGAAACATTTTCTCCTCATCGAAAATCAGAATACCTACATTTTCCTTTGTAGAAGGGGTGGATAGAAAAATAAAGCCTATGAGCGAGATATTCACAAACTACTATATAAGGATAATGGCTGTAGATAAACCTGGTGTCCTATCGAAAATATCGGGTATACTTGCAAGACACGAGATAAGCATAGAGGCGGTGATACAAAAGGGGAGGGGAGAGAAGGGGCTTGTCCCCATAGTGATGACCACTCATGAGGCAAAGGAGGAAAAGGTACAAAAAGCTATAGAAGAGATAAGTAATCTTGAGATAGTAGGAGGTAAACCGATTCTCTACAGGATAGAAAAACCTTTAAACCCAAATTCAAACCCCCAGGTAGGCCTTCTTAATATCCTCTAACTCGAGTAGTTCACTACCTTTACCTTCCTTTACGATTCTTCCCTCAGATAACACATAGGCGTAGTCTGCAACCTGTAAAGCAAGGTAGACATTCTGCTCAACTAAGAGCATAGGTATCTTTTCTTTCTTTAAAATATCTATGATTCTAAAAACTTCTAAGGATAACTTGGGAGATAGACCCAAAGTGGGCTCATCAAACATCATAAGCTTAGGTACACTCATTATACCCCTTGCTATAGCAAGCATCTGCTGTTCTCCACCAGAAAGGGTACCAGCTTTCTGGTACATCCTCTCCTTCAATCTAGGAAATATACTGAAAACGTACTCTAGGTTTTCCTTCATCTTAGCTCTTGCCCTTTTAGTGTAGGCTCCCATTTCAAGGTTCTCAATAACAGTCATATCAGGGAAGAGTTGTCTACCCTCAGGTACATAGACCAACCCTAAGGATGCCCTTTTGTAGGTAGGCCACCTTGTTATATCCTTACCATCAAAGATTATTCTACCGGATTTTGCCCTAACAGCGCCCATGATCGCCCTTAAAAGCGTGGTTTTACCGGATCCATTAGACCCAACTATCGTTGTAACTTCACCTTCTCTTGCCCTTATGGATACACCCCATAGGATTTGGACATCTTTATAACCTGCCTCTAAGTTCTCAACAAGCAAAATCTCACTCAACTCTTTACCTCCTTAACAAATTTCAAGGCTATCTCAGGATCACCTAAATACGCTTCTATAACCCTCGGATCTGACGCAACTTCTTTAGGCTTTCCTTCCGCTATCTTTACACCGAAATCTAAGACCACAATCCTATCGGATACACTCATAACCGCATGCATGAGGTGCTCTATCATAAGTATAGTGATACCTTCATCCTTTATCTTTCTAATTACGTCCAGCATCTCATCAACTTCCTTAGGATTAAGCCCTGCAAGAACCTCATCGAGTAAGAGAATATCAGGCATAGAAGCAAGAGCTCTTGCTATTTCCAATCTCTTCTTCTCTGGGAGATTCAACTGACCAGCAAGTAGATCAGCCTTCCCATCGAGTCTCAGTAGCTTCAAAACATCCATAGCTACGCTAACGGAGTCTTTATAGCTCAAATCGGCCTTACCGAAACAAGCTCCAACCATAACATTCTCAAGAACAGTTAATTCGTTCATAGGTCTAACTATCTGGTGAGTCCTTGTCAAGCCTATCTTAGCTCTCTCATAACTCGGAAACTTTGTAATCCTTATATCCCTAAAATAGATCTCACCTTCATCGGGTATATAAACCCCGCTTATCAAGTTGAATAGTGTAGTTTTACCAGCTCCGTTTGGTCCTATTATTCCAAGTATCTCTCCTTCATTCACGGTAAAGGAGACGTTATTCACAGCAACGAGACCACCAAACCTTTTAGTAACTCCCTCTACTCTGAGTATCATTCCAACACCCCTCTAACCCTCTTATATCTCTCTCTAAACCAACCAACTATACCACTTGGTGCAAAAAGCACTATTATCAAAAGCACAACACCAGATACCGCTAGATGCAGATCCTTAAGTGTAGGATTAGTAAGTAGGTAATTCTTAAGTTTCTCGTAAATCACAGCACCCAAAACAGGACCTGAAACCGTTCCAAGTCCCCCAAATATGTTTATAAATATCATCTCTACCGATTTAACTATATGAAAGGCATCGTCGGGAACTATATTACCCGACTTAAATACAAAGATCGCTCCCGCCATAGCAGGGAAAATGGCACTCAACATATAGGCGATACTCTTAAACCTTTTAGCATTTATCCCAAGCACAAGTGCCGTATCCTCATCTTCCCTTATAGCGAGTAAGCCTAGCCCAAATTTAGAGTTCCTTACAAAGTAGGAAACTATAATTGTAAGAATAGTCAAAAAGACCATCGCATAATAAGCCAACCATAGAGCCTTATCGGCACCTCCATAATTCTCATATACGGAAAAATCCATAAATATACCTACCGCTCCCCCAAGTCTATCTATATTTGTTATAAGAGATTTTATAGCCTCATTAACTCCTATCGTTGCTATTGCAAATATAGCCCCCCTCAACCTTAGAACCGCTTCACCTATAGCAAAGGCGATCAAACCAGCGACTAAACCAGCAAATAACACAGCAACTACAAGATGAGTATGCCACTCATTTATCAACAATACACCAACATAACCACCTATTCCGTAAAAAACTATATGACCAAAACTGACATAGCCAGTATAACCCATTATTATGTTCAAACTTGATGCAAAAACTATATAGGTTAGCATGAGAAAAACATTCTCTCTAACAAGGAAATCATCGGTTACTATCGGATAAATCGCTATTAAAAGGACAAGTGGTAACAACCAGAACAAAACATAGTTTCTCGTCATTATCCTCTCCTCCCAAAAATACCCTCTGGCTTAACCAAAAGCATAATAACAAGTAATAGAAACTCTAAGAATGGAACTATACCAAGCGGTACTTTTAAACTAAGAACACTCTCCATTAAACCAAGTATCAAACCACCAGCTATAGCACCGAAGGGATTCCCTAATCCACCAAGTACACATATTACAAAGCTTTTGAGTTCATACACTCCACCGGAAAGTATAGTAAATGGGAAGATCGAAGCTATAATGGCACCAGCTATGGAAGCTATTCCAATTCCTATACCAAAGGTGATAGATAGAATCAGATGCGAATTGACTCCCATATACTCTGCAGCTACCATATTCATAGATACCGCTCTTACCGCCTTTCCTACCCAGGTTTTATAGAGGAAGATATAAAGGATAAAAGCACATATTATGGCTATAAACAGAGCAACTATCCTGGTCATAGGTACAAAGACGCCGAAGATATTTACAGATTCCCATGGTATATCGATAGATCTTGGATTAGTTGTGAAGAAGAAGGTACCAAGTCCTATTATTATTAGGCTTATAGAATAGGTTACAAGGAGAGTTGACAGCTCTTGTCTACCCATAACTCTCCTTATAGCTAAAAAGTACAAGAAGATACCTATTATAAGGATCACTACGAAGACGGGTATAGTGGAAAGGAATGGCAACAAACCGAAATATCCAAAGAGATAAAAGGCGCCGAACATACCAAGAGCTATAAAAGCTCCGTGGGAAAGGTTTATTATCTTTAAGACACCGAATATCAGATTCAGGCCTACGGCCGCGAGACCGTAGACCATCCCGAGTAATAAACCTGTTATTATCGCCCCTAAAATAGCTTCCACTTTTACACTCCTACAGACTTAAAACTTCTTCTTATAACTTATAAGATCACCTTCTCTGGCCTCTGGTGGCCATACGAGTACCTTCTCGAGTTTTCCACCCTTCTTCTGCCACTGTAGATACACCATCTCATGACCTATCTGTCTACCATAGAATTTACCAGTTTCAAACTTAATACGACCGTAGAAGGTCATTATATCCATCCTCTCAAGCGCAGCCTTTACCGCCTTGGTATCAAGGGTCCCCGCATCCTCTATAGCTTTCTGTAAAACCAAACCAGCAGCAAGACCAGCAGCCGAGTGATAACCAGGTTCCTTACCGGTTTTATCTATAGCCTTATATTCCTTCACAAACCAACTAACGCTAGGTCCATACCATGGCAACTTCACCTTCTTAGCGGTTGCTTCACTATACTTAACTCCAACTTCCCATTGGCTAGGCGCGGTAACATATAGTGCCGCATTTCCAATTTGGGCGAACTCAGGAACACTTGGTGCAACAAGAAGGGAAACCACATCAACCTTTACCTTTTGCTCATAAAGCTGCTTTGCCAATGTCTGACCATCGGCGAAATGACCACCACCTATTATGGCATCTGGAGCTAGTGCTTTTATCTTGTTTATAAAACTCGTAAAATCCGTAGTACCAGGCGCATAACCTTCAAACAGTACAACATTAAATCCCTTCATCTTAGCATAATCTCTTGCGGCTGTACAAACATCCGTTGCAAAGTTTGTCTGTTCATAAATTATAGCTACCTTCTTTGCGTTGGGGTTCAGGACTTTGAGCATATCTATGGCACCAGTTAGATACCTACTAGCTGGAGTATAGAGTTGGAATATGTGTTTGTATCCTTTGTTAAAGATACTATCCGATGCAGATCCGATAGCTAACATTACTTTACCATACTGCTCAGCAACTATAGCCGCGGTAGCGGTTAACTCAGAACTATAGGGGCTAATGAGAAAATCAGCCTTATCGTTTAGGATTAACCTGGCGTATAGTTGTTGAACTCTTTCCTTACTACTCTCATCATCGTAATAGACGAGTTTTACCGGCAACTTTTTACCCAAACTTTTCACATAAATTCCACCCTGGCTATTGACATACTTTTCCCAGATCTTCAAACCCTTGAACTGCTCATCAGACTCTGCGTTTAACTTACCCGTTTTGGACATGGTAAACCCAACTACAATACTATCCTTCGCATTAGCTAGGCCTATAAAAAGAGTTAGTAAAAGAGTAACTATACTAACTAGTTTACGCATGACCCACCTCCTACCTAATTAGGATTATAGTAACTTTATAAAAATTTTTACCTAATTTCAACAGACAATATACCATTTATCTTAGAAATTTCTTGGACTATTAATGAAGCTTGTTCAGTATAAACCCTTCCTGGTAAGGGAATTATAATCATGTTCATCTCTATTCTATCCTTACTTCTCTCTATTTCTAAGAAATCCATACCATATCCAAGAGAATTGAGTACCTTCTCAAGATCGGCAAATAGTGTCGGGCTTCTTTCCGCCTCTATATAGAGATTCCTCTTCGGTTTTGTCAATAGAATTCTTTTCTCAAGTTTTGCCAGTATAGTCAGAGTAATCACAAGAAGAAAAGTTGAAATAACCGCAGGTTCTATCAGTCCCATACCGCAGGCTAGCCCGATACCCGCAGTGGTCCACAGGCTTGCCGCTGTTGTGAGTCCCTTTATACTAACTCCTATTCTGAATATAGCTCCAGCACATAGAAAACCTATACCACTTACAACCTGTGCCGCTATCCTCGTAGGATCCGATGAAAAACCACCACCATACTTATAAACAGATAGAATCGATACGACCATGAATAGACAGGATCCTAAAGATAGAATGGAATGGGTCCTAAAACCAGCTGGTTGATTCCTAAGCTCCCTCTCTATACCGATTATTCCCCCTAATACTAGAGATAAAACTAACCTTAATATAACTTCAGTATTGGACATCCCTACACCCCGATATTGCAATATAATGTTTAGATACTATAATAAAAAGTATGAGCATAAACAAAAGATATTTAAAACTCACATGTAGCGATTGTCAACAAAGTGGACTGGTCCTGTTAAAGGAAACCATAGAAGTACCGGAGTATAGCGCTCCTGGAGAATGTCAGGAGGAAGGGATCATAGTTTTCTACGAATATGAACTATTGGTGGGTAATTTCAAGCTCATCCATAAAAATCCACATAGCGAAGAGATCGAAATAATCTGTAACCTCTGTGACGAAGGTAGAGTTAGAATAGAATAGTAACCTACTACTTGGCAAAAGATTGGATATAAAAAAACATTATTGATTTTTTTGTTGTGAAAATATATACATTTACTTTACATAAAGTAAAAAATTTTAAAGATGCTGGAGTAGGTAAAATGGCTAAAAAATACGGGACAATTACCATAGCAGGAATAGGAGCTGGAAGGGCATCGGATATATGCGGTATAATGGAAAAATTGATAGAGTCTGCTGATGCTATAATATGTTACTATAAATACGTTGACCAGGTAAGAGAGTTAGCAAAGGGTCAAATAATAACCTACAACCAGGGTGAAGAACTAAAGAGAAGTGAAAAGGCCATAGGTCTCGCGGAGGAAGGAAAAAAAGTTCTAGTGATATCAAGCGGTGATCCCGGGATATTCGGTATGGCAAGTGCACTACTTTCATTGGTACCTAGCTACATAGAATGCGAAGTTATACCGGGCATACCGGCACTCAGCTTCGCAGGAGCTAAACTCGGAGCCCCAATAGGTGGTGATTTCTCTCTCGTATCACTCTCAGATTTACTAATTCCCTGGAAATACATAGTTTACCATCTCGATGGTGTAGCGAAACTAGACATACCCATAGTTATAGTTAATCCAGGTAGTAGAGGCAGAAAGTATCATTTATCAAAGGCAATGAAAATAATAGCGAGATATAGAAAACTGAACACCCCGGTAGGAATAGCAGAAAACGTAGGAACAAATAACGAGAAAATATCTATAGTCACAATAGAGGATCTGATAGACAGGGAATTCACAAATCAAAACGCCACGGTCTTTGTGGGTTGTTCAAGAACTATAGTGAGAGAAGGTAAATGGATGATAACCGATAGAGGTTACTTTAAACAACCTATATTCCCAGAGATCGACATAAAAGAGGAAGAATACAAAAATGTAGAAGAAAGAAAATTCATTGAAAAATTATTAGAACCTAATGGACTTGAAAGTTTAGAGATGAAACTTATAACTCGTGTTATAGAGGAAACAGGGGATTTCTCCTTTTCATCCATCATAAAAACCACAACTGATTCTATAGAAAAAATCTTGTTAACCCTGAGAAAAAATAAGAAGATACTTTCTGACATAGAAATGAGAGAGATAATTGAAGATGCAAACAAGAATATAAGTATAGAAAAAATAGATAGCATTGAAAAAATCGATGAAAACTCCATACTGATACTTACAAAAAACAGAGAACTTACGAAGATTATTATTGATAGACTGGAAAATATAAAAGTAGGTGGAATAATACTTGCAATACCTGGTTTTGAGGACGTATGTGCTTTAAAGAGAAAAGTGATAAGTTCCACCATTCCGAATATAACGGTACTTGGCAACAGAGGTGGGATATCTGTATCCTTAGGAATAACTAAGGCACTTGTAGAACTGGTATAGTTAATGAACATAAAAGAACTGAAAAGTATAAGAGACACTTACAATCATATAAAAAAGGATATAGAAAGAAGAATATCTGAATTCTTAGACATAAAAAAAAGCAAAGATAGAACTAAAACTCTCAAGGAACTTATATTTTGTATATTCACACCCCAATCTAAGGCTGAACACTGTTGGCAAGCTGTTGAAATACTAGAAGAAAAGGGGTTACTTGAAAAACCAATTGAAAAAGAAATATCAAAGGTAATAAAAGGATTAGTAAGGTTTCACAATACAAAAAGTAATTTTGTAGTGAAAGTTATGAAAAAGTTTGATGAAATATATAGTATAGCCTTTAATGAATCTATTTACAACCATGAAAAGAGACTTTGGATAGTAAAAAATGTAAAAGGGGTAGGATTTAAAGAAGCTACCCACTTCTTAAGGAATATAGGGGTGATGTTGGAGGATGGCGCTATAATAGATAGACATATTATCAGATTTTTAAAAAACTTAGGAATAGATACACAAAGCGGTAGCTCAATAAGTCCTAAGAAATACCTAGCTATAGAGGAAAAGTTTATATCCTTAGCTAGGCGACTTAACCTTCTACCTGTTGAACTTGATTTTGTTATTTGGTACAAGCAAACGGGTAGGTTCTTTAAATAAACGATTAATCATAGATATAGGAGGAATAATTGCTTCACGAAGAATATAAGGATATAAAGGAGATTCTACTAAAACACAATATAAAACCAACAAGACACAAGATAAAAGTTTTAAAATTCCTACTAGAAAACAGGATACATCCTACAGTAGATGAGATTTATAGAGGTGTTAAAGATATAGCTCCCACCATATCTCGAACCACGATATATAACATTGTTAACTCCTTAGCGAAAAAAGGTTTAATAAAGTTACTTAAACTTGACACATCAAAAACAAGATGTGACATATGGATTAAACCCCATGCCCATTTTAAATGCATAATCTGCGGCAAAATATACGATATAGAACTAGATGAGACCACGATAAATAAAATTGTAAATAGCATAGATCCCCATTTTTCGATCCAAGATATCGATATAACAATAGAGGGTAGGTGTACAAACTGTGTAAGGGGCTTTTTCAATCAGAGAGAATGATCTACAGGATTAATTTCACTTCCCTAAGTAGATTAGCGGCAAGTTCAGGTGGGGTAGGGTTTATGTAGAAGCCTGATCCCCATTCGAAACCCGCTATCTTGGTTAACCTGGGCACTAGCTCGATATGCCAATGAAAGTCGTATTTTATCGTTCCCCAGTAATCTGGTTTACCAGGTCTTGGAACAAGGTTTGGAACCGTATGTAAAACAAAATTATAGGGTGGATCATCAAGTAGTATCCTTATCCTCAAAAGCATCTCCTTCAAAGCACGAGCGGTATCCATAAGATCATCATCGCTTAACTCTGCGAAATCGTGCATATGGTGTTTGGGTAGCAACCAACACTCGAAGGGAAAACACGAGGCAAAGGGAGTCCACATTATATACTTTCCATCATCAAAAACTATCCTCTCCTTAAAGTAAAGTTCCTGCTTGATTATGTCACAGATGATACATCTCTCCTTTTTAAGGAAATACTCTCTCGCAGAATTCAACTCCTGTACAATCACAGTGGGTATAAGAGGTGTAGCTATTATCTGGGAATGGGAGTGGGATAAGGAAGCCCCAGCCTGAGATTTGTGATTCTTAAAAACTAAGATGTATCTTAACCTTATATCTTTTCTGAGGTCTCTTATCCTTTCCCTATAGGCTATAAGAACATCCCTTATCTCACTAACCGAAAGATCTGAAAGTGTAAGATCATGGTGTGGCGTCTCAACAACAACCTCGTGAGCTCCCACTCCACTTACTCTATCAAAAAGACCCACCCCCTCCCTTATTAGCTCACCCTCAACTCTAAGTGCAGGAAACTTATTTGGAGTTACCCTTACAGTCCAACCAGGAGTATTAGGAGGGGAGTCATCAGGTCTTATAGCAAAAACTTCAGGAGGTGTCTTGTCCTCCTGACCATAACAGAAGGGACATACTATCAGTTTCTTTTCCTCAACCTGAATTTCAAAATCCCCAGGTCTTCTTGCTCTCTCAGTAGCTATTATAACCCATCTCTCCTTAAAGGGATCGTACCTTAATTCAGGCATACCTTACCTCCAACCCTATCCTCAACCTCATATCCTCACCCTCTAGTAGCGACTTAAAGATTATAGCACTATTCTGATAGACCCTCTCAAAACCAGCCTCGGACTGTGAAACCGTATAGATAGGTACAACGAACAACTCACTATCAAAGGATAGCTCGATGAAAATCTCTCCCGGAATAAATGGACTAATCAACCTTATCTCTCTCAAACCTCTGTAGTGAAAGTTTTTAGCGATAGAAAAGGGTATTCCATTTATAATTATGGTAGATTGATCCGTCCCAAGGTTGAGATTAACCTCAAACTCCGGTCTTATCGCTATAGCAGAGGAAATCTCATAACTCACATCTAATCTATTATTTTTAACCGAGAAAGTCTTTAATACCTTTATATTCTCGTCTCTAAATCCTAAACTAACGGAATTATTCTTAAAATCGATAACCTCATAAACCTCATTTGCTAAACTAAACTCCTTACCACCTAAAAAGTACCTATCGATGAAACAACCCCTATCGTAATCGTCATATTCAGGTTCCACATCCAGCGATCTTTCCATATCATGGATGCTTTTTACAACTCCTGAACTTTTGCTTTCGGCTCTCCTGGCAAGTAAATGGTATGCCTCTTCTCTTCTTCTTAAACAGTCTGCTATGTTGAGACTACAACTTCTCAACGAAATCTCCTTAGCCATACCTCCAAGGTGAGGGTATATCCACAAAACAAACTCATCCTTTCTTATGTAAATCTCCTTTTTACCGTCAAAATCTATATCATCATATATAAAAGTATCATCGAGATAATTTTCAGCTTTTATAAGGTTCTCGTAAACGGCTCTTCTAAGATGTGGTAGGTACAATCCACCAAAGATACCATGCCAGTAGGCATCATTACACTGACCCTTAAATAGGTATATCTTTGCCTCCTCAATCCCGGAACCTTTACTCCTAAGTTCCTTTGATATAAGGATCATTTTTTTGTGCATCCTGTTTGCCTCATCGTACTTGACCAAAAAGTTATGCCATATCCCACCCTTTATAAAGGGCCTGTACTGATCAAAAAGGTTCTGTTCCTTCAACTCCTTAACAAGCCTGCTGAAACGGTATCCTTCCCTTGCTGGTAAAGCCCACTCTCCCATTTCAAAATAGGATGTAACAGGTATATAGCAGAGCCCACTTGCCTCTTCCTCTTTTAAAGTTTCGATAAACAGCTTCATCCTGATCTTTCCCTCTTCTATGTAAGAAACAAAGGTCTCCAACCAACCGTCCTCATATACCCACTTATAGGTAGAGGGCCAAATTCCAAATTTTTCACCATCGTCGAATATTAGGAGAGTGCCTGTCTTAGTTGATAGAAAATTAGAAACTTCACTAACAGGTCTAAAAGGGATCAGATACCTTAACTTTTCATTTATCGGAAAAACCTTCAATCTAAAACCATCCTTCTCAGTTATAAAGTATCCCTTAACTTTATCCTCGGGTATCCCAGATGAGATGAGATGGTAATCATCAACTACAACAAACTCTATACCACAGCTAACAAGATCAACCAGGATGGAGCTATCCCAGACTCTCTCGGTTAACCACAGTCCCTTGGGTTCAACGCCCCATTCTCTGATGATCCACTCTTTGGCCATCATAACCTGTTCTATCCTATCTTCCCTTGGAATCACCGCAAGTATAGGCTCATAAAAACCACTGACTATAGGTTCACACCTCCCATCAGCAATAAGCCTACCGATCAGGTCAAATAACTCTCTCTCCCTCTCCTTTATCCACTCCAGTAATACACCGCTAAAGTGAAGGGCAAACTTAAAGTTACTAGATCTATAAACTGCCTTGATAAAAGGTTTATAGGCTCTATTGAAGGCCTTTACTATTACACTTTCAAAATTACCAACAGGCTGATGACAGTGTATACCAAATATCATATCCGCCATTTTGTACTCCCCTAAGAACTCAGAATCTCTTCGAACTTAGATTTCACCTCACGTTCTATCCTTTCCATAGAACTGAGACAGTTACCTTCAACCACTACCATAATATCAGAACTATCCTCATCATAAACAACCAAAAGATAACCGTCATCAAAGCATACCTTAACACCGTCTATCAATACCAGCTCCCTATCGGAGTAGGTATCGACCAACATTCTCATCAATCCACCCTTTTTGGAAGGTGGTAGGAAATGGATATTTTTTCTATAGAAGCCTCTGGGTATTACCCTTAATAGGGAAGACATTTTTGCTCCAACCCTATGGATCATTTCGAGTAGAAAACCTATAAGGAATATACCATCAAAGGTTCTGTGAAATTCGGGGAATATAAATCTAGCCTTAGAATCTACAATAAATATATAGTTATCTTTCAATGCCTCTTCCTCTATCTTTCTCCTTGCCTCAGGAATCCTTTTAACCTCGAAACCTTCGGATATTAGCAATCTCTCGATATATTCAGGAACCGCCACCGAAAGGGCAACCTTACCCTTCCTACCGGCTCTCGAGATAATTATCGCCATAAGAGCAATCAACTCTTCATCCGACAAAAGATTACCCTTATCGTCTATAACTCTTACCATCTCACCATCCTGACTGACAGAAAAACCAGCATCGGCATTGACACTTGTCACTATCCTTTCCAGATCTTCAAGCCCCTCCTCATCATAAACCGCAAAAGAGTTACCCGCATTAACCCCTATTATCCTTACACCAAGTTTACCCATTATCTCAGGAATAACATCGGAAGAAGGACCAAAATTGTAATCTATGACGATCTTATAGTTACCCATCCTTATCGCATGTACATCGAGAGACTTAAGAAATCCTTCTATGTAAAAATCCCTGATCTTCCCAAGTTCCTCTATAACCCCCTGCTCCTCCACATTAACCCTTCTGAATTCCTCTCTAAAGAATATCCTCTCTATACTCTTTTCCTGATTACTGGATAGTGTAAGACCCTTAGAGTCAAAGAAGACTATATCAGTCTGTCTAAGATTATGGCTATTCCTCTTGAAATAAACACCTCCAACCTCGCCGAACCCTTCGAGCTTGTATCTAAGCACAGGCTTACATATGGCATGTAGATCCCTAACATTAACGCCGGTCGAAAGAACACCTCCTATGAAAGCTCTCGCCAACATTCGTGAGCCTGGATAGGAATCTCTCCCCACAAGTATATAGGAACCCTCCCTAAGGTAAGAACCATAAGCGACTCCCAGTTTTGCCACAAACTCAGGGGTAAGCTCCATATTGGTAAGACCTGTTACCTTACCAGACTCAAAAATGGAGCTCTTCCACCTGTCAGCCCATATGAGATTATCGTTGACTATCGCGTTATCATCGACAATTTTCATAGGCCAGATTTTAACATTTGGCTTAACAATTACATTGGAACCTATTTTTACCTTTTCCGCAATAACAACCTGACTCTCTATCAGAGAACCTTCACCTATAGTTACCCTATCACAAACCACGGTCTCTGTTAAACTAACGTTTCTGCCGATACTAACATCCCTCCAAATCACAGCATCCTTCAATCTACACCCGTCACCTATAATAGTGCCGTTACCTATAACGGCATTTTCAATCGTAACGCCATCCCCGATTTTAACATTGTCACCAATCACGACTAGACCATGTAAGTTAACATTTTCGGGAACAAAACTATTAGATCCTATGTATAGAGTTGCCCCTTCCCTATTTATAACCTCTCCCTCTATTCTAAGCTTAATTTTACCATTAAAGATATCCTTATGAACCTCTAAGTAGCTCTCTGGACTTCCCACATCACGCCAATAACAATCAGCCTTGTAACCGTATAATGGATAACCTTTGTTAAGTAGATCTGGGAAAAGATCCTTACTAAAGTCGTACTCAGTATTAGGCGGTATGTGTTCAAAGACTTCCGGCTCAAGAACATATATACCCGTATTAACGGTATCGCTAAAAACCTCACCCCAACTTGGTTTTTCTAGAAACTTAACTATACGACCTTCCCTATCGGTTATGACAACTCCAAATTGCAAAGGATTCTCAACAGATATTAAACCTATGGTAACAAGAGCTTCCCTTGAGCCATGGTAATCCCAGAGTTCTCTAAGTGGGTAATCCGTAATAAGATCACCCGAAATTACAAGAAATCTCTCCTTTATTATATTTCTAAGTAACCCTACAGCTCCACAGGTTCCGTAATCCCTATCGGGCAATAGGTATCTTATTTTAACACCAAAAATAGAACCATCCCCAAAATGGTTCCTTATAACTTCAGGTTGAAAAAAAAGAAGCACATGGATATCGTCAAAACCTTCCCTTTTTAAAAGATCAACCACGTGCTCCATAATCGGGATGTTTACAACTGGTAACATCGGTTTAGGAAGGGAAGCTGTAAGAGGCCTGATTCTTGTACCGAATCCTCCAGCCATTATAACAGCCTTCATTTATCACTCCTTCTTGTACTTTTCTAACAGTCTCTTAACCTCGTTTTTGAGTTCGGTTAAATCTGGGGACTTTACCACATAACTATCAGCGAGCCAGGATGTAAAATCATCCTGGTAAGACGCATAGGCTGAACATAGTATCACAGGTATATGTCTCTCCTCCTTAACGACTCTCTGTAAAACCTCGAGTCCACTCATCTCTCCCATTCTAATGTCGAGTATCATAAGATCAATTGGTTCACCGCTTGATATTATATCTAGAGCCTCCTCTCCGCTTGAAGCCTCTATCACTTCGTGACCTTCCTCCTCCAACTCACTCCTAAATAAAAACCTTATGGCAGGCTCATCATCTACAACAAGGATCTTAGCCATAGCTAACCTCCGAGATATTCTGGCATTGTTAGTACGACTCTAACTCCCTTTGCTGTATTCTCTATCTTCATGGTCGCCTTATGCTCCTTAGCTATCATCAACATTATGGGTATCCCAAGTCCAGATCCATGGGCTTTAGTTGTAAAGAAAGGCTCATAGATCCTTGGTAGTATTTCATCCGGAATGCCACCGGCCTTATCCTCAATGATTAGATCAACATACCCTTCGTTTCTCTTTATCCTGACAACGACAGGCTCATCGATACCCTTTGAAACCATAGCCTCATAGGAGTTCGTTATAGCGTTTTGTATAAATTTAGAGATCTGAATCATATCGCCTTCCACATATATAGCTCTATCCGGTATCTCCATATGTACCTTAAGATCCCTAAACTTTCTCGTTAGTTCCTTTACGGTCTTCCTGACAACATAGCACAGGTTAAGCTTTACTTTTCTTACCTTTAGCGTAGCGTTAAGATCATCGAGAGACTTCAAAATATTATCAATCCTAAGTGCATTTATATAGATGTGATTCGCAAGCTCCCTCAATTTCTCTACGTTACTTTCAATAGGGGAAGAACTATCCTGATTAAGAATACGTAACAATTGACTAGCATATCCTCCTATTATCGTCACAGGATTTCTTATTTCGTGAACTATCGAAGAGGTTAACTCCCTCGCAAGATTCAATCTTTCCATAGCTATTATACTTGACTGCTTTTCGTCTATAACTTCTCTCAACTTCTCTATAGCCTTCTCCTTTTCCTCTATAACTTCAAATAGATAGGCTCTTTCAATGTAGGGCTTTATAGTCTCTATAACCTTTTGAACTAGTTCAATATCCCTCGTATTTATAGGTGAAAGGGTAACCACATTATCAACTATAAAAAGGCCTTTTAGATTCAAAGCTTCGAAGTTCACAGGGATCATCGCAATAGCGGTTGACCCAAAAAGGGCTAGTAGACTATAAACCTTCTCATCCTTAGCCCTGGTGTAGGTAAGTACGATAGATCTACCTTCCTCCAAAACCTCATCTATAGGATTACCTTCAAGTTTGTAGAACTCAACGATAGAATCAAAAAATTCCCTTAGCTTTTCCGTGTCCTTTATCGTAGCCCCGTAATCCATCAGACTATGCTCAAAGGTACAGTTAATAAGCTTAGAGTATATCTCCAAACCTTCCTGATGGTCTCTAGGACCAAGAGCAAAGAGAGGGCGAAAATCATCCTCAACAAGAACAAAGATAACCCTATTAAAACCAAATCCCTCCCTGTGGGTCATGAGCACGAAAATCGGATGCAAAACTTCAACGAGTTTCTTTTTACCCTTTATAACTTCCATAACCTTTGATATCTTATCCTTTAGATCATCGGAGATCTCGCTATTTGATAGAATCTTAAAGGAACATAAACCCAGACTCTCACATATCAACTTTTTTTTATCCTTTAGGTTTGACATTTCCGGCTTTCCTCCTCTTGACAAGATAATATTACGGTGCTATTTTTTCAAGTGCATTAGGGGCGGATAGCTCAGTGGGAGAGCACCGGCCTTACAAGCTGGGGGTCAGAGGTTCAATCCCTCTTCCGCCCATGCAAGCGGGGCCGTGGTGCAGACGGTTAGCACGCCGGCCTGTCACGTCGGAGGTCGCGGGTTCGAGTCCCGTCGGCCCCGTTTTTTATTTTAAACATTAGGTTTCATGGCGTAGAGTAGATACTCCTGGTTTCCCTTAGCTCCCTTTATGGGCGATGGGATAAAGCCGAAAATTACAAATCCCTTTTCTTCAAGCGATCTTTTCACGTTACTAACGGCTTCCAATTGGTCCGATTCGTTCCTTACTATACCACCTTTACCTACCTTGTTCCTACCAACCTCGAACTGTGGTTTAACCAGTATAACCGTCTCACCGCCTACCCTCAAAAACTCCCATATCTTATCCACAAGCTTTGTAACAGAGATAAAGGAAACGTCCATAACTAAAAGATCTATTTCATCAGGTATAGCATCCCTAGGGAAATACCTAAAATTCGTCCTTTCTATCACAACTACCCTTGGGTCATCTCTCAATACCGGATGGATAAGACCATAGCCAACATCCAAAGCATAGACCTTTTTAGCACCGTGAATAAGTAGGCAATGGGTAAAACCACCGGTTGAGGCTCCAACATCAAGACAAACCTTATCCTTTACCTCTATTCCAAAGTAACTTATGGCATACTCGAGTTTAAGACCCCCTCTTGATACATATTTCAACGGTTCCACTATCTCTATATTGGAATCAACTGGAACCTTTGTCCCCGCCTTTGTTACAAAAACACCGTTTACCTTTACCCTACCTTCCATGATTAGAACCTGAGCCTTCTGTCTACTTTCAACTAAACCAAGAGAAACCATCAAAAGGTCCAATCTCTCACGGGAGGATCCTTTTCCCATATCTTGTATCCACCGCAAAATGTGGGATCATTAACCCTGAAAGTTTATTCCTCAAATCTCTAACTATTTTTATAGCTTTCCTTAGGTCAACTCTAAAGTGATCCACGCCGATAACAGGATCCACACTGAAAAGATAATATGGTCTTATACCGATATAAACAAGCTTTCTGAAAAGTTCAGATAGTGTATCCACATCGTCATTTACCGAACTAAGTAAAACCGTTTGTGAACCCATTATTATCCCACATTTAGTTAATTCAAGAGCAACCTTACTAACGTTATCATCTATCTCGACAGGATGGTTTACATGAAAGTTTATCCATATAGGTGCATATTTCCTTAAGATCCCTATTTTATCATAGAGAACATCAGGTGCATTAACTAAAGCTCGTGAACCTATCCTTATAATAGGAATATCCAATCTTCTTAGTAACTTAAGGTAATCCTCCAATAACTCGTTATTTAAAGCCAGAGCATCCCCACCGGAAAGTATCACATCCCTTATCTCACTGTTTCTCTTTATATAATCCTCTAAAAGCGAAAGGTCGTCGAAAAAGAAAGTCGGTTTTAACCAGTTTCTCTTTCTCATACAGAACCTACAGTAGGAGTAACAGAAATTAGTTGTAACAACGAGAAGTCTATCCTGGTAACGCCTTATCAAAAAAGGGATACCTGTTGTATCTTCCTCAGAAAAGGGATCGAGCTCTCCTAGAGTATCAAGTTCACGAATATCCGGGAAAAACTGCCTGAATATAGGATCATCCTTAGAAAATCTCCTGATCTTAGACAATAGATAACAACTGATCCTAAAAGGATACACACTGGTTACTTTCAAAAACTCTTCCCTGTATTCCTCAGTAAAATTAAAAATACTTTCTATTTCTCGTAGGTTGGTATATATTATCATGGTGAATAATAGAATCCATTTGGGAATAAATTTCAATAAAGGAGGGGAAAGATGGATAAGTTAAGTGAACTCCTATCTAAGTATATAACCTTTGTACCTGCTGAGGAAGTTAAATCGAGACTGGAAAGACTCTTTGAATCTATGGATTGTGATCTAGCAATCTTAGGTTATCCACCTGACATATACTACTTTACCGGGACAAAACAGGAAGGATGGCTACTAGCTACAAAGGATAAAAAGGCTGTATTCTGTTGTATAAAAAGCCCAAGCAGGGCAAAGATTGAAACTCCCATAGAAGTAGTACCGATAAAGAGCCTAAAAGATCTACCCAAGGTAGTATCGGATATGGGTATCACTTACGAGAGTATAGGTACCGAAAAGGATGTGCTTAGTTGGGAAGTTGTAAATAGACTGGGTGAACTCTTTAAATCGGAGGTAAGGAATATATCAACAACGGTAAGAGAAATAAAGGCTGTAAAAAGTAAATGGGAGATAGAAATACTAAAAAAATCCGCAGAGATTGTAAAGAAAGGATACGAAGTCTTTAAAGAAAACTTAAGAGAGGGGATAAGCGAAATAGAACTACAGGCACTATGCCTATATGAGATGAGAAAGATGGGACACGAAGCTGGTGAATATATGAGAGGGGGGAGGATGGATGGCTTTCTCGGCTATATAATCTCAGGCATAGCAGGAGCTATACCGAGTTACGCCAACGCTCCACTACAAGGGATAGGTCTATCACCGGCTATACCAACAGGCCCATCCTTTAAGAGGATAGAAAGAGGGGAATCTGTCATGTTCGACTTCTTCGGTACATACATGGGTTACCTTGTGGATATGTCAAGGACAGGTGGTCTAAATCCACTACCAAGAGAAATATGTGAGGCTCACGCTATAACAAAGGACATCCACGCATGGCTAAGAGAAAACCTTAAAGCAGGGGTTGATGCCCTTGATGTGTATAACGGGATAATTTCGATAGTTGAAAAAACCGACTACAAGGACTATTTTATGGGATATGGTGAGTTAAAGGTAAACTTTATAGGACATGGGGTGGGAGTTGAAATTAACGAATACCCATTTATAGCAAGAGGGTTATCTATGGAACTCAAAGAGAACATGGTTGTTGCTATAGAGCCTAAGTTTCTAATACCGGGAATAGGAGCGGTAGGGTTGGAAAATACCTATCTAATAACCGAAAAGGGTGGTTTGGTTCTAACTGATGCCGAGGAGGAACTATTTGTAAAGTAAGAGTCTCGAGGAGGTAGAAGCGATGACTAGTCAAATAAAGACATTCATATTTCTAACTATTCTCACGGTGATACTTATACTACTTGGATCAATGATAGGGGGTAAAAATGGTCTAATAATAGCAACTATACTTTCGCTAGTTATGAACCTCGTAGCCTATTATTTTAGCGATAAGATAGTACTTGGTATGTATGGAGCAAAGGAGGTTAGTGAACAGGAAGCTCCAGGGTTATACAGAATAGTTAGATATCTCGCACAAAGAGCTAATCTACCTATGCCGAGAATATACATAATCCCAGCCGAAGAGCCAAACGCCTTTGCCACCGGAAGAAATCCAGAAAACGCAGTAGTTGCTGTAACCGCAGGATTACTGAAGTTACTGAATGAAGAAGAACTAATGGGTGTTATAGCCCATGAGCTCGCACACATAAAAAACAGGGATATACTCTTACAAACTGTTACGGCTACAATAGTTGGAGCGATAACCTTCATAGCAGAAATGGGAAGATTATCGATATTCTTCGGTGGAATCGGTAGAGACGAGGATGAACGTAATAATCCCTTGGCTATGATATTCTTCATAATTATGCTTATAGTTTTACCTATCGCCGCAACTATGATCCAACTTGCAATATCAAGATCCAGAGAGTACCTTGCCGATGAGGTAGGTGCAAAAATATGTGGTAACCCCTTATATCTCGCAAACGCCCTTAAAAAGATCAACGATTATATAACTCAAGGTGTCACAATGAACGTTAATCCCGCAACAGCTCATATGTTTATAGTTAATCCCCTAAGTGGAGAAAAACTCATGAGTATATTTTCCACCCATCCACCTATAGAGGATAGGATAAGAAGATTATTAGAAATGGCAAAAAGAGGAAGATATTAGTGATAGAAAAATTATCCAATATCATTCCAGAACTGACTAAAAAAGAGCATGAATTAACAGTTAAAGAAAAAGAAGCCCTTTACGATGCATTATTAAAAACCGCCGATTTTATGAGAAGAGCAAGAATAATACCATATCTCGATAACCTGATAACATGGTTTTTAACCTTCTGTTACCTAGAAAGACAGGGTATCAAAAAACCAAGTCCAGAAACCCTCTTTAGAGCCTATGATCTAATCCCAAAGGAAATCGCCAATATAAACAAACTCAAACAGGCAATCGAAACCCCAAAGATATTGAGAATGATGAAAATAAAGATATCTAAAATAATAGATGAAGTTGAAAGTATTTTAAGAGAAACTGAAGAGAAACTAAAAAAAGTTATCACAAAGATTTCTGGCAAGGAAAAGTTAGAATTACATGAAATAGAAGAAATAAGAAGTATTTTACTTGAAGCACAAACAAAAATTACAGAAAAATTAAAACTGATACTTGAAAGGCTAGAAACTTTAGCTCCTGAAATCGAAACAGAAGCAGATGAAACGCCAATTTTTTGTTTGAGCTTCAAATTATTTCAAAACATACTAAGAAGAGCCATAACAAGAAAAAAGGAAGTAAAAACACCTTATGTTCTTGTCGGAATTAAGATAAAAAACTATTATACAGATTTAAAAGAAAATTTAGATAAAGCTAATCTATTAGATTTTTTAAACAAGTTTTCAGGGATTTTAAAAGGAGAGTTAAGAACTCAGGATCTAATATCCTTTAACGACGGAGTGTTTTATATACTACTTAGTAATATCGAACTAAAGAATGCTATCAATGTGGTTAATCGTTTATTAGACACACTTAAGGCTTTGATACCAGACCCAAAGTTCGAACTTGGCATAGCTATGGTTGAGATACACGAGGATGACGAGTTATCCTCTTTACTTTCAAGACTCGTAAAGGTAATTGCAATTACGGACACTTTAGACGGTGACGTTATGAGGACTGAACTTGATCTTAACGTGTGGAGGTGATTTTGGCTTATAAGGATCTACATGAATACATCAGGGCTCTTGAAGAGAGGGGAGAACTAAAAAGGATAAGGGTTGAGGTTGACCCTGAACTTGAGATCACAGAAATAGCTGACAGGGTTATAAGAGAAAAGGGACCCGCTTTACTATTCGAGAAAGTAAAAGGTAGTAACATTCCCCTGGTTATAAACCTATTCGGAAGTATGGAGAGGATGTGTTTTGCCCTTGGTGTGGAAAAACCTGAGGATATAATGGGAAGGATCGAGGAATTACTGGAACCTGAAATCCCTGAATCCTTTATCGACAAACTGAAAATGCTACCAAAGCTAAAGAAACTGTCCGATTACGTTCCGAAAGTCGTAAAAAAGGCTAAGTGCCAGGAAGTTGTCATTGAGGGTAAGGATGTAAATCTATTTAAACTACCTATAATGAAATGTTGGCCACTAGACGGCGGAAGATATATAACTCTACCTCTGGTCTTTACCAAGGATCCGGAGACAGGCAAACAGAACTGTGGAATGTACAGGATGCAGGTCTTCGACGAAAGGACAACTGGTATGCACTGGCACGTACACAAGGATGGGGCAAGACACTTTCATAAAGCCGAAAAATTGGGTATGGATCTACCCTGTGCAGTTGCGTTAGGATGTGATCCAGCTATAATCTATTCCGCAACCTGTCCACTACCTCCAGATATAGATGAAATGCTATTTGCGGGATTTTTGAGAGAAGAGCCAGTTGAGATGGTGAAAGCCCATACCGTTGACATATTAGTCCCTGCAAACGCCGAAATAGTGATCGAAGGTTACATAAAATGTGGAGAAAGAAGATTGGAAGGCCCTTTTGGTGATCATACGGGATACTATTCGATGGAAGATTTCTATCCCGTGTTTCATGTTACCTGTATAACTATGAGAAAAGATGCCATCTATCCCTCAACGATAGTTGGGAAACCACCAAAGGAAGACTGTTATATTGGAAAGATGACGGAAAGGATCTTCCTACCTTTAATAAAAAAGATAGTCCCTGAGATCGTTGACATAAATCTGCCTGTGGAAGGAGTTTTCCACAATATAGCCATAGTTTCGATAGACAAAAAATACCCGGGTCAGGCAAGAAAGGTTATAAATGCCATATGGGGCTTAGGTCAACTAATGTTTACGAAGATAGTTATAGTAGTTGACAGGTGGGTAAATGTGCACGATATCAGCGAGGTACTATGGAGGCTAGGTAATAATATAGATCCAGCAAGAGATGTTATCATACAAACCGGACCAGTAGATGTCCTAAACCATGCCAGTATACTCCCTAACTTTGGTGGAAAGATAGGTATAGACGCCACAAAAAAGTGGCCCGAGGAAGGCTTCAACAGGGAATGGCCACCTGATATAGAGATGAAGAAAGAAGTTATCGATCTTGTCAATAAGAGATGGAAAGAATACGGTTTTTAGGAGGGAGGGGATGGGAGAGATTATCGATGTAATTGCAAGAGAAATCCTTGATTCCAGAGGTAACCCAACGATCGAGGTCGAGGTTTATCTTGACTCAGGAGTTATGGGAAGAGCGCAGGTGCCTTCAGGAGCCTCTACGGGTGAGAGGGAGGCCGTTGAACTAAGAGATAACGACCCAAAAAGGTACTTTGGTAAAGGTGTACTTAAGGCAGTGGAAAACGTAAACGATATCATAGCCCCAGAATTGATAGGTATGGACGTATTCGATCAGGTTGGAATCGATAGACTCCTAATTGAACTTGACGGCACGAAGAATAAATCAAAATTGGGTGCGAATGCCATTTTAGGAGTTTCCCTCGCCGTTGCAAAGGCCGCCTCAAATGAAATCGGTTTGCCCCTATATAGGTACATAGGTGGGGTAAATGCGAAAATTCTGCCCATACCTTTGATGAACGTTATAAACGGTGGAATCCATGCCGACAATAAACTCGATATACAGGAATTTATGATAGTTCCAAAAAAGGCCGAATCATTCAGAGAAGCTCTCAGAATGGGAGCCGAGGTATTTCACAGTTTAAAATCCATACTTAAAAGTAAAGGTTATAGCACAAACGTAGGAGACGAGGGTGGCTTTGCACCGGATCTTTCAAGTCATACGGAAGCTCTGGACATACTGGTTGAAGCTATAGAAAAGGCAGGATATAAAGCAGGCGAGGAAGTTTTTATATCCCTTGATTTTGCAGCAAGTAGCTTCTACCGAAATGGTAAATACCTCTTCGAAGGCAAAGAAGTTGATAATAGTTTTATAATAGAATGGTGCAAGTCTATAGTGGAGAAGTATCCCATACTATCCATAGAGGATCCTCTCAGTGAAAATGACTGGGAAGGATGGAAAATCATAACCAAAGAACTGGGAGGTAGAATCCTTCTTGTAGGCGATGACATCTTTGTAACAAATCCAGAAATCATAAGAATGGGTATAAGGGAAAAGGTGGCAAATGCGGTTTTAATAAAACTAAACCAGATAGGTACCTTAACAGAGACACTCGATGCTATAGAGCTAGCCAAAACAAACGCTTATAAAACAGTAATATCCCATAGATCCGGAGAAACAGAAGACACTACTATAGCAGATTTAGCTGTTGCAACAAATGCCTGCTTCATAAAAACGGGGTCCCTCTCTAGGACGGATAGGATCTGTAAATACAATCAACTTCTGAGAATAGAGGACGAACTTGAAGAAAACGCGGTGTACGCAGGTAATATAATATAACGCTAATAAAATCGCCGGAAGGGCTCATCCTTCCGGCCTTCTTATCTTTAGTCCTTCCAGTATTCTGTCCACAGATTCATTAGTGTTTAAAGTGTAAAAGTGTAGAGCTTTTACACCATTTCTTATAAGATCCTCACATTGATTTATAGCATACTCAATCCCTATATTCTTAATAGCATCAGGATCATCCTTATGTTGTTCAAGGAGTCTCAATAAACCTGTAGGAATCTTAGCTCCGCATAATTCAGTAAAACGAATTATCTGACTATAGCTACTTATCGGCATTATTCCCGGAATTATCGGAATAGCTATACCCGCTTTTTGAGCTCTTTCCACAAAATCATAAAAATAGCTATTATCAAAAAATAGCTGGGTTATGATAAAGTGTGCTCCCTTATCAACCTTAAACTTTAGATAGTAAATATCCTCCTCTATACTCTTCGATTCCAGATGACCCTCTGGATAACCAGCAACACCTATACAGAAATGGTTAAACTTTGAGGCAAGCTCCACCAGCTGCCAGGCATAGGAAAAATACTCCTCCCTCTCATCCCTCACATAATCCCTAGGAATATCTCCTCTCAGAGCTAACAGATTCTCTATACCCTCCCTCATAAGGAGAGCGAGAGTTTCCCTCAGCTTTCTAACAGGAGTTGATATACAGGTTAGATGGGTAACAACTGTAAAACCCTGGTTCTTTAAATCGATTGAAAGCTCTATACTCTTATCATGGGTAGAACCACCAGCTCCATAGGTAACAGAAACAAAATCTGGATTCCATTTTTTCAGATTATTCACGGTCTTCCAGAATAAAGGCCAATTCTCCTCCTTCTTAGGCGGGAAGAATTCAAAAGATAAAACTATCTCCCTAGATGACTTTAAAATGTCACAAACCTTCATCTACCCAACTCCCAATATTTTTTATTAACTCTGAATTGTAAGTCATATCGGATATGTACAATATCAAGAAATTATCAAAATTAGAACAATAGAGTCTATCCACCTTAAAACCTCTACTTTCAAGCTTATCATTAAGGGCATTTAAAACCTCATGATACTTAACCAAAATATAGTTTGATTTAGACTCAAAAACCTTAAAGCCTAGATTAAATAACTCCAATGCAACCCGTTTTCTCTCATTAATAAGACAAGTTCTTTTATTTCTAACATCATTTATAGCATCAATTAGAAATCTCAACTTTTGTTCAATATCGTTTCCAACTTTAAAATTAAACTTTGTAGACAAAGCATTTATAAGTTCGCTATTTCCTATTAAAAGGCAGGGAGAATTAGAAATTTTTTCTACCATAGGATTGAATCTAAGTACCATAACACTTTTAAGTTCCAAAAACTCCTCCTCGTAAAACACATCCTCCACAAGATCAACAAAGGTTTCATCTATCAGTATATAGGCCTCCCTACTATCCACCAGTCTTATAAGAGCCTTCAGTCTATCCCTATCCAGGTAAAAACCACTAGGTGGTAGTGGATTTTGAATGAAGATAAGGTCCTTCTCCTCTATAAGATAGCCAACCTCACCCACACACAACCTGAAAGATTCCTCTTCCCTCAATTCCATAAAGCCAATATCGCAGGACAAATCCTTTATGAAATTATAAAGTCTAAGTGTAGTAGGGTAGGGTATAACTATCCTCTTTATCTTCCATAGACTCGAAATAGCCTCAAAAAGTGTCTTAAAACCATCTAGAAAGGTAACGTTCGAATTTTTAAGCCCAAAAAGTTTACATATACTTTCCAAGCTATGATATATCATCTCTCCCTACCCTTTATGAATCTTTCTACCGCCATATTATGGGTCCTTAGATCTTTTGAAAAAAAGTGACTTCCGTTTCCCATAGATACAAAGTACAGATAATCTGTCTTTAAAGGCTTGATTGTGGCTCTCACTGCTTCTAAACCTGGATTACATATGGGTGTAGGTGGTAAGCCTGGGTATAGGTAGGTATTATAGGGAGAATCTACCGAAAGATCACTTTTCTTTAAATTACCGTTAAAGTAACCTCCGTTATCCAATTTTATAGCGTATATTACGGTAGGATCAGCCTGTAAAGGCATACCGATCTTTAAACGGTTGTAAAACACACCAGCTATAACTGGCATTTCCCTAGCATCGTATGTTTCCTTCTGTACTATGGAAGCTATTATTAATGTATCGTAAAAGGAACTTCTATCCCTAAATTCTGGTAGTATCAACCTTGTAAACCTCCTCACCATCCTATCGGCTATTACATCCGGTGGAAGCCCATCGGAAAAATAGTAGGTCGAAGGCGCAAGATAACCCTCCAAAGTAAGACCAGGTAACTTATATCGATTTAATATCTCTTCCGCCTTAGCCCTATCAAAGACGGTCTGTAAAAATGCCTTTCTGTCTTTAATAATACCCTCATTTTCGAGTAAATCAGCGATCTCAAAGGAATCTAAACCCTCAGGTATTATAACCTTTTTCAACCCCTTAAGATGTAATCTACCGATTATTGAAATCAGGTTATCCTTATATGTGACACAAAAAGTAACCGGCATAATGTTTCTTTCAACACCCACTATTTTCATATATAACAGAGCTAAGGTTCTGTTTCTTACCAGACCTTTACTTTCCAAAATATTTATCACTTCACCGGCATTACTACCTTCATCAACGTTAATACAAACACTCCTGCCAAGAGGAAACACGAGTACGTAAAGAATATAAAAAAAGGAGATTATCAAGAATAGTAAAAGTGCAAATATAAGTCTATTCTCTTTTACGCCATAGAACCTCAATAGGTATCTTTTCAAAACCAAGCTCCCTCGCCAACTGTTTTTCAAAATACCTCTTATAGGACTCGTCCAGTTCCTCTGGAAAGTTTGCAAAAACCACAAAAGAAGGAGGTCTTACCTCAACCTGTGTCCCGTAGTAAACCTTTATAGGTTTCCCACTTTTAACATGGGGATGGAATCTAGAAACTATCCTCTCTATAGCCCTATTCACAATGGATGTCTTTACTCTTGTTCCACTAAGCCTATAGAGTTCCTTAATCTCCGGTATTAACTTATTAACGTTTTTTCCTGTGAGAGCGCTTATAGGTATAACAGGAGCCTCCTCCGGAATAAAGTATAGCTCATTTTTTACATTTAGGATTAACTCCTTTTCACTTCCCTTATATAGGTCTATCTTATTAAGAGCTACTATAATCGGCTTCTTTTCTTTAATTATAAGACCAGCTATCTTTTTGTCCTGATCAGTAACCTGTTCCAAAGAATCTATCAGAAGTACAACGATATCCGATCTTCTTATACTATCGACGGTCCTTGTTATAGTATAGGCTTCCAATTTACTTGAAACTCTACTTTTCCTTCTTAGACCAGCTGTATCTATAAAGATGTATCTTTCACCCTTTAATTCTACCAGAACATCCACAGCATCTCTTGTGGTTCCAGGGATATCACTAACGATCACCCTTTTGGCTCCTAAAATCCTGTTTATAAGTGATGACTTACCAACGTTAGGCCTTCCTACAAAAGCTACCTTGGGGACATCACTAAAATCAACTCCTATATCCCCCTCATCCTCAGAACCCAAGTATTCAACGATGTTATCAAGGAGATCTCCAAATCCTATCTTATGGGCTGAGGATATAAAAAGGACCTTTTCAAAACCAAGAGAGTAAAATTCCTGTGCATTCATCTCTATCGCTTCGTTATCGCACTTATTGACGACCAAAATCACATTCTTATCCGTTCTTCTCAGCCAATCTGCTATACTCTTATCCAAAGGGTGAAGGCCTTCTATAGCATCTACAAAAAAGAGTACCAGATCGGCTTCCTCTATCGCGTAATCGACCTGTTCCTTTATCTGAGCCTCTATCTCACCACCCTCTTCAACTATACCACCAGTATCAATGAGTATAGCTTTCCTACCAAGTATATCAACAACTGCTTCTACTCTATCCCTTGTAACACCCTTATCGGGTGAAACGATCGCCTTTCTGTATCCAACCATTCTGTTGAAAAAAGTCGATTTGCCAACGTTTGGCCTACCAACTATAACGATCTTTCTCATTCGCCTTTATTCTCCCCATTCTCCCTAGTTAAACCTTCCCTAACAAACCTCCCCAAAAGGCCATTTATAAACTTCGCACTTAAAGGATTGGAAAACTTGTTAGCAATCTTTAAAGCTTCACTTATAGCTATTTCCTCTGGTATGTGATTATAAATCATATCAAAGAGAGCCATCCTTAGTATTATTCTATCGGATAACTGGATCCTCTCAGGCGGATACTCGCTGTACTTATCTATTATGCTGTCGAGAAAATCTACACAACTAACTATCTCCTTGGCCCTCTCCCTAAGTGCCTTGATATATCTATTGTTCTTGTTTTTCAAAAATCCATCTAGAATCTCATCAATCGTAGTATGTCCCTTCTGTACCTCGTACTGGTAGAGTATCATAAATAAAAGATGCCTAAAAACACTTCTATGCTTCTTCTTAACCTGCCTCATATTAAATATTAAAAAACCTCTAAAGTTAGGATATTTGTCTCATAAGATTGGCCATCTCTATAGCAGCCATAGCCGCCTGAAATCCCTTATTACCAGCCTTTGTACCAGCCCTCTCTATAGCCTGCTCAAGATTATCAGCCGTAATAACCCCGAAGATCACCGGTTTACCAACCTCAAGACTAACCTGAGCTACACCTTTTGCCACTTCACTACTTACATACTCAAAGTGAGGTGTAGCCCCTCTTATAACCGCAGCCAAACATATAACCGCATCGTGATCCTTAGCGACCAATTTAGCAACAACCGGTATCTCAAAAGCGCCAGGAACCTTATAAACTGATATGTTATCACTACTCACGCCATGCCTTACAAGGCAGTCAACAGCCCCCTCGAGAAGTTTACCTGTTATCAAATCGTTAAATCTACTGACAACAATTGCAAATCTTAACCCCTCACCGGATAATTTACCCTCAAATACCCTCATCATAACCTCCCTCTATAACATATGTCCCAACTTATCCCTCTTACAGGATAGGTACCTTTCGTTATACTGGTTTGGCTCTATGATAATAGGAACTCTCTCCACTATCTCAAGGTCGTATCCCTTTAAGCCAACTATTTTCTTAGGGTTATTCGTCAACAGTCTTATCTTTCTAACACCAAGATCCAGTAATATCTGGGCACCCACTCCGTAATCTCTAAGATCAGGTGGGAACCCTAACTTCAAGTTAGCCTCCACAGTATCGTAACCTCTATCCTGCAGGTGGTAAGCCTTTATCTTATTAGCAAGCCCAATCCCTCTTCCCTCCTGCGATAGGTAGACTATAACTCCCTTTCCCTCTTTAGCTATCATCTCCATAGATCTATGTAGCTGGGATCCACAATCACACCTTAAGGAATGAAAAACATCACCCGTAAGACACTGGGAGTGCATCCTGACAAGCACAGGCTCATTCTCCCTTATCTCACCCATAACCAGTGCGACATGAATGTTGTTATCCACCTCGCTATCATAGGCTATCAACTTGAATATACCATAGGGAGTGGGTAAAGTTGCCTCGGCCACTCTTTTTACAAGCCTTTCATGTTTTAGTCTATACCTTATCAGATCCGCTATACTTATTATCTTCATGTCAAATTTTTTGGCTATCTCGATAAGTTGAGGTAACCTTGCCATAGTACCATCCTCATTCATTATCTCACAGATAACAGCGGCAGGGTAAAGTCCAGCCAATCTAACCAAATCTATGGAACCTTCAGTATGGCCAGCTCTCTTCAAAACTCCTCCCTTTCTAGCCCTAAGCGGGAAAATATGCCCTGGTCTTACAAGGTCTTCCGGTTTGGTATTGGGATCTATAGCTACCTTTATAGTATGAGCCCTATCATAGGCAGAGATTCCTGTCGTTATACCATATCTTGCATCTATGGAAACGGTAAAGGCGGTACCATGTAGAGCATCACCATCCTGAACCATAAGAGGAAGATTAAGTTCATCACACCTTTCTGGAGTGAGAGCAAGACATATCAAGCCTCTCCCATATTTAGCCATAAAATTGATAGCCTCAGGTGTAACCTTTTCAGCAGCCATAACAAAGTCACCCTCATTCTCTCTATCCTCATCATCGACCATTATAACCATCTTACCCTGCCTTATGTCCTCTATAGCCTCCTCTATTGTGTTAAGCTTAAAATCCCCCATAATCTACCTCCCAAACTAAATGATGATTATCTTACCCTTACCCTCACTCTTAGCCCTCTTAACCGCACTACTGAGCCTACTTATCAGCGATTCCTCATCATCATCAGGTTTTGCTTCGCAGAGACCTATACTGATAGATACTTTCAAATAGCTATCCTTTATTTTGAATTTCTTAGTTTTAACTTCATCCGATATTCTCTCCATAGCCTTATAAGCCTCATCCAAAGATGTCCTCGGTAAAAGAACAACAAACTCATCACCACCATACCGCCCAATTATATCTGTGGATCTTAAGGCATTTTTAATCAAACTAACAACACTCACTAGAACCTTATCTCCAACAGTATGCCCAAAATTGTCATTTATATACTTAAAATCATCAAAATCAATAAAGGAAATACTCAACTTAGATGAGTATCTCCTAACTGCTGACAATTCTCTTTTAAGAACTTCCATAAGTCCTCTTCTATTATAGACTTTTGTAAGCTCATCCACTATAGATAACTCCCTCTGTCTCTCTAACTCAATCTTCAAACTATCTATTATCCTATAGGATGTCTCTAACTGAGACCTTATGGCTCTAAAGCTTTCCCCCATCTTTATTATTCTGTTTCTTATATTTCCAGCTATAGTTTTTATTTCGCCAATCACCTGTTCTAAATCACCCTTCTCAACTACTTTTTCAAGCTCATCAACATATTTTTCCAAACTCTTAACATCCTCACCCTCCATATAGCTTATACTGCTTATCGCCTCTGTAAGATCCTTGAGTATAGCCTTCAAACTCTCCCAGAATGCTCTTTTTTCCTTTTCGGCCTCAACCTCTATACTAAAAACTATCTCCTCTATAGTCTTCCAAACTTCCTCAGAAAACAGACTCTCATCGCTGAATCTTACCAGATCTACAATTTCCTCAATCCTCCTCTTAGTCTCATTATCCCTAATATCCATAGAAAGTTTATCGAGAAAGCCGGTAAGATTAATCTTTAATCTATTGAGATCGTTGACACTCAAAATCACATAGTTGTTACTGAGTAACTCAAGGGATTCCCTTAAAAACTTCACCTTCTCATACATAGGGATACTTAAGTCCACCTTTCTATTCGTTAGATTACATACTATCTCCAAGACAGCATTAAGGTTATTGTTAGTCTCTCTTCTATGTAGATCTTCGGTTAATAAACTATCCAATAGTAATCTCTTTAACTCATCGAGATTCTTGTCGTCCAAGGGTTCCTCAAGGTAACCTAAATAGGACTCAAGAAGTCTTTCATCATCAACGATAAACTTTAAAACGGTAGCTAGTATCTCTCTCAATTTTGTACTCATAAGAACCCCCATCAACAAAGTCTAAGCATAATTGATAAATAGCAAACTTTATTATATAACACAAACATTGGAGGAGTTAAAAGTGTTAACCCACAGTATTCTCAACATAATACTAAGTAGCAGCTACATACTTCATTTAACAGGAGATAGGGTAAGTGCAAGAAGCATAACGAGAGAAGTCGAGTCGGAAACTAAAATAGAGGCTATGAGGCAAAAATCAAGGGAAGTATCGAATGTAGAGGAACCAAAGGAAACCAAAGAGTCAGATAGAAGAAGAATAAACATAAGGGTTTAATAGATGGATCTGTTCTTTATGGTTTTCCAGGGAGTGTTTAATATAGTTCTTCTTGTAATAGTTATTTATCTACTTAGCAAAAAAAACCACACGCAAAACAAGATAAATATAAAGGAACACATAGATATAGTTTTTGAAGAATTTAGAGAAAGAGTAAAAAAATTAGAAACAAAATTAGAGTTATTAAATTTGGAAGTTGAAAAGATGGAGGAAAGGATCAAAGAGACAATCAAGAACTTTGAAAGGGAGATAGAAAAAAAGGGCTTAATAACACCCACAAAGAATCTTGATGAACTTAGTAGACAAAAAAAGAGAGAAATAGCAAAGGTCATGATAAAACAGGGGAGAAATTGCGAGGAGATTGCAAAGGAACTTAACCTGCCCCTATCGGAGGTTAAACTTATAAAGGAGATCATCACAAAAGAGGAACTGGCCAGGGGAGATTAGGATGAAGGTAATTGTCATACCTGCAAGATATGGATCAACTAGATTCCCAGGAAAATTACTATACCCCATAAAAGGGGTACCACTGATTATATGGGTTTTAAGGAAAGCCTTAAAAAGTACGGTTAGCGATCTCGTTGTTGTTGCAACCGATGATGAAAGGATAAAGAAGGTTGTTGAAAAGGAGGGAATTAAGGTATTCTTAACCCCCAGTGATCTCCCAAGCGGAACCGATAGAATTGCCTATGTAGTAAGGGAATTTGGGCACAACTGGGAATACATAGTCAACCTACAGGGAGATGAACCTCTCATAGATCCAAGAGATATAGATAGAATATTTATTGAGCTTGAAAAGGGAGAAAGGATGGTAAGTCTAAAGGCAAGGATAGAGGATAAGGAAGAAGTCGAGAATCCAAATGTAGTTAAGGTTGTAACTACTTTGGATGGTTATGCCCTTTACTTCTCGAGAAGTCCCATCCCCTATATACGGGGTGAAAAAGTTGGATACTATAGACACATAGGAATATACGGTTACGAGAGGGGAACTCTACTTAAAATAACCTCCTTAGACCAGACTCCCCTTGAGAGAGCAGAGTTACTGGAACAGTTGAGGGCTCTTGAAAACGGTATCCCTATAAAGTTATTAGAGACTGAAAATATATCGTGGGGAGTCGATAGTTTGGAAGACGTGGGTAAGGTGGAAAAACTACTGGAGGTTGACGCTTAATGCCGGAAAAATACATATTCATAACAGGCGGAGTTATCTCCTCACTTGGTAAGGGTGTCGCAAGTGCAGCAATCGGAGCTCTGTTAGAGGCAAGGGGATTCAAAGTAACCTTTCTTAAACTCGATCCCTATGTGAATGTCGATCCTGGTACCATGAATCCATTCCAGCACGGAGAAGTATACGTAACCGATGATGGAGCGGAAACGGACCTTGACCTAGGTCACTACGAAAGAT
Source organism: uncultured Aquificales bacterium (assembly GCA_964590075.1). Lineage (GTDB taxonomy): Bacteria > Thermosulfidibacterota > Thermosulfidibacteria > Thermosulfidibacterales > Thermosulfidibacteraceae > JAGDVO01. The sequence continues at coordinate 180,827 of CAZPXS010000003.1, forward strand.
TCACAAATGCTAAAATGACCCGTGATAATAACGTTACAACAGGCAAAATCTATTATAGCGTTATAAGTAAGGAAAGAAGAGGCGATTACCTCGGTAAAACGGTCCAGGTAGTTCCCCATATAACGGACGAGATAAAGGAAGCTATAAGAAAGGTAGCCAAGGGCCATCATGTAACCATAGTTGAAGTAGGAGGTACAGTAGGAGATATAGAAAGTCTACCCTTTCTTGAGGCCATAAGGCAGCTTGGACTCGAAGTTGGTAAGGAAAATGCCCTATATATTCACCTTACCCTGGTACCCTTCATAAAGACAGCCGATGAGTTAAAGACAAAACCAACACAACATTCCGTTAAAGAACTGAGGGCCATCGGTATACAGCCAGATATTATAATATGTAGGTGTGATAGATTCCTCCCCGATGATATAAAGTCTAAAATCTCACTCTTCTGTAATGTTGAAAAAAAAGCAGTAATAACGGGTAAAGACGTGGAAAGTATATACGAGATTCCCCTCATATTCCATGAGGAAGGTCTTGATAGCATCATAGTCGAAAAACTCAAACTACCCGATACCGAACCGGACCTTTCCGTATGGAAAAATTTGGTGGAAAAGGAGAAAAAGTGCGAGTATAAGATAAATCTAGGAATTGTTGGTAAATACACAGGATTAAAGGATTCTTATAAGAGCCTAATTGAGGCCATAAGACATGCTGGAATAGCAAACGACACTAATGTAAATATAGTGTGGATTAACTCAGAGGATATATGTGAGAAAAATGTTGAAAGTAAACTTCGCAATCTCGATGCTGTTATAGTGCCAGGTGGATTTGGAAGTAGGGGAATAGAGGGTAAGATAGAAAGCATAAGATACGTGAGGGAAAACAAAATACCCTTCCTGGGTATATGTCTTGGCATGCAGTGTGCGGTTATTGAATTTGCGAGAAACGTGTGTGACCTTAAGGGAGCAAATAGCGAAGAGTTCGATAATAAAACACCCCATCCTGTTATCCACCTATTACCAGATCAGAGAAGCATAGACGAACTGGGAGGCACAATGAGGCTCGGAGCCTATCCCTGTCTACTTGCCAAAAACACACTATCCTACAAAGCCTATGGACAGGAAGAGATTGTCGAGAGACATAGACATAGATACGAATTTAACAATGAATATAGACAGGTATTGACCGAAAAGGGGCTTGTAATTGCCGGGATATACCCAAGGGCTGATCTTGTTGAGATAGTAGAGCTACCTGAGGAGGTTCACCCCTGGTTCGTAGGAGTACAGTTTCACCCCGAGTTTAAATCCAAGCCCTTTAGGCCTCATCCGCTATTCGTAGAGTTGATAAGAAAAGCAAAGGAGATCAAGTATGGCGGTAAAATTTAAAATAGGTAACTTCTGGGTAGGGCAGAGGGAACCTCTATTTTTCATACTCGGTCCCTGTGTTATCGAAACGGAAGAAATCACTTTCAAGATAGCAGAAAAAATAAAAAAAATAGCGGACAAACTGGGAGTTAACGTTATATTCAAGGCTTCCTATGATAAAGCTAATAGAACCTCAATAAGATCCTTTAGAGGGCCAGGGCTACTGAGAGGATTGGAAATACTAGACAATATAAAGAAAGAATTCGAAATGCCTATTCTTTCTGATGTACACAAGGAGAGTGAAATAGATGAAGCTGAAAAAATCCTAGATGTTATTCAAATTCCCGCATTTTTATGTAGACAAACGGATCTTCTTGTTAGAGCCGGACAAAGCGAAAAACCCGTTAATATAAAGAAGGGTCAATTTATGTCACCATGGGATATGAAGTTCGCCTGTGAGAAAGTTCTATCCACAGGTAACTGGCAGATAATGTTGACTGAAAGAGGTACAACCTTTGGTTACGGAAACCTGGTGGTAGATATGCGATCCATCCCTATAATGAAAGAAACCGGATATCCAGTAGTATTTGATGCAACACACTCAGTACAGCTACCGGGAGCTCTTGGAGGAAGAAGCGGTGGACAGAGAGAATTCGTAAAGTACCTCGTTAGGGCGGCGGTAAGTGTAGGGGCCAATGGTATATTTATGGAAACCCATATAGATCCGGATAACGCTCTAAGTGATGGGCCCAATATGGTACCGGTTGATGAACTTGAGGAAACTATAAAGATAGCTTTAGATTTTTACGAGGTGGCAAAGAGGTATGACGGATAGAGAGATAATAAAGGAGGGAAAAAGGGTAATTCAGGAAGAAATAGAAGAAGTAAAAAAGTTGATAGACAGGGTGGACGAAAACTTTGTAAAGGCGGTTCGTATACTTTCCGAATGTAAAGGGAAGGTAGTTTTTACAGGAATGGGTAAATCGGGTATAATAGCCAAAAAGATAGCATCCACCATGGCAAGTACAGGAACACCCGCCTTTTTCCTACATCCAGCGGAAGGTATCCACGGTGATCTCGGTATGTTGACGAAGAACGATGTTGTGGTAGCAGTTTCAAATAGTGGAAATACAAGAGAAGTACTTGATATAATCCCGGTTGTTAAAAGACTCGGGCTAAAACTAATAGCCATGACAGGAAATCCAAACTCAGAGTTGGCTAAAAAAAGCGATGTTGTAATAAATGTTGGAGTGGATAGGGAAGCCTGTCCCTTAGGTCTAGCGCCTACCTCATCAACCACAGCTACTCTTGTCATGGGAGATGCTCTATGTATGGCTCTACTTAAAGTTAAGGGTTTTAAAAAGGAAGATTTCGCTATGGTACATCCAGGAGGATCACTGGGTAAAAAGTTGCTACTAAAGGTAGAGGATCTCATGCATGTAGGTGAGGATATCCCTAAGATAAAAGAAGAAGCCAGTATGGAAGAGGTTGTTATTGAAATCTCATCGAAGAGACTCGGCATAACAACGGTTGTTAACGATGAGGATAGATTGATGGGAGTCATAACGGATGGAGATCTTAGAAGACTTATCGAGAGACTTGGTAAAGCATTATTCGACGTAAGGGCAAAAGATGTTATGACTAAAAACCCAAAGACGATAAAAAAGGAAGCCCTTGCCATAGAAGCCCTGAATCTAATGGAAAGATACTCTATAACTAGTCTTGTTGTCACCGATGATAACAACAAGGTTGAAGGGATAATCCATCTACACGATATACTTAAGGCTGGGCTCGTTTAAAATATACTACAACTTGACAATTATGGGGCCTTTGGTTATAAAATTTAAAAAACTGGCGGCGTAGCTCAGGTGGTAGAGCAGGCGTCTCATAAGCGCCGGGTCCGGGGTTCGATTCCCTGCGCCGCCATTTTTTACTTATCGTTGTCAAAACAACTTTCAGCTTGACTTTCCCAAGGTCGGTAAGTTAAGATATAAACCATGAGTGTAACCAGCCAGAGTCTAAACTTTAAAATAAGGTTAGGTGAACTTTTAGTAAAGGAAAAACTCATAACCCAGGAACAGCTAAATATAGCTCTTGAACATCAAAAAAAAACAGGTAAAAAAATAGGTGATATATTAGTAGAACTTGGTTTTATAACAAAGGAAAAACTTGAGGCTGTGTTAGAGAAATACAATGTGGTATTAGAAGAAATAGAAGAGATAAGAGATCTTAGTAGTATAGATCTAAACTTAACAAAAATCATACCGGAAAAAATAGCGTCACTCTTTAAGATAGTACCACTCAAAAAAAGCGGTAATATGATATATGTCGCGTCAACCGATCCATTGGAAATCTCTACACTCGAGTATATCCGATTCGCTACCGGTTACAATGCAAAGGTCGTTCTCGTTCCCGAAGAAACATATAACCAGATCTACAACCATCTATATAAAACACGAGTATTTCAGGACGTTCTTAAAGACATAGACAAAGAAGCCTCAAAGGAAGATTTCCAGGTAATAGATGAAAGTACGGATATTGTTACTATAGGATCTCTCGAAGATATGGCTCAGCAAGCCCCAGTGGTTAAGTTTGTAAACTTCATCTTAAGCGATGCGATAAGTAAGGGGGCTAGTGACATCCATATAGAGCCCTATGAGACTAGAGTGAGAGTTAGATATAGGATTGATGGAGTCCTTTATGAACAGGCAACTATACCCCCAAAGATAAAGGATGCGGTAATAGCTAGAATCAAGATTATATCAAAACTAAACGTGGTAGAGAGAAGACTTCCACAGGATGGGAGAATAAAACTCAGGGTAGGGGAGAAGGAAGTTGATATAAGAGTCTCCACAGTACCTACGGTATTTGGCGAAAAGGTGGTAATGAGGTTGCTCGATAAGTCTGGCTTAGTATTTGATCTCGAAAAACTGGGGTTTGAACCTGAACAGTTGAATATATTTGAAAAGGCTATAAACAAACCCTACGGCATGATACTCATTACAGGACCAACTGGTAGTGGTAAGACAACTACCCTTTATTCGGCTCTAAAGAAGATAAATAGGGAAGGAATAAACATAATGACCATTGAAGACCCAGTAGAGTATAACTTTGAAGGGCTGAATCAGGTTAACGTGAACGAAACAGTTGGTCTTACATTCGCAGCTGCTCTAAGGGCTTTCCTGAGGCAGGATCCTGATGTTATACTAGTTGGTGAGATCAGAGACTATGAAACCGCTGATATCGCCATAAAGGCATCTTTAACTGGACACCTTGTATTTTCAACCTTACATACCAATAACGCTCCAAGTACAGTAACTAGACTCATAGATATGGGGGTGGAACCTTTTTTAGTTGCCTCATCTATACTGATAGTAGTTGCCCAGAGATTGGTAAGGAAAGTATGTCCGTATTGCAAAGAAGAGTATAAGCCAAAGGAGGAATTACTAAAGGCCCTGGGTATAGATGACCAAAAGGTGTTTTACAGAGGTAAAGGTTGTAATAACTGTCGAAACACAGGTTATAAGGGAAGAATTGCCCTTTACGAGATAATGGAAGTAAATGATGAGATAAGAAAAGCTATAGTCAGAAAGGAGGACGAAAACGTAATAAGAGAGATCGCTATAAAAAATGGTATGAAGACTTTACTTGAAGCAGGAATAACTAAAGCAAAGATGGGTATAACCACTGTAGAGGAAGTTTTAAGAGTTACCATGTAGAGGGGGGTAAAATGGAAGCAAGTATGGTAACTATGGAAACACTACTTAAGATAACTGCAGAGAGAAAGGCGAACGATCTCCATATAACAAGTGGTAATCCACCGAGAATAAGGTTAGCGGGTAAATTAATTCCGATCGAGGGATTTCCTGTTCTTATGCCACCCGATACACAACGTTTATGTTACAGTGTTATGACCGAACAACAGAGAAAGAGATTCGAAGAGAATAATGAAGTTGATTTTTCATTCGGTGTAAAGGGAGTGGCAAGATTCAGAGCAAACGTATTCGTTCAAAGGGGTTCAGTCGCAGGAGTATTCAGAAGACTACCCTTTGAAGTTATGCCCTTTGAAGAATTAGGATTACCACCGGTAGTTAAGACTTTTATAAACAAAGCAAAAGGTTTGATACTCGTTACAGGACCAACTGGCAGTGGTAAAAGTACAACTCTTGCATCACTCATAGACATGATAAACGAAAATTACGAAAAACACATAATAACGATCGAGGATCCCATTGAATTCGTGTTTAGACACAAAAAATCCATAGTTAACCAGAGAGAAGTTGGTTCAGATACCTATTCATTCCAGAATGCACTAAAGTATGTTCTTAGACAGGATCCCGACGTTGTATTGATAGGTGAGATGAGGGACCTTGAAAGTATAAAAGCAGCTCTAACAATAGCAGAAACTGGCCATTTAACATTCGCTACCCTGCATACCAATAGTGCCATCGAAACGATAAACAGGATAGTAGATGTATTTCCAGCAGAACAGCAAACTCAGATAAGAACAATACTTTCGCACGTACTGGAAGGCATAATAACGCAGAAACTTATCCCAAGAAAGGATGGGAAAGGTTTAGTACTTGCAGCTGAAGTTTTAGTTCCAAACACAGCTATAAGAAATCTCATAAGAGAAAACAAGATCCATCAGATCTACTCAATAATGCAGGCAGGTCAGGCCCAAACGGGTATGCAAACTATGAATCAAGCTTTACTCGAACTTTATAAAAAAGGGCTGATATCCTATGAAGATGCGATATCGAACTCCTATAATCCTGACGAACTATTACTATATATGGAAAGACTTAGAACACTGGGAGGTAAGACTTGAAACTCTGGGATAGTAGATTCCAAGAAAAATTAGATAAATTTATAGAAGAATACACAGAGTCCATAAGCTTTGATCATAAACTATTGGAAGAAGATATATCAGGTAGTATAGCCCACGCAAAGATGTTGAATAAATGCAGTATACTCTCAGATGATGAGTATTTACTAATCGAAAAAGCATTGATAGAGATAAAAGAAGAAGGAAAAAAAATAGAAAAATTTCCCATAGAATTTGAAGACATACACACATGGGTAGAAGCAAAACTAAAGGAAAAGATAGGTCCAATTGCCGGGAAACTACATACCGCAAGAAGCAGAAACGATCAGATAGTACTTGATGAAAAGCTTTATATCAGAAAAAAAACTAACGAATTGATAGAAGAGCTTGAAAACCTTCAAAAAACTCTTATAAAACATGCCGAAAATGAGATAGATACAATACTACCGGCCTATACTCATCTACAACACGCACAACCTGTTAGCTTAGCCTTTCATCTACTGGCATACTTTTTTATGTTTGAAAGAGACATAGATAGATTCAAAAGTACCCTAAAAAGGCATAACACCTGTCCTTTGGGTAGTGCAGCCTGCTCTGGTACATCAATCCCGATAGATAGGTTCTTCACCTCTGAGCTACTGGGATTCGATAGACCCACAGAAAACGCCATGGATACTGTATCAAGTAGGGACTTTATTGCGGAGACAATTTTCAACTGTGTAACGACAATGATAAATCTGTCGAGACTATGCGAGGAGATGGTTCTATGGAGTACTGAGGAATTCCAATTCCTATCGATGAGTGATAGAGTAACCACAGGTAGTAGTATCATGCCACAGAAGAGAAACCCCGATGTTGCTGAACTAACAAGGGGTAAAACTGGAAGGGTTGTTGGAAACCTTGTCTCCCTTCTCGTTACTTTGAAAGGATTACCTCTTTCCTACAACAGGGATCTCCAGGAGGATAAGGAACCACTATTTGACTCTATCGAGACAACCATAAGTGCTGTAAAGGCTGTAAACATAATGTTAAATGAAAGCCATTTTATAAGGGAAAATATGAGAAAGCAATTGGAAAAGGGCTACCTTGAAGCAACCGACATAGCGGAATATCTCGTGAAAAAAGGTATGCCCTTTAGAGATGCACATAGAGTAGTAGGAAAATTGGTAGAGTATGCACATAAAAATAACAAAAAGTTTAAAGAATTAACCCTAAATGAATTTAAAAGCTTTTCACAATTATTCGATGAAGATGTTTTTGAATTATTAGATATAGAAAAAATAGTCGACTCAAAAAAATCATACGGTGGTACTGCAAGAGACTTAATAAGAAAACAGATAGAAGAAATAAAAAAGAATAAAGGGTGGATGTGAAGAGGAATATAATTCCAATAATTCTTCTTTTTATTTTGACTACATGTGGCTATAAGAGTGATCCACTTCCACCCTATGTATATACCTTTCCAAAAAACATCAAAAAAGAAATGATCTTAAGGCCAAATGAACTCATAATAAAAATAAAATATCCAGAAAATTACCTAGAAGGTAAAAAAATTAGTCAGTTAGAAATAAGAGTTTATAAATGTAACAGAGAATGTCAGAATTGTAACTTTGTAGAACAAAAGACACTAAATGGAAATTTAAACTACATATTTAGAGACTATAACTATAAGGAAAACTCTTGTTACATAGTAAAAGGAAAAACATCAGAAGATATAGAGGTAACACCTCTTGTATTTGTGGTTCTCGAGCAAAAAAAATTAGAAACACCAAAAATTTCTGTAGTAGAAGTCAAAGGTAACTATGTAAAGGTGGAAAGTGAAGATGAGGATGAATTATTGTCCCTATATAGAAAGAGCCTTAGGGACGATACCTACGGGCTCGACCCCATAGCCTACTTCACGAAAGAATTCATAGATAGGGATGTGAGACTGAAAGAAATCTATTGTTACAATGCGAGGAATGTCTTTATGGAGGGAGACTTAAGGGTAGAATCGGATGGTAGTAACGAAGTGTGCGTTAACGTTGTTGATCTTGAACCGCCTGGAAAGGTTAAGAATCTCACGGCTATATACAAGGATGGGAATGTCTTTCTTATATGGGAAGAACCAGAAGACAAGGATCTAGAAGGGTTCATAGTTTATAAAGAGATAGATGGAAAACTTACGAGAATAAATAGTGAATTAATAAAAGTACCAACATTTATTGACGAACACCCATCAAAGGGAGTAAATAGATACGCTGTTACATCGGTAGACACTAATGGTAACGAAGGTGAAAAATCCTATATCGAAATAAATATTGAATAGGGAGGGCCCATGGAAGAAATAGCAAGTTATAAAAATGGATCTTTCTACATCGAAGGTGTAGATGTAAATGAAGTCGCAGAGAAGATTGGAACACCCTTTTATATATATAGCTTAAAGGCAATAAAGGATGGGGTGAGTTCCTATCTATCGAGTCTCTCAAAATACGGGGGAATAGGATGTTACGCTGTCAAGGCCAATAGCAATCTAGCGATAATGAGAGCGATCTTCAGGGAAGGTTTTGGAGCGGATGTGGTAAGTAAAGGTGAGCTATTTAAAGCTATCAAGGCAGGTGTTGATCCCAAAAGGATAGTTTTTGCAGGTGTTGGAAAAAGGGACGACGAGATAGAATACGCATTGGAAAAAGGTTTATTAATGTTCAACGTGGAATCGGAGGAAGAATTAATAAATATCAACCGTATAGCGGAAAGGCTTAACAAAAAGGCTCCTATAGCTATAAGGGTTAACCCTGACGTCGATCCAAAGACTCATCCTTATATAGCAACAGGACTTAAGACTAGCAAATTCGGAGTGGACATAGAGGAAGCCTACGATCTTTACATTAAAGCCAAGGAACTAAAAAGCATAGACATAGTCGGAGTCCATTTCCATATAGGATCCCAAATCACAATTAAAGAGCCCTTTATAGAAGCATCCTTTAAAGTTCTGGATCTAGTTAGATCCCTCAGGAAAAAGGGTATAGATATCAAATACTTCGATATGGGCGGTGGTATAGGAATAAGATACAAGGATGAAGATACTATAAAGGCGAGCGATATACTCGATGCTATAGGAGAAGAACTTCTAAAGGATTGTCTGATACCCATAATGGAACCTGGAAGATCAGTGGTTGGTAACGCGGGTTTTCTTGTAACCAAGATTCTTTACGTCAAGAAAAAGAGCAAAAAAACTTTCTATATAGTTGATGCAGCTATGAACGATCTAGCAAGACCAGCTCTCTATAACGCCTATCACGAAATAGTACCGGCAAAAGAAGTAAATGAAGAAAGTAAACTAACAGTTGACGTAGTTGGACCGATATGCGAAAGTGGAGATTTTCTAGCCAAGGATAGAACCATGCCCTACCTAAAGAGCGGAGACCTTATCGTAGTAAAGAGTGCAGGTGCCTATGGTTTTTCAATGAGTTCAAACTATAACATGAGGCCGAGAGTTGCCGAGATCCTTGTCGATGGTGAAAAGTGGTATGTTATCAGAGAAAGGGAGACCCTTGAAGATCTTACAAGACACGAAAGGATACCCGATTTTCTCTCCTAACCAAAGGAGGATTAGACCATGATTTTAGAATTCTCAAAATTACAGGGGTCGGGAAACGATTTCATACTCATAGATAACAGAGATGGTAAAATAGACGTTGAAAGGTTTAGAGAAATAATACCTAAAATCACCCAGAGAGCGGTGTCGATAGGAGCTGATGGTGTAATAATAATAGAAGAATGTGAAGTTGCGGACTTCAAGTGGAGGTTCTTCAACTCCGATGGCTCTGAAGCTGAGATGTGTGGTAACGGCGGAAGATGTGCAGCAAGATTCGCTTACGAAAAAGGTATAGCGCCGGAAAAAATGAAGTTTTTAACACTGGCAGGTATAATAGAAGCTGAGGTAAAGGGTAGGAGAGTGAAAATACAACTAACGGAACCTAAGGACTGGATCATAAGAGACGAGCTTGAAGACCTAAATTTGGAGTATTCCTTCGTAAATACAGGTGTACCACATGTTGTTATCTTCGTGGAAGAACTGGATAACACCCCTGTTATAGAGCTTGGTAGGAAGATAAGGTTCCATAAAAAATTCGCACCTAGAGGAAGTAACGTCAACTTTGTCAGAATAATAGATGACACAACCATAGCGATAAGAACCTATGAAAGGGGCGTTGAGGGAGAAACACTTGCCTGTGGTACAGGTGCTACAGCAAGTGCCCTTATCTCTATAAAAAGGGGACTTGTAAAGGGAAACACTGTAAGTGTGATAACAAAGAGCGGTGAGATTCTAAAGGTATACTTGGAAGAGGACGGGCGAGTCTTTTTGGAGGGTGAGACTCGCTGGGTATATGATGGAATAATGAGGGAAGAAGCTTATATATAAAACTAAATATGGAGGAATGTCGTGTTTCAAGGGGCTTTTGTTGCAATTGTAACACCATTTAAAAATGGCAAGGTAGACGAAGAGAAGTTTAGAGAATTGATCGAGTTTCAGATTGAGAATGGAACCCATGGTATAGTACCGTGTGGAACAACGGGTGAATCTGCCACCTTAACCTACGATGAACACAAGAGACTCATAAAAATAGCTGTAGAACAGGTCAAAGGAAGAGTTCCGGTTCTTGCAGGTGCTGGCTCAAATAACACAATGGAATCATTGGAACTTATCGAATTCGCAAAGTCAGTCGGAGCAGATGGAGCACTCGTAATCACACCATACTACAACAAGCCTACCCAGGAAGGACTCTATTTACACTACAAGTACCTTGCGGAAACCACAAAATTCCCAATAGTAATGTATAACGTCCCAGGAAGAACAGGTGTCGATCTTTTACCCGAGACGGTTGAAAGGTTAAGTAGAATCCCAAATATAGTCGGAATAAAAGAGGCAACAGGTAGCATTCAAAGAACGAGTGAAATACTTGAAAAGGTCAGTAGAGAAGATTTTACCGTGCTATCCGGTGAAGACAGCATAGTCTATCCTATGATCTGTGTAGGTGCAAAAGGTGTCATATCGGTAGTATCAAACGTTGCACCGAGGGACATGGCACTACTTGTAGAAAAGGCTTTAAAGGGTGAATATGAAGAGGCTAAGAAACTCCACTATAAAATCCTTCCGCTCGCCAAGATTCTCTTTATAGAAACAAACCCGATACCCGTAAAAACAGCTCTTAGTATGATGGGTATGATAGAAGAGGAACTGAGGCTGCCTCTATGTAGAATGTCCGAGGCGAATAAAGAAAAGTTGAGGAAGGTCCTTGTGGATTATGGACTTTTAAGGAGTTAGGGATGGTAAGAGTTGGGATCGCTGGCGTATTGGGAAAGATGGGAAGAACCATACTTAACTGTGCTCTATCAACTGAGGATACTCTGGTAGTTGCCGTTACGGAACATCCCGAAAATCCTAAAGTGGGACACACGTTAAGGGAGATCTTTGGTATCGATAGCGATGTAAGGATAAACCCTTCCTTTTATGACGGTGAAAAGCCAGATGTTATAATCGATTTCACAACCTGTAAATCAACATTAGAAAACCTAAACTATGCCATAAGTACAAAAACACCTATGGTTATAGGTACAACCGGTTTTAACGAAGAAGAGAGAGCTAAAATAGTAGAAGCTTCCAAACAAATTCCTATAGTATTCTCACCAAACATGAGCTTAGGGGTAAACCTTTTGTTTAAGCTTGTAGAAATAGTAGCTAAGATACTGGGAGATGATTACGATATAGAGATAGTCGAGATACACCATAGATACAAGAAGGACTCACCAAGTGGAACCGCTATAAGATTGGCAGAAATAATAGCCCAGGCCTTAGGTAGAAATCTAAAGGAATGCGTTAGAACTGGAAGGGAAGGACTGGTGGGAGAGAGAAGTAAAGAGGAGATAGGTGTATTAGCGGTAAGAGCAGGGGATGTTGTTGGTGAACATACGGTTATCTTTGGTGGATTGGGTGAAAGGATAGAGTTAACACATAGGGCCCATTCGAGAGAGACATTTGCGAGAGGAGCCATAAGAGCTGCCAAATGGTTGGTTGGTAGAGAACCTGGATTGTACAGTATGTTTGATGTTTTAGGATTATAAAATACTTTGGGAGGGAAAGAACAAGATGAAAGTAGAGGTAAGAGAAATCGAACCATTGAAGCTCGAAGTTTCGGTTGAGATACCTCAAGAAGTTGTAGATTCCACCTTCGACGAAATTTACAAAAAACTACAGAAAGATGCTAGGATTCCGGGTTTTAGACCTGGAAAGGCTCCTAAAAATATCATAAAGGCAAGGTTTGGCGATTATGCTAAGATTGAAGCTATCGAAACTATATTTAGAGAGAGTTACCCAAAGATTCTCGAGGAGGTAAAGGCTAAACCTATACGGGAACCCGATATTGATAACCTAGACTTCGACGAAGGGAAACCTTTAAAATTTAAATTACTTATGGAAGTCCACCCGGATTTTGAGCTAAAGAGCTACGAAAACATAGAGATCGAAGTTAAAAAGTATGTTATTACCGACGAATTTGTAGATGATTACATAGAAAAACTAAGAGAGAATTATGCGGAATATAAAGATAAAGATGGAGTGGTAGAGGAAGGAAATCTCATAGTATTCGAATACGAGGCCTTTGAAGGTGAAAATCCTATCCAGGAGAAGAAGATCGAAGGTGCAACGCATATAGTGGGTAGTTCAAGGAATCTTAAAGACCACCCCAACGCCTTTGTTTTTGAGGCCTTTGATAATGCAGTTTTAGGTAAAAGGGTAGGGGAAGAATTCTCATTCGAGGTTTCCTATCCCGAGGATTATTACAATAAAAATCTCGCAGGAAAAAAGATAACCTTCAAGGGCAAAATAACGGCGGTAAAGGAAAGGATCATTCCCGAACTAAACGAAGAGTTTTTTAAAAAGTTTAACGTAACTAGCCTAGATGCATTAAAAGAAAAGGTAAAGACAGAACTAGAGATGGAATATAAAAGAATTGCAAAAAACGAAGCTATGAACATGATAGTTGAAAAACTCTTGGAGATGCATGAATTCCCAGTTCCACCGAGCATGGTGGAAAACCTTCTAAAAGAGAAGCTTAAAAATTACGAAATGGATCTCAGACTAAGAGGAATAGAACCTAAGGAAGAAGATTTGGAAAAGGTGAAAGAAGAACTTAAGAAAGAAGCTATAAACGAAATAAAGGCCGAATATATAATAGCGAAAATAGCGGAAAAGGAAGGGATAGAGGTAACAAGAGACGAAATAGAGAAAAACGTTGAGATAATGGCAAGAAGTGTAAATACCACGGTTGAAAAGATGGCGGAGTTCTTAAGAAATAGTGGAAGGTTAGCCAAGATCGTAGAAAATATAGGTTTTACAAAAACACTTGAAGTACTCTTAGAAAAGGTTAAAACTAAAGAAGTAGAGGTTGAATTAAAACCTGAAGGGAAGGAAGGGGAGTAAATATGCCGCTAGTACCTATAGTTATAGAGCAGACGGAAAGGGGGGAGAGAGCATACGATATATACTCGAGGTTACTTAAGGATAGAATAATCTTCCTTGGTACCGCCATTGATGATTATGTGGCAAACCTAGTTGTTGCTCAGCTTCTATTCCTTGAGGCCGAGGATCCGGAAAAAGACATATACCTATACATAAACTCTCCCGGTGGTTTAGTGACGGCTGGGTTAGCCATATACGACACTATGCAATACATAAAACCCAACGTATGTACCATATGCATAGGTCAGGCGGCAAGTATGGCAGCGGTTTTACTTGCAGCTGGGACCAAGGGTAAACGCTATGCCTTACCACACTCAAGGATAATGATACATCAACCCATGGGTGGTTTTCAGGGACAGGCGAAGGAAATAGAGATACATGCTAAGGAGATATTAAGGCTAAAAGAAGCACTTGAGGAAATCCTATCAAAACATACGGGGCAACCTATAGAGAAGATAAGGCAGGATACGGATAGGGATTATTTCATGAGCGCAAAAGAAGCTCTGGAATACGGGATAATAGATGAAATAATCGAGACGAGAGAATCGAAGAATAAAGAAGGGACGAAAAGGAGGAAAGGTTAATGCCTATAGATAGAGAAATCATAAGATGCTCCTTCTGCGGCAAAACCCAGAAGGAGGTAAAAAAGATAATAGCAGGACCAGGTGTCTACATATGCGATAGATGTGTATCCCTCTGTAACAACATAATAAAGGAGGGAGATAAGTCTAAGGAACAACCGAAGAAGCTACCGAAGCCATCGGAAATTAAAGCTTTCTTAGACCAGTACGTTATAGGGCAGGAGAGAGCGAAAAAGATAGTTTCCGTTGCAGTTTATAACCATTATAAAAGAATATACTCCAATTTATCCACAGAGGACGTGGAAATACAGAAGAGTAACATACTATTTATAGGACCAACAGGTAGCGGTAAAACTCTTATAGCCCAGTCCTTGGCAAAATTTCTAGATGTACCCTTTGCGATAGCTGATGCAACAACTTTAACCGAAGCTGGCTATGTGGGTGAGGATGTGGAGAATGTTCTATTGAGACTTATACAGGCGGCAGATTTCGATATAGAAAAAGCTGAAAAAGGAATAGTTTATATTGACGAGATAGATAAGATAGCAAGGAAATCCGAGAACCCCTCCATAACAAGGGATGTTTCAGGTGAAGGTGTACAACAGGCACTGTTAAAGATACTGGAAGGGACTATAGCCAATGTGCCTCCGCAGGGTGGTAGAAAACATCCCTACCAGGAGATGATACAGATAGACACAACAAACATACTATTCATATGTGGTGGAGCCTTTGTTGGTCTTGAAAAGATAATACAGAGAAGACTAGGTCAAAAGGTCATTGGATTTGGTAAAGAGAGCAAAAAAGTTAGTGAGGAAAATATCCTCCAATTTGTAGAACCCCACGATCTTATAAAATTCGGAATGATACCAGAATTCATAGGAAGGTTACCGGTTATAGCAGTTTTTGATAGTTTAACGGAAGATGATCTCATAAGGATCCTACTTAAACCAAAAAACGCTATAATCAAACAGTACCAAAGGTTATTCGAGATGGAAAATGTTAAACTCACCTTTACAGAAGATGCGGTAAGACTCATAGCAAAAGAGGCTGTAGAGAGAAATCTTGGAGCGAGAGGACTAAGGGCTATAATAGAAGAGATAATGATGGATGTTATGTTCAATCTACCTGATATAGCCGATAAGGTTGAGGAAGTTGTAATAACAGAGGATGTTGTTAAAAATCGTAAAGAACCTCACTATATCCTGAGAAAAGCAAGCTAAAATGATGGAGGCCAGAAAAAAAACATCAAGCATACTTCCGGTAATACCGTTGAGAGATGTTGTTGTGTTTCCAGGAACCATCGTACCTCTATTCATCGGTAGGGAAAAGTCTGTAAAGGCGGTTGAGGTAGCCTTAAAAAAGGATAAGCTTTTATTTCTTGTAACCCAAAGAGATCCGGAGATAGAAAACCCAAAGAGAAACGATCTATACGATATCGGTGTTATAGCTGTAATTATTCAGAACGTGAGGCTACCGGATGGAACTATAAAGATGCTCGTTGAGGGTGTTGAGAGAGCCAGAATAATAGACTTTTCGGAAACTGATTACATAGAATGCCTAGTAGAAAGTGTGGAAGAAACAAATGTAGACTATGAGTTACAGGAGCATTTGAAGAGAGTTATTATTGATGAACTGGAAAAGTATGTGGAAAAAAGTGGAAAAATAGGATACGAAACGCTCCAAGCAATAAAAGAAATACCTACTCTTTCAAAACTCTTAGATACAATAGCATCGCATCTTAATATAAAAACATCTGAAAAACAGAGAATACTAGAGGCTATAGATCCTATAGAGAGATTAAAGATACTATACGGGATACTGGAAAGAGAAATAGAGATAGCGGAGATAGACAGAAAGATAAAGGAAGAGGTTAAAAAGCAGATAGAAAAAAATCAGAGGGAATACTATCTCTCAGAACAGCTAAAGGCTATACAGAAGGAACTCGGTAGAGACGAGTTTAGCGAAATCGAGGAAATACGCCAGGCCATAGAAAAAAGTGGAATGCCAAAGGAAGTAAAAGAAAAAGCCCTAAGGGAACTTAGGAAGTTTGAACTTATGCACCCCACAAGTGCGGAAGCAACGGTTGTAAGAAATTATCTTGATTGGCTAACATCACTACCCTGGGATAAAAGAACAAAGGAAAGAATAGACATAAAGAAGGCAAGAGAAATACTCGATAAGGACCACTATGGTCTGGAAGAGGTAAAGGAGAGAATACTAGAGTACCTTGCCGTAAGGAAGAGAACTAAAAGACTTAAAGGCCCTATCCTTTGTTTCGTGGGTCCACCAGGGGTAGGAAAAACATCCTTAGGAGAATCAATAGCAAGAGCTCTAAACAGAAAGTTCACGAGGATTGCTCTCGGTGGTGTTAGAGATGAAGCCGAGATAAGAGGACATAGAAGAACGTACATAGGTGCCCTACCTGGAAAAATCATACAGAGTATAAGGAGAGTTGGAGTTAAGAATCCAGTGATTTTATTAGATGAAGTAGACAAGCTCTCATCCGACTATAGAGGTGATCCTGCAAGTGCTCTACTTGAAGTGCTTGATCCAGAACAGAACAAACACTTCGTTGATCATTACCTTGCCGTAGAATTCGATCTATCGGAGGTATTTTTCATCGCAACAGCAAATACAACCCTAACCATACCCAAACCGTTACTCGACAGGATGGAGGTAATAGAAATCCCAGGATACACGGAGAACGAAAAACTCCATATAGCAAAGGATTACCTACTACCGAAACAGCTGAAATTACATGGATTAAAGGAAGGAGATATAATTATACCGGATGAGACGATACTAAAGATAATAAGATGGTACACCAGAGAAGCTGGGGTAAGGCAACTTGAAAGAAAGCTGGCAAAGATCTGTAGAAAGGTTTTGATGCTACAGGAGGGAGGAAATATCTCAATACCTGCCTTGATAGATCCAGAAATGTTAGAAAACCTACTGGGCGTTCCTAAATACAAGGATCAGGCTGTACTAAAGTCCCCAAGCAAGGGAGTAGCTATAGGCCTTGCCTGGACACCTGTTGGTGGAGATGTGCTACTAATAGAGGTTGAGAAGGTTGAAGGAAAGGGTGAACTGATCCTTACGGGTCAGCTGGGAGATATTATGAAGGAATCGGCAAAAGCAGCTTTAACCTACATAAGGAGTAAAAGGGAAGAACTTGGTATAGAAGAGGAATTCCACAAGAAATACGACATCCACATACACGTTCCCGAAGGTGCCATACCCAAGGACGGACCAAGTGCAGGAATAACGCTAGCTGTAGCTCTCGCCAGTGTACTAACAGGACTACCGGTAAGAAATGATATTGCCATGACCGGAGAAATAACGATAAAGGGGAGGGTACTTCCAGTAGGAGGGTTGAAGGAAAAGCTACTTGCCGCGAAAAGATACGGTATAAAAAACGTAATAATACCAAAGGAAAATGAAAAAGATCTAAAAGATATAAGTAGAGAAATTATCGAAAACTTAAATATCATACTCGTTGAAAACATGGATCAGGTGCTTTCCTTAACGCTCATCGGTTTAAAGGATAAGTTTAAAAACCTGATCCTTCCAAGTACATACAGTATACCCTCTGAAAGACCAAGTTTAAGTTAATCCTGATCTAATATCATCCACGAACTTTGTGATACTACTTTTGTTACCTAGTATAATTAGTATATCTCCCTCTTCCATAACAACCTCTGGATCGGCTTGAATAAGATCCTTCCCTCCTTTAAGTATAGCTACAACGATGAGACCATACCTCCTTCTTAAATCAAGCTCTATAAGACTCTTACCACATATCCAGGAATCCTTCTTTATCTCTATCTCTTCCACGAGTATATCCAATCCCTTTTTAGATGCTATTACATCTATGAGACTTGTTACCGCAGGTCTTATCGCACATTGAGCCATTCTGGCAGCCCCAACCCTATAGGGCATTACAACTCTATCCACCCCTATTCTTATGAACTTCTCCTCGTTTGTTGGATCGTTTAACCTAGAAACTATAAAGATACTGGGGTTCAACTCCCTGGCTGTGAGAGCAACGAAAAGATTTTCCACATCATCACCCAAGGCGAGAATTATTGATCTCGCCTTCTCTATCCCAGCTGCTCTCAATGTTTCCTCATTGGCTAATCCACTTACGAAGAGAATCTTTCTTTTGGCAAGTAACTTTATCCTGTTCACGTTCTTCTCAATCACTACAAAGGGAACACCTTCCAACAAAAGTTCCTCACAAATATTTTCACCAACTCTACCATAACCACACACTATTATGTGAGACTCTAATTTTTTCATCCTCCTTTGCCTCCTATAATGATCCAGTAAAACGAAAACGCCACCCTGAGAAATAATACTGAGTAAGACCGTGGCAAAATAGAAAAAAGTACCTGTACCACCAAGTATTATAAACATAGTAAAAATCCTACCATAGGTGGATAGAGGTTTAACCTCGGAAAACCCAACAGTGGCAATGGTGATAATTGTCATATAAAGAGCCGAAAAAAGATCCATTCCTTCGATAAAATGGTAACCCAATACCCCTATACCTATTAAAGAAACAGTAGTAAAAATACCGATAAATAAAGCTTTTTTAGTTCTCTCTACAAAGACATCTATACTTTGAGTTTCCCATTCTCTATCAAAGTTTTCCATTCCCCATCTATCCTCAACTTCAATGTAGGTTCAAATACAACAAAATCCATATGAAACGGAACCCTCACCTTACCACCAAAACCAGCATTATCGCCCAAGGCTATATGAATTGTACCGAGTATCTTTTCCGCCTCTAAAACATTAACTGGGTTCTTTGCTCTACTATTGGTACCAACACCGAGTTCAGCCACATTACTCGCATAGGGATACTTTACAAATACCTCTCTGAGAAACTCCGCAAAGGGATGATCCATGGGGCTCATCTCTCTAACCTCTCCCTCATCTATCCTCAACTCTAACGGGGTATCGAATCCCTTATCGCCAGCATACTCTACAACCAAAATCCCTTTGGATAGACCTTCAACAGGAGCTATAAAAGCTTCACCCGCAGGAAGATTACCGTAACTACCCGGCTCGCTGAGATCCCCATCATCCTCCTTCGCTATTCTACCCTCCAGAGAAAGTTCCAAATGAGTACCGTTAGGAGCACTTATGGTAGCATAACTAGCCCTATTCAAATAATCCGCAACCTTCCTAGTTAATCCCTTTAGTTCCTCAACACTTACCGCACAGGATCCACATAGCATATATTCTTCAAAAAGAGGCATACTTGCGTATCTTGCCCCACAACTAGTCGCTACTTTCCTAAAGATGGTATGGGTAGTAGAGTAATAGGTAAGAGCCACTATCACATTGTATCTCAAATTACAGATAGATATGAATTCATCGAGGACGGAATCTCTCAGCTCCTTATTTAAGACCTTTTCCATTAATCCTGTATCTTCCAATACTCCCACAAAATTCCTACCGAAAAGTATCTCCCACAACTCGATAGGTGGTTCCGCACCATGGGATCCCGTATTCCTAATACACACAGAAAAGAACGGTAAAGCCAAATCATCGATAGCTTCGATAAAGGCAGATATTACAGAAGGTATCCTCTTAGCGCCTATCTCATCGTAGAATAAAAGTATCCTATCACCATCCCTAACTCTAAAGTTGTTCATAAATATTCCCTTAGCACAATCAACCATCGCCTTACCCCCAGTGTTACTAACGTTTTTAATACAATAGTATTGACAAATTTAAAATAAGGAATATTATCTTACAAAGAAAGTTTAAATTAACAAATTTAAGAAGGAGGTGTATCATGGCGGTAAGTTATGCGGTGTACAAGTGTGAGGTTTGTGGTCAGATAGTTGAAGCACTTGTTGATGGTAAAGGTCAGGTCGTATGTTGTGGAAGACCTATGGTTAGACTTGAGGCCCAGACAGCTGATTATACTACGGAAAAACATGTTCCTGTTATCGAACCCATTGAGGGTGGCATAAAGGTAAAGGTAGGTAGCGTACCCCATCCAATGACGAATGAGCACTGGATAATGTGGATAGAAGTAGTTACAGAGGATGGAGAACTCTATAGGAAATATCTGAACCCCGGAGACGCGCCAGAGGCAGTATTCAAAATCGATCCGTCCAAAAAGATAGCATTTGCAAGGGAGTATTGTAACATTCATGGACTCTGGAAAACCCAATAGGATTCCTTAGAAAGGAGACAAACAACATGGCATTTAAAGCTATTGAAATATCAAAAGATGTGTACTGGGTAGGGGCCATAGACTGGCCCCTATCTGATTTCCATGGTTATACCACCTATAGGGGTAGTACCTACAACGCCTATCTTGTTGTAGGAGAAGAGGTAATTTTAATCGATACTGTAAAGAAACACCTCTTTAAGGAGATGGTAGAAAGGATAGAAAGTGTCGTGCCACTTGACAGGATAAGCTACGTAATATCAAACCACGCAGAGATGGATCATTCTGGTGCTATACCCGAGTTACTTAGGTACATCAAACCTAAGGCCATAATAGCTTCGGAAATGGGTGCAAGAAACCTAAAACTACAGCTACACGACCTACCTGAAATCACAACTGTTAAAAACGGAGAAGAGAGAGTAATAGGGGGATTGAGATTCCAGTTTATAGAAACCAGGATGTTACACTGGCCAGATAGTATGTTTACCTATCTACCAGATAAAAAAATACTGTTTTCGCAAGATGCCTTCGGAATGCATTATGCTGTAAGTAACATATTTGTAGATGAAAATGATAAAAACATAGTTTTCTGGGAAATGGCCTACTATTACGCAAACATCCTTTTACCCTATTCCAACCTTGTTCTTAAGCTACTGGAAAACATAAAGAAACTCAATATAGAACCTGAAATAATAGCAAGTGACCATGGTCCCATATTTAGGGGGAGAGACGTAGAGTGGGCTCTAAAACAGTACGAGAAGTTTGCGCTTCAAAAACCGGCAAAGAGGGCTATTATAGTTTACGATACAATGTGGGGAAGCACAGAACTAATGGCCAAAGCGATTGCGGACGGTATAATTAATGAAAAAGTAGAAGCAGTTTTACTACCGCTATCAAAGGCAAAGAGAAGTGATGTTGCAACAGAACTACTTCTATCAGGAGCACTTGTTGTTGGTTCTCCAACGATAAATAATACAATATTCCCAACTCTCGCCGATGTTTTGACCTACCTATCTGGGCTAAAACCCCAGAACAAGATAGGTGCTATCTTTGGTTCCTATGGCTGGAGTGGAGAATCTCTAAAACAACTTAGGGAATATTTGGACAGGATGAAGATACCCGTAGTAGGGGAGGTAAAGTCCCAGTTTGTACCTGATAAGGCAAAGTTGAACGAATGTTTTGAACTTGGTGTGTTGGTAGCTAGAAAACTCAAAGAGATCTGTGGGGAGGAGTAAAAATGGGAAACAAAAGGTATGTGTGTAGTGTATGTGGGTATGTTTATGATCCATCTAAAGGTGATCCTGATCATGGAATTTCTCCAGGTACCAGCTTTGAAGATCTACCTGATGACTGGGTATGTCCAGTATGTGGAGCAACTAAGGACCAATTTGTAGAGGAATAACTAAGGAGGGGGTTAATAGCCCCCTCTTATTCTATTTGCCAAATCTATAAGGTAATCTGCAATTTTATTTCTAAGTTCACTATTATCCTTTATAGCTTTGCTCTTGAATAGTTTACTTACATATCTATTAAGGTCGCTAAATATTTTATCCTCAATAGATAGTGTTTCTCTTTGACTTTTTTGTTTTTTTAGTTTAAGTAATGCTTTTAATTCTCTAACGGAGAGATTTTTCTCTTCTATCATCTTAGCAATCTCAAGTAATTCCTCACCATATATACCGTATCTTAAAAGTTCAGTATAATGGGAAAGGCCAACATTTCTTAGTGTGGACAGATATTTTCTAATTTCATCATCCTGGCACCAAAGATAAAGTAGAACAACCAATTTGTTCTGTGTTATATTAAACTCGCTCTTAACTATCGTCACAAGTTCCTTTATCCTGTCATCCACCCTTTCAAAATTCCATAAATAGAAATTATCCTTCAAAAAATCCTTAAGTTCTCCAAATATAGATTCATAGCTCCTCTCAGTATAGAGTGCCTTGAACCTCCCTCCTATAACTTTCGCCTCCTCGGCTATAGTAAGACCAACCCTCTGGACGTTTTCTATGTACTGGAGAATCTCTTTCCCCTTCTCAATGACAAGGTTATGGGGGATCACATAAGCTCTTATCAGTTTTTCCCCTAAGATGTTCTTTATGGCTCTAAATCTTCTAAATCCGGCGAGTAATCTATACCTAAGCCCTACCTTGTAAACAACAACCGGCTGCAACAACCCGTATCTCTTTATACTTTCCGCAAGTTCCAGCAATTCAGAATCATCTATATGGTCCCTAACCTGTTCAGGATCCACCTCTATGGAGTCTACAGGTAAAACCTGAAGAGTATGACTCAAAACGTCATCCATCCATGTTTTCATAGAATCAACTCTTGTGTTGCCATCCTCCAAAAAGAGCTTTTTGAGATCAAAGTTTTCCATCGCTGGATGTACCCTCCAAACTAGGACTTACAGCTATTAGCGGAACTATGCAGAAATCTTCGAGTTTTCTAAGAGCCAAAGATATTCTACCCAATATGTCATCGCCACTCGCGTATAGCAACTTATCGGCAGGTATCTCACCCTTATACAACCTTTCAACATAAACAGAATAGGGGATCGGAGGCTCAATCAGCATAGGCCCCACTTTTTCTCTTAAAGAATCGAGAATAGAATCGACCTCCTTTGTGTTTCTATGTTTTGTAGGTAAAACTGCCAGTCTACTTACACGGGTTGTACCAGCCGCCTTATACATAGCAAGGGTGGATAAAGCTATCTCCGTCCCCTTTACACCAAGATAGGTAAGCTCTGTAGGGACAACCACAGTATTGACAAATCCAAGCACGGACAGGATATAGGGATTAATATAAGGTGGTGTATCGAATATAACAACATCGAAATCTCCGTTTAATGATTCCATTATCCTCACCAAGAAGAAGGTAAGAAAATCTCTAGGTAGATCGAAAACTTGGACCAACCTACGTTCGATGGAGTTCGGTAAAACCGAAAAGCCAAATAGACCTCCAAACTGAACTCTAAACATGTTCTTATAAACAAGATCCCTGTTTATCGATTCAGGTGAATGGCTAAAAGCGTGTATCAAACTCGGAATACCCTTACCACCTTCCACACATTCCTCTATGTACAACTTTTCACCTATAACGAGACTAGCGGAACCCTGCGGATCACAATCCACCAGTAGTACCTTATATCCTCTAACAGATAGATACTTAGCCAGTATAACTGCAGTTGTGCTTTTACCAGAACCTCCCTTGAAGTTAAAAATAGAAACGAGTACCATCATCTTCACCTCTGAAACAGCTTTACTAACAGTATTACACAATCCGAAAAAATTGACAACCCGCATGTATAAGGTTATCATCCTAAGACTTCCTATAGGGAGGCATTGAATGGATAACACTGGGGGTAAAGAACGAAAAACTTCTCCCCTAAAGGTATTCATAGATTTCCTTAAGATAGGCTCCTATGCCTACGGAGGACCGGCAGCTATCACCTATATATATGACCACTACAAAAAACAAATAAATGAAAATAGACTCAAAGAGGGACTAGCCCTTGTACAGATGTCTCCCGGCCCCATAGGTGTTAACTTTTCCAGTTTTGTCGGTTACGAGTTAGCTGGACCAATCGGAGCTATAATCGCGCCCTTAGGATTTATACTACCAACGACCATCATGGTAACAATTCTCTCATTAATATATGTTAAATACAGTGGTTCAGAAACTTTTAAAAAGATAGTGGATTATCTCTACCCGGTTATAGACGCAATTATATTAAGCGCAGCTATAAACTTTTCCAATCCATACTTCAAAAGGAAGGATTATAAGGCGATACTACTCGGTGTATTTGCCTTTATTGCCCTTCTTCTTCGTATAAATCCAGTATACACTGTTTTAATGGCCGGAATAATAGGTATATTCATCTTCCATGAAATAAAGGAGATAGGATTGAAGTCTAAAGTCCACTTGATAAAGGGTAAAATTTTTGTAGGTTGCTTAGGTTTAGTCGTTCTTATTTTAGCTCTTCTTATACTAAAGCTTACGAACAAAGCACTATTCGAAATGGGTTTCACATTTGGAAAAATATCGGCAGTTGCCTTTGGAGGAGGTTTTGGAGCTTTACCACTTCTGATACACGAATTAACCGAAAAGCTACACTGGTTTAATATAAAAACTGTAATGGATGGAGTTATAATAGGTTCCATCACCCCAGGGCCAGTTATATCCATATCAACATTCGTAGGCTTGGTCAGAGGCGGTATCCCATCGATGATAGTCGCTACAGTATACGCCTACTTTACCTCGATATTTATATTCAACTTTTTCACCGGAATCCAACCTATAGTGACAGAAAATTTCTGGTATCCGAGATTCATAAAAGGAGCGATCTCATCCTTTATAGGCCTACTATTCTATACCTTCTACAAAACTCTTATATCAACTAAATTAAACTTAGTAACATTAATTATACTCACCCTATCCTCATACCTACTTTTGACAAGAAAGATAAGTCCCTTAGCCCTGGTAATCATAGGAGCAACAACATTCACTTCCCTTGCTATATTGAATGTCTTCTAAATTATCGGTAGACTAGTTATAGAAAAAATTACAAACAATATAAGGAGCAAACCATGAGGAGATTAATTCTTATCGTTCCGATATTTTTGACCCTAGTGATAGGAACAACCATAAAAACTACAAAGGCAGAGAATGTGGATATCGGGATATCAATAAGAGATGATAGGATAAGGAGTTTCTATCTTGCTATAGGCGATTACTATAGAATAAAAACTATACCCCCACGGTATACTGTTTTACATGAAGAAGAGCTACCACTTCTCATACTAATATCACAATACGCAAGGGTAAGCCCAGATGTTATAGTTGAGATGAGAAGGATAGGATTTAGCTGGTATGAAATAATGATAAGATACAGGGTTTACCCGGAAGTGGTGTTTAGAGAATACATAGCCTACTATTACGGGCCTCCTTACGGTAAAGCACTAGGTCATAAAAAACATAAAAAGAAAATCAAATTCAAGGATAGAGACCTCGTTGAGCTTGCCAATATAAAATTCATCTCGGAATACTACGGTGAAAGGCCTTACGTAGTAATAGAACAGAGGGAAAGGTATCCTAACTATATAGAGCTGAACTATGTTTACTACAAGGAGTATAAAGAGAGGAAGGGTAAAAAGCATAAAAGGTGGGACTGAAAAACAGGAAAGGTTAAAACAAGGGGGGACCACATGATAAAAAACGTTTGGATCTTTCTACCGGGAGCGAGTGAAGGCGATGCATCCATGAAGGATATACTCGGGGGAAAAGGAGCCAACCTACACGAAATGTGTAGGTTAAGCCTTCCAGTTCCGCCAGGATTCACAATAAGCACAAGAACATGCATAGAATTCCTCACAGAAAAAAGGCTTTCAAATGAAGTTATAAGGGAGATAGAAAGGGCCGTAGAAAAAATAGAAACATTCACAAATAAATCGTTCGGTGGTAAAAAAGGTTATCCTCTACTTTTCTCGGTGAGATCTGGAGCAAAGTTTTCAATGCCTGGAATGATGGATACTATCCTTAACGTTGGGATAAACGATGAGATTGTAGAGAGTCTATCTAAGTACACCGGTAATAGAAGATTCGCACTTGACTGCTATCGTAGATTTTTAGAAATGTACTCCGACGTTGTATGTAAGTTTAATAGATCAAACTTCGAAGAAATACTAAAAGAAATAAAAGACAAAAATGGTAAAAAGTACGATATCGAACTTAATGAGAAGGATTTGGAAGAAGTTGTAGAAAGTTATAAAGTACTATTAGAAAAGAACAATGTAAAAATTCCATACGATCCTTTAGAACAACTTATTGAAGCTATCAAAGCTGTTTTTAACTCCTGGAATAACGAAAGAGCGGTAATTTATAGGAAAATCCACAATATACCGGACGATTTAGGAACCGCCTGTAACATCCAGACCATGGTTTACGGAAATTTAAATGAGGATTCGGGAACTGGAGTCTGTTTTACCAGAAACCCTGTGGATGGACGCAAAGAACTCTACGGTGAGTTTTTAGTATGCGCACAGGGTGAAGATGTGGTAGTAGGGATTAGAACTCCCGAACCTATAGGTAGAATGGCCGAAAGGTGGCCAGAAATCTACAAGGAGCTTGAAAGGTGCTGTGAAATACTTGAAAAACACTACAAGGATATGCAGGACGTAGAGTTTACGGTTGAAGATAAAAAACTCTACATACTTCAGACTAGAAGTGGTAAGAGAACAGTTAAGGCATCGATAAAGATAGCCCATGATATGGTTGAAGAAGGATTGATAGATATCGGCACCGCTATCTTAAGGATTGATCCGAAAATGATTAATCAACTCTTCATTCCTGTGATAAGGGAAGACATAAAGAAGAAGGCAAAACCCGTAACAATAGGTATACCTGCATCCTTTGGCGCAGCATCTGGATTAGCCGTCTTCAGTAGCTCCAAAGCCCTCGAACTAGCGGAAAGAAACGTTAAAGTCATTCTATTTAGACCGGAAACTAGCCCCGAAGATATAGGGGGAATGATAAAGAGTGAAGGTATAGTAACTTCAACAGGTGGAGTAACCTCACATGCAGCTGTGGTAGCAAGAGGCCTGGGTAAACCCTGTATAGTCGGCTGTAAAGATATCTTATTTGAAGAGGATCACCTAAAAGTTATAACCGATAATGGTATCATCACCATAGATGAGTTAACGGAGGTCACTATAGATGCAAATGATGGGAGTATATACTTAGGAAAACTGGAACTTGAGGAATCAAAACCCGACGAGAGTTTCTACAAGATAATACTATGGGCAAAGAATATAAAGAAAATGAAAGTATTGGCCAATGCCGACACGCCGTCTGATGCGAGATTGGCCCTAAAATTCGGAGCCGAAGGAATAGGATTATGTAGAACGGAACATATGTTCTTTGAAGGAAACCGTGTAGATATAGTGAGAATGGCGATACTCGAGGATGATCCAGAGGAGAAAAAGAAAGTTCTTGAAAAGCTTTTACCCTTACAGATGGAGGACTTTGTAAAGATTCTGGAAGTGATGAATGGACTACCCGTTACAATAAGGCTACTGGATCCTCCACTACATGAATTCCTACCAAAAACGGAAGAAGAAATAGAGAGTTTTGCCAAAAGAACCAATATACCTGTAGAAAAGGTGAAATCGGCGGTAACAAAGTTCAAGGAAGTTAATCCAATGCTCGGTCTCAGAGGAGTGAGGTTAGGTATACTCTATCCCGAAATATACGAAACTCAAGTAAGAGCCATATTTAGAGCTATGAAAGTAGTATCTGAAAGAGGAATAAAAACTGATGTAGAGATCATGATACCACTTGTAGTTTCTCTTGGTGAAATCATATACATGAAAAATCTTATACAGAGGATCTACGAAGAGGAATTTAAGGATCAGGATAAAAAATTCAACTATAAGTTTGGTACGATGATCGAAACACCTAGGATCTGTGTTATATCGGACAAGATAGGCGAATATCTAGATTTTGTTTCATTTGGTACAAACGATCTAACACAGACTGTAATAGGTATATCGAGGGATGATGCTAGTAAATTCCTACCTGTTTATATAGATCGTCATATATTTGGTGAAGACCCCTTTGTTAGTTTAGACTTGGAAGGAGTTGGAAGACTCATAGAGATGACTATTAAAAATCTTAGAGCCTCCAACAAAAGTATAAAAATCGGTGTCTGTGGAGAACAAGCAGCGGATCCATACTCGATAGAGTTTCTTGAAAAACAAAAAGTAGACTATATAAGTGTCTCACCCTATAGGCTTGCAACAGCTATCATTGCAAGTGCCCAGGCGGTATTAAGGGGATAAGTTTTCTTCTGATAACCGGATAGTCGTTCTTGACGCCTTTTGAAAAAAGAATCTGAAACACATGGGTATTACCGGCTCTGAAAGCACTCATAGAAGTGGTAAGATAAAAATACCACATCCTTGCGAATACCTCTCCATATTTCTCCTTCACAGAATCCAAATGCTCCAAAAACCTTTCCCTCCACCTCTTTAATGTGAAATAGTAGTGGATTCTCCAATCATCTATATCCAAGAGACACAAATTTAAACCTTCGGTCTTTGCTATTATTTCACCCAGATAGGGTAAATAACCACCCGGAAATATGTATTTCGTCATAAATCTACTCGTCTGACCCTCAAACTCCTTACCTATAGTGTGTAGTAAAAACAACCCTCCTTCTTTTAGTAAACCACTTACAACCTCAAAAAACCTCCTAATATTACCTTTACCAACATGCTCAAACATACCAACCGAAACTATCTTATCAAACTTGAGACCGAGTTTTGGTAAATCGGCATAATGCATCAAGTACACATCAGCCTTTCCTTCAAGCCCCTCCTCTCTGATCCTTTCCTTTACATAATTATACTGCTCCTCCGAGAGTGTAATGCCGATAGCCCTCAAATCATAACTCTTAGCACTTTCTATGACTATAGATCCCCATCCACAACCGATATCCAATAAAGTGTCTCCCTCCTTTAAGAGTAATTTTTCGTAAATTATTCTTCTCTTCTCACTTTGAGCTTGCTCTATGCTCCAAGATGGATCTTCGAAGAAAGCACAAGAGTATGTTAAACTTTCATCTAACCACAATTTATAAAAGTCATTACCCAAATCATAATGATACTGCACATCCCTTTTTTCCTTCTCAACATTAATTTTACTAAAGACTCCTCTTAAACTATCAAAGAGACAAGCTAGTAAACCAGCGATTCTACCAAAAAGGCTATAATTTCTCATTTTCTTAGATTCAATAAATCTAACATAACGATTACCCGCGACAAGTAACGTCTCAAGATCACCAGTTACTTCCAAATTCCCATACATATAGTTTTCTGCAAACCCGAGTTCGGGATCCTTCAACACATCCAATAATACCTTCCAATCCTTTACCTGAACCCATATTTCAGCAGGAGCCCCGAGCTTAGCCCCATCTGGCAAAATAACACCTATCCTCTTATCACTAAAACTATTGATCTCCTCCAAAAGATCCTTGATCTTTCTTCTTATTCTATTCATAGCAAAACCTAATTAGATAACCTTTTCACAATCACTAATATAGAACCTATCCCACTATTTTTCAACCTGTAGAATCTTCAAAAAAGATCAAAGAGAACAACTGGATATATTAGAGAGTGACCCGCCAGGGATTCGAACCCCGGACCAGCGGATTAAGAGTCCGCTGCTCTACCAGCTGAGCTAGCGGGCCACATGCTGTTTAAATTTATTATCACATCATTGATCTTTGTCAAGGGGTAAATTCTCCTTAGTGGCGATAAAATTTGACAGTATCCTTGCGGTAGCTCCCCATATAATCCTTCCTTCCCAAGGTATAAGGTACGTTTTATAAACCATGCCCTTATAGCAGTATGTTTCTTCTTTAAAGGGATAAAGTTTGAGTATCTCGGATAATGGAACCCAGAATGCCTCCTCTATCTCAACACCATCAACCCTTGGTTCAAAATCCCTAACGGTTACCGCAACAAAGGGATAGATAACAAAAGGGGTACTCACCGTCTCCACTTTATCGATAGATGCAACAACCTTAATGTGACTCCTATCAACCCCCACCTCTTCTTCAAACTCCCTAAGAGCCGCCTCGATAGGATCCTCTCCCTCCTCCATCCTTCCACCAGGGAAACAAACCTCGTTAGCATGCCATAGGTTCCTACCAGTCTTCTTTAGAAACAGGATATCCCAATCGTTATTCCTCTTTCTCAAAACTATAACAACCGTCGAAGGATACCTCATCATACTATCCCCAAATATTGACTATAAACCTCCTCCTGCTATACTCAAATTATATAATAAAAGCCCTCAAGGAGGTAGTAGATGAGGAACTTTGTATACTATAACCCCACGAGGGTCTACTTTGGTAAAGACGTAGTTGATAAACTACCGAAAGAACTCTCAAAGTGGGGGAAAAAGGTTTTATTCGTCTATGGGCAATCCAGTATAAAGAGAACCGGTCTTTACGATAGGATAATGGCACTAATAGGAAAGGATTTTGAAATAGTGGAACATCCAGGAGTGAAACCGAATCCGGTATTGAGTCATACTAGGGAAGGTATAAGAAAAGCTAAGGAAAATAAGGTAGATGTTATACTAGCCGTGGGTGGTGGAAGTGTGATAGATGAAGCTAAAGCGATAGCTATAGGTGCGGTAAGTGATATAGATGTATGGGAGTACTTTGAGGGTAAAGCGGTGGTTGAAAAGGCTCTACCAATAGTCACAGTCCTTACGATGGCAGGAACAGGTTCCGAGATGAACGCTGGATTGGTTATAACTAACGAGGAGAAGAAGGCAAAATTTGGATTTAGAGCAGAACCAGTATTTCCAAAGGCATCTTTCCTCGATCCAACGCTAACCTTTACCGTACCAAAGGATCAAACGGCCTATGGAGTGGTAGATGCTTTCACCCACGTATCGGAAGTCTACATGAATAAGTCAAAGATAGATGTCGATGTAACTAATGGAATTATGGAGAGTATAATGAGATCGTTGGTTAAATGGGGCAAAATAGCTGTTGAGGACCCCCAGAATTACCAGGCAAGAGCGGAAATAATGTGGTGTTCCTCACTTGCACTATCCGGTATTACCTGGTGTGGTGTGGGAGAGTTGAGCCTGCCGGCTCATATGATAGAGCATTCTCTAAGTGCCCTATACGACATAGCCCATGGAGCTGGACTTGCCATAGTTACTCCTGGATGGATGAAATACATGTTAGATAAAAGGAAAGAAGTGATAGAACAATTCGCGAAAAATGTATTCGGTAAAAACGAAGCCTCCGAGGGTATCGAGGCCTTTGAAAACTGGCTGAAAGAGATAGGTTGTCCGACTAGACTCAGGGACGTCAATATACCAGAAAGTGATATACCAACTATCGCTAGGAACGCCTATGAGCTCGCCAAGGTGTGGGGTATGGCCCAGGACTACCCTGTTGAAACTATAGAGGAAATACTGAAATTATGCTTATAAGTACGGATAGCGAAAAGATAGCGTATTTTGAAAATTACTGTCCCAACTGTGGACATATAGTAGATAATACACTTTTAGAGAAGGGGTTGGTATGCCCCAACTGTTTGAAAGAGAAGATAAAAAACGGCTCGCTATGTAGTATTGTAACTGAACCTTTACTCCTAAAACCATTCTGCGATGTAGAAAAAAAATTGAAAAGCTTTTCAAAGTTCTTTAAAAGTATACTGGATGCCGATCTATGGAGTCTACAGGTTACGTGGGCTAAGCGTTTTTTTCTTGGTAAATCCTTTGCAATTCAAGCCCCAACAGGAATAGGAAAAACTACGTTCGGCTTGATACTATCCCTCTTCATTCCGGGCAAAAGTTATCTCATATTCCCTACGAAACTACTATCGAAACAAGCCTACGATAAATTGGAACAGTTTAAGGCAAAGATCAATTCCAACAAAAGGGTACTAATTTATACAGGAAAATCGGACGAGAAGGAGAAAATACAGTCAGGCGATTTTGACATACTTATAACAACAAATATGTTTTTACACAAAAACATAGATCTACTAAAGGATATAACTTTTAAACTGATATTCGTTGATGATGTGGATTCAATACTAAAGTCATCTAAAAATGTTGACAACTTATTTAAACTACTACATCTAAATGAAGAAGATATAAACTTCGCTATGGAAATTGAGAATTTTGAAAAACTCGAGAAAATCCGAAAAAAGATAAAGGGACAACTTATCGTATCATCCGCAACATTGAAACCAAAAACGAAGAGGATAAATCTATTTAGAAGCCTACTTGGATTCGATGTACAGCAGTCAACCGCCACCTATAGAGAGATAGTGGATTACTACTACGAGTGTAAAACTTGGGAAGAGTTAAAGCAAAACTTAGTGAAAATTGTAAAATTACTTGGACAGGGATGTCTTGCCTATGTACCTATAGATAGGGGTAAAGAAGCGGTAGAGGAGATCGTTGAATTCCTCAACGAAAATAAAATACCAGCCGTAAGTTATGAAGACTTTGAAAAGCATATAGAGGAATTTAAAAGTGGCAAAATAAAAGTGGCTGTCGGTATCTCAATCTCATCCAATTCACTCGTAAGGGGAATCGATCTACCACAACATGTAAGGTACACTGTGTTTCTCGATACTCCAAAACACGTATTCACCGTGACCTTTGACTATAACATCCATAAGCTAATAACACTACTTAGAATACTAGCCCAAGTTGACAAGGCGAACAAAGAAAAAATATTAAATTACATCTCATATCTTAAGAAATATGAAACCCTAAAAGAAGAAAACTTAAACAAATATCCAAAAATAAAAGAAAAAGTAGATGAAGTAATAAAATTCTTAGAAGAAAGATTTAAAAGTAGTGATATCATAGAATCAATAAAAAATGAAGAAACCATATCACTAAAAATTAATGAAAATGGAATAATGACTATCATAATTGGTGATGCTATAAGCTATCTACAAGCATCTGGTAGATCATCGAGAATGCTACTTGGTGGTTTTACAAAAGGTTTGTCTATAATCCTCTCGTTAGATAAAAAAGCTTTAAACAGTCTAATGAAGAGGGTAAGATACCTATTACCTATAGAGACTAAAATTGAAAAGTTAAACGATCTCAATGAACTAACAAAACACATAAAAGAACTTGACGAATCGAGAGATCCAGAAAAAATCAAGAAAAAACCAAAAAAAGAAATTATCAGGAGTGTACTTACGATAGTCGAATCTCCAAACAAAGCCCGTACCATCTCTAACTTCTTTGGTAAACCACAGAGAAGGTGGATAAATGGTCTTACATCCTACGAAGTCTCCCTCGGAAACATCTATTTAATAGTGGTAGCCAGTATAGGCCATGTTGCCGATCTCATAACAACCTTAGGATTCTTTGGTGTTTTGGAGGAGGATAGGAAATTTCTACCCGTGTACTCTACGATAAAAAAATGCAAAAACTGTAACGAACAGACCGCCGATAGATCCTGCCATAGATGTAAGACTTCCGATCTACTTGACAAAATCGATATAATAAATGCACTTAGAGAACTAG
Source organism: uncultured Aquificales bacterium (assembly GCA_964590075.1). Taxonomy (GTDB): domain Bacteria; phylum Thermosulfidibacterota; class Thermosulfidibacteria; order Thermosulfidibacterales; family Thermosulfidibacteraceae; genus JAGDVO01. Next base: position 214,371 of record CAZPXS010000003.1, read on the forward strand.
CCTACGAAAGTGACGAAGTTTACATAGCAACGGATCCAGATGCGGAAGGTGAAAAGATCTCCTGGGATCTATATCTAGCCTTAAAGACCTTCAACAGATCGATCTATAGAATAGAGTTTCACGAGGTAACTCCCTTCGCCTTCAAAAGGGCTCTTGAGGAAAAGAGAGATATAGACAGAAACAGAATAAAAGCTCAGATAGTAAGAAGGATAGCCGATAGATGGGTCGGTTTTGTATTCTCACAAAAACTCCAGGAAGTTTATAAAAGGAGGAATCTTTCGGCTGGAAGAGTTCAAACACCGGTACTCGGTTGGATCATAGAAAGAACGAATGAATTGAACGTAAAAAAAGGTAAAATCACCCTACACATAGGAGAGTTACCTATAACCATAGAGATTGAAGATGTTGAAAAGGCTAAAAGAATCTACGAAAGCCTAGAAAAGGCCATCATAGAGTTTGGGGAGAAGAAGGAGGAGGTGATTTATCCACTACCACCTTATACCACAAGCGACCTTTTAAAGGACTCTGCGGATAAGTTGAGATTTTCCGCAGAGGAAACCATGAAGCTTGCACAAGAGTTATTTGAAGCTGGATATATAACTTACCATAGAACAGACTCAACTAGAGTCTCTACCTTTGGAATGTCGATAGCCAAAGAATACATAGAAGAAAAGTTTCCTGGTTTATATAAAGGCAGAACATGGGGCGAAGAGGGAGCCCACGAATGTATCAGGCCAACGAGAATCATCACCCCCGAGGAACTTGAGATACTGGTTAACGCCCACGAGGTCGATATTGATAAAAGGGCTGTTAAACTCTATTCACTTATATTTAACAGGTTCATAGCATCTATGATGAAAGAGGTTGTCGTTTCAAAAAGGGAAATTATAATCAAAGTTGATGATTTTATTCATAAAGAAGAGTTTGTTGAAGAAATTGTTTCACCAGGGTTCAACCTTATCACCCCCATAAAGACCTATAGAATCTCTGAACCAAGGATCACCGACAAAAAGCTACAGATAGTACCTAGGAACTGGCCATACACTGAAGGTTCAATTATAGAAGAGATGAAGAAGAGAGGCTTAGGTAGACCTTCAACCTATGCGAAGATCGTGCAAACACTATTTGAGAGACACTATATAGTTAAAAAGGGTAACTTCATATATCCTACAGATACAGGGAGAATGGTATTTGAACATCTAAAACGATACCATCCCTATACAAGCGAGGAATTCACAAGAATACTAGAAGAACATATGGATATGGTCGAACAGGGAAAGGAAGATTATCAGAATGTTCTTTGGAAGATATACGATGTCAAAAGATACCTTACGAAGGAAAACTAGGGAAATAACACTTGGAAATCTTAAACTAGGTTACAACAACCCCATATACGTACAGTCTATGATAAAATCCGATCCCCTGGACGTTAAATCCACAAAGAGAGAGATAGGGAGATTAAAAAGAGCAGGTTGTGAAATAATAAGAGTGGCCATACCTAATGTAGAGGCCACTAATCTTATCCCCCTATATAAAAGTTGCTGTAAAGGTATACCCTTGGTCGCTGACATTCACTTCGATCCTAAACTTGCCATCATGTCTATAGAAAAGGGGGCCGATGGAATAAGGATAAACCCTGGAAACATAGGAAATAAATCCGCGATTAGAAACATAATAAAGGTAGCCTCCGAAAATAACGTATGTATAAGAATAGGAATAAACGCAGGCTCACTGGAAAAAAGGTTACTAGAAAAATATGGTAGTCCCAACCATCTTGCCCTAACGGAAAGCGCTCTATACTGGGTACAGTTCTTCTTGGATGAAGGCTATGAAAACATAAAAGTATCGATAAAGGCATCGGATGTCGATACAACAATAAGAGCCTATAGATCCTTTGCTGAAAAAAGTGACGTACCATTACACATAGGAGTTACGGAAGCAGGCTTTGGTATCTACGGAATTGTAAAATCATCGATAGGAATAGGGACTTTACTCTACGAAGGGATAGGAGACACAATCCGTGTATCTCTAAGTGAACCTTCATATAGAGAGGTCGAAGTCGGCTTTAAGATATTACAGGCTTTGGGTCTGAGAAAAACTTTTCCAGAGATAATATCCTGTCCCACCTGTGGTAGGAAGAGGATAGATGTAGTCGCCCTTGCAAGAAAAGTGGAGAGGGAGATCGGATGGCTAAAAAAACCGTATAAAATAGCTGTAATGGGATGCGAGGTCAATGGCCCAGGAGAGGCCAGAGAAGCAGACTTCGGCATTGCAGGAGGAAAATCCTACTCCCTAATCTTCGCAAAGGGTAGTATAGTGAAGAAGGTACCTAATGAGGTAGTAGTAGAAGAACTCATAAAAACTATCAAGGAGGCAGAAGGATGGGAAGAATAGTAAAAGAAAAAGCTTTTCTATTAGTTATTGATATTCAGGAGAAATTTAGAAAAGTGATATACAATATTAATGAAGTCATAGAAAATACGATTAAACTGCTAAAACTTGCAGAGATATTCAAAATGCCAGTTATAGTAACAGAACAGTATCCAGAAGGGCTTGGTAAGACATTAGAGGAAATAGTAGAAAATTTACCAAAGGAAAGAGTATATTACCCAATAGAAAAGTTAACATTCTCATGTATGAAAGATGAAAAATTCACAGATATAACAACACAATTGAGAAAAAATGGATATAACATAGCTATAATATGTGGTATAGAAGCTCATATATGCGTATATCAAACAGTTATTGACATGAAAAACTTCGGATTTGAAATACATCTAGCAAGTGATGCCACAGGATCAAGAAGGGAAGAAAATCATAAGCTTATACTTGCTAATTTAATGAGTAATGGAATAGATGTAAAACCAACGGAAACAATAATTTTTGACATACTAAATAAAGCAAAAACTGAAGAATTTAAGATGATGCTTCCATATTTGAAATGAAAGTATGTGAAATATATAAAAGTATACAGGGAGAGGGTAGATATATAGGTATTACTTCTATTTTCCTAAGATTGGGTGGTTGTAATCTAAACTGCAAGTACTGTGATACAAAATATTCTTGGAAAAACTATCGGGATATAGAAATAAAAGAGGTGATAGAGAAATTAGAAAAATACGAAGCTAAAGCATTATCAATTACAGGAGGAGAACCATTACTACAAATTGAAGAATGTGTAGAACTGATCAAACATATATCTAAAACATACCAACTAATAATAATTGAAACGAATGGAACATTAACCAATGAAATAGAATATATATCTTATTTTAATGTAGTACTCTCAATTTCTGTAAAAACAACAAATTTTATAGGACATGAATACGATTATTCCGAGTTATATAAACTGCTACCCAAGATTAAAAATACAGAAAAATACATAAAATTGGTAGTTACGGATAAAGATGATATAAGCTTGATAAAATATACTATATCAGAAATATTAAAAAACGATAGTACTATAGAAATTTTTCTACAGCCTGCGAGAATACCAAAATTGAACTACATAAATCTTATAAAAAAACTATGGGTAGATGTAACAAACGACGATTATTTATCGAAAACTGTCAGATTACTACCACAGTTTCATACACTGATTTTTGGTAGTAAAAGGAGGGTATGATGTCACCCAGATTCATAGGTATTATTGCTCTTTTGTTAATAGTATTCGTAACGTCCTGTGAAAACAAATCGAAGGCTGTAGAGAAGGGTAACTTAGAGGAATGCATAGTTGAGAAGGTAATAGATGGAGATACGATAGTCTGCTCAGGTAAAAGAGTTAGGTTGATAGGAATCGATACCCCCGAAAGTACCATCAATCCTCATATAAAAAAACAGAGATCACTAGGTGATGTAGAAACTATACTAAGGTTAGGAAGGAAAGCGAAGAAGTTCACCGAGAGTCTCATGCCACCTGGAACTAAAGTAAAACTCGAGTACGATGTTGAAAAATTCGATAAATACGGTAGAACCCTTGCCTACGTTTGGCTACCTGACGGGAGAATGGCAAATGAAGTCATCATAAGAGAAGGGTACGCAATGCTACTAACAATACCACCAAATGTAAAATACGAAAAACTCTTTAGGGAAGCCCTCCATCGAGCTGTAGAGGAAAAGAGAGGATTGTGGAGAGACCACTAAACTAGTCTTCCGCAACGTATCTTATAACTCTAACCTTTTCCATTGTAATCAAGCCGTTTTTAACCAACTTATCTATTATGGGTAGGATATTTAGTATCTTCTCCTCCTTATCAACAACCTCTACCACTATCGGTAAATCAGATGAAACTGCCAATATCGAAGCAGAATGTATCACTGTGGATTTACCGTATCCCATTATACCTCTAAGAACTGTAGCTCCAGCTATATTATTTTCCCTTAATACCTCAACTATTTTTTTGTAAAGGGGTTTTCCCTCATACCTATCATCCTCTCCTATATGAATCCTAAGAAGTATAGATTCTCCTTCTATCTTCATAACATCTCCCCTATTATTTTAGCACAAAGAATACCAAAAAACGTAGCGGTTACAGGTAAAGACATATTAAGTAGTATATTTAAAAGTACTCTTAGATACATGCCCTCCATGAATAGGGCAAAGGTCTCATAGGTAAAAGTAGACATAGTCGTGAAGGCACCACAAAAACCGATAGCTATCAGAAAACGCCATGCGGGATCGATTGAGAGTTTTTCAGTTGAAAGGATCATGAAGAAAGAAAGGATAAATGAACCAATGGTATTAACAATGAGTGTTCCATAGGGAAAATCGACACCGAAGAGTTTAGCACTATATACACCAACAATATATCTTCCAATAGTACCAATCGTCCCGCCAATACTGAGGGATAAAAACTTATTGCTAAGAAGAAACCTAACTAAATCGAAAAACGAACCAATTAATCTATTTAACTGAAGTATGTGAACCTTTAACTCCATACGCCCACCCCCACAAAAATTCCACAAAAACTCCTCATGAGGGTAGGCGTCATCAGCCGCTTAGATAAGCGGCGGTTAAAGGAGGACGCCATCTCCTTGTAAAGGCTCACTACCACACTCAACAGGAACTGTCAAGAGCTTCCATATTGACAAATAATGTTGATTAAAGTTAATCCTTCAGAAAGGAGGTAAAATCTATGATAGCTAATATAGAGTCTCTAAGTATATGTGAACCCTTCTATGTAATGAAAGTACTTGAAAAGGCCAAAGAATTGGAGAGAAAGGGTTATGATGTAATACATCTAGAAGTTGGAGAGCCAGACTTACGGGTTCCGAGCAAAATCGTAAAAAAAGCCAAATTCTTTTTAGAAAAATTCGAGTCAAAGTATACGGAAAGTACAGGAATATACGAACTTAAAGAAAAATTAGCAGAATTTTACGAGAAAAATTACAACGTCAAAATCGATCCCAAAAGAATAATTATAACTCCCGGTAGTTCAATAGCACTCCTAGTAGCTATAAAAATTGCAAATACATATTTTGGAGAAATTTCATATAGTGACCCAGGATATCCCTGCTATAAAAACATACTTTCATTTTTGAACTTAAAGGGTATCCCAATAAAAGTCGAAATGGAAAATAATTTTAAATTACATCCAGAAGATATCAAAAGCCCTGTTATCATAATAAACTCACCATCAAATCCAACAGGTACAGTATACAAAAGAGAAGATTTAGTAGAGATTTCTAAAAAAGCCTTCATAATATCTGATGAGATATACCACGGGATCACCTACAGTGATAGAGCGGTATCGGCAATCGAAGTTACAGAAAAATGCATAGTAATCAATGGTTTCTCAAAGTTCTTCCTAATGACTGGATGGAGATTAGGGTGGATGATAGTTCCAGAGGAATTGATATACGAAGTAACTAAAATACTTCAAAACGTAACCATATGTCCACCAGCTCTATCCCAATATGCAGCCCTTGTTTGTTTCGATGATGATGTTTTAGAAGAACTAAAAAACAATATAGAAATATACAGAGAACGAATGAAAGTATTAATCAACGGTCTAAATGAAATGAATTTTAAAGCAAAAGAACCAGAAGGCGCCTTTTACATTTATGCAGATGCATCTAAGCATACGGACAATTCACTTAATTTTGTATTTGAATTACTTGAAAAAGCTCATATCGCAATAACTCCTGGTATAGACTTTGGAGAGAACAAAACAAACAAATTCGTAAGATTTTCTTTTTGTACAGAAAAAGTTAAAATAGAAGAAGCATTGAATAGATTATATAAATACTTATACGGATAAAAATGAAGAAAATTTTGAAGTTTTTAAACGAATACAAGAAATGGGTATTCTTTACTATAACTCTCTTATGTATCGACTTCGTAGTAGAGTTTATCAAAGTTAAAGATAGTTTGAAAGACAAACTAAAAACACTAATATCAGTAATAATCATAATCACTATCACCCTAATTCTAGAATCTCTAACAGAAAAAATAATAAAAAACCAACTAAAAAGCAGGGAGATAGTAATACCAAGTCTCATATGGTATATAATAAAGGCGATTTTCTTAACCTTAGGCACACTCATAGCACTTGAAAGAATGGGTATCTCTCTAACTCCCATAATAACAACTCTGGGAATAGGTAGTTTAGCTGTTGCCCTTGCCCTGCAGGATCCTCTTAAGGATCTCTTTAGTGGTATTAACCTTACGATTACGAAGAAAATAAAACCTGGAGATTACATAAGACTCGAAAACGGGATCGAAGGTATAGTAGAGGATATAAGCTGGAATAGTACAATGATAAGACAACCATCCAACAACATGATAATCATCCCTAACTCTACCCTAACAAAGAGTATCATAACCAACTACAATCTACCCTCACTAGATACGCTCATTAATATCGAGGTAGGAGTAAGCTACGATAGTGATTTAGATAAGGTTGAAAAGATAACATTAGAAGTGGCTAAAGAAATTCTGAAAAAATTTGTAGGAGAGACTGAAGATTTCAAACCTATAGTAAGGTATCGTAGCTTTGGTGAATACAGTATAAATCTAATAGCGATCCTAAAGGCTAAGAGTTATCAGGATCAGTTTATAATAAGGCACGAATTCATGAAAGAACTGTATAAAAGATTCAAAAAAGAAGGCATAGAAATTCCATTTCCAACGAAAACGGTTTATATTAAAAACAGCACTGGTACAAAAGATAAGGAGGGATGAATGGCTTACGAAAGTTTACTTGAAGGTAAAGTAGCTATAGTAACAGGTGGTTATAAAGGAATAGGAGAGGCTTTCACCAGGGCATATGCGAAAAGTAAAGCTATCGTAGCGATATGCGGTAGAACCAAAGAAGAGGTTGAAAAGAAAGCAAATGATCTATCACTAAAATACGATACGACCATTGTTGGTTATAAAGTAGATGTCTCAAAAAGAGAGGAAGTAAAATACATGGTAAAGGATGTAATAGAAAGATTCGGTAAAATAGATATACTTGTTAACAGTGCAGGTGTTTCTGGAATACAGAAGCCTTTCTGGGAGATGACAGATGAAGACTTCGACTTTGTCTTTAATATAAACTTCAAAGGAGCACTCTATTTCTCACAGGAAGCAGCAAAATACATGATAAAACAAGGTAGTGGCAAGATCATAAATGTTGCCTCAATTGCTGGTAAACTGGTACTAAAATACCTTATGCCATATAGCGTTAGTAAAGCCGCCCTAATACATTTAACAAAAGTAATGGCCATTGAACTAATGAAGTATAACATACAGGTAAATGCTGTACTACCTGGTTATTTCCTAACAGATATGAACAGAGGTTTTTTTGAGACTGAACAGGGAAAAGCCTTTATAGAGAGATACATACCAATAAGACGAGTGGGGCTACCGGAGGAATTAGAATCCACAGCCATATATCTTGCCACATGCCCATCCTTTCTCACCGGCTGTGAAATCGTTATAGACGGAGGACAAACCCTTATTTAAAATGAGGGCTATCAAAAACGTTACGGTAGTTTTAGTTAGACCAAAGTTCTCTGAAAATATAGGTTTCTGTGCACGTGTATGTGCAAACTTTGGTGTTAAAGATCTAAGATTGGTAGAACCGGAAAATTTTAACCACGAAATAGCTAAAAAAACAGCAACAAACATAGGAAAAGAAGTATTAGAAAATATAAAGATATATACTAACCTTAAAGAAGCTACAATGGATACAAATTTTGTTATAGGTACGACAGCAAGGTTAGGTGAACAAAGAAAAGTAAATTACAATATAGGAGATTTTGTTAAAGAGATAGTAAATTTGATAAATAACGATAACAAAGTTGCTATTCTATTTGGCAACGAAAGAACCGGCCTAACAAACGAGGAGCTTTTATTCTGTGATGAAACAATTACAATACCAACATTTAACAATACTTCTCTAAATATAAGCCATGCGCTATCTATTATTTTGTACGAAATATACAAAAATGTATCAAACCCAACCAGTAAAAAACAAAAACTCGTTGATCCAAAAACAAAGGAAATTATATTTGATCTTCTAATAGATCTCATAAAAAGAGTTGAGTATATACCTCACAACAATGAAGTCCTTTGGATGCGTAATATAAAGGAATTCCTAAACCACTTGAATCTAACAGAAAGGGATAGTAAAATATTTTTAGGTCTATTAAGAGCTATTATCAGAAAATTAGGAGGGTAGAGATGGGTTTCATGGAATGGAATGAGAAATTCATAACCGGAGTTAAGGAGGCAGATGAACAGCATAAAAAGCTCGTTAGTCTAATCAACCAGCTATATGACGCTATGAGGGAAGGTAAGGGAAAGGAAGTAATAGATCTAATTATCGATGAACTTGTAAAATATGCGGATTATCACTTTAAGACAGAAGAGACACTAATGAGTAAATATGGTTACCCGGAACTTGAAAGTCACAAAAGGGAGCACGAATTATTCGTTCAAAAAGTTCAGGAATTTGTGGAAAAGGAAAAGAAAGGCTCTCTAACTTTAACTATGGATGTGATGAACTTCCTAAAAAACTGGATTACTAACCATATACTTGGAAGCGATAAAAAATATGGACCATTTTTAGTCGCAAAAATGAAGTAAAAGGGTCTTGACAGTTTAGGGTTGGGGTAATATATATAGGATTTGCCGATAGGGAG
>CAZPXS010000004.1:0-198140 GCA_964590075.1 uncultured Aquificales bacterium
GAGGTGGTGGGAAAGTAGGTCGGTGCCAGGGCCCTTATTTTTTGTTTATAATATCCTTATCGGGTGATGGTCTATGATTGCGGTCATTCAGCGGGTAAGATCCTCAAGGGTAATCGTGGAAGGTAGAATCGTAGGTGAGATTTCAAGGGGTATAAACTGTCTGTTAGGTGTTGCCATCGGAGATACGGAAGAAGAAGCAAGGTGGCTTGCAGATAAGATAGTTAATCTCAGAATATTTCCCGACGATAACAATAAAATGAATCTATCGCTACTTGATATAAAAGGGGAACTCCTAGTTATTTCACAGTTTACACTCTTGGCGGATTGTGTAAGGGGAAGAAGACCGTCATTTACCAATAGCGCTCCACCAGAGATAGCGAAAAATTTGTACGAATACTTTACAAATTATGTAAAAAATGTATATAATATAAAGGTGGAGACAGGTATATTTGGTGCTGACATGCTTGTTTACATTGAAAATGATGGTCCTGTAACTTTTGTTATAGATACGAGAGAGAAGTTTAAGAAGCGAGAGGTTTAGGTTGAGGGTTGAAAGGGTAGTAGTAGGTCCTCTTGAGGTTAACTGTTATATAGTTTTTGATGAAGAGACAAAGGAGGGTATTGTTATAGATCCCGGATCCGATGGTAAAAGGATAGTAAGGATAATAGAGGCAGAGTCCATAGATCTGAAGTATATAGTCAATACCCATGGGCATGTGGATCATATCGGTGCCAATAAGGATTTAAAGGATGCTTTTCCGGAGGCCAGATTAGCTATCTGTCCCCTTGATTTACCTTTACTCGATAGTGCCATGAACTCCTATATAGCCATCATGGTTGGTGCAAAGAAGTCTCCACCACCCGATATATCACTTTACGATGGTGATATTATATCCTTTGGTAACTGTAGCTTAAAGGTCTTACATACACCGGGGCACACTCCCGGTTCCATATGTCTACTTGGTGATGGTTTGGTTTTTACCGGCGATACTCTGTTTGCCGGTAGTGTCGGTAGGGTTGATCTACCCATGGCGGAACCTGAAAAGCTTATTCCATCCATAAAGGAGAAACTTATGGTTTTACCGGATGATACTGTTGTTTTACCTGGACATGGTCCTGAATCCACTATAGGTTACGAAAGGCGTTACAATCCTTTCATAAACGGATCTTTCCTACTGTTTTAGACTTGCTTTTATTTAAATTTTTTTCTGGATCTCCCAGGGGGGAGCTATGAGCAAACTTTTTAACTATATTTCACAATCTGAAAAGATCATGCATGTTTTAGTTGCCGTTAGTTTACTTTTAATTTCTGCAGGTATTCTCACCTATACAGCTATTAATACTATTTCTTCAATTATATCCGGCCACGATCCTATTCATACCTTCATCGCTGCTATACAGGATGTTCTACTTGTTATAATAGTCCTCGAGTTACTTTGGACCGTTGTAACCTATATAAGAATGGAATCGATACCCCTCGAACCCTTTCTCTACGTCGGTATAATATCCTCTGTTAGGGCACTTGTTTTACACGGAACGAAGACTATAGAGGTTATAGCTGAAAAACAGAGTGTTTTTGAGGTTGTACTCAAACCGTCCCTACATGTTATGGAGATATTGATAATAGCGATTGCAATATATATAATAAGGGCCAGTAAGAGGTTTTTGGTGTAATGCCGGCGTAGCTCAGTGGTAGAGCAGCTGATTCGTAATCAGCAGGTCGGGAGTTCGAATCTCCCCGCCGGCTTAGATCTTTTACTTCAGGAAGTTCATTTCCCTCCTTTTCCTCTGGTAACTTAGAGCGAATCTATGTGCCTCATCCCTCACTCTTTGGATGAAAAGAAAGACAGGATTACTCGTATCGATTATAACTTCCCCCTCCTCATTCCATATTCTATCATGGTCTTTACTTTCACTTATAGCGATCACATCTATGTCGAGATTCTTCTCCCCTAGGATTCTCCTTATCCTTCTTAGGTGAGCAAGTGTTCCATCAAGTATTATAAGATCCGGGTATTCCCACTCTTCGTGTTCAAGCCTTCTTTTTATAACTTCTTCATGCATGTATATATCGGCTCTTTTTGGTGCTTCCTTTATAGCGAACCTTCTATATTCCGATTTTGCCTCCTTACCATCTATGAAGACAACCATCGATCCCACTGGATGTTCTCCGGAGAGATTAGACATATCATATCCCTCTATTCTACTCGGCAACTTACTTAGTTTCAGTTTTTCCTTTAGTTCCTTTGAAAGTACCATCCATTTACCTTCCTCAAGGATATAATCTTCCAGAAATCTCCGTGTCTTTTCCATGACAAATTCCATAAGTATGTTTTCATTCTCTGAATCGGCTCTCTTTACATTAATCTTAAAACTGCTATCCATTACTTTTCTTACAGTTTCAAAATTTTCATCATCAACGAGTATGTATTCTATAACATCTTTTCTATCGCTATATATTTCAAAAATAGCGTTAAATATGTTTTCTCTAACTGGCATTATTTCTACAAACCTTTTTTCACCTATTACCATACCATTTCTAACGAAGGTTATGTTTACAACACTGATCCCATCTTTTTCCACTCCAACAATAACATCTATATTCAACTTCTCGGGTAACATTACCTTTTGTGTTTCCAATAGTTGTTGCACAGCTCTTATTCTATCCCTTAGTACTATGGCCCTTTCAAAATCGAGATTTTCACTTGCTTCAAACATCTCTTGTTCGAGTTTTTCTAAGTACTCTTTTACCTCTCCTTTTATGAAATCTAAAAAGCCCTTAACTATCTTCCAGTATTCCTCTTTGGTTATTTTACCTCCGCAGGGACCATAGCATCTTCCTATCTGGTGTTTTAAGCATGGTCTTGCGAATTTTAGCTTTCTGAGGTCCTTTTTACACTGCCTCAAAGGGAAGGCTTCAAGTAGCATTCTTATGGCTTCCCTTAGTGCGTTTGCGCTAGGGTATGGTCCAAGGTATATTGAGCCGTCCCCTTGGGGTCTTCTTGTTATCTCCACGTATGGGAACTCATCTCTGATAGCTATCCTTAAGTAGGGGTAACTTTTATCATCCTTTAGTAATGTATTAAATGTTGGCTTGTGTGTTTTTATCAGGTTCTGTTCTAATATGTATGCGTTTACCTCATTATCGGTTGTTATTATTTCCAGTGAACATGCCTTCCTAACCATTATCTTTATCTTATAGGGTAGATCTTCCCTTAGGTAGGATTTTAGGCGGTTTTTTAAGCTTTTTGCTTTACCTACGTATAGAACCTTGCCTTTAGCATCCTTCCATATGTAACAACCTGGTAGATCAGGACTGCTATTTATAGTTGATACTATCTCTTCTCTAATTGAGTTCATCTTTCGATATAAGGTACTTGCTCTTGCAGTAGTTACAGGTTACCTCTATTTTACCGTTCACTTCTAGGTACTCAAGCTCTTCCTTTGGAACCGATCTTAGAAATTCCTTTATAAGATCGTAGTTACAGGGGCAGTAGAAACTTATGTCCTTTAGTTTCATTATCTTGGCTTTGTGTCCCTCTAGTATCATCTCCGCTATATCCTCCGGTTTTTTCCCCTCCCTCATGAGACTCGAGATTGGAGGTAGAGCCTTTAGTCTCTCCTCAAATTCCCTGAGTGTATCGTCGCTTACGGTTCCGACTGGCTGGAGCAAGAAACCACCTACATGTAGTATAGTTCCGTCTTCATCTACAAGAACTCCGGTTGCAAGGGCAGATGGGATCTGTTCAGACTTGTATAGGTAGTAGGCGAGATCCTCACCTATCTCTCCCGATACAAGTGGCATTACGGTTGTGTATGGTTCACCTATACCCAAATCTTTGGTAACTATCAGATGACCTGGTAAAAGTAGCTTTGATAGATCGAATTTTTTTCTGCCATCGACCTCCTTTGTGTATATATCTATATCCTGATCGGTATCTATTAGGGCTCTAGCTCTACCATAGCCATCAGCTTCAACCGCGATTACTCTGATAGGACCCTCGGTCTCGATTTTTACTAGTATCTTTTGGTTGGAGTTATGTTTTATGAGGGATGTGAGAAGGAGTGTACCAGCAAGAAGTCTTGCAAAAATGGGTTTTGCCATTACCGGTGGTTTATGTATTTCATCCACTATTTTTGCCGTATCTGTGGCTTTGACGACATAGAGTCTTATGGGTTCCTTCTCCGGTAAACCTATTACCAGGTAATCACTACTTTGTCTGATCATGATTTACACCCCTTTATTCTACAGTTACTGATTTTGCTAAGTTTCTCGGTTGGTCGACATCAAGTCCCTTTTTGTTTGCTATGTGATAGGCAAGTAACTGTAGGGGAATCACGTAAAGAAAAGGTTTTAAAACCTCTAATGTTACGGGAACCTTAAAAACATACCTACCCTTATCGTCCAGTTCCTCGTTACCCTCGTCCGTAAATATTATGGATATACCCTCTCTTGAGTTTACCTCCTCTATGTTAGACTTTGTCTTTTCGTAGACCTTACCGAGGGGAGCAAGTATTACAACGGGCATCTTGTTATCTATCAGGGCGATAGGTCCGTGTTTCATCTCTCCGGCTGGATATCCTTCCGCATGTATGTAGGAGATTTCCTTCAGTTTTAGTGCACCCTCAAGGGCGATGGGATACATGAGGTTACGACCGAGATAAAGGAAGGAATTTGAGTCGAGAAATCTGCTACTTAAACTTTCCATCTCTTTATTGGCCCTTTCAAGATAGTTTTCTATTAACCTCGGAATTTTCATCAACTCCTGATAGTATTCTTCAATATCTTCATAGTTCAGTTTCTTCCTTAGGATACCCAAAAATAGAGTCATGATAAACAAAACGGACAACTGAGACGTGAAGGCTTTTGTAGAGGCAACGCCTATCTCTGGGCCTGCGTTTGTATAAATCACCATATCCGATTCCCTTGCTATACTGCTACCTATAACGTTCACTATACTACATGTGGTTGCACCCTTTTTCTTTGCCATCCTCATCGCCTGTAGTGTATCTATGGTTTCTCCCGATTGGGATACAAATATAGCCAAGGTTCTATCCAGGTCCGTTATATCCCTGTATCTAAACTCACTGGCTATATCGGTTTCCACCTCAACCTTTGCCAGACTTTCAAACCAGTATTTTGAGGTTAAACAGGCATGGTAACTAGTGCCACAGGCAACAAGTAGTACCTTTCTTATTCTTGATAAACTCTCCCTGTCAACTAGGTTTCCATTCTCTTTGAATATGTAGAAGTCCTTATCTTCAAAGGAGTACATTCCCCTTATCGTATCGGATATAGCCCTTGGTTGTTCAAATATCTCTTTGAGCATAAAGTGCTTATATCCACCCTTTTCAGCGGAGATGGGATCCCAGTTGACCACCATAACACTTTTGTTTATCTTCCCGTGTTTATTATAGATTGTGAAGCTGTTACCTTCTATAACAACAAACTCATCATCATCGAGAGGTATGAATCTTCTAGTGTATGGTAGAATGGCTGGGATGTCGCTTGCTAAGAATAATTCCCCTTCTCCAATTCCGAGTATCAATGGGCTATCCTTTCTGTAACCTATTAGGAGATCGTCTTTATCTTCGACCATCACAACTATAGCCATGGATCCTTCAAGTTCATCTATGGCTCTCTTAATCGCTGAAAATAGATCGCCATTATAATACCTGTTAATAAGAGCAGCTATTACTTCTGTGTCAGTCTCGGAGATGAGGTTAAATCCTTCTCCTAAGAGTTTATTCTTAAGTTTTCTGTAATTTTCTATTATTCCGTTGTGAACGATAACCACTTTACCTACCTTGTGAGGGTGAGCGTTTATGTTGTCGGGTTTTCCGTGAGTAGCCCATCTAGTGTGACCTATTCCCAGCTTGCCTATTGGTGGGTTGCTTGAGATTAGTTTTTCAAGCTCTCCTATCTTACCCTTGGTTTTTACTATTCTAATCTCTCTCCCCGTATGTATGGCAACCCCCGCTGAATCGTAACCCCTATACTCGAGTCTTTTTAGGGAGTCTATTATAACTTCAACTGCACTTCTTTCGCCAAGGTAGCCAACTATCCCACACATTTCTATTTACACTCCCCTTTCTTCTTCCTATAGTAACTCATACCTTTCCCTTCCAATATCTTTAGCTCAGCTCTCGATACTGCCAAGGCCTCATCGGGTATATTTTTGGTAACGGTTGTTCCGGCTCCGATAAGGGCGTTTTTACCTATTCTTACAGGTGCTACTAGTTGACAGTCGCTACCTATAAATGCTCCATCCTCTATGAAGGTGGGATTCTTCCTAACCCCATCGTAGTTACAGGTTATGACACCGGCTCCAATGTTTACACCACTTCCTACGGTTGCGTCTCCAAGATAGGCGAGGTGATTTGCCTGACTTTTCTCCCCCATTATGGTTTTCTTTAGTTCAACGAAGTTACCTATCTTTGCCCCTGCCTTTATTATCGTCTCTGGTCTTATCCTTGCAAAGGGTCCTATACTAACCTCTTCCTCTATTATAGCTCCCTCTATATGGGAGTATTCCCTGATTTTACATCCATCCTTTATGGTCGAATCCTTTATAACCACAAATGGCATCACTTCACATCTTTTCCCAATCTTGGTTTTTCCCTGTATAAAAACGTAGGGCCAGATAACCGTGTCGGTATCTATCTCAACCTCCTCATCTATGAAGGTATTTTCCGGAGAGATTACGGTAACCCCATTTTTAACAAGTTCCTCTATCTTCTTTAAGTTTCTATCTTTGAAGGCCTTTACAAGTTGAAACCTATCGTTTATACCCATTCCTTCCTCCTCCCCACATACTATGAACTTTACCTTTTTCCCATTTTTATTCAAAATTTCGATTATGTCTGTTAGATAGTACTCCCCCTTTTTTGGGTTAGCTTTTATATATCCTATAAAGTTTTCAAGTACATCCTTTTTTACAGCATAGACTCCTGTATTTACTAACCTTATGTTTCTCTCACTATCGGTAAGGTCACTCTCTTCAACTATCCTAAATAGCCTCTCACCCTCAGTTATCGCTCGACCGTAGCCCCTCGGATCTTTAACTTCCATAAGGAGGGTAACCATGTCACACTCTCCTAGGGCATCTATCATTGTTCTAAGTGTTTCTTTGCTTACGAAAGGTGCATCCCCCGGTAGTATTAGGGTTACGTCACCTTCTAATTTGTCTAGAGCTACCTTGACCGCATGGGCTGTTCCAAGTTGTTCCTCCTGTGTAACAAATAGGAGACTATTGTATCTCCCGGTAAGGTATCTCTTTACTTCCTCTCCCCTATACCCAACAACGACTATGACTCTATCTACTAGATCCACTACTTTATCTATTAGTATTTCTATAAGGGTCTTGTTTCCTATCCTATGTAGAACTTTAGGTATTTCGGATTTCATCCTTGTTCCTTTACCGGCAGCTAGTATCAGTGCCTCTACCCTCATCTTCTCACTCCATCTACCGTATAGTGTAAAGTAATACAACAATTAGCGTTTTTCTTAAATAGGTCCTGTGGAAGAATTGAACCTTTGGTGGTATAAGGAGATTACCTATCAGGAGAGGGTGTAGACAGGGGGACCTAACTGGTTATGATTGAAGGTATTCTTAGAAGGTTGACAGAGGAACAGAGATTGGCTGTTGAGACGACGGAGGGTCCGCTTATAGTTATTGCTGGTCCTGGTTCAGGTAAGACGAGGGTTGTTACGGTAAGAGCTGGGTATCTCGCGGTAAAGGGTGTTCCATTAAGGTCTATTCTGGCACTTACCTTTACTAATAAAGCCGCTAACGAGATGAAGGAGAGGGTCTGTAATATCCTTCTTAAGTGTCAGATACCCTTCGATAAGAGTGAGATATTCTTCTCTACCTTTCATTCCTTCTCCCTTTGGTTATTAAGGAGATTTGCCGAGAGAATAGGCTATTCAAACGATTTTACCGTTATCGATGAGAACGATCAGAGGGTGATTATAAAGGAGATAATTAAGGAGCTTCCCTATGATGTTAACTACAGTGAGAAAAGACTTTCAGAGATATTTTCCAATATAAGATGTAACATTGATGAGAATTTTGAGATTAACTTAGATTCTATAGGGTATGATGAGGAAGTTCTGGATATCTTTGAAAGGTATAGATCTTACCTGAGAAGGTACTCTCTTATGGATTTTGACGATTTACTTATTAACACTCTGATTCTATTTAGGGATCATCCACAAGTTCTATCCTGGGTGAGGAATCGTTTTAGGTACATAATGGTGGATGAGTATCAGGATACCAATAGGGTTCAGTATTTGATAGCTAAAAGTATGGCCGAGGAGCATAGAAATATATGTGTTGTTGGTGATGAGGATCAGTCCATATACTCCTGGAGAAACGCTGATATAAGGAATATTCTTGAGTTTGAGAGAGATTTCCCCGAGGCTAAGGTTATATTCCTCAAGGATAACTTTAGATCCACTCCTTATATAATAAAGGTTGCAAATGCCGTTATCTCTAAAAATTCGCTGAGGAGGGCAAAGAAAATAGAACCGGTCAGAAATGGTGGTAGTAAGGTTAAACTGTATTCTGCCATAGATGAAAGGGATGAAGCGAGATTTGTAATCTCAAAGATAAAGGAGATGGGTAGACCCTACAGAGATTATGCCATATTCTACAGAACTAACTACCAATCGAGAGTCTTTGAGGAGGAGTTGATAAGAGAGGGCATTCCCTATGTTCTCGTTGGTGCCTATAGATTCTATGAGAGGAAGGAGATAAAGGATATAGTCTCATATATAAGGTTTATACTTAATCCCGATGATGTTCTATCGCTCGCCAGAATAATAAATGTTCCGCCAAGGGGAATAGGTTCTACCACTCTTAGAATGATCATGATGAGGGTGGAAAAGGGCATGTCTGTTATGGCTGCTTTGGAAAGTCTTATCTCCTCCATGGAAATCACAAAGGATAGAAGGATAGCTCTTAAGAATTTTGTGGAATTCATAGAGTATATGAGGGAAAAGGTATCTGAGCTTACCCCGAGTGAGTTTGTAACACTTCTACTTGAAAAGAGTGGCTATAGGAAGATGCTTGAGGAGGATTCAGAAAGGGAGTCCCTTTCGAGGTTGGAGAATGTAAGGGAACTTATAAACATGGCCAGCGAATACGATGAACTGGAGGATGGTTTAAAGTACATGATAGACAGGATAACCATTGCAACGAGCGTTGATAGCTATAGGGAAGGCGATAGTGTTACCCTTATGACACTACATTCCGCCAAGGGTCTTGAGTTTCCGGTTGTTTTTATAACGGGTGTTGAGGAGGGTCTTATTCCCCATTCCCTATCTGAGGGTAGTTTCGAAATAGAAGAGGAAAGGAGATTGTTCTATGTGGGTATAACAAGGGCGAAGGATGATCTGTTTATAACGTACTGTAAAAGAAGGAGTTTCTATGGAAAACTCAAGGAGTCTAAACCGTCGAGGTTTTTATCCGATATACCTCCCGAGTTGCTGGATAGGGTTAACCTGTTGAAGGAGGAGGGTGATAGGAGGGTTATAAAGGATTCTGAATCGAGTGGGAATGGGTTAAGAAGGGGTGATCGTGTTGAGCATTCGATCTTTGGTGTTGGAAGGGTACTCGATATATACGGGAGCGGTGATAGCGCCAAGGTTCTCGTTAGATTCGATAAGGTTGGGGTAAAACTGTTAGCCCTTTCCTTTGCAAATCTAAGGAAGTTGTAGTAAAATTAATCAAAAGTATCTCCAATTAGATTGGATCGGAGGTTTTATCATGGCTGTTGATGAAAAGGTGTTGGAGTATGTAGCCGGGATAGCTAAGATTGATCTTACCGAGGAGGAAGGTAAAAGGCTTATAAATGATCTCGTGAGGATTCTGGAATATGTTGAAAAGCTTAAAGAGGTGGATGTTGAGGGTGTTGAACCTATGTACCATCCTTTCCCCTTTGAACAGAGGTTAAGGGAGGACAAGGTTTTAAAGTGGCTCAGTCAGGAGGAGGCTCTACAAAATGCTCCCGATGAGAAGGATGGTTTCTTTAGGGTACCTAGAATTATAGAGACTTAACTTATAGTTGGAAGGGTGAAGGGATGAAGAGACAATTAAACTTGGATGAGGGTGGAAGCAACATAATTCCGATTAAGATAGAGGAGGAGTTAAAGAGCGCCTACCTTGACTATGCTATGAGTGTTATAATCGGTAGGGCTATTCCTGACGCGAGGGACGGACTTAAACCTGTTCAGAGAAGAATCCTCTACGCCATGTGGGAACTCGGGTTACTTTCCAATAGGCCTTATAAGAAGAGTGCTCGTGTGGTTGGAGAAGTCCTCGGTAAGTACCATCCACACGGTGATGCCCCAGTTTATGAGGCTCTCGTAAGAATGGCTCAGGATTTCAACATGAGGTATCCTCTCGTGGATGGGCAGGGTAACTTTGGGTCTATGGATGGGGATCCTCCTGCTGCCATGAGGTATACAGAAGTCAGAATGGCAAAGATTGCGGAGGAATTTCTTAGAGATATAGATAAGGAGACGGTGGATTTTGTGCCGAATTTCGACGGTTCCTTCATGGAACCTACGGTTCTTCCGACAAGGATTCCCAATCTACTTGTAAACGGAACTCAGGGTATAGCGGTTGGTATGGCAACGAGTATCCCTCCCCATAATCTCAGCGAGGTAATAGATGCCCTGGTTTATCTCCTTGATAACCCTGATGCTACAATTGATGATATAACTCGTTTTATAAAGGGACCTGACTTCCCTACCGGTGGTACAATAATGGGTACCGATGAGATAAGAAAAGCCTACGAAACGGGTAGGGGTAATATAACTCTGAGGGGTAAAGTGGTAAGGGAGGATACCAAAAGGGGTATAAACCTCGTTATTACCGAGATACCTTATGGGGTTAACAAGGCATCTCTTGTTGAGAGGATAGCAACGTTGATAGAGCAGGGTAAACTGGGGGAGGTTAAATCGGTTAGGGATGAGTCGAATAGAGAGGGTGTAAGGATAGTCTTAGAGTTGAAGCCTGGTGAGGATACTGAGATCGTTAAAAGGAAGCTTTTTAAGTATACCCAGCTTGAAAGTAGAATAGCTCTGATATTTATAGCGGTTTACAATAATGAGCCTGTTTTGTTTAACCTTAAGGATCTACTTAATGTCTTTCTGGAGCACAGGAAGGAAGTTATCGTAAGAAGAACGGAATTTGACCTGAGAAAGGCAAGGGAGAGGGAGCATATATTAGAAGGTTTGAAGATAGCTGTAGATTTTCTCGATGAGGTTATAGCTATAATAAGGAGTTCAGAGACGCCTAACGAGGCTAAGGAAAGACTTATGAAGAGGTTTCTTCTGAGTGAAAAACAGGCTCAGGCTATACTTGATATGAGGTTGCAGAGGTTAACGGCTCTTGAAAGGCAGAAGATAGAGGATGAACTTAAAGAGGTTAGAAAGCTTATCCAAGATCTTGAGGATATCCTTAACAGAAGGGAAAGGTTGTACGAGGAGATAAAAAAGGAACTATTGGAGGTGAAGGCTAAATACGGAGATGAGAGAAGAACCGATATAGCTCTTTTAGAGGAGGAGATAAGAGAGATTGATCTTATAAAGGAAGAGGATATGGTTGTTACCGTTACTCATCGTGGTTACATTAAGAGAACAAGGGTTTCCCTTTACAATCCTCAGAGGAAAGGGGGTAAAGGTAGAAGATCCATAGCCCTCAAGGATGGAGACTTTCTTGAACACATCTATATCGCCAGTTCCTTCGATACCCTGTTTATATTTACCAACACAGGTAGAGTTTTCGGTCTTAAGGTCCACGATATACCTGAGAAGAATAAGAACGAAAAGGGAGTGCCTATAGAGCACCTTGTAAAACTACAGGAGGGTGAAAGAATAGCCTCCATAAGTCATATCAGAGATATAGGTAATCAGAGTTTCTTGATGGTGAGTAAGAAGGGTATGGTGAAGAAGACTCCCGTTTCTCTGTTTGTTAATGCTAAGAGAAGTGGTATTCAGGCTATGGGTCTCTCAGCGGGTGACGAACTCGTGGGTGTTGCACTTGTTGAAGGGGAGGATCTTGTTATTATAGGTACTAAATTGGGGAAAGCTATAGTTTTTGATGCTGGTGAAGTTAGGGATATGGGAAGAAGTGCAAAGGGAGTTGCAGGTGTAAAACTAAAGGGTGAGGATGAGGTTGTTTCCGTTGGTATAGTTGGAACGAAAAGGTATGTACTTATTGTTACTAAGAAAGGTTTTGGTAAGAGGGTTCCTATAGATGAGTTTAGAGTAACTGCAAGAGGTGCTCAGGGAGTTATAGCCCAGAATGTTACGGAAAAGACGGGAGAGGTGATAGCTATTATACCTGTTGATGAGGAGGATGAGCTTATCGTAGTCACTAAGGAAGGCATGGCCATAAGGTTATCGGCCAAGGATATTCCGGTCTATCATAGAAGTGCGGTTGGTGTTAAGCTCCTTTCTACAGATTCCGAAGTTATAGATGTCTCCGTATATTCGGCAAGTGAGTCGGATGAAGAGTGAGATTGAGAAAAAGAAGGCCTTTGATAGGAGGTACTTAAAGAAGGGTTTAATAGCTGGTATAGATGAGGCGGGAAGAGGTGCCCTTGCTGGTCCTGTGGTGAGTGCCTGTGTTGTCTTTGATGTTGATAATCTTCCGGATATAGAGGTAGATGATTCTAAGAAACTAAAACCCCAGGAAAGGGAAAGGCTGTTTGATCTAATATTACGCTATAGTGTTGATTTTTCCGTGTATGCAGTTGGTCCTTCCAAGATAGATGAGATTAATATTAGGAGAGCTACATCTTTGTGTATGGAGAGAGCCTTTAATCTCCTAAAGGTGTCTCCTCTAGTTACTCTGATAGATGGTGATTTCAAGCCCTTTTTACCATCTCTGACTTACAACGTAGTGGGTGGGGATGGCAAGAGCTTTGTTATAGCTTCGGCATCGATAGTGGCGAAGGTGGTAAGGGATAGGATAATGGCTAGGTACGATAGAGTTTTCCCGGGTTATGGATTTTCAAGGAATAAAGGGTATGGAACGAGTGAACATCTTGAGGCTATCGAGAGACTCGGAGTCACTCCAATACATAGGAAAAGTTACATGCCCCTTTGTGAGAGTAGAAGAAAAATCGGGAGTTTCATTGAGGATCTAGTTTGTGAACAACTCTCCGATAGGGGATTTAAAATAGTGGACAGGAATTTTTATACCAGGTTTGGAGAAATAGATATAATAGCGGAGAAAGACGGAATCTTGTACTTTGTAGAGGTAAGAGGTTCGAGAGGTTCGATAGATCCTAGTGAGAGTATCACCTCTAAAAAGAAGAGGAACTTAAAGAGGGCTATAAGCTTATATCTTTCGAAGAGTAAGCTTTATCCAAGGGAGTATAGGACTTTATTCGTCTCTGTTTTGGATTCGGGTGCCTCTCCTATCCTTGAGATATTCGAAGATTTTATAGAGGGTTAGTGGCAATTTTATTGCTAACTATTTTTCGGCAAGGAATCCATCGAAAGGGGAGGAAGCTGTGATAGATAACAGTAGTATATTGATAACTGGTGGAACCGGCTCTCTTGGAAGAAGGCTTGCGAGATACCTACTTGAGAATTACAACCCCCGGAGGGTGATAATCTATTCGAGGGATGAGTACAAGCATTACCTTATGATGCAGGAATTTTCACAGCATAAACCTAAGCTCAGGTTTTTCATAGGAGATGTAAGGGATAGGAAGAGACTATATAGGGCCTTTGTTGATGTGGATGTTGTGGTTCATGCCGCTGCTTTAAAGCATGTGCCCCTTATGGAGTATAATCCTATCGAAGCGGTAAAGACGAATATAAATGGGGCTATAAATGTTATTGATGCTGCTCTTGATAGGGGGGTTAGAAAGGTTATAGCTATCTCGACAGATAAAGCGGTTAACCCTGTTAACTTGTATGGCGCCACAAAACTTGTATCCGACAAGCTCTTTGTCAGTGCTAATGCCTACGCAGGTAGAAGAGAAACCAGGTTTTCTGTTGTGAGGTATGGTAACGTTGCTGGTAGTAGAGGTTCTGTCATCCCGTACTTTATGAGACTTGTAAGGGAAGGAGCGAAGGAGATACCGCTTACGGATGAGAGGATGACGAGATTCTGGATAACGCTCGATGAGGCTGTTAGGTTGATCGTGAGAGTAATAGAGGAGTCAAAGGGTGGAGAGATATACGTTTCCAAGATACCATCCTTTAGAGTGATTGATCTGGCAAGGGCAATAGCTCCCGACTGCGAGATAAAGATAGTAGGTATAAGGGAAGGGGAGAAGCTTCACGAGGTTATGATTACCGAGGAGGACTCGAGGAATACCTACGAGTACGACGATCACTATATAATATATCCCGTTTTTGACTGGTGGGATTACAGGAAACACTTCAAGGAGGGTGGTAGAAGGGTTCCAGAGGGATTCAGATACTCCTCCGATAGGAACGATTGGTGGCTGACTGTGGATGATCTAAGGAGGTTGTTGAGGGATTTGGAGGTTGTTTTTTAATGATACCCTATGGTAGGCAGTTCATAGATGATGATGATATAAGAGCGGTAGTTGAAGTTCTAAAATCTGACTTTATAACCCAGGGGCCAAAGATAGAGGAGTTTGAAAGAAGGCTAGCTGAATACTGTGGTAGTAGGTATGCTGTTACCTTTAGTAGCGGTACGGCTGCTCTTCATGGGGCTTATTTTGCCTGTGGATTGGGAGTAGGTGATGAATTTATAACCACTCCTATGACTTTTGTTGCTACTGTTAATGCCGGTTTATACCTTGGGGCAAGGCCAGTTTTTGTTGACATAGAGGCGGATACCGGTAACCTTGATGTTGAAAGGATAGAGGAAAGGATAACCGAGAAGACCAAGCTCATATCTATAGTTCATTATGCCGGCCATCCTGCTGATCTTAGGAAGGTTAGGGAGATAGCTGATAGGTTTGGGCTAAGGGTTGTTGAGGATGCCTGTCATGCTCTCGGAGCGAAGTATCTTGGAGAGAGAATAGGTAGTTGTAGGTACTCTGATGCTACCGTTTTTAGCTTTCATCCCGTTAAGCATATTACAACCGGGGAGGGAGGAGCTGTACTTACAAACGATGATGAGATTTACGAGAAGCTCTTACTCTTTAGAAACCACGGGATAACTAGGAGAATCGAAAGATTTGTCAACGAGCCTGATGGTAGATGGTATTACGAGATGCAATTTTTGGGGTACAACTACCGTATGACAGATATTCAGGCAGCCCTAGGTATCTCCCAGCTCAGGAAACTAGACTTTTTTGTCGAAAGAAGAAGAAGGATAGCGGATAGATACAACGAGGCTTTTAGGGATAATCCCTATTTCGATATTCCTATCGAGAAGGATTATGCCTTTCACTCCTATCATCTATATTCCATAAGACTAAGGGATGATTATGTGCCTTTAAAGACTAGGATATTTGACGGTCTCATATCTAAAGGTCTTGGAGTACAGGTTCACTATATACCCGTTTACAGGCATCCCTACTATAGGGGACTTTTCCCTGAGGGTCTATACTATCCAAATGCGGAAGATTTCTATATGAGGGAGATAAGCTTACCTATATATCCAGCTATGAGGGATGAGGATATCGATTTTGTTATAGATAAAGTTTTTGAGGTGCTAAGGGATCTATGAGAATAGGTGCCATAATTCAGGCAAGGACAACATCAACGAGATTGCCCGGGAAGGTTCTTCTTAAGTTACCCTACGATAGTGATACTACCGTACTTGAGCAGGTGATAAGAAGGGTTAAGAGGTCGTCTATCATAGATGATATCGTGGTTGCGACAACCCGTGATTCTGAGGACGACGCTATAGTTCCAATCGCAAAAAAGGAGGATGTAAGGGTATTTAGAGGGGATAGGGAGGATGTTCTAAGTAGGTTCTATTTTTGTGCAAAGGAGAACAGATTCGATATTATCGTAAGGATAACTTCTGATTGTCCCTGTATAGACTGGAGTATTATAGATATGGTTATAGAGAGACATATCGATGAAAAGGCTGACTATACCTCAAATACTCTAATCAGATCTTTCCCCCATGGCTTAGATGTGGAGGTCATCTCCTTTTATGCACTTGAGATTGCCTTTTTTGAAGCCAGGGATCCTAAGGACAGGGAGCATGTGTGTCCCTACATCTATACTAAGGGGAATGATAGGTTTAGGTTGGCCATGGTTCTAGCTCCCGATGAACTTAACCATCCCGACATAAGGGTGACCCTCGATACTATTGAAGATTATGCGCTTCTTTCTTGCGTTTACGATTATCTCTACCCGGAGAATCCCTTCTTTGATTCTTTCTTACTTGTAAGACTTTTTAAGAATAAACCTTGGTTAAAGTTTATCAATTCCAGGGTTATGCAGAAGAGGATCTTTAACAGTCTAAAGGAAGAGGTTGAGGAGGCTATAAAACTACTTAGATTACAGGAATTGAATAATGTGGCTAATTTGCTGACGGATATGCTTAACGATATGGGTGACGGTAATCAGAGTAGGACATGAGGGTTGAGTATAAAATTTGGATCGAAGCTTTTTTTCAGTTCCCTCCAGAGTTTTATGGTACCACTATCAACCTGAAGTGGCAAATAAGGTTTTTTAGTTATTCCTATACCATGTTCACCGGAAAGTACTCCACCCAATCTAACAGTTTCTGAGAATATTTCGAAGACGAGTTTTTTGCTATTTTTGAGCTGTTTCTCATCCTGATCATCTATCATCACGTTTACGTGTATGTTACCATCGCCCGCATGACCAAAGGATACAACAGGGATACCGTATTTCTCTCCCAACCTTTTAAAGGATACCAGTGCATCGGCAAGATAAACAATAGGTACCGTTACATCTTCATTTATCTTCTTTGGTGCTATTTCCATAAGGGATGGGCTTATAGCTCTTCTTATCTCCCATATCTTTTCTTCTTCCTCTTTGTTTTCTGCTATAATTATTTCGCTATCCTTAAGTATCGACTTTAGTTTCTCGATTTCGATATTTACGTTAGGCTCGTAACCATCTATCTCTATCATAAGCACCGCCTCAACATAATCTGGTAGATCTATCGATCTAAACTTTTTTACAGCCATGATACTCGTTATATCCATTATCTCTAGGGTACTGACTCCAGCTATTTCCCTTATTATTTCAACCACCCTTTTACCGGCTAAATATATGTCCTTGAAAGCCGAAAGTACCAGAACTCTTTTTTCAGGTTTTTTGATTATTCTAAGTAGAGCCCTTACCACTATACCGAGCGTTCCTTCCGATCCAACGAATATATCTGTTATGTTGTAGCCTACCGACCTCTTCCTTACCCTTCTTATGTCCCTATATACACTACCGTTACCAAGAACAGCTTCCAAACCGTAAACGTAGTTTTTGGTAACACCGTACTTTACGGCCCTTGGACCTCCGGCGTTTGTTGCGATATTACCACCTATGGTGCAACTATTTAGACTGCTTGGATCGGGAGGATAGAAGTATCCTATACCTTCTAGGGTCTTGTTGAGATTTCCCGTTACGACTCCTGCCTCCACCTCTACAAACATATTTTTTTCGTCTATATCTATGATCCTATCCATCCTCTCAAGGCTAACTACTATCGAGTTATCGGGTGGCACGGTACCACCTACAAAGCCTGTTCCACCACCTCTAGGAACTATGATCTTTTTTTCCCTATTTGCAAACTCAACTATCTCTATAACTTCATCTATCTTTTCTACGAAAACGACACCTTCAGGCTTTCCGCATATACCGGTTGCATCGAAGGAGTAGGCTTCCCTTACTGTTGGGTCTTTCTCTATCTTCATTTTTGGCTCCCTTTGTTATTATATTACACTATGGCCTACGATGGAATATGCGTAAAATGTGGGAAATGTAAAGGTGTTTGCCCTACCTACCAGTATACTAAGAGGGAGGATCTATCGCCAAGGGGTAGAATGCATCTTGCCGAGCTCGTTGATAGAGGTCTATCCCTTAACATATCCTATCAGGCGGAGACATGTTTTCTATGTGGTGCCTGCGAGGAGGTTTGCCCACAGAGGGTGAGGGTAAGGGAGAAAGTTATAGAACTTAGGGCTAGAGGTTTTGGTGTAGTTTTAACTAACCTGAAGCTCGGGTTTATAAAGTTTCTATCCTATCAACCAAAAAAAAGATTGCTTGGTAGAAAGAGTAGAGTAGCCTTTTTCCCAGGCTGTGTTTATCCCGCTATAGATGGTAAGCTTGTGGATAAGGTAGCGGGATACATTAGTGGGATAACGGGTGGTGTTACGGTTATAACGGGAGTCTGTTGCGGTTTCCCCTATAGAGTTTACTCCAAAAACTATCCTTTTGACGAAGGACTCTTTGAGGGTTATGACT
Source organism: uncultured Aquificales bacterium (assembly GCA_964590075.1). Classification (GTDB taxonomy): domain Bacteria; phylum Thermosulfidibacterota; class Thermosulfidibacteria; order Thermosulfidibacterales; family Thermosulfidibacteraceae; genus JAGDVO01. The sequence continues at coordinate 18,392 of CAZPXS010000004.1, forward strand.
ATATAGTCACTATCTGTGCAACCTGTGGTAGTGAACTTAAAAACAGGTTGGGTAAAGATAGGGTACTTGATTTCATCGAGTTTCTCTATGTCAATAGGGATTACTTTAGATCAAGGTATAAAGGGTTAGGTCGCTTTACCTTTCACTATCCCTGTCATCTTGTGAGAGGGATAATGTCCAAGAAGGAGGTAGATAGAACCATCGGTTATATTGCTGGGAGTGACTATTTACCTATGGAGGAACCCATATGTTGTGGGTTTGGTTCCGGTAATTTAACTTCCCTTATGGATTTGGCTACAGATAGGATCATAGGGATGACAAAAGGTTCCGAATTCATCACCGTTAATTGCCCGAGCTGTAATCTGAGCATCCTAAGGGCCAAATATAGAAATGCTACGCCTGTAAGAGTTATTCATATAGGGGATATTTTCGAATAATTTTTTTTCATTTTAGGGGTATAAACTTTTTTCGCTATCATCCGATTATAAGTAATGGAGGCAGGAAGCCTCCAAAAAAACAACAAGGAGGTTAGCCATGGCAGGAATTTATGTCAACACCAACATCCCGGCACTTGACACTCACATTAGGCTATCCCAGGCACAGGATAGCCTCCAGACTTCATTGAAGAAGCTCTCGTCTGGTTTGAGGATCACGGGTGCAGCCGATGACGCAAGTGGTCTCGCAATCAGTGAGAAGTTGAGAACCCAGGTAAAAGGTCTTGACAGAGCTGCCCTCAACTCTCAGGATGCTATAAGTTTACTCCAGACTGCTGAAGGTGCTCTCAATACGGTACACGGAATTCTTCAGAGGATGAGGGAACTTGCGGTTCAGGCGGCCAACGAGACACTTACCGCAACGGACAGGGTTGAGATCCAGAAGGAGATTGAACAGTTAAAAGGCGAAATCGACAGAATCTCGAGAACCACCGAGTTTAACACCAAGAAGCTACTGAATGGCGATGCAACCGTCGTATGGACTAGTGACAAGATAGGTATCGAGGTTATTGCAAGGGATGTGGCTAAGGATTTCGGTACGCATTTGGTAAAGATTAATGGTAGTGGTGGTCAGGTTCAGGTACAGGAGAGTAACATATTTAGAACCGCCGGTGCAAGAGCGGCTGCTACCTCTACCACACAGCTACAAAATTTAGCTAACTTCTACGATCCAGATGGTAACTTTATACTTGCCACACCCAAGAAACTGACCGTATGGAATGGTTCTAAGAGTGTGGATATCCAGCTTGAGGCTACGATGACCCTTAGTGACGTTGCAACTAAGATACAGAGTGCTATGGAGACCCTCGGTCTAAGTGGTAGTCAGGTTAGATACGTTAGTAGCACTGGAACCCTAGTTGTTGCAAGTGGTGTTGTTGGAAAGGCTGGTGAGGTCTTCTTTAGCGGAGATGAGGATGTAATGAAGGCATTTGGATTTACCGTAAGACAGGCTGGAGTAGATCCAACGTTGACGGTTAAAGTATTTAACGGAACTTCGAGTACCAGTGGTACTTTGGCTACCGCAAATATTGCAACTAACACAGCGAGAAACATCGTACAGGGTATAGATCTGAAATTTACCCAGTTAAACGTGGGAGTGAGTGTTAGTGTTAAGATCCTCAGTAGTGCTAATGGAACTGTTAGTGCTAGTATAACTACAACAACATCGAGCTTTACCATACACCTTGTTGATCACTCCCTAACTTTCCACATCGGTGCAAACAAGAATCAGACTATGAATATGGCTATAGGTAGGATAGATACAGTTTCCCTTGGAATCGATAATCTACTCGTGGTTGATAAGACCGCTGCCGAGGAGGCTATAAAGAAACTCGATAGTGCTATAGCCATAGTCTCCAGCGAACGTGGTAAGATGGGTGCGGTCATCAACAGGTTACAGAAGACGATAGATAACCTCAATATCCAGAAGAAGAACATGAGTGCAAGTGAATCGAGAATAAGGGATCTCGACATGGCAGCTGAGACAACCAAGTTCACAAAGAGCCAGATCCTCAGCCAGACTGCAATAGCTATGTTGGCTCAGGCAAACGCCATTCCACAGATGGTACTACAGCTTCTTAGGTAAATACTCGTAGGGAGGGGGTTATCCCCCCCCTCCTAATAGTTTTATTTAAGTTTTTGTGAGCCATTTCTTGGGAGTAGAAGGGATGGCGGATAGGGTTGAATTCATAAGGGCAAATATAAGTGGGGCTAGTCAGGTTTTAGATCAGAAAACCACAGGCTCCGATGTATCCACAGTGAGCCCTAAATCTAATATTATAGATGATAAGGATAAATTAGCTATTAAGGATGATAAGAAGGATGATAATAGTAAGATAAGGTTAGGTAGAAGGGAAGAGGATTTAAAAAGCATATTAAACAAGATAAACGATGTTATGAGGATCTTTGATATAGAGAGAAGATACCAGATGGAAAGGGTAATGCATCAGGTTGTTGTAAAATTCGTGGATGTTAGGGAAAATAGAGTTATAGACCAGATACCGCCGGAAGAGGTGATAAGAAGATACCACAGAATGATAGAGTATTTCAGGAAAGTATTTGGTCTATAATGTTATTAGCCAGATCGAGCCTCTGGGAAGTTACTTCTATAATAGCCTCCATAACTTTAAACCATTCGGCGTGTTTTGCTACTATCTCTACATTTGCAAAATTTATATTTTCATACTTCTCATATATCGCGGTAAACTCAACGGTTGATGTTATAAGATATGGCTGGACTATATGCATTAGATACAGGTAAAACATTCTATGAGTTATGTATCGTATCTTGAGTTTGTTTATCTCCTCAAGCAAAGACTTTGTTTTTTCTATTTCTTCCTTTGTTAAAGTTTCAGAGTTTCTATTTAAAATTGAACCTACAACTTCTTCGTTGAATTTTTCTATTTTCTCCCTCATTTTTCTAAAATCTGATAGAAGTTCATTGACAAAAATTCTGGTTTCCTCTACTTGTTCTCTTAATTTGATAAGGTCCTCCTTGATCTCATGTTCCGATGGAACTTTCAATCTACTCCGGATATTATCCGCTACGTGCAGTCTCTCACCTATATAGTTATCTATCACTTCTTTTAGAGTCATGATTTTAGTTCCAGCTATTCTTGCTCCTCCCTCCGTTGCGTTTATACATATACCTTTATAGTTTGCTATATCGTACTCGAAATGTTTTAAAAACATGTACCAGACAGGTGTAGTAAGAACCTTTTCGCTATAGTTTCCTGGAACATAAAAGGTATCGTTACTTGGTTTTACCGCATTTTCTCCATAGACATTACCTTCTACGTGGCTTTCACCAGTTTCCGCAAAGGCTAAGTCCTGTCCGATAAGCACTATCGGATTACAACCCATGAATTCCGCTATCTTAAAACTCATGTTCGCACAGGATGGGCCTATAGGAAGCATCCCCTTATCTATGCCGAGCCATTCAAAATGGGCGAATCTTCGGTAGGTTATTATGTGTGGACCCTTATAGGTCCCGTAGACCTCAGGCACAACAACGGGGCAGGAGGCAAGCCATGTGTTTACTAGTTCTTCCTCCGGAATATCCTTGAAGAATGGTACCACCTCCGGTACCCTCTCAAGAGCGGTAACTATGTGAGGCCTTATACCTCTTTTTAGTAGAGGTTTTAGGGATGCATCACAACATATTATTACCGCTCTATCCTCTATCTCTTTTAGTAGATCCACATTCTTTTTCAAGGAGGGGCCTGCTGCAACACATATTGCTGGTTTACCCTGGAAGGCGTTTTCGAGATCCTTTACCCCCGGATTTGAGACTATATGGGGAATGTTCCTTATTATATTATCGAGGCCGATGAGGGAATCCTTTGGATCGTTACCGTAAAACAGCAATGTTTCTCTTATAGCATCCTTTAGGGCTTTTAGTGCGTTCATATAGTAGTTCTTATCTATGGCGAAGGAAGGTTCATGAACCACTATTTTGACTACCTTTGCAAATTGGATCTTATCCCACGGATTGTCCATATAGCTTCTTAGGAATGGATAAACCCTCTCTGGAGGTAAGCCAACCATCAACTCACATCTCGGATCCAAAAGTATCTCACTTATATCCATGTTTTGTAGAACTACCTTTAACCAACCTGGATCTTTCTCTATTATCAGGTAGTATCTTATAAGATGGCCCTTTTTGTTGAGAAAGGCCAATGGATAATAACCGAGTCCCATACCGAAAAATACGATAAAGGCGGGGTATCTATTCTCAGGTTTGTTAACTATACTATTTGCCTCGAACCTCGGATCTCTACTGTGCATCCATATCCTTTTTCCTGAATGTTCAATTATGGCGTTCGGATCCCCCGTTATGGGATCAATTATGAGTTCTACCTTTGGCACCTTTGCGTTTTTAACGAGGGTCGCTATATGGGGCCAACGACTCCTTAGTATGTTAAACTGTTTTTCAAATAGTTTTTTCTTCGAAACCATCAGAAGACCTCCAGAATCCTGTATAGTACATCTCTTTTTGCAGGTGTAAATCCTGCCTCTCTTATCATTATAAGTAACTCATCCAAACTCATCCTATATGAGACTCCTGCCGATTTTACCACATTTTCCTCTATCATGAGTGAGCCAAAATCGTTTGCACCAAAGAATAGAGCTATTTGTGCGAATTTGCCACCTTGGGTAACCCACGATGCCTGTATGTTGTCAAAATTATCGAGGAATATCCTTGATATGGCTAACAGCCTCAGATAATAAGCTCCAGTTGCTTTATCTATATGTTCGAGCTCTGTGTTCTTAGGTTGAAAGGTCCATGGTATAAAGGCAGTGAAACCACCGGTTTTATCCTGAAGATCCCTTATACTACTTAGGTGTTCTATCACTTCCTCTTTCTTTTCTATGTGTCCTGCCATCATGGTTGCACTACTTCTCATTCCCAGTTTGTGGGCGACTTCCATAACATGGAGCCATTCATCCTTGGTACACTTATTTGGCGATAGGATACCTCTAACCCTATCGCTGAGTATCTCCGCACCTCCACCAGGGATCGTATCGAGCCCGGCATTTCTTAGCCTTATTAAAACTTCCTCTATACTCAATCCTTCGATTTTAGCTAAAAATACTATCTCGGGAGCCGATAGGCCATGTATGTGTAAATCTTGGTATCTCTCTTTAATGCTTCTAAAGGTGTCTTCAAACCATTTGAGCCTCAGTTTTGGATTGAGTCCACCCTGAAATAGGATGCTGGTTGCTCCAAGACCTATCGCCTCATCTATTTTTTTGAATAGGGTTTCCATATCTATTATATAGCCCTTTTCCCTCCAGAAGGCACAGAACTTACATCTACTCACACACTCATCGGTGTAATTTATGTTCCTATCTATAAGGAAGGTCACTATTTTTTCTGGATGCTTCCTAAACCTCATTATGTTGGCCAGATACCCCAGCGTGTATAGATCGAGACTCTCGAAGGCCTCTAACGCTTCCTCCTCACTTATCCTGATTCCTTTTTCAATCTTATCTTCAATGGTTTTTGCTATAGAAGCTGAGTTCCGGTAGCTCATCGAGAAACTTCTCCCTGTAGGCTATATCAAAAAATCTAACTAATCCCTTGATGTAGTTTTTACCAAGATCAAAATGTAGAGTCCTTAGATACCTTATGCAATCGCTATAGGGGATCCCGAGTTCCTTTGATTTTTCCATTGCGATTTTTCTATAATTTTTCTTACCAACATCCTTACTTTTATATATCATACCTATCACGGTATCTATATCTTCGTTCTTTTTATTTAAGGAAGATCTATTTACGCACCACAGGGCGAAGACAAAGGGTAAACCGGTGAGGCCATACCATATTTCTGCAAGATCATAAACGTATCTGTAGTCATTGTGGTGTCTCAACGTGAGAGCGTCATCTCCTATAACTAGTACACCGTAATGATTATCGGTCGGTATGCCCCTTGAGTATTCAAATTCCTCTATCTTCGGTTTTATGCCGAGATTCCTAAAGTATATCAATAGAAGTATCTTGGAAGTGAGAGATGCATTAGTCAGATAAACCTTTTTCCCTTCGAGTTTCTCTATCGGTTCTCTACTGAGAAATAGTACACTCATAACGCTTTTTCTCGCACCTATTGATAGATTGGGTAGTATAACTAGATTTCTGTGGTTCTTTGCGTACTCGAAGGATGAGATCACCGATATGTCTATATCCTCCTCCTCAAGTAGCCTGTTAAGCACTGTTGGCACTCCCTTTACTAAAACCGTGTTTCTCGGTAGTTTGACGATCCCCTTTTCTATACCGTAGTAAACTGGGAAAGTGTTCAAATAGTTTATCACGCCCACCTTTACTATTATCAATCGAAAACCTCCACCTTTCTGTATAATCCATCCCTCTCCACAGGGATCTTACCCACCTCTCTAATTATCCTTATTATTCTGTCCTTTGTTATATAATCGGGAGAACTTGCACCGGCCGAATGGGCTATCTTTTCGCCGTAGACGGTTCCCTCTATCTCACTTGCCCCTGCTATAAGGGAAAATTGGGCTATGTTCTCACCGAGCATCACCCAGTAAGCCTTTATGTGGGGGATGTTGTGTAGCATCAGTCTTGATACCGCTATTGTTCTTATGTCATCGATGCCGTAGGATTCCCTTTTTATCTTTATCTTATCCGTCTTTTGGTATCTCAGTGGGATGAAGGATTGAAAACCTTGAGTTTCCTCCTGTAGATCTCTCAACCTTAGAAGATGCTTTACCCTGTCCTCTATATCCTCTATGTGTCCGTATAGCATTGTACAGTTCGTCTTTATCCCCAGTTTATGGGCGGTTTTATGTATCTCGAGCCATCTATCCGCACTTATCTTTTCGGGACATATCCTCCCTCTTACCTTTTCATCGAGTATCTCCGCACCTCCCCCTGGCATACAATCGAGCCCAGCCTCCTTGAGTTCCATAAGTACTTCCTCTACCGATTTGCCCCCTATTTTTGAAAGGTGATCTATCTCTACGGCTGTGTAAGCCTTTAGGGTTAGGGTGGGATACCTTTTCTTTATCTCTCCTATGATCTCAACATAGTATTGGTAGGGCCAGTTGGGATGTAGGGCACTTACTATATGTATCTCTCGAGCTCCGTTATTTACCGCTTCCTCAACGAGTCTTAATATATCTTCTATTTTAAGCTCATACCCACCATCCTCTCCGATTCTCTTAGAAAAGGCACAGAATTTACACCTATTTACGCAGTAGTTTGTCGGATTTATGTGTCTATTAACGGAGAAGAACCTCTCTCTACCATGTTTCATTTCGGTTAAATAATTAGCTAAACCTATAAGTCCAAAAAAATCTTCGGTTTTATAAAGGAACAATCCATCGTCAAAGGATAGAGGAATACCGTTTTCTATCTTTTCCAGGATTTCAAAAAGCCTTTTATCAGTTATCCTCAAGTTTTCTGATCTTTGCAACGAAAAAACCTCCCACTTCGTTTTTATGGGGGTAAACTCTTATAGCCTTTTTCACCTCCCTATTGAACCTTTTGTCTCCAAAACTCTCCATCCCCTCCGATATATTTAGTCCTGGGAGATTTATCTCTTCCAGTTTAGCCTTGTAGTTTTCCAAAAGATAGGAGATCACCTCTTCGTTTTCCTCTGGGCTAAAGGTACAGGTGGAGTAGACTATTATTCCGCCTGGTTTTACGGCTTTGTAAGCCGAGATTAGAAGACTCCTCTGTAGATTTGATAGTTTTTTGTATCCCCATGGTTTCCAGTTATAGATGGCCTTATAACTCTTTCTTATCGTACCCTCCGAGGAACAGGGTGCGTCAACCAGAACTTTGTCGAAATAGTTTGGAAGTATCTTGCCAAATCTCGTTCCATCGGCCATTGTGACCATCACGTTTACCGCACCCATCCTCTCTATGTTGCTCGTGAGAGCCTTTATCCTATCCACGCTCACATCATTTGCGATTATGGTACCTCTATTTGCCATCATATCCGCTATCTGTGTAGTTTTGCTACCAGGTGAAGCACACATATCGAGTATAACCTCACTAGGCTTTGGATCGAGTACCACAGGAGGTATCATGGAATCTGCCGATTGAATGTATATTATACCTGCAAAATGCTCCCACCAGTTACCTATGTTTTCCTCTTCCTCGATGTTTTCGATAAAGTAGCCTTTGTTGTACCAGGGGATCTGCTTTAACACCAATCCCCTTTTTCTCAAGGTTTCAAGAATCCTTCCCTCCTCACCCTTAAGTGTGTTTATCCTTATACTTGGCTTTAAAGGTCTTTTTATAGACTCAAGGAACTCTTCTAACTCATCACCGAATATTTCCCGCCATCTTTTTAAAAGTTCTTCGGGTATCTTCACTTCCATTCTACACCCTCTTGATATATGATTGCTACATCATTTACTATGAAAAGACAACATTCGGTGTCTCCTGGAGGTGCTGTGTGGTAAGAGTACGCTTTGCTCCTAGTCCGACTGGTCATCTCCATATAGGTGGTGCCAGAACAGCCATATTTAACTGGCTATTTGCGAGGCATAATAAAGGTAAGTTTATACTTAGGATTGAGGATACCGATAGGACGAGATCGACTGAGGAGTTTATGGAAGAGATACTCGATTCGATGAAGTGGCTCGGCCTTGATTGGGATGAGGGTCCGTATAGACAGACCGATAGGTTTGACATCTACATGGGAGAGGCTAAAAGACTTATCGAATCCGGTAGGGCCTACTACTGTTGGTGTACTCCCGAGGAGCTGGAGGAGATAAAGGAGGAAATGAGGAAAAAATGTGGTATTCCAAAGTACGATGGTAGGTGTAGGAATAGAAAGGAGCCAAGGGAGGGTGTTAACCCTGTTATAAGGTTTAAGGTTAATAATGAGGGATATACGGTCTTTAACGATCTTATAAGGGGTGAGATAGCGTATCCTAACGAACAGCTCGATGATTTCATAATCGTGAGAAGTGATGGCACTCCTACCTACAACTTTGTGGTTGTGGTGGATGATGCTTTTATGAACATAACCCATGTTATAAGAGGTGAGGATCATATAAACAACACTCCGAAACAGATTCAACTCTATGAGGCTCTCGGTTATCCTGTACCCTATTTTGCTCATGTTCCAATGATCCTGGGCCCTGATAGGAAGAAGTTATCAAAGAGACATGGAGCGGTTAGTGTAAGGGCCTATAGGGAGGAGGGGATATTACCTGAGGCCCTTTTCAACTTTCTCGTGAGGCTAGGATGGTCCTACGGAGATAGGGAGATCTTTAGTAAGGAGGAACTTATAGAGATATTCAGGCTCGAGGATGTTGGTAAGTCTCCCGCTGTTTATAACTATGAAAAGCTACTTTGGCTAAACCAGCACTACATAAGGACCTATGACATCGATAAGCTCGTTGATATATACGTGGAGTTCCTTATAAAGGAAGGGATTGTAGGTAGCGAGAACATACCGCCTAGGGACTATCTTAGGGAGGTTGTTTTGGCCTTTAGGGATAGGTCGAGGACCATTAAGGAGATGGTACAGTTCTCAAGTTTCCTATATAGGGATGATATCGATTACGATCCCGAGGGTGTCAAGAAGTTCTTTACAGAGGAAAAGATCCCTTACCTTGAGAGTCTCATTGAAGAGGTTGAAAATAGAGAAACTCTTACCCCTCAGGTTGTGGAGGAAATATTTAACACGGTTATAACAAAACACAACATCAAACTTAAGGATATAGCTCAGACTGTGAGAGTAGCGATTACGGGTAAAACTGTGAGTCCAGGTTTGGTTGAGATTATAGTTTTGACAGGGAAGGAGAAGTTGATTAGAAGAATTAAAAAAGCTATTGATTTTATTAAAACCTCAAGGGAGGTGTAGCGATGGAATTCTTTGAAGTCATAAGGACAAGGAGAAGTATAAGAAAGATGAAGCCAGATCCTATCCCTGAGTCTGACCTTATGAAGATACTGGAAGCTATAAAATGGGCACCTTCCTGGGCTAATACCCAGTGTTGGGAGATAATCGTTGTTACCGATCCTGAGATTAAGAAGAAACTACAGGAGACTCTCCCTCCTAACAATCCTGCCTATAATGCCTGTGGTGTAGCTCCTGTTTTACTTGTTGGTGTTGCAAAGAGGAATACATCAGGTTTTTACAAGGGGAAGGTAACCACCGATAAAGGAGATTGGTATATGTTCGATATGGGTATAGCCCTTGAACATGCCGTTTTGGCTGCATGGGATCTTGGTATAGGATCGGTTCACGTTGGTCTCTTTGATCACAAAAAGGCTGCCGAGATCTTGGAGGTACCGGAGGGTTATGAGGTAGTTGAAATAATACCTCTTGGTTATCCTGAAGTTATACCACCTGCTCCAAAAAGGAGGGAGGTTGAGGAGTTTACCCATTACAATAAGTTCGGGAGGAAGGAGAAATGATAAAGGCTAATTATGTATGGTTTAACGGTGAGCTTATAAAGTTTGAGGATGCTAAGGTACATATCCTTACCCATACTCTTCACTATGGTCTCGGCGTGTTTGAAGGTATAAGATGCTACAACACTAAGAAGGGACCAGCTATATTTAGGAATATCGAACATATAGAGAGACTCTTTAATTCTGCCCACATATGCTACATGAAAATTCCTTTCACCAGGGAAGAGATAAGAAAGGCTATACATGAGACTATAAAAGCTAACGGTTTTAAGGATTGTTATATAAGGCCTATAGCTTTCTACTCGAGCGGGGCTATGGGGCTTAATCCCTTAAACAACAGGGTTGATGTAGCTATAATATGCTGGGAGTGGGGAGCCTATCTCGGTGAGGAAGGTTTGAATAGGGGTATAAGATGTAAGATAAGTTCCTTTAACAGACACCATGTGAACGTATCTATGACAAAGGCCAAGGTATGTGGAAATTACGTGAATTCTCAACTTGCCAAAATCGAGGCACTTATGGATGGTTACGATGAGGCCTTGATGCTCGATGTCGATGGCCATGTTGCGGAGGGTAGCGGTGAGAATATCTTTATAGTTAGAAAGGGCGTCGTTAAAACGCCACCTCCAACGGGTATACTTAAGGGGATAACGAGAGATACGGTTATCAGGTTGATAAAGGATCTGGGGCTGGAGTTGAGGGAGGATAGGATAACGAGGGATGAGATCTATATAGCCGATGAGGTTTTCCTCTGTGGTACCGCGGCAGAGATCACTCCCGTTAGAGAGGTTGATAGAAGAACTATAGGTGACGGTCTACCCGGCCCGATAACCAAGAAACTACAGGATCTATACTTTAAGGTCGTAAGAGGTGAGATAGAGAAGTACGAACACTGGCTTGACTACGTGGAGTAGGGGAATAATATAAATTAATTAGAATATTCTTATGAGGAGGTGGAGGGATGCCCATATACGAGTACAAGTGTACATCCTGTGGACATATTTTTGAAAAGATGCAGTCTTTTAACGATGAGCCTGTTAAGACCTGTCCCAAGTGTGGAGGAGAGGTTAAGAAGCTCATCTCGCGGAGTTCCTTTGTACTTAAGGGAACCGGTTGGCATGTGACCGATTATGGGAGAGGTTCTTCGAGTTCAAGTTCCACGGATAGTGGGAGTAGTTGCTCCTGTTGTAGTGCAACGAGTTGTTCAACCTGTTCATAGAGGGGCCTATCCATGGCCCTTCTTTCCATCATTACCTATAACGTCAATTCCATAAGATCCCGCTATCATATCCTTGACTATCTCTTTGAAAAATATGATCCTACTATTTTGTGTTTACAGGAGACGAAAGTTGCGGATAGTGATTTTCCTACCGGATATTTTCACGAGAAGGGACATGATGTTTACTATAGTGGAGAAAAGGGTAAATCGGGAGTTAGTGTGAGTTTTAAAAGGGGAATTAAGGTAGAGCTTGTTTCAAAGGGTCTAAGTGGTAAGGATAAGTCGCGCTTACTGGAATTAAAGTTTGAAGATTTTTACCTTTTTAACCTTTACGTTCCCCAGGGTAGAAGTCCCGAGGATGATGAGTTCAAGCATAAGCTTGAGTTCCTTGATGAGTTTATAGGATACATAGACTCAAAGTTTAACAATAGAGATCCTATCATCCTAGTTGGTGATTTAAATATCGCACCTACCGATATCGATGTTCACGATCCTAAGAGGTTATACGGCCATGTTTGTTTTAGGGATGAAGTCTGGTCTGCCTATAGGAGACTGATAGAGTGGGGTTTTGTGGATATCTTTAGAAAGTTCAACGAGGGGAGGGTTTATACCTTTTACGACTACAGGGTAAAGGGTGCCGTTGAGAGGGGACTTGGATGGAGAGTTGATCATGTGCTTGTAACAGCTCCCTTGGTAGAGGGGGCTATAAGTTGCGAGGTCGATCTTGATGCGAGAAAGATGGAAAAGCCTTCTGATCATGTCCCTGTTATAGCTAAGTTTGATCTTTAATCACCTGATTCTTAGTTGAAACTCTTATTATAGTTTTTACGTTACCCCTTGGGTTAAAGTCACCTACGACCTCGAGGTAGCGGGGTTTGAGTAGATTATTTAGGTCATCGAATATCCTGTTTGTGACCTCTTCGTGGGATATGTATATGCTCCTATATTTGTTGAGGTAGAGTTTTAAAGATTTAAGTTCCACAATGTATTTATCTGGTATGTACTTTATTCTTATCGTTGCAAAGTCGGGATAGCCGGATCTTGGGCAGAGACAGGTAAATTCGGGGAAGGTTATCTCTATTTCGTAATCCCTATCGGGCGATGGATTGGGCCAGGCTTCTAACTTTGCGTTTTCTATCTCTCTTTCACCGTAACGCATCTTATACCCCTAATTTTGAAATTTACTCTTTAACTTTCCAACTTCAATATGTGCTATTCTAGTTGGTTCGGGTATCCTGTAACCCTTGGTTGATTTTAATGTAATGGTAATAGCACTATCAAGAGATACCCTGTGTCCAATAGAAACAAAAACAGGTTTTGCCCCATCCCTTGTTCTAAGCGTTACGCCTATTACTTCGTCACCATCCTTTAGGAGACTATAGCTACCTCTCTTATAGCCTGGTTCCTCGAATTTACCAACCAGCAATGACTTTGCTACTCCAATGGTAGGTATATCCTTAATCACACCTATGTGTGATGCTATCCCTATCCTTCGGGGATGCGCTATCCCGTGCCCATCTATCATAATTAGATCTATCCTGGTTTTGACTCTACTTAGAGCCTTCAGTATAGCCGGTGCTTCCCTAAATGCAAGATAACCGGGTATATAGGGGAATCTGACTTCATCCGTAGAAAGTATAATATCAACGAGCTCTAACTCCGGGTATTTCAGTATGGGTATTGCTACAAAAGCTACCCTTTTATCGTTTGAGTAGGCAATGTCAACTCCGGCGATGTATTTTATATCCGGGCATCCCTCCCTTATAACCCTTTTCGCTAACTTTTCCTGTATTCTCTTTAATTTTAAAAGATCAAAGCTATACTCGTACCGTCTCTCTTTCACCTATGAGATCCCTGTATCTCTCAATTATAGGATTTACCTCTCTTTCAACGAACTCTAAAACCTGACTGGCGCATCTACCTACGAATCTTTTTGGATCGAGTAACTCATCGAGTTCCTCTCTCTCTATTTTAAGATCCGGATCCTTTAGAATAAGTTCTAATAGGTTATTTTCAAGTCCCATCTTTATATTCTCGTAAGCCATATAAGCGTATCTTCTAAGTTTTTCGTGTAGTTTTTGTCTGTCTCCACCCTTCTTTACAGACCGCATGAGTATCTCTTCTATAGCCATGAATGGAAGCTCTTTTTTTAACCTTCTTTCCATAACCTTTTCGTTGACCTTTAAGCCATCCATTATATTGTCGGCGAGTATAAGGATAGCATCGACACACATGAATAGTTCCGGTATTGTGATCCTTCTTATAGCAGAATCATCGAGGGTCCTTTCGAACATCTGTAGGGCATGAGTATAGGAGAAACTATCAAGTAGAGTCATCGCGTATCTGGAGAGTGCACACATCCTTTCTGACTTCATCGGGTTCTTCTTATAAGGCATCGCACTTGATCCTACCTGTTTTTCTCCCCAGGGTTCTTCCACCTCTCTATTCGCCATAAGTAGCCTTATATCGAGTCCAATCTTATGACAGGTTGAGACAATACCAACGAGAGCCTGTGCTATCATGTAATCCTGTTTTCTCGTATATGTTTGGCCTGTTATTATAAAACTCTCATTGAATCCGAATCTTTTTGCTACGTATTCATCGAGTTTCTTTACCTTTTCTTCGTCGTTATCGAACAACTTCATGAAACTATCCTGTGTACCTGTCGTTCCCTTTACCCCTCTGAATTTTAGGTTGCTCTCCACGAATTCCAGATTTTTAAAATCTATCACCAGATCGTTTAACCATAGGGCTATCCTCTTACCAAATGTGACCGGCTGGGCGGGTTGTAGGTGTGTGTATCCAAGACAAGGTAGCTCCTTGTATAAAAGCGCCTTTTCCTTCATTGTATTTATAAGATTAACTAGTCGCTTCTTTATAACATTAAGTGCGTCTCTCATTAGTATTATGTCTGTGTTATCGGTTACATAACAACTCGTTGCACCAAGGTGTATTATTGGTTTTGCCTTTGGACAGAGCTCACCATAGGCATGAATATGTGCCATCACATCGTGCTTGAGTTCTCTCTCCAACTCCCTAGCCCTATCAAGGTTGAGTATATCTTTTGCCCTTTTCATCTCCTCTATCTGTTCATCGGTTATGGGAAGTCCCATCAGTTTTTCACCTTCCGCAAGGGCTATCCATAGTTCTCGCCATGTCTTGAATCTTCTCTCTTCGCTAAAGATCTCAACCATCTCACGGGATGCGTATCTATCTATCAATGGGTGTTTGAACATCTCTACCTCCTATCCAGTTATTCTTAGTATTTCTACAGGGTTTATTTTATCCGCCCTTCTTGCGGGTATGTATGTCGAGATGAGTGATATGAGAAGACTTATTAGTACTATTAGTGTTATATCAACTGGGTTTAATTCTACCGGGAGTCTATCTATATAGTAGATGTTCTTTGGTAGAGTTATTATTGGGTACTTTTTTAGGAATAGGCCAACTCCTATCCCAAGGATACTACCTAGGAGAGTTCCGGTGAATCCCATTATAAGTCCCTCAAGTATAAATATCCTTCTTATCCTTTTAGAGTCCATACCCATGGTAATAAGTATCGCTATATCTCTTTCCTTTTCAATGACCGTCATGCTCAGTGTACTCATGATACTAAAACTTGCTACAAGCACCATTAGGGATAGTATGAGAAACATAGCCAACTTTTCGAGTTTCAAAGCGGAGAAAATAGATCTGTTCATCGTTATCCAGTCTCTAACCAAGAATTTTCTATCCAGTTCCTTCTCTATGATATTTCTATAGGTAACCGCCTTCATAGGATCCTTTACGGATATCTGTAGACCAGTGTAACTGTCCTCCATACCCGTTATTTCCCTTGCGGTTTCAATGCTTGTTACTGCAAGACTCGAATCTATGTTGTACATGCCAGTATCGAATATACCGCAGACCGTTAGTTCCTTACTTACCGGCATCATTCCAAAGGGTGTCACAACGGTTTTTGGAGTTACAAGTACAATCTTGTCCATAGGAATTATCAGTAGGTTTTCGGATAGAGCCTTACCTACAAGTATCGTGCCCTTTTCACCTATACATGTCCAGTTTCCCGATACCATCTTTTCCGGAAGCTGGGTTATTTTACCCTCCTTCTTTATATCCACTCCCTTTATGTGTAGGCCGGTTGCTGAGTTGCCGTACTTTAGCATAGCCTGTGTGTAAATGAAGGGACTAGTGTCCTTTATCCAGTCGAAGTTTTTCATCCTTTTCTCTACCAGCTTTAGTTCCTTTTCCTTTATCTCTCCCTGCCATCCTACTATGTAGATATGTGCACTTGCCCCGAGTAGAGTTCTCTTCAGGTTGTTTGTAAAACCTGTCATCACCGATATCACTATGATGAGGGAGGCTACACTAAGAGTTATGCCAACTATGGATATTGTGGCACCAAAGGATATCAACCCCCCTTTTTTAGATTTTAGGTACTTTAATGCGAGGAATAGTTCTAACTTCATTTCTGTTCCGGTCTTAGAGTGGGGAAGAGTATGACATCTCTAATTGAAGGCGAGTCGGTAAGGATCATGGTGAGTCTATCTATCCCTATTCCCTCTCCAGCTGTTGGAGGTAATCCATACTCCAGAGCCACTATATAGTCTTCATCCATCATATGAGCCTCTTCGTCACCCTTTCTTCTCTCCTCTAGCTGTTTGAGAAAACGATCCCTCTGGTCCTCAGGATCGTTTAGCTCTGTGTAGGCATTGGCTATTTCCCTTCCTGCGATAAAAAGTTCAAATCTCTCGACTATATCAGGGTTGTCTTCTCTACTTTTAGCGAGAGGTGATATGTCCTTTGGGAAATCGTAAACTATAGTAGGATCTATAAGTTTTTCCTCCACCTTCTTTTCAAAGATCTCCGCTAGGAGCTTACCCTTCTTATCTATCTTAGATACGTCTATTTCGAGTTCCTTAGCGTAATTTCTTAGTTTTTCCTCATCATCTAGTATCTCCTTTGGTACATTACCTATTTCGGTGAGGGCATCAAAAAACGTTATCTTCTTAAAGGGTGGGCTAAAGTTTATACTTTTACCCTGATACTCTATAATGTAGCTACCCTTTATCTCCTTTACTAGACCTGAAAGTAATTCTTCGGTTAGATCCATTAGGTCCCTATAGTCCGCGTATGCCATATAAAACTCAACCATGGTAAATTCAGGATTATGTTGGCTTGATATTCCCTCGTTTCTAAAACATTTACCAAGTTCAAAGACCCTATCGAAACCTCCAACAACTAATCTCTTTAGGTATAGTTCTGGTGCTATCCTTAGGTATAGATCTATATCAAGGGCATTGTGGTGTGTTATAAAGGGTCTTGCGGCTGCACCACCAGGTATAGGTTGCATCATAGGTGTTTCAACTTCTATAAAACCGCGATTCTTAAGGAAGTTTCTTATATAATCTATGATTCTGCTTCTTATAACAAAGGTTTCCCTTACAGAATCGTTCATTATCAGATCTAAGTACCTTTGCCTATACCTTGTTTCTACATCCTTTAGTCCGTGCCATTTTTCGGGTAGGGGTCGTGTTATCTTGGTAAGTAGGGTAAGCCTATCAACCTCTATCGTTAGTTCTCCTGTCTTTGTTCTAAATAGAGTCCCCTCAACTCCAACTATATCACCGACATCGAGTTTCTTAAAAAGGTTACTGTAAAACTCATCTCCCAACTTTTCCTTCGATACGTATATCTGGATTTTCCCGGTCTGATCTTTTATATGGGCGAAGGATATCTTTCCGTGGAATCTTAGAGACATTATTCTACCTGCGGTTACGATTCTACCGGCTTCCTTTAGTCTTTCTTGATCAAACTCGTCCTTGTACTTTTCGACTATTTCTCCTATTCTATGGGTAATCCTGTATCTGTTGGGGTAGGGATTTATACCCATCTCCCTGAATCTTTTTACCTTTTCCTTAAGATCTCTTATTATCTTGTTCTCCGCTTCAATATGGTTGCTCATTTAGTACCCCCGTTATATTCTGAATGTTGGTTCTTCACCTCTTCTCAGTCTCTCGATGTTTTCTTTATGCCTGATAATTACTATCAAGGCAATAATTATGAGTAGAATCTTAGACTCAAGATCCTTTAGTAGAAATAGCCCGGATATGGATGTAATTAATGCTGCTGTAATACTCGATAGGGAGACTATCCTTTTTAGGTAGAAGGTAATGGCGAAAGTTACTATGGCTATAATCGTGAGTTCAAAATTGGTTGCCATGATTACCCCGATACTAGTTGCCACTCCTTTACCACCTTTGAAGTTTAGGAAGGGAGAATAGCAGTGCCCTAATATGGATACTACTCCTACAAGGAGTGCGAAGGATTCGGAGTTAGTTGCTTTTAGCGCAATATAGGTTGGCATTAATCCTTTGAGGATATCTAATATCAGAGTTATCAGGCCTTCGTATTTACCTACTGTTCTTGCAACATTTGTCGCACCTATGTTACCGCTACCTGCCATTCTTGGATCTATCCCTTTTCGTAGAGCCATAATTAATCCGAATGGGACACTACCCAGTATAAAGGACAGGATCAGTAATGTCAGCTTCATCTCTCACCTCACACTATAATTTTCTGTATCTCTTCGGGTTCTATTGCTACCGCTTCTACCACTTTTTCTCCGATCTTTACGGTACCTTTTGGTTTCTTTGCGTATCTTAACATTATTCCCGCTATCTTTTCCTCCTGTCCCTTATAATCGCCTATAACCGAGCCCACAACCTTGCTATATTCAACCTCTACTATGGTATCTGAGAGCTTTCTAAGGAGTTCTCCTTCCTGCTCGTCCCTGGCTACTATGAGTATAGTGGTGGGCGATATCTCTAACAATCTACCCAACCTTAGAGCCTTTATCTCTTTCCACTCGAGTTTTCCCCTTACTTCCATAAGTTTTTTCAATCTTTTAGAGAACCCTGGATCTGTGAGTATACAGCCACCTGCAGGCGTAGGTATACTCTTTAGGCCATACTTTTTTGCTAGCTCAAGCTGTATCTTTCTACTTCTTCCCTTTATATCAAGTAGAAGATTTCTATCTATTAGTCCCTTGATCTCCGGTATAGTTGGAGGCATTATCTTACCCGATAGTGGTCTTACAACTATCCCCTCCACCCCTGCCTCTTTCTCTATTATTCTAAGTGCCTGGTGGGTTTGGGACATAGGTCTTTGACCCAAAACTTCTCCCGATATTATGAATTCCGCTCCTATTCTCTCCATAATTTCCTTTGCCTTTTTAAAGAATAGAATCTTACAATCTATACATGGATTCATGTTACAACCGTAGCCGAATTTTGGCGATAGAAGGACCTTTAAAAATTCATCCTTCACATCAACAATTATGGGTTCAGGTAATAACCATTCGTTCTTCGCCCTTTCTATAAAATCCTTACTCCTTTTACCGGTAAACCAGGTGTAAAAGTGTAGTGGAACAACCTCGATACCCATCTCCATCATTACGTGTACCGCTAGTATACTATCGAGCCCTCCCGATAGGAGAGATACCGCCTTTACCTTTCTAGTGTCCTTTCCCATTCGGCTAACCTTCTTATCCTTTCTAATTTTTCTCTATCACCCAGCTTTGCTTTGTTTAAGGCTTCCTTTAGTATCTCTATCGTGTTTTTTATGAGCCTTATGTTAACGGGATAGGGATGACCATCTTTTCCCCCATGGGCAAAGGAGAATATCACGGGATCTCTGTAGGATACTTCGGTTCCGTATATAAGACTACTTGTCAAGGCAAGTGCTCTAAGAGCCTTTTCTCCCATACCATTTGTAAGTAGCAGATCCTCAAAGCTATTTAGATTTTCCTTTGCATTTCTTATAACCGCGGATAGTTTCCTAAGATCTATATCCTTGAGTTTCACATCATGGTGCTTTGGTAGTGATAGAGTTAGTTTTACCTCTGCAACTATCTTTTCCGTCTTCTCTTCCTTTACGATCTCTACCATGCTATCTCTCAATTTTTTCGATTCCCTTGCTACAAGGTTAAAAACCCTTCTCTTCTCATCGCAACATATAGCACTATGAGGTTCATCTACAAAGGATTTTACCTTTTCTCCAAGCCAGTGGTAACGCCTTGCCAGTCTCTTTTCAGGATCCATCCCCTGTTGTATGACGATCCAGTCCCCCTCGTCTGTAAATATAAGGTTGTGGTGGTACAGTTTAAAGCCATCCTGTAAGGCGTTGTTATCAACCTTAGCCGTTAATCTGCTTACCCTTATGAGTTCTTCTCCTTTTGTTATCCCGAATTTATCGCATATACTATCTATTTCCTTTGGTGTGTTTATGGCGCTTTTTCCTTTGCCACCCGCCACGAATATTCCCAGTTCATAGTTTCTTATTCTCATCGCTTCTTTGATCGCACCAAGTAGGGTTGTAGTGACTCCGCTTGAGTGCCAATCGAAACCTACGACACATCCAAAGGCTTGAAACCAAAAAGGATCGGAAAACCTTTTTGTCACCTCTTTTTTACCGTACTCAAAGGTAAGAACCGATATTATCTCACCCGATAACTCCACCATCTTTTCGAACAGCCATCTCGGTGCTTTACCGCTATGAAGTGGTAGATCTGCTACCCCGGTTTTTCTCATCTAAGTATAATCGTAAGACCTATGAGTATGAACAGAGCTCCTGCGATCTTCTCTACCGTTTTTCTATCGATAAGTGAATTTATCTTGCTACCCAGGATGCTTGCTGTTAGGGTCAGTACCAAGAAGGCTAACATACTTCCAAGGAACACCTCGAGCCATTTGCCACTAGAGCCCGAGCAGGATAATACCGCGAGTTGTGTCTTGTCTCCCATCTCTGCAAGTAGTATACTGATAAATACTGTGAATAGTAGCTTCCAATCCATGGTTAAGGATCTACTATTGGATGTTTAAAAAATCAAGGGGGTTTGGCGATGGAACTCAGGGAAGCGATACTTAAGAGAAGGAGTATAAGGAAGTATAAACCTACACCGGTTCCCAAGGAGGTTATAGAGGAGCTCTTTGAATACGCTCTTTGGGCTCCGTCCGGTATGAATCGTCAGAACTGGTATTTTGTCGTTGTAACTGGGGAGATGAGG
Organism: uncultured Aquificales bacterium; assembly: GCA_964590075.1. Taxonomy (GTDB): domain Bacteria; phylum Thermosulfidibacterota; class Thermosulfidibacteria; order Thermosulfidibacterales; family Thermosulfidibacteraceae; genus JAGDVO01. Next base: position 39,067 of record CAZPXS010000004.1, read on the forward strand.
GATAGGATAGTGGAGATATGTAAAAGGGCCTATATGGAGTATATCGGTAAAAAGATAGAGAAGGTTTTTGCCCATAAGCCTGATGTTGTGGAGGAAACCAAGAGTTTCTTTGCGACCCTGGGAGGAGCTCCCGTTGTTATTTTGGCCTATGCTGAGCCTGGCCCGGAGAGCGAGAGAACGGATATACAGAGTGTATCGGCAGCTATTCAGAATCTTTTGCTTCTTGCCTATGAGAAGGGGCTTGGAACTTGTTGGATGACCGGTCCACTCTCCCATGAGGAGGAATTCAATAGGCTACTGGGTATAGAGGGTAAGAGACTAGTTGCTCTCATAACCCTCGGTTATCCCGATGAGGATCCTAAACCACCTAAGAGGAGACCCGGTAAGGTTCAATACATAGGTTTTTAATCTCCTCCAGAAAGGCTTTAATATGTTTTATTAGCTCTTCACTATCCATATAGAGATCGAGTTTAACCATGAGTTCGGTTATATCTGCCGGAGGAGGTGAGAATAGCTCGAGTTTTTTGCCGGTTACTGGATGTGTAAAGGCCAGGAAAGAACTATGAAGTGCCTGCCTATCTATTAGTGGGTGTTTTTTCCCGTATACCTCATCACCAATAATGGGTAGGTTTACACTTTTTAGGTGAACCCTTACCTGATGCGTTCTACCGGTTAATATCTTTGCCAGTACCAGGTTGTAAGGTGGATTTCTCTTTATGATTCGGTATATCGTTAGTGCACTTCTACCATCCTCTCTTACCGTCATTCTCTTTCTGTCGGTTGGATGCCTACCTATAGGTTTATCTATTATTCCGAGTTCCTTATGTGGATTACCTATCGTTATGGCAGTATATACCTTTGTAATTTTCCTATCCTTAAACATATCGCTTAGGATTTGGTGGGTTTTCTCATCCTTCACTACTATCATCAGGCCGCTCGTGTCCTTATCAAGCCTGTGAACTATCCCGGCTCTTACGGTACCACCTAAGGAACTCAATCTTTGAAACTTTGCTATGAGGGCATTTACCAATGTATCATCCTTATGGCCACAGGCGGGATGTACAACCAAACCGGCTCTCTTTTCTATCACCGCTATATAGTCATCCTCATAGAGAATCGGTATTTCGAGATCAGGATTCGGTATAGGTTCTAACTCTTCTTCGTACTCTTCCTCTGTAAGCTCCACTCTTATAACGGAATTCTTTTTAAGTCTTATCCCTGCCTTGGTCGCTACTATATCATCGATGAAAACGTGTTTCTCCTCTATGAGTTTTTTAGCTTTGCTCCTTGTTATTGATAGATTTTCCTCTAAAAACAGGTCTAATCTTTTACCTTGCCAGTTTTCGTCTACCTTTAGAATCTTCCAGGTATCCTTCTTTTGCATTTTGGACATCTACCGTCTGAAAGGTTAACTCTTACGGTATACATATAGTCTCTTTCTATCAGTAGAGTTTTACAGTCGGGACAGTACGTACTATTCAGTTCTTTACTTGCCACATTTCCAACATAGACGAAGTTGAGTTTGCTATCGGCTATCTTTTTAGCCATCATGAGGGTTTCTATGGGGGTGGGTGGTAGATCGGTTAGTTTGTAGTTTGGGAAGAATCTCGTTATGTGTAGGGGTATATCCGGGTCTATGGTTGCTATAAAATCCGTTAGTTCCTCTATCTCTTCTTTACTATCGTTTAACGTGGGTATTACTAGATTGGTTATCTCTATATGAACCTTTCTCTCATAGCTTCTTCTTATCGTGTTTAGGACTGGCTCTAGTTTACCATCGCAGATTTCTCTATAGAAATCCTCCCTTATTGACTTTAGATCTATATTCATGGCGTCAACGTAATTCAAAAGCTCTTCAAGAGGCTCATCCTCTATCTCTCCGTTTGTTACAAGAACGATGGGGAGGTTATATTTCTTCGCTATTTTTGCCGTATCTATCACGTACTCGAACCATATCATCGGTTCTGTATAGGTGAAGCATATCCCTTTGGAGTTATACCTGATTGCAAGTTTAACGAGGCTCTCTGGATCTACGTATTCGGTTTTACATCTAACCTGTGAGATACTCCAGTTCTGGCAGTGTTTGCATCTCAGGTTACACCCGCAGGTGGCAAGGGATATTATAAAGCTACCGGGATAGAAGTGGTAGAGAGGTTTTTTCTCCATCGGATCGAGTGCTATTGAGACTACCTCACCGTAGTAACTAGCATAAAGCGTTCCTTCCCTGTTTTCCCTTATACCGCATAAACCAGATTTCCCCTCAGCTATCAGACATTCTCTGGGACAGAGTTTACACCTTACCTTCCCGTTCTCTCTAACCCAGTATTTTGCTACTGGTTTTTCCCTTATCATTTGAACCGTCTTACACGGAACCTATAGACTCTTACAGGTTCACCCGGTCTTATCGCGGCCTTTGCCATAGCTATTGATAGTTGTTGCTCCACCGTATCGACACCCTCGAGATCGGGCAAGAGCAAACCCCTCTTATACCCTGACTCTACTATAACACCGTACTTCTTTGGATCGAGTTCCTCTATGCTATTTACAGGTTCTGGCTCATCTAGAACATCCACAGAAATGGTCAACTCATCTAACTCTTCCGGTGTAACTGGAGGGAATCGAGGATCTTCAGTGGCACTTAAAATAGCGTTTCTTATCACCTCTTCAGCAACACAACTTGTGGTTGGTAGAAATGTTCCGATACATCCCCTGAGTTCCCCATGTTTTTTGAGGGAAACGAATACACCCTTTCTCTCCTTCATTATAGGATCGCTCTCGATAATCTCCTTTGTTGGCTTAATGATCCTTCCTCTCCTTACATACTCCTCTATGGCTTTTCTTGCGAGTTCTACGAGTGGATGTGCCATCAGTAATCCCTCTCCGCTAAAAACTCTACAATACTGATAATATCCCTCTTTGATTCTTCGTCAATCTCAAGTTCACCGAGTATGCTGAGAGCCTTGTTTAGATGTTCTCTAACTATCCTTGTTGTTTCCTCTATGGTACCCTCTTTTTTACAGAGTTCTATGATATCTTTTATGCTATTTTCCTTAATCTCGTCCTCAAGGATCACTCTTCTAATCAGCTTTTTATACTCCGGATTTTTCTCCTTAAGTAGAAGAATAGGTAGTGTTACTTTACCTTCCTTTAGATCGTTACCTATGGGTTTTCCGGTTTTAGCTGGGTCACCTATAAGATCGAGTAGATCATCCTTTATCTGAAAGGCTAGACCTATTTCTCTACCAAAGTCGCCGAACCTCTCGGGGTTGTTTTTATTCGATACCATTGCTCCTACCTGACAACTCGCCTCAAACAAAGCTGAAGTCTTGCCGTATATTATCCTGTAGTAGTCCTCTATCGTTGTATCTACATCGTAGCTTCTTATTAGCTGGAGGATCTCTCCCTCAGCGAGGGATATGCAGGCTCTCGATACAACCCTTAAAGCCTCCTGACTCAGGAAGTTTGTCATTATACTGAAGGACTTTGCGAAGAGGAAATCTCCAACGAGTACGCATATCTGATTGTTCCATATGGTATTTGCGGTTGGTTTTCCCCTTCTCATTTTTGAATCATCGACTACATCGTCGTGTAGGAGGGTCGCGGTGTGTATATACTCAATCGCACAACCTGCCAGTATGGCTTCCTGGGGTACTTTGTTATCCCTTTTTGATAATATCATTAGCAACAATGGTCTTATTCTCTTCCCACCGGCGGAGAGGATATAGTTACTGATTTCCGGTATCTCTCTAATGGTGGAATGAATTTCCGCTTTGAGTAGTTCCTCTAATCTTTTGAGTTCCGAACTATATTTTGCTAAAACTTCTTTCATAACGGTTCTATTTATATTACTATTTGCTCTAATAGTAAACAACTAAGGGGAGAACCATATATGGAAGCTATCAGGGTAAATAACTTAACGGTCAAAATAGATGGGAAGATTATAATCGAGGATGTTAGCTTAACCGTGAGGGAAGGTGAGTTCTGGGCAATAGTCGGACCCAATGGGGGAGGGAAGACCACTCTTTTAAAGGCCATTATGGGTATTTTAAAGCCGGAGCGTGGTAGTGTTGAAGTATTTGGAGAGAGTCCTGAGGTGGCAGTGAAAAGGGGATGGATTGGTTATTTACCACAGAAGCCCGATTTTAACATGAACCTTAGGGTAAGGGATATTTTTAGATTGGTAGGAGCGGATGATAGGGATGTAAGTGGTATGGTTGAGGTTATGGGTATTTCGGATAAGATGGATAGCAGTTTCTTGAACCTTTCTGGTGGTGAGAGGCAGAGGGTTTTGATATCGATGCTCCTACTTAAAAATCCAAGAATTTTACTACTTGATGAACCGAATACAGGTATAGACGTTGTTGGACAGGATAACTTTTATAAATTTCTAAGAAACCGCGATAAGAATTGTACTATACTGATGGTTACCCATGATATAGGTGTGGTTTCCTACTTTGTCGATGGGATAGCCTGTTTGAATAGGCGCTTAAAGTACAGTGGGGATCCAAGGTTAGCTCTTGACTGTAAACTCCTTGAAGAACTCTACGGCGAGAGGGTTAGTATCTTTGTACACCATCCGGAGTGTGAGGGATGCCACGTATACCGGAATTCCTTATAATACCACTTTTAACCGTTTTTATAAGCGCTGTAAGTCTATCCCTGGTGAGTGTGCCCGTTGTTCTTAAGAGATGGAGTTTTTTAGCGGTCGGTATTTCCCACGGAGCTTTTTTTGGTGTTGCCGTTGGATTGTTACTAGGTTTACCTCCCTTTATTTTTGGTGTTATTTCTGGCTTTTTACTCGTTACTCTAGTTTCCCTTGTAAGTAAGGGAACGAATGTTGATGAGGACACGGTTATAGGGTTTCTATTTCCATTTTTCATGGCCCTTGGAGTTATAGCCTTCAGTTTAGGTGGAGTTAGCTATGTTGATGCCTTTAGTTATCTCTTCGGTGGGATATTCGCCATAGATGAGGGATATCTACTGTGGGCTATAGTTACATTTCTAATAACCCTTGTATTTCTCGTTACAAGCTGGAGGAACTTATTTCTATGGATAATAAATGAAGAGATGTCTGTTTCCTTTGGGATAAATAGGCTTTTTATTTACACTACACTCTTATTGATAACTACCTTTAATATAGTACTTTCCATGAAAACACTTGGTGCTATACTCGTCTCGGCCTTTATGGTTTTACCGGGCTTTTTTGCCGTAACTTTCTTTAACTCTATCTTTATGTTCTTTTTGGGATCCCTTTTCTTTACCATATCTGTCTTTACTGTAGGCATATCCATGGCTTTTATCCTTGATTTACCTCCGGGCCCCATAATAACGGTCATAGGAGTTTTTGTATTGTTACTTTCTCTTTGGGGTAATAAATTTTTTAGAAGGGGAGGTTAGTATGAGGAAGCTTATATTTTTGGTTTCTGTAATTATGTCTTTTGTTGTTTCCTGTGCCTATGAGGGTTCCAAGGGCAGGATAGATATAATTAATCCTGTCACGAATTTGTACAACCAGGGTATGGACTACTATAGGATGAGAAACTACGATCTCGCTATAAGGAATTTTAAGGATATAGTGGAATACTATCCCGATAATCCCCTTGCCGACAAGGCTCTTATTATGCTTGCCAATTGTTATGAGGAGATGGGTAATTATAGTGAAGCCCTTTCCTACTATAAGCTATACCTAATTAAGTATCCTAACGGTAAGAATGTGGATTTTGTTAAGGAGAAGGTAACTAAGTTACAAAAGATGTTAGAAATGTAGAGCATTTAGGGAGGTGGGACATGCCTATAGCAGAGATAATAGTTACCCCTCTTGGTACAGGTTCTCCCTCTCTTTCGAAGTACGTTGCCAAGGTGGAAAGGATAATAAGAGAATCGGGGCTTAAGTGCCAGTTAACTCCCATGAGTACGATTGTGGAAGGGAATCTGGATGAGATACTTGATCTCGTGAAGAGAGTCCATAATGCTCTCTTTGAAGAGGGGGTTCTCAGGGTCTCCACCACGGTTAGGATAGACGAGAGGAGGGATAAACTTCAGACTATGGAGCAGAAGGTAAGGGCTGTGGAGGAGAAGCTATGAATGATGAGTTAAATAGGGCAGCCGAGGTTATAGCGAAAAGTAGGTATTTAGTTGTGCTTACCGGTGCTGGTATATCTGTTGAAAGCGGTATTCCAGCCTTTAGGGGTTCCCAGGGACTGTGGGAAAAGTACGATCCATTTGAGTATGCCCATATCTCTTCCTTCTACAGGGATCCGGAAAAGGTATGGAAGATGCTGAGAGAGTTGTATAAGATTTGTCTCAATGCCAAACCGAACCCTGCCCATTACGCTCTTAGTAGACTTGAAGAGATGGGTATTTTGAAGGCCCTGATAACCCAGAATGTTGACGGGTTACATCAGAGGGCTGGCTCAAAAAATGTAATCGAGTTTCATGGCTCAGGTGATACTCTCTCCTGTATCGATTGTAGAAGAACCTATAGAATCGAGGAGGTCAATATAGATGATTCACTACCGAGATGTAGCTGTGGGGGTGTTCTCAAACCTAATATAGTTTTCTTTGGCGAGATGATACCACCTAAGGCGTTAGAGGAAGCGATATACCATACCAAAAGAGCCGATGTCTTTATGGTGGTTGGTACAAGTGCACAGGTCTATCCAGCTGGGGGATTGCCGGCTATAGCAAAGGAAAATAAAGCGGTTATAATTGAGGTTAATCTGGAGCCTACACCTTTAACGAGTTCCGTAACCGACATATTCCTTGAGGGTAGAGCAGGTGTGATCCTTCCTTTGATAGTGGATCGCCTTCTGGACCAGAAAAGGGCCTATTTGTAACCTTTACAATATTGGACTAAACTTATTTAAAAATACCACTTGCAAATTTTATGAGAGGGATTATATAAATTAAATGGAAGTTGTAGGTAATTTATTAAAAACTAAAACAAGGAGGTGTGGCCATGGCTGTGGTAAGGTGGTCACCTTGGAGGGAGATTGAGAGGTTAAGAAGGATAATGGAAGATGCCTTTGATGAATTTTTAAGTGAGACTACAACTGGTAAACCAAGAAGGGAGAGGTTTGAGCTTGTACCACCGATGGATGTTTATGATGCTGGTGACAAAATCGTGATTAAGGTGGAGTTACCTGGTGTTAGGAAGGAGGACGTTGAGGTAACGGTAAAGGGAAGGGATCTTGTGATAAAGGGTGAGAAGAAAAGGGAAGAGGAGCACAGGGATGAGAATTATTACTACACCGAGAGAGTTTATGGTAAATTTGTGAGAAGTGTAACTTTACCTGTGGATGTGAAGATAGATGAGATTAAGGCTGTGTTTAAGAATGGAGTGCTCGAGATTGAGTTACCCAAGGTAGAAGAGGCTAAGGCAAAGGAGATAAAGATAGAGGTTGCAGAGTAAAGTAAGGTGTTATGAAGAATCATATTGAAATTTGTTCTAAAGTGTGTATATTAAGGGATTGGGAGTTTATTCCCAATCCCTTTTATTTTGGAGAAGGTTTATATGTTAAATAAGATAGGGGGTATTAGGTCAAATATCACATTAGTTTTAATTATTTTTTCTGTGATTATGTCTCTTATCCTTTTGTTGGTAATTCTATTAGTCAAAAAAGATTTATCATTGTTTGAATTTCTATTACTTTTCTTTTTATTTTTCTTTATTTCACTTATTTTTCTTGTTTTTTTATATAGTTATTTCGTGTACTATATAATGTACAGAGTTGATTCTATAGGGGAGGCCTTTTACATAATTACTCATAATGGTAAAGTTATTTGGTATAGTAGAAAAGCTTGCGAGATGTTTGGTTTTTGTAAAGAGAATGAGGAAAGTGTTAATCTGTGTAAGTATTGTCCCTTTGGCTTTTCTTCATTTTACTCATGTAATTTGAGAAGAGAAGCTTTAATAAATAAAGTAGCGAGAGGTTATTTTGATCTCGAGAAAAAAGGAAAAATTTATCATTTAATGTTAACTATGGTTCCTATAGATGTTTTAGGAATTGTAATTGGGTTTGTGGTATTTTTAACAGATGTAACAGAACTTAGGCTTTTACAGAAAAGGTTGGAAGAGTTGATAAGGAGGGATGCCCTTACTGGGATCTATAATAGGAGGATTCTAGATGATGAGGTTAAGACTCTTATTGATATAGCTAATAGATACGATAGACCTCTCTCCGTACTTTTATTTGATATAGATAACTTTAAGAGGGTAAATGATCTTTACGGTCATGAGGTTGGGAATATTGTCTTGAAGGAGTTGGCAAGAATAGTTCACAAAAGGCTTAGAGCGACGGATATATTCTGCAGATTAGGGGGTGAGGAGTTTTTAGTTGTTCTACCTGAAACTGATTTAAATAGAGCTATAACTGTAGCGGAGGATATCAGAAGAGCCGTGGAATCATACCAGTATTTCCCTGTTGGAAAGATAACTATTAGTGTAGGTGTTACAACATTCTCCCAAGGAGACAATGTAAACACTCTTATTTCTCGTGCCGATAATGCTATGTATAGGGCTAAAAATATGGGTAAGAACAGAGTTTGTGTTTTATAGTTTACTTTTCCTTTATGCTCTCCTTAACCTTTATACCGAAATGTCTTCCTCCTTCGGTTTTATAAGCCAAAATCTTATCTCCCTTTTTTAACTTAACTATAGAGATGGGTGTGCCATCGGTTCTTGTTAGTCTTATGGTTTCGGCATTCTGTAACACGAGAGAGGCCGTAGTTTCACCAACCTTTACCTTAACCACAATAAGGGGTCTCAGTTCTATCTTGGCTCTACCAACTAGTGCTTCTCTAGTGTTACCCTTATAATCCACCACCAGAACCTTATCCCCTGTCGATACTTCATAGAGATACTTTGTTTTACCATCGGCCATCATGACATAGGCGTGTATCCCCCCAGCGTTGACTCTAAATGGCCTTGGTGCTACGTATGGGTTTTCTATACTTTCAGAGTGTACAAGTAGAAAGGTATCACTTTTATCACCTACCAACATACCTTCACCTATTGTCATAATATCCGTTGTATCGATACAGGTCCTATATCCCATGCCTCCTGGTTCGACCGATATTACCTCTGCCTCGATTAGGTTCAATTTGCCCCTCTTCCTTTTAACTAAGTTTCCCACCTCCTTTACGATCGAAGGATCCTTTGTTTCAAGTAGAATTCCCCTTGTACCCTTTTCGAGAACTCCAACTGCAAGTTCCGCTTCCTCGGGATTCCTTACAAGGGCTATTATGTTGTCCGATTGGGCAACGAGGTTTTCCAAGGGTATCACCATCCAGTCGGTAGTTTCAACTATCACGATTTTGTATCTCGATGTTTCTACGGCTTTAGTTTCATCTTCCTTCGATTCTATCCTTATTATTTCGTAATCAACTCCTTCCTTAAGATCACCGTTTTTCGATGCTACCTTTACAAGTCCAAGCTCTTTTACCTTTTCGATATTCTCATCCTCCGTAAGGATGACATCCACTCCTGATTCAATACCGGTGGTTACAAGTTTTTTATCCCAGGGTATCACCTTTAGCCAGAATTCCTTCATTTCAGCACCTCCATTGCTTCCCTTATATCTGCCCTTTCATGAACTAGAAGTGAAAGGGCTTTGACCATCTTTGTTGGATCCTCATGTTGAAATACGTTTCTACCTATGGAAATTCCGCTTGCTCCTGCATCCATGGCGCCCTTTACCATGACGAGTACATCTTCAACGGTATCCATTTTCTCTCCACCTGCAATAACTACCGGTATTGGACACCCTTCCACAACCTTGGCGAATGTATCGGGAGACCCTGTATAAGGCACTTTTACTATATCAGCTCCTATTTCCGCTGCAACTCTCGCACAGTGGGCCACTATCGCAGGATCGTACTGACTCTTTATCCTTGGTCCCCTGGCGTAGACCATCGCAAGTAGAGGTATACCCCATTCACTGCAACTTGCCGATATTTTACCGAAGTCTTCGAGCATCTTGGCTTCATCTTCAGCTCCTATGTTAACGTGGATTGAAACTGCATCCGCTCCGAGCTTTATGGCTTCCTCAACGCTACACACTAATACCTTATTATTCGGTGTTGGTGAGAGGTTTGTACTTGCCGAGAGATGTACTATCAATCCTATGTCCCTCCCCCTACCTCTGTGACCAAAGGGTACAATCCCTTTGTGGATTACGATAGCGTTCGCTCCACCATCTGCCACCTTTGCTATAGTTTCTCTTATATTTGTCAGCCCATGTATAGGTCCTACGGTTATACCATGATCCATCGGAACTATTACGGTTGTACCCTTCTCCCTGTTCATTATCCTTTCGAGCCTTATTAGTTTACCTATTTTGGTCATCCCTTCACCTCCTAGATTTTTTGTTAAAATAAAAAAGGCCATGGAACCCTTTGGTCCCATGGCCTTTTCTTCTGTTAAAGGCCATGGGGGATTTGTTATCCCCCATGGCCTCTGCCTTCAACCTACAGAGAACCCATGGGGGACAACATCCAGTAATAATACCACCAGTAATAAAATGATCTAACAGATTGATCTCTAGAAGAGGATTTATCGAACTGGTTTTTAAAATACCTTAAATCCATCAAATCAACCTCACCTTTTGTTAAAACTTTATCAATCATCAAATAAATTACAACTTCGATTTTCTATTGTCAACACCCTTTCTGTTGTAATATTCCAGTGCCTTCTTTACAAATTTAACTATCAGAGGTAGCCTATCCTGAAAGGTCTTTATCGCGTTCCATTTGAGATCCAGGTATCTATGTACTAGATTGTTCCTCTCATAGGCTAATTCTGCAAACTCTTCTATTTCCTTAGCCTCAAGTCCAACTATAGTTGCACCTATTTTTAGTGCACTGTAGTAGTTTTCGACCTTTTTTCTCTCTTCTATCGATATCGTTCCTGCAAGTTCGATAAGTGCGGTAAGTACGTTTTCAACGGTCTTTTCGAGTGCCTTTAGTTTAATAGGATCTTCGAGTTTGGAGTATTCCTCATAGGAGACTTTACCAAAGAAGTTTTTGTAATCCTCTATCTCCTTGAGTATATATTCTATAGTATCTATTATTCTTCCCTTTGCGTATCTAAATCTCTCACCCATTCCTCTACCTCGGTAAGCATCTTTTTACAGCTTTCAACTTTCCACTTTAACCCGATACTACTAAAATCTTCCATCTCACATATAGCTCTCAGTACGAGTCTTTTATAGAGTTCCTCATCACTTATAAAAATAGGTATACCATTTACGATAGCATTGTAGAACAGTATTGGTTTCGAAAACCTTTCGTCAATTTCAACCACATCCACTTCTCTATTGAGACTTATAAAGATCTGTCTTTTTATATCCTTTATTATCTCGGATTTTTTCCTTTCCTCTACCTCTGGTTCAAAAATAACAGCTACATCTATGTCGCTCGTTTCGCTGTCAAGGCCAGTCGCTGTAGATCCAAATAGAAAGAACGCTCTAATTTTCCAATTTTTCGCGTTATTTTTGACTATTTCTTCTATTAGTTCTATCTTGTTCAACTTCTATAACTTGCGTTGAGTTTTACATAATCGTAGGTGAGATCACTTGTTAGCATATAGAAGCTACCTTTACCCAGCTTAAGATCGATTGTGATTTCAAAAAAGTTCTCTCTCATCACCTCTTTCGCTAAATGCTCCCTACCTGTTGATACTCCATTTTCCACAACCTTTTCGTTTCCTATGTATATATCTATGAGTTCTTCCACTACTTCCACGCCTGAGTAACCTACGGCAGCTATTATTCTACCCCAGTTTGGATCCTCACCGAATAGTGCTGTCTTAAAAAGTAGAGAGTTTGCTACACTTCTTGATATTACCTCCGCATCGGAATCGTCCTTTGTACCCTTTACGTTTACCTTTGCCACCTTGGTCGCACCTTCACCATCCGCAACTATCATTTTAGCTAATTCCATACAAACCTGTGTTAGGGCTTCCTTGAATTCTGGATAGTATTTGCTATCCAGCTTTTTACCCATTTTTGAGAATACCATAACCGTGTCATTTGTAGATGTGTCGCCATCAACGCTTATCCTGTTGAAACTCTTATCTACGGCCTCCTTTAGGAACTCATCGAGTGCCTCTTTTTCTATTTCGACATCAACCGTTATGAATGCGAGCATTGTTGCCATCTTTGGATGGATCATACCGGCACCCTTTGCACAGGCGCCTATTTTGAACAGACCATCCAAGTTTAAAGCTACCCTTTTTGGGTATCTATCGGTTGTCATTATGGCTTTTGAAAAGTCCGTATCATCCCTTTTTAGTTCTTCCCTCAGCTTTGGTATTCCAGCTAGTATCTTTTCTATCGGAAGGTAAACACCTATGACACCGGTGGAACAGACCAGTATCTTATCCTCACTAATTGAGAAAACTCTTGAAGCTTCCTTTACCATATTTAACGCATCGCTGATACCTCTATTACCCGTGGCACAGTTGGCATTGCCACTATTTACAATAACCCCCCTTTTAATAAAACCCTTTTTCATACTTTCCATGGATACCTTAACAGGTGCAGCTTTGATTTTGTTTGTTGTAAAGACGGCGCTTGTTATACAATCACTTTCGCAGATCAAAATACCGAGATCAAATTCCTTTTCCTTTATACCACAGTTTATACCGGCTGATAGGAAACCATCGGGATAGCTGACACCTTTATCTTTGATTATTTCTATCTCCATAGTAACAAAAATAACACGAGTTGTTTATTTTTGCAATCTATGTTAATAGAACTTTTAAGATGAGGAAGACGGTTCTTTATAGGTGTAGAGAGGATAGAGTTGCGATATGTAATACCTGTGCCCATAGATGTGAGATCAGACCGGGTGAGGTTGGTAGGTGTGGGGTGAGGAGTAATATAGGAGGAGATATCATAGCGGAGTATTACGGTATAATTTCAAGGTATGACGTTAAAAAGGGTGTATCAATAGGGATTACCGATGACGAGGATCTATGGTTTATGGTGGGTACCGTTGGTTGTAATTTTAGATGCCCCAGCTGTAGATTTGTGGATTTTTCATACGGTAACCTTATCGACTATAAGGATAAGGGATACGTTGATCCTGGTAGGTTGATAGAGGATGCTAAACTCAGAGGATTAAAAAATATAGCTTTTGGCTTTAACGAACCCTTTGTGGAGATCGAGTATGTTTTGGATGTTTTTTCTCTAGCTAAAAGGGAGAAGTTCAAAACCGCACTTTTGACGAACGGTTTTTTTACGATAGAGGCTTTGAATTTGGTTGCTCCCTACGTTGATAGGTATGTGGTTTATATAAAGGCTTTTACCTCTCACTCTTTTAAGTTATATACAGGTGTTTCCTGGAAGTCTAACGTTGTTTTTGAAAATATAAGTTACATGTTGAGGAATAATTATAGGGTGGATGTAGCGACTATTCTTGTGCCTGGTGTGAATGATAGTGTTTTTGAGATTAGATCGTTGGCTAGGTGGATACTTTACAACATGGGTAGCGATGCTGTGTGGCACATATTCCCTTTTAAACCGACCATGAACATGTATGTTTATCCTCCCATGAGTAAGGAAAAGCTCATAAAAGCACTTGATATAGCAGTCTCTGAGGGTTTAAATAGAATATATCTACATTAATTTCGTGGAGGGGTAGCTTGGATAAGGAGAGGGAAAAGATAATTGAAGCAACTATAAGTCAGATTGAAAAGCAGTTTGGAAAAGGTTCTATAATGAAACTTGGAGAAAAGAAGACTTTAGCCGATGTACAGGTCATACCGACCGGAGCTTTATCCTTAGATATAGCTCTTGGGATTGGAGGGGTTCCTAAAGGTAGGATAACTGAGATATTCGGTGCAGAGGCAAGTGGTAAAACAACACTAGCCCTTTCGATAATATCACAGGCTCAGAAGATGGGTGGAGTGGCTGCTTTCATAGATGCCGAACACGCCCTCAACCCCCTTTATGCTCAGAAGATAGGTGTTAATGTGGATGAACTTTTGATTTCACAACCCGATACTGGAGAGCAGGCTCTTGAGATAGCTGAGAGCCTTGTGAGAAGTGGGGCGGTAGATGTGATAGTGGTGGATTCTGTGGCTGCTCTTGTCCCAGAGGCTGAGTTGAAAGGAGAGATGGGAGAATCTCATGTTGGTCTACAGGCTCGCCTTATGTCTCAGGCTTTGAGGAAACTGACTGGTGTCGTTAACAAGTCCAACACTGCTCTTATCTTTATAAATCAGGTTAGAAAGACCATAGGAATGGGTTATTACACTGCTCAGAATGAGACTACAACTGGCGGTATGGCACTAAAGTTCTACTCATCCGTAAGGATGGAGACCAGAAAGATCCATACTATGAAGGGTAAGGATGATGTTCCAATCGGTATCAGGGTGAAGGTTAAGGTTGTAAAGAATAAGTTAGCTCCACCTTTCAAGGAGGCGGAGTTTGATATACTCTTCGATAAGGGGATATCAAGTATAGGCTGTATATTCGATCTTGCCGTTGATTACGGTATAATTTCAAGGAGTGGTTCCTGGTTCTCCTATGGGGATGTAAGGTTGGGTCAGGGAAGAGAGATGGCAATTTCTTTCCTCGAAGAGAACCAGAATATAGCGAGGGAGATTGAATCGAAGATACTCGAGAAGGTCGGATTCAGAAAAACTACAGGGGATGAGGTAAATGGAGGTGAAAGAGTTTCTATTAAAGATAGCAGAAAGAGCGATAAGTAAGAGGGCTAGCGACATACATATCAAGCCTGGTAACTACCCGGTATTAAGAATAGATGGTGATCTGTATAGAGAGGAGGAGTTTGGTCTAATTAAGGTTGACTTTATAACCGATCTTGTTAGGGAGATTGTGCCACCTAAGAAGTGGCAAAATTTCGAGGAAAAAGGGGCTGTGGATTTTGCTCTTGGGTTATCGGGTATAGGAAGATTTAGGGTAAATGTCTTTAAACAGAGGGGTAGTTATGCGATTGCTATGAGATACATTCCCTTCGAGGTCCCACCTTTTGAAGAACTTAATCTACCTGAGGTGATATTGAAGATTGCGCTTGAAAAAAGAGGCCTCGTACTTGTTACTGGTATTACAGGTAGCGGTAAAAGTACTACCCTCGCTTCTATGCTGAAATATATAGCTAAAAATAGGAGAGTTAATATAATCACTCTCGAGGATCCCATAGAGTATTTATTGAAGGATGATCTAGCGATAATATCCCAGAGAGAGCTGGGGGATGATTTCGATGATTTTGCAAGTGCCTTAAAGTCTGCTCTTAGGCAGGATCCTGACGTAATAATGGTTGGCGAGATGAGAGACCTTGAGACTATTAGAACAGCTATACTTGCTGCCGAGACGGGACATCTCGTGCTTTCAACGCTTCATACCCTTGATGCCCCTGAGACTATAAACAGGATAATTTCAGCTTTTCCTACCTATGAGCAGGAGGATGTAAGATACAGATTAGCTAGTGTTTTAAAGGCTATAATTTCCCAAAGATTGGTGCAAAGAATCGGTGGGGGTAGGGTCCCAGCTTGTGAAATACTGATTAACACGGCTACCGTGAGGGAATGTATAATAGATCCCGATAGGCTCTTAGAGGTAAAGTCGATTATAGAGAAGGGTAAAGAGGTATACGGTATGCAAACATTCGATCAATCTCTACTTGAACTATATTCAAAAGGTTTGATAACCCTTGAGGAAGCTTTAGGTAATGCCACCAATCCGGACGATATGATACTTAAGGTGAGAGGTATAACGCAGGTAGGCACTGAACCTACACACGGAACACCTATCGATAGATTTGGTATCTAAGGAGGTAAGAGTTATGCATTCTAAAGAAGTGAGGGAGACGTTTCTTACCTTTTTTGAGAAGAAGGGGCACGTTAGGGTAAAGAGTTCATCACTCATCCCACACGGAGACCCTACGTTGTTGTTCACAAACGCTGGTATGGTCCAGTTTAAGGATGTTTTTCTTGGAAAGGAGAAGAGACCCTATAAGAGAGCTACGAGCTGTCAGAAGTGTATGAGAGCTGGAGGTAAGCATAACGATCTTGAAAACGTTGGGAAAACACATAGGCACCATACCTTCTTTGAGATGCTCGGTAACTTCTCCTTTGGAGATTACTTTAAGAGAGAGGCTATAAATTTTGCCTGGGAACTTATAACTGAAGTCTATAGGTTACCCAAGGAGAGACTATGGATAACTATATTTGAAAGGGATGATGAGGCTTTCGAGATCTGGAATAGGGAGATAGGTGTTCCTTCTGATAGGATAGTTAGGATGGGTGAGAAGGATAATTTCTGGAGTATGGGAGATGTTGGTCCTTGTGGGCCTTGTTCTGAGATAATCTTCGATCAGGGTGAGGATATGGCCTGTGGACCGAATTGTGATATATACTGTGGTTGCGATAGATTCCTGGAGATATGGAATCTCGTATTCATGCAGTATAATAGAAGGGAGGATGGGACTTTAGAACCGCTTCCTTCCCCGAGTATAGATACGGGTATGGGTCTCGAAAGGATCACCGCGGTTTTACAGGGTAAGAGGAGTAACTACGATACGGATCTATTTGTCCCAATAATTGAATTTATCTGCGATATTTCTGGTAGAGATTACGGGAAGGATCAGAGAAGTGATATCGCAATAAGAGCTATAGCCGATCATTCCAGAGCGGTTGCTTTTCTACTCGCTGAAGGGCTTATGCCTTCAAATGAAGGTAGAGGCTATGTTTTAAGGAGGGTTATTAGGCGTGCCTCTAGGTATGGTAGGATACTCGGTATAAACGAACCTTTCCTATATAGAGTTGCTCTTAGAGTTGTTGATGTAATGGGTGATGTTTATCCGGAACTTTACGATGCAAGGGATTTTATCTCGAAAGTAACAATGATGGAGGAGGAGAGATTTTCCTACACCCTCGAGCAGGGTCTAAAGTTACTGGATGAAATGGTAGAAAAGACCAAGGAAAGGGGAAGTAACGTAATAAGTGGTGAAGACTTATTCAAACTACACGATACCTTTGGCTTTCCCTTGGACCTTGTTATCGATATCGCGCAGGAGGAAGGGCTCGATCTCGATATGGAAGGGTACGAAAGGGAGATGCAGAAACAGAGGGAAAGGGCAAGATCAAGCTGGATGGCAAGTCTATCTCAGGTGCCCGAGGTTTACCATAGAATAAGGGAAAAATATGGACCTACCAGATTCGTAGGTTATGATTCTTACGAGAGTGAATCTAACGTTTTGGCTTTGGTTGTTAATGGGAATGAGGTTGATAAGGCGGAAGAGGGGACCGAGTTTGAGTTGGTCCTTGATACTACACCCTTTTACGGTGAGTCAGGTGGTCAAGTTGGGGATACAGGTTACATAGAGGGTGTTAATTCACTTATTCAGGTTGTTGATACCAAAAAGTATCTAGGAGATCTAATAGTTCATAAGTGTTACATGAAAAGTGGTAGTCTTAGAAAGGGTGAATCGGTACGTGCTAGGATCGATATAGAGAAGAGAAAGGATACTGAGGCACACCATACAGCCACACATCTTTTACATAAAGCCTTAAGGGAAGTGTTAGGCACACATGTTAGACAGGCTGGATCACTCGTATCTCCCACTAGACTACGCTTCGACTTTACCCACTTTAAAGCTCTAACCGATGATGAGATAAGAAGGGTTGAGGAGATAGTTAACTCCAAGATATGGGAGAATATTGAAGTTCATAAGTTTGAAATGGATTTTGAGTCTGCAATAAATATGGGTGCTATGGCTTTATTCGACGAAAAGTATGGCGAAAAGGTGAGGGTCGTTAAGGTAGGGGATTTCTCGATCGAGCTATGTGGTGGGACACACGTTACGAGAACCGGCGATATAGGTATGTTTAAGATAATAAATGAAACGAGCGTTTCTGCTGGTGTAAGAAGGATAGAGGCGCTCACAAGAGGTGCCCTTTATAGGTATGTCTCTGAAAGACTTGCTACACTTAAGGAGATAGACGGGTTACTCAAGGCGAGGGAGGGAGAGGAACTGGATAGGATAGAAAAATTGACGAAGAGAATAAAGGAATTGGAGAAGGCTCTGAGTGAGAGAAGGGATTTTTCGATAAACGATGAGGTTGAGAGGATAGTAAGTAGTGCCATCGATAAGGGTGATTTTAAAGTGGCCTATGGTGTACTTCCCGATCTCGATATGGGTGTTCTAAGGGATATGGTTGATAAGATAAAGAAGAGACTTCCAAGAAGTGTGATCCTTCTTGTTTCAAAGGGTGAAAAGGGAGTTTCAATGGTGGTAGGTGTTACGGGTGATCTTACTGATAGGTTTGATGCTAGAGAGATAGTGAGAGAGATTGCCCCTATAGTTGGTGGTGGAGGTGGTGGAAGAGCTGATATGGCTCAGGCGGGAGGTAAGTTTGTGGATAAAATTGATCTACTTATAGAAAAGTTCCTTTCTATCTTGGAGGGAAGATAGGATGAGGGTGATGGTTGTTGGTAGTGGTGGTAGGGAGCATGCTTTATGCTGGAAATTGGCACTTAGTCCAAAGGTTGAGAGAGTTTTTGCTGTGCCTGGTAACGGCGGTATGGCAGATGAGCCAAAGGTTACGTGCGTGAATATGGACGTTAAGGATCTATTGGCTATAAGGGATTTTGCAATAAAAGAGGGGATAGATTTGACGGTTGTTGGTCCTGAGGAGCCACTTGTCAACGGAATAGTGGATCTCTTTGAGGAAAAGGGTTTAAGGATATTCGGTCCTAATAGGGATGCTGCTCTTTTAGAGGGTAGTAAGGTCTTTGCGAAGGAGTTTATGAGGGAAATGGGTATACCTACTGCTGATTTTGAGGTCTTCGATGATCCGGCTGAAGCGGAAAAGTACGTGAGGAAGAAGGGAGCGCCGATAGTTGTTAAGGCGGATGGTTTGGCAGGTGGTAAAGGGGCTATAGTATGTAAGACGGTGGAGGAGGCTGTAAGAGCGGTCAATTATATAATGGTTGAAAAGGCCTTTGGTAGGGCTGGTGATAGAGTCGTGATAGAGGATTTCCTTGTGGGTGAGGAGGCATCATTTCTAGTGATCTCGGATGGTAGGAACGTTATAGCTCTCGCCTCCAGTCAGGATCATAAACCTGTGTTCGATAACGATGAGGGGCCAAATACCGGTGGTATGGGAGCTTATTCACCGGCACCTGTTGTTACCGAGGAGGTTTGGGATAGAACTATGAGGGATATAATATATCCTACAATTAACGGTATGGCTAAAAGGGGAACTCCATTTAAAGGTGTACTTTATGCTGGTCTTATGATTGTGGAAGATAGGTATCCCAAGGTTCTTGAGTTTAACGTTAGATTCGGTGATCCTGAGGCTCAGCCCATACTTATGAGGATGAAGAGTGATCTGGTGGATGCTTTGATCTCATCGATTGATGGTAGCTTGGATAAGTGTAACATAGAATACTATGATGATGCCAGTTGTTGTGTGGTTATGGCTTCAAAGGGTTATCCTGGCACCTATGAGAAGGGGAAGAAGATATATGGACTGGATGAAGTTTCAAAGATAGAGAATGTAAAGGTTTTTCATGCTGGTACTGTTAAAAAGGACGATGGATTTTATACTGCAGGTGGTAGAGTGCTTGGAGTTACCGCACTAGGTAAGGATATAAAGGAGGCTATCGATAGGGCTTATCTAGCTGTTTCAAAGATATGGTGGGAAGGTGTGCACTATAGGAGGGATATTGGTAGGAAAGCCTTGAGGAGGTTGGGTTTAGTGGATTGAGGTTAATCTTTAGATTGACCGATAATAATAGATACAGTTTCATCCCGCTTTTTCACGCTATTTATAATTACAATCCTAAAATCGAGTTTGAGATCTTTGATGGTAGTATTGAGGATCTGAAGTTAGAAGGTAGGTCGGTAATATTTTATTCCTTTACCACAATGGAAGCGGAGACTGTTCTTAGGGAGCTCAACTACATAAGAAGAAACTATCCCACTACTTTAGCGATAGCTGGTGGATGTCATGTCAGTGCTTTACCTAGTTGGGCTATAGAAGTGGGTTTTGATGCAGTCGTCGTTGGTGAGGGTGAGTTGGTGTTTGAGAGCGTACTTAGAGATTTGTCGGAAGGAGAGCTAAGAAGGAGAATATACTATGGTAGAAGGCCGGGTTCTATAGATTATTCTTTCATCGGATCTCCCTACGTTGCTCCCATAGAGATTGTAAGGGGCTGCCCCTACGGTTGTAAGTTTTGTCAGGTTAGTTATCTATTTGGGAGGAAGGAAAGGTACAGGAGTTTAAGTAGTGTTATAAATGAGGCTAAGATAGTGGTCGAAAGAGGTAGAAGATTCGTTAGGTTTATAGCACCAAACGCCCTATCCTACTACTCAAGGGGTAAAGTCCCTAACGTTGAAGTCCTTAGGGAACTTTTTGTAAGACTTAGAGATGTTGGGGTTGAGGAGATCTACTTCGGAAGTTTCCCGAGTGAGATAAGGCCTGATTATGTTAACGAGGAGGCGGTTAGACTTTTGAGGGAGTTTGTAAGTAACCGTAACGTGGTGATAGGGGTACAGAGTGCATCTGATGAACTCCTTGCAAGGTTAAATAGAGGGCATGATGTTGGTAGTGTTTTAAGAACGATTGAGTTATTCGATAGTTATGACTTTGAAGTTACCCTGGATTTTCTATTTGGTTTACCTGAGGAGAGTGAAGATGATCTAAAGGTTACTCTGGAATTTATGGAGAAGGTTCTAAAATTGTACAAGGTTAATATTAGGGCTCACCACTTTATCCCCTTACCTATGACTCCCTACGAAAGTTCTGAGCCTAAAGATTTGCCTAAATGGTTTACCACTAGGCTTGCGGATCTTGCTAAAAGTGGTAGGGTTAAGGGATACTGGCATAGACAGAGGGAGGAGGGAAAAAGAGTATGGAAAGCGATAAGAGGGTTCCTCGGATAATCGTTGCCAAGAAGGCAGGATTCTGTTTTGGAGTGAAGAGGGCGGTTAATCTCGTATTCGGCGGCTTAAGGGCTAATAAGAAGTTATGTACCCTTGGGCCCTTGATACATAATCCACAGGTTGTGGAAGATTTGAAGAAAAATGGTGTTTTGGTTGTTGATTCTGTAAAAAGTGTACCCGATGGTTACACGGTTGTGATAAGGTCCCATGGTATAACCCTTGAAGAGTATACGACGATCATTAATAGGGGTCTTCCCTATATAGATGCCACCTGTCCTTTTGTTAAGCGGGCTCAGGAGATTGTCTCAAGGTTACGGGATGAGGGTTTTGGCACTATAATTGTAGGAGATAGGGATCATCCCGAGGTAAAAGCTCTCATATCCTATGCCGGGGGAAGGGGTACCGTTTATCCGGAGCTGCCTAAGGATATACAGAGAATTGGACTTGTAGCTCAAACTACCCAGACCTTTGAGAACTTCCAAAGGGTTGTTCACGATATAGTTAATAGGTTGGAGTCGGTGGTTGAAATGAGAATCTATAATACTATATGTAGATCAACAGAGGAGAGGCAGAAGGAGGTGATTGAACTATCTAGGATTTCTGATATTGTTATCGTAGTTGGGGGTAAGAATAGTGCCAACACTAAGAGACTCTTCGATATAGCCAGAAGTATGGGTGTGGAAGCTTACCATATAGAAACTGATGAAGATATTGATTTTTCATGGTTTTCTGGTAAAGAGATTATTGCTGTAACCGCTGGGGCATCCACTCCAGATTGGCTTATAAAGAGGGTAGTTGATAGTATAAAATCGTTGACCGGAGGTATGTTAGATGGAAGAGTTTAGAGATGATATGATGGAGGAGTTTTTGGATTCTGAGGGGGTAGGTTTTGTAAGAAGGGGTATGATAGTTTCTGGTAGGATAGTGGCTATAAGCGATCAGGACGTTTTTGTTGACATTGGTTACAAGGCGGAGGGTGTTTTACCCATCGATGAGTTTGATGATAAACCGAGTGTTGGTGATGAAGTAGAGGTAGTTGTGAAAAGGTTTCTACCTGATGGAACGGTTTTGCTATCTAAGAGGGAATTGGATCTTAAAAAGAGGCTTGAGGAGATAGAAAGTGCCAAGGAACTCAATCAGAACGTTTTTGGTGTTATAAAGGAGAGGGTAAAGGGTGGCTATAGAGTGGATCTGGGTGGTTATAGTGCCTTTTTACCCATGTCTCTTGCTGATCTGACAAAGGTGGAGAATCCTGATTCTCTTGTTGGCCTTCAGTCAGGTTTTAAGGTCCTGGATGTTAGAAGGGGACAGAGGGAGGTAAATATCGTTGTTTCGAGGAAGGATTATCTAAAGGAGCTTGAGGAAAGGGAGAAAGAGTTATTCTGGGAGAGGATAGTGGAGGGTAAGATACTCGAGGGTACGGTTAAAAAGATAGTACCCTATGGTGCCTTTATAAATCTTGGCCCTGTGGATGCCCTTTTACATAAGAAGGATATAAGCTGGAAGAAGGTGGATGATGTAAGTTCCTATCTGAAGGAGGGTAGTAGGGTTTGGGTTAAGGTTCTTTCTGTTGATAAGGATGCGAAGAAGGTAACGGTTGGGATGAAGCAGCTAACGCCCGATCCCTGGGAGGAAATAGCAGGTAAACTTAAGATTGGGGATAAGGTTAAGGGGAGTGTTATAGAGGTCTTCAATAAAGGAGCGGTTATCGAGATAGAGGAGGGTGTTGAAGCTTTTCTTCCTGCTTCTGAGCTATTCTGGACGAAGAGAGTTAAGGATGTGAGGGAGGTGTTGAAGGTTGGTGATCAGGTGGAAGTTGTGGTTCTCGAACTTGATCCGACAAAGAGGAGGATGGTTGTAAGTCTTAGGCGTATGGTTGAAAATCCATGGGAGAGGGTTGGCGAGAGGTACCCGGTGGGTTCTATAGTCGAAGCTATCGTTAGATCGATTCAGCCGAATAGAGTGATTGTCGAGTTGGATGAGGATATCAGAGGTTATCTTTTCCCCGAGGACATATTCTGGAGTAGAAGGGGTAAATCCGTAAGGGATGTCTTAAAGGAGGGTGATAGGATAAAAGTTAAGGTACTGGAGGTTAATCCAGAGAAAAGGTTTATAAGGGTTGGGTTGAAGCAGGTTCTTCCAGATCCATGGGAGGAGTTTATTAGTTCCCATAAGGTTGGTGATGTTGTGAAGGGAAGAGTTATTGGTATAACTAATTTTGGTGCCTTTGTTGAGGTTGCCGATCAGGTGGAGGGTCTGGTTCACATAAGCCATATATCCAAGAATAGACCCAATAAGGTTGAGGATGTCATTAAAGTCGGGGATGAGGTAAATGCTGTTATAATCTCTATCGATAGGGGTAACAGAAAACTTTCCCTATCTATCAAGGAGTATGAGACGATGAGGGAGAAGGAGGAGTTGGAGGCTGTAAGGAAAAGGGAGAGTGATACAGGCGTAACCCTTGGTGATATATTGAAGAAGGTTATGGACAATAAATGAGGTTGATATATGCCTACCTTGGTTAGAGGTTTTATCGCCTTTATGGTTTTACTTATACTACTTGTTATCATTGAGAAGTTTTACGGTAAGATACCTATTGTTAAAAAGGTCGCTATAGTTAGGCTGGAAGGGGTTATAGACGAGGTCAGTAAAAGAGAGTTTCAGGATTTATTGAAGGAGGCTTTAGATAGAGATGATATTGCGGGGATAGTTATTAGTATAAATAGCCCAGGTGGCTCTGTAGTTCCCTCTCAGGAGCTCTACGACTTTATAATGAAAGCTAAGTCTAAAAAACCTATCTATTCCTATATATCATCGATAGGGGCATCTGGTGCTTACTATGTTGCTGCCTCTACCGATAAGATATATGCTGAAAGGGGTAGTCTTGTCGGTAGTATAGGAGTTATATTTACTATTCCCGAGCTGGAGAAGCTTGTGGAGAAGATCGGTATAAGGATGGTGGTTGTGAAGTCTGGAAAATTTAAGGATACGGGGAGTCCCTTTAGGGAGATGACAGAGGAGGATAGAAGATATGTGGAGAAACTGGTTATGGATGTGTATAACCAGTTTGTTGAGGATGTTTCTAAGGGTAGAAAACTTCCCATCGGTTCTGTTAGAGAGTTAGCCGATGGGAGAGTTTTTACAGGGGTGGAGGCTAAGAGGCTTAGGCTCGTGGATGAGGTTGGGACTATGGATGATGCGGTTTTGGATATTTCGAAGCGCCTCGGTTATAGCAAGGCCCTGGAGACCGAGGTTATAGAGAAGAGGGAGGAATTCTGGGAAAAGTTTAGATCTATTGTAACCATATCTATAAGGGAATTTTTGAAAGAGATACTGGTAGGAGGTATGAGATGACGAAACTCGATTTGATAAGGGAGGTAGCGGATAGGTTAGGAATGCCTAAGAGCGATGTAGAAAAGGCTGTAAATACGATATTTGATTCTATCTTCGAGGCCCTAAGTAAAGGTGAAAAGGTAGAATTGAGAGGTTTTGGGGTTTTTAAGGTTAGAAGGAGAAGGGAGAGAGTTGCGAGGAATCCTAAGACCGGTGAAGAAGTCAAGGTTACTTCGAAGTTGGTTCCCTACTTTAAACCGGGTAAAGAGCTCGAAGAAGCGGTAAAAGGTTACAAAGGATAGGGGGATGTTCCCCCTCCTCTTTTTTATAGTATTATTTCTAGCCAATTCCTCTCTTTCCTATTCGGAAGTAGATAATAAGGTTCTACTCGTTGATATAAAGGGTCCCATAAGTGTTTCTACGGTCCATTATGTAAAGAGGGGTATAAAGGTAGCGAGGGAAAATAGAGCTGTTCTTATGCTTCTTATCGATACGCCAGGCGGTTATGATGAGGCGACGAGGGAGATAGTAAAGGATCTTTTGAATTACGATAACAAGGTTATTACCTACGTTTATCCTAGAGGTGCAAGATGCGCAAGTGCCGGTCTTTTTATTCTCGTCTCAGGAGACTATGCCTGTATGGCCACCGGAACGAACGTGGGTAGCGCCCATCCTGTCACTCTAGATGGTAAGGCTGATAAAGTAATGATGGAGAAGATAACTCAGGATGCCCTTGGATTTTTAGAATCTGTAAGCAGGAAGAAGGGACACTATAATCCTATACTGAGGGAGATGGTTTTAAAGAGTAGGTCTTTGACCGAAAGTGAAGCTCTTAATTACGGCATAATAAACTGTGTAGCCGATAGTATAGATCAGGTTCTAGCGAATGCTTCCTTAAGGAATGCTCGTTTGGTTAAGCTTGAGAAGAACTTTTTCGAAGAGTTTCTGTCTATAATCACCCATCCAAATGTGGCCTATTTTCTCTTATTATTCGGTTTTTATGGGATTCTTCTTGAACTATACAATCCCGGTAGTATCTTTCCTGGAGTTTTTGGAGCTATATGTTTTATCCTTGCCCTATATGCTTTAAATGTCCTTTCGATAAATTGGGCAGGTTTTGTGCTTGTTTTCCTCTCCTTTATCTTTTTCATCCTTGAGATTAAATTTACGAGCCATGGCCTCCTTGCCCTATCCGGTGTGATATCCTTGATACTCGGTTCTATTTTTATGTTTTACGATTTACCATCCTTTGGGAAACCGGATCTTATCTCTGTATCGATTGGTGTCTTACTTACACTTGGCTTTTTCTTCCTCCTTATTTACAAAGGCTTTACTGCACTTAGACGTAAACCTGTTACCGGTGTGGAAGGTTTAATAGGTTTAAAGGGTGTTTCTAAAACCCGGATAGATCAATCGGGCGGTTTGGTTTTCGTAAGGGGGGAGCTTTGGAAAGCCTATTCCGATAGTCCCATAGAGGAGGGGGAAGAGGTAGAGGTTGTTTCCGTGGAAGGTCTAAAACTTAAGGTTAAAAAAGTTAAAGTATAATTGAAATCGTTCTAAAATTATGTTACCAAGTGGTAAGAGTTTGGTCCTTTTGGAGGTGAATGATGGGTCTTAGGACACCTGAGGAGTATGAGAAGGGGCTGGCTGGGAGGAAACTTAAGATATATATGAACGGGGAACCTATAAGTGATATTCTTGATCATCCTGTGACTAGAACGGTTGTTGAGGCTAACAAGGCTAGTTATGCTTGGGCTCTTGATCCCAGGTATAGGGACATAATGACGGTCTATTCCCCTTTGGTTGGTGAGGTTGTCAATAGGTATACCTATGTTTGTGCCAGTAGGGAGGATCTTATAGCTAAGGCAAATGCTGGCTGTTTTGTGGCTGAGAAGCTTGGAACCTGTATCTATAGGTGTGTTGGTCTTGACTGTTTCCACGCTGTTTGGGCTACCACATGGGAGATGGATCAAAAGCTTGGTACCGAATATCACAAACGTTTCGTAGAGTATTTGAAGTATGTTCAAAAGAACGATCTTGCGGTCTGTGGAGCTATGACAGAGCCAAGGGGTCCGAGGGATAAAAAGATAGCGGAGTGGTCCAATCCCTATCTATCACTTAAGGTTGTTGAGAAAAGATCCGATGGCATAGTTGTTAAAGGTTACAAGATAAACATATCGGGAGCCTACGCGTCGGATGAGATCATGGTTTTACCCCAGGGATCGAGAAGACCAGGGGAGGAGGATTATGCGCTTGCCTTTGCTATTCCTGCCGACGCTGAGGGTTTGATCTATGTCTGTCAGTATAATCCCTACTCCGCCGAGAGGATATTAGCCGAGGATATATATGAACTTGGTAACCCTCTATATGGTCAGAGAGAGACGAGCTTGATCGTTTTTGATAATGTGTTCGTTCCTTGGGAGAGGGTTTTCCACTGTGGAGAGGTGGAGTATTCGGGGAAATTTGTAAGTAGGTTTGCAAGGGTCCACAGGATGACCTGTGGTGGATCCTGCAAGGTAGGTTTCATGTCGAATATAATAGGTGCTGCAAAGCTAATACAGGAATACAAGGGAATGGAAAAGGTACCTCATATAAACGATGAGATAGTGGAGATGGTTGTTTTGAGAGAAACTGCAAGAGCTTGTAGTTTGGCCGCTGCCTATTACGGTGCCGAGGAGCCTCCGGGTTCCGGTGTTTTTATGCCCGATGAGCTTATGGGAAACGTTAGTAAGCTGAATGTTTGTCATGCCTTCTGGAGAGTGATGGAACTTGCGGGCGATATAGGGGGTGGTCTGATAGTTACAATGCCGTCCCTTAGGGAATTGAAGAATCCCGAGGTTAAGCAGTATGTGGAGGATTGCTTTAGCTTTGGGTCTGAGGCTGGTGCCGAGAGGATACTTAAGGTTACAAAACTGTTACAGAACTGGACAGCAGGATTACATGGAGTAGGTACGTGGCATGGTGCTGGGCCACCACAGGCACAGAAGATAATGATAAGTAGAATCCTAGACTTTAAGCATGAGAAGGAATTGGTGAAAGAGAAGATGGATATAAAGGATTAAAGGATTGGGAAGAGGGATGAATCCCTCTTCCCTTCCTTCTTAGGTAGATTAGGTGGAAAAGATTACTCTGCTAAAAATTCAAAAGTTTTACTCTACCGGTGCCCAGTAACACCTCTTAGGCTGATGCACTTTACCTTCATTTTTTAATTCCTGAATAATCTTGGAGACCTCCTTGCTATCCATACCTAATTCTTTGGCCAGATCTCCAGGTCTTACGGGTTTACCGAGTTTTTTCATTGCCTGAAGAACTAACTCCTTCTTATCCATCCTTTCCCTCCCTTTTCATAGGTTGAAGGCATTATTTACTATATTATAGACTTTTTCGAACAGTTTTCCACCCGCTATTATCCATCCATCTTCCGGTTTCCTATCCATGATGGAGGTTACCGTTCCTCCTGATTCCTTAACCAATAGTATTCCGGGTATAACGTCCCAGGGAGATAGAAAGAACTCTACCATAGCATCGTACCTACCGCAGGCAACGTACGCTAAGTCTAAAGCGGCACTTCCCGTGTGTCTTATGGCACATCCAGTTTTGTACAGTCTCCTATAAATTTCTATCATATTCTCAAGGAACTCTATGCCTCTATAGGGTAGACCCAAGGCGACTATGCCTTTTGAAATATCGTCATTTTGGGAAGATAGGATCTTTTGTCCATTTAGAAACGCGCCCTTTCCCTTTTCGGCTAAAAAGAACTCTTCCTTCAAAGGATCGTAGGTTATAGCTATAATTGGTTCGTTGTTGTATATCAATGCTAAGTTCAGGGCAAAGTGAGGGTTTTTTCTCATAAAGTTTCTCGTCCCATCTATAGGATCAACTATTATATAGGTATCGTATGAGACGTTATTTGAGGTTTCCTCGCCGACTATTGGGATGTTGTATTTAGCAAGTTCTTCTTTTACAAACTCTTCTATCTCTATATCTATCTCAGTAACAAAGTCACTTTTTGCCTTTTCATCTATCTTAAGGTCTCTCCCGTTTGAGATCTCGAAAAACCTTTCCCTTAGAAGTTTACCGGCCCTTAGGGTAACATCGGTAAGTATATCCTTCATGGTATAAGCCCCTTTACCTTGAATTGTTCCTGATGTAGATTAGCTATCTCCATTATCCTTAGTTTTATCCCGTGTATTTTTTCTATTTCTTCTATCAGTTCCACCTTTTCCTCCACCATGTGTTTAACCACATTTGGATGAGCCTCAACCAATATAACTTTTACCGCTGGTTTTTGTGCTATAGTTTTTCTTATCTCTGTGAATATCCTTTCTGAGATACTTCCCGGGTTTTCTATGTAGCCGTCTCCGCGGCAGTAGCTACAGGGTTCGCATAGAGTCTTCTTTAGGCTCTCCTTTGTTCTCTTTCTCGTGAGTATCAGTAGACCGAGTTCGTTAAATCCTACTATTGTAGAAGGATACCTATCCTTCTTCAAACTCTCCCTTAAGGTAGCTAAGACTGCTTCCTTATGTTCTTCTTCTTTCATATCTATAAAGTCGATGATGATTATACCGCCTATATTCCTTAGCCTTATTTGGTGGGCTATCTCCCTTGCTGCCTCAATGTTAGTCTTGAATATAGTATCTTCGAGATTACTCCTACCTACGTATCTACCGGTGTTTACGTCTATAGCTGTAAGTGCCTCAGTTTCCTCTATAACTATGTAGCCTCCAGATTTTAACCAAACCTTCTTTTCAAGTGCCTTTTTGACTTCCTCATCTATGTTGTATCTGGCAAATAGAGGGGTTTTGTTGCTATATAGTCTCAACCTTTCCTTTGCCTTAGGTATATAGTTTTCTGCAAATTCAAGGAGCATCCTATACTCCTCTTCATCATCTATATAGACTTCTTCCGTATCTTCGTTGAAAAAGTCTCTCAGGGCTCTAAGTGGCAGTTTAAGATCGGCGTATAGTAGCTGAGGAGCGTTCACTTTTTCCGCCTTTTCTCTTATAGAACTCCAGAGTTTTAAAAGATACTCCATATCCTGTTTCAGTTCTTCCTCACTTTTATTTTCGCTTACAGTTCTTACTATAACCCCGTAATTACCGGTCCTTATCCTTTCCGCTATTTCTTTTAGTCTTTTTCTTTCCTCCTTATCCTCTATTTTTCTAGATATTCCTATGTGTGTCATAGTTGGCATTAGTACCAGGTATCTACCTGGGATCGTGATATGTGATGTGAGCCTGGGCCCTTTAGATCCTATCGGCTCCTTAGCGACTTGAACTATCACTTCCTGTCCTTCCTGTAGGATATCGGTTATAGGGAACTTTTTTATGTTTCTTTTAAGATCCTGATCGTCCTCCTCCATAAAATCCTCGAATAGGTCGAAGGGAAAAACCTCCTGAATATAGAGAAATCCAGATCTATTTAGACCTATGTTAACGAAGGCGGCATCCATACCAGGTAGAACCTTAACTACCCGGCCCTTGTAGATGTTACCCACTATAGCATTGGCGCGTTTATTTTCCTCATAGAACTCTACAAGGACGTCGTTCTCTATTATAGCACATCTATACTTGTCTTTTGTTGAGGTAATTAATATTCTGTTTCTCATGATAGAAGAGAAATACTACAGAATAAGCGAAGTATCAACAATCACAGGTTTACCTAAAAGTTTGATAAGACAGTGGGAGAGGGAGTTCCCCATTATAAGACCTATAAGGCGTGGAGGTTGTCGGTATTACTCTAAGCGCGATCTGGAGATAATAATTAAACTGAAGCGGTTGATATTTGATGAGAAGTATTCGATAGAGGGAGCAAAGGAGATAATACTAGGCAAAAAAAGAATACCATCCCATTTGACCTCAACACTCGATTTTTTAAGGGAAATAGTGAGGGAGCTTGAAAACGTGATTATGGAACTGAGGGAGAGTGAAACCTATGGATCAGGTGGTAAGGGCGAGAAAGATCAGGAAGAGTTATAAAAAGGGGGATAAAAGTATAGAGGTTTTAAAGGGTGTTGATGTCGATATATTTAGGGGCGAGATAGTATGTGTCAAAGGTCCATCTGGGGTAGGGAAAAGTACGTTACTACACATACTGGGTCTTATGGATGTGCCCGATAGTGGTGAGCTATCTCTCTTTGGCGAAACTATAGTATGGGATAGGGATGTCCTTACTAAACTTAGGAGTGAAAGGATAGGTTTTGTCTTTCAGCATCACTATCTAATAATGGAGTTAACCGCTCTTGAGAACGTTATGGTTTCTTGTCTGATATGTGGCTATAACAGGAAGGATGCTATGTCTATGGCAAAGGAGGCCCTTTTTCTAGTTGGGTTGGAACATAGATTGGATCATACTCCGGCTCAACTATCGGGAGGAGAGCAACAGAGGGTATCTATAGCAAGAGCCATAGTTAAAAGACCGGATTTCGTTATTCTCGATGAGCCTACCGGTAATCTTGATAGAGGGACGGCTTTTGAGGTAATAAGGTTGATAAAGGATCTGAGGGATAACATGGGAGTTACTATGATTATAGCTACCCATGATGACGAGATAGCAAAGATATCCGATCGCGTGTTAATTCTGAAGGATGGCTTCATTCTTGATGGTTGACGTAATTATTGCAGAAAGGATGTGTTGACCGATGGCCATGAACCGTCTTTCCAGGTATAGTAGGCAGGTTGATATAGTTTGTCAGGAGAGTTTAAGTAGGGCAAAGGTCCTTGTTATCGGTGCGGGCGGTCTTGGTAGTTCCGTACTATATTATCTAGTTGCGGGTGGGGTAGGTAATATAAAATTTGTTGACTGCGATAGGGTGGAGGAATCCAATTTAAATAGGCAGATACTTCACTTTACCGATGATATAGGAAGGCCTAAGGTCTTTTCTGCTTACGAGAAACTGAGTAGACTTAACCCCTTTGTAAATTTAGCACCGATCTACATAAAGGTTGATGAAAAGAGTTTAGACTTTCTCTTAGATGATGTTGATATAGTTGTCGATTGTCTTGACAACATGGAAACAAGGTTTCTTTTGAACGATGTGTGTTACGGTAGAGGTATACCGTTAGTTCACTGTGCGGTTGAGGGATGGGAAGGTAGAGTCGCTTTTATAAATCCCAAACTTTCCTCGCCCTGTATGAGGTGTATATACGGTGATATTGAGGCTCTCGGTAAAAGGTTCTTTAATGTGGTTGGTGTGACTCCTGGGATAGGTGGTACGATAGAGGCGTCTATCGTACTTAACTATCTAAGTGGGAATCGTAGCCTCTTAGTAGGTGAACTTCTCATATACGATCTTCTCACTTTGGACTTCTATAAAGTAAAGGTTAAGAAGAGAGTAAATTGTAGGGTTTGTGGAGGTAGTTGATGGCTAGGGTTGTTTTGTTGCCAGGTGGGAATAGTTACGAGGTAGAGGGTAAGAAGGTTTCCGATTTACTAGCCGAGTTGGATCTCAACCTAAGTGAAGTACTTGTGATCGATAGAATTAACAACCAGCTATTAAACGAGGAGGATGTTATAACTGGTGACGGTCTGATAGAGATAAGAAAGGTTGTATCAGGAGGTTAGAGATTCATCTTCCCATAGCCAGGAACTTAGGTATCTTTCGCCAGTATCCGGAAGTATCGTTACTATGAGTTTGCCTCTGTTTTCTTCCCTTTTTGCTACTTGAAGGGCTGCCCACGTTGCAGCGCCCGATGATATCCCAACAAATATGCCTTCAAGTCTCGCGAGTTTCCTCGCTGTATCTTTCGCATCCTCATCGGTTACCTGTATTATCTCGTCGATTA
Organism: uncultured Aquificales bacterium; assembly: GCA_964590075.1. Lineage (GTDB taxonomy): Bacteria > Thermosulfidibacterota > Thermosulfidibacteria > Thermosulfidibacterales > Thermosulfidibacteraceae > JAGDVO01. The sequence goes on from CAZPXS010000004.1 coordinate 71,100, forward strand.
TGCTGGTATTCAAAACTTCGGGTATGAATCCCGCTCCTATACCTTGGATTTTATGTATCCCTGGTTCTCCTCCCGATAAAACCGGGCTTTTTGCCGGCTCTACCGCTACTATCTTCACAGAAGGTTTTAGGTTCTTTAAAACTTCTCCCACTCCCGTTATTGTACCTCCAGTTCCGACTCCCGCTACCACTATATCGACTTTTCCATCGGTATCTTCCCATATTTCCCTTGCCGTTGTTCTTCTATGAATCTCTGGATTTGCCGGGTTTCTGAACTGGTCGGGCATAAAGAATTCCTTGTTTTCCCTTACCAGTTTTTCTGCTAACTCCACAGCACCCCTCATACCCTTTTCTGCAGGAGTAAGTATCAATTCGGCCCCTAAAGCTTTAAGTATCTTTCTTCTCTCTAGGCTCATGCTCTCCGGCATAATGAGTATGCATTTATACCCTTTACTTGCGGCTACAAAGGCAAGTGCTATTCCGGTGTTACCACTCGTAGGTTCAACTATAGTCATACCCGGCTTTAAGATTCCTCTTCTTTCAGCATCCTCTATCATCGCAACTCCTATTCTATCCTTTACGCTGTGTAGTGGGTTAAAGGACTCTAACTTTACGACCACCTCCGCCTCTAGTCCTTCGGTTAGTTTTTTTAGCCTCACAAGAGGGGTTTTACCGATCAACTCACATATGCTGTTATATATTCTCATTTGTCCTCTCCTGTGATAGATTTTCACTACTAATAGCATATGCATAGGTTTGGTGCAATAGGGGGGTATGATGGGTTGTGATATCTGTGGTAGAAAGCCTACCTACAGACTTTACCAGAGGGGGAGGATCCTGTGTAAAGATCATTTTGTTGAATTCTTTATCGGGAAGGTAAAGGATACGATAGAGGGTTTTTCTCTTTTTAGTAAGGATGATAGAATTATGGTAGCTGTATCTGGTGGTAAGGATAGTCTCGTTCTTTTAAAGGTTCTTAAGGATTTAGGCTATGATGTATGTGCTTTTCACATAAACCTAGGTATAGGAGAATACTCTGATATATCAAGTAAAAAATTCATGAATTTTGTTGAGAGGGAAAAGATTCCTCACATTATACTCGATGTTAAGAGTATGATGGGTGCTGGTATAGGCGAGATAGCTAAGAAGGTAAAAAGGCCAACCTGTTCGGTATGTGGAACTATAAAGCGTTACTTGATGGATAGGTACTCAAAGGGTTATGTGGTTGCAACTGGTCATAATCTCGACGATGAAGTTTCCTTTTTGTTTATGAACCTTTTTAATTGGTCTTTAGGTTATATAAAGAGACAATCCCCCATTCTACCAGAGGAGCATGGTTTTTCGAGAAAGGTAAAACCACTCTCCTTTATATACGAGTATGAGACTGCTCTTTACGCCTTTATAAATGGTATAGACTATGTTTTGGATGAATGTCCCTTATCCCATGGAGCAACAACACTTGATATAAAGAAGGCTGTTAATATGATAGAGAGTAGGATACCGGATTTTAAGGTTAGATTTTTTGAAACCTTTATAAATCTTAAGGATAGGATAGATGTTGAGGATAGGAGAGATGGGGAGTTAAGGCCCTGTCTTAGATGCGGTTATCCAACTACTATCGGTGTTTGTCTTTTCTGTAGGATTATAGAAAGGGTCTCTAATTATCCCCAGAGTTAACGTCATTTACATTCCAATAGTTTTTGACTTCGTAGGGAAAATTATACATGTTAGCTATAGCTTTAACAAACTCTCTCACACATACATTTTCTGATTTTTTGATATCCTTTGATATTTTTACCTTTACCTTATCCTCGTACTTTGTCCCTGTGTACTCTGTGGTTTTGAATTCTACGTTACAGATGTCATAGTCCCCTTCACTTAACATCTCAAACTTAACGATTTTAATTACCGTGTCGGCCATTTTTCTATCGTCAACAACATTTATGTTCAGATCTTGAGAAAAGGCATCAAAATAACCTTTAATTACTTCTTTTAGGTAGGCTTTATCCTTAGGTAGTTCTATATAGATGGAGTAGGTGTGTAGAAGATTTCCACCACTTGTGTATTCTACGTCTATCTTTGGCGAACAACCTGTCGAGATGGGTATTGAAAATAGTAGAACTATAATAAATGCTATTAGTCTTTCTGTTTTTTTAACCATTCTATTATAGCCTCCTTTACATCGTGCATTACTTTTGCCTTTTCCAGGAATTCGAGTTTCGTAGCTAAGCTGTCTCTAATTAGATCATAAACTTCCTCAGGTGTATCTGCTAGTGAGAAGATATCAAGATCGGTTTTTCTTAGTAGACCTTTGCTAACCAAGTTGTTTCTAAGATAATCTAACATAGGCTTCCAGTGTTCACTTCCTACGAGAATGATGGGTAGTGGTGGGATCTTGCCTGTGGTTATCAGATTTGCAGCTTCAAATAGCTCATCCAGTGTACCGTATCCTCCTGGGAATATAACGTAACCTATAGCATATCTTAGTAACATTAATTTTCGTATAAAAAAGTATTTGAATGTTATGGAAATATTCTGGTATGGATTCGGTTTTTCCTGAAAGGGTAGTTTTATGTTTAGTCCTACGGACTTTGCTCCTGCTCTCAGTGCTCCCTTATTTGCCGCCTCCATTATTCCCGGTCCTCCACCGGTGATTATCGTGAAACCGTTTAGTCCAAGTAGATATGCCGTCTCTTCGGCTAACTTATAATATTTATCGTCCTCCTTAACCAGATGACTACCGAAGAAGGTTATGGCTGGCCCTATATGTTGGAGTTTGTCAAATCCCTGTATTAGTTCTGCAAGTATCCTAAGTATCCTCCATACATCGCCTGCCTGGGCCCTCAGTTCATCGAGTAAGTGCTCAAAATCATTTTTGTTTTCCATGGCTTCCCTCCTATCATGATTGTAGTTTAAAAAAATTTAAATCTTGTTGCAATATTTGTCACAATATGTTAAATAGTTCCCAGCTAAGGTTGGAGGGGATGGGATGTATCAGGTTATCAGTCCCTATGTGCCTGTTCTGATTTTACTTATTCTTGCAGTTTTGTTCGGTATAGTTACTCTCGCTATTGCCTGGTTAGTAAGGCCTAACGTACCTTATTCGGAAAAGTTATCACCTTACGAGTGCGGAGTTGAGCCTTTACAACCTGGCAAACTAAGGGTCCCGATTAGGTTTTTTGTAATTGTTCTATTATTCCTTTTATTCGATGTGGAAGCTGTCTTTATGTATCCATGGGCGGTCATGTATAAACCTCTCGGTTGGTGGGGCTTTATTGAGATGGGTCTATTCATAGTTATTCTATTTGTTGGTTATATCTATGCTTGGTTGAAGGGAGCGTTGGAATGGGAGTGATAGAGAGAAAACTACCGGATAACAGTGTTACAAGGGTGATCGATAAGGTTGTTAACTGGGCGAGGGCTTCATCTTTATGGCCTATGACTTTTGGTCTTGCCTGTTGTGCTATAGAGATGATGGCAGCTGGAGCTTCAAGGTTTGATTTTGATAGGTTTGGTGTGATCTTCAGAGCTACACCGAGACAGTCTGACGTGATGATAGTTGCAGGTACAGTAACGCTAAAGATGGCACCTATTCTCAGGAAGGTTTACGATCAGATGCCGGAGCCTAGATGGGTTATTTCTATGGGCTCCTGTGCCAACTCAGGTGGTATATACAATACCTACTCTGTGGTGCAGGGGGTTGATAAAATTGTACCTGTGGATGTTTTCGTACCTGGCTGTCCTCCGAGACCCGAGGGGTTGATGTACGGAGTTATCAAGCTCCAGGAGAAGATCTTTGAAATGAAGGTTTTAAGGAGGTGATGTATGTCTGAGGAGCCTATAAGGGAGAAGGAAACTAAGGAGGAAAAACCGGCTGTTGATTTTGATAAATTCGTTGAGGTTAGAAAGATCAAGGAAAAGTTTCCCGATGCTATTATTGATTTGAAGTACTTCAGAGATGAACTGACCATAGTCTTAAGTAAGGAGTTTCTACTTGATGTCTGTTTTTTACTGAGAGACGATCCGGAAACGAAGTATAATTTTTTGACTGAAGTCATTGGTGTTCACTATCCCGACAGAGAGAAACCCTTTGAGGTGGTTTATCATTTATATTCCGTCGAGTATGCCAAAAGGGTCCGACTCAAGGTCATGTTAGCTGAGGATGAGGAGGTTGAAAGTGTCTATCCCGTATGGCCTAGTGCTAACTGGTACGAAAGGGAGTGTTACGATATGTTTGGGATAAGATTCGCCAATCATCCTGATCTAAGGAGAATCCTGCTACCTGAGGATTGGGAGGGGTATCCTTTGAGAAAGGATTATCCTCTCGAGGGTCCACCGGGATACAGAGAGAAATGGTTGAAGGAACATTTACCATTGTACAATAAGCTTTAGTCGGGAGTATAGCTATGGCTAAGAAGATAGAGGGAAAGATAATAGACGTACTTAAGAGGGGAACGACCTTAGGTAAGGTAGAGGAGGATGTATTTAAGGAGAACCTTAAGATCGAAGATATGTGGATAAATATGGGTCCACAGCATCCATCTACTCATGGTGTTTTGAGGCTTGTTCTTGCTCTACAGGGCGAAAGAATAGTGGATATGGAAGTTGTTATAGGGTATCTACATCGTGGTACGGAAAAATTGGCCGAATTCAGAACCTATCATCAGTTTATTCCTCTTACCGATAGGTTGGATTATCTTGCTTCCCCTGCCATGAATTTTGGTTATGTCCTTGCCGTTGAGAAGCTCGCAGGTATAGAGGTGCCCGAGAGGGCTGAATATATAAGGGTCTTGATGGCTGAGCTTGCAAGGATCTCGAGTCACTTGCTATGGCTTGCCACCCATGCTCTCGATATTGGTGCGATGACGGTTTTCCTTTACTGTTTTAGAGAGAGGGAAATTATACTTGATCTTTTTGAGATGGCAACTGGAGGTAGGCTGATAACTACCTACTACAGGATAGGTGGAGTTGCAAATGACCTACCCGAAGGTTTCCTCGATAAGTGTGAGGAATTCTGCGAGATATTCCCGAAGAGAGTAGAGGATTACGATGCCTTACTTTACAGCAACCGTATATGGTTATCGAGAACCGTCAATATAGCTAAGATATCCGCTGAAAAGGGACTTGCACTCGGTCTATCGGGTCCAAGTATAAGAGGATCCGGTGTTAATTGGGATTTGAGAAGATCAAACCCCTATTCCGTTTACGATAAACTTGACTTTGAAGTTGCAGTCTTTGATGGTTGTGACGTTTACGCGAGATATCTTGTTAGAAGGAAGGAGATGTTGGAATCCTGCAAGATAGTGAAACAGTGTGTAGAGTGGCTAAAGAAGAACCCAGGTGGTGAGATTCAGGCAAAGGTACCCAAGGTTTTTAAGCCTCCCGTTGGTGAGGTTTATGCTTCTGTTGAGGCACCTAAGGGTGAGCTTGGCTTTTACATAGTTTCCGATGGTTCAACAAGACCATATAGACTAAAGATAAGAGCTCCATCTTTTGCCAATCTAATGTCCCTGCCAGAGATGTGTAAAGGTCATCTCGTGGCTGACGTTATAGCGGCGATAGGTAGTATAGATATAGTGCTTGGTGAAGTGGATAGATAGGAGGATTTGTTATGGAAGCGATTAAGAGCGATATACTCATAGCTTTAATAAGGATAGTCATTGTATTTGCCTTAGCGTTACTCACGGTTGCCTATCTTACCTATCTTGAGAGAAAAGTTATAGGACACATGCAGGTTAGAATGGGGCCTATGAGGGTTGGTCCTCATGGTTTATTGCAGCCTATAGCCGATGGTTTGAAACTTTTCTTCAAGGAGGATATAGTACCAACGGAAGCATACAGGTTAACCTTTTACTTTGCTCCGATTTTAAATCTCGTCTGTGCTCTTATACTCTTTGCCGTTATTCCTTTTGACGCTAAGTTTATGATATCAAGGTTGAACATAGGTCTTCTCTACATACTTTCTATCGCCTCTGTGGGTGTTATGGGAATAATACTTGCGGGATGGTCCTCGGGTAGTAAATACTCACTTCTCGGTGGTTTACGTTCTGCCGCTCAGATATTTTCCTATGAGATATTTTTAGGTTTTTCGCTCATGGGTCCCCTAATGATAGCCGGTTCCCTGGATCTCGTTAAGATCGTGGAATCTCAGAGTGTACCGTTGATAGTTTATCAGCCTGTTGCATTCGTGATCTATCTGATAGCTGCGCTTGGTAAGATAAACAGGGTTCCCTTTGACTTGCCTGAGGCCGAGAGCGAACTTGTTGCTGGATTCCATACAGAGTATAGTGGTATGAAATTCGCATACTTCTTTCTTGCTGAGTACGCTAACATGATAATAGTATCCGCTATAGCGACTATAGTCTTTCTAGCTGGCTGGAAGGGTCCTATTCTACCGGGTTGGATGTGGTTCTTAATAAAGATGTTTTTATTCATATACTTCTTCATATGGGTTAGGGCTACTTTCCCGAGGTACAGGTACGATCAGTTTATGAGGATAGGTTGGAAGATAATGCTTCCTTTGGTTCTGGCCAATATACTTGTTACAGGTATAGTGATTCTCATCCTTGGAGGTAACTCATGATAAAAAAGGCTCTTATGGTGGATCTGGTAACCGGTCTGAAAAGGACATTCTACTACTTTTTCACGAAACCTATAACTGTACAGTATCCAAAGGAAAAGTTACAGCCTTTCCCAAGGTTCAGGGGCTTTATAAGACTTGTGCCCAAGGAGGATGGTAGCGGATTAAAGTGTATAGCCTGCGGTATGTGTGCGAGGGAATGTCCCTCCCAGTGTATAGAGGTGAAGGGAGAAGGTAAGGGTAAGGAGAGATATCCAGTTGTTTTTAATATAGATTTTTCGAGGTGTATCTACTGTGGTTTTTGTGTGGAGGTATGTCCTGCCGATGCTCTTGAGATGACTTCATTCTATGAGGGAGCGGAGTATGATTTAGATTGGTTCAAATTCGATATAAATAAACTACAGGAAGATTACAAAAAGTGGGAAAGAACCTTTAAGAAGTGAAGGGAGGCTAGGTGATGAATTATACACAAATATTCTTCTATATATTTGCGGCATTATCGATAGTTTTTGCTCTACTTACGGTTACAAGAAAAAACGCTGTCCATGCTGCTATCTGTTTATTATTAACTTTCTTCTTTATAGCCTGTAATTATGTTCTACTTGAGGCTGAGTTTCTCGCAGCGGTACAAGTTCTTGTCTATGCGGGTGGTGTGGTCGGTCTTATGTTATACGTTATCATGTTGGTTAGGAGTCAGGAAGCTAATGAAATCAAGCAGAGTCTTGGTCAAAAGGTTATAGTGGCATTTATAGCCATTCTATTTGTCCTTGAGGTGGCCTTCCTCCCCTTTGTGTTATCTGCTGGATCATATACAGGGTTTCTGGGACAAAAGATGTCTCAGTTTGGTGGTAACACGGAATCTATAGGTGGTGTTTTATATACGTACTTCCTACTTCCCTTTGAAGTAGTTTCGGTTCTTTTACTTGCAGCCCTTGTTGGTGCGATAGTTTTAGCTAAAAACAGGATAGAGAGGTAGGGACATGATACCAAACGGTGTTGTCTTTTTTTACTCTTTGATAATCTTTGCCATTGGTTTATGGGGGGCACTCTCTCGCAGGAACGTTTTTATAGTTCTTATGGGGATAGAGTTGATGCTAAATGCTGTGAATATAGCCTTTGTCGGGTTTGCCTCCTCTCTTGGTAATATCGTTGGTCAGATCGTTCCCATATTCGTCATTACAGTGGCAGCTGGTGAGGCTGCGGTTGGACTTGCTATAGTTGTGGCTATTTTCCGTAACAGGCTCTCGATCAACATCGATTCTTTCAACATTATGAAGTGGTAGGAGGTTAGTGATGATAGAGTATGCATGGCTTATTCCTGTTTTTCCCCTTGTTGGTATGACTATAAACGGTCTATTTGGTATCAAATATATAAAGAATAAAGCTCATTGGGTTGCAGTTCCGGCCTTGGGTTTGTCCTGGCTTTTCGCCATTTTGGTTTTTATAGATGTCTTACAGGGTAAAACTGCTCTTATCGAACTATTCGATTGGATAGTTACTCCTGATGTGAATATAAAGGTTGCCTTTTGGGTGGATCAGTTAACCGCTGTTATGTTGATGGTAGTAACGACTCTATCCTTTTGGATCCATGTCTACTCTATAGGTTACATGGGGCATGACCCCGGCTATCCCAGGTACTTTACCTATCTTAACATGTTTGTCTTTTTCATGCTTATACTTGTTCTTGGTAGTTCCTATCTATTGTTGTTCGTGGGTTGGGAAGGAGTCGGTTTGTGTTCCTATCTATTGATCGGTTACTGGTATGAGAGGGAATCGGCATGGAAGGCCGGCATGAAGGCTTTCATAACAAATAGGGTTGGTGATTATGGTTTCATTCTTGGCATGTTCACGCTATGGTATTACCTTGGAACTCTTAACTTTAACGAAGTTTTTGCCAAAGCCCATACCCTTTCACCGGAGATAGTGACTATAGCAACCCTTTTACTATTCGTTGGTGCGACAGGTAAGAGCGCTCAGATACCACTTTACGTTTGGTTGCCCGATGCTATGGAAGGTCCAACTCCCGTTTCGGCTCTTATACATGCGGCTACGATGGTAACGGCTGGTGTCTATATGGTTGCGAGGTCAAATGTTTTATACAACATGGCTCCTTTATCCTTGGAAGTTGTTGCCATTATCGGTTGTCTTACAGCTTTCTTCGCGGCTACAATGGGTACCAGTCAGTTCGATCTTAAGAGGGTGATGGCTTATTCCACCGTTAGTCAGCTCGGTTATATGTTCTTCGGTTGCGGTGTAGGGGCTTACGCCTCTGGTATATTTCATCTTATGACGCATGCTTTCTTTAAAGGTTTACTCTTTCTCTCCTCTGGTTCCGTTATGCATGCCATGAGTGATGTTCTCGATATGAGACTTATGGGTAATCTTAAGAAATACATGCCTATAACGAGTATAACATTTATAATAGGCGGTCTTGCACTTGCAGGTATCCCGCCTTTTGCTGGTTTCTGGTCTAAGGATGAGATACTTCACTATGCCTTTACGAGTGGGCATACTACATTGTGGTTTTTGGGAACGTTGACAGCAGGTATTACGGCCTATTATACCTTTAGAGCTATATTTATGACCTTTTTCGGGAACGATAGGATACCTAAGGTAATCAAAAAACATCTACATGAGTCGCCTCCCGTTATGACCATTCCATTGATTGTATTATCCGTGGGTGCAATATTTGCTGGTTTCTTTGGGCTCAAGAGAGGTGAGATGAGTTATTTTGGTGAGTTTTTGGCTCCCGTTATTCATGCTGCACACCATGGTGCCGGGGAACATGCTGAGGCTATACCAGAGTCTGTTTTGATAGGTTTATCCGTTTTGGTAGGTCTTACAGGTATATTTATAGCCTATCTTGTCCATATGAAGAGGTTGATAGATCCTAATGAGTGGGTTAAAAGATTATGGTTCCTACACAGGGTCTTTTATAGAAAGTATTGGGTAGATGAGTTATACTTTGCCCTTTTCATAAACAGAACGTTGGATCTTGCCTTCTTCTCGTGGAAGTTCGATCAGTGGATTATAGATGGTGTTGTAAACGGTGCCAGCTGGTTGTCAAGGGCCCTTGCTTGGGTAACTAGATACTGTACCGAACCCTTTATTGTTGACGGTGCTGTAAATGGTGCGAGTTATGTTGTTGATGTGTCTGCCAGGATTTTCAGAAGGCTACAGACAGGACTTGTATCCAACTATATGCTATTTTTGGTAGCTGGTACGGTTGGGCTTTTAACATTCTATGTTTTTATAAAATTATTCTAAACGGAGGTATAGGAAATGGAGTTACAGTTTGGAACTAATACTCTTGGTTGGCCTATTCTTTCCTTTCTGACCTTTTTCCCGCTCGTTGGAGCTATCATACTTTTATTCGTTCCAAGGGATAAGACCAATTTTATAAAGTGGTTTTCCTTCTTTTGGACACTTGTACTATTTTTAGTATCCCTGGTCTTATGGTTCAAATTTGACAGGACCACATGGCAGTTTCAGTTTGTCGAAAGGGTACCTTGGATCGATAAACTCGGTGTTGAGTACTACCTCGGCATTGATGGTATAAGTATACTTTTGGTCTTGCTTACCACTTTTGTTATGCCCATATGTGTACTCTGTTCCTACGAGTATATCCAGGAGAGGGAAAAGGAGTACTACATAGCTCTACTTGCCCTTGTCGTTGGAATGATCGGTGCTTTCGTTGCGCTTGATATGTTTCTCTTTTATGTCTTTTGGGAGGTTATGCTCGTTCCAATGTACTTTATAATAGGAATATGGGGTGGTCCAAGAAAACTTTACGCCGCTATTAAGTTCTTCCTGTATACATTTTTCGGTTCCGTTTTTATGCTGATCTGTATAATTGCTCTTTATTTCATGTATCACGCAAAGACTGGAGAGTGGAGTTTCAACTATGTAAAGTGGCTTACCTATCTCAATGATATACCTATGAAATATCAGTTCTGGCTTTTCCTGGGCTTTTTCCTTGCCTTTGCTATTAAGGTACCTCTGTGGCCATTCCACACCTGGTTACCCGATGCTCACGTTGAGGCCCCAACGGCGGGTTCAGTTATACTTGCGGCTATCCTACTTAAACTTGGAACTTATGCCTTTTTAAGATTCCCCATCCCGCTTTTCCCAGAGGCGAGTAAGTTCTTTGCTCCCTTTATAGCGATATTATCCATAATAGCGATAATTTACGGTGCCCTTTGTGCTCTCGCTCAGGAGGACATGAAGAAACTCGTTGCTTACTCTTCGGTTTCTCACATGGGTCTTGTTATGCTTGCCATGTTCACGTTTAATTCGACCGGAGTAATGGGGAGTATAATCCAGATGGTGAATCATGGTCTATCAACAGGCGCCTTGTTCCTTATAGTAGGTATTCTATATGAGAGAAGGCATACAAGGTTGATAAAGGAGTATGGTGGTATTTCGAAGGTAATGCCTGCCTTTGCGGTATTCTTTATGTTTGCTATGCTTTCATCCATAGGTTTACCAGGACTCAACGGTTTTATAGGAGAGTTTACCTGTCTTGCGGGAGTCTTTAAGGCTTACTGGTTATACGCCGTATTTGCGGCTATCGGCACGATACTCGGTGCAGGTTATATGCTATGGCTTTACCAGAGAACCATGTTTGGTGTTATAACGATAGAGGAGAATTGGCATCTAAAGGATATGAAACTACGTGAGTGGGTGTATATGACTCCTTTAGTGATAATGTTCATATGGATTGGAGTTTATCCGAAACCTTTCTTCAAGATGATGGAGGCTTCTGTAAACCATCTTGTTGAGTATGTAAACGCGAGAACTGAAAAGGTCAGTGTATCTACTAACACAAATGATAATGTCTCTACTTTAAAGGATAAAGTATCCTTCCTAAGTGGTGGTAGGGAGGTAGTAAGATGAATACGATTCTCTCGGGTATTCCATTCCCAGATGTAAGTGCTATCATACCTGAGATAATAGCTCTTATTATTGGGTGTTTGATTCTACTTATAGATCCCTTTATACCGAGGGAGAGGAAGAACATAAATGGATATTTAGCTCTTGGTGGTTTTGTGATTCTCTTTGTGGTGACCTTAGGCTATGTTGGTAAGAGTATAGTAACCTTTTTTGATATGTATAGTGTGGATAATTTCTCTACTGTCTTAAAACTATTCTTCTATGTGGCTAATTTTGTAGTAGTTTTGATCTCCCTACGTTACCTTGAAATTGAGAGGGCAAATCTTGGTGAGTATTATGCTCTCTTGATGTTTGCTACCATAGGCATGATGGTTATGGTTTCTAGTAAGGATCTTTTGATGTACTATATAGGTCTTGAGACGATGGCTATTCCTTTGTATGTTCTTGCCGGTTTTATAAGGATGGATGAGAAAGCGACAGAATCTGCTCTCAAGTATCTCTTGATGGGTGTTTTTGTATCAGCAATATTTCTCTACGGTATTGCCCTTACCTATGGAGTTGTTGGTTCCACAAAACTCATGGATGTTGTTAGATTCACCTATCTAAATGGTATAAATCCTATACTCTTTGTTGCTATAATCCTGATAGCCTGCGGTCTTGGTCTTGAGATAGCTATGGTACCTTTTCATTTCTGGGCTCCGGATGTTTATGAAGGTGCTCCTACTTCGGTTACCGCCTTTATTTCGGTTGTTCCTAAGGTTGCTGCGATTTCCGCTCTTCTTAGGATTTATTTTGAAGGCTTTATGTTCTTTGTTCCTTACTGGCAGGAGGTTCTGTGGTTATTATCCGCTCTTACCATGATAATAGGTAACGTTACAGCCGTTGTTCAGACCAATGTAAAGAGAATGCTCGCCTACTCTTCAATAGCCCACGCTGGGTATATGCTTATGGGAATTCTATCTGCGAATGAGCTTGGTGTTTCATCTCTTATATACTACTTCTTTGCCTACTGTTTCATGAATATAGGTGCCTTTACCCTTGTTATATACCTTAGGAGAAAGGATATTATAGGTGATACTTTAGATGATTTCCGTGGTCTTGCTAAGAAGGATCCCATAGCTGCCCTTATAATGGTGATTTTCCTCCTATCCCTGGCTGGTATTCCGCCTACTGTTGGGTTTGTTGGTAAGTTCCTGATCTTTTCAGCGGCACTTAAGGCTGGATTTTACTGGCTACTTGCGATAGCTGTTATAACATCCGTTATATCTCTTTACTATTACTTCAAGATTGCAAGAAGTATGTATCTTGAGGAACCTATTGATATTGAAGAGATAAAGCCAGCCCTATCGGTTAAGTTGACAATATTTGTCCTTGCGGTCCTTACTATAATACTCGGCATCTACCCCAGTCCTATAATCAATCTTGCCGAGTTATCCGCCAAAGTTTTCTTTAGATACTAGAGTCTTTTGATATCTTCCACATCTATGTAGAGCACCCATTTACCTGGGTGCTCTACTTTTATCCTTTTTGATTCTACCTTTTCAAGTTGCATCTCTCCGAGATTAACTTTGTCGCTATAGTTGGAGTCTATTATCCTTTTAAGGTTGAGTATGGCAAAGGAGACCGCCTTTGTAATGCTATCGTTACCTTTGTCTAGTTCTAGAGGTTCTTGATTTATAAGGATACTATTATCATCCTTTACCTCTATTGTTGCTATTGGAAAGCCGAAGGATGTATATACAAAGCATTTTTCCAGCTTTTCTCCCATGAATATGACTCTCCATTTGCCCTCTATCTCTTTATTCCCTTTGAGTTTTATGTATGTATAGGATCCCTCGTATAGGTAGCTCTCCTCTTTCTTTTCTAAAGCACAGGAGGTAAGTATGAGGATAGAAGTAATCAGATACCCAAGGAGTAAAGTCTTGATTCTATTTCTTTCCTTTCCCATGGACTTACATCCTTTGTTTTCGGTAGTAGTTCCCTTGTCTTCTTAAATAGTTTCATCGCCTCATCCTTTCGACCAAGCTTGTAGTATATCTCTGCTAGATGGTACACAATTACAGCATTGTCACTTTCCCTTTCGTAAACCTTTTCCTGAATCTCCAATGCCTTTTTAATTTCACCCTTCTTGAAGTAACCCCACGCTAAACTATCGAGATAGGATGTATTATCCGGATCCAACTTTAGAGCTTTGTTTACTAATTCAATACCTTTATCTACGTTTCTCCCAGTTGCGATAAGAGTGTAACCGTAATAGTTTAGAATGACAGGATCATCTCCTTTAATTTTCAATGCCCTTTCAAGGTACTTTTCTACCTTGTCAAATTCCCCCTTTCTTTCTTTAATTGATCCTAATAAAAACCAGTAATCTCCATTTTTTTCTTGTAATGAAATTGCATTTTTAGCGTATAATTCACTCTTCTTGTAATCATCTATTGAAATGTAAAATTGACTGACTGTGTGGTAAAACTCAGCATCTTTGTACAGTTTCTTTAATCCTTCAATTACAGCTACATCTATACAATTTTTGCTTTTCGGATCATTAAGCAAAAATAACAGCGTCTTGAAACTATCCAAAGAGTCTATATATTCTTTTAGAGATTTTTTAAATTTATCTAGTTTATTTTCTTTACACATTATGACTAACATTAGTGGACTTATTTCTGTTACTTCTTTAAGCATTTCTTTTGCCTTGTTAATATCGTCTATTTTAAGATATATTAGTGCAAGAAGCTCTTTCAACTCTTCATCTGGATGTACCGAGTACATTCTTTCTGCTATACTTAAAGCTCTGTCATATTTTTCTAAAGCTATATATATTTTTATTAATTTTATGATCATATCTTTTGAAATTATACCTGATTTTATAAGTTTTTCGTATAAGTTCGACGCCTTATCAAGCTTATTGTTAATTACATAAATTTCTGCGAGTAATTTTAATGCTTCTATGTTAGAATTATCAATTTCCACAGATTTTTCTAAGTATGTTTCTGCGTTTCTATAAAGTTCTATCATGTAGTAAGCTTTACCTTTTAGAAAGAGTAGGAAAGCATCGTTTGGGAATTTGGATTCTGCTTCATTTATCAATTTGAATGCTTCTTCTGTTTTGCCAGTATTAAGATATATCTGTATCAAATCCATATACGCGTATCTGTTATTCGGGTTAACTGTTAGAGCTTTTTTTATCCAATGGACTCCTTCATCCACATTGCCACCGTTTCTTATGAGGAGTTCTCCGTAGTATATATAAAGGGTGTCGTTATTTGAAAACTTTTCTATAGCATCCTTAGCTATATTTAGTGCCTTATTAAGTAAGTTGAGGTTATTTAGTATCTCTATTACACTTATGTAGGCATCTATCGTACCCCTCTTTTTCAACTCCTCGGCTAACTTGTTTAAGTCTTCATCCTTTGGTTTTTTATTTTCTAGGTAGAGTAGGTTAAGTTCCAGAATCTTCTGATACAGCGCTTCTGGTTGAGAAAGGGCATTATTGAAAACTAAACTTAAGGATATAACCGCAATTATAAAGTAAATAAATAAATTTCTCATAATTCTTCCTCTTGTTGGAATGATTTAAGTTCTCTCTGTCTATTAAAACAAAATAGCATTATTTTTTCTCTTGTATTTTCATCTATATCAAATTTTATTCCATAGCCGTATTTTTTCTCCTTTGGATCTATAACTACTTTTCTTACGACCTTAGCTGGTAGATCTACAAATGCTATATCTTCCTCTCTTGGTTTGGATATTATGGTTGGAGTTACCTCCTTCTTTTTAGTTATTACCTGTACTTTCTTGGTTACCTTATCCTTTTCTATAAAGGGTGTTATAAGTATAGAGTCGCCTACTTTAAGATCATAATTGGTAGTTATAAACATGCCACCTGCGGATATATCTTGGACGTAGCCTGTGAAGCTTTCGTCCGTGGCTACGTACTCTGTAGAGCCATCCTCGTTCCTCTTTTCGATGGCCTTTTTTGCTACAAAGGGTATCAGAACAGGAACCCTAAAGTATTCTCTAAGTTCAACTACGTATATATCCTTAGGTTTCTTTATCCCTATAAGAAATAGAGGATTCCTTATATGTTTTGTTACTCTACTTATAAAACCGTACCTTTTGCCTGTCTTACCTATGAAACTTATCATAACTTCCTCATTTGGTAGTAGAGATAGGGGATAGCCCTTTTCATCTGTTGGTTGCATTATATAGATATTTTCGCTGTCAATATCCTGAAAGTTGGATCTACCGTACTGTTCTCCCTTTACCTTTTTAACTACGACACTCTGCCCTATATCTATTATTCTATTTACCTCGATATTCTCTCTTCTTCCTAACTCCATTATCGACTATATTATTGCTTTTTCCATCTCTTGACAATAGATTTTAACTAAAATCAGACGAAGTTTGGAGGATGGGGATATGAAGAAAATCCTATCGGTCATATTTATCCTGTGTTTTGTGCTAGTTGCTTCTCTTTATGCGGAGGATGGTAGTGGGAGATACGATTACTATAGTGCCATCAGGGAACTCGTACTTAAGACTAAGGATAGTTTTAACTTTGCTAAGGGTTATGTGGATAGGATGTCGGGGGATTATGTTTACATTAGGTTTAGCGAACCCTCTGGTGTTAGGATAGGTACCATAGCCACTATATATAGACCTGGGTCTACATATACGGATCCAGAAAGTAAAAGGACCTATCCGGGAATTGATGTTCCGGTTGCAGTGGTAAGGATAGAGTCGCTTGATAAAGGTTATGCTATAGGTAGGGTTATAAAGTTAAAGGAGAAGGTAAATAAAGGGTACGTGGTTAAGCCACCCTTAGAGGTATGTGTAAGTATCGATGATCCCGAGGTTAAGGAGGTTAATGTTGATAAGTCAAAGTTGATTGAAACGGTGAAGCTAGCCTTTACTGAGGAGACGATGTTCAGTGTTGATAAAAGTGGTTGTCTCGTTGATTTGAATATAAAACCGAAAGTTGTTGCTGGTATTGGAGGTGAAGTTTTTGTTTCATTGCTTCTTTCATCATCTAACTTTACCATAGCCAACCCCGTCAGTAAAGTGCCTTCCATCATGGTTGCTACAGAGTCAAATGTTGAGGAAGGTGGTGCATTTTTATCGCGTGTCTTTGCCAAGGATTACAAATTTGTTGTTAGTATGGATGTTAATGGTGACGGAAAGGATGAGATAATTTTAGCTGGAGATAGCTTTGTTGACGTATTTCATATCAATGAGTCTGGAGATCTCATACCACTTATTAGTTACGATCTCGGTAAAAGATCTAAAATGCTGAATAAGGCTATATATTTTGATCAGGCTAAAATAGATGGCAAGACTTACATATTTTGGACTTTTGTGGTTAATGAGGTTATCAGTGGGGTTTATAAGGCTTTCCCAGAAACCTATGTTCTTACTATTTCAGGTAAAAGGATCGATTTGGTTACAGAGTTAAAGTATCCAGTGAGGGTTGTAAAAATGCCTGACAGAGATATTGTTATCGGTTGGAACATTAACGAGTATGGTGAGTTTGAGGGTAATCCTTTTCTCCTTTCCTATAGGAGTGGAAAATTTTTAAAAGATGATAGATCGAATATTGATCTGATAGAGAAGGTTAGGGCTCTCGGGAGTTTATACGGATGGTATTATGGGTTGCTGGATGACTCGGGGAAGAGATTTTTTGCCGTCATAAGAGGTGGTAGCCTAGAATTCTACGATGATAAAGGAAACTTTGTTGCTTCTTTAAACGATCCTATAGGTCCATATACCGCCCTGTGTTACTATGCTACTCCCCGGTTTTACACTCCACCTGCTAAGAAGGATTTTGAACCGCTAGAGGTGGCGAAGCGATTCAATGTTGAAAGAAGGATAGAAGCTTACAAGTTGCCGGATGGTCTCTATCTGTTCACAGTGGCACATGACGATCCAACTCTCGCAAAATTTGGTGTTACTGTATCCTCCGACTATTACGGTATTAATGGCAGGGTGGTTGGAATAAGTAGAACGAAGGATAGGAAAATAGTGGCTTTCTACGTCGCCATCGAGACACCAAAGTACTCAAACGCCTATGCTTTAGATTTTTCTATAGGGGAGCTAAATGGTAAAGAACCATATCTTCTAGCTTTGAGCTACTTAAAGAACACTAAAAAAACAAGGTTGGATGTGTATAAGCTAGGGAGGAAAAGTTAGAGAGCCTCCTCCCCCCTTTCACCAGTTCTGATTCTAATAACTTCCTCTATATGGGTAACGAATATTTTACCATCTCCTATCTTTCCGGTGTAAGCTGCGTTTCTTATGGCCTCTACTACCTGCTCAACCATGTTGTCTGGAACTACGACTTCTATTTTGACTTTCGGTAGGAAGTCAACTATATATTCAGCACCTCTGTATATTTCCGTGTGCCCCTTTTGTCTACCGAAACCTTTGACCTCTGTTACCGTCATACCTGTAACACCGATCTCTCTAAGAGCCTCCTTTACCTCGTCGAGTTTAAACGGTTTTATAACCGCCTCAACTTTTTTCATTAGCCTCTCCCTCCCTAGGAATTGTTAGGAATCTTTTAAAGAATTCCCACGAACTTGGCAAGTACATTCCATCAGGAACGAATCCAGGTAACCCCTCTATGCTAGGTCTCCTTATATCCTTGGTTTTATAGAAGTTCCTCCATCTCAGAAGCATCGTTGGTGTAATTTCAAGATGAAACTGAAGAGCATATACATGTTTTTGATAAACAAAAGCCTGGTTAGGTACCCATTCACTGTATGCTAATCTTAACGCTCCCTGAGGTAGATCGAAAGTTTCCTCATGCCACGTAAACACTCTAAGTGTCCTTGGAAAGTGGGAAAAGAGATAGTCTATCAAAGCGTACCTCGTCATGGTTATCTCTATCCACCCGATCTCTGGAACTGACTTATAGACCTTAGCTCCCAAAACCTTAGCTATCATCTGGGCACCAAGTCCTACTCCAATTGTTGGTTTGCCAGATTTTATGAAAGTTTCTATTATCTCTAATTCTCTATTTATGAAGCTATATTTTTCTACTTCGTTAACGCTCTGAGGTCCTCCAAGAACAACAAGATGTGAGTATTCTTCTAGATTGTTCGGAAAGTTTTCTTTATAGGTGTCGTAGTAATGAAAATTAACATCATGTTCCAATGCTACTTCTTCCCATAGACCGAGACTCTCGATATCCAAATGTCTAAAAACAAGTATGGTCTTCAACTTCCTTCCCCCTTCCTACTTTAACGACTTTTTACTATATAAAAGTTTAACCAGACCTTTCCAAAAGATCAAGTTATGTTTCAGTTTTACCTGAGCCTGTGATGACTAGTATTACACCTGCTAATATGATAATGGTTCCTATAAGCTTATTTTTGAAGTTTCTTTCCTTGAAAAATATCCTACCATATATCACCGAGATTACCATATTGACTTTTCCGATTGCTGATACGTAGGATATGTTGGCGGTTTCTATAGCCTTCATGAAACTTATGGTCCCTAAACCAAATAAAATGCCTATCATTATGCTCCCTTTTCTCATCGCTATACTCTTAGGAGATATGGGTCTATTTAGGATCTTTGATAGGATAATAAATATTATCGCAAAAAGTAGAGTGTACCAAAAGGAGAAGGAATAAATATCCGTATACCTTAAGCTTACCTTTGCTATAGAGGTATCTATGCTAAAAATGAATGCGGCACATATAGTGTAGATTCCTGGTTTGGATAGTAGTACTTCGGTTAGAGGTTTTAGTAAACCCTTCTGTAGATTCTTTATGCCAAGGATATAGCTACCTAAGCTGACGAGTAGTATACCAAATAGGGATAGTTTACTCGGAGGTTCTCCTAGGATCACAATCGATGTCAAGACCATGAATATGGGGGCAAAGCTCGTAAGAGGAGCAACTATTGAGATCTCACCGATCTTCAAAGCTTTCATGTATAATAACGATGCCGATATATCTCCAGTTATCACAAGTATGATATAAATCAATGCTTTATACTCTGGAGTCTTAAGGCCGGATTTTTTTAGGTAGAAGAGGAATATAATAGGTATTGCCCATAGGAACCTCGAAAGAAGCGCGTTATACTCGTTTTCACCTTTACTCATTGATAGCTTGTTTAAGAGATCCGAGGTTGCCCATGAAAAGGCTGCAAGAAATGCGAATAAAAACCAGATTTCAGACATACCTATTTATCCATTCCATTATCTTTTCTGTTCCGTCCTGTAGTAGTCTTTTACTTTTTGGAAATTTCTCCAATCTAAATAAATTCGCTAGATCAACATGAAAATCCTCCTTTTCAAAGGGAATGGTGATCCCCCATTTAGCTTCGCTTATATTATCAGCGTTTATTACATCTTCCAAAACCATAGTTCTATAAAAGAGTATTCCACTTACATCCGAAGAAACCATTTCACTTAGTATGCCGTAGCTTATCTTTCCGATGATGAAATCGCTTACCGCTATTAACTCATGAAAGTCTGTAAACTCATTTATCTCTATGAATCTAGTACTTCCAACTTTAAGGTCCGATTTACCTATAAATAGGATGTTTCTCTCTCTTTCCGATATGCTATAAATAAGCATTTTTAGCTTTTCTATCAGATTTCTGTTTTTTGTGTAATGTCCTCCTAGTGTTACTGTACATATGAGAGTTGGTCTATAGGAGGTCAGTAACTCTTTTCTTTTTTCCCTTACCCTATCCCAGTTGATTTTCCTTGTGACTATAGGGATTCTTACTATGTTTTTGAACGGGGTGTTGAGGCTCTCAAATGGTAGAATAAGTGCACATGTTGCCTTCTCGTACGCCTCGTATAATTCATCGAGTGGAATTTTATCGTCATCCTTGAGGATGAATCGGTACTCATCCCACCAGTTGATGTTTGTAATGGCTATAGCGGGTATTCTGAGTTTATCTCCGATAATAAATGCCCAGGGTGTTATATCGGAAATAATTATGTCCGGTTTTATCCTCTCTATCCTTTCAGTTTCCACCTTTAACCATTCTTTCTTATTCCTTAGTAGCTTTATTATACTATCCTTTATCTCATTAAGGTTGAATGGATAGTCGTATGGTAGGCGAGGATCTCCTTTTATATCTGGTATATGAATCGAGAGAGATTCTGGATAGTTTGTTAATAAAGGTTCAAATATATCTTTGTAGCTATTTATTACATCGACTTTATAACCTCTTGAGAGGAATTCTTCTATTATCCTTAAACTCCTAGTTACGTGTCCCCATCCCGTATCTGATATATAGTAGGCTATTTTTATTCTATCCATCTTGGACTTTATCTAAATATAACTTCCAGTTTTGAATCTTTTAGGGTTGCCTTTATCAACTCTTTGTTTAGAAGAGCCCTTGGTAGATAGAAATGTTTCTTGTAGTTCCCTATTTTTATAATTAGGTCTTCTGACTTTTGGTATATTTCTAGTTTTCCTCCTGGAGGATTCTTAAGTAGAATTTTTAGAACAAATTGTCCGTTCCTTTCTAATATTTCAAAGGGTTTGTCTCTATAGAGTATTTCATCCGGTGATTTATCCTGGTAGATAGATCTACCAAGCTCAACCAACTTTTCGAATCCAAGTACTTCCTCGTATCTATTGTATACAGGTATTATGGGTGTTGGCTCAAAGCTCTTTACTATGTGATCTATGTATTTTTTCTGTATCTCATAGTATGGATCTTTCTGGGATGCGATCTTGTTGATGATTACCGCGTCTACCGGGAAACCGAATAGGTGAAGATAGGTATAGGCTTTTTCAGTTTCCTTTATAACCATCTTTTCAGGATTCGTCACAAGTCTTATCGAAGAGACATCTGGATTTTGAAGAGTGTAGTAGAGATTGTAAACCTGACGGAACAGTTCCTCCATAGCGTCATAGGTTTCATCCTCAGGTAGAGGCATATCGGTTACCATTTTTGCGGCAGGTCTTACTATTTTAACTATTCTCCTATGGATAGGTAAGAATCTGGTTACCCACCAGCTCAAACCGTCTGGTAAACTAAGTAATCTAAGAGTTTCACCAGTGGGAGCAGAATCAACTATAATAACATCGTACAATCCGTCCTCATAATGTTTGTTTATCCATAGAAAGCAGGAGATTTCTTCCATCCCTGGTAAAATTGATAGTTCCTCTGCCTTTACCTCATCCAACTTCTGCCATTTTAGGAGGCTCTTCAAATACTCTTTTAGTTTACCCCAGAATCTTTCTACAGAATAGTAAACATCTATCTCCTGGGCGAAAAAATTCTTTGTTATTTCCTTTGGCTCCGGCGAAACATCTACTTCGAGAACGTCCGATAGGGAATGGGCTGGATCTACCGAGATGACAAGTACCTTTTTGCCGGTTGCTGCAAGATAGGCTCCCGTTGCGGAAGAGATAGTAGTTTTACCAACTCCCCCTTTACCTGTGAATAGTAGTATTCTCAATTATTCACTCCTTTTCTATCTCAATCCTTTTGACTTCTTCCACTTCTTTGTTTAATTCCTGTATCTTTGAATCTATCATAGACCTTATAGCTAGTAGAAATTCTTTCTTAGCATTTTTTATGTGCCTTTTGCTCTCATCCGGTACAAAACTGAAAATATCATCCAGAAACGCATCCCAGGCTTTTATGAGGTGCTTCATCCACCTTCCTTCCATCTCTAACCCCCTTTAAGGGTGTTTAGTTTAATTGGGACTTTCTCTATTCCTTACGATGTATTATAATAGTATTGTAGTAACAAAAAATAAAGGAGGGATTGATGGCTAAGGATCATATGGTGAGAAAAGAATTTAAGAATGTTGCTCCTGATGACCCATATTATGAGGGACGTAAGTATCCTGAACCAACCGTCTGCGAGGTTTGTAATGCCCTTTACAAGGACGGTAGGTGGTCGTGGGATAAACCACCTAAGGGAGAGGAGATAAACTATGCTGTATGCCCGGCCTGTAGAAGGATAAAGGATAAGTATCCGGGGGGGATATTGGTACTTGAGGGTGACTATCTTAATCTTAAGGAAGAGGAAATAATGAATCTTATAAATAATGAGGCTGAGATAGAAAAAAGCTATAGACCGTTAAATAGAATAATGTCTGTAAAGAAGGAGGATGGAGCGATAGTGGTTGAGACTACCTATCCCTCTCTTGCTAGGCGTCTCGGTGAGGCAGTTTATAGGGCCCATAAGGGAGAATTAGATATACGTTACAGGGAAGGTGAGAAGTTTGTAGAGGTATTCTGGAGGAGATTCTTAGAGGAAGGTGATAGGGGAGGTGAGGATTAGGGATATAATAGGAAATACGAAGGGTTTACAAAAGTATCAATTAAAGCAGTTGGTTAAGTTATATGAAAAGAGGGTAAAGAGGGAGGTTATAAGTTCAGATGTAGCGAGGATCATAGCGGGCATCTCATACGATACAGGTAGACAAATAGGCTTACTGGTAGATAGGAGAGGGGTTATCACACATGTTATTGTTGGTGATAGTACGCGGATTGTGATTCCCGATCTGTCCTATTTCAGGTATTATCCCGGCAGGTTGAAGGGCTTAAGATGTATTCACACCCATCTTGGTAAGAGAGGAATCGATGAGGAGGATATAACGGATCTATTGATGTTAAGGTTAGATGCGATGGTTGTTGTTAACGTGGATGAAGGTTTACCTGGAAAAGTAGAGATGGCTTATCTTTTACCTCCCAACCCTCAGGGTAAAAAGTACGATATTTTATCCTGGCAACATCCTAGCAGAGTCGATCTTAACTTTGAGAATTTTATCCTTGATCTCGAGGATCAGATATATTCCAAGGTAAGGGAACCTGAGAATAGTAGTTATGAGGAGAGGGCTATACTCATTTCTGTTTTAACGCCGAAGGATTGGGCCTATGGTGACTATTATATGATGGAACTTGTGAGGTTATGTGAGAGTGCGAATATAAAGGTCCTCGACACGGTTATTCAGAAGGTTAAGGCCTATAATCCACAGTTTTTGATGGGTAAGGGTAAACTTCAGGAGATAATTATAAAGGCTCTTTATCTTGGTGCAACTATGCTTGTTTTTAACGAAGAACTTTTACCTACCCAGCTTAACAATATAGCGGAGATGACGGATCTGAAGGTTATAGATAGGACTCAGCTTATACTCGATATATTCGCCAAGAGAGCCATATCGATGGAAGGTAAGTTACAGGTTGAACTTGCCCAGCTAAAATACACCTATCCGAGGATAATAGGGAAGGGTACTGCCATGTCGAGACTTGCCGGTGGTATAGGCGGAAGGGGTCCTGGTGAGACAAAGCTCGAAATGGATAGACGTGTTATTAAGAAGAGAATAGCTATTTTGGAGGATAGGATAGAGTCCCTTAAGAAGGAGAGAGCGGAGAGGAGAAAGTTAAGGGAGAGAAGTGGGATACCGGTTATATCGCTGGTCGGTTATACGAATGCTGGGAAAACAACGCTTCTTAAGGCGATTACCGGAACTCAGGCTTATGTGGCTGATAAGTTGTTTGCGACTTTGGATCCACTCGCGAGAACTTTTTATCTGGAAGGTGTTGGTAAATGTATAATAACGGATACTGTGGGTTTCATAAGGAATATGCCAGAGGATATTAAGGTTGCCTTTAGAGCAACACTTGAGGAGTTATATTCTGCTGATCTTCTTCTACACGTTATCGATCTATCGAGTCCCTTCATGGATGACGAGATCGAGGTTGTTGATGATATACTTGAGGAAATGGGTTTAAAGGATAAACCTATAGTAAGGGTTTATAACAAGGTCGATCTGATAGATGAGGATCTTGCTAGGCATATCATCTCTAACGGTGATATAGTTATATCGGCTAAAAAAGGTATAGGTATAGATAGACTCTTAGAGAGGATTGCGAGAGAGCTTAATCCAGTTCTGGATACTCCTTTATGAATTTGACCGCCCAATCGTAGAATGTTCCGTCGAGTATCTTTTCTCTTGCTATATCAACGATCCTTTTAAAAAAGGTTAGGTTATGGATTGTATTGAGGGTGTAGGAGGTGAGTTCTTCGTTGTGAAATAGATGTCTCAGATAGGCTTTTGAGAAGTTTCTACAGGTATAGCAGTCACACTCGGGATCGAGAGGTGTATCATCATTCTCGTATTTCTTGTTCTTTATTCTCACCTTGCCTTTAGAGGTAAATAGTAAGCCGTTTCTTCCACATCTTGTGGGTAATACACAGTCAAACATATCTATACCGTGCATTATCCCGAATATGATGTCTTCGGGTTTACCTACGCCCATGAGATATCTCGGTTTATCGAAGGGTAGCAATTCGCCCATATATTCAACCATTTCCCACATTAACTCCTTTGGTTCGCCTACGGATACTCCACCTATTGCATATCCTGGAAAGTCAAGCTCTATCAGGAGATCGGCACATAGTTTCCTTAGGGATTTATCCATACCTCCTTGCACTATTCCGAATAGATAGTTTTTACTCCAGACTTCTCTGCTTTTTTTGGCCCATTTGGTTGTGAGCCTTACAGATTCCTTTATTTCATCTATTTCCGCATCCCATCTACAACACCAGTCTAAGGGCATCATTATATCCGATCCCATAGCTTCCTGTATCTCTATAACCTTCTCAGGGGTAAAGAAATGCTTTGATCCATCCAGATGGGATCTAAATTCTACCCCCTCCTCCTCTATCCTAACCATACTGCTTAAACTGTACACTTGAAAACCACCACTGTCTGTTAATATGGCTCTATTCCAACCTATAAACTTGTGTAAACCTCCATTTGACCTTATTATATCTATACCCGGTCTTAGGTATAGGTGGTAGGTATTCCCCAGGATTATGTTGAAACCTATGGATTTTAATATACTCCAGTCCACGGCTTTTACAGAACCTATCGTTCCGACGGGCATGAAGGTGGGTGTCGTTATAGTTGCTCTGTCGAGTTCCATCAAGCCTATGCGTGCTTTACTTAACTTGTCCTTCTTTATTATCCTGAAGAAGTTACGCTTGACAGTTTCCATGGTAGGTAAAATATATACAAGATGAATCGATCCATTTAAAGGGGTGGGGTATGAAGAGATATAAAAAGCTTGCGGAGGCTGTGTTAGAGAGGGCTATAGTTGATCTTCTAAAGCCCATAGTTGAAGAGAAGAGAAAGGGCATAGATTGGATAACTGCTTATAAATGGATATTTGATCCTAATTGGCCAAGTATACTTAAATTCGATCTCTGCTGCGATGCTCTTGGTTTGAATTCCGATGAGGTTAGGAGGGTTTTGCGAAAGGCCTGTTACGATAGAAAACTGGCAAGAGAGATCCTTCTAAGAAGTAAAAAGATGGAAGAGGTTAAGTTGGAGGAGGAAGACTAAATATTTTTCTTCCTATTCTTGTCGTATATTATTTTTAGGCCGATGAGAGTTAGGTTTGGTTCTACTATCTCGATATATTTACTACTAGAGGAGATGAGGTTTGCGTAGCCTCCGGTAGCTATGACTTTTGCCTTTCCTATCTCACCAATCATTCTCTCTATCATTCCATCCACAAGAGCCACATATCCAAAGAATATACCAGAGTGCATACTTTCTACGGTATTTTTACCAATTACCCGTGTTGGTTTTTTAAAGTCAACTCTTGGCAGTTGAGCAGTCTCTCTAAAAAGAGCCTCCATAGATATTCCTATTCCCGGAGATATGGCTCCTCCGAGATATTCCCCCTTTTCTGAAACTACGTCAAAGGTGGTTGCTGTTCCAAAGTCAACTATTATTAGCGGTCCACCATAGAGATGGTAACCTGCACATGCGTTTACTATCCTATCGGTTCCCACTTCTCTTGGGTTATCAACCAAGATGCTTATCCCGGTTTTTATACCTGGTCCAACCACTATTATATCTATACCGTTTGCTAGTTTGGATATGGCTTCTTTTACGACGTTTGTAAGAGGTGGTACTACGCTTGATATGATGGCTCCTTTTAATTCACTAAAATTCAGGTTTTCCATGTTGAATAGGTTCATCAGAATAACAGACATTTCACAGGCAGTTCTTCTCCTCTCTGAACTAACACGCCATGAGTAAACCAAATCATCCTTTTTAAAGATTCCATAGACTATATTGGTGTTTCCTATGTCACAGGTTAGAATAATGCTTTGCCTCCGCTTTTAAGGTATTTTTCTAGTATTATCGATGCACTAATTGCATCCTTAAATTTCTTTCTTTTTCTCCAGTCTTTAAATGCTAGTTTTAATATCTCTTCTGCCTCTTCGGTGGTAAAGCTCTCATCTACAAAGTCTATCGAAATACCGTATCTATCGGATAGGGCTTTTACCAACTCCTCGATTTTTTTTAACAAAAGTTCGGAATCTCTGTTCTTTAGTTGAGGAGTACCCACCACTATTCTATCGATCTTGGATTTTTCGTTTATACTTTCAAGTTCTTCAAGGATGCGTTTTGTTTCAACGACTTTATAAGGTTGAGGTATGTGATATAGGGGATCGCAAATCGCGATCCCACATCTTTTTAAACCATAATCTATAGCTACTATCCTCATATAGAAGAATTTAAATTAAGAAACGTACCTGTTCAATATGGATTCGAGTATCTCCTTCGGTTGTACTCCTACGAGCTGTTCCACTACCTTTCCTTCCTTGAAGAGAAGCAGTGTTGGTATAGCCCTTATTCCAAATCTGGCGGCGAGATTCGGGTTCTCATCCACATTAACTTTACAAACCTTTACCTTTCCAGCATACTCTTCAGCTAAGGCCTCTATTATAGGAGCTATCATTCTACAGGGACCGCACCATATGGCCCAAAAATCAACAAGGACAGGAATATCAGATTTTAAAA
This sequence comes from uncultured Aquificales bacterium, assembly GCA_964590075.1. GTDB lineage: Bacteria > Thermosulfidibacterota > Thermosulfidibacteria > Thermosulfidibacterales > Thermosulfidibacteraceae > JAGDVO01. The sequence goes on from CAZPXS010000004.1 coordinate 98,381, forward strand.
CCTCTTGCTCAAAATTTGCCTCGTTCAGTTCAATAGCCTTCCCCATAATACACCCCCAATTTAATCATCATATTCCAATATGTCTATATACAGGCTTTAAAAAATGCCGGGGCCCAGAGTCGAACTGGGGACACGCGGATTTTCAGTCCGCTGCTCTACCGCCTGAGCTACCCCGGCAACCAAACTTATTCTCATAATTACAGTATATCCTATCCTCTGTCAATAGTTTTGGTAGTTTTACTTTGTTTCTGTTTTATTTTCCTTACCTTTTTGTGGAGTCTGTTTTTCCTCTGGGATGTTAACTTCAACGTATAAACTTATCCTTCTATTTCTCGGATCAAAAGGATTTTCCTTTATAAGTGGTCTTTTATCGCCATAGCCCGTTACTTTTGTAATCTTATCTACCGGTAGCCCGATTTCTGTCATATATTTAAACGAGTTGTAGGCTCTTAGAACCGACAATTCCCAGTTATTTAAGTTACTACCCTTATAGGGTGTAGCATCGCTATGTCCCTCTATTTCAACTAAAACAGGTTCATCTTTTATTGACTCAGCTACTAGTCTTAGTATCTCTTTAGCCTCCGGGGTGGGTTCAGCACTTCCTGGCTGAAATAGTGGTTCTCCAGCAAGATCTGTGATTTCTATCCTCAGTCCCCTTTCGGTAACCTCTATTCTAAGATGTCCACTTAAAGCCTTTAATCTTTCCGCTAAACCCCTTCCTATATTACCCTTTATCTTTTCTATAACTGTTCTTGTTTTTGAGAACTTAAGTACGCTGGTTCCACCTCTTGATTCTGGGGATGCGCTAGGGATTATCGATGTACCTGAGGGACTGAAGATGCTAAAGGTCTGGAAGTAGTGTGCTACACCTGCTCTTTTTTCCGGAGAAACCATGGTTATGAGCCACATTAGTAGGAAGAAAGCCATCATTGCGGTTACAAAGTCGGCGTAAGCTACTTTCCAGCTTCCACCGTGATGACCTTCCCCTCCTCTTTTACCCTTTTTTACTATTATTATTGTAGTTTTCTCGTCCATTTCCTTCTGATGATCTTAAGTTATTTTCTTCCCTTTATGGTATCTTCGAGTTCTTTAAAGGAGGGTCTAAAATGGGGAGGTATGGCTCTTCTTGCATATTCAAGTGCTATCTGTGGTGGAGAGCCTCCTACGAATGATACGAGCGCAGATTTTATAACGACAAGTAGGTTCTTTTTACCGTTTACGATAGCCTGCATCTTTCTACCAGTTGGACCAACGAAACCATAGCACATAAGAACACCCATAAATGTACCGACAAGAGCCGCACCTATACTGTGTCCAAGCACTTCCGGTGGTTCAGTTATCTTTCCCATGGTTAGAACAACTCCTAAAACCGCTGCAACTATACCTAAACCGGGTAGTGAATCGGCTATGGTTGTGAGGGTATGGGCAGGTTCCGATTCCTCTTCAATTATAACTTCTATCTCTGTATCTAATAGACTCTCGAGTTCATAAGGACTCATTGTTGTTGTCATTATGGTTCTAAGTGTGTCAGTTATAAAATCTATTATTACGTGGTCTTTTAAGATATTCGGGTATTTCGAAAATATCGAGCTACTCTCAGGGTTCTCTATATCCTGTTCTATGGCTATAAGACCTTCCTTTCTGACTTTCACAAATATGTCGTTTAAGAGTAAGAGAATATCCATATAGTCGCTTTTCTTGACTTCTCCCTTTCCGAGTATTGCTCCGAGTGCTCCACTTACCACTCCCTTCACAACCGGAAATGGGGAGGATATTACCAGTGCTCCAAAGGCGCTACCAAATATGATCACCCATTCTGCAGGTTGAATCAATACGGAAAGGTTACCATGTTCCATAAGATAACCACCCACTACGCATCCTATAACGATAAATATACCTATAAGACTCGTCATCTATCCAACCTTTTTTTCGATAGTATCTCCCTCTGTTTTTCAAATACGAACCTAGCTATTATCTCCGTTACTCTTTCCGGTGGATCGATAAACTTTACACCTATTCTGTATGCGTCATCAGTTTTTTCACACCAACTGACAATACCTTTTAAGATAATTACCGTAGGTATTACACCCTCTAACACCATCTCTATCTCTATTATTTCGTCTTTTTTGAATTCTTCTTTAGTTTCAAAGCTAATTCCACCTGCACTTATATTTACCCAGCTATACTTGTAATCGCCCTCTGTTTCTTTCTTAATGCCCAGTAGGCTTATTATAAGATCGAGCTTTGAGTTTATATACCTTAGCCAATCTGCGATAACTTGATCTTTAGGGTATTCTAACGGCTTCGGAAATAATATGCTTGGATCACCAATCACACGTGCTGGTTTTTTAAGTTCTTCTGGATCGGTTATTTTTTTATACTTTATTGGAATAAATACGTCTACTCGTGCAAACTCTCTTTTATCTTCCATGTTTTACATGAAACCATACAGGATTAGCAAAGTCAACGAAGTAAAAATTGGTAATACTATGTTATCATCTATAGGACTAATGATCTCCATTAAACAACCTATAATTCCGCTTAGTAGAGCCACTTTGAACGGCACGAATAAACTTCCCAAGATCGTGGTTACAGTTACAAAGGCTAAGGTTCCCTCAACTGTTCTTTTCTTCTTGATGATTTTTTTGATAAGGGGAATTTCTATTTTACCCAATGTTTTCCCCACTATGGTACTTGCTGAGTCACCAAAGGTTAGAGCCAAAAGTCCACCCCTTACCACATCTCCATCGTTAAATAGGATGATAGTTAAACCTGTTCCTAGTAGGTATGTTACTCCACCTTTACCAGGGTTATCTAAGTTTTCGCTTCTTTCAAATAGATCTATCAGTAATCCTACGATTCTAATCCTTTTAGTTCTATGAATTTTGATCGCTAAATATGTGACTATTGCAAGTGTAATTAGGATAAAGCCAACTATCTTCCCAAAATGGTTAAAGGCAAGGATGATGATTACACCATTTACCGTATGAAGGGTTTGCCTTCTTATTTCTAAAAGTATGTCCTTCATCTTGACAAAAATCTATTATAACATACCTATAGCTAATAGGATGGGTAAGTTCAAGCTTGTATCCGAGTTCGAGCCAAAGGGAGATCAGCCAAAGGCAATAGAAAAGCTGGTGGAATGGGTGAACTCAGGTGTACCCTATATGACCCTTGTTGGTGTTACTGGTTCTGGCAAAACTTTTACCATGGCAAATGTTATCGCAAGGGTAAATAGGCCTACCCTTATAATTTCTCACAATAAGACGCTAGCTGCTCAACTTTACTCGGAGTTTAAGTACTTCTTTCCAGAAAACGCTGTATGTTACTTTGTATCCTACTATGACTATTATCAACCCGAAGCCTATGTGCCTCAGCTCGATCTCTATATAGAGAAGGATTGTTCCATAAACGATGAGATAGATAGACTAAGGCATATAGCGACAAGTAGTTTGCTCGAAAGGAGGGATGTTATAATAGTTGCGACTGTGAGTTGTATATACGGTCTCGGTAGTCCCGAGGCGTACTACGGAATGGTTCTCACCTTGGATGTTGGTATGGAGATTTCGAGGAGAGAGATAGTTGATAAGCTTGTAGATATCCTCTACAAAAGGAACGATTTTGACTTCACGAGAGGTACATTCAGGGTAAGGGGTGATGTAATAGAGGTCTATCCAAGTAACCTTGAGGATCTAGCCCTGAGGATTGAACTATGGGGAGATGAGGTTGAAAGGTTGAGTCTTATAGATCCCCTTACTGGTAAGGTTCGTGAAGAGGTGGAAAGATTCACAGTTTATCCTGCCAGTCATTATGTCACACCCTACGAGATGATGAGAAGGGCTATCGCTTCGATAAAGAGTGAGCTGGAGGAGAGGGTAAAGGAACTTAAGGCTATGGGTAAAGATGTTGAGGCCGATAGACTCTGGAAGAGGACCATGTATGATCTCGAAATGCTGGAAGAACTTGGTTACTGTAAAGGTATAGAGAATTATTCCAGACATCTTACAGGTAGAGCTCCAGGTGAGCCACCGCCAACCCTCATAGATTACCTACCTAATGATGCCCTTATAATAATAGATGAGTCCCATGTAACTATACCACAACTCAGGGGTATGTACGAGGGAGATAGAACGAGGAAGATGAATCTTGTGGAGTATGGTTTTAGGTTACCAAGTGCACTTGATAATAGACCACTAAAATTTGAGGAGTTTATGGCAAAGGTCAATCAGGTGATCTTTGTATCTGCGACTCCAGGGGATTTTGAGTTGGAACTTTCAGGCCCATACGTTGTGGAACAGATAGTTAGACCAACCGGCTTGATGGAGCCGGAGGTTGTGGTAAGGCCTGCAAGGGGTCAAATTGAGGATCTATGTAGAGAATTGTTCGAGATAAAATCTAGAGGGGAGAGGGCCCTAATTACAACGGTTACAAAGAGGATGGCTGAAGAGTTGACAGATTATCTTAACGAGAAAGGTATAAAGGCTGCCTATCTACACTCGGAGGTTGATACTATAGAAAGGACCAGATTGATAAGAGATCTTAGATTGGGAGTTTACGATTGTATAGTGGGAGTGAATCTTCTAAGGGAGGGACTCGATATACCGGAGGTTTCGCTTGTTGCTATACTCGATGCGGATAAAGAGGGGTTTCTAAGATCCGAGAGATCCCTGATTCAGACTGCTGGAAGGGCTGCAAGGAACGTTAACGGAAGGGTGATAATGTATGCGGACACCATAACCTCATCGATGGAGAGAGCAATAGCAGAGATGAGAAGAAGGAGGAAAATTCAGGAAGAGTATAACAGGATACATGGAATTACTCCGCAAAGTATAAAGAAGAATATAAGGGATATATTAGAATCACCCTATGAACGCGATTACTATACGGTTAAGATAGAAGAGAGGGATGAGATCGATTTATCAAGGCCTGAGGAGATCGAGGCACAAATAGCTAAGCTTGAGAAAGAAATGAAAAGATTGGCTAAGGAACTTGCCTTTGAAAAGGCTATTATCGTAAGGGAAGAGATAAAGAGACTTAAAAAGAAACTCGAAGAACTCTTGGAGATAAGTCCAAATTAACGGCACAGCTTTTGCTACTATACTACAGAAACCATTTGAGATGGAGGGTGGTATGGTAGCGGAGAAGATTTTCTACAATCAATATGTTAACTTTAATTATGGTGAAAGAGTTGAAACTCCTTTCACGAAGTGTGCCTACATCTGTGGTTTACCTGTTGATTTGGATGGAATCATATTGGTGCCAGCCTTTGGCATACCCTATGGGTGTAAGCTAACCTCACCCATGGTGTTTGAGTATGACGAAAGGGATGAGAAGTTCTATCTACGCTCTTTTGTGGCTATATCTGAGGATGTTGGTATGGAGTTAAGGTATAATTCTATTTTAGATATTGACGATAAGCTAATTTGCTTCGTTACATCTAACTTCCCAGTTTATGCACTTTTCTATTCTGTTAGTTACGACCATGGTATAACCTGGTCCGAACCGAAATATACCGGTATAGATGGATCTCATGTTGTAGCTGTAAGTAGGGATAATGAGATAGTGCTTGGTGTTAAAAATAGCGATAAAGTGATAGTTTATTCTGGAAGAGATGTGGAGTTGTTGAGACCGGTTGGAGTTAAAAGTATAGGGTTTATTGATGTTGACTATACTAGTACACTGAAATATATTGAAAGGGCTATTTTGGAGGATATGGTTTGAAGAGAGCTTTCTTAATTATGTTTTCTTTTCTGATACCTATTATATGGGGGGGATTGGTGGAGGGGGAGTCCTTGTCCATAAAAACGGAAGAGAAAATACTCGATAATGGTTTGAAGGTTATTGTAGTTGAGGATCATACAACCCCTACCGTTACCTTCCAGATATGGTATAGGGTTGGTTCTATGGACGAGAGTTTTGGTAAGACCGGCATCTCGCACCTACTGGAACACATGATGTTTAAGGGTACGGATAAATATGGACCTGGCCAGTTTTCAAAGATCGTAGCATCAAATGGTGGTCAGGAGAACGCTTTTACAGGTAAAGATTACACGGCCTATTTTGAGAATTGGGGTAGCGGTGAAAAGATAGATATTTCAATGGAACTTGAATCGGATAGGATGGTTAATCTGAAGTTGTTAGAGGATGAGTTTAAAAGGGAAAAGATGGTTGTTATGGAGGAGAGGAGGCTTAGAACTGAGGATGAGCCTGTAAGTGTACTTGTGGAAGAGGTTATGGCTGCTACCTACAGGGCTCATCCCTACCATTGGCCTATCATAGGCTGGATGAAGGATATAGAGAACATAACTCTTGAGGATCTAAAGGCACATTATAGAAATTACTACTGTCCTAACAACGCTGTGATAGTGGTTGTAGGTGATGTTAAGGCTGAGGAAGTATTTGAAAGGGCGAGTAGGTATTTTGGATCTATAAAAAGGTGTGATCTACCTAGGAGGGTTGAGTTTGAAGAACCTGACTCTAGGGGAGAGAAGAGGCTAAGGGTTAAGCATAAAGAGGCGAAGGTCCCTACTCTGTTTGGTGTTTTTCTTACCCCCAACGGGAAATCTCAGGATAGTTATGCCTTGAGGGTATTATCTCTTATTCTTGGGGAAGGCAAAAGCTCGAGGTTGTATAGGAGGCTTGTATTAGAGGAGAAAAAGGCTGTGTCTGTGGAGACTGAGTACGATCCTATAGCAAGGGGCGGTAAGGTTCCCTTTTCCATCTATATAGTACCAGCTCCTAATGTGTCCCTTGATGAGGTTGAGGGTATATTTTGGCAGGAGGTTGAAAGAATCAAAAGAGAAGGTTTAAAGCAGGATGAACTTGAGAAGGCTAAGAATAAAGTTATAGCTTCTTTTATTTATGGGCTTGATTCTAATTTTTACAGGGCTATGCTTATAGGAATGCTTGAGGTCTGTGGATTCAAGTTGGATTACATTAACAGTTATGTTGATAATATCTCTAAGATAACCTCTGACGATATCAAAAGGGTGGCTGAAAGGTATCTCGTTAGGGATAATTTTACCGTGGGGTACCTTATACCGGAAGGAGAGGGTTATAAGTGATATTGAGATTTATCTTTGTCCTTTTACTTTTTTTAACCATCTGGTGGGAATCTATGGCAGGAGAGGCTAACCTTATACCCGATGTTTTTAAGTTGAGTAACGGACTTGAAGTCTGGTACATAAAGAGGGATGTTCTACCTTTTGTGGTCTTTAAGTTTGTGATTCCAGCAGGTAGTGTCTTCGATCCAGCCGGTAGAGAAGGTCTTGCAAACATGGTTGCCAATATGCTCTTTGAAGGTACGAAAAACTATAGTGCAAAAATGATAGCCGAAGAGCTTGATTTTATGGGCGTTGAGTATGGTGCAAGTGCTGGGAAGGATTATGCCACTATATACTTCAGAACACTCTCAAAATATCTCGATAAGACTCTATCTATAATAAGCGATGTCGTTAAGAATCCTATCTTTCCTCAGGATGAGTTTGATAGGGTTAAAAAGGAAGTGATATCCGATATAATGAGGAGTGAAGAGGACCCTGGATATGTGGCTATAAAGACATTTAACGAGAAGGTTTATGGTGAATCCCATCCCTATGGTAGACCTACCTTAGGTACTGTTGATGTTGTGAATTCGATCGACCGTAGTGAACTTTTAACCTTTTACAAGAACCATTATAGACCTAACGGTTCGAAACTCATAGTTGTGGGAGATATCGAGAAGAGTAGGCTTGTAGAGCTATTGGAGAGGTATCTGGGTGATTGGAGTGGAGTTGCGGTAGACTATAAGCCTGAACCTAGTATAGATTCAAAGATAGGCACATTCAAAGTGGAGAAGAAAACAACACAATCTACAGTTGTAATGGGACATGCCTGTATTAGAAGGAATAATCCCGATTTTATTAAACTCATTGTTGCCAATCAGATATTTGGCGGTTCCGGTTTGACATCGAGGTTGTTTGATAGGATAAGGGAAAAGGGAGGTTACGCCTATTCGGTCTATAGTTATGTCGATCCATCCTACTATACCGGTAGTTTTAAGATAGTTTTTCAGACGGAAAACAAAAGGGTATCTTCTGCCATAGATGAGGTTAACGAGGAGTTAAAGAAGTTTGTTGAGTTGGGTGTGACGGATAGGGAACTTGAGTATGCTAAAAAATACCTTATAGGAAGCTTTCCCCTAAAACTCGATACAAGTGTTAAAATAGCCGATTACCTTGCATTTGTTAGTTTCTATGGTCTCGGTAGGGACTACCTTGTAAGGTATGTAAAGGAAGTGGAGAGTGTAAGTGTAAGGGATATAAAAGAGGTGGTAGGTAGGTATATAAGACCCGATAGAATCACAACGGTTATTGTTGGGAAGTGATGGGATAGATAACCTCTTTTTTTAGATTTTCCGCTTGAAATAGTATCTCTAAAAGTGTGTCTATCGGTCTTCGATTTTTACATTCAAAAATCACCAATCCGTTATCTACAATCTCCCTTTTTTTAACTATCCTGAGGGCGTTTGTCGTTACCATTTTGAACACTTCTTCTATCGGAATTCTCTCCATCAGATATACCAATCTCATTTCTTCCCATAGATTTAGGTTTGGACTACTACCAAGACCGTCGGTACCTATGGCTATGTTTATTCCGCTATCTAAAAGCTTTTTTATGGGTGTTAATTTTCCACTAAAGAAGAGGTTACTTCTCGGGCAAATTATCACCGAATTATTTAGCTTTGAAGCTATCTCTATGTCCCTGTTACTTACATGTACAAAGTGAACAAGAGCTTTATCCAACCCTTTGTATCCAAGTTTTATCAAAAATTCACCTGGGATCTCAAATTTATCCGTTTCTCTTTTTCTATTTACTAGTTTGTATATTCTATCTTCAAATTCGTTTTTTTCTCCCTTTAAAAATTTTACTTCTTCTTCTGTTTCTAAAAAATGCATGCAAAAACTCTTATGTTTGTAGTAATTGATCATTCTTATTGCATAGTTTTGGGATACGCTATATGGTGCATGTAGACTTATCATCATTGATTCTGGAACGTTCACTATGTCGCTTTTATCTGCTCCAATAATTTCTAAAAATGAGACTACACTGTTATTTTTTGGAATAGATGCGTTTCCTGTAATGTCGTATAGTTTCGTTATTCCAAGTTCAAGTGAATATGATATTTTTTCGGAATAGTTGACGTAATTTCTGGTAGGATTTATTTTAGTTATTATTCTTTCTATCCAGTTTATGAAGTTTCTCTCATTAATAGGTTTATCGAAATCAAGGTGGACGTGTGCGTTTACAATTCCCGGTATGGCAAAGCCTCTATGGGTAAATTTTGAACCTATTCCTTCGGTTATTCTTACATTCTCCCCCAGGATTTCTATCTGGGGGTTTTTCACTATCTTACCCTTGAAAAATAGGTAACCCTCTATCCTTATTACCTTTTCCATCATGACTGCCCTCGTGGTTAAAAGATACCCTTTGACAATGTAAGTCATATACATTAATTTATTTCAAGAGGAGGTAAGGGTAATGTTTGAAAATTTTAGTGAAGGAGCAAGAAGAGCAATAATAATAGCGAGAAGTGAGGCTGAGAAGTATCAGCACGATACTCTTACTACAGCGCATCTTCTTTTGGGTATAATTAAGGAGGGTTCGGGCCTGGCTATTGTTGCGCTCGAAAGACTCGGTGTGGATATCAATTATCTTAAACAGGAGATAGAGCATAGGATACCTTATGGTAGAAGAGGTTTCATTGTAGGGACGATACCCTTTGGGCCTGATGCCAAAAAGGCGCTTGAGTATGCCGAGAAGGAGTCGAGGGATCTTGGACATGATTACATAGGTACCGAACATATACTTCTCGGTATAGCTCTTGAGAAGACAGGATTGGGTGGCAAGATCCTCAGGCGGCTTGGAGTTGAACCGGAGGATTTAAGAGCTGAGATAGTTGAGATTACCGGAGAGCAGATCTTTTCGAGAAGGGAAAAGGTTAAAAAGACGCCTGTACTTGATGAGTTTGGGGTTGATCTTACCAAACTCGCAAGGGAAGGTAAACTCGATCCTGTAATAGGGAGGGAAAGGGAAATAGAGAGGGTTATACAGATACTGTGCAGAAAGAAGAAGAACAACCCTGTACTCATAGGGGAACCTGGTGTAGGTAAAACGGCTATAGTTGAGGGTTTGGCTCAGAGGATAGTGGAGAGGAATGTTCCCGAGCCTTTACTCAACGCCAGGGTTATAGCTATCGATCTTGGTGCTATCGTCGCAGGTACCAAGTATAGGGGACAGTTTGAGTCGAGGATGAAGGCTATAATAAAGGAAGCCGCAAGTTGTGAGGATATTATACTTTTTATAGATGAGCTCCATACTCTCGTTGGGGCTGGGGCTGCTGAAGGATCGGTTGATGCTGCTAATATGCTAAAACCTGCCCTTGCGAGGGGCGAGATAAAGGTTATAGGTGCAACAACACTATCGGAATATAGGAAATACATAGAGAAGGACGGTGCCCTTGAAAGAAGGTTCCAAATCGTCCTTGTAGAACCACCTACGAAAGAGGATACCATACTTATACTTAGAGGTCTTAAGGAGAAGTACGAAGAGTACCATGGAGTTAAGATAACGGATGAGGCTATAGAAGCTGCTGTACGCTTATCCGATAGGTACATAACTAGTAAGTTCTTACCGGATAAGGCGATAGATTTACTCGATGAAGCCTGTGCTATGGTTAAAGTTAGAAACTACATGTTACCGGACGAAATAAGAGAGGTTGAGGTTGAACTTGATAGAATTGTCGATGAAAAGAGAAGAGCTATAGAGGATCAGGATGTAGAGAAGGTAGCTATTTTGAGAGATGAGGAGGCTAAGCTCATAAAGAGACTAAGGGATTTGAGGAAAGAGTGGAAGGTTCAGACACCTAGCGAGAGTTTCGTGGTTACTGAGGATGATATTGCGGTTGTTGCCTCACGGATAACCGGTATTCCTCTAACCAGAATAAGTGAGAGCGAGGAAAAGAGGCTTTTGAGCCTTGAGGAGGAGATGAAGAGGTATATAGTAGGGCAGGATGAGGCTGTAGAGAAGATAGCCAAGGCTATAAAGAGGTCGAGGGCTGGCTTGAGGGTTGTGACGAGACCTATAGGTGTATTCTTCTTCCTTGGGCCTACGGGTGTTGGGAAAACCAGAACAGCTGAGGTTCTTGCAGAGTTGCTATTTGGAACCAAGGATGCGCTTATAAGGATAGATATGTCCGAATATATGGAGAGGTTTAACGTATCGAGGTTAATAGGGGCACCGCCGGGATATGTTGGTTACGAGGAGGGTGGTCAGTTAACGGAAGCAGTTAGAAGAAGACCTTATAGCGTGATACTCTTCGACGAGATAGAGAAGGCTCATCCTGATGTTTTCAACCTGTTATTACAGATATTCGATAGTGGAAGATTAACCGATGCCTATGGTAGGGTTATCGATTTTAGAAATACGGTGATTATTATGACCTCTAATATAGGTGCAAAAGGATTTTTCAAGAGTGTTACTCTCGGTTTTAAGGAGGAGGATAAGGATCTTGATACTATAAAGGCTGAGGTTTTGAGTGCCTTTAAGAAGAAGTTCCCACCGGAGTTTATAAATAGGCTCGATGATGTTATAATATTCAATCCGCTTAAGAAGGAGCATATGTTCAGTATCCTTGATATAATAATTGACGAGATTAGAGAGATGGTAAGGGAAAAGGGTTATGAACTTGTTGTTACTAAGAGAGTTAAGGAGATGCTGGTTGAAAAGGGTTATAATCCTCAGCTTGGAGCAAGGCCTTTAAGGAGGGCCGTTGATAGGTATTTAGTAGATCCTCTTTCCGAGGAGATAATAGCTGGTACATTCCCACCCGGAAGTACGATAGTTGCTGATCTATCGGGTGATAGTGTTAAGTTTAAGAAGAGGTCGAGTAGAAAGGAGGCTACTGTCTAGGTGGACGGGATAATAGCCATTTTAAGACGTTTCTCTCTATTCGTTGTATTAGTTATCAGTTTTTCCTTTCTTTTTTACTCTTATCTATTTGCCGATGATTCAGAGGTGATAGTTAAGGCTATCGATATTAAGGGAAACGTTAGGATAGATAGGGAGACTATTCTCTTTAACATATCCCTTAAGGAAGGGATGCCCTTTTCTATAGAGAAGGTAAGGGAGGATGTAAAAAAGCTTTTTGATACTGGTTTTTTTGAGACGGTTGATGTTGATCTTGAACCCTTTGAAGGTGGAGTGAAGCTGACCTATATAGTAAAGGAACAGCCTGTAGTCAGAAAGGTGAGTATAGAGGGTAACAGGGCTATAAAGGAGGCCGATATAAGGAAGGAACTTACTCAGTTCAAATATAACCTCTACAATGAAAAGGTTGTTAGTGAAAACGTTAGTAAGATAAAGCAGTTATACCAGTCTAAGGGTTATTATAACGTTAAGGTTGACATTTTAACCTCAAAATTTGAGAATTATGTAGATCTTACCTACAGGATCACTGAAGGTACGAAGGCTTCTGTTGCGAAAATAGAGTTTGTGGGGAACAAAGCTATAAGCTCTTCCGAGCTCAAAGAACAGATGATGACAAAGGAAAAAACATTATTTAGTACCATCACAGTCTTTGTGAAGCAGCTCATGGGGAAACCAGCTACGTTCTATTATATCGAGGATCTTTTGAATGCCGATGTTATGAAGATCAGACAGTACTATAGGGATAAGGGTTTTATGAGAGCTCAGGTCGGTGATCCTATAGTTGACATAAAGAAGGATAGAATCTACATAAAGATCCCGATAGAGGAAGGTGAAAGATACAAGGTAGCAGCTATCGATGTAAAGGTTGATAAAGAGGATCCCTATAAGATTGATGAGCTTAAGAGTATTATCAAATTAAAGGTTGGAGATTATTACAGCGCAGAGATCATGAGGAAGGATGTTGAAGCTCTTACCGATGCTTACGGTGCGAGAGGATATGTCAACGCCGACGTTAGACCTTTAGTCGATACGAACGATATTGATCATACCGTAAAGGTCACCTATAGGATCGAAAGGGGGGATAAGTTCTATGTTGGTAGGATATTCATTTCGGGTAATACCAAAACTAGGGATAAGGTTATAAGAAGGGAGATACCGCTTTCGGAAGGCGGTGAGATGAATTCTGTTGCCCTTAAATTCGCAAAGAGAAGGCTCGAAGGTTTGGGTTACTTCTCTAACGTTAACATAGAGAATAAACCGAGCGAAACGATAAAATCGGAAGATAAAAAGTATATGGATGTTTTCGTTAAGGTGGAGGAGCAACCAACGGGTAGTTTAATGCTTGGTGCTGGATATTCAACAACGGAACAGATAGGTGTTATGGGCTCGGTTAGTGAGAATAACCTATTCGGTTTGGGAATAAGAACGACCTTATCGATGGATATTTCTGGTAAGAGAAGAGATTATGATATTAACGTTTTTGAGCCCTATCTTTTCGACAAGCCCATCTCCCTTAATACGAGGTTGTTCAACTGGCGGTATGAGTACGATACATATACAGAGGATAGTACAGGTTTTTCTCTAGTTTTTGGTAAGAGGATAATTAATCCCTATACTATTCTCTCTTTGGGGTACGAGTTTAGAAGGTCGGAACTGAAAGATGTTCTTTCCGATGCTCCCCAGTTTATAATAGATGCTTACAGAGAGGGAGGTGGTACCGCGAGTTCAATCATAATAGGTTTAACTCAGGATCTAAGAAACAGTAACCTCTTTCCTACAGAGGGATTTTTGAGAAGTATAACTCTCAAGGTTGCCGGTCTTGGTGGTGACTACAAGTATGCTAAAATATTCGCAGAGTATAGTTACTATAGGCCATTAGAGTCGATACTTAAAGGTGGAGTTCTCCATTTGAGAGGTAGGCTTGGCATACTCGAGGATTTAGGTAGTGGTGAGAAAAAGCCGATATTTGAGAGATTCTATGTGGGTAGTCAGGATACGGTAAGGGGAGCTAAATATGAGGAGGCGACACCAAGAGAGGATCATGACGCTATAGGTGGTACTAGGGAATTGATATTTAACGCCGAGTATCTCTTCAATCTCATAGGAGATCTAAAAGCTTTATTTTTCTTTGATATGGGTGCTGCTTTTGATGGTTCCTTGAATTTTGGAGATCTTAGAAAAAGTGCAGGTTTAGGATTGAGATACATATCGCCCTTTGGTCCAATAAGAATAGACTACGGTTGTAAACTCGATTCCAAACCCTACGATACCTCAAGATGTAGATTCATGTTTTCCTTTGGAACAGTATTTTGATAGGAGGAGGGTATGAGGAAGATTCTTCTTTATCTCGGTATCATGTTTTTATTGAGTGGCTGGCTTTGGGCTAGTGATTTGAGGATTGCGGTGGTTGATTTCCAGAGGGTTGTTCTTGAGTCCCCTGAGGGACAGAAGGCAAAGGCTCAGCTTGAGAGTGAGGTAGTTGCAAAGCGTAAGGAACTCGATGCAATGAAGGCTGAGCTCGACAAGATGAAGAAGGAACTTGAGACTATGGGGCAGAATCTTTCGGATAAGGCGAGGGCCGAAAAGGAGGAACAGTATAGAAAAAAGCTTAGAGAATTTCAGATTGCTGTTGAGGAAGCTCAAAATACACTTATGAAGAGGGAGAACGAGATTACACAGCAGTTGGTGAATAAATTTTTGGCCGATATTCAGAATTACGCTAAAACTAAAGGTTATTCTATAGTTTTTGAAAGAGGTGGGCGGATAATATACGCTGCTCCCGAACTGGATATATCTGATGATGTATTGAAGATAATTTCGCAGTCTCAGGGACAAGGTACCAAACAGACTCAGCCTAGCACGAAGAAAAAGTAATCATGAAAGCGTATAGAGTCTCGGAATTAGCCGATATAGTTAAGGGAGAGGTTTTAGGTGATAAAGATTTTGTTGTTAAAGGTTTGTCATCCTTTGAAGAGGCTGAGGTAGAAGATATTAGCTTCTTTGTAGACGGAAAACTCAAGCCTACTAAGGCTAAGGTTTTATTGGTCCCTGTTAGTTCTAAAGAGCATGTTTTAAGTTCCAGTCCCGAGAAGACCTTTATACTGGTTGATAATGTTTACAAGGCTGTTGTTAAGATAGCCTATCTTTTTGAAGAAGAAAGTTACTCCCCGACCATCTCGCCTTACTCCATCATATATCCGGATGTTAAATTGGGTAGAAATGTTACCGTAAGGGAGTATGTTGTGATAGAAAGTGGTTGTGTAATAGGCGATAATGTAGTTATCATGCCCTTTACTTATATAGGAAGAGACTCAACTATAGGCGATGACACTATAATATTTCCGAATGTAACTATCTATCCCAGAACCATTATAGGTAAAAAGTGTAGGATAGGAGCTGGCTCTGTTATAGGAGGCGATGGCTTTGGTTATGTAGAGGTTGATGGTAAAAGGGTAAGGATACCTCACTTAGGAAGGGTTGTGATTGAAGATGAGGTTGATATAGGGGCTAACACAACTATAGATAGGGGAACCTTTGGTACGACTAGAATAGGTAGAGGTACCAAGATAGATAACCTTGTCCAAATAGCCCATAATGTAAGGATAGGACAGGATTGTGCATTTGCAGCCCAGGTTGGGATTTCGGGTAGCGTAAGAGTTGGTAACAGGGTTCTTCTTGGTGGACAGGTGGGAATTGCCGATCACGCTGTTATAGGCGATGAGGTAATGGTTGCGGCAAAGAGCGGAGTATCAGGTAGAGTTAAGGATAGGGAGATACTTGCCGGTATTCCCGCTATACCCGCTAATCGTTGGAAGAGGATCCAGGCTATAATCTCTAAGCTACCTGAGATTTACAACAGGTTGAGGAGGGAGAAGGGTGATTGACATAAGGGAGATATTCGAGCTATTGCCCCATAGGTATCCCTTCCTCCTTGTGGATAGGGTTCTGGAGTTAAAGAAGGGTGAGTATATAAAGGCTATAAAGTGTGTCTCTATAAACGAACCCTTTTTTAACGGACACTTTCCGGGATATCCCGTGATGCCTGGTGTTTTGATAGTTGAGGCCCTTGCCCAGGCTGGTGGAATAATAATCGCAGATTCGATGGAAGAGGAGGAGAGGAAAAGGAGTATAGTATATTTTGCAGGTATAGAGAAGGCACGGTTTAAAAGGATAGTGAGGCCCGGGGATGTTCTGGTACTTGAAGGATGGGTCAGAAAGAGGAGGGGTCCTTTCTGTTTTATGGAGGCAAAAGCCACGGTTGAGGATGAGATAGCATGTGTTGCGAATTTGGAAGCCTATATAGGAAAGAGATGAAGAGTATAAAAATTTTTACTCTATTTTTTGTTCTAATCTTTTTATTGATCCTGGCGAGTAATCTTTATGCTATCGATGAGACATCCATAAGGAGGATAGCTGTTAGTCTTAGTGATTATTTTGTGCCAGTTGAGACAAAGGTAGTAAAGGTTGAGGGGGATAGTGCCATACTGGATGGTGGTATTGAGAAGGGGATACTTCCCGGAATGGTACTATCCGTTTCAAGGGGTGGTTATCCCTTCTACCATCCTATTACAGGGGTCTTTTTGGGTTATGCGGAAAAATACATAGGTTTTGCCCAGGTCTATTTTTCCGATAACAACTACAGTATTGTAAGGCTTTATACCAGGGAAAATGTAAAGCCAGGGGATACAGTTAGGATAACAAAATCAAAGGTAACCCTTTATCTCTTTCCTCCCATCAATAGAAACATTCCAGGTTTCAATATATTTACTTTCTACGGTAAGCTAAAGGATGAATTATCCAATACTGGTAGATTCAACATATTTAGCGATGAAAGTACTTTCCATTTTGCATCAAGGGGTGTGGTAGAGCCGGAGTTTATCCTCCAGTATATCAAAAAATATGCTAATTATACTGAACCCGTTTATGCCCTCACAGGTGTAGTTTATGAGAGGGCTGGTGAGTATATCTATAACGCTACCCTTCTCTCTCTTAACATCGGTAAAAGGATAAGGGATTTCAGTTTTGTGCTAGGTAAAAAGAGTGAGTCCGAAGAGATAACAGGTGACAAGGATGTTGTCCTTGTAAGTCAGTTCATAGAGGGTAAAGCTCTTACGGTATGTGCGGGTCACCTGGAGGATAGGAACTCTAAGGATCTAGTTGTTTTTATTGAAGGTAAGGTTTTGATATTCAGGATAGATCAGGATAGATTGGTACCTGTCTTTGAAGATACAATATCACCCGTATTTAACCCTTATACCTGTGACTGTGTTGATCTCGATGGAGATGGTATTGATGAAATTGTCCTTTCCGGCGCGGATTTAAGTGGTTTTACTATAGAAAGTGATATTTTAAAATTCACGGGCAAAAAATTTAAAAATATAAGGCGAGCTAATGATTTGGTAAGATTCTATGATCTCGGTGATAGGAAGATTGGTTTTGGTCAGATCTTACTAAGTGATGATCCACTCGCCGAGCCTCCGTACACACTGAGTTATAGAGATGGTTCACTGGCAAAGGGGGAAAGTGTTGGCTATCTAAAGGGGACGCTTATCTTTGGACTTAACGTTTTTGAAATAGCCGGTGAAGTTTACTTTGTGACGAATAATGAAGGTAGGGTTATGGTTAAAGATGGGAAGGGAAATCTTATTAGTGATATAGTTGGCCAGTATGGTAATAGGGGTAACGCTTTCTTCTTTAAAGAACCTAAGGAGAGGCGCTACTATTACACTTTTACCACAAATGTGCCTAGTAGGGACGAATATTCAACCTATAAGGATTATACATTAGCAGTACCAGGTAGAAGTGTTTTCCTAAATTCCGGTAATACTAGGTATCTTGTTCTTTTTAGAAACAATCCTTTCCAGTGGGGTGCTTTTTTTGAAGCCTATAGTGCAGGTGTGATACATGCTTACAGATGGAATGGTTCATTCTTTGAAGATTCCGGTTTCGAAAGAGTTATCCCTGAGGGGGTTGTCGATCTGTACGCATACGATGTCGATGGCGATGGTAAGGATGAAGTTGTGGTTCTCGCCACTAAACCTGTAAAGACGGCGAAGAAAGGTTCAAATTTTATAACCAGAGTTTATGTATATAAGGTTAAATGATAAGAGGAATCGGTGTAGATATAGTTGACAATAGAAGGATAGCGAGGATACTCGAAAAATGGTCGGATAGATTTTTGGATAAGGTTTTTACTAAAGAGGAATTGAAATTTTTTGAACTGAATGGTAGGAAGATTGAGTTAGTTGCGTCCCGTTGGGCCTTAAAGGAGGCTATCGTTAAGGCTACGGGAGTAAAGGATAGAAAGAGAATAGAGATATTAGGGAAAGGAGAAAACCTTAGTTTAAGACTTGACGGATTGGAGGGTAATCTGTTATATTCCATAAGCCACGAGAGGAACTATAGTGTGGCATTTGTTGTTTGGGTTTGTCGATTCCCTTCTCCGGGAAGCTATGCTTCACCGGGGATGAAAAAACCATAGGGAGGTGTGGAATATGAGTAATTTACTCGATCTTGATCTTAGGTGTTATGAAAGTATGGTTATATTCGATCCTGATCTGTCAGAGGTTGATCTTGAGGGACAGATCAACTGGGTGAAGGGTATAATCGAAAAGAACGGGGCTGAGTTGCTTAAGATCGATGTCTGGGGCAAGAGAAAGTTAGCCTACGAGATTAATAAGAAAAAAGACGGAATCTATGTTCTGTTCTATTTCAGGTCCTCTCCCGATTTCGTGGATGAACTCGAAAGGAACTATAGAATAAACTCCAATGTTATGAGGTATTTAACAGTTAAGATAAAGGATAAGAAATGCCAGTCTTTATTAACAGAGTGATTTTGGCCGGTAATCTTACAAAGGATCCTGAGAGAAGGTATACTCCAACTGGTATGCCCGTTACCTCCTTTAGACTAGCTATAAACAGGCGTATAAAGGATAGGGAGGAGACCTGCTTTATCGACGTTGTTACTTTCGGTAAGCTTGCCGATACCTGTTTTGAGATGCTCTCTAAGGGAGCCAATGTATTAGTTGAGGGTTATATAAGGTACGAGACCTGGGAAACGGATGTGGGGAAAAGATCTAGACATGTTGTTGTAGCTGATAGGGTTAATTTTATAAGTTTGGTTAAAGATAGGGCTGAAGAGGAACTGGTAAAGCCAGAATTTACAGATCTTGATGTGGAAGAGGAAGAGGATGAGTTTCCCTTTTAGTTTTATATTACCTTTAAAATTAAAAAATTTAGGAGGATAGAGATGGAGGGGCAGAAGAAATTTGTACAGAAGAGGAATGTCTGTAGGTTTTGTGCAGAAGGTATAGATGAGATTGATTATAAGGATGTTGCAAGGCTTAGAAACTATATAAGTGAGAGGGGTAAGATCCTCCCCAGGAGGATGACCGGTACCTGCGCCAAGCATCAGAGACAGCTCGCAAGAGCTATAAAGAGGGCAAGAATAGTAGCCTTACTACCCTTCGTGATACAGTAGGTAGTGGAGGGTTAACATGAGTATGATTGATGCTGCCCATGTAAAAACCGGTATGAAACTGGAGATAGATGGCGAGCCCTATCTCGTTGTTGGTGCTGAGCATATAAAGCCTGGTAAAGGGCAGGCCTTCTCCAGGATAAAGCTTAAGAACATACAGACCGGGGCAGTGGTTGAAAAGACCTATAAGGCTAACGAGATGCTCAAAATTGCCGATTTCGTATCTAGAAAATCCCAGTTCTTGTACTCCACGGGTGGTGAGTACTACTTTATGGATAATGAGACTTACGAACAGTATGTGATAAATGAGGAGTATCTTGGGCAGGACAGGTACTTTTTAAAAGAGGGGCTTGAGGTAAAGGTGCTTTTATTCAAGGGTACGCCTATAGGCGTTGAACTACCAAAGGCTGTAGAGCTTGTTGTTGTTGAGACTGAACCGGGAGTCAAAGGTGATACCGCTCAGGGTGCAACGAAGCCTGCGAAACTCGAGACAGGTTACGTGGTACAGGTACCCCTATTTATATCGGAAGGTGACGTTGTAAGGATAGATACGAGAACAGGGGAGTATGTCGAGAGGGTGAAGTGATGGATATCGAATTGATAGAAAAACTCTTTGAACTCGTTGATAAGTTTAATATAAGTGAATTTGAGTATGAAAAGGGTGATCTAAGGTTAGTTATAAGGAAACAGTTAGCTCAGGCTTTTCAAGTCCAACCTGTAGCTTTCATAGGAACAAGGGAAAGCCAGGTTACTCAGAGTCAGCCTGTTTCTACGGATGAGGTTAAAGGGAGTGTTGAGGCTACATCTACCGAACCTCATATAGAGGCGGAGAGTTCAAATCTTGTGGCAATTAGGGCTCCATTGGTGGGGACCTTCTACAGGGCTCCGAGTCCCGATGCTCCTCCCTATGTTAAAGAGGGTGATATTATTGAGAAGGGCCAGGTAGTCTGTATAATTGAGGCTATGAAGATAATGAACGAGATAGAATCTGATGTTAGGGGAAGGGTTGTAAAGGTGCTTGTTGAGAATGGTAAGCCGGTTGAGTACGGCCAACCCCTCTTTTTGATTGAACCGATGTAGTTTAGGGTTTGTGTTTGGATGAAGAGAGTACTTATAGCTAATAGAGGTGAGATAGCCCTTAGGATAATAAGGGCTCTTAGGGAAATGGATATAGAGTCGGTTGTGGTTTATTCCGAGGCGGATGCTGATTCTCTACCGGTTAGACTTGCCGACCGTGCCTTGTGCATAGGTCCTCCGGATCCAACCCGCAGTTACCTTAACATGAAAAACATAATATCAGCCGCTATTATAGCCGATTGTGATGCTGTACATCCGGGTTATGGTTTTCTCGCGGAGAATGCTATCTTTGCCGAGATGTGTCAGGATGTCGGTCTAACTTTCATAGGGCCCAAGCCGGAACATATAAGGGTTATGGGTAACAAAATAGAGGCTATAAGATTTGCCAAAAAGGTGGGAGTACCTGTTGTTCCAGGTAGTGGTGAGCCTGTGAGAAATGTAGATGAAGCCGTGGATCTTGCAGAGGAAGTTGGCTTTCCCGTTATGATAAAGGCGGCAAGTGGTGGTGGCGGTAGAGGTATGAGACTAGTTAAGGATAGGGACGAACTTTTAAGAGCCTTCGACTCTGCCGCTAAGGAAGCTGAGAATGCCTTTGGTGACCCTACCCTATATATCGAAAAATGTATATTAAATGCGAGACATATAGAAGTTCAAGTGTTCGGTGATAGTAGGGGAAGGATTGTCCATTTTGGTGAAAGGGAATGTTCTTTACAGAGGCGTCACCAGAAGGTTCTTGAGGAGGCGCCTGCCGTTATAGATGATAAGGTTAGAAAGGCTCTATGGAGGTCTGCAGTTTTACTTGCTGAGAGTATGGGTTATCTCAACGCGGGCACTGTGGAGTTTTTAGTTGATGAAGAGGGTAATCACTACTTTGTGGAGATGAATACCAGAATTCAGGTGGAGCATCCTGTTACAGAAATGGTTACCGGTTACGATCTTGTGAAACTTCAGATAGAGGTGGCAAGGGGTAAGTCCTTCACTTTCTCACAAAAGGATATAAGGATGAGGGGATGGGCTATAGAGATGAGAGTTAACGCTGAGGATCCTGTTAGGTTTGTTCCTTCTCCCGGTAAAATAACCAAGTTACTCTTCCCAGGTGGTCCGAATGTTAGGGTTGATAGTGCTGTCTATCAGGGTTACGAGATTCCTCCCTTTTACGATTCCATGATCGCAAAGGTAATAGTGTATGGTCGTAACAGGCTTGAGGCCATAAAGACCGCAAGAAGAGCTATAAGGGAGACCATCATAGAAGGAGTTAAAACGAATCTACCTCTTTTTGAAGTGGTTTTAAATCATCCTGATTTTGTAGATGGCTCGATTCATGTAAAGTGGCTGGAAGAGAATCTGACATAGTCATTGTTAAACTCTCTTCCCTTGGCGATATAGTTCATGCACTTCAGGCTATATCCATTCTAAGGAGGGTAGGTGGATTTAAGGTTAAATGGCTTGTAAAGAGAGTTTATCTCCCACTCTTTGAGGGTATAGATTTTATAGAACCTGTAGTTCCTAGCTTTTCTAGCTTAATCTCCTTAAGGGGCTCAAGGTTCCATTTTGGTTTCGATTTACAGGGGTTGATTAAGTCTGCTATCTTACTTTATTTTATATCTCCCCGCATAAGAGTTGGTTTTTCATTCAACGAGGTAAGGGAAAAGTTAGCGGCTTTATTTTATAATGTTAGAGTGGAAACTACTGATAAAGGGCATGTGGTGGAAAAACTGAGAAAAGTGATTACAGATGCTATTAGTATAGCCGATGACGGTATATACGAACCTCTGATAAGAGTAAGGGAAGAGGAAGTGAAAAAAACTTTAAGTTTCGTTCCAGATAGAGAGTTCATACTTATTACACCAAGTAGTAGCTGGGAGTCAAAGAGACTTAAGATTGCCTGGGTTGTGGAGTTGGTGAGAAGGATAGAGGAGAGTAGGAGGATAAATAGGAAGGTTTACATACTACCTGGGCTTGAGGATTCCGAAGGATATATGAAGTCAGGGCTAAGAGACATAACTGTACCCTCACTGAATTTAAGAGACTCTATAGCTCTAATAAGTAGGGCAAGCGCCGTTATAAGCCCCGATACAGGTTTTTTACATGTAGCAAGTGCCTTTGGAATACCTGTTGTTGGTATATATGGTCCTTCCGATCCTGTTAGAAATGGCCCCTTTAATACCAGATATAGGTTGGTGTTTACCTCCTGTACAAATATAGGTTGTGGTAAGAGAAACTGTAGTATCTGTTCTTCAATGGTTCCTATTGATCGTGTTGTGAGCTCTCTGGCAGATCTTTTGCTTAACTGATAGATGTAAACTTTTATTCTTTCTGGACGATAAAATAAAAGGAGTGGGAAATTTAGGAGGATTCCAATGGCAGATAGTCCTATAAGGGTAGGTGGTTTGATATCGGGGCTTGATGTAAACTCGATCGTCAATGCCCTTGTTAAGGCTGAGAGTTACAGGCTGCAGAGCATAAAAAAGAATGAGGACTATAATAATATAAAAAGAGAAGTTTATAAGTCTATAGGTGACCTTGTCGGTAAGTTTAAGGATTCTCTATTTCAACTGAGACTTATGAGTACCTATCTGACACCTATTGCAACGAGTTCCAATCCATCAATCTTAGGAGTTAGGGCAAATAGTGGAGCCTCTTTCGGAACCTATAATATCCAGGTAAAACAGTTGGCTAAAGAGGCAATAACGTCCTCCTACTATGTTAGACTCTTAACCACTAACTCTAACGTTGCTGGTTTTTCGGTTTATGGTAGATCCACCGAAAATGTTGAGGGTTTTGATTCAATCTCTGTGAATAGTAAGAGTGGAGGTTATGAGGTAGTTTGGTCTTTTAAACCGAAGTATAATTCTTCCATAAACACCATCGTAGGGAGTGCTATTGAGGATCCCAGTAATCCTGGAAAACTGAGTGTTAGTTTATCGGCGGGTGATAGCTTATCTTTCTTCTACGGAGGTAAGAATCTATCCGTTATCCTTGATAGGAGTTACTCTAATGGGGACAGCATATACGATCTTGCTAAGGACTTGGAGGATAAGATCAATAGGGCAATAAATGATGCCTTTGGTACCAGGGATTATACCTATGTTATGGTTAGGGTTGATACCGATGGTACACCAGGTAAAGGTTCTATAGCTGTGTATGATATCAACGACGAAGGTATTTCATTTAGCGGACAGGTGGCGGATACCCTTGGTTTAACTAACGGATCTATAAGGGTTAGTGATTCGGTAAATAGTAGAATCTTTGTGACCAATGTTACCGCTATAAACGATGCTATAAGGAACTACCTGATCCCGGGTGCCGATGTTAGTGGTTCACTCGGTGATGGTGCTCAGGTGGAGGTTTTGAGGGATGCGTCGCTTAAGGCTCAGAAGGCAACCTATAGCTACCTATACGGGGCAAAGGTTTCTTCAGGAAGTGGTTTAAATTTAAACGCTACCCTTGATAATGCTGGTTTTGCTGAGTCTCCGTCTAACTCGACCAACGGTTACTTTACGATAAATGGGGTTAGGATATACATAGATGATTATAGGTCTCTAACGGTGAATGATGTCTTGGCTAAGATAAATTCGGCCGGAGCGGCTGTTTTGGCTTACTATGATAGTGCTAATGATAGGATAGTTCTAAGGAGTACCGATCCTGGGGGATCTATAAGGATAGGATCCCCTACCGATACCAGTAATTTCTTGAGTATCGCTAAGTTGACCATACCAAGTGGTGCAAATTACGTTCCTGGTACCGGTGAGGGTAGGATAGATCCAACTGTACCCCTTATAAACAGTGGTTTAACGGTAACCCCAACCAAAGGTACCTTCACTATAAACGGTGTTACTCTTTACGTTGATCCTACCAGGGATTCGCTTAACGATCTTCTCAATAGGATAAAGAATTCTGCAAGTGGAGTTGATGCCTTTTACGATCAGGGTCTTGATAAGGTTGTTATCGTGAACAAGAAGAATTCAAACAACTCCTTTATAACCCTTGGCTCTCCATCTGATACTAGTAACATTCTTTACGCCTTGAATCTCATTCCAAATGTGGGTGGTAGTTACCAGGTTGGAGAGAAGGGTAGAGATGCCATAGTAAACGTAAACGGTGTCAACTATGTGAGACCCACCAATGAGATATCAGATATAGTAAAGGGGGTAACCTTTGAACTTAATGGCTTGACC
The DNA here is from genome assembly GCA_964590075.1 of uncultured Aquificales bacterium. Taxonomy (GTDB): domain Bacteria; phylum Thermosulfidibacterota; class Thermosulfidibacteria; order Thermosulfidibacterales; family Thermosulfidibacteraceae; genus JAGDVO01. Next base: position 123,080 of record CAZPXS010000004.1, read on the forward strand.
CAGGGAAGTACGGTTACTGTGAAGATTTCTCCGGATGTTGATAGTCTGGTGGATAAATTTGCCGATCTTATATCCCTATACAACCAGATCGTTGATAAACTTAATCCTCCGAGGTTAACCGATGAGATGAAGAAGTACTTAGATCCCTTAAGTGATGATGATAAGGCGCAGATGACTCAGAGTCAGATAGATGACTACGAGAAGAAACATAAAGAGTATCTCTCCTATAAAATTATTTCTGAGACAAGTGAGTTTAGAAACTTCCTCTATAAGCTAAGGTCAGCCTTTACTAGTATCTCCACCGGGTATGGAACTTTTAGATCCATATACGATTTAGGTTTACTCAATGACTATGCTTTGGATAAGGACGCTAAGAACAAAGGGTTTTTACTCACCAATTCAACCGATAAAGACAAGATAAAGGAGATTCTGAAGAACAACGATAAGTTTATCAATGCACTTAAAAATAATACCTACGATGTTTACAAGTTGTTCGTTGGGAAAAATAGCGATGGTGTAGCCAATAAACTCTATCAGGTGGTAAATCAATACTTTGGAACTACAGGTTTGATCTACAACTACTATAAGCCTGGTGGATACATAGATAATATCATGGCACAACTTGTTAAAAAGGAGATTGACGAAGTTAATAGGTTGAACAGTTACGAGAATTTACTCTGGAGCAAGTTTACCGCTATGGAAGAGGCCATTTCAAGGATGCAGGCCGCAAGTCAATATCTTATGGCTCAACTTGGTTCTTTCAATAATAACAATAATAATAAATAATAGGGAGGGGTTTGGATGGTTAATGCAACCTTAGCCTATCAGAAGAATAGCCTTGAGCTAGGAGATAGGGCAAATCTGATACTTATGATGTACGAGGGAGCCTTAAGATTCATGTCTGAGGCTGAAAAGGCAAATGGTGTCGATTTTGTTAGATTGATAGAGAAAGCGATGAATGTTGTAAGGGCTCTTATCTCCTCTCTCGACTTTGAAAGGGGCGGTGATATAGCTAAGAATCTATTTAGACTTTATGACTTTGTACTTTGGAAACTTGACAATGCTATTACAAGTAAGGACAAAACCCATATAAACGATGCCTATATCATAATGGATGAGTTGTATAAGGCATGGCTAACAGCTATAAGGAATACGAGGGAGGCTAAGTGATTTCTTATTGGAGGTGGTATTATGGTTATAGATGGAAGATATACCAGTATTGGTTCTCTATTGAAGATAAAGGAAGGGGATCAGTCAATGGTGAGGAAAAGGGATGATAGTAAAAAGGGTGGTAGGTGGGTTGATGAGGTTACCATTTCGAACAGGGAAGCTTCAGACTTCAGGTTGACTGATCTAGAGTCCGCCCTTGAGCTACTTGAACGTGTAAAGTCTGATATGCTAAAAAGCGATATAACTAAGATCCATAAGAGCGGTATTTAGATTCCGGGATGGGGAAAAGGAGAGTTCATATACTGGTTAGTGGAAAGGTGCAGGGGGTCTTCTATAGGGCTACAACTAAGGAAGTTGCGGATAGACTTGGTTTGACAGGTTGGGTCAGGAATCTACCTGATGGTAGGGTTGAGATAGTTGCGGAAGGGGAAGAGGATGCTCTTAAGAATCTGATCAGTTGGTGTTGGGAAGGTCCACCTCTTGCCAGAGTTGATAATGTAGAGGTTAGATGGGAGTCCTATAGGGGGGAGTACGATAGTTTTTCAGTGAGGCGTGATTAAAACTTTTATCGCCTTTCTTTCTTTGTAATATTTGAGAGCTTTTTCCCAATCTTTCAGATTAAAGTAGTGGGTTGTTACTTTTTGAAAGGAGTCGATATTTTTTTCCACTATATCCCTTACTTCTCTCATTAATTTGGGCGTGGTGCTATGGGTACCGATTATTTTCCTCTCCAGGTAGTGAAAACTACCTATCGGTATGGCTATACTTTCCGACCTCGATCCTGCAAATATATTTATAATACCCCTGACGTTTAGTAGTTCCAGTAACTCCCTTACGAGGTCGTAGGCCGAACAGGCTAAAACTACTAGATCAAAGTTATCCTTTATTTCGCTTATATCTTTATAAGTTTTAGAGGCTCCAAGTTTTTCCGCTAAGTTTCTCCTTTCTTCGTTGTGTTCAAGAATGGATACGGCTTTCCCAAAATGTTTAGCTATTATAAGGTGAAATAGTCCAAGAGCTCCACCTCCCACTACAAGGACACTTTCTACATTATCCAATTCGGAAGATTTTAGAGAGTTAAGTACGCATCCAGCTGGCTCCAAGATGGCACCTAACATTTCGGGAATTCCTCCTATATCTATTAGCCCTCCTATATCTACTATTCCCTTGGGTATCCTAACGTACTCTGCAAAACCACCGTCAAGGCTGTAACCCAGACTCATCTTATCGGTGCATAGGTTATAGTAACCCCTTTTACAAGAATAGCATTTACCGCAGACTAGACTAGGATAGATACTGTATATCTTTCCTACCTCTATCTTTTCGCTTTTACTTTCGACCACTTTGCCTACTATTTCGTGACCAAGGGTAACTCCTAATTTTGCCGGTTTTTTACCTTCTATCACTTTGATGTCGGAAGCACATAAACCACAGGCGATCACCTTAATAAGGACATCTCCATGGGATAATTTGGGAATATCCATTTCCTCTAGTTCAACTTTCCCGATACCTTTGAATTTTAGAGATAGGTTTGTTTTTTGTTTACTTAGTCCCTCAAGCATAACATTTTAATCATACCATACACTCTTGGAATAAGCTATAGTTGAAGCTTAGGTTAAATTTGTTATAATAGTATCAAAGAGCTGTAAGAATTAGATTGGTTAAATCCGGGGGTTATTGATGAGAGATTTAGCTGATATAATAAAACATAGTTATCCCAGCGTCTTTGAGTTACTCGAAAGAGCCAAGCTTGAGGAAAGAATCTCTATATTAACGGAATTTATCAGGGATAGAAAGGATCTCGTTAAGATAGGTAGTTTTGATATATCCGATGGTAAAATAGTTGCGATTTTGCTTGACGATATACCCTTTGTCGAAGGGACGGTTAGGTTACACCTTGAGGATTTAAAGCTTCTCCCTAAGTTTTTTTGGTATCTTACATTTAAGGTTAAGAGGCAGGAGGGTGAACTTTTATCCTTCGATGGTGATCGCGAGGAAGTTCTTATGGTTCTGGAGTTTCCGGTTGATGTAAAGAGGGGGGTATTTGATGAGTTTATTAATAGGATGTCCGGTATATTAAGGGCGGTTAGTTTTATGGTGAGAGATTTTGTGAACATGAGGAAGACGATAAGGGAAGCTATAGTTGATCTTGAGTATCTTACGGAACTCAGGTTGGTTGATGAGAATGAGGCGGAAGAGATCTCCATGTTTCTCGATTGGTTGAAGGAGGATAACTTTGTGTTCTTTGGATATATGGAGCTAACATCTTTTAAGGATAACTCTATCTCGGAGAGATTTGGTATATTTAGGGAGGGTGTGGTAGAAAATATTCCCTTTAAACTCGAAGAAATCTTAGATCTACTCGGTTATGCCGATCAGGGTTTGATATATTTGGATAAACTATCCCAAAAATCATTCATACATAGACCTGGAAGGATCGATCTTGTTGCTATTAGGAAGGCGAAGGATGATGGTTCTATAGATGGCTGGAGAGTTTGGGTAGGTCTTTTTACGAGAAAGGCCGTTTCTTCCAAGGGATCGGATATACCCTATATCAGGAGAAAGCTTGTTAGTATAGCTGTTAAGAGGAATGTGGTTTATGGTTCCTACGAATATAAGCAGTTAAGAGAGATATTCGACGCTATACCGATTGAGGAACTATTCGTTATGGATCCTGATGAGATAGATAACATAATTAACATAATAGATTCGGTTAAGGATTCTATGACCGCTGATGTTTTTTTGAGATTAAGGGAGAGGCAGTGTATACTCTCTATAATAGTAGTTATGCCAGCTGAGAGGGTTTCTCCTAGGATAGTCGATGATGTTAAGGATAAACTCAAGTCTATGATGGAGTCCGATTATGTTGACTATAGGGTTCTGATGCACGAGGGACTTGGTGTACTTTACTTTTTCCTTACTCCAAGGAGAAGATTATCCAAGGCGGAGCTTCCGATATACGAGAGTAAAGTGAGAGAGTCCATATTTTCCTGGGATGATCTTTTCCTCATGAAGGTTACCGAAATGTTAGGTACCGATGAGGTTAAAGTAGTTAGGTATAAAAATTACGTTAAGGTTTTACCAGAGGAGTATAAAAAGGTTACGGTGGTTGATGATGCTATAGATGATATAAGATGTTTGGAAGAGGTTGTGGTTAAGGAGGGACTTAGAGTAAAGGTAAGGGAGAATCTGGTTAAGATCTTTACTAATACATCTTTGAATCTTTCCGATGTGGTTTCTGTACTTGAGAATTTCTATCTTAAAGTTCTGGAGGAAAAGGCTTTTAAGGTATCTATGGATGGTAGGGATATTTTCATCTATTACTACTATATTAACACAAAAAACGATTCCTCCATAAAGGTCCACCAGTACCCGGTTTTATCTGAGGCAATAGAAAAGGTCCTAATGAGGGAGATGGAGTCGGATCCTTTAAACGGTTTGGTTGTTGTTGGTAATCTTAACTGGAGGGAGATAGATCTTCTAAGGACTTACAGAAATTACCTGAGACAGATAAAACCACAGATAACTTACGCTACCACCTACAATGCCTTTTTAAACTACGCACCGATTGTTAAATTGCTTGTAAACTTGTTCAGTATTAAGTTTAATCCCAGTTTTAAGGATACCTTTGAGGAGAGGCTAAAGCTTTTTGAGAGTAAAAAGGCGGAATATCTTAATTTACTTAACACACTTCCCACCCTTACCGAGGAGAAGGTTTTTAGAACCTACTTGAACCTTGTAGAGGCAACTACCCGAACAAACTTCTACAAAAAAAGGGATGGGAACTATATATCCATAAAGATAGACTGTTCAAAACTTGAGGATGTTCCCGGTTTTAGGCCCATGTTTGAAACCTATGTTCACTCGGTAAATACTGAGGCTATACATCTGAGGGCTGGTAGAGTAGCGAGGGGTGGTATAAGGTGGAGTGACAGGATAGATGACTTTAGAACGGAGATTCTTGGTCTAATGAAGACTCAGGTTCTTAAGAACGCTATAATAGTGCCTACGGGAGCCAAGGGTGGATTCATAGTAAAGAAGCAGGGTCCGGATGCTGTAGAGCTGGCCTATTCCGATTTTATAAAGGGACTACTCGATATAACCGATAATATAGTTGATGGAAATATAGTAAAACCGGAGGATGTTATCTGCTACGATGGTGACGATTATTACCTGGTCGTTGCTGCCGATAAAGGTACCGCTAAAATGTCGGATCTTGCAAATAGCATCGCCAATAGCTATGGATACTGGCTTAAAGATGCCTTCGCCTCTGGAGGATCTACCGGTTATGATCACAAGAAGTACGGTGTTACAGCAAAAGGTGCCTGGGTATGTGTGAAAAGACATCTACTGGAGATGGGTAAAGACATAGATCGGGATGTTATAACGGTAGTTGGAATAGGAGATATGTCGGGTGATGTCTTCGGTAACGGAATGATATATAGCAAAAACATAAAATTGATAGCTGCTTTTAATCACAGGTATATCTTTTTGGATCCTGATCCCGATCCAGAGGTATCCTATAATGAGAGGTTGAGATTATTCAGAGAGGTAAAGGATTGGGATAGTTACGATCATAGTCTTATAAGTAAGGGTGGAGGAGTATATAGGAGAGATGCGAGAGCTATAAAGCTTTCGGAAGAGGCAAGAAGAGTGCTTAATACCGACCGGGTAGAGGTTTCTGGTGAGGAACTCGTTAGGTTGATCCTTACTGCTCCCTGCGATCTACTCTGGAATGGTGGTATAGGTACCTATGTGAAGGCTTCGAGTGAGACCCATAGTGAGGTTATGGATCCTCATAACGATAACGTGAGGGTAGATGCCAGGGATCTAAAGGTAAAGGTCGTTGGAGAGGGTGGAAACCTTGGTTTTACACAAAAGGCGAGGGTAGAGTTTGCACTAAAGGGTGGTAGAATAAACATGGATTCGGTCGATAACTCCGCTGGGGTAAACACCTCTGACTATGAGGTTAACATAAAGATCCTGCTAAACGATCTTGTTAATAGGGGTGTGATAGGCGAAGAGGATCGTTTAAGGATAATTGAGGATATAGTGGATGAGGTTCTCAATAAAGTATTTTCCAATAATTACACTCAGAGTGTGGCTATAAGTTTGGATGTTATAAGATCAAAGGAGAGTATGGAGGATTTTATAATTACCATAGAGGACCTTGAGAATAACGGTGTACTTACAAGAAGGGATGCCATTTTACCCACAAGAAGTGAACTAATCCAAAGGATGAATTCCGGTATTGGCCTTACAAGGCCAGAGGTAGCTATGATTCTCTCCTATGAAAAGATATGGGTAAAGCAGAGGCTCTTAAATAGTAGGATCCTTGATAGCGAGTATATGTTAAACTTTTTGATGGAATATTTTCCACCAAAGATAGTGGAGAGTTACGGAGATTATCTTAGAAGTCACCCGTTAAGACGGGAGATAATAGCTACAGTTGTAACTAACAGGATGGTCGATCTTATGGGAAGTTCCTTCGTACATTCCATGGGTTATAGAAACGGTATTGAACCTCAGGAGGTTGTCTTAAGCTACATAATAGTGAGTGGTATAATATCCGCCGACTACTACTATAACTTGGTCTCTTCCTTTGATGGTGTTGTCTCACCTTCGACTCAGTATAGGGCTCTTCTTGAACTCTCCAAGGTGATCGGTGATCTTGTAACCTGGAGTAGCTATTTTGTAGGTGATTGGCTACCCATCGGTGAGGTTATCGAAAAGTATAGGAATATGGTTAAAAAGTTAAAGGATTATAGGTTGTTACAATTTACCATGACGGGTGATAATGTGGTTAGTGATAGGATAAACATGTACGTTGAAGCTGGATTTGATCTAAAGACCAGTCGTGAGCTTGCCATTCTACCGGTTCTTTCCGATGCCCTTGACATAGTTACTCTCAGTGAGTTTACCAATAGGTCTATAGAAATGGTGGCTAATGTGTACGATCTTGTAAACAGGATACTTAGGATACAGGATATAGATAGGGCACTTTATAGCAGTGTGAAGAGGGATTACTGGGACTGGCAGTTTTATAGGTATCTGAGGAAGGATCTTTTTAACGTTAGGAGAAAGATAGTGAGAGATATTGTTTCCTACATCGAGGGTGACAAGGTAGAGGATGTTGAAAAAATAACGGAAAGTTGTTTAAAAATACTGAGTACGATAGAAAAGGAAATTGGAAGATTGATACTCTCGGAAAGGAAAGATCTGGTACCCTGGTTTACGATTATTAGGAAGCTGAAAGAGTCTATATAGGAGGTAGTTGTATGGCTGGACATTCAAAGTGGGCGAACATAAAGCACAAAAAGATGAGGGAAGATGCGAGAAGAGGAAAGATATTTACAAAGATAGCAAGGGAGATAATAGTTGCTGCAAGATTGGGAGGTGGGGATCCCGATTCAAACCCGAGGTTAAGAAGGGCCATAGAGGCTGCTAAGGCGGTTAACATGCCCAAGGAAAATATAGAAAGGGCTATAAAAAGAGGAACGGGAGAACTTACAGGCGAAGCCTATGAGGAGGTTATGTACGAAGGCTATGGGCCTGGTGGGGTTGCCATAATGGTTTCTGCGATTACCGATAACAGAAACAGAACGGTTTCCGAGATAAGATCGATCTTCAGTAAGCATGGTGGTAGTTTGGGTGAGGCTGGTTGTACGAGCTGGTTGTTCGATAGGAGGGGGCTCATAAGGATAGAGTCTAATTTCGATGAAGATACTTTGCTCGAGGTGGCTTTAGAAGTTGGAGCTATTGATGTTAAGTTTGAGGATCAGGTTGCCGAGGTAATAACCGATCCCGAGGATCTTGAATCTGTAAAAGATGCCCTTGCTGGTAGAGGTTTTAACGTAGCGAGTTATACTATAACGTACATTCCCAAGACTTTAGTTAGAGTTGAAGGTGAAAAAGCGGAGAAATTGATAAACCTACTTGATGCCCTTAGCAATCACGATGATGTTCAGGAGGTATACGCTAATTTTGATATACCCGATGAGGTTTTGGCTAACATAAAATGATAGTTATGGCTGTTGATCCCGGTTATGTTAGTGTGGGGGTGGTTGTCTGTAACTTACTTGATGTTCTCTTTACGGGGACGGTTAACCTGAATGGAGAGAGGATTGAAAGGATAGGAAAGTTGGTTGATTTTCTCAGAGAGGTTATCGAGAAGTATAGACCCCTTGTGGTTGTTATGGAGAGGGTTTTCTATGGTAAGAATGTGGACAGTAGCTTAAAGCTATCGGAGGTGAGAGGTGCCGTGTTAGGTCTTATACACCTTTACAGCATCATCTACAGGGAGTATCATCCCAGTGAGATAAAGAAGATGGTTACGGGTAACGGAAGGGCTACTAAAGAACAGATCAGATGGATGGTGGAGAGGTTGTTTAATTTTAGTGGCATAAGATCTCACCATGAGTCGGATGCTCTTGCTCTCATCTATACCCATCTGGCGAGTGAGGGATTGGTATGATAAGTTTCCTTGTCGGTAGGATAGAGAAAAAGGAAAGACAAAGACTACTTATAAATGTGGCTGGTTTTGGTTTTTCAGTTATAACACCAGATTATCCGATTGATGAACTACCGGATGTTGGTGAAAGCATAAAATTATACACCCGTATCTATTTTGGTAGGAAGGATATCAGGATATATGGTTTTGTTAACGAGAGGGAGGCGGAGGTTTTCGATAGGATAGTTGAGATCCCAAAGGTGGGGCCTCAGATCGCCCTATCACTCATTTCCCATCTTGGGGTTGATGGACTGATGAGGGTTATAAGGGAGGGGGATTTCGTTACCCTTGGGGATGTGCCGAGGGTTGGTATCAAGAGTGCAAAAAGGATAATAAGTGAGTTGAAGGATGAGATTGATCTAATGTCGGATGAAAAGATAAAGTCGGTTGTAGAGGCTCTAGTTAGACTTGGTTATACGAGGAATGAGATAAAGTCGGTTATGGGAGTAATATTCGAGAATAGTAATCTACCTATCGAGGATCTTTTGAAGAAGGTTTTAAGTAAGCTGGGATGAACTAATGTTAAAGCTCAACGTTTTTAGGCCTAAGAGTTTAGATGAGTTCATAGGTCAGGAGAGGATAAAGAGTTCCTTAAAGGTGTTTCTCGAGGCTACCCGTTTGAGGAACGAGCCTCTTGATCATATACTCCTTTCCGGTCCACCTGGGGTTGGCAAAACATCCCTTGCCGTTATTATAGCTAACGAGCTTAACAGAAATATAAAAGTAACGAGTGGTCCTGTTATTGAGAGACAGGGTGACCTTATAGCCATGTTAACCAATCTCTCCGAAGGCGATATTCTCTTTATAGATGAGATACATAGACTAAGTAGGAGTATAGAAGAGGTACTCTATACCGCGATGGAGGACTTCGCGGTCGATATAGTGGTGGGTAGTGGCCCTGCTGCAAGGTCGATAAGGTTGAGTTTACCAAGGTTTACCCTTATTGGGGCTACAACAAGGGAGGGTTTACTATCCGCTCCCTTGAGAAGTAGATTTGGGATCTTTATGAAGCTTGACTATTACAGTCTGGATGAACTTAAGGAGATTATTCTAAAGGCCTCAGGCCAACTGGGTATAGATATATCTATCGATTCGGCTATGGAGATAGCGAAGAGGTCAAGGGGGACACCGAGGGTTGCGATAAGCCTTCTTAAGAGGGTAAGGGATTTTGCGGAAGTAAGGGGTCTTAGGTTTATAGACCTTGAGTCAACCGTAGAGGCCTTTAAGGTACTTGAGATAGATGAGTATGGTCTCGATGCGGTCTGTAGAAAACTACTCAGGGTTTTGGTCGATGATTATAACGGTGGCCCTGTTGGGATAGATACCTTGAGTATAAGTCTCGGTGAGGATAAGAGAACCATAGAGGAAGTCTATGAACCCTTCCTTATAAGGGAGGGTTTTTTGAAGAGAACACCTAAAGGTAGGTTGGCAACTGTTAAGGCCTTTGAGTATGTAAGGGGGCTCGGTTCGTGAGGATACTTATCCATGCCTGTTGTGCCAATTGCCTACTTTATCCCTATAGAGTTTTAAAGGAGGAGTTTGATGAAATCTATGTTCTGTGGTTTAACCCTAACATCCATCCCTATGGTGAGTATCTAAAGAGAAGAGAGGCTCTTATGACTTTAGCAGGCTTGAAGAATCTTAAAGTTATATATATAGATGATTATGATATCGTTGAGTTTACAAGAAAGGTTGTTTTTAGAGAGACTAAGAGGTGTTTGTTCTGTTATCACGTTAGGTTAGAAAGGGCCGCTAGTATTGCGAAAAAGGGAAACTTCGATTACTTTACGACTACGCTACTATATAGTAAACATCAGAAACACGATTTGATTAGAGAGATAGGAGAGAGTGTTGCGAGCGAGAGAGGAGTGAGGTTTTACTACAGGGATTTTAGGGAGGGCTGGAAGGAAGGTATAGAAGAGTCGAAAGAGCTTGGTCTTTATAGGCAGAACTACTGTGGTTGTATATACTCCGAGGCTGAAAGGTATGGATTTAAGATAGGAGGTGCTGGGTAATGTTTGAGGCGTTATCGGATAAGATTAGGGCTGTTATGGGGAAGGTTGAGAGAAAGGGCAGACTATCCATAGATGATATAGATAACGTGTTATCCGAGATAAAGGTGGCTCTTATAGAGGCCGATGTCAATATAAAGGTCGTCAGGGAGTTTATAGAGGAACTACGTTTAGATCTAGTTGGCAAGGAGATAACCAAGGGTCTCAAACCCTATGAGGAAGTTCTAAAGAGAGTTTATGAAAAGTTGGTCGATTATCTTGGCGGTAGCGCCACAGATATAAATTTTTCACCCGTTCCTCCGACTGTTATAATGATGGTTGGATTACAGGGTTCCGGTAAAACAACCACCTGTGCCAAACTTGCTAATTATCTGAAAAAGAACGGTAGACATCCGGTTTTGGTAGCCTGTGATACCTATAGGCCTGCCGCTATAGATCAGTTGAGGGTCTTGGCTAGTTCTGTAGGCTGCGATTTCTACTATAGGGAGGGTGCGTTACCGGTTGATATAGCCATCGATGGTTTAAGATACGCCAAGGAGAAGGGAAGGGATGTTGTTATAATAGACACTGCTGGTAGGTTACACGTAGATGAGTTTATGATGCAGGAGTTGGTTAACATAAGGGATAGGGTTAAACCGAGCGAGATACTACTTGTGGTTGACGCTATGACCGGTCAGGAAGCTGCCAATGTTGCAAAGACCTTTGTTGATAAGGTGGGTTTAACGGGTGTTATTCTTACCAAGTTGGATGGTGATGCAAGAGGAGGATCCGCCCTTTCCGTTAAGAAGGTTGCTAATGTTCCCATAAAGTTCGTAGGTGTTGGTGAGAAGATAGATCAATTCGAGAGATTCTATCCCGATAGGATAGCAAGTAGAATCATAGGAATGGGTGATATTCTGACACTGGTTGAAAAGGCAAGAAGTGCGGTAAGTGAGGATAAAATTAGAAGTATAGAGGAGAGGATACTTTCGGGTGAGTTTACCCTTGAAGATTTTAGGGAACAGCTTGCCATGATAAGGAAGATGGGATCACTGGGTGGAATAATAGATATGATACCCGGTTTAAGTTCCTATAAAAATCTATTGCAAGGGAGTGGTTTTAATGATAAGGAGATAGTTCATATGGAGGCGGTGATAAACTCCATGACAAAGGAGGAAAGGGCCAATCCTAACATCATAGATTCGAGTAGGAAAAGAAGGATAGCAAGGGGTTCAGGTACGAGCGTTGAGATGGTAAATAGAGTTATAAAGCAATATATGAGAATGAAGAAAACGATGAAGGAGCTGAAAAAGGATAAGAAGAAGTTGAAAGAGATGGAAAGGATGATGAAACTTGCCAACCTATCGGGTGGTATGGGTAAGATACTAAAAATGTTTGGATAGGAGGTGGTTTGGTGGTAAGGATAAGGTTAACCCGTATGGGAAGAAGGCATCGCCCCTTTTACAGAATCGTGGTCGCTGATAGTAGAGCACCTAGGGATGGTAAGGTTTTGGATATACTTGGCTATTACGATCCATTAAAGGAGCCCGCCGAGATAAAGGTTGATGTTGAGAAGGTAAAAAGCTGGCTTGATAAAGGTGCTCAACCTACGGATGCTGTGAGGGGTTTACTGAGGAAAGTTGGGGTTTACGTGAGTTAAGAACATGAATTTGGAGGTGGGGTATGTTCAAGGAGCTGGTTGAGAAGATCGTCAAAGCCATAGTTGATAGTCCGGATAAGGTTGAGGTTACCGAGGTAGTAGGTGAGAAGACTGTAGTTGTAGAACTTAAGGTGGCTCCTGAGGATCTTGGTAAGATAATAGGTAAACAGGGTAGAACTGCAAGGGCTATAAGGACTGTTCTTTTTGCAGCTGCCGCTAAGGTAAATAAAAGAGCGGTTCTTGAGATTCTCGAGTGATATTGAGGGGGATATCCCCCTCTTTCTTAATCTTAAATCTCCCGGATTTTCATGGCAGAGTTGAAGTTTGCGATAGTAAGTAAGATCCTAGAACCCTTTGGTGTAAAGGGTGAGGCCAAGTGTTCGATTGAGACGGATATCGTTGAAAATATAAGTTCTCAGAAGTTTTTTTATGCGAGAAGGGGAGAGAAGAGGATTCTTCTCGAAGTTGAGTATATGATCGATAGAGAGGATCATTTTATAATAAAGTTTAAGGGTATAGATACGAGGGAAGCTATAAAGTTTTTCAAAGGCTGGTTTCTCGAGGTGGAGGTGGAGAATCTTGTGCCGCTTCCCGAGGGTGAGTACTACAGGTTTCAGTTACTCGATTTTTACGTGTATACCCTGGAAGGGGATTTTGTGGGCTACCTTGAGGATTTCATCGATGCTGGATGTTACGATATCTTTGTTATTAGGTCGGAGGATAGGGAAGTTTTGGTACCCTCGGTCTTTGTGGAAAGGATAGATAGTGAAGATAGAAAAATAATAATAAGGACTATAGAGGGTTTGATTTGAGGTTCTGGGTAGTCTCTATATTTCCTGAACTAATAGAGAATTCTATTATAAGCGTATTAAAGAAGGCTGTGGACAGAGGGATTATAAGTTTAAATACTATTAATCCAAGGGATTTTACGAGGGATAAGCACAGGACTGTGGATGATGAACCCTATGGTGGTGGTAGTGGTATGGTTATGAAAGTTGAGCCCATAGTAAAGAGTATAGAGTATATTAGGAGTTTGGATCCTGTAACGAGGGTTATCCTACTTACACCCCGGGGAAAGGTATTTAATCAGGATCTTGCGAGGGAATATGCAAATCTACCCTCCCTAACCTTTATCTGCGGTAGGTATGAGGGTGTGGATGATAGGGTTAGTTACTTTGTCGATGAGGAGCTATCGATAGGGGATTTTGTACTTACAGGTGGGGAATACGCTTTCTTAGCTATATTCGATGCTATAGCGAGAATGGTCCCCGGTGTACTTGGTGATGAGTATTCCATATGCGAGGAATCCTTTAACGACTATCTTCTTGAGTATCCCCAGTATACGAGACCAGAGGAGTTTATGGGATATAGAGTTCCAGATGTCTTAAGAAGCGGTAATCACGAGGAGATAAGAAAGTGGAGAAGATACATGAGGCTAAAGTTAACTTTCGAGAGAAGGCCGGATCTACTTGTTAGGGCTGATTTGGTTGAAGAGGATAGAAGGTTTTTGGAGGATATCCTTAAGGGTAGGGATTACGGGGGTAGGAAATGAAAATACCTTCCTTTTATATAATTTTGGTACACTATCCCGTTTACAATAAGAGGGGTAAGGTTGTCGTTTCCTCTATAACCAATCTTGATATTCATGATATAGCGCGTCTTACGCGAACCTATGAGGGTAAGGGATTTATAGTAGTTACTCCTCTTAGGTATCAGCAGATGATGGTTGAAAGAATAATAACCCACTGGAAGCAAGGTTTCGGTGCTATATATAATCCCACGAGAGATGAGGCTTTAAAGTTGGTGAGGGTAAAAAGGAGTATAGAGGAGGCTGTGAGTCATATAAGGGAGGTGGAGGGAAAGGATCCCATCCTTGTTGCCACAAGTGCTAAAGTATGGGAGGGTAAAAATATCTCTTACAAGGAATTGTCAAAGAGGATGTTTGAAAGTGATGATGTTTATGCTATAATTCTGGGTACCGGTTGGGGATTGACAAAAGAGGTTATAGATAGTTGCAATTATATCCTTGATCCTATATATGGACTTGGTAATTATAACCATCTCTCTGTGAGATGTGCAGGAGCTATAATACTTGATAGATTACTTGCAAGGGGGGAGAGAAATGAAAGGTGATCCTATTATCGAGCTTGAAAAAGAGTTTAAGGAGTCCTTGAAGAAAGATTTACCTGAGTTCAAAGTTGGAGATACTGTGAGGGTCTACTTCAGGATAATAGAGGGAGATAAGGAGAGGGTACAACCGTTTGAGGGTGTCGTGATTAGGTTTTCCGGCGCCATGCATAGAAGGACCTTTACCGTCAGAAAGGTATCAGGTGGAGTGGCTGTGGAGAGGATATTCCCACTTTACTCACCGAGATTAGAATCGATCGAGGTTATAAGAAGAGGTAAGGTAAGGAGAGCTAGACTCTATTACCTCAGGAAGCTTTACGGCAAGGGTGCCCGTATAAAGGAGAAGAAGCTGAAGTTGATCGGTGAATAGGATCATGGTATTCGGCCCATCCCCCATCTATCTCATCCCAACTTTTGTTGTGGGAGTGGTGGTATGGGCCTACTTTTTCCACCTCTTAAGGTTGGATCATAAATTAGCCTTAGTATTTATGGTCATATTTGCTATCCCTATCACCTTTCTCCTTTTTTTTACAAACTACAGGGTTATAAGGATAACCGATGATTCCATAACTCTTTATTCAATCTTCGGTAAGAAGAGGATACCTCTTGATTCTATAATAGCGGTTAAAGTTGTAAAGCTTGGATTCAGAAAGGTACTGTGGCTGGAAAGCAAGGAGGGTATTACCGTCTCTCCCTTTGTTTTTTCAAAGATTTCGGATCTACAGGATGTGTTGAGGGGTAAATTGAGGGATCTTGTGGATGTTGATGGTTGGGAGAGATCCTTAACGGATATAGTATTTTTGTATCTAATAGCTATTTTACTTATACTGGTTTTTGTCCTCAGGTCTATCTAGTTAACTTGTGGAACAAATTTTGTTTGGGGTGATGGAATGATAGCTATAATAGATTTTGGCTCACAGTATACACAGTTAATCGCTAGAAGGGTAAGGGAACTTGGAGTTTATAGCGAGATACTACCACCCTGGGTTGATATGGATGAACTTTCGAGTAAGGGTTATAGGGGGATTATTCTATCCGGTGGTCCCATGAGTGTTTATGATGATGGGGCACCCACCGTTGATGTGAGAATCTTCGATCTCGGATTACCTATCCTTGGTATATGCTATGGCATGCAACTTACGGTTCACCTATTCGGTGGGAAGGTTGATAGGGCCGATAGAAGAGAGTATGGCATGGCCGAATTCGAGGTTGTAAAAAGAGATACTTTATTCGATGGGATACCCGATAGATTCGTAGTCTGGATGAGTCATAGTGATAGTGTTGTTGAATTACCGGATCAGTTTGAGGTTCTCGGTAGAACGGATAATACACCCTATGGTGCGATAAGGCATAACAAGTTACCTATATATGGTTTACAGTTTCATCCCGAGGTTAGCCATACGGAGTATGGTACTGAGATTCTATCAAACTTTGTTTTTAAGATCGCAAAGGCCGAGAAGAACTGGAGTATGGAAAGATTCATAGAGGAGACTGTAAAGGATATAAGGGAAAGGGTGGGAGATGAGAAGGTTCTTTTGGCTCTATCAGGTGGGGTTGATTCGTCGGTGGTAGCTCTTCTCGTTCATAAGGCTATAGGAGACAATCTTATCCCGATATTTGTGGACAACGGTCTCCTCAGGAAAAATGAGGCGGAGAAGGTACTCACGACCTTTAGGAATCTAGGGGTTAAGGTTTATTTTGTTGATGCAAGTGGGAGGTTTCTATCCGCCTTAAGGGGTGTTACCGATCCCGAGGAGAAAAGGAGAATAATAGGGCATCTTTTTATAGAGGTTTTTGAAGAGGAGGCTAAAAAGTTTGGTAAGATAAGGTACTTAGCTCAGGGGACCTTGTATCCCGATGTTATAGAGAGTGTTTCTGTCTGTGGTCCTTCAAGTAGGATAAAGTCACACCACAATGTGGGTGGTCTACCCGAGGATATGGAGTTTGAGCTTATAGAACCTCTCAGGAATCTCTTTAAGGATGAGGTTAGGAAGATAGGTAGATTACTTGGGTTACCCGATGAGATAATAAAGCGCCATCCCTTCCCAGGTCCTGGTTTAGCTGTGAGGGTTCTGGGTGAGGTAACGGAGGATAAGCTAAGTATACTGAGGGAGGCGGATAGTATAGTTGTAGAGGAGATAGAAAGGGCAGGTTGGTACGATAAAGTATGGCAGGCCTTTGCTGTGCTTCTACCGGTGAGGACTGTTGGTGTTATGGGTGATGAGAGGACATATGAGTATGTGGTAGCGGTGAGGGTTGTTGAAAGCGTTGATGGGATGACGGCGGATTGGGTGAGGTTACCCTATGATGTACTTGCCAGAATATCAAGTAGGATAGTTAACGAGGTAAAGGGTGTTAATAGGGTAGTTTACGATATATCTACAAAGCCTCCTAGCACTATCGAGTGGGAGTGAGATGATGGGTAGGTTCGTGCACCTACATTTACATACACAGTACAGTCTACTTGATGGTGCTATAACACTATCGAGACTATTCGATAGGGCGAAGGAACTTGGTTTTGAGGCTATGGCTATAACCGATCATGGTAATTTATTCGGGGCTGTTAAATTTTTCCAGAAGGCTATCGAAAGTGGTATAAAACCTATAATAGGTTGTGAGATCTACGTGGCTAAGGGATCGAGGTTTGAAAAGAGAGCACAAAAGGGTGAGGATGTATCCTATCATTTAACGCTACTAGTTAAGGATGAGGAGGGTTACAGGAATCTTGTTAAGCTTGTAAGTAAAGGTTACCTTGAAGGTTTTTATTATAAACCGAGGATAGATCTCGAACTACTCGGAGAGCATAGTAGGGGTTTGATAGCACTAAGCGGTTGTCTTGGCGGCGAGATCCCGTCGTTACTCTTAAGAGAGGATATAGAGGGAGCGAGGGAGAGGGCGAAAACCTATCTATCCATAATGGGCGAGGGCAACTTTTATCTTGAGCTTATGAGGCATGGGTTGCCCGAACAGGACATTGTAAATAAAGGTCTTTTAGAGTTATCCAAGGAACTCGGTATTCCTGTTGTTGCTACAAACGATGTACACTACATCTATCCTGAGGATGCTTTGGCTCATGAGGTCTTACTCTGCATACAGACGGGTAAGAGAATCGATGATCCCGGTAGGATGAGGATGGAAACTGACAAACTTTACCTGAGAAGTCATGAGGAGATGGCTGAACTATTCTCCGATATCCCTTCTGCCATATCCTCTACCTGGGAGATAGCCGAAAGGTGTAATTTTGAGTTCAACCTTAAGGATAAGCATCTACCGGTATTCGATGTTCCCCCCGGTTATACCTTGGAGAGTTACCTTAGGGAGATAGCTTTTAAGGGCCTTGAGAATAGAAGGATAAGAGGAGAGTTGTCAAAGGATATACCCTATGAGGCTTATGTTGATAGACTCAACTATGAACTCGAGGTAATAGCTCAGACGGGATTTTCCGGTTACTTCTTGATAGTTTGGGATTTTGTGAATTGGGCCAAAAGTAGGGGTATTCCAGTTGGTCCTGGAAGGGGCTCTGCTGCTGGTGCACTGGTGTCTTACGTTTTGGGTATAACGAATATAGATCCCTTAAGGTGGGGTCTGCTTTTTGAGAGGTTTTTAAATCCCGAAAGAGTTAGTATGCCCGATATAGATATAGATTTTTGTAAGGAAAGAAGAGAGCTCGTTATAGACTATATAAAAGAGAAGTATGGTAGAGAGAATGTTGCCAAGATTTTAGCTGTTGGTTCTCTATCCGCAAGAGCTGTTGTAAGGGATGTTGGTAGAGCCCTAGGTTTTTCTCCTAAGGAGGTGGATAGGATAGCCAAGATGATACCTTCCACCATAGGTATAACGATAAAGGATGCTCTTAATTTAGAGCCGAGGTTGAAGAGGGAGGTTAGCGAGAACGATAAGGTCAAGAAGCTTATAGATATAGCTCAGAGATTGGAAGGTCTTTCGAGACACGCGAGTACCCATGCGGCTGGAGTAGTTATCACCCCCTGGCCTTTAACCGAGTATGTTCCCTTGTACAAGGCCGATAAGGAGGACGAGGAGGTTACCACCCAGTACGACAAGGATGATCTAGAAGCTCTCGGTCTACTAAAGATGGACCTACTTGGTCTCAAGACTTTAACCGTTATCGATACGACCTGTAAACTCGTGGAAAGTTATAGAGGGATAAAGGTTGATCTTGATAGGATCCACCTTGATGATCCGAAAACTTATGAATTACTGCAATCAGGTAGAACAGAGGGTGTGTTCCAGCTTGAAAGTTCGGGCATGAAGGACCTAATAAGGAGGTTGAAACCTACAAAATTTGAGGATCTTATAGCCCTCGTTGCTCTCTATAGGCCTGGGCCACTACAGTCCGGTATGGTGGAGGAGTTTATAGAGAGGAAACATGGTAAGAAACCGGTTGAGTATGAGGTACCTGCTTTAAGGGAGATACTGGAGGAGACCTACGGTGTTATAGTCTATCAGGAACAGGTTATGCTTATAGCTTCAAAGATAGCGGGATTTACACTCGGGCAGGCCGATTTACTTAGGAAGGCTATGGGTAAGAAAAAGATGGATGTTATGCAGGAACAGAGAACCGCCTTTATAGAGGGAGCGGTGAAAAATGGTTATTCTCGGGAATTTGCGGAAAGACTTTTTGATAAGATGGAAAAGTTTGCTGAGTATGGTTTCAACAAATCCCACTCCGCGGCTTATGCTCTTGTTGCTTATCAGACCGCCTATCTCAAGGCCCATTATCCTGTTGAATTTATGGCTGCTCTGATATCGAGTGAAATAAACAATACTGAGAAAGTCTACATCTATCTAAACGAGTGTAAGGAATTCGGTATAGATGTACTTCTACCTGATATAAACGAGAGTCACGTTATCTTTAGGATAGAGGGTAACTCTCTGAGATTTGGCCTTGCGGCTATCAAGTGGGTAGGAGAGGCGGTTGCAGAAGCGATAGTTAAGGCGAGGGGAAACAAACCTTTCAAGTCGTTTATCGATTTTGTACAGAGAACAGCTGGATCTAAGATAAATAGGAAAACCGTTGAAGCTCTTATTAAAGCCGGTGCCTTCGATTCCTTCGGTATAGATAGAAAACATCTACTTCATGTGATGGATGATGTACTAGAGAGAGCCGGGAAGGCCTCCAGGAGGGATTCAAAACAGGTTAGTCTCTTTGATTTAGGAGAGTTTGAGGAGGAGCTTGATAGTATACCTATTCCCGATATACCACCCTCTACTTTAACGGAGCGGCTCAACTGGGAGAAGGAGACCCTTGGATTTTTCCTTACCGGGCATCCACTCGATATATACGCTAAGAAGATCGAGAGGTATAACAGAGTTAATATAGCGGATCTCAGGGACTATGAGGATGGGGATCAGGTCCTTATATGTGGGGTAGTGGTATCTATAAAGGAGAAGTTGACGAGAGATGGCGAGAGGATGGCTTTTGTTGGTCTTGAGGATAAGACTGGTAGGGTTGAGCTTATAGTTTTCCCTTCTGTTTATAAGGAGTATGACATGCTCTTTACAATGGATGAACCTATCCTTGTAAGGGGTGTGGTAAATGTGGATGTGGAAGGGGATAGTGTGAAGGTTATAGCTAATGAAGTTGCCCTTGTGAGTAAGGGCTTTGAGGATACTGTGAAGAATTGCCTTTTAGTTGTTCCTGAGGGTGTGGGTGAGGATGTTTTGGATAGTATAGCTAACACCCTTAAGGATAGTTTGGGTGGGGTACGACTTTTCGTGAAGGTTGTAAATGGAGAGTATGAGGTTTTGATAGATACGGGAATCAGTGTTGATGAAAATGTGGTGGAAATGTTAGATAGAGATTTATTAAAAGAAGGTATAGAGATACAGATGGTGGAGGTTTGATGTGAAGTATCTTGACTTTGAAAAGGGTATAGAGGAACTTGAGCGCAGGATAGATGAGCTCATAAGTGTTGGTAAGGGAGCTGGAGTAGATATAGACTTAGAGGTTAAAAAGCTAAGGAAAAAGTTAAACAGGACCCTGATAAAACTATACAGAAACTTGACACCCTGGCAGAGGGTTCAGGTAGCGAGGCATCCTTTAAGGCCCTATACCCTTGACTACGTGGGCTATATGATGACCGATTTTGTGGAACTTAGGGGGGATAGGAGATTTGGTGATGATAGGGCTATAGTTGCTGGTTTTGCCAAGTTTGAGGGTATGAGTGTTTGTGTGGTGGGACATCAGAAGGGTAGAACAACTAAGGAGAATATAGAGCGAAACTTTGGTATGCCTCATCCAGAGGGGTACAGAAAGGCACTGAGGGTCATGAAACTTGCCGAAAAGTTTGGTATACCGATTCTTACCTTTGTGGATACTCCCGGGGCCTTTCCGGGTATTGGTGCTGAGGAGAGAGGGCAGGCCGAAGCCATAGGTGAATGTTTGTATGAGATGTCTAATATAAGGGTTCCGATAGTTGTTTCCGTTATAGGGGAGGGTGGTAGTGGAGGTGCCCTTGCGATAAGTGTTGGAGATAGGATCCTTATGCAGGAAAACGCCATATATTCAGTAATATCACCTGAGGGCTGTGCTTCTATTCTCTGGAGGGATGCTGGTAAGGCACAGGTTGCGGCAAGTGCTCTTAAGCTTACAGCCCATGATCTACTCAAGCTTGGTGTTATAGATGAGGTTGTTAGGGAACCTATAGGTGGAGCTCACAGAAATCCAAGGATAGCCGCTAATATTCTAAAGAGAGCTATAAGGAGAAACCTAAAAGAGTTGTTGAATACCTCCCCCGATGATCTACTCGAAAAAAGGTATCTTAAGTATCGTTCTATAGGTGTCTTTTCGGAAAAATAAGAAGAGATTGAACTTTCTGTTATTTTAGGATGCCAGACCTGTGGATTTATGTATTATTAGGGTAATTTGTAACCTAAAGCTTCGGAGAGAGCGTATATGAAAAAGAGTATACCATCTATAGCTGAGAGTAGACCTGCTAATCTTGCAAAACCGTGTTTTCCTGTGTAGGCGGAAAGTGGTATAAGGATAGTGATGGGAACCAATAGACCGAACATGGCGGTTAGAAACACCTTACCTAGAGATACAAGATGCAAGGTCGCTCCTAAGAAGTAAAACGAAGTTAATAAAACGGCGTGCTGGGTAACGATTCTGTTGGTACCATTGATTACGCCAAAGGCAAGGGCCCAAAGTAGGAAGATAAAAGCGGCAGCTGCCGTGGCTCCAAATATGTTACCCGATATTATAACGAATACCATAGCTATAGTTTCCATTATGGCAGCTGTTAAAAGTACATAACCAAAGTCCTTCACATCATGTCTCTTACTCACACCAAGATCAACCATTCCAATAACCCATAGAACTATAGCTGCATCCCATATTAGAGTGTTCATTGCAACGTGTCCCATGTGCTTGAGTAGCTCTTCCATCTTTTCCCTCCTTTAAAAAGTCTTTTAATTTTATAAACAATCCACAGGTCTGGCCATCATAAAACCCTCATTTTAGTTACTACTCCTACCTAAACATTTAACATTTCTAAACATCAATCCGCCATTAATTTATAATACACTGTTCTACTCTATAGAGTATATACTATGTTACTTGGTTTTGCCAAGATGGAATTTTTTAAAGTTAGATTAAATTGCGGTAGGGCTTGTGGATATCCTCTATCCCTTGAAAGAGCATAAATAGTCTATCTAGGCCAATTGCGCTACCTGTGGTAAGACCGAGTTTAGCTATTGAATCGATAAATTCCCGATCTATGTATTTCTCATACTCTATTTGGTATCTCTTTTTTGCTTCCTTTAACATTCTGGATAGCTGTTTTTCTGGATCTATGTTTTCCGTGTTACCGTTCATAAGTTCAACACCTGCTAGAATAAGTTCAACCCTCTCAACAAGCCATGGTTTATCATCTTTCTCCTTCGCCATTACGCTAGAAAAGTATGGCCAATCTATGAGAAAAACCGGTACATCTATCCTACTTATAAACGGCTCAATTTCTTCTACGAAAAATAGCCAGAAATCCTCTTCTTCTATGTCTTTAAGGGATTTGTTCTTTCTTTTCCCTATGAATTCCTCAAGCGATACAACTTCATAACTATCACCTATGATGGCCCTATTACCCCTATAGGTTACCTCCCTTTTATTGTAAACTATTGACAGGAATTTTAATAGATCCATGGATAGCTCTATCAGTTTGAGGTAATTCTCTCCTCTCATGTAGAATTCCACAAGATCAAACTCTATGTTATGTAATTCATCTATAAAGGGTTCCTTTCTAAAGACCCTTGCTATTTGAAAAATCTTTTTAAGGTTACTACCTGCGAGTATCTTTTTCATGGTAATTTCTGGGGAAATATGGAGAAATAACCTTTGGCCTTTAAACTCTAATTCAAAGACTTCTATGTTAGGATCGAGCCCTGGGTATTTAGTGATATAAGGAGTATCTATCTCGATAAATCCCTTTTCCCTAAAGAAGCATCTAACCCTATCTTTAAATATACTCTTATCTATCAGAAGTTGTGTGATATCTTCAGTAACGTTTCTTCTCCTCAGACTCAAGGCAGTATATACATTTTGTTGCAAAGGGTTGAGCTAGTAACCTTGCTTCCTCTATCGGTTCACCGCAGGCTTCGCAGTATCCGTATGTTCCTTCCTCGATCCTTCTTAAGGCTTCCTCTATCTGCTTTAATCTCGCCGCTTCCATACTTGATAGCACATTTGCTATATTTTCGAGTTCCAGTTGAGTTGCGCTATCGGTTTCATCCCCAACCGCCTGCTTATCTCTCAGCCTATCTCTCTCTTCAACTTCATTCTGTAACCTCTTCAATATCTTTATCTTTTCTTCCACGAGCATCTTTTTTATCTTTTCAATAGTCTCCTTGCTTAGCACCTTCCCCTCCCGTTCTTTCTTTTTCAAACTCCTTTAACTTTTTCCTCAATTCCTCAATTTCACTCTTCATGTCACTCATCTCTTTCAGGATAGCTTTTATGGCTTCTACCAATGGATCGGGTAAAAGGTGGTGTTCAAGATCAACTCCCATAACGCTCAGTTTCTCCTTCTTGACAACCTTACCCGGTATGCCTACAACCGTTGAATT
Source organism: uncultured Aquificales bacterium (assembly GCA_964590075.1). GTDB lineage: Bacteria > Thermosulfidibacterota > Thermosulfidibacteria > Thermosulfidibacterales > Thermosulfidibacteraceae > JAGDVO01. The sequence continues at coordinate 146,619 of CAZPXS010000004.1, forward strand.
TGGTGGTACTTCCTTAACGACGACGGAATTTGCCCCTATCCTTGAATTTTCTCCAACCGTAAATGGTCCCAAGACTTTAGCTCCAGCACCGATAACGACGTTTTTCTTTATAGTTGGGTGGCGCTTCTTCTTCTCTAAACTCACCCCTCCCAGAGTCACACCGTGGTATAGCGTCACATTATCCTCTATCTCTGCGGTTTCGCCTATAACAACACCCATACCGTGATCTATAAAGAAACCCTTTCCTATCTTTGCACCCGGATGTATTTCTATACCTGTTAAAAACCTGTTTATATGTGATAGTAACCTTGCTATTAGTTTAAAGTCGTTGATCCACAGAAAATGTGCTATTCTATGTAATATTATGGCATGAAAGCCGGGATAGCAAAGGATGACTTCGAGCTTACTTCTCGCCGCCGGATCTCTCTCAAAGACAGCATTAAAGTCCGCTTTAAGAGTTTCCCATGCTCTTTTAAACTTTTCCCTTATCTCTGATATACCCTTTGCCATAGTGTTCAACCATATATATGAATTTAAATTTATCCTGTCAAGATCATCCATATTGACCTATATATTGTTATTGATATACTTATCTTAATATCTGTCCTTAGGCGGAGGGGTGCATCATGGTGCTACCGAAGGGAAAGGTTTTATACAAGAATCTTAAAACTAAGTATGTTAACGTTGAGGATCTTATTAAGGAGCTAAGGGACGATAGATTCAGCGGTTTCATCTCCGTAGACTTCGACGATGCAAGTGGTAACATCATATTTTCATCCGGTAATGTGGTGGGAGCTTTTTGCGATTTTCCTTGCGATGATCCTGTTAAGGAACTTATAAGAAGGTCAAAAAGGCCTGGAATTATAAACGTCTATACCTTACCCGACGAGATTGTATTAGTTATTTCGAGTGTTTTTGACGGGGAAGTGTTATGGAAGGACCTTCCGTCTTATGTGTTGGATTTTGATAAATTTCTCTCCTATTTGGAGGATGTTGGTTTTACCGGAGTTGTTGATTTAGAGAATAAAAAGAAGCTTGTTAAGGCATCCATTTATTACTACGAGGGTGTTAAGGTTGATACCGTTTTTGAGGATTCTGCCGATGTTTATAGTTCGGATGTTGCGGAGGAGAGGGTAAGGGAGATAATAGGTTTAGCCGATACTTTCGTCTCCGTATTGAGGGAAAGGAGGGAGAGGGTAGGCTCAAGGGTTTCCATCCCATTAACCTACCAGGATATAAGTAACTTCCTTTCCGAGGTATACAGGAACCTCGTTTTGGCGATAGGTGAAAAGGCTGTTAGATTAGCCTTTAGAAAGGTATTTCTTACACTTACAGAAAAGTATCCTTTCCTTGATCCCTTCGATCCTCTTGTGTACTTTAACGATAGTGGTATACTTGTTATAGATGACTCTGTGTCTATCTATGATTTAATAGAGGCGATGAAGGAGACTTTTATGCTATTGAGGAACGAACTCGGTGATAAGAACTACGTTTTGCTGAATACCTATAGTGATTATGTTAATAAGAATGAGGGGATAAGACTTTTTGAGGAGGCCTTCAAGTAGAATTTTTCTGGGGTAAAGGGATGATAGTGGATGAGACTATAGTTTCAAGTCTAAAAGAGATACTGGGGGATTTTTTAAAGAAGAGTGAGGCTAAGGCTGTATGTTTCGTAGATGAAGGTGGTAGACCTATAGTTAGTGTTGTCAGGGATGAACAGGTGGAAAAGAGTATCGTTAAACTTTCGGTTCTTGTAGCAGGAAGCTTCTATGCTTCTAAGAGTTTGATGGAGAGTCTAAATGCCAACTTGAGTTTTTTTAGTATTGAAGGTGAGGGAGGTCTCACGGTCTTTGTGAGAAATATGTCCGGTAAATTGGTATTTTCCATACATTCTGGTGATGTTCAATCCGCTATAGTGAAGTTGTATATCAACCAGCTTGTAAAGAGACTTGAAAAGGTGATGGAGGGGGTAGAGGAATTTAAGCCTCAGGAACAAAGGATATTGGTATCTGATAGTGTAGTATCTCCAAGGGTCGGAAAAAAGAGTGAGTCCGATCCTATAGATGAACTCAGGGAGTTACTGAAAGGGATAGTTGAGGATAAGTAGTGATAGTAGACAATTATAATAGAGAGATAAAAGTCAAGATACTATACTGGGGTCCTACTGGTAGTGGTAAGACCACTAATTTGCTCCATCTATCTAAGCTTGGTAGGATTGAGCCCACCCTTATGCTTGATAGATCTGGTAGCACGGTCTACTTTGATCTTCTCATCGTAGAGGAGGAGTGGCGTAACTATAAGATTATCTACACTATATTTGCCAGTTGTGGTCAGGACTACTACGCACCACTGAGGAAACTTATAATGGAAAAGGTAGATTTTGTCGTTTTTGTTTTGGATTCAAAGAAAGGTCGCCTGGAAGAGAATGTTGCGAGTTTTAATGAGCTCATCTCGCTTGTTGGTAGTGATGTTCCGATTCTGATTCAGGCTAACAAAAGGGATCTCGAGGATAAATTATCCCTGGATGAGATAAAGGATGCTATTGGTGATAACTATAGTGTCATTGAGGCCATAGCCATAGATGGGGTGGGTGTGAATGAGACCTTCTCCACGGTAAGGGATTCTGTAAAACTCATGTTGTCCACCCTTCTAAAGGGGAGAGATAATCTTTGAATAACACTATTTTATAAAATTTAATTTCGGAGGCTTAGCATATTGACAATGGCTTCTTTATGGAATATAAATTTTTAAGAGTGCTCAAAATCAAAGTTAAAGGAGGTGGGAGTGGGAGTGTTAGAAATTTGCTTGAAAGAGTTTAAGAAGACAAAAAAGAGTAGGGAGGTGGAAGGATGAGTTGGAAGAGGTGGTTGGTAGGTTTAACGGTTGGTACCCTATTGGGTGCTAGCGTGGCAAGTGCTGGAGTTTTATCCGTCAAGATCCCCACTCAGAGTGGTATCGAGGTTCAGTTTGGTATGATCCATGAGTTTAGTGTTAACTACGCTAACGAGTACGATTTTATGAAGGACTATAGGTTTGATAAGACTAATAAGAATGAGTGGGAGACTTTCTTAGCGGATCCCGAGGGTACGGTAAGGGGAGACTACTGGGCCCATATGGTTTACTTCCCAATTGACTTTGTCAAGAAGGATCAGTGGAAGGTTCATCTACTCATGTCCTATAAGCAGGGTAGAATGGCAGGTACCACTACTGAACTAAATGTCGATCAGGCTGGTGTAGATAGTGATAGGTGGAGAGTTGAGAGAGCCTACTTTGAGTTCAAACTCCCGATAGCTATCTGTGATCTAAATAGCTATATCGGTGTCGGTCATGATGTTTGGGATCTTGACAAGGAAACCGGTGGTTTGATCTATCTCGATGATGATCCTGGTATCAGATGGTACGGTAACTACAAGAAGTTCTCCTGGGACTTCAAGTGGGTGAGAAAGGCGGAAAGAACCGACCAGGTTACTTTTGGATTCGATAGTAATAGGGAGATATATCTTTTGAAACTTGCCTATGATTTAGCTCCCGAGTTCAAGCCGAGACTCTATCTTGGATGGGATAGGGATGGTGGTAACAATGGAAATGACACAGGTTTCTTTGGTAAGTATGATTATGGCTATGATATCTATTATGCGGGATTAGGTGCCGTTGGAACCATCGGTCCTGTTATGTATCAGTTAGAGGGTGTATACCAGGGTGGTAGTGTCCACTATACTGAGAATAGTACTGTTGGCTCTATTAACCCAAGGAGTGTAAAGGCCTGGGCGGCTCTTGCCAACTTCCAGATCGATCTTGCAAAATGGGTACCTTCTCTCAATAAGTTCGTGATCGGCCTTGGTGGTCTCTACGCAAGTGGTGACGATGACCCCTATGACAAGGACATGAAAGGATTCACCGGTTCCGTTACCGCAACTAGGTTCTTCCCCGCCTGGGAGCTTGGAACTCTTCCAGTACACGGTGCTAACGAGCAGAGAACCTTAGGTACAACTATATATAGCTGGTTACCCGTTAACCTCGGCGTTGGTCCAAGAATAGGTGGTGTTTTAGGTAGCAATAATGCCTATGGTATCAATCCCGGTTTGATAGCAGGGGTTCTCTCTATAAACTGGGCTATCACACCGAAGTTGAACGCTAAAGCCCTCGTCAAGTACCTGAGATGGGACGATACCGCTCCAATAGCTGCTTACTATGTAGCTAAGAGCTATGGTACGATGGATGGTAAGAAAAAGATTAAGAAAAAGATAATAGCAACCTATTATGGTGGTAAATCAATAGATATCGATGAGGAGATCGGTTGGGAGGCTGACTTACTCCTTACCTACAAGCTCTACGATGAGGTTACGCTATTTGCCGGTGCAAGTGTCCTCTTCCCAGGTAACGGTATAGATGATATCAACGCTATAAGGTTCGGTAAGAGAGATTCCGACGAGGCTTACCACATCCAGGCTGGTGTAAGGTTCCTATTCTAGTAAAAAAAAAAAATCAAGGGGGTATCCCGATCCGGGATACCCCCTTTTATTTTTTGATACTATCTTTCAAGTAGGGTAACCGATTCAATGTGGTATGTCTGGGGAAACATATCTATAAGCCAAATTTTTTTCAATCTGTAACCTAGTTTAGCTATGTCCCTACTTAGTGTGGATGGGTTACAGGAAACATATATAATCCTATGAGGAGCCAAATCCTTTAACCCTTTTATTACCCTTTCCGTTAATCCAACCCTTGGTGGATCAACGATAACCACATCGAACCCCCGAGAATCCCTATTCTCTATGAACTCCTCAACATCTCTATTTATAACCTCTACGTTATCGCCCTTCACATCCTCCAGCATCCTTACCGCCCTTTTATCTATCTCCACGGCAACTATGCTTTTTGCCTTCTTCGAAAGAGGAACGGTGAATGTGCCACTACCCGCGAAGAGTTCAAGGACTCTTGTTCCCTCATCGACAAGATCTAATACTATCCTAACGAGATCCTCCGTTAGATATAGATTCGACTGGAAGAAGGAAAAATAATCGTACCTTACCTCACTATCCATAATACTATCCCTGAGGTAACTCTTACCCAGGGTGCTATACTTACCAGGGTAGAATATCCTTAGACCTACCTTTACCTTTAGTTCCTCCTCAAGTTGATGGAATATATCGTGTATCTCCCTTATCTTATCCATCGCCCTTATACCAACTATAACCCAGTCTTTTCTATTTGACTCCCCTAGAAAGATTTCCTTTCCCTTCTTAAGTACACTCCTATAGGAGTATAGTACTAGTAACGCCTTCTCCAGATTCTCCGTTAGTATCCTACATCTTCCTATAGGTACTAGCTTCTCACTTTTTGCCATCCTGAAACCTATTACCCTATTTTCCACAAATAGCTTAGCCCTTCTTCTATACCTTACCTCCGGTCCTGTTATAACACCTTCAAATTCTACGTCTTCCTTTAGGTTTCTTACCAGTTCCCTCTTTACTATCCTTATCTTTTCCTCCACCTGGATTTTGTAATCTACACATAAGAACTGACACCCACCACACCTGCCAAAGACCTCACATTCAGGATCTATTCTGTATGGCGATCCCTCTATTATCTCCACTATTTCACCAAAGGCGTACTGATTCTTCTCATCAACGATTTTAATCCTCAACCTATCCCTAGGTGCCGAAAGTGGTACGAAAACTACCTTACCGTTACTCAACCTACCATAACCGTATCCACCATAGGCCAAACCCTCTATCTCTACGATCTCTTCCATCATTCGAGCTTTAACTCCTTCTCCTTCCTACCTATGTATATAGCAGTATCCAGAAAATCCTTTATTTTACTGATCATACTCTTACACTCCTTACTTTTTGTGTTATCCGCACATACCACATAGGCATCACTATACATCTCCTCAAAGGCTCTCATGAAGTCTGGATTTGTGTCCTCTATGTTATGACTCCTTGCTATCTCCATCATCCTGTCAAGTTCCGTCTGGTACTCGTTCTTCGTTGTCAATGCACAGCCTGTAAAAAAAGCAGTGGATAAAATCGCAATTAATGTAATCACCCTTTTCTTCATATCCTACCTCTTGGGAGCTATAACCTGTATGAATAGTTCCTTGAGCTGTTTTTCGCTAACCTCGCTAGGAGCCTGAGTCATAAGACATATACCCTTTTGGGTTTTTGGGAAGGCTATAACATCTCTTATGGATGTGGACTTTGTGATTATAGCCATTATTCTATCAAACCCGAGAGCCAACCCGCCGTGTGGAGGTGCCCCGTATTGGAGAGCCTCTAGTAAAAATCCAAACTTAAGTTTCGCCTCCTCATCACCTATACCGAGAAGTCCAAATATCTTTTTCTGTATATCCTCTCTATGTATTCTGATACTACCACCTCCTATCTCTACACCGTTTAGAACAACATCGTAAGCCTTGGCCTTAACCTTCAATGGATCGGTATCGAGTAGTGGTATATCTTCATCCTTAGGTGAGGTGAATGGATGGTGTACAGCAACGTACCTCTTTTCCTCCTCATCCCAGTCGAGTAATGGAAAATCAACAACCCACAGGAATTCGTATCTATCATCATCGATAGCGTTATACTTCCTGGCAAGCTCAACCCTCAGATTCCCGAGAATCTCGCAGGCCTTTTCCCATTTATCGGCAACTATAAACAGGGTGTCGCCATCCTTTGCCTCTGTAGCCTCAATTATGGCTTTTATCTCCCCTTCCCTTAAATACTTGGCTACGGGTGAATTTATGGTCCCCTCTGTAACCCTCATCCATATGAGCCCCTTTGCTCCGAGGTTTGATGCGAGACTTACCGTATCATCCAAATCCTTCCTCGAGAATTTTATATCGCCATCGACCTTTAGTGCCTTTATAGTGTCACCCTTTAGGATAGCCTCTTTTAAAACTTTAAATTCGGTACCTTCTAAGGCACTGTTTAATGTGTATAACCTCCAGGGTATCCTTAGGTCTGGCTTATCGGAACCGTACATATCCATAGCGGTCTCGTAGGATATCCTTTTAAAGGGAGTTTCTATTTCAACATCTATGACTTTAAATATGGCCTTTAGGATACCTTCGGTTACCTCCATGACATCCTCTCTTTCCACAAAGGCCATCTCGAGATCTATCTGGGTAAACTCCGGTTGCCTATCCGCCCTTAGATCCTCATCCCTAAAGCATTTCACTATCTGGAAGTATCTATCGAAACCACTTATCATGTATATCTGTTTGAATAGTTGTGGCGACTGGGGTAGTGCGTAGAACTTACCGGGATTTAATCTGCTCGGTACCAGAAAGTCCCTCGCACCCTCCGGTGTCGATTTGGTCAAAAATGGGGTTTCAAGCTCTATGAAACCTATGCTATCGAGATACCTTCTCACCGCCTGAGCCGCCCTATGTCTCAGTATCAGCTTTCTCTGCATCTCCGGTCTTCTCAAATCCAAAAATCTGTACCTCAACCTCACATCTTCGCTTACATCTATATCGTCCTCTATCTTAAAGGGCGTTGGTAGAGACCTATTCAGTATCTCTATCTCGCTGGCTAAAACTTCTACATTTCCGGTTTTAAGCTTGGGATTCTCCGTACCTTCCGGTCTTTTCCTCACCGTCCCCTTTATCATTAGCACATACTCACTCTTTACCTCCTTTGCTATTTCGAAGGTTTTCTTGGGTACCTCGGCGGGATCGAATACAACCTGAACTATACCCTCCCTGTCCCTCAGATCTATAAATATCAGTCCTCCGTGATCCCTCGTTCTATGTGCCCATCCCTCGAGTGTAACCTCTTTCCCTATGAATTCTTCTGTAACCTCACCACAGTAGCATGTTCTTCTCATCCCGTTACCCCCTCAAAGAATTTTAGAATCTCATCTACCTTTATCTTTATCTGTTCCTTGGTCTCCATATTCCTTATAACGACTACATTCTCCTTGATCTCATCTTCACCAACCATAACCACATACTTTACACCGAGCTTATCCGCCTTTCTCATCTGGCTTTTTAAACTCTTGCTACTATCGTGTTCCATCTCACACTTTACGCCTTTCAACCTGAGTCCTAAAACTTCCCTGATTATGAATTTTTTGGCCTCCTCACCGAGTATCGCGAAAAAGACCATAGGACTTTCTTCCCTTAGGTTCATAACCTTCTTTAAAAGTATCACGGCTCTTTCCTCACCTATAGCAAACCCTATCCCGGGTATAGAAGGACCGCCCATCTCCTCCACGAGGTTATCGTATCTACCTCCAGCAGCAACGGCACTTTGAGCTCCTATCTCTGTTGAGGTAGCTTCGAAAACTATACCGGTATAGTAGTCCAAGCCTCTTACTATCATCGGGTTGAGTATGTAGGGGATGCCGAGTATGTCAAGGTAATCTATTGTCTCTCTAAAAGAGCGTTGACAGCTGCTACATATATAGTCACTTATCCTTGGCGCTTTATCCGTAATTTCCCTACATTCGTTATTCTTACAGTCAAGTACCCTTAGGGGATTCCTTTCCATCCTCCTTTTACAATCTTTACATAGTTTGTCCTTCTTGGAATTTAAATAGTTGATAAGGATGTCTCTATATATGGGTCTACATTCCTTACAACCAAGGTGATTTATCTCTATCTTTATGTATTCCTCTATACCTATTTCCTTAAGTATGTAGTAGAGTAGAGCTATCACCTCTGCATCCATGGAAGCTTCTTTAACCCCAAAGACTTCCACATTGAGCTGGTGGAACTGTCTCAACCTACCAGCCTGAGGTCTTTCATATCTGAACATTGGGCCAAAGAGGTATAATTTTAACACGGGATATTTAAGATGGAGATTGTTTTCTATCAGTGATCTTACGATACCAGCTGTCGCTTCGGGTCTGAGTGCTAGGGTTTCTCCACCCTTATCTTTAAGGGTGTACATTTCCTTTTCAACTATATCCGTGGTATTTCCAATCCCTCTTTCAAAAACATCTATGTATTCCAATATGGGTGTTCTTATCTCTCTGAAACCGAATTTTTCAAGGATATTTCTCGTTTTTTCCTCCACGTACTTGAAATAGGGTATGTCCTCGGGTAGTACATCCTTGAAGCCCCTTACAGCCTTAATCATATTGACTACCTCCAGTTATAACTGTAAAGTAACACTATAGGTATAAAGTTTAAAGCTCTTTTATTTTACTTTTTTAAAATTGTCAAAGGAGGGTTTGCTATGGCTCTAAAGGTAGCGATTAATGGTTTTGGTAGGATTGGTAGGAACTACTTCAGGATTGCCTTTGGTGATCCCGCTATTGACATAGTTGCGATTAACGACATAACCGATAGTAAAACCCTTGCCCATCTACTGAAATACGATTCTGTCCATGGGATATATAACAGGGAGGTATCCTATACCAGTGATTCTATAGTTGTGGATGGTAAGTCTATAAGGGTCTTTTCTGAGACTGATCCTGAGAAGCTCCCCTGGGGTGATCTTGGTGTTGAGGTGGTTATAGAGTCTACCGGTAGATTTACCGAGAGAGATAAGGCTGAAAAGCATCTAAAGGTAGGGGCGAAGTGGGTTATAATAACCGCTCCCGCCAAGAATCCCGATATAACGGTGGTAATTGGCGTAAACGATGACAAGCTCGATCCAAAATCCCATAGGATAATATCGAACGCTTCCTGTACCACCAATTGTCTCGCACCCATCGTAAAGGTTCTACATGATAATCTAAAGGTAGTTAGGGGATTTATGACCACCGTTCATGCCTACACCAACGATCAGAGGATACTCGATCTACCCCATAAGGACTTGAGAAGGGCAAGGGCTGCCGGTTTATCCATAATACCTACCACCACAGGTGCGGCAAGGGCAATAGGGGAGGTTATGCCGGAGTTGAAAGGGAAACTCGATGGTATGGCCATGAGGGTACCTACCGCCAACGTTTCTATAGTCGATCTCGTGTGTGTGGTTGAAAAGGCTACAAATGAGGCTGAGGTGAATGGTATGCTTAAGGAGGCATCCGAGACCTATCTTAAGGGTATTCTCGGGTATACAGAGGAGCCGCTTGTATCCATAGATTTCAACGGTGATCCGAGGTCCTCTATAGTCGATGCTCTTTCTACAAAGGTTATGGAGGGTACACTGGTAAAGGTACTATCTTGGTACGATAACGAGTGGGGTTATTCAAATAGAGTTGTTGACCTTACTAAACTCATAGCTAGTAGGATTTAGGGGGTAGTTATGAATAGTAAGAAAACCTTAAGGGACGTTGATGTTAGCGGTAAAAGGGTACTTGTTAGGGTAGATTTTAACGTTCCTATAGATGATAAGGGTAACATTCTGGATGATAGTAGGATAAGAGCTTCTCTAAAAACTATTAATTACCTGATAGATAAGGGAGCAAAAATAATACTCATTAGCCATCTTGATAGGCCCAAGGGTCCAGATCCGAGGTATAGTCTCAGAAACGTTGCCGAAAGATTGGCAAGATTACTGGGTAAGGAGGTTAAGTTCGTACCGGAGATCGTTGGGGATACTGTAAAAGCTGAGATTGAAAGACTCAAAGAGGGAGATGTACTTTTACTCGAAAATGTAAGGTTTCATCCCGGTGAGACAAAGAACGATGAGGAGTTAGCAAAGACTCTTGCTGGATACTGTGATATCTTTGTTAACGATGCCTTCGGTACAGCTCATAGAAAACATGCTTCTACCTACGGGGTTGCTCTCTTTGCGAAAGAGGCAGCGATGGGTTTCTTGATCGAGGAGGAGGTGGAGTATTTCTTTAAAGCCTTCGAAAATCCAGTTAGACCCCTTGTGGCTATAATAGGTGGTGCCAAGGTTTCTTCAAAGATCGGAGTTATAAAGCATCTCATAGATAAGGTTGATAAGATAATAGTAGGTGGTGCGATGGCCTTTACCTTCTTGAAGGCTAAGGGTTACGATGTTGGTAAGTCGCTTGTAGAGGAGGATTACTGCGAACTTGCTAGGGAACTTGAAGTGATGGCTAAGAGTAAGAAGGTTAGGTTTTATCTACCCGTTGATTTCGTTGTTGCCACCGAGATGAGGGACAACTCTCCAACCGCTGTAAGGGCCTATCAGGAGATACCTGCCGGTATGATGGGACTCGATATAGGTCCGGCTACCCTCCAGCTTATAAGGGAAGTCCTACAGGATGCCCAGACTATAATCTGGAATGGCCCTTTAGGTGTCTTTGAATTGGAGAGGTTTAGGGCTGGTAGTGTTGAGGTTGCAAGGTTGATAGCTAATCTTGGGGTTCTATCGGTTGCAGGTGGCGGGGAGACGGAGGCTCTACTTAACATAGCTGGCGTGAGGGATAGATTTTCCCATGTTTCAACTGGTGGTGGAGCCTTCCTTGAGCTTCTAGAGAAGGGAACACTTCCCTGTATAGAGGTGCTCCATGATAAATAGGTCTTTGATCTTCTGCGGTAACTGGAAGATGAATAAGACCCTTAGGGAGGCCCTTGGGCTTGTTAAGGATGTTATGATCAAGATAGATGAGAGGGTTTTCGATTTCTGCGAGGTGGTATTCTCCCCTACCTTCTGTTACCTGATTCCCGTATATCAGATCATAGAGGGTACCAGATTCAAGCTTTCCGCTCAGGATTGCTACTGGGAGGAGAAAGGTGCTTTTACAGGCGAGATATCTCCCCTTATGCTTAGGGATGTTGGGTGCGATTACTGTATAGTTGGTCATTCGGAGAGAAGGAATATATTTGGTGAGAGTGATGAGGATGTGAATAGAAAGGTAAAGGCTCTAATTGAAAAGTCCATCACCCCCATAATCTGTGTTGGTGAAAAACTTGAGGAGAGAAGGAGCGGTAAACTTTTTGAGGTGGTGGGAAGGCAGGTAAGGGAAGCTCTTAAGGATGTAGATCTTACCAAGGATAGTGTAGTTATCGCCTATGAACCCGTCTGGGCTATAGGTACCGGTGTTAACGCTACACCCGAGGACGCTGAGGAGGTTCATAGATTCATAAGGGGCATTCTAAGTGAGATCTATGGTGAGGATGTTGCGAATAGAACGACTATCCTATACGGTGGGAGTGTAAATCCGGCAAATATCAGGGATCTTATGAGTATGGATGATATAGATGGCGCTTTGATAGGTGGTGCTAGTTTAAATGCCACGAGTTTTGTTGACATAATATACCGTGGATTGGAGGGTAAGGGATTATGGAGGTAGCTCTCGTCATAATACAGGTGTTAATTTCGCTTCTAATCGTTGTTGCCGTTTTACTACAGAAGGGTAAGGGTGCTGGTATGGGTGCCACCTTTGGCGGCGGTGTTACATCAAGTGTATGGGGGCCAAAGGGGCCTGTTACTTTTCTCTCTAAACTCACCGTTATTCTTATGATACTCTTTTTTGCCAATTCTCTTATGCTTGCGGTAGTAATGGGTAAGCCTAAATTTTCAAGGGCTGTGGAAGAGGCAAGTAAAATACAGGTTGAGAGCGTAAATGCAAGTGGAAGAAAGGTTAAGTAAGCTAAGGGAAGAAATAGATAGGATAGATGAGGAGATAGTAAAGCTTTTAAATAAAAGGGCGCAGGTAGCCCTTGAGATAGGAAGGATAAAGAGAGAACTGGGGCTACCGGTTTTTGTTCCCGCAAGGGAGAGTGAGGTATTTGAGAGGATAGTTAGGCTAAGTGAAGGTGGTTTATTCCCTCGCGATTCCCTTTTACATGTTTTTAGGGAGATCGTATCTACCTGTGTAGCTATTCAGAGGAACGTAAAGGTAGCCTTTCTCGGTCCAAAGGGTACATTTACCCATGAGGCTTCTATGAGTTACTTTGGGCTTGGGGTGGATTTTGTCCCTGTGAAATTCGTGGAAGGTATATTCGAGGAGGTAAGTAGGAATCACGTTGATTTTGGTGTTGTTCCGATCGAGAATTCCACCGAGGGTGTTGTAAGTAGAACTTTGGATGCCTTTTTGGATTTCGAGGATGTTAATATAGTGGGCGAGATTTATCTTAGGATCTCCCATAATCTACTTACCAAAAGTGGAGAATTTACAAATATTAAGAGGATATATAGTCATCCCCATGCTGTTAGTCAGTGTAGAAAGTGGCTTTCGAGTGTTTTACCGGATGTTGAAATCATCTATACTTCAAGTACGGCGGAGGCTGCGAGGATAGCATCCAGTGACGATGAATCTGGGGCTATCGCTGGTGAATTGGCAAGTGTCCTTTATGGTCTAAAGGTGGCGGTGAGAGGAATCGAAGATCTTGAGGATAACTATACGAGATTTGTGGTTTTAGGTAAGGGGCTTAGGGAGTTCACGGGTTGTGATAAGACATCCATGTTTATGAGTGTTACCGATGAGGTTGGGGCCTTGAAGAGGGTTTTAACTGTATTTGCGGACAATATGATCAATCTTACCAAGATAGAGTCAAGACCTTCGAGGAAGAAGCCATGGGACTATGTCTTTTACATAGATTTTGAGGGTCATGTTGACGAGGATAGGGTGAAGAGAGTATTACTTGGACTTGAAAGATTAAGGGTTGGGTATAGAATTTTAGGATCATATCCAAAATGGAGGGAGATTTGATGAAGAGTATTTTGAGACTCAGTAAAAAGAAGTTTTTGGTGGCTATAGTAGTATCTACCATCCTTTTGTCCTTGCTTTTTGGTAAATCTTCCTTCTGTATAGCAGGTAAGGAAGATGAGGGTCTATACAAGAATCTGAAGATACTAGCCGAGGCTCTCCACTATATAGAGACCGCCTATGTGAAGAATGTTTCGGGTAAGGATCTTATATACGGTGCGATAAAAGGTATGATGAACACCCTTGATCCTCACTCTGCCTTTATGCCTCCCGATATGCTTAAGGAACTTGAGGTTGAGACTAAGGGAGAATTTGGCGGTGTTGGAATGGAGATAACCTCTAAGGATGATTATATCTACGTTGTAAGTCCCATAGAGGACACACCAGCCTGGAAGGCAGGGATCAAATCTGGAGACAGGATAATAAAGATAGACGGTGTTTCTACGAAGGGTATGTCTGTTATGGATGCGGTTAAGAAGTTAAGGGGACCAAAGGGTACCAAGGTGACTATAACTATAGTTAGAGAGGGAGTTGATAAGCCCTTTGATGTTACGATTGTAAGGGATATCATTAAGATAAAGAGTGTTAGGTACGAGATGAAGGAGGACAGTATAGCTTATATAAAGATAAGAAGTTTTCAGGAATCTACGACCGATGAGCTCGATAAGGTTCTCGGTGATCTAACCTTAAAGGGCAAGGTGAAAGGTATAATACTTGATCTAAGGAATAATCCCGGTGGTCTTTTATCTCAGGCCGTAAGTGTTTCCGAGAAGTTTCTACCTAAGGGTAGTCTTATAGTCTACACGAAGGGTAGAAATGAGGCCGATCAGATGAGGTTTGTGGCCAAATCCGAAAAGTATTACAACTATCCCATGGTTGTTCTTGTTAACGCTGGTAGTGCAAGTGCAAGTGAGATAGTAACAGGTGCCCTAAAGGCGAATGGCAGGGCTATTGTGGTTGGCGAGAGAACCTTCGGTAAGGGTTCTGTCCAGACCGTTTTACCTCTATCCGATGGTTCTGCCATAAAGCTCACTACCGCCTACTACTATACTCCCGATGGTGTATGTATAGAGGAGAAAGGGATAACACCCGATGTGGAAATTCCAGATAATCTTGTTGCTAAGAAAGGTCATCCCATAAGGGAAGAGGAGTTGAAGAAACTTAAAGAAGGTGAGATAGAGGATGTTGAAAAGAAGATAAAGGAATCTAATGAAACAAAGCCTGCGGAGGATTATCAGCTCAAGGTTGCCATTTCCCTCCTTAAGGTACTCATAGAGAAGGGTGTAGCTAAGAAATAATGAAAAGGGTATTTGGAATACTTGTTGTCGCTATACTCTCCTTTGGAGTAGGGTTTTTTATATCCTATCTCCTTACGGGAGGTAAGTTTGGAAGTATAGAGAAGTTATTGAGGAAAGAAGAGTTTATCATTGAAAATAAGACGGAGAAGGAGAAACGTAAGGTAGAGAGGGAATTTCCAGAGGTTTATCCTGTTGGTAGGGAAAAAGGAAAGGAAAAGAAATTAGCTGAAAGAAAGGAGATAGAAAAACCCGTAGCACCGAGTGTAAAGGAGGTGCCTATAGAAGTTGGGAAGGGGTATCGTTATGTTTCGATAATAATAGATGATATGGGTGATAGTGTGGAGAAGGCAAGGATCTTCGCCTCTCTACCTATAGATATAACCCTTTCGATTATCCCTTACCTACCTCACTATAGGGAATGTATGGAAGTTGCAAAAGTTAACGGTAGATCCTTTATGATACATATACCCATGGAGGCTAATTCGAGAAGTAACGAGATTGTCAACATTGAAAAGAAAACCAAAAATCTATTGAGGGTTAGTATGAGTGACTCTGAGATAGAGAGACTAGTTTTGGATATGGTTAACAGTATGCCCGGTGCTGTTTCTGCCAACAATCATATGGGTTCTCTGTTTACGGAAAATAGGGATAAGATGAGGGTTGTTCTTGAAGTTCTTAAGGAGAGGGGATTATTCTTCGTTGATAGTTTAACTACAACTAACAGTGCGGCTTGTAGTGCTGGAAGTGATGTGGGTATGATAGTTGTAAAGAGGAATGTGTTTCTTGATAATAAGAGAGATGTGGAGGAGATAAAGAAAAGTATAAGGTTACTCATTAATACGGCGAAAAAGAGGGGTTATGCTGTTGCAATAGGACATCCTTATGATGTAACTTATCAAGCTATAAGGGAGATGATACCTCAAATGGAGAGGGAAGGTATAAGGGTTGTTTCTATAGATAAATTGAAGGATATAGTGACTGGAGGAAGGAATGAAGGTTGTTTTTAAGAGACCTGAGACTTTGAGGGAAAAGAGGTTTCACTTCTGTCCTGGCTGTCACCATGGTATAATACATAGACTGGTAGCGGAGACTATAGACTACTTCAATCTTAGGGAAAAGGCTATAGGAGTGGCACCTGTTGGGTGTGCTGTTTTTCTGTATGACTATCTTGACTGTGATATTACAGAAAGCCCTCATGGTAGAGCGCCTGCGGTGGCTACTGGGATAAAGAGATCTTTGCCCGATAGGTTTGTCTTTTGCTATCAAGGTGATGGTGAAATTACCGCTATCGGTACCAGTGAGATAATCCATGCCGCAAATAGGGGCGAAATGATAACAGTGATATATGTGAATAACGCGGTTTATGGTATGACCGGGGGACAGATGGCTCCTACAACGGTTGTGGGACAAAAGACAACTACCTGTCCATACGGTAGAAGTCCTGAAAATTCCGGGTATCCTATAAGGATGGTAGAACTTTTGAATACCCTTGAGGCGCCTGCCTTTCTTGCAAGGGTTAAAGTTAACTCTCCAAAGGCTGTTAGGGAGGCCAGGAAGATTTTGATGAAGGCTTTTGAAAAGCAGATAAACGGCATAGGTTTTGCGATGGTTGAGTTCTTGTCAGCATGTCCTACAGGATGGCGTATGGATCCTGTAAGCGCCTGTAAGTGGATTGATGATGAGATGGAATGTTATTTCAAAATCGGTATAATTAGGGATAGGGAGTAAAGGGATGGATGGGCTTAACGTGTTTATAGCGGGAATAGGTGGTCAGGGTTCTCTCCTTATCGGTCAGATTCTCGCATCGGTTGGGATAGAGAAGGGCTATAACGCTACATGGGTACCTATATATGGTGTCGAAAAGAGAGGTGGGGATGCAACCGTTATGGTTATACTTTCGAAGGAGGAGATTACAAGCCCTATATTCTATCAGTTCGATAACATGATAGTGATGCATAATAGAATGTGGGAGAAGTATAGGGATAGAGTAAAAAAGGGTGGGTTGTTACTAGTTAACGAGTCGATAGTCAAAGTGGAGGATAGAGAAAACTACAGGTACTATGGGGTTCCAGCGACGGATATAGCACTCGAGATAGGAGATGAGGTTATAACCAACATGGTCTTACTCGGGGCCTTTTTGAAATTAAAACCTATCTTTAGTCTGGAGGATGTTATAGGATATGTCAAAAGTAACCTTAAGAAGGAGGAGTTGGTAAGGTTGAATATAGAAGCTTTAGAGAAGGGGTATAGTTACATATCATCGTCGTAGTTATTAAAATCTACCGACAGATCATACATCTCTTTTATTAACTTTATCTCTCTTTTCTTGTTGAGGATCTTTTCAAATTCTCTTTTTGTTGTAACTTCTTTATTTTCTAAAAGTTCGATTATTGTTTCTATGCTGTCAGTCATGTTCTCATTGATTTTATTTCTTGTTGAGGCTATTTCTGCTCCTACCGATTCGATAATCATGATGATAAGCTTTTCTTCAACCAGAGCCCACTTTATACTCTGTTCTATAAGACCAAGTTTGCTAAAGTATATTTGTAATATCCTATATATCCAATAGTTTTCAAGCTTTATTGGTTCAAGATTAGCTTTAACGCTGAGATACCTTACTATATCTCTTAGCCATCTCTCTTTAAATATAAATGGTTTTTTTTCTAATAGTAGATTAGCTATCTCTAAGTTCGCCTCTTTATCAAATGGGTTTGTCCTTAGATATTCTTCTAATATACTTTTAGCTGTTTTCTTATCACCAGTCTTATATATGTTATATAAGGTTATCTTGGCAGGTAAAAAGCTTTTTGATAATTTTTTAACTGTTTTTATAATATTTCTGTCTAAATTACTCTTGTTATTTTTGCCATTTTCTAAGATGTACCACGTGTATATATCAATACTATCTGTAAGAATAGATTTTAGAATTTCATTTACTTCATCTTTTTTGTTTGATAGGAGATAAAATGTGAGCTCTACAAATTTTTTTAAGTTATCTGAATTTAAGAGTTTTTCAACTTCATCCATTATATTTGCTATATCGTAACCGAGTTCTATCATTACTTTAGTTAGGTAAAATAGTACGTTTCTATCGATGATGTTATATGTCTTTATCATCTTCGTAAGTGTTTTGAGGGCTCTTTCGTGGTCTTCAGTTTCAAGGTAGTATAGAGAAAGGACCAATCCCTTTTCTGGATTTTTCCTTGCGTAGCCTTTGAGCAGTTTTTCTACTTTGTTTAGATCTCCTATTTCAAGGTGCTTTAAAATACTTTTGTATTCTGTGGTTGATAACATCATGTATCTTTATTAGAATTACTATAGCAATTAGACGAGTAAGTCAAGGAGGATCAAGGGGTGTTTGAATTGACGATAGGAGAGAGATTTTTTCAGGAAACGAAGTATGGGAGAGGTAGGAGGATACCTGAAACGAGAATATTGAGAGATCCTACTCCCTTTAAGGAGTACCCTCAAGTTCCTCAGTTCAAGCTTCCCAATCCTGTGGTCGTTGATGGTCCCGGTATATGGAGGACTATTTTGAAGAGACGTTCCATAAGAAATTATGATAGTAGTTTTGTGCTGGATTTAGAGGGACTTTCACAGATAGTATGGGCTTCCTGTGGGATAAGTTCTATTCGGGATGGCTATGCCTTTAGAACTTGGCCGAGCGCTGGGGCACTTTATCCTATCGAGACATACCTATACGTTAGTAATGTTGAAGGTTTACAAAAGGGTATTTATCACTATAATGTTAAGAATCATTCACTCGAGTTGATCTTTTCAGCGGATTATGGAAGATCCCTTACCACAGCCTGTTTAGGTCAGGGTATGGTTAAAAATTCCATCGTCACCTTCATATGGACGGCTGTATTTGATAGATGTAGAATTAAGTATGGGGAACGTGCCTATAGGTATATATTTATAGAGGTTGGTCATATATGCCAGAATCTGTATTTAGCATGCACAGCTATCAATCTTGCCTGCTGCGCGATAGGTGCCTTTTTGGATGATGAGGTTAACTCTATAATCGGTGTTGATGGTGTCACTGAAAGTACTATTTATATAGCTACAGTTGGTTATCCTTCAGGTAGATAGGGTTCATGCTTGTTGAAGTTGTTTTCCCTCTTGCCTTTGATAAACCGCTTATATATAGCTGCGATTCTGAAGAGGTAAGGGTTGGTTGTAGAGTTATAGCTCCATTAAAGGGTAAACCTCGTATAGGTTTTGTCTATAATATCCTTGATCATAGTGTTGGTGATTTGGGTTTTAAGGTTGAGAGTGTAATAGAGATTCTCGATAGTGATCCTATTTTGCCGGAAGATGTTATTGAACTTATAAAGAGGATTTCGGACTATTACGTTGAACCACCGGGTCTATTTATGTATAGTGCGATCCCACCCTATGCCAGATGGGGACGGGAACCGAAGGTATCAAGGTTACCAAGGTTCGTTAAGTTAAATAGATCCTTAGATCTCGGTGGTATTAGACTTACGGAAAAGCAGAGGGAAGTTATAAGGATACTGGAGGATAGGGATTTTATAGAGGTAAGTGAACTAGAGGAGATATGGAAGATAAAAAGGGATATTGTTAGGGTTTTGTTTAAGAGGGGTATACTTTTACCTGTCCAACCTGAGGAAGCTATTCTGGATAGGTTGGATGAAAAGATAGAATATACCGATGAGCAACTTGAGGCTATTAGGGAGGTTACAGGGAACCTTGGAGATTTTGGTGTTTACCTTTTATTCGGACCCTGTGGATCGGGTAAAACTGAGGTTTATAAAGCCATCGCTAAAAGGGTGTTTGATGAGGGTAAATCTGTGCTTATTCTTGTTCCCGAGATCGTTCTCACTCCACACTATGTTAAGAGGTTTATAGGATTATTCGGAGATAGCTGCACCACTTTACACAGTTCTCTCAGTGATCAGGAAAGATACAGGATATGGATGGATATAAGGAGGGGTATAAAGAGAGTCGTTATAGGAACGAGATCAAGTGTATTTGCGCCTCTTGTCAATTTAGGGCTGATAGTTGTCGATGAGGAGCAGGAACCTTCCTACAAGCAGAAGGAATCTCCAAGGTATAACGCAAGAGACGTTGCCATAATGAGGGCTTATATAAGTAGGATCCCTATTGTCCTTGGTTCAGCAACTCCGCAGGTTGAGACCTATTATAAGGCCTTAAAAGGTAAATTTAAGCTTTTAAGACTTAAAAAATTGTACGATAGTAACATTAGGGTTGAGATAGTTGATCTTAATAGAGAGAAATCCATCATATCGGAGAAATTGAAGTCTGAGATCAAAGATAAGCTCGATAAGAAGGAATCGGTAATGATACTTTACAACAAGAGAGGTTTTTATAGAAGTATAATCTGTGAGGATTGTGGTAAGTTTGTAAAGTGTCCATCCTGTGATGTTACACTAGTTTTACATAGGAGAGATTCTCAGTTTGTACTTACCTGCCATTTCTGTGGTTTTGTTAGACCAGCCCTTAGAGTTTGTGAGAACTGTGGTAGTCATAGATTAAAGGCGAGAGGTATAGGTATCCAGCAACTGGAGGAGATCATCTCAAGGGAGTTTAGTAATGCAAGGATAGAGAGGATGGACTTAGATAGTGTAAATTCCATCTACAAAAAGTATGAGATTGTAGAAAGGATGGCAAGGGGAGAGATAGACATACTCATCGGGACCCAGATGATAGCGAAGGGACACCATTTTCCCAATGTGACTTTATCAGCTGTATTACTTGCCGATCAGATCCTTAATTTCCCAGATTTTAGAAGCGCCGAGAGAACCTTTCAGCTTGTAACCCAGATGGCGGGAAGAAGTGGAAGAGGTGATAGGGAGTCTACCGTTTTGATACAAACATTTATACCCGATCACTACTCCATAGTTTACGGAGCTAATCAGGATTATGAATCCTTTTTTGAGGAAGAGATAAAGCGTAGAAGAAAGTTCGATTATCCCCCTTTCTCTAAGATGGCAAGGCTATTGTTCGTTGGTAAAAGGAGAGAGAAAGTTGTGGCTATATCTACAAAACTTGCGGAAGAGATAAAGAATACTAGAGGAGATATAACGGTTATAGGTCCAACACCCCTTTTAGTGGAGAAGGTGGAGGGAAAATATAGATGGGCTGTATTCTTAAAGGCTAAAAAATCGAGGGTCCTTAGAGATGTGATGAAGACTATTCCATCTTCAATTTCAGATGTTAGAATCCATAAGGATATGGATCCTTATGAACTCATCGTCTAATTTAGCATAAAATTTGTGCAAAAAGCATCATCGTTATATTGTTTTTTATGTGTGAGTATTATATCTTTTGAACCCCAGAACTATACTCAATGGAGGTGGGTTATGTTCTACTGGTCAAGGGTTAACGATGCCTTAGGGGCGGTAAATAGGGGTGATCGTGTTGAATCCGGTTTATGTAGTTTATGTAGGATCGATTGTAAAGGTAAGTGTGAAGTTTGGTTGTCGAGTTTACTTGGCAGGAAGATGTTGTATCCGAGAGATTTTGGTAATGTGACGGCTGGTAGTGGTAACATAGTCCATGTTGGTGTAAGTTATAATTCTCTCAGGATAGTAGGTAGGCTGTACGGTGCAAAGGGTGTTCCTGAGGGTATACCTCATACACCTGACTACTGTGTTTTCCCAAATGCCAGTACCGAGGGTGAGTTTGGTAACAACGTAAAAACAAAGTTCCGTGTACCCATAATAAGTGGTGCTCTCGGTTCGACCTTTGTTGCTGCAAAGGCCTGGGAATCTTTGGCCATTGGTGCCGCACTTTGTGGTTTCCCTATAGTTGTAGGAGAGAATGTGGTAGGTGTTGATAGACAGTCGGTATTTGAAAATGGGAAAGTCAAAAAGTCTCCTGAGCTTGATAGGAGGATAGAAAGTTTCCTAAGGTATTACGATGGTTACGGTGCCATAATTGTCCAGATGAACGTTGAGGATACGAGAAATGGGGTAGCCGAGTATGTGATAGAGAAGTACGGCGATAAGGTTATAATAGAGCTAAAGTGGGGTCAGGGTGCAAAGACCATAGGTGGAGAGATCCAGGTTGATGATCTTGAATACGCGCTTTTACTTAAAAAGAGAGGTTATGTGCTTGATCCTGATCCTGAGTTACCCGAGGTACAGGAGGCCTTTAAGAAACATGCTATAAAATCTTTTGCTAGACATAGTAGGTTAGGTTACACGGATCTTGACAAGCCCGAGCAGGTTGTTGAAGCCCTGATGAGGGAAGTGGAGAGGTTAAGGAAGCTTGGGTATAAGAGAATAACCCTCAAGACAGGAGCTTACGGACTCGAGGCTCTCGCTATAGCTATAAAGGCTGCTACAGAGGCTGGTCTTGATCTCCTTACCATAGACGGTGCTGGTGGTGGTACCGGTATGAGTCCGTGGAACATGATGGAACACTGGGGCGTACCTTCTGTGTATCTTCATTCCAAGGCCTATGAGTATGCTATATATCTTGCCTCAAGGGGTAAAAAGGTTGTTGATCTTGCATTTGGTGGTGGTTTTGCGAGGGAGGATCACATCTTCAAGGCCCTTGCATTAGGAGCACCTTTTGCTAAGCTCGTTTGCCTAGGTAGAGCCCTGATGATACCTGCTTTCCTTGGTTCCAATATAGAGGGAGTATTGAGATCGGGAAGGAAGGAAAAAGTTTTTGGCCAGTGGAACGAGTTACCTCCTAGTGTTAAGGAGATAGGTACGACTGAGGAAGAGATATTCGCCTGCTACTTTGAGGTTCAGAAGAAGGTGGGTAAGGATGAGATGAAGAATATACCCCTTGGAGCCGTTGCTCTCTATACCTACGTGGATAAACTAAAGGCAGGTTTACAGCAGTTTATGTCTGGTGCAAGAAAATTCTCTCTCGATGCTATCAGTAGAGATGATCTATACGCGATGAACAGGGAGACTGCCGAAGTGACTGGTATACCTTACGTTATGGAAGCCGAGGATGAGTTGGCAAAAAGGATTTTAGACCTATAGGTATTGAAATAATTTTTGGATGTATTAAATTATAAACAGGGTAACAAAAACTAATAGGAGGTAGGTGAGATGAGGAAATTGGTTGCAGTAATCGGATTGGTGGCTTTTGTGGGAACTGGTGTGGCATTTGCAGCAAAGTGTGACTCTTGCCACAAGGGTGACAAGGCTCTCGATAAGCTAACAAAGGCGAAGGGAATCGACTCCTGCCAGAAGCTACTAGATGATCTCAGAAAGGGTCCAAAGGCTGGTCTCCACAAGAAATTCACAGACGACGACATCAAGGCTGAATGTAAGGCTCTAAACCTAAAGTAATTTAGTTGACCGGTTTTTGGCCACCACCAACGGGTGGTGGCCTTTTTTATTTTTTTAATGTTATTGTTTTTTACTTTGCTATCGATATGAGGATTAAACCGAGTATCATCAAGATGCTACCTAATAGTCTATTTTTAAATTCGGACTCTTTTAGTAGATAATGTCCCATAATAACTGAAAATAGTAAGCTTGTTCTTTTTACTGCTATCATGTAACTTGCCTTGGTTAAACTTATAGCCAAAAAATGTGTGACTATTGATACTGCAAGAAAGAATCCACACAAGAGATTCTCCCTACAAAAGACTATCCTCAATAATTTTCTAATGTTTTCTCTCTTACTGAAAATAACTATTGGTGTAGCCATAGCTATCGATATTAATGGATAGTATAGTAGGGCAAAGTCAAAGGGGTTCATAATAGTTACGCATTCCTTTGAGATTGTTGTGGTTAGGGCATAGATAACCGTTGCTATGCTCATATATATGATTCCCCTAAGGTTACTCTCCTTTCTTGCTCCTTTAGTTCTAAATATCGAAAAACTTCCCACCGTTACTAGGAATATACCGATGATTCCTAATAGTGACGGGTACTCCCTGAGTATTATCATTGATGTGATAGCTACAAGTAGTGGACTAAAGGCGGTTATAGGTATCACCAGTGAAATATGGGCTATACTAATGGCTTGACTATATAGGATAAAGGCTATTATTTCGAGCGGAACTAGAATAATTAGATAAAGATACAAGTTATGGTTTACCTTAAGTATCTCATCCACTTTAAATGGCAGTAGTGGAATGAGAAAAATGCTACTAGTTAAGAATCTTATCAGGGCTATATCCTTTGGTTTTAGATCTTTCATGTAAAGCTTTGCCAAAAAAATCGCTTACTGATACAGAGATCGCAGAGATCAGGGAAAGAATAAACCACATTATATCTTATTTTTTGTTGTAACCTATAAGGCTTAGGAACTCTTCTTCGCTTAGGGTTTTTACTCCGAGTGCAAGAGCCCTCTGTAGCTTGCTACCCGGATCCTTACCAACAACGAGAAAGTCCGTATTTCTCGATACACTGTTAGATACCTTTCCACCCAGCGATTCCACGATTTTTTTGGCCTCTTCTCTTGTCATAGATTCAAGGGTTCCGGTAAATACGAAGGTTTTTCCTTTTATAGGACTATCCTTAATTGTTTCCTCTACAATCGGAGTCGGATTGACTCCTGCCTTTATCATCCTTTCGATCATATTGATGTTTCTAGGTTCCTTCAGAAACTGGACTATACTCCTTGCTGTCTCAGGACCTATACCCCTTATCATTAGTAGCTGATCAAAGGTTGCCTTCAGGAAATTATCGAGGGTTTTGAAATGTTTTGCAAGAATTTTTGCCGTATGCTCACCTACGTTTGGTATCCCTAGAGCAAATATAAACCTATCGAGACTTACGTTCTTTGACTTTTCTATCTGTTTAAGGAGATTTATTGCCGATTTTTCCGCAAATCCGGGTAGTTTCAGAAGATCGTAGAACTGTAAGTAGAATAGGTCACTAGGATCCTTAACTATCCCCTTTTCTACAAGTAAAGTGGCTGTTCTTTCGCCTATCCCTTCAATATCAAAGGCATTTCTACTTGCCATGTGTCTTATCGTCTGTACAAGTTTGGCTGGACAGGTTGAGTTAACACACTTATAGTACGCTCCCTCTCGCACCACGCTTGCCTGACAGACCGGACATTCCTTTGGAGGTTCTATCGGTTTTTCATTTCCCGTTCTCTCCTCTTTTATAACTGTTACTATTTCCGGTATAACATCTCCGGCCCTCTGTACCAGAACTTTGTCTCCTATCCTTACACCTAATCTCTCCACCTCATCGAAGTTGTGGAGAGTTGCTCTACTTACTATAACTCCACCAACCTCCACAGGTTCAAGTATTGCAACGGGTGTTATGGTTCCGGTTCTACCCACCTGATATACGACATCGATTATACGGGTTGTTTTCTGCCTTGGGGTGAATTTTGCCGCGATCATGTATCTTGGGCTTCTCGCGGTTGTACCCAATTTCTCCCACAGGCTAAAGTCATTTACCTTTATAACTATACCGTCAAGTTCGTATACAAACTCATCTCTCTTCTTTTCCATATCCCTGTAGAACTTTATAACTTCATCTATACTGTTGGTAACTATTCTTGGCTTTGATGTTTTAAAGCCGAGTTTATCGAGTATCTCTAGTGCCTCGGACTGTTTTTTGATATCGATTCCCTCTACTAGTCCTATCCCCCAGGCTATGAAATCGAGATTCCTCTTTGCGGTAATTGAAGGATCAAGTTGCCTTAAGGATCCACTTGCCGCGTTCCTTGGATTTGCAAAGGGTTTTTCACCTTGCGCTATTAGTTCTCTGTTTAATCTCTCAAAGTCAACCTTAGACATTACAACTTCACCCCTTATCTCTATAAGGGGAGGAACTAATTTGAGAGTTTCCTCTATTAATCTCAAAGGTACCGTTTTTATGGTTTTTACGTTAGGGGTTACATCTTCGCCTACTATTCCGTCACCCCTTGTTGATGCAACCTCAAGTATCCCGTTTCTATAGACTATCTCACAGGATAGACCATCGAATTTTGGCTCCACCACATATTCTATCCTCTCTTTTGTTGATAGACCGAGGAATCTTTTTATCCTTGCGTCAAATTCTATGATTTCCGATTCGTTCCTCGCATCCTGTAGAGATAGCATAGGTATGCTGTGTTTTACCGGTCTAAACCCCTCTTTTATAGGAGCTCCGACCCTCTGGGTAGGTGAGTCCGGTGTTACAAGATCGGGGAACTGTTTTTCAAGTTCAACTAGCTCCCTAAAAAGTTCATCGTACTCAGCATCGCTTATAACTGGATCGTTTAGAACATAGTACCTATAGTTATGGTAATTTATGAGTCTCTTAAGTTCCTCTATCCTTTTTTTGGCCTCTTCCTTCGTCATACCTACTTCCCCATAATAAGGTATACTCCGTAAAGCATAATTATAAATCCACCTATCACCTCTATGTATCTATGGACCATCCTCCTTTGGATCACCATCTTCACCAAACCGGTAGCCCCAAGACCAATCACAACTATCGGTATAGCTATACCCATGGAGTAGAAGAAAAGTAGTATCATACCCTTTGTTATGGTTTCTTCGTTTGCTGCGAGGGTAAGGATAGGAAGGAGTGTAGCGCTTACGCAGGGACTCCAGCTAAGAGAAAAGGCAACCCCCATTATAAAGGCTCCAAATATACCACTTCTTGCCTTGATCTTTACGATAGGTGAAAATAATTTTGTCAATCTCCTCTCTAAAAAATTCAAATTTATTATACCTGCGAGTTTCATTCCCCAGACTATCAATAGTAAACCCACGATCTTCTTTATCGTTATTATATGAGTACCTATGAATATACCTATACTACTTGCTGTAAGTCCCATCATTGTAAATAGCAATGTAAAACCGAGGATGAAAAATAAAAGTTTTAGGATTATATCGCTCTTTTTTGCTTTGTTTTCTATTATTTCCGTTGCGGAGTATCCCGTTATCACCGCAATATACACAGGTATCATTGGTAGAATACAGGGGCTAAATGAAACTACAAGACCGCCTGTAAGTGCTATAAGGATGTTCGTTTGATTCATATTTTACCTCCATAACCGAGGAGAAAGTCCTTTACATTCATTCTCCTTTTATTCTCCGGTTGTATCTCAATTATAGAGACTCCTCCTTTTCCTGTTGCAATCACGAGTTCTCCCTTTTTAGGATCCTTCACAACCACCTTACCCGGTTCTCCTTCAATATATTCCACCACCCTGGCTTTATATATTTTATACTGATTATTACCTATTTTTGCTATAGCTCCCGGTGTTGGAGATAGGGCCCTTATTAGGTTTACTATCTCCGGTGCGCTTTTATTCCAATCTATTGTCGTATCCTCCTTCCTTATAGGTTTTGTGTAGGTGGCTTTACTATCATCCTGAGGTATTCTAATTATTTTACCTTCCTTTAACATATCTATGGCTATATCCATAAGTTCAACCGATAGTCTTACAAGCTTTTCCTTTAGGGATCCGTAATCGTCCTCATCATCTATTTCCAACTCTCTTTGTATGAATATATCACCCGCATCGAGGAATTCGTTCATCCACATTATCGTTACTCCCGTTATTCTCTCACCGTTCATCAGTGCGCTTTGGATAGGTGTTGCTCCTCTGTATTTTGGTAGTAGAGATGGATGTACGTTTAGTGCACCTATTTTAGGTATTTCAAGGATCTCCTTGGGAATTATCTGACCATAGCTTGCAAGCACAATAATATCTGGTCTTAGCTCCCTTATTTTATCGGTGACTTCTCTTATCTTTTCAGGTGTAAGGACCTTTAGTCCAAGTTTATCCGCCTCAATATTAACCGGTGTTGGTGTTTCCTTTAAGCCTCTACCCTTTGGTTTCGGTGGTTGTGTTATTACTAGTATTAAGTCCGTTTTTTCCTTTACCTTTTTTAAGATCGGTACTGCAAAGTCATCGGTTCCTATGAATATACTCTTCATAATACCTCCAGCGGATCTATATGATCGAATATGGGAGTCTTTTCAATAAGATCCTTAGCAAATATCAGATCCTGTAGTTTTATCTCTTTATCTCTTATCCATGTGTTTATTATTTTTGCCAGTTTTTTGAAGTTGTTGTAGTGGGTTGAGAATCTTGCCTCGGCATAATCCTTAGCCGAGAAGGTGGTTATGAGAAACTGCCAGTCCGATGCGGTAAGTAACAAAAACTCCTTAACAAATTGTTTTAAAATATCTTGTATTAGTGGATCCACAGATTCTCTCTCTAATTTTACTTTTTCTAGGGTTTCGAAGAGGATATCTTCACATTCATAGATTCTTTCCCATGTCCACTTTGTCATTTCGTTTAGCCATATATAGTGGAAACCACCTTCACCCCAGGAACCCTCTGGTAACATTATAACCTCTTCCGGAGGAAATTGCGTGTAGTATTCAGGAAATGTGGTTAACTCTATGTCTTCATCGTTATTTATTAGTCTTATAACCTCTTCGAGCCACATTACACCTTCGAACCACCAGTGACCGAATAGTTCGGAATCGTACATAGATGTTAGTATCCCAACTTTACCTGTTTTAGAGTGATAATTAAGTAGCACCTCTTTTACGAGTTCTGTAAAGTGTCTTGCATGTTCCTTAACGACTTCCCTTGCCTTTGCCGGTTCATAGGGTTCCTTTAGCGCAAGATCGAGTTTACTACCCGTTACCCTCCAGTACTTTATACCACCGGGGAAGTGTTTTTTATGGAACTCAAGGTATCTAAAGTCTCCTGGATATCCCCATTCCGCACTCCATACCTGTAATGCTGTTTTGGGATCCCTACCGAAACATATAGCTCCGTCCGTCTTACCCTTCGATACTGCGTAATATGGTTTATACAGGCTTTTGGGTTTCTCCTCTTCAAACTCAAAGCTCTTTTCAAACTGTTCCCAGAGCTTCTTAAGAATCTCAAACCTCGATATATAGGTTCCTATAGGTTTTCCTCCCTCTATGAGATGCTTATCGACAAAGAAAAACTCTATCCCATTTCTGTTGAGTAACTCCTCTATACCAATCCTTTCGTATTCTGGGTAATCACCGATAGGGGGCTTCCATCTATAGGCCGGTCTATATCCGCACTCTGGTAGCCATATTCCTCTCGGTTTTTCATCGAAGTATTTGAGGAAGCTTTCCACACCTATTTTAATATGAAGGTTTACCGTTTCATCCCTTTTAAATAATGGTAGGTAGCCGTGGGTTGCACTTGAGGTTATTATGTCTATGTAGCCTTCCTCTTTTAGATTCTTGAAACCAAGAACTATGTCTCTGTTATTTAAATAGAATTCTTCGAGTATTCCCTGATAGAAGTCAAACCACATGTCGGCAAGTTTAGTAAGAGCTAACTCTCCCTTCTTTTCGAATTCTCTCTTATTTTCCTGAGTGTATCTCAGTTTCATGTTTACATAGTCGGTAAAGCCTTCTTTGAACTCCTCGGAACTTAGCTGTTCCAGGAGAACTGGTGTAAAACTTACCGTTATCTTAGCCTTTATCCCATTATTAGCTAGTCTCTTAAGCATGGAAAGTAGTGGTATGTAGGTTTCTACGGCTGCTTCGTATAACCAATCCGTGCCGTGGGGCCATGATCCGTAGTTGACCACGTAGGGTATGTGGGAGTGTAGAACTATTCCAATTTTACCTTTTTTCATCTTTCTCCTCCTTTACATTCTAAAAGCACAAGTTTATCCGGAATTTCAATTCCTTCCTTTATTAAACTACAATCTTTAAAATTATCAATATACTTTTTCTTTGTTATTATAAGCCCATTTTTCTTTTCCTCTATCTTTTCTATGCATCTATCAGCATAAAAAACTATTGCTGAATTTTCAGCTTTGTAAAAATAGACGTTACCATTATAGTTTCTAACAGCTTCTTTCACCTTTGGTACAAACCTCTCCTTTTCGTAGTTTGTTGCTCCTATCACAAAAACTATGAATAGCAAAAAATAAACTGCTATAGCTCTTTTGAAGTACTTAGAATTTATACCATTTGCTATTATTATACTATAGGCAGGATAAGAAAATAGTATATAGTGGTGTAGTTTGTTTTTAGATAATGAGTAAAATAACGTTGTAAATAATGCCCATACTACGATTAGTCTGAAATTCTCATTATTAAACTTTTCTTTACTTTTTACAAATATCTCTTTCATCTTAGGCAAATACACAATAAAGTTAACTATTATAAGCAAAAAGAAGAAGTAAAAGGGCATAGGTTGTAGTTTTCTAATTCCTGTAAATCTATATACCTGTTCGAAAAGGAAAAATTTATAAAAATAGTTGTAACCAAATTTAATTAGCATAAAGAAATACCAGCTAAATCCGATAATTATAAAAAGTAGTAATCCTTTTATATCAAATAACTTTTTAGTTCTATGATTTATGAAATATACGATTGGGCTCAGAAGTGCCACGGGCCCTTTTGTTAGAAAGGCGATAGCGCTAAAGACCCAGGATAGACTGTAGTGTTTTCTCAACATCATTAGTAGTGATAGAGTCATAAATAGGACAAGGGTCATCTCTGGCACATAGGCGCGGGATTCGATGTAAAAGTGTGGCGTTGCCATTAGGATTATACTTGCTCTAAATGCCGTCTCATCATCCCCTAGCACGATTTTAGCAATCCTGTATGTACATATTGCTAAAAGAATCCCGGCGATTCCACTTACCAGTCTAAGTGAGAATTCGTTTAGGCCGAGTATATAGCTTGATATAGCACCTAGCCAGTATAGCATAGGTGGTTTTTCGAATCTTTCCTTACAGTTATAATAGGGCACTACGAAATTTTTGGTACTTAGCATTATCTTTGTTGCCTGTGCGTTTCTTCCCTCATCAAGCGATGTTAGGTCAATTATCCAGTTAAAGGATATGGATAGTACTATCCCTATGACTATGATTAGAACTATTCTTTTCTTCTCATCCATACTTTATCTATTCTCTTTGCTAGTAAGAAGGAAACTATCGCTACGATGTATCCTGCAACTATGTCAAGGGGGAAATGATTCCCTGTATAGACTCTCTCATAACCTATAAGGATAGCGTAGGTAAGAGCCAGTATGTATACGATCTTTTTTCTAAACTCATGGGATATGAATACAGCTATTGCCATACTAAGCGCAGCATCGCCACTTGGAAAGGAGCCTACCTTGTAATGTTCAACTATGGAATAAACCTTATCGAGGCTCTTTAGTGGTCTTGGCACAGGGTATAACTTCTTTATAGTAACTACTATTATTCCAAGTATTATTAGTGTTATCACAAGTAGTCTTATGGATTTTGGCCTTTTTAGGTAGGTTATTACTAAAGCTATCGGTATGGCGACGTATCCCTTACCCAATAGGTAGAAGTAGCTAAAGAAGGTATCGAGAAAGTTACTCCTTGAATAGTTGATAAGTTTAAATAGCTCGATGTTTAGCTTGAAATTCTCTATACCATTCATGTAAACTCTTATAGGATCAGTAGTTCTTATTGTCAACTTTTAGGAGGTACTTTTGAGAAATAGGAAGATAGTGTTATTCGGTGAACCTGGTGTCGGTAAGACCACCCTTACTGAGAGGCTGGTTGCTCTATTGGAGAGAGAGGGTTTTTGTCTTAGAGGTTTTGTTACAAGAGAGGTTAGGGAAGGGGGAAGAAGGGTAGGGTTTGATATCCGTATGGTTGGTGAAAATTTTGTTCTACCACTTGCAAGAGTTAACGCAGAAAGTAGGTATAGGGTTGGTAGGTACGGTGTTTTTGTCGAGAACGTAGAGAAAGTAGTTGATAGGTTAAAATCCGTAGTAGGGGATAATGACATTTTTGTGATAGATGAAGTTGGTAAAATGGAGTTATTCTCGAGGAAATTCAGAGAATTTATTAATGGCATCCTATCCGGGTATAACTTCATATTAACCGTCGGTTTAATTAAGGATGAGTTAAATAGAAAGCTACTTAGTGATAGGAGATTTTTGAGGGTTCGTGTAGATACCGAAAATAGGAATTATCTTTTAGATAGGCTACTCCTAGAGTTTGTGAGAGCTGGAAAACTCATAGTTTTTGAAGGTATAGATGGATGTGGTAAAACTACCATAAGTGCTATGCTCTACGAGGTGCTGAGAAAGAGGGGCCTACCGGTAGTGTATAGGAGAGAGCCTACCGATGATGGCCCCTACGGTAGGGTTATTAGAGAGAAGATTTATAATGATGAGGTTGATAGAGCTATCATTCTTAATCTTTTTCTAAAGGATAGATTGTGGCATGTTGAAAAGGTGATAATACCGGCTCTAAAAAAAGGTGATATTGTCATTCTTGATAGATACTATATATCGACCCTTACCTATCAGGGGGCTCAAGGTTTTGATCTTGATGAACTCATGGTAAGGTGTGAGACTATTTCTCCAACACCAGATCTTGTTTACTATATCGATGTTCCCTTTGATGTGGCTATGGCTCGCCTTAAAGGTAGAAGTGATATAGCCTATTTTGAGAAGATCGATTTCCTAAATAAGGTTAGTAATATATACCAGGAGGTTTTACCTCTCTACAATCATGTTATATTGGATGGTACTCAAGATCCGGATCGTATATTATCGCACCTCCTATCAGATATTCTCTCTCGTATATCGCGAGAACCTGACCGGGGGTAGGGGCTCTCACAGGCTTTTCAAATTTAACTCTATAGTAACCGTTCTCTCTCTTAAAATCCTTTATCCTTACAGGCTCACTTCTATACCTTATCCTTCCGTATGGCTCTTCCCATAGTTCGAGTGGTAGGTGTAGATTTAGATCCTTGATATATATTTCATCTTTATATAGTAGATCCTCACTACCTACAAAGACTGTGTTACTTTTTGGATCTAACTTTACCACGTATAGAGGTTTGCCAAAACTTATACCGAATCTTCTCATACCGATTGTGTAGTTATATATTCCCTCGTGCTCCCCAATTTTCTTATCCTCTTCTATATAGACTATATCTCCCCTTTGGTAACTTCCCACGTGCTCCCTTATGAATTGATTAACATCCTTTCCCTCAAGAAAACAGATCTCCTGGGATCCTCTACTATCGAAGTTTAATCCCAACCTTTTATTTACAAACTCGACTACCTCACTTTTTGTCTTATTTTCCATTGGGAATACCACTTTCTGGATTACCTCTTTTTTTATAAGTGCCAAAAAATAGGATTGTTCCTTAAGTTTGTTTAATCCCTCTTTTAGTAGAGTATGGTTCTTGTATACTCCTTTACCAACGTAGTGACCGGTTGCTATTAGATCAACGTTAAGTTCCTCAAAGATCTTTTCAAATGCCACTCCAAATTTTACCCTTCTATTACACAGACTACATGGGTTGGGTGTAAGACCAGAAGTATACCATCTTATGAATGGCTCTATAACCAAACCTCTAAATTCATCCTTTACGTCTATTACAAAATGTTCTATCCCTATTATTTCAGCTATTTTTTTGGCTCTTTTGGGAGCCTCATCTGTTATGTTTAGAGTAACACCTATAACCTTATAGCCCAGATCCTTAAGGATCAGTGCACTTGCAGTACTATCAACACCACCACTTAAAAGGACCGCAATTTTCTTCATACCACCCTTTATATATACCTGCTATATTTTTTCAACCTCATGGTACTTGAAATATGATAAAGATTGTATATATAATATTAATAGGCAAAAATTTGAAGAGGAGGTGGTAAGATGAGCGTAAGGGTTGGTCAACCTGCTCCGGATTTTGAGGCAAAGGCTTATTTCCCGAATGGTGAGGTTAAAACAATTAAGTTATCTGACTATCGTGGTAAATGGGTGGTTCTATTCTTCTATCCCGCTGACTTTACCTTTGTATGTCCTACCGAGCTTGTTGATGTAGCTTTAAAGTACAATGAACTGAAAAATATGGGTGTTGAGGTCTTCGGCATAAGTATCGATACTGTTTACGTTCACAAGGTATGGCAGGAGATCGAGCTTTCTAAGCTTGTAGAGGGTGGTTTGCCCTATCCCTTGGTTTGGGATGTGGCTGGTAAAATAGGTACTCTCTATAACGTTTATGATGAGAATGCTGGAGTGGACTTAAGGGGAACTATAATTATCGATCCCGATGGTATCATTCAGGGTATAGAGGTTAACAACGCTCCCGTTGGGAGAAATGCTGACGAGCTTGTCCGCAAGATACAGGCATTCCAGTATGTTAGGTCAACGGGTGGTGCTGAGGTTTGTCCTGCCAAGTGGACTCCCGGTAAGAAGACCCTTAAGCCTGGTATCGATGTTGCAGGTAAGGTCTATAGCGTTTGGAAACCGGAGGAGTAATCGATACAGGGTAGGGGAGGTGAATACCTCCCCGCTTTTTATTTAATGGCTCTAAATTGGAAGTTCCGGTTTAGGTTTACCTAAGAAGTAACCCTGACCGTAATCCACCCCGAGCGACCTACAGATCTCCATTATATCTTTATTTTCTATGTATTCAGCAATGGTAGTTATATTCAAATGCTTTGCAAGAAACACCGTACTACCGATAACGGCTTCCTCTATTTTTCCATTCTTTATTAAACCAAGGACAAACTCACCGTCTATCTTTATAACATCTATTGGTATCATTTTGAGATACTTCATACTGCTATAACCTGTTCCAAAATCATCGATACAAAACTTGATATTTAAGTTTTTCAAACTTTTTACAAATTTGCTAATTAATCTAACGTTTTTAATAGTATCTCTTTCTGTAAGTTCGATAACTATCTTTCTTGGATCAATTTGATACTTTGCTATTAGATCACTAATAGTTGATATAAACTCTGCAACAACCAAAATCTTCGGAGAAATATTTATAAAAACGAATTTATCATATTTTTCTTTATTTATTTGTTCGAATGCTTTCTCTATATTAATCATGTCCAGTTTGTTAATGAGGCCTGTTGATTCTGCTATGTCTATAAATTCACCGGCGGTAACTATTGATCCATCCGGCTTAACTATTCGCATGAGTAATTCGGCTCCTACTACACTCTCTGTTTTTAGATCAACGATCGGTTGCCAGAAGGGTATTATGTTTTTATCTTCGATTGTCTTTATTAGTAGTTGAGTTTTTTCACTCAACTTTAGTAGAATTTCTTCTATATCTCTTGGGTCAGGTACTATTATCGTGTTACCTCCCATATCTTGAGCTTTTCTGAGTAGGTTTGATAGTAGTTTTAACCCATCTTCTATGTGGGTGAAGTGGGAAGGATAACTGATGATGGCAAGAGATACGGTAATATTAATTCTGTGACCCGATGGGGTTATAAAATCTCTTTGGACTATGGTTTCCCTTATCCTTTCCGCTACGGATTTGGCTTGTTCAATTTCGGTTTCGGGTAGAAGTATACAGATATCGTCGGCACTTAATCTTGCAACTATATCGCTATCCCTTATGGTTTGTTTTAACATACCAGTGACTTCTTGTAATATTGTATTTCCGTAATCGTGTCCCCATTGGTTGTTGATGAATCTAAAATTATCTATGTCTAAGAGGATAACTGAGAAGACACTCTTTGTTCTTTTACACTTTTCAATTTCTATATTTGCCAGTTCCAAGAACATTCTATGGTTGTAAAGATGCGTTAATGGGTCTCTTGTGGCGTAGAATTCTAACTCCTTTGTATATTCAAATAGAGCCCTTACTGAACCCACGAAGTTCATGAGGGAGGATAATACCATTTCTATCGCCATTTCTTTTACAGGATCCATTTCATCAAGAGTAACACCGACCCCAACTATACCGCCAACTACAGGATACTTAACGGTTATTTTTTTGGTTCTCAGCTTTATATTGGTCTCAAACTGTGTTTCGTCCTCAGGGGTATAACAATCAGTATTATCCATTATATTGTGGATAAATTTTACTATCACATAGTTTTCGTATTCTTTTCCTATTTCTTTCTTAATAAATTCTTCTACTATATTTTTGAATTTTTCTGAAGGTGTTGCTATCCAAAATACTTCTGCTTCAAGGGATTTATCTTCTGCAAAGAATATAGAGAACAAGAAGCAAATTCTAACTATCTTGTTGACTTCAGACACAAAGTAATTTATGTAATCCTTCCAGTCTTTAATTAGTTCACTCGTCAATATAAGTTTTTCTAGTAACTTTACTTGAACTTCAAGAATCTTTTTGTCAGTACTAACATTTTCTATTGCATTAATTAGTGATAGCATGTTACTTATAATTTCTCTAATTTCTTCGAATACTAATTCTTGACTTTCTATTTCATGTAGCTTCTGCTTAACAATATTTATATCACTATAGTCCTTTATTGTGTGAGAAACATCTTCTATTATTTTGTAAGGTTTTTCAAACTTTTTGAGTATTAAATATATGATACTGGTTAATAGTGTACTTATTGTAATAATACTTGTCAGTATGCTAGTTAAGATGGAACTTGTAATTGTCTTCATATATCTGGATAAATTTGTTTCTATCTCGATAATTCCCAATATTGCATTAATTTCCTTTTTGTGACAGGATATACATTCTTCTTTTATTATTATTGGATAATGAAAATGAATTGTTCCATTTTCTATTTTATAATTTGGAAGTTTATTTACAATAACTTCTTTCAATCCTGGATGGTTTAAGTCTAAGTTTCTTATGTCCTTATAGATCATTTTACTATCTTTTTGTGAGAAGGTTTTTAAGATATCGATAATTTCTTCTCTTGTAGCTCCCTTTTGCATGATCTTATACATCATACTAAAGACTTCTTCTACTTTTTCTCTTTCTTCGGCTATTTTTATGTTTTTGAATTTGGCGCTAATTAGTATTGCGCTAAGGATGCTTGATAGTAGTAAGGAAGTTGTGATAGAGAGAACGATCCACCATATCAAGAAACCACGCAATCTTATCTTCTTCCGAAAGTGCATGGTTGTTATTTAAATATATTTTGCAGAATATTGCAATAGGTTATATTAGGTATAATATAATAGATAGAGTAGTTGAAAAGGGGGCGAAGAGGTCTCGACGGGGATAGGACTGGGACTGGGTAGCACGCCGGGGGCCGCCGTCCCGTAACCACAGGCGGGTAAAAGAAGTGCCGACTCTGAACTCGCTTTGGCTGCCTAATTAGCGCAGCCACCGGATTTAGGTACCTCGCCCACGGGGCCTAAATCCGGCGGGTGAGTGGGCTGGCTCCTACCAGGCGCCTCTACTGGTAGGGGCGAGAAAGCCATAGGGGCTGGTGTGACAGATGCCTGCCCGTGGGCGTCTGTCATACGAGAGCCAAACACGGGCTGAGCGTGGAGAAGCTCAGTCTGCAGCTATCTCCGGACGCGGGTTCGATTCCCGCCGCCTCCATGTTTTTTTATTCCTTTTATATTGACGATGAGGTTCCGTGGTAGTGGTCTAAGGAAATGAAAGTAAACGAATTTTTAAAGTGATGGTTATTCTAGGCAGGAGACCGGAGGTGACTGAACCTATAAGAGAAATATGGGTTGATTTGTAAAAGTGAGTTCTTGGATAGATAAATAAATATAAATAAATTTCTTGTCGGTTGTCTTCTTCCTACCAGGGTTAAAGTTTGAAAAAGGTCTTTTTATTTGTGTGTTGGTATAGATTGACTGACTTTGTTTTGAGTTTTATCTTTCTAAACAATGGAGGTTAGGGATGTGCAGGCTTGGATTTATAGGTGGCGGTAGGATAACACGTATAATACTTAAGGGTTTGTTAAATAGCGGTGTTATACCGGATCGTGTTACCGTAAGCGACGTTGACGGTAGAAAGCTTTTAGCCTTGAAAGAGGAGATCCCCCTGATCGAAATGGTTGACTCTAATGAAATCGTGGCAAAAAGTAGCGATATAGTCTTTATCGCTGTACCTTACTCTCAGGTTGAAAAGGTACTTGGTGAGATTAAGGATAGTTTGAGTGATAATACTGTGATTTCCTTAGCTCCCTACTATAGAATATCGCACATTTCTCAGCTACTCGGCGGTTACAGGAAGATCCTTCGTATGAATCCCAATGCCCCCTCTATCATAAATAAGGGGTATATACCTGTAAGT
Source organism: uncultured Aquificales bacterium (assembly GCA_964590075.1). Classification (GTDB taxonomy): domain Bacteria; phylum Thermosulfidibacterota; class Thermosulfidibacteria; order Thermosulfidibacterales; family Thermosulfidibacteraceae; genus JAGDVO01. The sequence continues at coordinate 184,354 of CAZPXS010000004.1, forward strand.
TTTTCCGATACCTTTCCTCAAAAAGATAAGGATAGTCTAATTAGCTATTTTTCAGCTCTTGGTGAGGTATTTGAAGTGAGGGATGAGTTAATAGAAACATACACAGTCATAACGGGGATGGGACCTACTTACTTCTGGTTCCAGTTTAAGGCCCTCGTTGATATTGCCTGTAAGCTTGGTTTGGATGAGGAGAAGGCGAAAGAGGCAGTTCATGAGATGCTATTAGGGGCTATCAGCCTTATGTTTAAGTCATCTATTAGTATGGAAGAAGTGATGGATCTGATACCTAACAAACCACTATTGGAACATGAAGGTAGTATAAGGGAACTTCTTGTTTCCTCTATTATGTCAACCTATAGAAGGATATCCCCGCCTCATGTTTTTAGTGGGTCTATCGAGGCTCTGAAGAGTGAAAGGAGAAGAAAAATATTACCTCTCGAGAAGTTTGAAGAGGAGGTATTGAAAAAGCTCACGGAGAGAAAAATAGCGGTAGATTATGGTGCTGGTATCGGTTATTTTACTATACCAATGGCGAGATACTTCGATAAGATATACGCTATTGAGGCTAATCGGGAAATTGCCGAAAAGCTTAGCGTTGAACTCAGAAATAATGGTATTAACAATGTGGAGGTAGTTGTATCTGATAATCCTATAGATCTAACCGAGGAGGTTAGTTTTATCCTATTTGCCAATGTATTACATGAGGTTAACGACTACGAGACTTATTTGAAATGGGCTTCCGAGAAGGCTAAAGTAGTTTGTGTGATAGATTGGAAAAAGATAGAGACGGAATTTGGTCCACCTTTGGTTCACAGGATAGATGTTGAAGATATGAGAAGATCACTTAAAAAGTACTTCAATAATTTGATGGAACTTGATATATACCCCTATCACTATACATTTGTGGCTTTCAAGATTTAGCTTTTAGGAATTTTTAAGTTCACTTTCCCATGATCTTCTGATGATATATTTGGCACACTCCATTATTATTTCCGGTGGATATAGTAAAAATTCTCCCTTATAAATCTCTTTAAATAGATTCTTAGTTCCATCTTCTTTAATCCCGGAATTTATAATTCTCTCTTTTAGATTTTTTGCTTCTATTTTTGCGGTGTGTATTGCTTCTTTAATTTCTGTGTCATTGAAAACTGCATTGTGTCCTATTATTATTGTCTCAATGCTGTTAAGATAATTCGATATTTTATCTATAGATTCAACGTATAGATCGTAGTTATAAAAATATAGTGGTAAATGACCTAATTCTTTACCAAAAAATCCAATAGCGTCAGAGACAAGGAGGGTTTTTTCGAATATTATTCCTGTCGATAGCGGACTGTGCCCTGGTAGATCTATAACCTCCAAACCTAATTCTTTAAGTTCTTCTATAGGTTTTACTTTTAATTGGATTTTGTTAATAGGGACATTGTAATAATTTTTATAAACTCTTTCAGAGGAGAAAACATCCGCCTTTTGATATATCTCTATAACTTTACTCCTTTTTAGAATGTCTATGATTTCTATTTTAGCGTAGATTGTTATTCTTCCTTTTTCTTTGATTAATTTTGGTAGTAACATTACATGGTCATAGTGTTCGTGTAATATTATACAACCTGAAATATCATCAATTTTAATCCCAACTAAGGATAGATGTTTTAAAAGTGTATCCCAGCAGCCAGATAACTCGGGTTCTACAAGAAGGTAACCTTTGTTTGTTTCAATCACTATTGTAGGAAACTTAGGGTCACACAGGATCCAGATTTTATCATTGGCTTTATATGGGGTTTCGATAAACATACTAAAGTTTCCTCCTAAAAGGTTAATATCTTACTTAGGAGGTTCGGGATTTCCCTCCTCAATTATTTCCCTTGGTAACTCTTTTTCGAATTCTGCGATGTTTCTCCTAAAATCTTCCGCCAGTTTTTTAGCGGTTTCCCAATATGCCTTTTCGTTATCCCAGGTTTTGTGTGGTGTAAGAATCTCTTTGGGTATGTCGGGGCAGTATTCTGGCACCATAAATTTAAAGACAGGGTCTCTTCTATACGGAACGTCCCTTAGCTCTCCGTTTAGAATCGCCTTTATGATTCTTCTTGTGTGCCTAATCGATATTCTTTTACCAACTCCGTAAGGTCCACCTATTAGACCTGTATTTACAAGCCATACCTCTACGTTGTGTCTTTCTATCCGTTCCCCTAGTAATTTTGCGTAAACTATAGGAGATAGGACCATAAATGGCGCACCAAAACAGGCTGAAAATACAGCCCTTGGTTCTTTTATGCCTATTTCGGTACCTGCTACCTTTGCAGTGTAGCCACTTATGAAGTGATACATGGCTTGAGCCCTGGTGAGTTTTGCAACAGGTGGCATTATCCCAAAGGCATCGTATGTAAGAAAAATTATGTTCTGTGGGTGATTTCCTATACCTTCCCTCACTATTTTTGGTAGATGGGTTATAGGATATGAGGCTCTGGTGTTTTCGGTTAATGAATCATCGTTTAGGTCTATTCTTCTCGTTCTCGGATCTATAGCTACATTTTCGAGGATGGTTCCGAATTTTCTCGTACACTCATAGATATCCGGTTCGTCCTCCTTTGATAATCTGATCACCTTTGCATAACAGCCACCCTCAAGATTGAAGATACCTTCATCACACCAACCATGTTCGTCATCCCCTATTAGGTACCTTTCCGGGTCTGTGGATAGTGTTGTCTTACCTGTACCTGAAAGACCAAAGAATAAAACCGTATCGCCCTTCTCGCCCATATTGGCTGAACAGTGCATGGATAGGACACCTTCTTTTGGTAGATAGTAATTCATCATTGTGAATATGGATTTTTTGATCTCTCCTGCGTAGGATGTACCACCAATTATAACTAACCTCTTTGTAAGGTTGAGTATGATGAAAGTTTCGCTTCTTGTTCCATCTATTTCTGGAATAGCATGGAATCTCGGTACATGAATTACGGTAAAATCCGGTTTGAAACTTTTTAAAACCTCTGGGTTTAGTTCTCTTATAAACATGTTTCTTGCAAACAGGGAATGCCATGCCGTTTCGGTTATTATCCTTATCGGTTTTCTGTATTTCGGATGGGCACAGACGTAGCATTCCTGAACAAAAAGCTCCTTTGCCTGTAAATATGCAAGTAACCTTTTGTAGAGTATATCGAACTTTTCCGGATCTATCGGTTGATTACCTTTGCCCCACCAAACCTCCTTTTCGCTCAACTCATCTTTAACTATAAATTTGTCGTTTGGGCTCCTTCCGGTATGATGACCGGTTCTAACAACGAGTGGCCCTAAGTGGGCGATCATACCTTCGTTTCTCTTTACAGCCTCTTCGTATAGTTGAGGTGTGGGTAGGTGCCAATAAATTCTACCAACGTTCTTTATACCATGCTCCTCTAAACCCGTGTATTCGGTCTTCTCCACCATGTTTCCCCTCCTACATTTTCCTAACAGAATTCTACCATTGAGTGTCTTTTAATGTCAATATAGTTGCGTGTCTATATTTTGGTATTATATTTTGTAACTATGAAACTATATTTTATTGGAGGCGCATGATGGTGGATTTTGCCAAGTGTCAAGATATTATCATATCTTCAACCAGAACCAGAAGCTATCCCTTGACTGTGAAATTTCTGAAGGAGGGCGAGGAGTTTCCTCAAGGCACAAGGCGACCGAGTGTGAATCTGTCAAAGAGGGTTACGATTTGTCAGGCGGTAACTATGGCACGTATATACGGATGGGTCGTTGGACTCGATAGGAGTGATATTATCTGTGTGCCTGCTATACTTACATGGGGGATGAGTGGGGTTCAAAACGTTGAGGATGAGATAATTTCGCTATTAATTAGTGTTGGTTTTGCTAAGGATAGTGAGACTGCTATAAGTCAGTTAAACTCTATGGTAAGGCCAGCTGAAGGTGAGGTAAAGGGAATACTACTTGCACCTCTTGCCAAGACTACTTGGGAATTCGATAATTTGGTTATATACGGCAATCCAGCCCAGATCATGAGACTTGTTCAGGCGCTAAAGTACTCGAGGACCGAGGAGATAGGCGGCGATTTTCAGGGAAAGATAGCCTGCATAGAGACGCTTTACTCTGCTAAGGCTATAGGTAAACCGCGTATATCTATTCCAGGCATGGGTGATAGGATCTTTTCCATGACTCAGGATGATGAACTTGCACTTGCTCTACCCTCCTCCTATTTGAGTGCTCTTATCGATGGACTTTCGGAAGCCGGTAAAGCTATTGGCGCTCGTTATCCGGTTACGTTCTACCAGAATTTCGAGCCGGTCTTCCCCAAGCCCTATCAGGAGGTAGCTAAAAAACTTAAACTTTTCGATTAGGATTAGGGTACTTTAAAGGATAGGGGGACAGGGTAGGGGATTCTCCTACCTGTCCTTCCCGCTATTTCTCTTTCGATAAACAACATATGTTCCATCATTTTTATATAAGCTAATTCTGGGTTTTTAGATCTTATTGCTTCGTAGATTTCTCTGTGTTGATTTAATAGATTCAGGCTCTTTTCTCTGTCACTATGAACCTTTTGCTCTATCTTTAGTGTAACTTTTTCTATCATGTGAAAGATCGAGTCCATAAGGTGTATCAATAGGGGATTGTGGGTTGCGTAGGCTATTGACATGTGGAAATTGGCATCGATTTTATACCAGTCCTTTCCTCTTGTAACTGCAACTTCAAATTCCTTTAAGTATTCTTCTATCATTTCTAAATCCCTATCTTCTGCTCTTACGGCACTCATAGCTGCTGACCATGTTTCAAGTATTTTCCTAACTTCCACAATAAAAGGTAAGTTTTCCTCACTCCTTTTAAGGAAATCATCGATCGGACCTTCCTCGAAGCTCCTTTCCGTTATTGAGAGAACATAGTTTCCGCTACCGTGGATATTTTCCACATATCCTTTAGCTATGAGTCTATTTATCGCCTCTCTTACAACGGGTCGGCTTACCCCCAATTTTTCGGCTAACTCCCTCTCTGGTGGCAGTCTGTCCCCGGGTTTGAATATACCGGATAGGATAAGATCTTTTATTTGCTCATAAATCTCGTCGGATATTTTCTTCGAGGTTACTCTTCTTAAGTACTTACTGTAGTCCATGCTTTAACCCTACTTTACAATGAAGATTATTATATAAGGTAAAACAAAGGATGTGAATATTCCATTTAGAGCCATGGCAAGTCCACTTATGGCACCGCTTAGTTCATCATCCATTATTATACGTGCTGTTCCAAGGCCATGAGAGGTGACGCCCATACCGAGGCCTCTTGCCACTCTGTCTCTTATTCTTAATAGGTTCATCAATTCTACCCCAACTGCATTTCCCATTATTCCTGTTACAACTACCAGTACCGCGGTAAGAGGAGGAATCCCGCCTATTTTTTCACTTACTCCGATAGCGATAGCAGTGGTTATGCTCTTGGGGGCTATGCTCCTTATGATATTATCCTGGGCACCACATAGGTGGGCTATGAATACTGAGCTAAGTATAGCGATAAGCCCTCCGATTACTACCCCGCTTGAAATCTCGACCCAATACTCGGCTATGGTTTTCCTTTCCTTATAAAGCGGTATGGAGAGAGCAACGACCGTCGGATTAAGTAAATATGAGATTATCCCGGCACTGTCCATATAAGTATTATAGCTTATCCCGGTAAGATAGAGTATTATGGCTATCACGGTTATACTGAGAAGAACCGGGTTTAAGAAGAACTTGCGACCACTTTTTTCAAATATCCTTAAGGATAGATAGTAAACCAGAATAGTTATGAATATCCCCACCGATTTCATCTTTTAAACCTCCTTATTATTTCCACGGTAAAGGCGGTTGTAATTATCGTAATAATAAAACTAAGTATCAGGGTTATCGATATTGGTAGTATCTGCGCTTTAACGAGATACCAGTATGTAACTATACCCACGCCGGGCGGTATAAACATTATACTCATGTTCCTTATTAGAAAGTATCCTACCTCCTCTACATCCTCTACTTTTATTACGCCAAAAAGGAGAGAAAGAGTCATAAGTATCATCCCTATAACATTTCCGGGTACAGGGATTTTAAAAAAGCTTACTATAACTTCACCTAGAAATAGAAAAGTAAGGATTATAAACAGGCCCTTATATACCCTTAGGTTCATAAAACACCTCTCAAAAATAAAAAAATTGGTATTACCAATTTTAGTATATATACCACTGTTTTATTTTGTCAAGAAGTGCTGATCAGTCATGGAGTATTAGATTAGGTTATCGGAGGCTTATTTTATAGATTAGATGATATTTCTCTCCTTTAGTTTTTCCAGCTCCTTCTTAGGAATACCGAGCATTGTAAGGTAGATATATTCGTTATCTTCGCCCGGTCTTCTACAGACCCATTTTAATCTAGGTGGTGTTTTACTCATCTTTGCAGGTAGTCCCTGTATCAGTATCTCTCCGTAATCCTTGTCCTTTACCTTTACCAGGGCTCCTCTTTCATACCAGTGGTTGAACTTCAGTGTTTCCGTGGGCTTAAGGACCTCTCCGGCAACTGTGACACCTGGGCCGTCGTAGCTGAGCCAGAGTTTTACCACTTCTTCCCTGGTGTAGTTCATAAGCACACTTTCTATTTCTCTCGTCATTGGGATAAAGTTAGCCGGGTTTGTTCTATCCTTTATTGTTGGGTATTTTTCCACTAGATCCGGTCTATTTATTATAGTACAGAGGGCCTTCCAGTTTGGATCCGCATAGCCAGCTATGAATACTAAACCATCCTTCGCTCTGAAGTAGTTATAGGCGTAGGCGGCTGGTTCAAAGTTTGCAACTCTACCTATGATCCTACCTAAGAGATGATAACACTGGAGGGCATAGTTATTCATAGCCATGAGGGCCTCTGATGGACTGATGTCTATCTTTTGTCCCTCACCGCTTGATTCCCTGTATAGGATCGCACACATGATAGCAAAGGCAGCCATAGCTCCACCAGCGTAATGAGCCATCCAGTTGCCCATCCTCGTTGGAACCCTGGTATGTTCGGGAAATTCATCGTACTCTTCGGGTATACCAACGCACCATGTAAAGCCACTTCTTGCCTGATCAACTACATCTGTCCCAATGGCCTCAGGGACTTTACCTTCATCTACCAGATAACCGCTTTCACCAAAGGTTTTTATAGAGCACATTATGAGTCTTGAGTTTACCTCTTTGAGCTTGTTCCAGCCTAAGCCGAGTTTGTCCATCCTTCCTGTAGGGAAGGTTTCTATCAGGATATCTGCCTTTTCTATAAGTTTTAAGAATATCTCTCTACCCTTTGCCTTTTCTAAGTTGAGAGTTATATGGTATTTGTTTCTCCCTTCTACAATATAGGCTAGGCCTGTATCGTTTAGCTTTATTCCGTATGGTGTCATTTCTCTTGCTATATCACCTTCCGGTGGCTCTACTCTTATGACCTTGGCTCCAAGTTCCGAAAGCAAACTTGAGGCGAATAAACCCGCGAAACTACCGTAACTAACATCGATAACAGTTAAATCTGACAGGGCTTCGGGTTTCAGTTTGCTTTTATAGGGATCTGTTATTTCGTGCGAAAATTCTCTCCAATCCATACTTAACCCTCCTCTTTAAATAGGAACTTTAGTAGAACAATCCCGAGATCCCGTCCCAGTTTTCTGGTGGGGAGGTTCCGGGAAACTTGGGATCCCACTTTCCGATTGCCCCTTCTTTGTATAGCTCATCTATCTCATCCTGATGGTACCCGAGTATTCTCGTAAGTACATGTTCGTTGTCTATCCCCACTGGTCTTACGGTCCACTTTATTTTGGCCGGTGTTTTTTGTAGGTTGCCGAGTGGATTTGGCATTACCATATCACCGTATATGGGATCATCAAAGAGCGCCACAACTCCTCTCGATCTGTAGTGTGGATCTTCGTATATGTCCTTTGAATTCATAACACGGCCTACCATGAATCCATACTTTAGTGCGAGTTCTTCTATCTCCTCTATCTTTTTGTCAGATACCCATTTCTCGATGGTTTCGTAGATTTTATCCGCATTTTTAAACCTTGCGGGAAAATCAACATATTCCTTTAGTTCTTCACTATTCATGGCATCACAGAGAGCAAGGTACTCTCTCTTCTCAAAGGCTCCTATCGCTATAAAACCATCCTTCGCCTTAGCGATAAGCGAAGGTATAACGGCATAATCGCGGTTACCGGTCCTTTCTCTGTCCTTTCCTGTTAGGTATATGTAAAGCCATGTCCAATCCATAACCCTTATGAGGACCTCACTCTGGGCGAGATCTATGAACTGGCCTTCTCCCGTTTTGTTCCTGTAATAAAGTGCCGATGCTACCAGAAAAGCTCCAACTGTACCCGAGAGGAAGTCGCCTATCCACGCCTGTGACTTTAAGGGTATGGCATCGGGAAAGCCCGTGATTTCTGCAAGTCCGGTTATACACCCTGTGCATAGGCATCATAACTTGGCCTTTCGCAGAGTTCACCCCAGTTACCGAAGCCGGATAAACTTATGTATATAATATCGGGTTTTATTTTACTTATATCGGCATAACCAATTCCCCAGGAATCGAGTGTACCCGGTTTAAAGTTTTCGACGAAAACGTCACTTACTGCGACTAGTTCCTGCAGAATCTTTTTGCCCTTTGGGTGTCTTATATCTATAGCTACGTGGTACTTGTTTGCGTTTGGGGCCGTTGCTCCAAGAGATAGTCCTCTAGGAAATGCACCCGGTGATACAGCTCTTATAAGTAGATCACCGCTGGCCGGCATTTCTATATGTATCACTTCGGCTCCCATAATTGCTAATAGCGTGGTCAACCATGGCCCGTAAATTATCCTCGTTAGGCTGATAACCCTTGTGTTTTTGAGAGCCAGAGTTACATTGTTTCCCAAAAACTCAAGCATGACACACCCTCTCCTGTTTTTTAAAAATTTTATTATAATACTGTTCTAAAGTCAACCCAAAGATAACATAACTTGAATCTTAATAGTTATAGAACAGGACCTAAAATTATCCAGTTTCGACGCTTGACTTTCGTTAGGAATATCATAGAATTTGACACTGAAATTATTATAAAATAGGGTTTTTGTAAATAGCTATCGATCAGTTTTTGATGGAGGGGATGATTCATGAAGGCTATAATACTAGCGGGTGGTAGTGGAACGAGGCTTTATCCTGTTACAAGGGTTATAAACAAACATCTCCTTCCCATCTACAATAAGCCAATGATATATTATCCGCTTTCGGTTGTGATGCTTCTTGGTATTCGTGATATTGTTCTTGTTGTGAATCCTCATGATGTTGAGATTTTCAAAAGTCTTCTCGGTGATGGAAGAAGTATCGGCATCAACTTGGAATATGTGATACAGGAGAAACCCAGGGGTCTAGCGGAGGGGTTGGTACTTGCGGAAGGTTATGTGAAGGGTAGTAAAATCTGTTATGCTCTGGGGGATAACATCTTTTTTGGACACGACCTTGTTAAGATCCTTAGAGAGGCAAAGGAAGAAGTGGAGAGGGATGGAGGGGCTTACATATTTGGTTATTCCGTTAAGGATCCAGAGAGGTTTGGTGTGGTTGAATTTGATAGTGAGGGAAACGTTATTTCAATAGAGGAAAAACCGAAGAAACCCAAGTCAAACTATGCGGTTGTTGGGCTCTACTTCTTTGATGAAAATGCTCCCGAGATAGCAAAGAATGTTAAGCCTTCCCGTAGGGGCGAGCTAGAGATTACAAGTGTACTTGAGGAATATTTGAGGATGAAAAGGTTGAAGGTGAAGCTTCTCGGTAGGGGATTTGCGTGGTTTGATGCGGGAACACACGATAGTTTCCTGGAGGCTGGTAAATTCGTGGAGACCATAGAAAAGAGAACCGGATTGATGATAGGGTGTATAGAGGAGATAGCCTATAGAAACGGTTGGATTACGAAGGAGGAGTTTGTGAAGATTGCCAGATCACTGGCAAAAGCTGATTATGGGGAGTATCTTATGGAATTAGCTGAGGAATAGGGGTTTAGCCATGCCATTTGAGTTTGTGAGTCTCGAAATTCCAGAGGTTATCCTAGTGAAGCCCAAAAGGTTTTGTGATGATAGAGGCTTTTTTATGGAGACCTACAAAAAATCTGATTTTGAACGAGCTGGTATAGGTGAGGAATTCCTTCAGGATAACCACTCTAAGTCTGTAAAAGGGGTATTGAGGGGTCTTCACTACCAGATAGAGCCCAAAGCTCAGGGTAAACTTGTAAGATGTGTAAGGGGAAGAATATGGGATGTGGCGGTTGATATAAGGATAGGAAGTCCTACCTTTGGCAGGTACGTGGCGGTGGAGCTATCGGAAGATAACGCCTTTATGTTGTGGATTCCTAAGGGGTTTGCTCACGGGTTTCTGACTCTTTCGGAGGAAGCGGAGGTGATCTATAAAGTTTCTGGTGCTGAGTATTCACCGCAACATGAGAGGTCCATAAGGTGGGACGATCCCGAGATTGCTATAGACTGGCCTCTTGAAGGAGAGCCGATTCTCTCTCCTAAGGACAGGGAGGCTCCTCTTCTAAGGGACGCGGAGATAAACTTTTACTACGGAGGCACATTATGAAGCTACTGATAACGGGTGGTGCGGGATTCATAGGTAGTGAGTTTGTAAGGCAGGCTGTTAAAAGAGGTTATGAGGCTATAGTGGTTGATAGCTTAACCTATGCCGGGGACTTGGAAAGGTTAAGGGAGGTAGAGGACAGTATAAAGTTCTATCGGGTGGATATTGCGGATTATTCTTCCCTCGGGGATGTATTTGAGAGGGAAAAGCCTGAGGTTGTGGTTCACTTTGCCGCAGAAAGTCATGTGGATAGAAGCATATTAGAACCTCATATATTTATAAGAACCAATGTGGAAGGTACATTTAACCTTCTTGAACTATCAAAAACATTTGGAGTTAAGCGTTTTATAAATATATCGACTGATGAGGTTTATGGAGATCTGGGGGATGAGGGTAAGTTTACGGAAGATTCACCGTTTAAACCTAACTCTCCCTACTCTGTGAGTAAGGCGAGTGCCGACATGTTGGGAAGGGCTTATTACAGAACCTATGGCCTTCCGGTTATAACTGTGAGACCCTCCAACAACTACGGACAGTGGCAGTATCCGGAGAAACTCATACCTGTTGTGATAGTGAGAGCTATGAAGGATGAGCCTATTCCTGTTTACGGTAAGGGTTTGAATGTGAGGGAGTGGCTATATGTTTCTGACTGTGCGGAAGCGGTGATGGAGATAATGGAAAAAGGTAGGGAGGGTGAAGCTTACAACGTTGCAAGCGGTATAGAGAAAAGGAACATAGAAGTGGTAAAAAGTATTCTGGATATACTTGGGAAGCCACACTCATTGATACAGTTCGTTAAGGATAGGCCCGGTCATGACTATAGGTACTCGATGGATACCTCTAAGGTGGAAAGGGAGATTGGTTGGAGAGCAAAAACAAGTTTTGAAGAAGGTTTGGAAAAAACGGTAAGATGGTATCTGGATAACTTTGACTGGGTGGAGAGAAAACTTACCTATCTACGCGAGTACTGGAGTAAAGTATATAGGACATGAAGGTACTGGTAACAGGGGCAAGGGGTCAGTTAGGTACCGAGTTTGTAAACTTCTTTGAAAGTAAAGGTTTAGATTTCGTAGCCTTAGGTAGGGAAGAGCTAGACATAACAGACTTTCATAAGCTTTATAGTGTCGTAAGGGAGATCAAGCCCGATTTTGTTATAAACTGTTCCGCCTATAACCAGGTGGATAGGGCTGAGGATGAGATACAGGCGGCCTTTAGGGTCAACGCCGTAGGGGTCTACAATCTGGCGGTTGTATCGAGGGAGGTAGGGGCGAAGCTTATTCATTACTCAACGGATTATGTTTTTGATGGCTCAAAGCAGGGGTTTTATGTAGAGGAGGATCAACCCAACCCTTTGAATACCTATGGTAAGAGCAAGTTGTTGGGGGAAGCTCTTATTAAGGATGTAGCGGAGGACTTTCTGATATTCCGGGTTAGCTGGGTTTATGGGAGGGGAAGACAGAACTTTCTCTACAAGCTTTACGAATGGGCTAAAGCTCGGGAAGTTTTGAGGATTGCGGTTGATGAATTTTCTGTTCCGACTTCTGCAAAGACCATAGTAGAGGTAACTATAAGGGCGATTGGAGATGGTCTTAGTGGCCTTTATCATCTTACCAACTCTGGCTATGCGTCACGCTACGAGTGGGCAAAGGAATACCTTGAGCTTAAGGGTATCAAAAAGCTTATCTATCCAGCCTATCAAGCGGATTTCAACCTACCAGCCAGAAGGCCTAAATGGTCGGTTATGAGTAATGAGAGGATAAGTGGTGAGTTAAAAATAGAGATTCCTGACTGGAAAGAGGAACTAAAGAGAAGGGTTAATGAGGGTGTTATATAAGATGGGTGTTATTCCCAAGAATTTCATCGGTAATTTTTTGAACTCTCCCGAGAAGAGGAGGTTATTTTCGAATTTTATATCTCTTTCTATGTTACAGGTAGCTAACTACTTACTTCCCTTGGTAACCTTTCCCTATTTAGTGAGGGTTTTGGGGGTAGAGAAGTTTGGGCTTTTAGCCTTTGCAACGGCAACTATGGCGTATTTTCAGATACTCACTGATTATGGCTTTAATTTGTCGGCAACGAGAGAGATCTCCATATACAGGGAAAACAGGGAAAAGCTCGAGGAAATCTTTAGCTCTGTGATGATCATTAAAATCGGGTTATTGACAGTGAGTTTTATTTTGTTATTGGTATTAGTATCGTTCTTTGATAAGTTTAGAAGGGATTGGGAGGTTTTCTTATTGAGCTTTGGGATGGTGGTAGGGCAGGCTCTGTTTCCGGTATGGTTTTTTCAGGGAATGGAGAGGATGAAGTACATAACGGTTTTAAATATACTTGCGAAGCTTTTGTTTACTGTAGCTATTTTTATCTTTGTTAAGGAGAGAACTGATTACTGGAAAGTTCCCCTATTTAATTCCTTGGGCTTTATATTAGCTGGAATATTAGCCCTAAGGATTGTTTTTAAGAATTTTAGGATCAGCTTTATCTTTCCAAGTATTAAAGCTATAAAACATCAATTAGTAGAGGGTTGGCATATATTTATGTCTACCGTTGCGATAAGTTTATATACAGTTTCTAATACATTTATTTTAGGGATACTTACAAATAATACAATCGTGGGCTATTATGCTGCGGCTGAAAGAATTATTAAAGCTATCCAGGGATTATTAAGTCCAGTTTCGCAAGCTACATATCCGTATGTTAGTAAACTGGTTCATGAATCGAAAGAAATGGGTATTAAGTTTATAAGAAAGTTAACTTTAATGATAGGTAGTATAAGTTTCTTTTTGTCTCTAGTTTTATTTATTTTTGCGGATTTAATAGTTAAAATTTTTCTTGGGAATCAGTATTTAGAATCAATAATAGTTTTAAGGATTTTATCATGGCTAATTTTTATTATTGCGTTGAGTAATATATTTGGAATACAAACTATGTTACCTTTTAGTCATAAAGAAGCTTTTTCGAAAATTCTTATAGGTGCAAGTATTATTAATATTTTATTAGCTTTTATTTTAGTTCCTATTTACCAACACATTGGGATCTCTATTGCTGTTTTAATATCCGAGATTTTTGTCACTCTTAGTATGTTCGTGTATTTGCAGAATAAGGGGATAAAAGTTTTAGAGGGGAAAGTTGTTTAAGTATATTGTTATAGGCTCAGGTTTTGCAGGTAGTGTAATAGCTGAAAGGATAGCTAATGTATTAA
>CAZPXS010000005.1:0-175113 GCA_964590075.1 uncultured Aquificales bacterium
ATATAGATAGTGCTATAAAATATTTCAATAAATGGGGATGGTTTTTTGATAAAGAGAGAGATATAATAAATAAATCAATAATAAAGAAGTTAAGCTATAAAAAATCAAGTAGTAAGTAATATCTATAAGTGTACTATAGTAAAACTATACGTTCTATATTCTTGACTTTACAAGTAAAAAATGATAAATATTCTTATGTAGGAGGTTTATAGTGAAGAGGTTTGCGCTGATAGGGGCAGCGGGGTATATAGCACCAAGACACATGAAGGCCATAAAAGAGACAGGCAATATCTTAGTCGCAGCTTTAGATAAGTGTGATAGTGTAGGGATATTAGATAGCTACTTCCCTGATGCTCATTTTTTTACAGAGTTTGAAAGATTTGACAGATTTATAGATAAACTCAGAAGAAAAGGGGAAAAGGTGGATTATGTCTCTATCTGCTCACCCAACTATTTACACGATGCGCATATTAGGTTTGCCTTAAGAAACGATGCAGATGCAATATGTGAAAAACCCCTTGTCCTGAATCCTTGGAATATAGATGCTCTTAGTGAGATAGAAAAAGAAACAGGAAGAAAGATTTACAATGTTTTACAACTTAGATTTCATGATTCTATAATTTCTTTAAGAGATAGAATTCAAAGCGAATGCAAAGTAAAAAATAAAAAATATAATATAGATTTGACTTACATTACTTCAAGAGGTAGGTGGTATTTTGTTTCTTGAAAAGGAGATTTATCAAAATCCGGAGGAGTAGCAACAAATATTGGAATTCACTTTTTTGATATACTTATTTGGATTTTTGGAAATGTTAAGCATACAGAAGTACATTACTCAGAACCTTTAAGGAAGATGTCTGGGTATATAGAACTTGAAAAAGCAAACATAAGGTGGTTTCTGTCTGTAGATTATAACGACCTCCCAGAAGAAATAAAACAGAAAGGCCAAAGGACATACAGATCAATAACGTTAGATGGAGAAGAAATAGAATTTTCAGAAGGTTTTACTGATCTTCATACTGCGGTTTATAAAGACATTTTAAACGGCGGTGGTTTTGGCCTTGAAGATGCACGACCTTCTATTGAATTGGCTTATCAAATCAGGAATTTAAATCCCGTTGGATTTAATGAGAGAGCTCATCCTTTGGCTGTGGAGAAGTTGTATGGAAAAGGGTAATTACTTTGTCCATGAATCTGCTTACATAGATGAACCTGTGGATATAGGAGAAGGAACAAAAATATGGCATTTTTCCCATATTTTACCAAATACAAAAATCGGTAAAAACTGTATTATTGGACAGAACTGTATGATAGGTCCGGATGTAAAAATAGGAGACGGCTGTAAAATACAGAATAACGTCTCTATATACAAAGGTGTAGAGCTTGAAGATTACGTTTTTTGTGGACCTTCCTGTGTTTTTACAAATGTTTTAACACCCAGAGCATTTATAGAAAGGAAACACGAATTTAAGAAAACCATTGTTAAAACCGGTGCTACAATAGGAGCTAACGCAACTATAGTCTGTGGAAACACCATAGGGAGATACGCAATGGTAGGGGCAGGAGCTGTGGTAGTTAGTGATGTTGAGGATTATGCTCTTTACACTGGAGTTCCTGCTAAAAGGGTTGGTTGGGTTTGTAAATGTGGAGTAGTTTTGGTCCATAAAGATAGGATAAAAGGTGATGTAGTAAGAAAAGATAGAAAAATAGAAATTATTTGTAAAAGTTGTAAAAGTAGATACATTTTAGAAGATAACAAATTCTATCCTTTAGAAGAAAAGGTATAAAATTGAAAAAAATAAAAGGATCACAATAGGCTTAGTTAAAGATTTTGAGATAGATTGTTTGAAGAATTAATTTGGAAAAACACTGGTTTTTAGATTGTTAAATATCGACGAAAAATTTAAATAAGTAATGGTATGGAGGTTTTTGAAGGTTTAAAAAATAGTGAGCTTGTATCTAAAAGTGTTTTAAGCCTACCTATCGAGCCGTTGATGGAGGAAAGAGAAATTAATATAATTGTAGAAACTATAAAACAAATGGAGGAAAATTAAAAAGATATGGAAAACAATATAAGGTTTAAAGTTCTTTTTCTTGCTTCATGGTATCCAAGCCGTATTCATCCTATAGCTGGTATTTTTATTAAAAGACACGCGGAGGCAGTTTCTTTATATTCTGATGTTGCTGTTTTATTTGTAACAGCCGACGAATCTCTAAAAGATAAAACTTATGATATAGAGTATTCTCTTGAAAATAATATACCAACTGTTAGAGTTTATTACAAGCGTTTTTCAAAAGTAAAAGGTGTATCAAAATTTATAAATCTTTACAGATATTTTAAAGCAAGCTATTTAGGATTAAAAGTTATTAAGGAAAATTTTGGTAAACCAGATTTAGTCCATGTAAATGTAACTTTACCAGCAGGATTGGCCGCTCTGGCTTTGAAATTTTTAAAGGGGTTTCCATACATAGTGACTGAGCATAGTTCTTCTTTTCTTATCAAAGATGATACAGGTATTTTTAAAAAATTTTTAACAAGAATGATTATAAAAAGTGCAGAAGGAGTAACCATTGTATCTAAAGAACTCCAAAAAGCAATGATTAAATATGGATTAGAGAACAAATATTTTATTATTCCTAACGTTGTTGATATAAAAATCAACTGTGTTCGATCAAGAATCGACAATAAAAGGAAAAAAATTCTACATATTTCTTTGTTATACGATAAGCAAAAAAACATAAGTGATATTCTTTTAGTCTTGAATAAAATCGCTTATGAAAAAAATAGAGATGATTTTGAATTTCATATCCTTGGCGATGGCGTGGACAGAGAAAAGCTTCAAAACTTAGCAAAAGAACTTGGACTTCTTAATAAATATGTGTTTTTTCACGGACTTAAAAAACCAGAAGAAGTATATGAATTTTTGAAGGATGCAGATTTCTTGATTACCAATAGTAATTATGAAACATTTTCTGTTGCTACTGCGGAAGCTTTGGTTTGTGGTGTTCCAGTAATAGCTACAAGATGCGGTGGTCCTGAGGATTTTGTTACTGAAGATTGCGGAATACTAATAGAACCCAGAAATCGTGAACAGTTGCTTCAAGCGATATTGTATATGCTTGATAATTCCCATAAATATGATAGAGAAAAAATATCTCAATATGCAAAAAGCAAATTTAGTTATGAAGTAGTTGGTAAGCAGTTTTATGATATATATAAATCGATAATTACCATATGGCCTGTGGGCTTATGCGGGCACAGAATCTTTATTCACCCAGATTGGAAAGTTATTGATATTGGCAGCGGACACAATCTGCATCCAAGAGCGAATGTATTGTTGGAAAAAGAGTTAGAGGAATCTATTCATCGCTCAGGAGAAAAGGCAAAAATCCCTCCTGGAAAAACTCTGGTTATAGGTGATGCTACTGATATGAAATTTTTTAAGGATAAGGAGTTTGATTATGCAATAGCCTCTCATATAGCTGAACATATAGAAAACATAGAAGCATTTTTAAAGGAGCTTCAGAGAGTTGCGAGACGAGGTTATATTGAAACACCTGGTCCATTAAGTGAATTTTTTCTAAATGAGCCATATCATCTTTGGATTGTTTATAAGAAAGGAGACACTTTAGTATTCAAGAAAAAGAAAAGGTTTAAATCTTTTTCTGAATTGTTTTATAAGATATTTTACCTGAATGAAAACCGTTATGGACATGAAACTTTAAAATCTAACAATCTAATTCTTAAATTAATGAAAACATTTTTTAATAGAATTTGGAAATATGTTCCATATACTTATACTAAATACGAGTGGGACGGAGAAATTAAGTATAAAATAAAAGAGTAAATAAAAATGATAAAAAATATTTTTTCTACTTTTACTACACGTGTATTTTCCTTAATAATTTCATTTGCTACACTTATCTTAACAACCAATTATCTTGGTGCTGAAGGAAGAGGTTATATATCACTTTTAACTGCATCTGCTGGTTTAATAAATCTTTTTAGCGGATTTATAGGTGGTGCAGCACTGGTATATCTAATACCAAGAAATAAAAGTAGAAATTTCATTATTCATATTTTTATTCTATCTTATCTTTGGGATTTATTGGTCAGTGTTATTTTGACATCTATTTTATTCTTGACAGATTCTATTAGTAAAAATATAGTTGTTCATGTTTTTTTTATAGGTTTTTTGTTATCTGTTTTTGCAACTCATAGCGTAATTCTTATAGCTTTTGAGAAAATAGTATTTCAGAACCTAGTTAGTATTTTACAAATTTTAGTAAATTTTATTTTGTTTAGTTTTCTTTTGTTTATATTACATAAAGTTGAAGTAAATTCTTATATCATATCTTTATATATAAGTTATTTAGTTACTGTAACTGTTAGTATTATTCTTATTTTAAAAAATTTACCTTATAAAACCGAAAAACTTTCCTTAGTTTCGTCTTTCAAGAAAATATTAAATGTCGGCTTTGTAGCACAATTAAGTAATGTCATTCAATATCTTAATTACAGATTTAGTTTTTATGTATTAAAACATTTTTTTGGAATATCTGCTGTTGGCATTTATTCAGTTGGTGTGGTTATTTCTGAAACAATATGGATTATTTCCGGAAGTATATCGTTAGTTCAATATTCAAGAATTTCTAATTTAGATGATATAAATTATTCAAGAGAACTTACTCTACTGCTTGCAAAATTTTCATTTTTAGCTACTTTTACAGCAGTTTGTTTTTTGATACTAATTCCAGAAAGGTTATTTTCTGTAATATTTGGAAAAGACTTTAGTTCTGTTAAACAAATTATAATTCTTTTATCTCCAGGAATAGCTATATTTGGTTATGTGGTAATAATAAGTCATTACTTTGCAGGGATAGGTAAGTATATAGTCAATACAAAAGCAGCATTTATTGGTTTAATTGTTGCATTAATTTTTAATTTAACTCTTGTTCCGTTATATGGTTATTCTGGAGCTGCAATTTCAGCAAGCTTGTCATATATAGCTACAGCCTTCTTTTTAATTTATTCCTTTATTAGAGATACAGGTATAGCTCCTACAAAATTATTGCCATCAGTTGATGATTTAAAATTTGCAGTTAATAAACTTAAAACTTAAACAACTATAGGATAAAAAGGAATTTTGAAACATGTGCGGTATAGTTGGTTTGGTTGGTAATGAAAATGTAAACTCAACTTTAATAAGAGACATGGCAAATACTATAAAACACCGTGGACCAGATGATGAAGGATTTATCTTTATGTATGAGAATAATATTATTGTCGTAGGTGGAAATGATACACCAGATAAGGTATGGGATTCTAACTTCCTGTATTCCCCGAAAAGTCATATTAATTCCCTTGAAGGAAAAAAATTTAAGGTTGCTTTAGGACATAGAAGATTATCTATATTAGATCTTTCTCCAGCCGGACATCAACCTATGTGTGATGAAACTCAAAAAGTTTGGATTGTTTTCAATGGGGAGATATATAACTATTTAGAGTTGAGAGAAGAGTTAAAACAAAAAGGATATATTTTTATCACAAATACAGATACGGAAGTTCTATTAAAGTCTTATATAGAATGGGGGGTTGATTGTGTAAGCAAGTTCAACGGTATGTGGGCTTTTGCGATACTTGATTTGAGAAAAAATATCTTATTTTTATCAAGGGATAGATTTGGAGTAAAGCCGTTATACTACTACAAAGATGATAACTACTTCGCTTTCGCTTCTGAGATAAAAGCTTTACTTAAACTTCCTTTTATAAAAAAAGAAGTTAATTACGAAGCTGTTTTTGACTACATTGCCTTGGGTCTGGAAGAACAGGGAGAAGAGAGTTTTTTCAAAGGAATAAGAGAATTAAAACCTTCTTACAATATAGTTTTAAATTTGAATAACTTTGAATTTAAAATCCATAAGTATTATGAGCTTTTATACTATGATAAATTTGAAAAATATAATCCGGAGAAAGAGAAAAAGTATATATCCGAGATTAGAGAACTTATATTTGAGGCGATTAGATTAAGACTTAGGTCTGATGCAAGTGTTGGATCATGTTTAAGTGGTGGGCTTGACAGCTCAACCATTGTTTGTGTGATGAATGAAATAATTAAAAATCAACATTTATCTCAAGTAGGAGACTATATAAAATGTTTTACAGCTTCTTATAAAGATGACAAGGTAGACGAAAGTAATTGGGCAAAGATAGTTGTAGAAAGTACTAAATCTCAATGGATAAGAACTTTTCCTACAGAAAAGGAACTAATAGAAGATTTAGAAGACCTTATATACACTCAAGACATTCCTTTCGGATCTACAAGTATATATGCACAGTATAGGGTAATGAAAGCTGCATATGAAAATGGTGTAAAAGTTCTATTGGATGGTCAAGGAGGAGATGAGTTATTTACAGGTTATACAGGATATTTTCCTACTTATTACAGAGAACTTATAAGGAATTTTGATTTTACTGATTTAATAAATGAAATAAAAAATGTTAATAACTCTCCTATTGATCTTAAAACAATAGTAAAAATGGCTATAAAATCAGAGTTGGGAAAGTATTTAACATTTCCCCCAATAAGAGATTTTTTAATTAAAAGATTATCTTATCCAATATCTTTACTTTATCCAGAATTTTATAAAAAATTTTCATACAGAATTAAAGATAGACAAGAGAAAATCCCTAATAGTCTTAATCAACAACTTTATCAGTTGATAACTGGGTTTAACTTAAAAACATTACTAATGTATGAAGACAGAAATTCAATGCGATTCAGCATAGAATCGAGAACTCCTTTTGCTGACGATATAAACTTGATAGAATACTGTTTTGAAATACCTTCAGTTTATAAAATTCATAACGGATTTTCAAAGTATGTTTTAAGGCAAGCCATGGACGGAGTTTTACCGGAACAAATTAGGAAGAGAGTAGATAAGGTTGGTTTTGCAACACCAGAAGAAAAATGGCTCAAAGCTAATAAAAGCTTTATAAGAGAAATTCTTTCTAACTCCGAGATTTTAAAAGAATTCTGTAATGTTCAAAAATTACTGAAAGATTTGGATAATGATGTGATTTTTAAGCAGGGTTTAACACTTTGGCGTTTTGTAAACTTAGCAATGTGGTATAATATGATGTTTAGAGAGGCATAAAAATGAAAATAATTTCCATCGTAGGTGCTCGTCCACAGTTTATAAAAGCTGCATTGGTTTCTAAAAAGTTGAGAGAAAAAGGGGTTAAAGAAATCTTAGTTCATACCGGTCAGCACTATGACTTTAATATGTCAGATGTCTTTTTCAAAGAGCTTGGGCTTCCGGAGCCGGATTACTACCTTGGCATTGGGTCGGGAAATCATGGAGAGCAAACCGGAAAAATGCTTATAGAAATAGAGAAAGTCTTACTTAAAGAAAAGCCGGATATTGTAATAGTTTATGGAGATACAAACTCTACACTGGCAGGAGCATTGGCAGCTGCAAAACTTCATATACCTGTTGCCCATGTAGAAGCAGGCTTGAGAAGTTATAATAAGAAGATGCCAGAAGAGATAAATAGAGTTCTGACAGACCATATATCTACATTTCTATTTGCACCTACTAAGACAGCCGTTGAAAATTTACACAAAGAAGGTATTTCTAAAGGTGTTTACCAAGTGGGAGATGTAATGTTTGATGTTGCCTTGGAGAGTATTAAGAGGGTTGATGAGGAAAAAGTTTTAAGTAAATATGGATTAAAGCCGAAAGAGTTTATTTTAGCCACAATACACAGGGCAGAAAATACAGACATAATGGAAAACCTTACAAATATCTGGGAAGCACTAAATGATATTGCTAAATCAGGGTATAGTATTATTTTCCCTGTTCATCCTAGAACAAGAAAGGCTTTTGAAAAATGGGGAATACGCATAGACTTAAGAAATGAAAGACTCATACTAATAGATCCTGTTTCTTATTTTGAGATGTTAGCCCTTGAAAAGAATGCCAAACTTATGATAACAGATTCAGGTGGTGTTCAAAAAGAAGGTTATTTTTGGGGAACACCGTGTGTAATTCCAAGGAATGAGACTGAGTGGATTGAGTTGGTAGAAATAGGATTTAATAAACTTGCTGGAAATAAGGCAGAAGATATTGTAAAATACTCATTAGAGGTTTTAAACGGTAAGAAGCAATATAATGTAATTGAGCACTTCTATGGAAAAGGTGATGCATCTGATAAAATTATAAAAAATACTTATGTATAGAGGCATGGATGGACATGAAAAATAGACTCAAAATACTTATTATAACTCATTATTTTCCACCTTTAAACTCCATAGCCTCTCATAGACCTTACAGCTGGGCTAAGTATTGGTCAAAAATGGGGCACGATGTGACAGTACTAACTACTAAAAAGTTTGATAGTGACAATAAACTTGAGTTACCATTAGAAGGTTTTAGTGTTGTAGAAATAGAAAATCGCTTTTATTCAAATATTAGAAGAATTTTAAAAGGTAGTGAAAATACTATTCAAAAATTAGATGTGGAAAAAGATATAAATAACACAAGAGGTTTTTCAATTAAGAAAATGATATTAAGTTTTATAAAATCTATAAGGGAAAATAAAGGTATATTTGCAACAGCTCGTATGCCTGATTTAACGGATTTTTGGTTTTTTGATGTAATTAAAAAGTTTAAGTATGACAATTATGATGTTATTGTATCGACCTCTGGACCTTACGTAGTT
Organism: uncultured Aquificales bacterium; assembly: GCA_964590075.1. Classification (GTDB taxonomy): domain Bacteria; phylum Thermosulfidibacterota; class Thermosulfidibacteria; order Thermosulfidibacterales; family Thermosulfidibacteraceae; genus JAGDVO01. The sequence goes on from CAZPXS010000005.1 coordinate 8,726, forward strand.
CATTTAATAGGGTTAAGATTTAAAAAAAGAGGATTAAGTAAATTTTGGGTAGCTGATTATAGAGATCTCTGGACACAAAATCATAATTATCCTGGAATTTTTCCATTTACAATCATCGAAGAAATTCTTGAAAAAAAGTGAACAAAACTGCGGATTTAATTACAACTGTAAGTGAACCTTTAGCAAATCAGATTAAAAGTAAATATAAAATTAAAAATGTTGAAGTGATATACAATGGATTCGATGAAGAGGTTTTAGAAAATATTGATCCGTACCCAATCTGGAGTGATAATAAAATTAGAATTGTTTATACAGGAACTATTTATAAAGGGAAACAAGATCCGTCTCCTTTATTTACAGCAATTAAAGAATTGGAAGCATCAGGCTATAGTCATTTGTTGCAGAATCTGGAGGTAATATTTGTCGGAGATTATAAAGCAAACTTAGATACTCTCATAGAACATTTTCAAGTACATAAATATGTTAGATACTTAGGTTTTGTGAAGTATGAAGATTCTCTAAGGATGCAGAGAGACGCTTGCGTTCTATTGTTCTTGGGATTTAGTTCAGAAAATCTCGATGGTATTTTTACCGGAAAGCTATTTGAATATTTATTTTCAGGAACTCAAATTTGGGCAGTTGGTGTAGAGGAAAATACTTCTGTAGGCAAATTAATTCAAGAGAGTAGGTGTGGTGTTTGTTTTGGAAAAAATGTTGAATTAATAAAATCACACCTTATTAAGCTTCTTAAATCAGGGGAAAAACCTTTAATAAACCCAAATTTAGAACTTCTACACAACTTCTCCAGAAAGAAACAAGCCGAGAAGTTGATCAATTTGGTATTACAAAAATTTTCACCGAGGTATTAAAAATGGAAAAATTACGGAGGATTTAAAGAAAATATTTATGAAGGTACAAAATGAAAAATCTTAGAATCTACATAATCATACTAAACTACAACGGCTGGGCAGATACGATAGAGTGTTTGGAGAGTGTGCTTAGGATAGATTATCCAGATCGTCAAAAGATATTTTAGGATAGGAATTGAAATATGGAAAATAAAGTTTATGTTGTTACAGTGACATATGGTAATAGATTTCATTTATTAAAGCAGGTTATAGATTCTGCTTTAAATGAAAGTGTATGTAAGATAATAGTTGTTGACAATAATTCTGATTCGGAAAGTAGAAACAAGCTAATGGAATACGAAAAGTTGTTAAATGGCAAACTTAAAGTTTTATATCTCGATGATAATTATGGTTCGGCGGGAGGGTTTAAAAGAGGTTTAGAAATAGCTTACAATGATCCAGAATGTGAGTTCATTTGGCTTTTGGATGATGATAATAAACCTATGGAAAATTCTTTGAAAGAATTATTGAACTTTTGGCATTCTTTAAATCTGGAAAATAAAGAGGAAAAAGTTGCTTTACTTTCTTATAGATTTAAAAAAGAACAACTTGCAAAAAAAGCAATAATACATAATCAACCTGAGTTAGTTTTAGGGCTAGAAAATAGTTTTTTGGGATTTCATGTAAAAGAATTGCATAAAAAAATTTTTAGGTACTTAAAAAGGAAGTTGGGTTTTATAGACAATGTAATAGATCAAGAAAGTAATAAGAAATATGGGATTGTACCTGTGGCGCCTTACGGAGGTTTATTTATTCACAAGAATATCCTTGATAAAATTGGTTACCCAAATGAAGAATTCTATCTTTATGCAGATGATCATGAGTGGTCTTATAGGATCACTCAGAAAGGTGGAAATATTTACCTTTTGTTAGAAAGTAAATTAGATGATTTAGAGCTATCATGGCATGTTCCTAAATCTTATACACAAACCAGTTTCTCTATTATAGCTGAAGGTAGCCCCTTTCGCGTATATTATAGTATCAGAAACAGAGTTTTTTTTGAAATTAATAACTTAGTAGACAACAAAATGATTTATTGGATTAATATATTTGTGTATTTGCTTTTGATAGGCTTCTCAAGTACAAAAAACATGAAATTAATAATAAAAGCAATTAAAGATGGTTACAAAGGAAAATTAGGAAAGATAGAGGTATTAGAATGAAAATACTATATATAAATGTTCTATACGATCCGTTAATAGGTGGTGGAGCTGAAATTATTTTAAAAGATTTGGTAAAAGGTATATATGATTTGGGTCATGAAGTAAAAGTTCTAAGTTTCTGGGATAAAGATGATAAAGAAGAAATTATAGATGGAATTCCGGTTTATAGAGCTAAAATTCCGAACGTTTACTTACCTTATGGAAAAGTTAGACAACCTTTTTTAAAGCGAAGGTTATGGCATATATTGGATATATATAATCCCATAGCTAAAAAAATAGTTATCAAGCAGATTAAAGATTTTAATCCTGATATTATAAACATTCATAATACTCAAGGTTGGTCTTCTTCCATATGGGATGCTGTGAGTGAATCAGGCGTACCGAGTATACAGGTTCTTCACGATCTATATTTACTATGTCCAACTAATATGTTTAAAAATAATGCCATATGCAAAAAACAATGTTTAACTTGTAAAGTAATGCGATTTCCTTATAAGAAAAAATCTAATAACTTGAAGGCTGTTGTCGGAGTAAGTAATTTTATCTTTGATAAGTATCTAAGTTATGGATACTTTAAAGATGTTCCTATTAAAAAAGTAATATATAACTCTCGTAAACTGAATAATTCAATTATTGAGAAAAATACGAATTCTAAGTATATAAACTTCGGTTTTATAGGTACGTTAGCGCCAAATAAAGGAATAGAAGTTTTACTGAGAGCTTATCACAAAATAAAAAAACCAAATTTCAGACTATATGTGGCTGGATCTGGCAAACAAGATTATGAGAATTACTTAAAATCAAAATACAAAGATGATTCAATTATTTTTATGGGACAAGTAAAACCTGAAGAATTTTTTGAAAAGGTTGATGTTACTATTGTTCCCAGTATTGGGTATGAAGCTCTAGGCGCTGTTGTTATAGAATCGTTTGCTTATGGTATTCCTGTGATTGGGAGTAATATAGGGGGTATTCCTGAAATGGTTATAGAAGGCTTAAATGGTATGTTGTTTGATCCTTATAAAGAAGGAGATTTAGAGAAAAAGCTATTAAAGTTTGAGAACGAACTAGAAACTTGGAGAAATAAAGCTGAAATAATAAAACGAAGCGCTGAAAAATTTCTAAATTATGAAAAATGGATCGAGCAATGGGAGGAAATATATGAATTTACAACAAAAAAGTAGATTATTTCAACTCAAAATAGTTCTTCTAAGTATTAAAGAAGTTCAAAGACAAATAGTACTATATGATGAAGTTTGATAAAAACAGTAAAAGAATTATGGTTAGTAGGTAATTGATTTTGCTTATAGAGTGTGATAAAGTTTTCCTAAATTTAGGTGCTTACGGGAAGTTTTTGAGGTGAGCAGGAATGAGCAAAAGTGATGGATGTGATCAAGTATTTGATGGTGGTATGGAGTTATATTCTTCATATAGGAATAGCTTAAAACTTAGTTTTTATAAGTTAAAAGAATTTCTTATTTCATTCTTACTTGTATTATCTTTTCAAACTACTGATATTACTTTGTTCAATATTAAACTTGGAGAATATGTTTTTTTAATTATTTTCATGTTTATTGGTTTTAGAAGTAAAATTAATAAAAACTTATTTTACTTTTACATGTTTTTAGTATTTTTGATTATATCAACTTTTATAGTCAATCTGAAAACAACTTTTTGGATTCCAAATACTGAAATATCTTTTTTGAAACAGCCATATGTTATTACTATAGTTAGAGTAATTGAGTTAATACTATGTACTACCGTTGTTTTATTCTTGACTTACATTACCAGGAATAAATCACATATACATGTCACTGGTAGTTATGTTATTCGTTATTTCTTCAAAATTAATTCCTTATTTTCAATTTTATATATTGTTGTTTATTTGTTACATGTTTTGGGTTTCTGTCAGACTAGATTAATATACGGACCTTCTAGTAGGTTGAGAGGATTTTTTGTTGAAGGTGGTCCACTAGGTTTGTATTATGCATTTTTGTTTTTAATTGGTTTCTTTTTAAAAATAAACAAAGTAAATCTTCTTTTGTATTTAGTAATAATTTACTTAGCACAATCAAAAGCTGGAGTATCCTTTATTGTGTTCTTTATGTTGTTTTACTTTTTTGTATTTAGAATCAAGTCTATTTGTTTAAAGGTTATAACAACGATATTGGTTATTTTACTTAGCCTATGTACTATCTCTTTAATAGCCAATAATTACATTAGAGACATTGAAAATCTGGAGATCCTTTTGCAAACAAGGGCGAGTGATCCTAGCTTCGTTATGGGACGGATAGCGGGACTATTTATAGGTTTTGAGATGATAAAGCGTAACCCTCTTTTTGGAATAGGACTGGGAAATTATCCATTGGTTAGAAATGATCCTTCATATTTAGGGCTATTTCCTCAAGTTGATGAATGGGATTTAACAGGACTTGGTATTTTTACGTTAATTGTTGAAAATGGGTTTATTGGTTTTCTAATTTTTTCTCTTATCATTTATAGTATTTATAAAAACACTTTGGATAATGGAAAGATTTTTGTCTTAATTTTTTATTTTGTTTTTTTCTTTGGGGTTCAGTTATATTTTTTGTATCCTTGGTTTGCACTTGCTATTGCTGTATCTTTTTTCAATAAAAAGAAATATTACCAATGAGATCTAGTAAAAAAAAGAATAGTAACTATATATAACATGATTAATTTAACATTTTATAAGATATTGAATATAGAGCAAAAGCTATATGTGAAACTATTCATAAACCAGGCAGTGTTTGGAAGTGATTTAGTACTTACTTTCTGCAAAAACACAAAGGTATGTAAATCTACACAAAAATAAGAGGTAGTTTAGTATGTTAAGATTATACATTGATGGGCTTTTTTATAAAGGTTCTGGAATAGGAAGGTATTATGAATCTTTAACGAAAGAGTTTGCTAAAAGAGGAATAGAGATTTTCACCTGTGTACCGAAAAGATTGCAAAAGGATTTTGAAAAAGATTTTAGCAATTATAGTAATAATATAACTCCAATATTTGTAGATTATGAAAAATTTTCTTTTAAAGGTATGTTTTTACAAAGTAAAATTCTCAAAGATATGGAGAAAAGAGTAGATATCTTCTTCTTTCCTAATATTAACTTTCCGCTATATATACCTAAAAATACCATAACAACCATTCATGATTTAATACCTTTTACAGAATATTGGGGTAGAAGTTATTTTAAGAAAGAACTTTTTAGACTTTTAATAAAAAGAGCTTTAAAGCACTCTAAAACAATTATCACCATCTCAAAAACTGTAGAAGATGAGTTAAAATCCATGTTTAATACTGAAGATAAGAAGATAAAAGTTATATATGAATTTATAGATGATAAATTTAAAAATGTTGACCTGAAACAAAAACCTATCTTGAATAAGCCATATATACTATTTGTAGGAAATAGAAGAAAACATAAAAATTTATCCGGGCTTATAAAAGCATTTTCTTTAGTAAAGGATAAATTGGATCATATGTTAGTTATAGCTGGATCTAAGGATAGACAATTTGATGAAGTAGATGAGTTAAAGAAAGATTTAAATATAGAAGATAGAATAGTTGAGTTCATTTCACCTAATGATGATGTGATTATAAACTTGTATCAGAATGCGGACCTCTTTGTATTTCCTTCTTTCTTTGAGGGTTTTGGATTACCTCCACTTGAAGCACTGTCCTGTAACTGTCCTGTAATCTCCTCAAACATTCCCGTTCTAAGGGAAATATTGGGAAATGAAATTGCATGCTTCAACCCGTATGATATTGAAGATATTGCTAATAAGATGATTTATGGTATAAAGAATAAAGGAATTTTGTTAAAAATAGGTAGAGAAAGACTTAAGTACTTTGATAAGGATAAAATCATCAATGAATATATAGAATTATTCTCGAGTAGAAATACTTAGCAATATAGAGAATATAAAGATTTAAGTAGAGGTTTATAAATGAGAAAAGCGTTAGTTCATGATTGGTTTGTGGTTTATGGTGGAGCTGAAAAATGTGTGGAAAGCTTTACTAATATATGGAATGATTTTGATATATATAGTCTTGTTGATTTTTTAAATGAGGAAGATAGAAAAAGAATACTAAAAGGGAAATTTGCAAAAACAAGCTTTATTCAAAAACTTCCAAAAGCAAGAGAAAAATATAGATATTACCTGCCTTTATTCCCCCTTGCAATTGAGCAGTTTGACCTAAGTGAGTATGACTTGATACTATCAAGTTCCCATGCCGTGGCAAAAGGAGTATTAACTCATCAAAATCAGTTACATATTAGTTATATCCACACACCTATGAGATATGCTTGGGACCTATATTATCAGTATTTAAGAGAAAGTAAGTTAGATAGGGGTTTCAAAGGGTTTCTTGCAAAGTATTTCTTACACAAAATTCGTATATGGGATGTAAGCACAGCAAATAGGGTAGACTATTATATTGCTAATAGTAATTATGTTGCTCAGAGGATAAAGAAAATATATGGTAAGGATAGTACAGTTATTTATCCTCCCGTAGATATAGATAAATTCCAACTTTACGAAAGAAAAGAGGATTATTATATAACTGTTTCGAGAATGGTTCCCTATAAAAAAATAGACCTTATAGTAGAAGCTTTTAGTAGGATAGATAAGAAACTCATAGTTGTTGGTTCGGGTCCTGATATGGAGAAGGTAAAATCAAAGGCTGGGAAAAATGTTGAAATCCTAGGATATCAACCTGATAATGTTGTAGTGGAACTCGTGCAAAGGGCTAAAGCTTTTGTGTTTGCGGCGGAAGAAGATTTTGGCATTGCACCGGTTGAAGCTCAGGCGTGCGGAACGCCCGTTATTTGTTTAGGTAAAGGTGGAACAAGAGAAACGGTGGTAGATATGGTTACAGGTGTCTATTTTAGTGAACAGACCATAGGTTCAATTTTGGAAGCAGTAGATAGGTTTGAGAAGAACATCGATAAATTTGATCCAAGGAGAATAAGAGAAAATGCCTTAAGATTTTCAAGAGATAGATTCGAAAAAGAGATAAAAGAATTTGTTGAAGAAAAATATGAAATTTTTAAGAATAAAAGGGGATAAGATAATGTGTACGAGGAGTTAGGAAATGGGAATCAAAACTCCTTGGTGGAAAAGACCGTTTGATATACTGTTTTCAGTTTTTGCTATAGTAATCACGCTTCCTATTATGTTAGTAATAGCCATTATAATAAAGCTAACGGATGGAGGTAGTGTTTTTTATAGACATGAGAGAGTCGGTTATAGAGGAGAAAAATTTAAAGTAATAAAGTTCAGAAGCATGTATATTGATGCGGATAAGAAATTGAAGGAGATACTAGAGAAAGACCCAAAGGCAAAGGAAGAATGGGAAAAAACTTTTAAGTTGAAAAACGATCCAAGGGTTACACCTATTGGTAAGTTTTTGAGAAAAACATCACTAGATGAACTTCCGCAATTCTTTAATGTTTTAAAAGGAGATATGAGTGTAGTAGGGCCAAGACCTGTTGTGGAAGATGAGTTAGAAAAATTTTATAAAGAAGAAGCCGAGCTTTATAAATCAGTTAGACCCGGTATAACTGGATATTGGCAAGTAGAAGGTAGAAATGATATAGAAGATTATAAGGAAAGAGTAAAAATGGATGTTTGGTATATAAAGAATCAATCTTTCCTCTTAGACTTAAAAATAATCCTAAAAACTATAAAAGTAATCTTTTCAGGAAAGGGAGCTTATTGAAATTAGAAATAAAAGTTAAAAAGGGAGCCACCTTGTTCTGTGGCTCCCCGAATATAGGTTAAACCCCTATTTCTTTCTTCTTGCGAGGACCGCGTAGGGTAGGGACCATATCTTACAGAAGCCCTCTCCAGCTTTGTGGTCGAAGGCGTCTTTGGCGTCGTAGGTGGCAAGCGCGTAATCGTATAAGCTGTAGTTAGATCTCCTACCAACAGGAATCACACTACCCTTATACAACTTTACCCTCACTTCTCCAGTTAGCGTTTCATTTACCTTGTCCATAAAGGCATCGAGCCCTTCTTTTATCGGAGTAAACCAGAGTCCGTAGTATACGAGTTCCGCATACTTTATCGATAGATGCTCCTTGAACCTAAAGGTTTCTCTGTCGAGACACATTCTCTCAAGTTCCTTGTGGGCGGTGTATAAGATCGTGGCCCCTGGTGCTTCATAAACTTCCCTCGATTTTATACCGACCAGTCTATTCTCAACCATATCTATCCTACCTATGCCATGCCTTCCACCTATCTCATTCAGTCTCTCCATAAGAGTTACCGGATCCAAGCTCTCACCATTTATACTCACCGGAACTCCCTTCTCAAACTCAATGGTTATATACTCCGGTTCGTCAGGCGCCTTCTGTGGATTCTGCGTTATCATAAAGGCATCCTCCGGTGGCTCGATCCATGGATCTTCCAATACACCACACTCTATCGATATACTCCATATGTTCCTGTCTATGGAGTAGGGTTTGTCCTTCGTTATCTCAACGGGAATGTTGTGCTTTATCGCGTATTCGATCTCTTCTTCCCTCGACTTAAACTCCCAGTCTCTAACTGGAGCTAATACCCTTAAGTTCGGGTTTAAGGCTCTCACACAGGTTTCAAATCTTACCTGATCGTTACCTTTACCTGTTGAACCATGTACCACAGCATCCGCCCCTTCCTCTTCCGCTATTTTAACAAGATACTTAGAAATTATCGGTCTATTGAGTGCTGTTCCAAGCGGATACTTGCCTTCATAGAGAGCCTGAGCTTTTAAAGCCCTAAAGCAGTAATCCTCGAGGAATTCCCTCTTTACATCAAGGATGTATGCCTTACTTGCACCTGTCGCCAGAGCCTTCTCTCTTACACGGTTCAGATCTTCCTGCTGGCCCACGTCGGCACTGAAGGCTATCACCTCACAACCATACTTTTCTATCAACCACTTAAGAATCACCGACGTATCAAGCCCACCGGAGTAGGCAAGAACAACCTTCCTTAACCTTTCCATAATAAACCTCCAGTATTTATGGATTTATACCAAGTAAAAATAAGACCAAGGCTTTCTGTAGATGGAGCCTGTTTTCCGCCTCATCGAATACCACTGAGTTTGGACCATCGATCACTTCATCCGTTACCTCAAGCCCCCTTCTTGCCGGTAGACAGTGCATAAAGAGAGTATCCTTTTTGGCTCTCTCCATGAGCTTACTGTTTACCTGAAAGTCCTTAAATACCTTTAGCCTCTCTTCAAATTCAGCCTCCTGGCCCATGCTACACCATACATCCGTGTATATGATATCCGCATCTCTAACATCATCCATGGGGTTGTGTCCTATCCTTATTCTTGCTCCCTTTCTTATCGCCTCTTCCATTATGGTCCTATCAGGTTCATAACCTACCGGACATGAGATTACAAGATCAAAGGAGATTATCCCGGCTAACTCCACAAAACTATTGGCAACATTGTTTGAACCATCACCAACGAATACGAGTTTGAAGTCTTCAAACCTTCCGAGTTTTTCCCATATGGTGAAGAGGTCCGATAGGATCTGACAGGGATGGAGAAGATCAGAAAGGCCATTTATAACAGGTACTCTCGAATTCTCCGCGAATCTAACTACCTTCTCATGCTCAAAAACCCTGAGAACAACTATGTCCACATACCTCGAGATTGTACGGGCTGTATCCTCTATGGTTTCACCCTTGGATAACTGGGATTCCTGAGGGTTTATGAATATACTTCTACCACCAAGCTGGGAAAAGCCCGCCTCAAAGGATACTCTCGTTCTTGTGGAGGGTTTTTCAAAGATTAGAGCCATAGTTTTGCCGGTTAAGGGATACCACGGTAGCCCACTATACCATCTATCCTTTATCTTTTTTGTGTCCTTTAATAGCCTTACGATTTCATCTCTAGTTAAATCATTCAAACTTATTAAGTCCCTCTTCATCAATTACCTCTCCTTGATGACTTAAGGTTTTGAATAATGCATTTTACCATGTAGTTTCTCTATTGACAATATAAAGACTGTTAGTTTAGATGGAATTAATGATAAGAAAGGCGCGGATGAAAGATGTGGATCAGATAGTTCATATAATAAATCTTCTGGCGAAGGATGGTAGTCTACTACCAGTTAGAACTTCAAAGGTCGTTGAATCGATAAGGGATTACTTCGTATGCGAAAGGGATGAAAAAGTAGTTGGTTGTGCGAGATTGAAGATATACACGAGAAATCTGGGGGAGATAAGATCCGTCGCCGTTTTACCGGAGTATAGGGGTATGGATATAGGGAGAAAACTCGTTGAAAAGTGTATAGATGAGGCAAAGGAACTGGGTTTAAACAGGGTCTTTGTACTCACAAAGGTTCCGGAGTTTTTTGGGAAAGTAGGCTTTAAGGAGGTTTCAAAAAGGGAACTACCACATAAGGTATGGGAGGACTGTATAGGCTGTCCGAAGTTTCACCGCTGCGACGAGATAGCTATGATCCTTGAACTACCATAGATAAGGAGGAAGGGATGGATTATCACGTTAGGGATATTAATCTGGCCGACTCGGGAAGAAGAAGGATTGAATGGGCTTCTATGGATATGAGGGTTCTGGCCAGAATAAGGGATAGATTTTCGAAGGAGAAACCACTTAAGGGTATAAGAATATCGGCCTGTTTACACGTTACAACCGAGACGGCGAACCTCGTTGTGACACTTAAGGAAGGAGGGGCTGAGGTCTATCTCTGTGCATCAAATCCCCTCTCCACCCAGGATGATACCGCTGCGAGCCTCGTTAGGGATTACGGGATAAGTGTTTTTGCGATAAAGGGGGAGGATAGGGAAACCTACTACGAACATATATGGGAGTGTTTGAAGAGGAAGCCCCATATAATAATGGACGATGGCGCCGATCTGACAACCATTTACCATATGATAAAACACGGCTTTTACGATAAGTTGCCGGATGTTGTAAGGGCTAAGCTTGGGGATGACCCTGGTTGCGTGTATCCCGGTGGCTCCTGTAGAGTTGTACTTAATGAAGTTATGATGGGAAAGAGGGAAAGTCGTGAACTTGACTTTGAAGTGATAGGTGGTACCGAAGAGACTACCACCGGAGTTATAAGGTTGAGGAGTATGGAGAAGAACGGGATCCTACTATATCCCGTTATAGCGGTGAACGATGCCTATACCAAGCATCTCTTCGATAATAGATACGGTACGGGCCAGAGTACAATAGACGGTATAATAAGAGCCACAAATAGACTTATAGCAGGTACTTATTTCGTTGTTTGCGGTTACGGCTGGTGTGGTAAGGGTGTTGCCATGAGGGCAAGGGGAATGGGTGCAAGAGTTATAGTTTGCGAGGTTGATCCGATAAAGGCCCTTGAGGCTGTTATGGACGGTTATGAAGTTATGCCACTTGTAGAGGCTGCGAGAATAGGCGATATCTTTGTGACTGTAACTGGTAACACCCATGTTATAAGGAGGGAACATTTTGAGGTTATGAAGGATGGTGCTATTTTGGCTAATTCTGGCCATTTTGATGTTGAGATAGATAAGGTTGCCCTTGAGGAACTCGCGGAATCAAAGAGAATAATAAGGGATTTCGTCGAGGAGTATAAACTAAGGGATGGAAGAAGATTGTACCTTCTCGGCGAAGGGAGATTGATAAATCTTGCGAGTGCTGAAGGACATCCCGCCTCGGTTATGGATATGAGTTTTGCGAATCAGGCTCTATCCGTTGAGTATCTCGTGAAAAACAGGGATAAGCTTGAAAGGAAAGTCTACAGGGTACCCGAGGAGATAGATGTCGGCGTTGCAAAACTTAAACTCGAGAGTCTAAACGTTAGGATAGATGAGCTTACCGATGAACAGATTAAATACCTTTCAAGCTGGGATGCGGGTACATGAGGATAGGGATAGTTGGAGCTGGATCCTGGGGTAGTGCCTTTGGACTTTATCTGTCTAAATGTGGGTATGAGGTTCTCTTCTGGGCAAGGGAAAAGGAGGTGGTTGAGTCCATAAATAGGTACGGGGAAAATGAGCTATACCTACCGGGATTTAAATTTCCCCAGGGTGTAAGAGCTTTCTTGGATATAAATGAACTATCCGATTGCGATATCCTCGTTAACGCTGTTCCTGTACAGTATATAAGGTCGGTATACGCTGATGTGACTTTCAAACCCAGGATTATAGTGAATCTATCAAAGGGTATAGAGATCACTACGGGTAAAAGGGTTTCCGAGATACTGGCCGAGTTTTTCGATTGTCCCTATGTTGTGATTTCTGGGCCTTCCTTTGCCAGAGAGGTTGCGGAGGGTAAACCAACCGCATGTGTGTCCGCCTCGGTGGATGTGGAACTCGCACTGAGAATATCGAACATGTTTTCCTCTAAAAGCTTTCGCCTCTACTATAATAGCGATGTTGTAGGGGTAGAGCTGGGTGGTAGTTTGAAAAATATAATGGCCATAGCCTGCGGTATATGCGATGGTCTTGGCTTGGGTTTAAATGCCCGTGCTTCACTTATCAATAGAGGACTTGTTGAGATGGCTCGTTTTGGGGAGTATTTCGGGGCAAAGAGAAGTACATTCTTCGGTCTTTCCGGTCTTGGTGATCTGGTACTTACAGCAACGGGAGATCTAAGTAGAAACAGAACTTTTGGTATCGAACTTGTAAGGGGAAAGGGAATCGATGAGTTACTTTCCGGAAAGTACGTCGTAGAGGGCGTTTATACTACAAAGGCGGTGTACAGGATCTCAAGGGATCTTGGTATAGATATGCCCATTACAACAGAGGTCTATAAAGTTATATTCGAAGGTAAGGATCCAAGAGAGTCCCTTGAGGATCTTATGCTAAGGGGACTTAAGTATGAGGATCAGTTTTAGCGGTAGGGATATACCCAATATTCTTACGATCGTAAGGGTTTTGATCTCACCTTTGGTCTATATGCTCTTTTCGGTAGGTAACCCCACTGTAGATAAGTTTGCAGCTTTTATATTTATCATCGGTGCAATTACGGATATGCTCGATGGTTTTATAGCGAGAAGAATGGATGCCTCAAGTGATTTTGGTAAAATAGTGGATCCTATTGCGGATAAACTATTTATGTTTAGTGCACTTTTACCCTTTGTGGCAAGAAGCATAATACCAAGCTTTATACTTTACGTTATATTTGCCAGGGATATGATAGTTATGGCCCTCAGAAACCTTGTTGCATCAAGAGGTATTACGACCTATAGTGACCTTATGGGTAAGATAAAGACCTTCATCCTCTTTCTCAGTGTCTGCATATACCCCTTTGGCTACGATAGATACGCCATCTACGGATTTTATTTAGGTGCTTTAATTTCCCTTGTATCTGGTGTAAATTATTCGGTCAAATACATAAAATTACTCGCTGGAGGGGAAAATGTACAGTAAAGGTAAGGTGCTATTTACCTCTGAGTCTGTTACCGAGGGACATCCCGATAAGATCGCCGATCAGATATCCGATGCGGTACTTGATGCGATAATTGAGCAGGATCCCTACGGAAGGGTAGCCTGTGAGACACTTGTTACCACTGGTTTGGTCTTCGTTGCAGGAGAGATAACTACCACTTGCTATGTTGATATTCCAACGATAGCAAGGGAGACTATAAAGGAGATCGGGTATACCAGGGCAAAGTACGGCTTTGATTACGAAACCTGTGCGGTGATCACATCCATACACGAACAATCGCCAGATATTGCTATGGGAGTAGAGCCGGGTGGTGCCGGTGATCAGGGTTTGATGTTCGGCTTTGCGGTAAGAGAAACCGAGGAGTTGATGCCACTACCCATAATGCTTGCCCATAAGCTATGTATGAGGCTTGCGGAGGTTAGAAAGAAGGATATACTCGATTATCTCAGACCCGATGGGAAGAGTCAGGTTACGGTACTTTACGAGGATGGTAAACCGGTTAGAGTAGATTCTATAGTCCTATCGGCACAACATGCTCCGGATATTAGCCTCAGACAGCTAAGGGAGGATCTCATAGAGTATGTTATCAAGCCTGTTATACCTCCGGAATATCTGGATGAGGATAGTGTGAGGTATTACATAAACCCTACCGGTAGATTTGTTATAGGCGGTCCTATGGCTGATACGGGACTTACAGGTAGAAAGATAATAGTCGATACGTACGGTGGTGCTGCAAGACACGGAGGTGGTTGTTTCTCCGGTAAGGATCCTACGAAGGTTGATAGAAGTGCCTCATACATGGCTCGTTATATAGCTAAGAATATAGTTGCATCCGGTATAGCGGATGTATGTGAGATACAGTTGAGCTATGCGATAGGTGTTGCCGAACCTGTGGCTGTGTACATAGATACAAGAGGAACCGGTAAGATTCCGGATGAGAGGATAGTTGAACTCGTGAGAAAGATGTTTGATCTTACACCAAAGGGTATAATAGAAAAATTGCAGTTGAGAAGACCTATATACAAGAAGACGGCGAGTTACGGACACTTCGGTAGAAACGAACCTGAGTTTACATGGGAGAAAGTGGATATGGCTGAGGAGATAAGAAGGGAAGCTGAGTTGATGGGATAATAGGTGATGGAGGCTTGAGGTGGCTGAGGTAGCTATAATAATAGGTAGCATAAACGATAGGGATTATACCAAGGATACGGTTAAGATTCTTGAAGAGTTTGGTGTTAGTTATGAGTTAAGGGTTCTCTCTGCCCATAGAACACCGGAACTCTTGAAAAAATACATTGAAGACTTCGAGTCAAGGGGGGGTAAGGTTTTTATAGCCTTCGCAGGTTATGCGGCACATCTTGCCGGTGTCATAGCTTCCCATACGGTTCTTCCCGTGATCGGTGTTCCTGTTGCAAGTAGTGTTTTAAATGGTATTGATGCTCTTTTGTCTATGGTTCAGATGCCGAAGGGGATACCTGTTGCCACGGTGACTATAAACGGTGGGGGAAACGCTGCTTTACTTGCTATCTCTATCCTTTCGGTTTATAGGGATGATCTCAAAAAGAAACTTGTAGAATACAGGGAAGCAAGGAAGAGAGAGATTGAAGAAATTAATAAGAATCTCTGATAGTGAAGTAGTCGATATAACCGTTGAGGTACTAAAAAGAGGTGGTATTGTAATATTTCCGACCGATACCCTCTACGGGTTACTCGGGGTTGTTGAGAATCGGGATGTACTAGAGAGGTTGGTAAGTATAAAGGGGAGGGAGGAGGGTAAGCCCTTCCCTATATTCGTTTCCTCCATAGATATGGCTAAACGTTACATAGAGGTTGATGAGAACGTCAAAAAGCTCTTCGATAGTTTTTTGCCCGGTCCTTTAACAGTGGTAGCAAAGGCCTTGAGATATATTCCCTATGTAACATCGGGTGAGGGGAAAATCGGTGTTAGGATCCCTGAGGTATCTAAACTGATAGTTATAGTGGAATCTCTCGGGGTAGCGGTAACCGGCACAAGTGCAAATTTTTCGGGTAAAGTTGCCCCTAAGAGTTTTGAAGAGATAGATCCCGATCTATTTGAACTCGTGGATCTTGCGGTTGATGGGGGTACACTCTTAGGTAAACCATCTACCGTGTTTGATGTGGTCGATCTTAGGATAATAAGGGAGGGAGCTATAGATGGAAAAGAAATCTTTAGATGTCTTAAAGAAAACAAATAAGTCTAAGAGTCTTTTCGAAAGGGCCCTTAGGGTTATACCGGGAGGTGTAAGCCATAACATAAGGTATTTTCCTCCCTATCCCTTTTTCGTGGAAAGGGCCAAGGGTTCAAAGATATGGGATGTTGATGGAAACTGCTACATAGATTACTGGATGGGTCATTACGCTCATATCATGGGTCATAGTTACGAAGAGGTTGTTGAGGCGGTAACTGACCTTATTAGAAATAGGGGTTATCACTTTGGGTTGCCCAACAGGGAAGAGGTTGAACTTGCAGAGTTGATACTAAGCATAATGGATGAGTTTGATATGGTTAGATTTTGTACCTCAGGTAGCGATGCGGCAAGTTTCGCCGTAAGACTGGCAAGGGCTTATACGGGTAGAGAGATAGTTTTAAAGGTAAAGGGTGGGTGGCATGGAGCTTCAACCGATTTAATCAAGGGTTCGAATTACCCCTTCGAGGTTACGGAAAGTCAGGGAATACCGGATAGTGTCTACGATAACGTTGTCCTTATTCCCTTCAACAACTGGGAGGAGACAGAGAGGATAATAGATGAGTATGGTGAGGATATAGCCTGTGCTATAGTTGAGCCCGTTTTGGGAGCCGGTGGTTTTATACCGGGCGAAAAGGAGTATCTTAGGAATCTTAAGAAAAAGCTGGGGAAAGCTGGTGCGCTACTTATATTCGATGAGGTGATCACTGGTTTTAGGGTTTCCTTGAAGGGTTACTATGGCTATGTCGGTGTTGTACCTGATATTGTAACCCTTGGCAAGATCGTGGGTGGTGGTTTCCCAATAGGGGTTGTTCTATCGAGAAGGGATATAATGGAGTTGAGTTCGAGGGAGAGAAAGAAGCCCGATAGGGTACTGATAGGTGGTGGGACTTTCTCGTGTAATCCTGTCAGTATGGTTGCCGGTTTAACCGTTATAAGGAGACTAGTTGAGGATGGGGATGAGATCTACGGTTACCTTTCCGCTATTACCGAGAAGTTAAGAAGAGGGATAGAGGAAGTTGGAAGGGCAAAGGGTTTGATAGTTAAAACGACCGGGATAGCCTCTCTCTTTAAGGTTCACATACTTAAGGAGGATGCTGAGATAAGAGGAGTTGATGACATATATAAATATACTTACTGGGAAGAGGTGGATGGCGAGTTTAGAAGCTATCTTGCAAGACATGGCGTAAACATGATCCACCTATGCGGTGCGGTATCATACGCACATAGGATTGAGGATATTGAAATGACTATAGATGTTTTTGAAGGTTTCTTTGAATGGCTGAGGGAAAGGTTGTAGCTGTAATAGGGGCAAGTGGCTTTTTAGGTAGGCATATAGTAGGGAATCTCCTAAATAACGGTTACTATGTGGTTGGTTTCTCTAGGAGAAAGGTTGAGTTTGATAGTGGGAACTATAGCTGGCATCGTCTCGATATTGAGGATCCAAAAGCTGTAGGCTCTATCGATTTTAAGAGATTCTACGCGGTGGTGCTAAATAGTGGGCTTGTGGCATCAAGTAATCCTGCGAGATTCTGGGCGGTAAATGCTATGGGTACTTTCAATGTGGTCTCTCACCTCGAAAGCATGGGGTATGAGGGTAAGTTTCTGTACATAAGTTCCTTAGCTATATACGGTCCCGGTGAACACTCCCATGATGAGGAGGAGTTTAGTCCTATAAGCGAATACGGTAAGTCAAAGTTGTTTGCCGAAAGGTTGATAAGAAGATCAAGACTCAGATGGAACATACTTAGACCTCCCGTTATATTTGGGGAGTACGATGTTGGTCTCAAGGATATAGTAAAACTCATATCCTTGGGGATTGGACTTAGATGGAATAGACCAAAAGTGATAAGCGTTGTATACGCTGGTAATGTTGCAGAGGCGGTAAGGTGTATAATCGAAAGTTCGGTAGATGCTACTATATTCACTATAAAGGATGCCGATTTTACCTGGGAAGAGTTTTCGATTTCTCTTTCAAGCATCCTGGGTAGGAAGATAAAATTCTGGCTTACTCTCAATGATTTTGTTATAAAGGCTATATTCTATCCCGGTATATTTCTGGGTTGTATCCTTGGTGGATCGAGCTTCTTCAATAGGGATAAACTAAAAGAGATACTCGCCGATAGGTGGGTTTACAAAAGTACCAATGTTGAGGCTATCGGTTATAGCAGGGTCTTTTCCTTAGAGGATTCTATCTCCAGATCCCTTAGAAATTGGTATCTTCTAAAATAAGAACTTTTTCCTAGGATATCTAGTAAGAAGTTCTTATTTGGAGTTTAGGTAGAGTTGTAGTAAAAGTAATGTGTAGATTATCACTATTTATGGAGGTGCCTTATGGGTGTTTTTATAAACCTTTTCGTGATCGGTTTTATTAGTTTTCTGGTTTTATTTTTACCAAGTTATGGATATTCTGAATGTTCAGATTGTCACGGGACGAAGGGATCTATTGAGAAAACTTTCGCTAATGGTGAGAAGATCGATGCCTTTGTGGATATGAGTAAATATAAGGCTTCGGCTCATGGTAGGCTTTCCTGTAACTCCTGTCATAAAGGTTACGCCGATGGACATGAGGGTAAAAAGTTTAAGAGTCTTGCTGATTTCAGAAAAAAACAGCAGGTTTGTCTGGAATGTCACGGGGAGAAGCTCAGTAAGCTCTCCTCCCATAGTAACTTTGTAGAGGAGTATAGGAAGGGGAATCCGAGGTGTATAGAGTGTCACGATCCTCACTATTTAAGTAGGGGGGTCAAGAGTTCCGGTGAATCTTACTGTATGACCTGCCATTCTCAGAATCTTACCAAAACCTTTAAGAATGGTGAGAGGATATCTGTAAAAGTTGATCCCAAAGTTTTAAAAAATTCGGTACATAAAGATCTTAACTGTTCAGACTGTCACAGTGGTTTTTCGAGAACCCAGCATCCTTCGAGGGTCTTTTCGAGTTATAAGGAGTTTGTAATTTACACTACCGAGGGTTGTAGAAAATGCCATTTCGATAAGTTTGTTAAAAGTTCGGAAAGTATCCATGCTAAACTTCTCTCCGAAGGGGTTGAGTCAGCTCCTTCATGTGTAGATTGTCACGGTTCCCATGATGTAACTTTTATCTCTCAGAACAAGATAGTACAGGTAAGGGTATGTGGTAACTGCCATGGGGATGTATCTGAAGTGTACTCCAAGAGTGTACACGGAAAGGCGGTTATTGAGCGGAAGGATAACAATGCCGCTGGCTGTGCCGACTGCCATACCGCTCATACTGTGAGAGATCCCAAAACTTTTGATTATAAACTAGCGATCCCGGAGATATGTGGAAGGTGTCATGGTAACGCTGAACTCATGAAGAAATACAACCTTTCCGCTAATGTTGTAAATACTTATCTTTCCGATTTTCACGGTGTTACTCTAAAGATGTACAAAGAACTACAGGCTGGAACTCAGAGAGTTAAACCTATAGCGGTCTGTACCGATTGCCATGGTTATCATGATGTTTTTCATATAGACCAATCAAACATGGCTATTGTTAAGGAGAGGTTGGTTAAAGCCTGTGCTACCTGTCATCCTGGGGCTAGTAAGAACTTTCCCGATGCTTGGTTACCCCACTATAGTCCAACATTACAGAATGCCCCTTTAGTCTTCCTGGTAAAGGCTTTTTATTCTGTTTTTATTCCCTTTATGATAGCTGGTCTTATATTAAACGTTCTTTTACATATATGGCGTTACATAACTGGCAAATAAAATAGGGAGGTGGAGTATGAAGGTTGAGAGGAAGGAAGTAGATGGTCAGATTTATTACAAAAGATTTGGAATTTACAGAATGTTGGAGCATTGGATACTCATGATCACCTTTTTTACTCTTGTACTTACCGGCTTACCCCAGCGCTTTCATGAGTATGAGATTTCAAAACAGATAATAGCTCTGTTTGGTGGTATAGTTAATGTAAGGGTGGTTCATAGAGCTACCGGAATAGCCTTTACGATACTTGCTGTACAACATATCGTTGTTGCCTGTATCGGTATGTTGTTTAAAAAGTGGCATGCCTCTATGATGGTTACTGTAAAGGATTTTTACGATACTATAGATAACATAAAGTACTACCTTGGTATGAGAGATATCCCTGCTTTATGTGACAGGTACGATTACAGACAGAAGTTTGAGTACTGGGGTGTTGTGTTAGGTGGCATTCTTATGATTATAACTGGATTTATACTGTGGTTCCCAACCACCTTTACGAAGTTTTTGCCTGGCCAGGTGGTACCCGCTGCAAAGGCTGCTCATCAGAACGAGGCGTTACTTGCATTTCTCGTGATAGTAGTTTGGCATATGTATAATTCTGTATTCAACCCAGAGGTTTTCCCACTTGATAAGACTATTTTTACCGGATGGATTTCAAGAGAACTACTACTACACGAACATCCCCTCGAGCTTGCGAGAATTGAAAATAGGAGTATTGAAGAAATTATAGAGGAGTTAAGAGCGTTACACTTATCCCATCTGGAGGAGAGAGAAGTTAAAGGATGAGGAAAAGGATAGCTATTGGGTTGCTATTATGGATGGTGGTTATGCTTCTCGTGTTTGGGGGGACGGTCTACTATCTTCTCCTTTCAAATATGGAGAGTCTTGTGAAGAAGAGATTGGCAATGGCCAAGTTTGTTAAGGAAGTGGTTGAAAATACCTTTATGGAGAACATTAATAGACTCTTGGATATTTCAAACGAGTTAGCAGGTGGTATAGGTAGATTAGACGGTGGGAGATTAGGATTAGCTTTATCGAACGCTTATTCTTACTCGATTTTTTCCGATGGTATTTTTGTGTTGGATTCGCGAAAGAAGCAGGTTCTTAGCTATCCAACTAACACCAATATTCCCTTTGATCCCAAACTTGTCAACGTGAATAAATTTGAGAAGGTTAGAATAATGGAAGTAATTGTGAAGGATAATTTCTATCTTGTTTTTGTTTCTCCCATAGTTGTTGATAGGGAGCTGAAATAT
This sequence comes from uncultured Aquificales bacterium, assembly GCA_964590075.1. Taxonomy (GTDB): domain Bacteria; phylum Thermosulfidibacterota; class Thermosulfidibacteria; order Thermosulfidibacterales; family Thermosulfidibacteraceae; genus JAGDVO01. The sequence continues at coordinate 29,408 of CAZPXS010000005.1, forward strand.
TATGTGGTAGGTGTATCTAATCCGACGAATCCAGTATTTCTTTACAGATTAGCCATAAATTCTGTTGGTGATGTTGATAGAAACGTTAAAATAGAAATGGTGGATTCCTCGGGTAGAATAATCGTTTCAAGTGATCCTCAGAGGACATTAAGGATCTATGATCATAAGAACTTTTTTGCCAAACTTATGTTGGATAAAAAGATAGTGACAACCAGTTGTCACGAATGCCATTTCGGTGGGAAAAAGACTAGTGAGGTTCTTATTTTTGTTCCAATGCAGATCGGTACCTTTGGGATAGTTTGGAGAGAGCCAAAGAGTGTTATAATGGCACCTCTCGAGAAATTCGGTACGATTCTATTGGGCTTTACAATGTTCTGTCTTTTTATTTCCCATATTTTGATAGTTGGACTTGGGAAAAGTGTAGTTGATCCTATCAGAAGGCTTATAACCGTAGCTAACAGAATAGCAACCGGCGATCTCACTAGACCAGTGGTGGTTTCCGGTTTCGATGAGATAGTTGCCCTGGGAAGAGCCTTTGAGACTATGAGGTTGAAGTTGCTGGAATTGATAGAACACATAAAGAGAGAGAATGAATTGTTGGAAGAGAGGGTGAGGGAGAAGACAGCTCAGATTATGGAAGACCAGAAGAGAATCAAATATCTCCTTGATAAGATACTTAAGGCTCAAGAGGAGGAAAGAAGAAGAATAGCGAGAGAGTTACACGATGATACCATGCAGAGGATATCCTCTGTTATTATGAGGATGGATATGTGTAAGTTGAATCCTGAAAAAGTTACGCCTGAAAAGATAGAAGAACTACAGAATATGCTACGGGAGACTTGGGAGAGTATAAGGATGATCATAAGAAACCTTAGACCACCTCTTCTTGACGATTTTGGACTCATACCAGCCATAGAGTGGCTTATTAAAGAAATGCTGGAAAAGAATGGTATAAGTGTATCTTTTACGCATGATATACCAGAAGGGTTGAGATTTGATAAAAGTATAGAGAATGAAGTTTTTAGGGTTGTTCAGGAAGCCTTTAATAATATAGTTAAACACTCAAAGGCCACTAACGTTTGTGTTAGATTAAAACTTAGCGATGGAAAACTGATTGTATCTATAAGGGATAATGGTGTAGGATTTGATGTTTCAAAATTTAGTTCTGTAGGGGATAAAATAGACGAAAGCATGAAGGGTTTTGGGATTTTAAGTATGTATGAACGAATAAATATACTAGGTGGTAGGCTAATTTTAAGTTCTAAGCCCGGTAAGGGTACCATAGTTTATATGGCGATTCCTGTGGCGGTGAGTGAGGTGGAAAGTGAAGTTGCAGGGAGAAAAAATTAGAGTCGTTATAGCTGATGACCATACCCTCATAAGGGAAGGTATAAGGGCGATTCTATCCTGTACTAAGGATATAGAGGTGGTGGGAGAGGCTTCCGATGGTATAGAGGCTATAGAGGTGGTTGAAAAACTTAAGCCCGATGTTCTTCTTCTTGATATTAACATGCCAAGACTTGGTGGGTTGGAGGCAGCTTGCGAAATTAGAAAAGTTTCACCTAATACCAGGATACTCGTTCTTACTCAGTACGACGATAAGGAATATGTCACAAGGTTCTTAAAGGTGGGAGTGTCGGGTTATATGCTTAAAAATGCTCTGGGTGTGGAATTGATAAATGCGATAAAGGTTGTTTCGCAGGGTCAGGTTTATATACACCCCTACCTTGCTGGAGAGATAGTTTCTCTCCTACTTACCGCACCACCTGAGAAAAAAGAGGATCCCTACGATCTACTAACCGATAGAGAGAAACAGGTCCTTAAGTTACTTGCCGAGGGTTATACACATAAGGAGATAGCGGATATGTTGGGAATCAGTGTAAAAACGGTCATAGTTCACAGGACCAACATAGCAAAGAAACTGGATCTCAAAAGTAAAGCCGATATTATAAAGTTTGCGATTCAAAAGGGTATAATCAAACTGGATAGTATAAAGGAAAAGGGTGAGGACTCCGATTAACTCGTTGTTAAACGAACCTTATAGGGTAGGAGCCTGTAAAGCAGGCTGTGCAGAAGGGATGATCATCTAGACTAAAACCGGTTGACTCTATCATACCCTCCAGTGATAGAAACTGGAGACTATCGGCTGTTATGTATTTTCTTATCTCTTCTATACTGTGGCTTGAGGCTATGAGTTCTTTCCTGGTAGGTGTATCTATGCCATAGAAACAGGGCGCTACTATGGGAGGTGAACTTATCTTCATATGTACTTCTCTCGCTCCTCCCTTTTTCAACATCTTTACTATTCTTCTCGATGTTGTTCCCCTTACTATTGAGTCATCGATTACTATAACCCTCTTCCCTTCAAGCACACTCCTTACCGGATTTAACTTCACCTTAACTCCAAAATGTCTGATCCTCTCCGTTGGTTCTATAAAGGTCCTGTGGACATAATGGTTTCTAACTATGCCTAGTTGAAAGGGTATCTTAGATTCCTCGGAAAAACCTATGGTAGCTACTATGCCCGAATCTGGTACTGGAACGACTATATCGGCTTGAGTATCACTTTCCATAGCGAGCCTTCTCCCAAAGTTGTACCTCACCTTGTAGACATCCATACCGAATACCTTTGAGTCTGGCCTTGCAAAGTATATGAACTCAAATATACAGAACCTCGGTTTTGTTTCTTCAAAGGGGAACCACGATTCAAGCCCTTCATCACTTATCATCAATACCTCTCCCGGCTCAATATCCCTTATGTAATCAGCTCCGACTATATCTAGAGCACAGGTTTCCGATACCAGAAAGTAGGTGTTATCCTTCTTACCCAGGCATAGTGGTCTAAATCCCCATGGATCCCTTATGGCGTAAAGTTCCCTCTCCTTGAGGATAAGAAGTGAAAAGGCCCCCTTTAGCTGTCTTAAGGCGTAATTTAGACTATCCCTAAAGTTACTGTAGGGGCTTCTTGCTATAAGGTGAAGGATGACTTCGGTATCGGAGGTTGACTGGAAAATCGCTCCCTTTTCTTCAAGATCTTCCCTTAGTTTAAAGGCGTTCACTATATTACCGTTATGGACTATAGCAAGGTTACCAAACCTGAAGTTTATGAGGAAGGGTTGGGCCTCCTGTAGCGAACTCTCCCCGCTTGTTGAGTACCTATTGTGTCCTATAGATGCGAATCCCTTGAGATAGTCTATATCTGTTCTCTGGAATATATCAACCACAAGGCCCATCTTTTTTACAACTCTTATCTCCCTCCCATCGGTCGTTGCTATTCCGGCACTTTCCTGTCCTCTGTGTTGCAGGGCGTATAGGCATAGATATACGAGATTTGCAGAATCCTGGTTCCCGTATACTCCAGCTATACCGCACTTTTCTCCTATCTCAAACATCTAGTACCTCTTATTATAGTAGTCTTCTATTATACTTCTATGGTCGAAGGCTATATCCTCGGGAAGGTTTTCGTAGGTGAATATTCTCGCTTCCTTTGCATCGTCACTCGCTCTTAATTCACCATGGCCTTCTGCTATAAAGACTACCGTTATGGTATGGAATCTGGGATCCCTCTTTGGGTCCGAATAGGCGTGAAACTGCCTTTTAAGAACGATATCAAGCCCTGTCTCTTCCTTAGCCTCTCTTATAGCCGCTTCCTCAAGCGTTTCGTTATATTCGACGAAACCTCCCGGTAATGCCCAGCCTAAGGGAGGATTTTTCCTCTTTATGAGAACTATACCACCACCGTACTCTATGATTATATCCACGGTGGGAATGGGATTTTTATAAATCTCTATTTTGGTTCCGCAGTTTGGACAGGTTATGTAGTCCTTCATCTTATCACCTCTATCGCCATAGCACTATAAAAACCACCAAAGGCACTTGCAACCGACACGATATATTTACCATCGAAGTTCTCCTCTTCAAGAACCAGTCTTATTCTACCACAGTCTGGATCTATTTTGGTAGTGTTTCTTATCGGCGGTATTTTTCCTTTGTCCTTTATGTACTCGAGTAGATAAAGGGTTTCTATAAGCCCACTTGCCGTAAGGGTGTGTCCGAATAAAGGCTTTAATGCAGTTATAGGTACACTATCTCCAAATAGTCTGGTGTAGACTTTACCTTCCACGTGATCGTTAAGTTTTGTACCTGTGGCATGTGCCTTAATTATGGCTTCTTTTACGTTTATACTCTGTGATACTTTCCCCAAAGTATACTCAAGCTCGTATCCCTCCTCGTCCATCGAAAACATGTGGTAAGAGCTGGATATTGTACTGTAGTCTAATATCCTTCCCAACGGTCTCATTTTTAACCTGTTAATCATACTATCACTAACTATCACCGCCATGGCTATGGCGTCCGCGAATATCGTCCCGTCTCTATCTACATCGAATGGCTTTATTTTACCACTTTTCGATAGAACCTGTAAGTTCCTATGATAACCCGTTCTTATGGGTGTGGCAAGGCTATTTATCGCAAGAACTATCACCGTGTCGTAACCTTCCTCTACGAGATCCTTTGCTATCCCGAGTAGATCCAACCCTGAGGTGCAGACGTGATCTATCCCTATACCCCTATAGTACTTTATCCCCAAGTAGGAGGCAACAAGAAAATTAAGTAGATTGTGGGTTATTATAAACCCATCACTAGGACTTATCTTATCCACGTCTTCATATGCTTTTACCGTAAGGCTATCCCTTTCCGCATCGAGTTTTCCGGATACTGCTATGGCTATTCTGTTTTTCTCGCTTTCCCTTACTATATCCTCGAGATCCAGTTCATCCATCAGTTTTATAACACATTTTAGGACAGGTGCTAACTTACGGTAGTACTTAAAGTTCTTTTTAGGTTTGTAGTTTTCGACTTTAGAGGCCCAATCTATGTATCCGTAGAAAGTAACGGGTAGAAATTCCGGTGCTATTAAACTTTCCGCTGATATGTAGCCTCCCTTCACAATGTACGCTTTCATGACTTTAGTTATATATCCCTTTAGTTGAAAAAATCAAACTTGGGTGGTATACATGGTAGTAATAATGGTTTTCCGGAGGTGGGGTGTGGATCAGGAGTTAAAGGAGACAAAGGGGGTTGAGGAGATTGGTAAGATTGAGGGTATTGGGGAAGGGGAGGAAATAGAGAGTAATGGGATATTCAGCGATAAGAGGCTGATATGGGGTGCCGTTGTATTTTCAATAATAGCTATAGTTCTTTCCGTTTTTGGACTTATATCGGTTAGGAAACTCGAGGATGTGGAAAATAAGGTTAGTAAGCTTGAGGATACGGTAGCCTATAACAAACACAAGTTTGCTGTACTTACATCTCTCGAAAGGATATACAATCTTACGATGGTAGATAGGGATTATGAATCCGCTAAGAGAGAGTTACTGTATCTCAAGGCGGAATACTCTGCCATAAGGGATAGTTTTTCACAGGATGAGAAGAAGAGGCTCGATGATGCTATAAGGCAACTCGAAGAAGAGATAAATAGGGGTCCGAGTCCAATTCCAAAGATAATCGCTAACTTAAGAAGTATAGTTTCTACCGGCGAGCCAAAGTTGAAGTGAGACCTAACTTACTCAAGGTAGAGGATCTTTCTCTATGGTTTATTAGGGGATCCGAAAAGTATAGGGTGTTAAATTCCTTTAGTCTTGAGGTAAAAAGGGGCGAGGTTTATTCGCTTGTTGGAGCCTCAGGTAGTGGTAAAAGCGTCTTTTTAAAATCCATACTCAGGTTGCTACCAAATAGTGCTATAATAGATGGACGAATATTGTTCGATGGTGTTGATCTTACAGAATTACCGGAAAGCAGGTTAAATCTGATAAGGGGAAAGAGAATATCGATAGTCTTTCAAGACCCTATGAGTAGTTTGAATCCTACCATGAAAGTTGGGGAACAGGTGGCTGAAGTTTTAAATACTAGCAAATTACCGGATAAGAGAGATATAAGGCGGAAGGTCGTGGAGATGTTTGAAGAGGTGGGTTTGAAGGATCCCGAGATGGTTTATGAAATGTATCCCCATCAGTTAAGTGGTGGTATGAGACAGAGAGTCATGATAGCTATGGCCTTAATCGGGAATCCCGAATTGATGCTACTTGATGAGCCAACAACCGCCCTTGACGTGACCGTTCAGGCTGGGATTCTTGAATTGATAAAAAGAGAAATAACAACTAAGGGAATATCCTCCATATTTGTAACCCATGATTTTTCCGTGGTTTATACTATAGCCGATAGGGTTGGAGTTATCTTTAGAGGTGTTTTGGTTGAGGAAGCTAAGAAGGATGAGATCTTTAAAAATCCCCTACATCCCTATACTATAGCGCTGATGGAGGCTATTCCTAAGCCTGTAAAGGGTAAGTTTAACCTTAGGTTCGGTGAGATACCTTCTATGGGTGGTATGGGCTACAAGGGTTGTCCTTTTTACGATTATTGTGATATAAGGGTTGAGGAGTGTAGGTTTAACATCCCACAGATGATTGATTTAGGTGAGGATCATAGGGTAAGATGTTTTTCTCTAAATTATGGGAGGGGATGAATGTTAGTTATCGAGAACTTGAAGGTTGAGGTTGAGGGTAAACTTATACTCAAGGGTATTAACCTTGAGGTTAAAAGTGGAAAGGTTGTTGCTCTTATGGGACCTAACGGTTCGGGTAAAACGACACTTATAATGACCATAATGGGTTTCCCAAGGTACAAGGTGGTAGAGGGGAGGATAGTTTATAAGGGTACTGATATAACTAACCTTCCGGTTTATGAGAGGGTTAAGCTTGGTATAGGTTTAGCTTTTCAGAAGCCTAGGGAGTTGGAAGGGGTAACGCTGGGGGCTTTTCTTAAGAAGATAGCGGAAAAAAAGGGAGTAGAGGTTGATGTTGAGAAGCTTGCCGATGATCTTAGTATGAGAGAATTTTTGCCACGCTTTGTCAACAAAGGGTTCTCCGGTGGTGAACAGAAGAGGTGTGAATTCTTACAGTTACTCGTCTTGAAGCCAGATCTATTACTTCTCGATGAACCTGAATCCGGTGTAGATCTTGATAATATAAAACTCATAGGGAAGGCTATAAATGAGATCCTTGGTAGAGACGGTATTCCTCCCCATATTAGGGAAGGTGGGGATAAGTGTTCTAGCGTTTGGGAGAAAAAGAGTGCTATAGTTGTTACCCATACGGGGCATATACTTGAGCATGTTAAGGCCGATGAGGGTTACGTTCTGATAGATGGAAGGATCGTGTGTAAGGGTAACCCATACGAGATACTTAAGGTGGTTGAAAAATACGGGTATAGGGAGTGTGAGAGATGCGGGTAAAGGACTATGACCTTACAAAGATAGGTTTTGATATTGAGGATAAAACTAGAAGCGGATCCTATATGCAGATTGATAACGAAGTTGTAAAGTGTGGTGTTAAACAACCGGGTGTCAGGATTATGCCGACCAAAAAGGCGGTGGAGCTTGAAGAGTATAAACCTTATCTGTGGAAGGCTCTCAGTTACGACGAATCCCTCGGTGATTTTTCTAACGGTTACTTTATAGTTACCGAGCCTGGATCAAAACCTGTTTTTCCTGTACAGACCTGTCTATTGATAGAAAAGAGCGATGTACAGCATGTCCATAACATAATAGTGGTTGAGGAAGGTTCGGAATTAACCGTTATCACCGGTTGTTCCAGTGTTCCCGGTAGAGGTAAACATATAGGGGTTAGTGAGTTTTACGTTAAGAAAAATGGGAAACTACACTTTATAATGATCCATTCCTGGGGAGAGGAAGTGGAGGTTTATCCCAGGACCGCAGTTATAGTTGAGGAGGGCGCTAGCTACATAAGCGATTACGTCTGCTTTAAGCCTGGCGCTAAGATAAAGGCTTATCCTACCATATACGTTTATTCTCATGGCACAGCGGTTGTAAATAGTATGGTTATGGTATCGGAGGGTTCGAACATTGACCTTGGAACAAGGGTTTATCTTAGAGGAGAGTTCGCTAAGGCTGAGATAGTTTCAAGAAGTGTCTCCTTTGGAGGCGTTAATATAGCACGTGGCCATCTTATAGCGGAGGTACCCAAGGTAAGGGGTCACCTGGAGTGTAAGAGCCTCGTTTTGAAGGAAGGTTCTGTTGTGAGTGCTATTCCGGAACTTGAGGCCAGAGCCAAGGATGTGGATCTTACCCATGAGGCCGCGGTAGGAAAGATAAGGGAAGAGGAGATAGAATATCTTATGGCGAGAGGATTCACACCTGAGGAGGCTCAGTCGATAATAGTTAGAGGTTTCCTGAATGTGGATGCTGTGGCTCTACCTGAGTCTCTTAAGGAAGAGATAGATAGAATTTTGGAACTGACCTCAGAGGGATTGTGATATACGGGAGGTGTTATGAAGGGTGTGGTTTGTAATAGTAAGCGTGGTTTTGTGATGGACGAACTACCAGAGGAGGATTTGGTAAGATTAAGGGAACTATCGAGGATCTGTAAGGGCGATATTCTAAAAATGACTAATATAGCGGGTAGTGGCCATCCGGGTGGAAGTATGTCATCCCTCGATATATACCTCGTTGTATATTCCTACGCCAGGATTTATCCAGATGATCCCTATAGGGAGGATAGGGATAGGATAATAGTAAGTCATGGCCACACATCCCCCGGAGTTTACTCTGTTCTTGGAAGACTTGGTTTTTTTGATATAGATCTGGCCATAGCTACCTTCAGAAAGGCCGGTAGTATATTCGAAGGCCATGTTGAGAGAAAGGTTCCTGGGATAGAGTGGTCAACCGGTAATCTCGGTCAGGGTTTGAGCGCGGGTTGTGGTTTTGCACTGGCATCTAAGATCAAGAATTTGGGGTATCATACCTTCGTTATAATGTCCGATGCCGAACAGATAAAGGGTCAGGTAAGTGAGGCGAGGAAATTTGCGAAAAAGTTTGGCCTTAATGATCTTACGGTTATAATAGATTACAACGACATGCAGATTTCCGGTAGGTTTAGTGAAGTTATGCCTGCTGACATAGCTGCCAATTATAGGGCCGATGGTTGGAAGGTTATCGAGGTTGATGGCCATGACCATGGGGAGATATATAGGGCCATCAAGAGGGCTATAGATGATAAAACTTCTCCCTACGCCATAATAGCTAGGACCGTTATGGGTAAAGGTGTTTCCTTCATGGAGAATAATCATGAGTACCATGGTAGGGCTCTTAGGGAAGATGAGATCAAGAGAGCTCTCGAGGAGCTTGGTATAGAGGACGATAGGGATAGGTATAGAAGAATAAGGGAAAGCTTTGAGATAAAACCGGAAAAGGAATGTCTCAGAGGGGCTGTTTTTATAGATACAGGAATCCCTCCCACATACACAAAGGAGGATAGAATAGATACAAGAAGCGCTTTTGGTAAGGCTTTAGTTGATCTTGGTAGGTTAAATAATAGAAGGGCGGATAGAACAAAGATAGCCGTTTTTGATTGTGATCTGGCAAGTAGTGTTAAGGTTGATCTCTTCGCTAAGGAATTCCCGGAATACTTCTTTGAGGCCGGTGTTGAGGAACATAATACAGCAACGATAGCTGGGGCGCTGAGTGTAAACGGGATTATCTCTGTCTTTGCCGATTTTGGTGTTTTTGGGATAGATGAGGTTTACAATCAGCAGAGACTGAACGACATAAACTGTACGAACCTAAAGTTGATACTTACACACCTTGGAGTTGATGTCGGTCAGGATGGGAAAACCCACCACTGTATAGATTATATAGGTTTGATAAGGAATCTTTATGGGTTTAAGTTAATAATACCCTGCGATGCAAATCAGATGGATAGAGCTGTAAGGTATGCCTTTAGTGTATACGGGAACTTCGCGATAGGTACCGGAAGGGAATCCCAACCTATAATACTCGATGAGGATGGTAATCCTCTCTTTGGTGGGGATTACAGGTTTAGTTACCCGGAGATGAACGTTATAAGGGAAGGTAAAGGTGTTACCATTCTATCCTACGGTAATATGGTATCAAGGGCTCTCAAGGCTGTCGAGATTCTAAAGGAGGAAGGAATTAGGGTTAGACTTGTAAATGTTCCCTGCCCCCTTGATCCAGATATGGATAGGATAGTTGAGTGGATAAGGGAAGGTCCTATTATAGTTTATGAGGACCATAACTACTATACTGGTCTTGGTAGTATAATATCAGAAAGGTTAGTTGAACTTGGTGTGAGTGGTAGATTGGTAAGGATGGGTGTGAAGGAGTACGCACCAAGTGGTGTACCCGATGAGTTATATAGGGTTATTGGTCTATCGGTGGACGATTTGGTTAGGAAGATAAAGGAGGTGCTACTATGAGATTAGCTGTGGTAGGCGGTATAGCTGCTGGGACGAGTGCTGCCGCGAAGGCAAAGAGAGTTAGCAAGAGTTCTGAGATAGCTATTTTTGAGGCGGGTAGGTTTGTTTCGGTTGGTGCCTGTGGTATGCCCTATAGATTAAGTGGCGATATAAGGGATCCTATGAAGCTTGTCGTTAGAACCAAGGAGGATTTCGAGAAATCGGGGATAAAGGTTTACCTTGGTTATAGAGTCGTTGATGTCGATGTTTCTAAAGGTGTACTCGAGGCTTTTGGCCCTGATGGTAAGGTTAGCTATCAGTTTGATAGACTTATACTTGCAACGGGAGCGACTGCGAGGAAACTAGGGGTGCCTAATGAGGATTTGGAAGGTATCTTTAATCTTAAGTCTCTAGAGGATCTTTTGTCGATAGAAAAGTTTATGTCCCAGAATGAGGTTAGGGATATAGTCGTTGTCGGTAGCGGTTTTATAGGCCTTGAGGTTATAGATGCCTTTGTGAAGAGGGGATTCAACGTTACGAGTGTAGATATAGTAACCAGTGTTCCACCTAACTTTGACGAGGATGTGGTTGAGATCGTTCCATCTCTACTTGATTCCCACGGTGTTAGGAGAATATGGGGAGTCTCTGTTACCGAGTTTTTGGGTGATGGTAGGGTTAGGGGATGTAGGTTGTCTAACGGTGATGAGTTGAAGGCCGATATGGTTATAGTTTCGGTTGGTTTTAGGCCAAACGTTGAGTTAGCTCAGAAGATAGGCTTAGAGTTATCGGTTAATAGTTCCATAAAGGTAAATGAGTATATGGAAACATCGGTAGAAGGAGTGTATGCCTGTGGTGATTGTACACATTCCTATAGTGCGGTGACAGGAGAACCCATATACCTACCCTTAGGTAGTCTGGCTAATAGACAGGGTAGAATTGCTGGTACAAACGTTGTAGCTGGGAATAGAGTTACTATGCCAAAGATAGCGGGTAGTAGTGTCTTTAAGCTCCTTAACCTTGGATTTGCAAGGACAGGTTTTGTGGAGAAGGAGCTTAGGGTAAGGAACATTGACTATGATAAGGTTCTGATAAAGGCTAAGGATAAAGCCCACTATTATCCCACGGCGGGCGATATCATCGTAAAACTTATGTGGGAGAAATCTACAGGTAGAGTTCTTGGTGGTGAGATAGTGGGTCCCGTTGAAGCTGTAAAGAGGATAGATGTTATCGGTGCTGTTATATGCCTTGGTGGTACGGTGGAGGATCTTGCAAGGGTCGATATGGCCTATTCGCCGCCTTTCTCCCCTGTGTGGGATCCTGTAACCGTTGCTGCTAATCAGGCATTAAGGGATTAAAATGGCTATACATAGACTAGCGGAGGTTTCACCTAAGGCGGAAATAGCTCCCGATGTAGAGGTGGGGCCATATACGGTTATAGAGGATGGAGTTGTAATAGGTAGGGGAACCAAGATAGGAGCCAACTGCTACATAGCGAGGGGTACTATAATAGGTGAAGATAACCAGATATACCATCACGTTGTGATAGGAACTCCTCCTCAGCATATGGCCTATAGGGGTGAAGAGACCTTCGTAAGGATAGGAAACAGAAATATAATAAGGGAGTTTGTATCCATTCACAGGGCCTATGAAGCGGGAAATGCTACTACGATAGGTGATGAATGCTACATAATGGCCTCCTCCCATATAGGTCATGACTGCAAGATAGGTAATGGCGTTATAATAACGAGTTTTGTGGGTATATCGGGCCATGTGGAGATAGAGGACAGAGCGGTTATAGGTGGTCATGTTGGTATACACCAGTTCGTCAGAATAGGTACCCTTGCGATGATTTCGGGAGCAAGTGGTGTAAGTCAAGATGTTCCACCCTATGTTATGGCTGCGGGTAGGCCTGCTAAGGTTTATTCCCTGAATGTGGTGGGTCTGAAAAGGGCGGGGTATGATGATAATAAGCGTTTGATGTTGAAGAGGCTTTTTGACACCTTTTACAGAAAGGGGCTTACATTTAGAGAGGCTTTAGAGTATATAAAGGCTAATTTTGATTTTCCCGAGGCTAGGCATTTTGTCGAGTTTGTCAAAAATTCAAAGAGGGGGATCTGTGGCTTTGCAAGAAAAAAGGAGGATTAGGGCTGGTGTAATAGGTGTTGGTAGGATGGGAGAATACCACTGTGGTGCTTATACAGAGATACCCTACGTGGATCTCGTTGCGGTAAGTGACATAGATGAGGCTCGTCTAAAGGAGATCTGTGAAAGGTATGATGTGGAGGGCTTTCTGGATTACAGGGATATGTTGGATAAGGTTGATGTTGTAAGTATAGCTGTGCCTACGAGGTACCACTTTGAGGTTGCGAGGACGTGTATAGAAAGGGGAGTCCATGTTTTGGTTGAGAAGCCCCTAACCTATACTATGGAGGAGGCTAGGGAACTCTTTAGACTTGCCGGTGAAAATAACGTTGTACTACACGTTGGTCATGTAGAGAGGTTTAACGGGGCAGTGCAGGAACTCATGAAGATAGTGAGGAATCCGCTACTGATCGAGGTTAGAAGGCTTGGTCCCTTTAATCCAAGGGTGGCTCAGGATAGTGTTGTTCTCGATCTTATGATACACGACATAGATATAGTTCTAAGATTGGCAAGATCGGAGATAGAGGAGATAGAGGCGAATGGGTTGAGTTTTTATACCGATAAATGTGATGCGGCGATCGTCAATATTAGGTTCAAAAGTGGATGCATTGCCTCTTTGGTTGCAAGTAGGGTGACGGAAAACAAGATAAGAACTTTAGCGGTTTCAGAAAAGGATTTCTACGTCTTTTTAAACTTTACGGAACAGGATATTCACATACATAGAAACGCTACATCAAGCGCCGTAAGGTTTAAGGATGAGCTAAGATACAGGCAGAGTTCACTTATAGAACAGGTGTTTGTCCATAAGGGTAATCCTCTGAAGCTTGAGCTTATGCACTTTATAGAGTGTGCCTTTGGTGAGTGTAAAAGAATAGCACCCATTGAGGATGATCTAAAATCCCTTGAGGTAGCTCTTGAGATTGAGAATATATTGAAGAGGAAGGGTATAATAAAAAGTTGAGGGAAGGTGGTATTAAACCACCTTCTCGACCTTGCCAGCCTTAAGGCACTTGGTACAGACTTTGATCCTTCTTACTTCACCGCTTGGTAGTCTTACCTTTACCTTTTGGATATTGGGGTAGAATTTTCTACTTGACACATTGTGGGCATGACTTATCTGCCTTCCGAATACAGTCTGTTTCCCGCAAATCTCACATCTTCTTGCCATCGTCCACCTCCACTTTAGTTTATCCTTATTCTCACGTATTTTGCACCCCTTTCCATATAGATGAGCATTTCTACGTTATAACCCTTTGGTAGTGAATTTATGATTTTCTGTAGATGTTTTGCGGAACTTATGAACTCATTGTTGACCTTAACTATTATATCTCCAACGTTTATACCGGCCATATGTCCTATGGATCCTGGTTTGACGGAAGTAACTATCGCGCCTCCCTCAATTCCAGCTTGCGCCTTAATATCGAAGGGGACATCACTTACCGTTATTCCGATCCTATCTATACTTATCGTATCTTCGGTTGTTACCGATCTTTCCTTATACTCTCCCACCTTCGCCGTTATCTCTTTTAACGATCCACTCCTTATAACCTTGATTTTTACCGTGCTTCCAGGGGGTGTGGTAGATACGGCTACTGTAAGATCGTTTATATGTTCTATCCTTTTACCGTTAAACTCCACTATTATATCATCCACCCTTAGACCTGCCTTTTCTGCAGGGCTGTTTCTCTCAACCCTTGTTACTATTACTCCTCTGTTTACCGGTAGTTTAAGGTTTTTGGCCATTTCCGCGGTAATTTCCTGTATGTAGATTCCAAGGTAGCCCCTCGAGACGTAACCTTTGCTTTTAATCTGATCTATCACGTATTTTGCGAGATTTATGGGTATGGCAAAACCTATTCCCTGCGCATAGGGTATTATTGCTGTGTTTATACCTACAACCTCACCCCTCATGTTAACAAGTGGACCACCGCTATTACCTGGATTTATAGCTGCATCGGTCTGGATAAAGTTATCGTAGGGCCCCTCATTTAGGAATCTACCCTTACCCGATACTATTCCCGCTGTAACCGTATAACTCAAACCAAACGGATTACCGATCGCTATTACCCATTCCCCTATTTTCAACTTATCCGAATCACCAAGAACAACGGTTGGTAAGCTCTTGTTTGGATTGATCTTTATGAGAGCTATATCAGTCATCTTGTCGGTTCCTACGACCTTGGCATCGTATTCACTTCCATCGATAAGTACAACCTTTATCTCGGTAGCCTTTTCCACCACATGGTTGTTCGTTACTATGTAGCCATCGGGGGATATTATAAACCCACTACCTAAGCTTCTTCTCTTATATGTCTTTGGATGATCGAAGGGAATCTGATCTCCAAAGAAGAATCTAAAGATATCATCGGGAAAGGGGCTTTCAACCTTTACCTCCTGGGTGGTGAATATGTTAACGACAGCAGGTGATACCTTTTCCACTATACCGGAGAAGTCGGGATAACACCTACATACATTTTCCGTACTTTCCCTTTTATCCTGTATTGCTTCTAGATTCTTAGTCTTGCAGGAGAGAATAAGTGCGCCTATGAATACTATAGTTAGGGAGCTAAGAATAATTCTCTTAATCAATGCTTTTTTGAATAGGAGTTTTTCCATAACCTAATACCTCCGATTGGCATGCATACATCTCTTTATAATTCATGGTTGTTGTAACTTCAATATCTTTGGTATATCATAGTAGGTGGATTTTTCCTGAGATTAAAGGTGGAGGATAAAGATGTTATTTATTGAAAATCCCTTTCCTCCTATGGACATATACGAGACCGAGGAGAGTTTGGTTATAGAGATCGATATACCTTCCATAGATATTAACGATGTTAAGCTTATAATTGATGGGTCGAAACTAACCATAGAGGGTATAAGAAATAAAACTACTCCGCCCGGCGTAAGGTATCATATTGTGGAACGCTACTCAGGTAGATTCAAAAGGACTATAGAGTTACCCTTTACTCCTGCTAACGACGGTATAAAGGCGGTGTATAAGAAGGGCACATTAACTGTGACTATTTCCAAAAGGATATACAACATAGCCTTAGAGGGGTGAGATGTATGATGAGTGACATATGGCTACCTAGTGATGAACCTTTCAAGTTTAAACTTGAGGATTTTGATATCGAGGTACCTTCCAAACTACCAGTTTTGCCACTTAGGGATTCCGTTCTTTTCCCCTATATGATAATGCCTGTTGCAGCATCAAGGGAGATATCGGTTAATGCTATAAATGAAGCTTTATCCAAGGATAGGTTGATTTTCGTTGTAACTCAGAAGGATCCTAACGTTGACGACCCAAGGGAAGAGGATCTTACTAAGGTGGGCACGGTTTCCCTGATTCTCAGGATGAACAAACAACCCGATGGCTCTTTGAGGATACTTGTACAGGGACTTGGTAGGGCAAGGTTAAGTTCTATTCTACAGTATAGACCGTTCTTGCTCGCTAGTATTCGCCCCATGGAGACCATAAGGGTTGAACAGGAGAGTATAGAGCAGGAAGCTCTCGTAAGGGTAGTTAGGGAGAATTTCGAGAAACTCATATCCCTTGGTAAACCAATACCGCCTGAGGCCCTAAATGTTGCCAATTCCATAGATGATCCGGGTAAACTTGCCGATTTTGTCGCAGGTAATCTATCCCTTAAGCGGGAAGAGGCTATAGCTATTCTCGAGGAGAGTGACCCTCTGCAGAGGTTAAAGAAGGTTACTAACCTACTCTTGAGGGAGGTTGAGTTACTCAATCTGCAGCATAAGATTCAGGCTGAGGCTAAGGAAGAGCTTGAAAAGATCCAAAAGGAGTACTTCTTAAGGGAGCAACTCAAGGCTATCCAGAAGGAGTTGGGAGAGAAGGATGAGAGGGAGTTGGAGATAGAGGAGTTTACGGAGAAGATAAAAAAGGCGAAGATGCCAAAGGAGGTGGAGAAGGAAGCTTTTAGACAGTTGAATAGACTTGCCAAGTTGATGCCTGAGTCTGCTGAGGCGAATGTCATAAGGACCTATCTAGAATGGCTTGTTGAGCTACCCTGGAGAAAGATTACAAGGGATAGGATGGATATAAAAAGGGTTAGGGAGATACTGGACGAGGATCATTATGATCTGGAGAAGGTAAAGGAGAGGATAGTTGAGTATCTTGCTGTACTAAAGTTAAGGTCTGGTAAGAAAGAGGCTGGCGCCATCCTTTGCTTTGTTGGACCTCCCGGGGTGGGTAAGACCTCGCTTGGAAGATCCATAGCCAGGGCTCTCGGTAGGAAGTTCGTTAGAGTTTCTCTCGGTGGTGTTAGGGATGAGGCGGAGATTAGGGGTCACAGGAGAACCTATGTAGGAGCTCTACCGGGTAAAATTATACAGGGGATAAGACAGGCTGGGTCTAAAAATCCGGTGTTTGTTTTAGATGAGATAGATAAACTTGGAGTTAGCTATAGCGGCGGTGATCCTGCAAGTGCCCTTCTTGAGGTGCTTGATCCTGAACAGAACAAGAACTTTGTTGACCATTACCTCGGTGTTCCCTTTGATCTTTCGGATGTACTCTTTATCTGTACCGCCAATATGACCGATACGATTCCTAAGCCACTTTTGGATAGGATGGAAGTTATATACGTTCCCGGGTATACCGAGGAGGATAAGATAAACATAGCTAAAAAGTATGTTATTCCAAAATTACTTAAAAAGTCTGGCTTTAAGGAGGATGAGGTAAATATTACCGATTCTGCCATTCTCAATGTCGTGAGGTACTATACCAGAGATGCAGGCGTAAGAGGTTTGGAAAGGGAGATTTCCTCCATTATCAGAAAGCTAGCGGTTAGAAAAGCAGAAGGTGAAAAGGGTCCGTTTAAAGTTACCGCTAAGGATGTTTTCAAACTACTTGGACCTCCGAAGTTTATACCCGATGAGGATCTTCCATCTGAAAGGGAAGTTGGGGTTTCTATAGGTTTAGCCTGGACTCCGAGTGGTGGTGATATAATTTTCGTTGAATCTACCGTTATGAGGGGTAAGGGTAACCTCATATTGACCGGTCATCTCGGCGATGTTATGAAGGAGTCCGCTCAGGCGGCTCTATCCTATGTTAGAAGTAGGAGTTTGGAACTCTCTATACCTGAGGACTTTTTCTTCAACCATGATATCCACGTTCATGTACCTCAGGGGGCTATTCCAAAGGATGGTCCCAGTGCGGGTATAACCATAGCAACGAGTTTAATATCGGCTATCACAGGAGTGCCTACGAGGAAGGATATAGCCATGACGGGTGAGATAACAATAAGGGGAAAGATCCTTCCGATAGGTGGTGTGAGGGAAAAGGTCCTTGCGGCAAGAAGGTATGGGATAAGGAACGTTATTCTGCCTGAATCAAATAGGAGAGATATAGAGGATGTACCGAAATACGCGAGAAAGGATATCAATTTTATCTTTGTTTCTCACATGGATGAGCTTTTGAATATAGCCTTTAAGGGGAGTTTTGGGAAAGATGAAGATAGTAGCGGTAAATAGAAAGGCAAAGAGAGATTACGAAATAATAGAGACCTATGAGGCTGGTATTGAACTTAAGGGTAGTGAGGTTAAATCATTAAGGGAAGGTCAGGTAAATATATCCGATGCCTTCGCAAGGATAGAGAACAACGAGGTCTGGCTCTATAACTTTAGGATATCTCCCTACAAGAACTCGAGTGTCTTTACACCAGATCCGGATAGGCCTAAGAAACTTCTCCTAAAAAGAAGGGAGATAGACAAACTCATAGGTAAGCTAACGGTTAGAGGTTATACACTCATTCCACTTAAGGTTTACTTTAACGATAGGGGTTGGGCTAAGGTGGAACTAGCGCTTGCTAAGGGTAAGAAACTCTATGATAAGAGGGAGACGATTAAGGAAAGAGAACTGGAAAGGGAAGCGCAGAGGATATCGAAATACTATAGGTAGATCATCCCATTTATCTTGACTTTGGGATAACAATTATTTTTAATGATACTACAAGTGGTTAAATTTTAGTGAGGAGGTGTAGAATGAAGGTTGAGGATATTAGGAGGGTAGGGGTTTGTGGTTCTGGTACCATGGGGTCAGGGATAGCTCAGGTTTGTGCCCAGAGTGGCTACGAGGTTATTCTGTATGATATATCGGATGAAGCTTTAAACCGCGGTATTAACATCATTAAAAAGAGTCTATCTAGGATAGTTGCTAAGGGTAAGTTGAAGGAGGAAGAGGCGGAGGAGATAGTTTCAAGGATAAAGACCACTAAGAACCTTGAAGATATGTCTGGAGCTGATTTAGTGATTGAAGCTGTGTTTGAAGATATGGCTGTTAAGAAGGATCTATTTTCGAAGCTCGATTCCATCACAAGAAAGGAAGTTATACTTGCCACTAACACTTCTTCGCTATCCATCACCGAGATATCGAATGCTACCAGTAGACCGGATAAGGTTGTTGGTATGCACTTTTTCAATCCTGTACCTGTTTTACCTCTCGTTGAGATAGTAAAGGGGCTTTTGACTTCCGATGAGACAGTAGAGGTTGCCTATGAGTTTGCCAAAAGGATTGGTAAAAGCCCGATAAAGACAAAGGATCAGCCCGGATTTATAGTCAACAGGATACTTGTTCCCTACATGAATGAAGCTGCTTGGGCTTATATGGAGGGAGTTGGAAGTGTGGAGGAGATAGACGAGGCTATGAAGCTGGGAGCTAATATGCCCATAGGTCCACTTGCTCTTATAGATCTCGTGGGTGTTGATGTTACACTAGCGGTTTTGGAGGTTCTTTATAGGGAGTTTGGTGATCCCAAGTTTAGACCGGCCCCAATACTCAGACAGTTGGTAAGAGCTGGAAGACTCGGTAGGAAGACCGGTTGGGGCTTCTATAAGTACGAGGATAAGACATAAATCATAATAGATCATAGGAGGAGACTATGTACGAGACGCTTTTACTCGAGAAAGAGGGTAAGATAGCGATAGTTAAAATCAATAGGCCCGATAAGCTAAATGCACTTAATTCCAAGGTAATCGATGAGCTCGAGGATGTTTTCATCAAGTTGAAGGATGATCCAGAGGTATTTGTGATTATCCTTACGGGAGTAGGGGAGAAGGCCTTTAGTGCAGGTGCGGATATAAGTGGTTTTCCGGAACTCGATCCGATTAGAGCTAAAGAGTTTTCCCTAAAGGGACAGAGGGTTTTTTCTCTAATAGAGAACCTTGGCAAGCCTGTTATAGCAGCTGTTAATGGTTATGCCCTTGGTGGTGGTTGTGAGCTTGCTATGGCCTGTACTATAAGGATAGCCTCTAGCAATGCGAAATTTGGCCAACCTGAGGTAAACCTCGGTATAATACCGGGATACGGTGGTACCCAGAGGTTACCTAGGATAGTTGGTAAGGGTAGGGCACTTGAGTTGATACTTACAGGTAGAACTATAGATGCCCAGGAAGCCTACAATATTGGCCTTGTGAGCAAGGTTGTACCTCTGGAACAGCTGATGGAGGAGGCTAAGTCCCTCGCGAATCTCTTGCTAACTAAGGGTCCTGTAGCTTTGAAACTCGCGATTGAAGCTGTAAATAGAGGAATGGAAGTGCCCCTTGAGGAAGGTCTTAGGATAGAGGCTGATCTATTTGGCCTTTCCTGTGCTACAGAGGATCAGAAGGAAGGAGCGAGAGCCTTTTTAGAAAAGAGAAAGCCTGAATTTAAAGGTAGATAGGCTAATTGCGGTGGGGGGTTCTTCCCCCACCTCTAGTATAGAGTATCAGCGAGGGTAATCCTAATATTAGAGAGTATAAGAGTAAGAGGACGTGAAAAACGAATCCGGTTGAGTAAGCCTCCCTTTTGTCAAGTCCTAGTATTATAAATAGTAAGGCCCAGCCCGTTTCGTATGTACCAAAGCCACCAAAGTTATGTATAGGTAGTACCGTTGTTAACTCCGAAAAGGTAACACCGAAGATTATCTCCCAGAAACTAAAGTCTTTGGATATGCTTTCGAAGATGTTTTTTGCTAGAAAATAAGTCGATATGTATTTACTCGACCATACCAAAAAGGAAGTAACAAATATTGTAAAGGTCTTTGCTTTATGTTTTTCATAAAAATCCGAAACTACAATTATAAAATCTTTAACTTTGATTGGAAGCTTTTCTATTTTTGTAATAACTTTTGCGAGTTTATTTAGATTCATCATTATAATAAACATAACTACTATTGTTATAATTAAAACCATTATTATTCTTACTTTACTCATATTTGTTAATACTACGTTAGATAGAGCTATAAGTACTATTAAAGATATACAAATCAGATCCATAAATCTCGATATTATAAAACCAGAGAGTATCTCGCTTTTTTGTATATCATCGGCTAAAAAGAATAAGGTTAATTCCCCTGTACGTGCAGGGTATATGTTATTCGACATAACGTTTATTGATGTTATAACAAACCACTCTTTCAAATCCTTTTTAGAGAATATATATTTCCATCTTATACTTCTTAAAAGCGTACTTGAGAAGTAGAAAATGAAGCTATATATAATTAACTGTACTTTTATTTTTGAGATAAATTGTCTAAATACACTAAAATCGAGGTTTATCAATGTTATTATAACAAAAACTAAGGACAGGATAGTAAAAACTACTTTTTTGTTAGCATTTATAGTTTTAACACTCATTATTGTTTTAGTTATCTATATTTTTTGTGTATTTTATAAAGTACGGTTTTTTATGGCCTGTCTCTAAGGATAGTTTTATTATGAGTTCAGATATCAGTCCTATCGTTATAAAATGTAGACCCGAGAGTATAGATAGGACCGCAAGTGTAAGAAGGGGTCTTGTTCCTATACTTTCGTTAAGAAGGATCTTTATGGCTAAAAGATACAAGAGTACGATTGTTCCTATGGATAGAAGTACTGTTCCGATACCGCCGAATAACCTCATCGGCTTTGATCTATAGGTAAGGAAGAATTTTACTACCATGAGATCGAGTATAACCTTGAATATTCTCGATAGTCCGTACTTACTCTTACCGGCTATCCTAGGTCTGTGATTGACAGGGATTTCCGTTATCTTGGCACCTATTTCCGATGCTATAGCCGGTATGAATCTATGCTGTTCTCCGTATAACACTAAGTTCTTTACGATCTCCTTCCTGTAGGCTTTTAAAGAACATCCGTAATCGTGCAATTCAACACCTGTTACCTTTGATATTATCCAGTTGGCGATTTTTGAGGGAAGAACTCTTTTTAGGAAATTATCCTTCCTTTTGTACCTCCATCCACTTACCAGGTCGTATCCTTCGTTTAGTTTTGCAAGAAGCTTTGGTATTTCCTTCGGATCATCCTGACCATCCCCATCCATGGTGATTATAATATCACTCTCTGCCAGTTCGAAACCTGCCATAATAGCTGCAGTTTGTCCGAAGTTTCTTCTAAAGTGGATAACTTTTACCCTTTTGTCTCTATCTGCTATACTGTTTAGTATCTCTTCCGTTTTATCCACCGAACCGTCGTTTACGAATATTATCTCCCCATTTAGTTTTTCATTCTCCAAAACCTCTACTATTTCCCTGTAGACCCTCTCTATATTCTCTTCCTCATTGTAAACTGGAATAACTATGGATATCTTTTTGCCCTCCATCCTCTCCTCCGTTATCTTCTTGTGATAATGTTTAGAATTATAAGTGTAACTACATTTGCTATATTTTTGAAGAAAAGTTCGGCTACCAGTATCTGATATGCGATCTGTATATTTAAAAAGGCGGTTATGTAAACATACTTTACAACTATATCAAACATAGTGGCTGCTATTACAAACGGTATCAGCAACAAGATATTTCCTATCTCCATTTTGTTTCTAATTGAGATTATAAGAAACGAGACTGTCGATTTTGTAAGTAAGTTTAGACCCAAAGTACTACCGCTTGTGACATCTTCCACCAGTCCTCCTAGTGCACATATAATCAGAGTGAATAATGGGTTTGTGGTTGATATTGAGGATATGAATACAGAAGAAACCGTGAAAATGTCGAAAAATTTGAATAGCTTTATATCTTGTAGTATCATGAGAAATATTCTGAATATTATAAGAAAAGAGAATAGACTTATGATATAAGCGTATCCATATTCTTGGTCATCGATCTTTTGTATTCTTTTCCTTTTTGTTTTTCTCTCTTTCATTTACGTACCCTTTTATAGGCTAAAACTACCTTGTTTGTAAGCAAATAATCGGAAGGTACAACTTTTATATACAAAAATTTACTATCTATCCTCTTTTGGACTTCTATAACTGTTCCTACGATAACGCCGGGTGGAAATATGTCGTCTATGCCGGTAGATATCAGTAGATCACCCGGTTTCACATCGGCGGTTGGTGGTACAAAGTTGAGGTTCATGTAGTAGCCGTTACCCTTTGCTATTCCCTTAACTTTGCTTCTAAAATCCTCCACGTGAATGGCAAAATT
Source organism: uncultured Aquificales bacterium (assembly GCA_964590075.1). Classification (GTDB taxonomy): domain Bacteria; phylum Thermosulfidibacterota; class Thermosulfidibacteria; order Thermosulfidibacterales; family Thermosulfidibacteraceae; genus JAGDVO01. The sequence goes on from CAZPXS010000005.1 coordinate 52,240, forward strand.
AGGATCTATATTTGATATTGCGATTGACCTATCCTCTTCTACCTTAACTATCATACCTACTATACCGTTATATCCGATAAGCGCCATGCCCTCCTCTAGACCATCCCTTTTACCCTTGTTCAGCACGAATTTCTGTTCCCAGTACTCTCCAATCCAGCTACCAACCTCTACCGGTATTGTCTTTTCAATGTAATTTTTTATGTTTAATAGGTTTCTGAGTTTTTCGTTCTCTTCCTTTAAGTAGTAATACAGCTGTAGCTTTGTTCTTAACTCTATATTTTCTATCTTTAGCTTTTCGTTTTCTTGCATGATTTTGGTTGCGTCTATATGTGTCTTTATAACGCTTTTCCCTTCTGATTTTACCGATTGAAAAGCGCCTAGTAGTTTTGATGATATCTTCCAAGGTATATCCAGAATACTACTTGTAGCTATACTCTTCTGAAGTTTCAAAAGGTAAACGGATATGGCGAGTATTATGAGGTACAAAAAGATAACTTTTTTCAACTTATGGTAACCCTACTTAATAGATCGATCTCTTCTAGGATTTTACCTGCTCCCTTTACTACACAGAACATCGGATCTTCAGCTACCCACACTGGTAGCTTGGTGTATTCCGATAGGAGTTTGTCTAGTCCCGCAAGTAGTGCACCACCACCTGCAAGGGTTATTCCCCTTTCCACAAGGTCTGCGCTGAGTTCAGGCGGTATATTTTCGAGTGATTCCTTCACCGTTTTGACTATCTCCATAACAGGTTCCCTTATGGCTTCTCTAACGTCCTTTGATGTTATCGTGATTTTCTTCGGCACTCCCTCTACCGCATCCCTTCCCTTAACTTCCATAACTTCTTCCTTATCAGTATCAGGGTGAGCACTACCTAGTGTGATCTTTATCCTTTCCGCTGTTGGTAGACCGATTATTAGGCCAAACTTCTGTTTAACATACTGAACGATAGCCTCATCTATCTCGTCTCCGCCGACTCTTAGGGAATAGCTGTAGGCTAATCCTGATAACGTTATTACAGCTATCTCTGTTGTACCACCACCAATATCAACTATCATGCTTCCCGTTGGTTCTTCCACAGGTAGTCCCGCACCGATTGCTGCCGCCATGGGTTGTTCTATTAGGTAAACTTCCCTTACTCCAGCACCTGTGGCTGAATCTATAACAGCTCGCTTTTCAACTTGGGTAATACCTGATGGAACTGCGATCACAACTCTCGGTCTTACGAAGGTCTTTCTGTTGTGGACTTTTTTTATAAAGTAGGATAGCATAGCCTCTGCGACTTCAAAGTTTGTTATCACACCGTCTCTGAGAGGTCTTATTACATCTATATAATCCGGTGTTTTTCCCATCATTCTTTTCGCCTCTTCTCCAACGGCTATAACTCTATTCTTGTTCTTATCCACGGCTACAACCGAGGGCTCACAAACGACTATTCCCTTACCTCTTACGTAAACAACTGTGGTTGCTGTTCCAAGGTCTATGGCCAAATCCTTAGAAAAAAATCCAAATATTTTGTCAATCATTCCAGTTCCTCCGATCGATATATTAGTATCCTTTACGCCCCCGGGGTGATTTGAACACCCGACCTGTGGCTCCGGAGGCCACCGCTCTATCCAACTGAGCTACGGGGGCAAATAAAAAATCTTGACTTTATTGAGTATAACTTGTTTGATAAAACTGTCAAGGATGTTTAGGGAGATTGTGCTGAGAAAGGAAGCTATACCTAAAATAAAAAGGGGATATCTCTGGGTCACGAAAAAATGGATAAAGACTATACCCAAGGACCTAGAAAAAGGTGATGTTGTAAGGTTTGTAAGCGATGAGGGAAACTTCATCGCGGTTGGCTATGTAAATCCCGACTCCTATATAGTTGGCAGGATATACGCACATTCCAACAGAGATTTTGATTCCAATCTTATCGAGTCCTACGTGAGAAAGGCTCTGGAGTATAGAAGGAAGCTACCTATAGCAAGTAGTGCCTATAGGGTATTCTTCAGCGAATCGGATGGATTACCGGGTTTGATAATAGATAGGTACAACGATGGTTTGGTATTTCAGGTTCTCACCTATGGGGTGGAAAGAAGGAAGGATTTGATAATTGATGTGATGGAGAAGGTGTTTTCTCCAGCTTTTATCGTTGAGAGGAGGGATGCACCAGGTAGGCAGCTCGAAGGCCTGGAGGTTGGGGATCCAATAATCCATAAGGGTATTCTAGAGGATGGACTGATAGTTATAGAGGAGAATGGCTTAAGATTTTACGTGGATGTACTAAAGGGGCATAAAACAGGTCATTATCTTGATCAGAGGGAGAATAGAAAAATAGCCGCGGAGTTTGCCAAGGGTAGAAAGGTGCTGGATGTTTTTTGTAATACAGGAGGCTTTGGTGTATATTGTGCAAAAAATGGCGCTTATAGTGTTACATCAATAGATATCTCCGATAGGGTTCTTGATATTGCGAGAAAGAACGCCGTGTTAAATGGTGTTGAGGATAGGATGGATTTTATCAAGGGTAACGCCTTTGACGAACTTAGGAGACTGTATAAGAAAGGCGATAGATATGATATGGTTATATTGGATCCACCCTCCTTCGTTAAATCATCGAAGGTCGTTGATAGTGCCGTAAGAGGGTATTTTGATATAAATCTATTTGCCATAAAGCTACTTAAAAGGGGTGGGATATTGGTTACCGCGAGTTGTTCTCATCATTTTACTCTCGATCTATTCATGGGTGTTTTAGAGAAGGCACTTTATCAGGCTGATAGGCGTGGTAGAATAATTGATGTAAGATTTCAGGCTATGGATCACCCTATATTGCCGTCAATGCCAGAGACTCTCTACCTGAAGCTAGTGATTATGGAGGTTTACTGATGTTCACCGGTATAGTAGAAAAGGTGGGTAAGGTTGTGGATGTTTTACCCAAGGGTAGGGGATTAACTCTGGTTGTGGATGTGGGTGAGGTTCTGAAAGATCTCAGGATAGGTGAGAGTATAGCGGTAGATGGTGTCTGCTTGACCCTTGTTCGGTTTGATGGGAATGTTCTCTTCTTTGACGTTTCCTATGAGACTGTCGAGAGATCAACGGTACGCTACTATAGGAGAGGTATTTTTGTGAATATCGAGAGGGCTCTCAGATTGGGGGATAGGTTCGGTGGACACATAGTTACCGGGCATGTGGATACGGTTGGAGTTATCGGTGAGATCAAAAGGGAGGGTGATTTTTATAAACTTATAGTCAGGTATCCCGGGGTCTACTCCAAATATGTAGCTATAAAAGGTTCGGTGGCTGTAGATGGGATAAGTTTAACTATTGCCAATAAATTTGGTGATAACTTCGAGGTTGCTGTAATACCCCATACCTATAGTGTGACCAATCTGAGGTATAGGAGGGTAGGTGATTTTGTCAATCTTGAGTTCGATATAATAGCTAAGTACATTGAGGCTTTGATGGGTGGTTACAGTGGTGGTAGTTTTGAGTCAAAATTGAGAGAATTCCTGGGGGTGGATGATGATAGGAGCTAAGGTAAACCCAGATTTTGATGCTCTTATCGTCGTTGATATGCAGAACGACTTTATAGATGGAGCACTTAAGGTTCCCAACGCCGATAGGATAATACCGGTTGTGAATGAGTATATTAGGAAGTTTGAACACGTGGGTGCTCCTATATTCTTTACCAGGGATTGGCATCCCGATAATCACGTATCCTTCAAAGAAAATGGGGGAGTATGGCCAAGGCATTGTGTTATGAATACCCATGGTGCCATGATCCATAGGGATATATACATTCCCTCCGATAACAGATTCTTTATCAATAAGGGTGTTGATCCGGATTTCGATGCCTACTCGGGTTTTCAGGGAACGGTTCTTGATAGCCTATTAAAGGAGAGGGGTATAAAAAGGGTTTTTGTTTGCGGTGTTGCAACAGACTATTGTGTTAAAAATACGGTTGTCGGAGCTTTAAATCTCGGTTATCAGGCCTTCATCTTAATCGATGCCATAATGGGTGTGGATGTTAAAAAGGGTGATAGTGAGATAGCCCTCAACCATATGATGGCTAAAGGCGCTGTTGCTCTTACGATCGAGTATTGTATTTGTATACCTTAGAGTATATTTAATTTAAAAAGATTATAGATGGAGGGGAAAGATGAAAAAAGTGATGAGTGCTTGTTTGTTGGTTTTTGCGGTTACTAGCTTGGCGGGTGCGGTACCTCCTGGTAAGAAACTGACCTTTGATACACCTAATGGAAAGGTTACCTTCGACGGTACAACGCATAAGACTTATAAATGTAGTCATTGCCATCCTTCTATATTCCAGATGAAGTTTGGTGCTGACAAAATGGCCATGAAGGATATATTCCAGGGTAAGTACTGCGGAGTATGTCATAACGGTCATGAGGCCTTTTCGGCTACGGGTAACTGTAATAAGTGTCACAAGTAGTTTTTGTGGACGATTTATTGACTTTGAGGGTTTTTAAAGTATAAGTAGTTTATATGGTGCCCGGGTGGCGGAATTGGTAGACGCAGGGGACTTAAAATCCCCTGGGGTCAGGCCCCGTGCGGGTTCGAGTCCCGCCCCGGGCATTAGCTTGTCCTTACGGTAATCTGTAAGATTCTCTCTGTGGTTTATTCTTTAGGCATCTGAGGTTTTCAATCTCTATGTCTTTGGAGAGAACGATTACTTTGAATATCTCTCCCATGCCTCCGGATTCAGGTAACGTTAGGTATTTAACGGCAAATATATCTTTTTCATCTACGATTTCTTCCAATATGCCTGAGTCTAGTAAAAAGTTAGCTTGATTTGTAAAACCTACGAGCTTAAATCCAATTTCACTGGCATATTTATAGATTGCAGAAAAATTGACACTACTTGTGATATCTATATTACCTGGATTTTCTAAGATATCTTCTATTATTTTATGTTTCTTAAATCCTCTTATAGTTCCTTTGATCCTATAAGGAGCTAAAATTTCCTTTTCAACATATCCATAATCTATAAAAACTACGAATCCTTTTTTTAAAATATCGTTGATCGATTTTAGTATTTTTTTAGCCTCAATGTTTATCTCTATCCTCTGCCCATTTTCTAATTTAAAATTTATACTATTTAAGTATTTAATTATATCTTCGTTAGAAAGTGGTAATTTTATTTCCTTTAGTATCCCTTTTTCTTCTGTTATAAATATTTCAAAAAACTCGTTGTCGTTAAATTCCACTATATGTACGGGAAGGGCGTCTATAAGTTCGTTCGAAAAGATAACCCCCTCTAATGGTTCCTCAATCTCTCTTATGTCGGAGTAGATCTTTACCCTGTAATCTCTTAGTCTTTCCTTTAGTATATTGCCGTATCTTTTACTTTTCTCCACCACTATATAGTTCAAGTTGAAACCTTTACTAAGAGCCTTATCGAGTATCTGTAGGGTAAGGGTACCATCTCCAGCTCCTATTTCAACTAATGTATCACTGTTTGATAGCTCGAGCATTTCCTTTAGGGCGTTAAATAGGGTTCTTCCAAAGATACCTCCTACCTTAGGTGATGTTATGAAATCGCCCTCTTTACCTATCTCTACGTTTTTCTCGTAGTATCCAAGGTCGGGATGGTATAGTGCCATTTCCATGAAATCCCTGAAGCTTATAGGCCCTTCTCTTCTTATCCTATCAACGATTAGCTCTTTTAGCTCGTTCCTGCCACCACTCACTTAAGCTCCTTATACCCGTTGGGTTTATAAGTCTAAGCCTTGAGATGATAAGATCTTTGGAGTTTACCTTTAGGAATTCTCTCGCTACGATAGTTTTTATCCCAGTTATTTCTTCTATCTCCTTTTCAACCTTATCATAACCCCTTGAGATAACTTCCATCCCTGTATGGTTGATTATGGCAAGTTTAGGTCTTATTCCGGTTATTAGTCTTACGGCGTCCCTCATATTTAGATGGTCCATATCCCTCTCTTTTATGAAGGTCATGTTTATGATTAGTATGGTACAGTCCCTGTAGGCTTCCAACATTTTTTCCTCAAATCTACCATCGGTTATATAGCCTAATACTGTATCCCTATGAGTAAATATTACCCCGTAGGTTTCCATATCCTGATGTTTGTGTTTCATGGCAACAGATAGGGTAACATCCTTAAATTCTTCCTTTAACCCCTCTTCGAGATAGATTACTCTATCTAAGTTTTCTAATATATACTTTAGGACAACAGGATCGTCCTTTATGGCACTTGATGGTGCTAAAAGTGTCCCGCTTTTATTCCATGTTCCAAGCGTTTTTGCCTCTATTACCGTATTTATGTCGGCACAGTGATCTAGATGTTTATGGGTTATTAAGAAGATGTCCGTATCCTCAGGTTGTAGGCCTAACTGTGTTAGTCTTATAAGTGCACCAGGTCCAGGATCAACGTGGATCCTTACTTCATCGGATACTACTATAAAACCGCCTGATGATTTGAACTGTTTGAAAACCGCTACCCTTCCGCCTGCGCTACCTAAGAATATAATTTCCATAGTATTCTGTTATTCTCCTTGCTATACCTTTTGAATCTATACCGCAGAGTTCCTTAAGTTCACCCCTCTTCCCGTGGGGTGGGAATGTATCATCTATACCGATTATCAGCGTATCCTTCTTTACTCTATTTTTAGCAAGGATCTCTAGAACCGCACTACCAAAACCACCCTGGATAACGTTATCCTCTACCGTTACTATGAGATCCACCTTCTCTGAGATTTCGAGTATCAACTCTTCGTCTATAGGCTTTATAAATCTAGCGTTTATTACGATTGGTGAAATTCCGAGTTCCCTTTCGACTATTTCAGATCCTGTGAGTATATCCTGTATGGTGCTACCAATTCCTATTATTGCTATTTTTTCTCCATCCTTCAGGATCTTGGCCTTTCCTATAGGTATGGGAATCGGTTCCTTATAATCGAGTGATTCTTCCGGGATACTATCCTTCGCATACCTTATGGCCACTGGAGATTTACAGTGTTCTATGGCTGTGTAGAGCATATCTATAAGCTCCTCTCCACAGCTAGGTGCCATAAGAACCATATTCGGGATGAACCTTAGGTAACTTATATCAAATATCCCGTGGTGTGTTGGCCCATCCTCACCGACAAGTCCCGCCCTATCCAAACAGAAAACAACATGTAGCTTCTGTAAGGCAACATCGTGTATTATCTGGTCGAAGGCTCTCTGTAGGAAAGTTGAGTATATGGCGCATACCGGTATCAACCCTTCCACGGCAAGCCCGGCGGCAAAGGTTACAGCGTGGCCTTCGGCAATTCCAACATCGAAGAACCGATCGGGGAATCTATCCTTAAAGAATTTCAAGCCTGTCCCATCGGGCATGGCTGCCGTTATGGCTACTACCTTATCATTGTTCTCAGCTATTTTTATTAAACCCTTTGCAAAAACCTCCGTGTAGGTTGTTCTCTTCTTCACTTCTTTTGGAATATAGGCGCTAATGCCGTGGTATTTCTCCGGTTCCTTCTCGGCGGGCTCATAACCCTTCCCCTTTTTGGTTAATACGTGGACTAAAACTGGTTCCTTTATCCTTTTAACCTGGTTGAAGGTTGATATTAATTCCTGTATGTTATGACCTCTAACCGGACCTACATAGTGGAGTCCTAATTCTTCGAATATTATGCCTGCTGTAAAGAAGCTTTTGAAGGATTCCTCAAGTTTTTTTAGCAGGTTTAGTATGGTTTCTCCCGCTGGCTTACTTTCAAGGTGTTTTTTGACCTCTTCCCTTATCTTTAGATATATCGGATCGCTAAGTCTCCTCGTTAGAAAGTGTGAAACTGCTCCTATTGTGGGGGCTATTGAAAATTCGTTATCATTGAGGACCACTATTATATCTTTTTTAAGGTTACCTACGTTGTTTAGCCCTTCCCAGGCTAATCCACCTGTTAGTGCTCCGTCTCCGATTACCGCGATGACTTTAAAGTTTTCTCCCTTTAGATCCCTCGCCGTTGCTATACCAAGGGCAGCTGAAATTGAAGTGCTTGCATGACCTGTACCAAAGGCATCGTAGATACTCTCCTCTCTCTTTGGAAACCCTGATATTCCACCCAGCTTCCTTAGGGTTGCGAATCTCTCGGCCCTACCGGTTAGTATCTTATGGGGGTAACATTGATGACCAACATCCCATATTATTCTATCCCTTGGTGTTTCGAATACGTAGTGAAGGGCTATTGTAAGTTCCACAACGCCTAAACTTGGCGCTAGGTGTCCACCGTTTTTTAAGACCGTATCGATTATCAACTCCCTTATTTCCTGAGCTAACCTGTTAAGCTTCGATAAGGGGACCTTTTTGAGATCTTCCGGAGTTTTTATGAGATCGAGTATTCTTTCTATTTTTTCCTCTCCACTATGTAGTCCGCTAAGTCTCTCAGCATCCAACATCTCTCTTCCTCAAATATCGCCAAGTTTTCCTTTGCCTTTTCAACGAAGCTTTTAGCTAAATTGAGGGAATTCTCAACGCCGTAGAGAGCTACCGATGAGAGTTTCCCGCGTTTTAGGTCCTTTTTCGTCTTCTTTCCCAGTACTTCTTCCGTTGAAGTTTCATCGAGTACATCATCTACCAGTTGGAAGGCAAGCCCTATCAACCTTCCGTATCTTGAAAGGGCTTCTATCTCTCTATAACTTGCCCCACTTATTATAGCTCCACTTTTTACCGATACCTCTATCAACTTTGCCGTTTTGTTCTCATGTATGTATCTCAGTTTTTCCTCCGTTACCCTTGTACCTTCCCATTTTATATCGGCCGTCTGTCCCGCTACCATACCTTCTCTACCACTTGCCTTGGCTATCTCGTTTATCACCATAATTATCCTTGGTAGACTCGGATCTTTGTATAGTTTAACGTTTGAGAGAAACTCGAAAGCCATGGTAAGTAGCGCATCTCCAGCCAGAACGGCTATCGCCTCGCCGTATACCTTGTGTACCGTGGGTTTTCCTCTCCTCATATCGTCATCGTCCATACAGGGTAGGTCGTCGTGAATGAGGGAATAGGTGTGGATCATCTCTATACTACCAGCAATGGGTAAAGCATCTTCGAGATTCCCGCCTGTTAGTTCACAGGAGGCTATCGTGAGTATGGGTCTTATCCTTTTCCCACCGGGAAATAAAGCGTAGTGGATAGCTTCGAAGAGTGGTTTTGGTTCTGAATCAGGAGACGGTAAATTTCTATACAACCATTCATTCACAATCTTTGCCCTTTCCTCTATATACTCCCTTAGTTTGGCGAATCTCATTCCTTAAGTCTCCTCAATCTATCCACCGCCTCGGAGAAGTCAAGTCTCTCGTAGCCTTCCTCATTCTTTATTATCGCTTCAACCTTTGTTTCTACCTCCGTTAGTTTCTTTTCACATTCCCTTATGAGTTGCATACCTTCCTCGAAGAGTTTTACCGCTTCTTCGATATCGAGATTCCCCTTTTCTAATCTGTGTACTATCTCCTCTATCTTTCTTATAAGTTCCTCTATGCCCATCTCGTTCATTCTTTATCCCTCAGCCCACTTTTTCCAAATCTATTTAACAACTCCTCCCAAATCATATAGGGTTTTATGCCGAAATAGGCAAGTAGTACAAGGAGATGGTAGATTAGATCAGCACTTTCATAGATTATCTCTTTTTCCTCTCCATTTTTACCCGATATAACGGTTTCTCCCGCTTCCTCTATCACCTTCTTACATATCCTGTCTATTCCCTTACTGAATAAACTAGCGGTGTAGGATCTTGAAGGGTCTTCCCCCTTCTTCTTTTCGATTACGGAATAAAGTTCGTGAATAACTTCAAAGGGTTTCAATTTGGGGGATTCCCCGTCTATCCTTCTATAGAAGCATGAGATGTTACCTGTGTGACATGTTGGCCCAAGTGGCTGAGCTATAATAAGGAGTGTGTCGTTATCGCAGTCTATCAAAATTTCTTCTACGATCAGTTCGTTACCCGATTCTTCTCCCTTCATCCATAGTTTCTGTCTCTTCCTCGAGAAAAAGTGAACCTTACCTGTCTCGAGTGTCTTTTCAAAGGCTAACCTGTTCATATACCCGACCATCAATACCTTACCACTATTATAATCCTGAACCACCGCCGGGATTAGTTCACTCTTTTCCCAATCTATCTCTACCATTATATCACAACCTCCCTTAGATCCTGTTATATTTAGCCTTATACATTGAGTATGATGCACTTATCAATAGTAGCACCGTTAATAGAGGTTGCAGTATCGGATTGATTATACCTATTTCTCCGAAAAAGTTTATTGTTTTTAGTATCAAAAAGTAGAAAAGTATAATCAGAATGGCTATAATTACATTTCCAATAGCCTTTCTTTCTCTCGGCTTTGGTATCACTAAAGGGAAGATCAAAAATACGAGAAAAGGTATAGATAGAGGCTCTAGGAATCTATTACCTATTTCTATCTTTACTTTGTTCCCTTTTATCTTTGAGATTGATAGTGCTTTTAATGTTAAAATCAACTCTTTTATGTTTAATTCATTAATATCTTTGAATTGCTTGTTGAGATACTTTGGTTTTGGTAGAATATAATCGGTATCGGTTATTGTATCGATATTTCTTATCTCCTTTGTACTTATGTCCCACAGTTTTACGTTTCTTGCTATCCATCCATCCTTCCATTCCATCCTATCCATACTCAAATAACTTACTATGCCTTTTCCTTCCTTTATTTCTAGGCATGTTACATCGAAGGCCATGTTCCTTATAGTGTCGTAGTAAAATATGTTACATATATAGTCATTGTTTTTTACCCAGGTATCGATGGGGCTTAGCCTTTTAAAGCCTTCCTCCTTCTTTATCTTTGTGAAGAGTACTATCTTTGACTGGGAAATCATGGCTGGGCTAAGGAAGTTGCTGAATATTAGTCCTATTATGGCAAATAGGATAGCTACGATAATGAAGGGTCTTACTAGCGTGGTGTCAGGTACTCCAAAATTTCTTATGGATACTATCTCAAAATTCTTACCCATTATATTTATTGCTATCACTATTCCTATTATACAACCGAAGGATAGTATGATACCTGAGAATTCTCCGAGTCTAAGTACCGAGTATACCATAACGTAGAGTATCTGTTTTAAGCTGAGGCTACCTTCCTCAAGTGAGTTAAAAAAGACTATCAATCCTATGAGTATGGATACCACGAGGGTTGCTATAACTGAAAAAAACAGTGATTCTCTTATTATGTACCTATCGATTATCCTTTTCATAAGTAGCTTCTATCCAGTTTCTGTCTCGTAAGTATTATGCCTATGACGGATAGTATTACGTTTGGTAGCCATGCTCCGAGAAAGGGTAGGTCCATCTTGACTAGGGTCTTCTGACTAAAGGAGAGTAGGCTAAAGTAGATAAAGGCTATCAAGGCGGTAACTATTATGGACCACCTCTTTTCCCTTCTATGAAAATGGATTGATATAGGTAAGGCCACCAATGTGAAAACAATTGGACTAAAGGCCAAGGCTACCCTTTTGTAAATATGAACTAGTATTTCGTTTCTTTTGCCCTTGTTATTTTCCATTTTAAGCTTATCTAATAGCTGATTTATTGTACTTTCCTTTCTCGTTACTTCTCTAAATTTCGACGTTAGATCTGCTGAGATTTCTATGTTATAGTTGCTAAAGTCGACTATGTTTATGGAATTCTTGTTTTTTATCAACATGTTACCGTTGGAAAGTTTAAATTTAACCGTCCCCTCTTCCGATGCCGATAATTTTCCCTCTCTGGCGTAGATAACATTACTTATCTTTTTATCCTTTCTGTTTATTATTACCAGATTTTTTAGGATGTTATCGGATACCTCTGCCGCGTATACTACGATGTTCTTACCGAGTTCGGAGAATCTGTAAGGTTCTATACCAAGATTTCTCTTCTTTACGGTTGCGTATATATATAGACCTTCAAGGGATCTATTGGCTAAGGGTATCAGGTAAAAATTTACAAGAGTCATTATAGCAAATGTAACCGTTGCTAAAAGTAGAGTTATTCTTAGAAGTCTTTTCGTTGGTATTCCGAGGGAGTTTATCCCTATTATTTCTGAGTCTGCCGAGAGTCTCATGAAGGTTCCAGTTACACTGGATAAGAATGCAATAGGTACTATGAGATTAAGGTTAACTGAGACTATCAGAGCAATTAGATTCAGTATGAGAATTGGTCTCTGAGTGTATGTTGTTATCCTTACTACCTCTCCGATCTTGGTTGTAACAATTACTATGGCTATCACACCCGATATGAAAAGAACTCCAGAGGCGAGCTCTTTTATTATGTAGCGATCTATTACCTTTAGCATTATCTTTCCACTTTTACCGTATATATACCCGTGATTCTTGATGGTAAATCGAAAAGTATCGTAAAGGGTATTAATATCGTCTTTATTATGGTTTTTATGAGAGTTGGTTTTTCAAAGTCTTTACTTATACTCTTTAAGCCCATAAAAGCTTTTCCTAAAGTTTTCTCACTAAAGTATGTAAAACTAAAATAATAGATGGCAAAAATCTTAAAAAAACTAAGGGTTTCACTAGTTAACATAAAAGTGATCTTTGATACTATTGTTACTATCATACAATCTAAAATAAAGGCTAGAATACGTTCTCCTATCGATGCTTTTTTGAAGTATATATCGAACATAATTTGCATCACTTAGCTTCCGATATGTTTATATCCATTATAACTCTGCTTCCTCCCTTATCAGCAACTTCGATTCTTTTAGGATTTGAATTGTTAACAGTTATAATTATCCTTTCTATGTTTGTGTTTTTGTTTCTCGGTATAAGCATTATCCTGTTACCGCTTTCTACTACATTAAATTCGCTTGAAGTTTCCTTTATGTTTTTTATTAGGTTGCTATAAATATTTGTGTTTAACATAAGTTCTGCTTTTTCTATCTTGTTCCCTTTTATAATAAAGACTTCTTTACCCTTTGTTATTATTTTTTGTTTTTCCGGATAGGTGTATATCCATTCCGATGAATCAGTGGTTATTGTGAAGTATCCCTTGTAGTTCAGGGTTTTTCCATCGGGTAGTATCGTTTTTTGGGTAAAACTACCTTTTATGGATTTTACGTTAGAGTACTTTGCTGATACCTGATCAATCAATGAATTTGCTGTGTATGCTATTTTGAAGAGTAAAATATTAAATATCGTCATCAGGAATAAAATCGTAACTTGCTTCCTCATAGTTTTCAAACCTCAAAAATTCTTTTAGGAACGTTAATTTTATGGTACCTGTTGGCCCGTTTCTCTGCTTACCTATTATTATCTCAGCCACTCCTTTATTACTAGGAAGTTTCTTGTAAACTTCCTCTCTGTAGATGAATATTACAAGATCCGCGTCCTGTTCAATAGCTCCTGATTCCCTAAGGTCCGATAGCTGAGGTCTTTTGTCCTGTCTTGCCTCTACCGCTCTCGATAGCTGGCTTACAGCTATTACAGGTACGTTAAGTTCTTTTGCGAGTATCTTTAAGCTTCTTGATATTTCCGATATCTCCTGTTGTCTATTTTCCGATCTACCTCTTCCTTTTATAAGCTGGAGATAATCCACTATTATAAGATCTAGCCCCTGTTCGTGTTTTAGTCGTCTTGCCTTTGCCCTCATCTCAATTACCGAGATACCGGGGGTATCGTCTATAAAAATGGGAGCTTCGGTAAGTATCTCAGCCGCATCTATTATACTTTTCCAATCATCCTTATTTAGGGCTCCTGTTCTTAGTTTCTGATAATCCACCTTGGCAGTTTGGGCCAGTAGTCTCATAGCGAGTTGTTCTTTTGACATCTCCAGACTGAATATAGCTACTTTTCTTTTCTCGTTTATGGCAGCGTTTGCAGCTATGTTGAGTGCGAAGGCTGTTTTCCCCATTCCCGGTCTTGCTGCAACTATTATGAGGTCTGAGGGATGTAAACCTGCGGTGAGGCTATCCAGCTCATAGTATCCCGTTGGTATACCTGTAATCCTATCCCTTTTCTGTGACAGTGCTTCGAGTTTGCTTATGGCTAGTCTTACAAGATCGCTTGTTGGGCTGAAATCCTCTTTTATGTATCTTTCGGAAATCTTGAATATCATACTTTCCGCTTCATCCACTATATCTTCCACGTCGTCGGTATCGTTGTTGTAACACCTGTAGGCTATCTCATAAGCGGTTCTGATGAGGTTTCTTAGTATCGATTTATCCCTTATTGCCTTTGCGTATTGGGTAACATGGGCACTCGTTGCAACCGTATCTATAAGATCTATGAGATATTCCATCCCTCCGGCTTCACTCTGAGCCTTCATGTTACCGAGTTCTTCGTAGACTGTTACGGCATCTATGGGGCTACCCTTTTCAAATAGTCTAAGCATAGCGGTGTATATGAGTTGATGTTCCTTCCTGTAGAAGTCTTCCGGCTCTACAAGGTCTATTACCTTTATTATCGAATGCCCATCTATAAGGATAGAGCCAAGTAAGGCTCTTTCCGCTTCTATGTTTTGTGGTGGTATTACGTTTAGGTTTTTGAAAAACTCGTATGATTCCTCTAACTTCTTCATTATTTTATCTTATTTTTCCGCTTCTACCGTTACCGCTATCGTCTTTTCGATCCCGTAGGGTAGTTTAACCTTTACCATGTATCTACCTATCGATTTTATAGGTTCCTCTAAGATTATATACTTTCTGCTTATATCTATCCCCTTTGCCTTCAGAGCCTCCTCTATATCCTTGTTCGTCACCGATCCGAATAACTTACCCTCCTGACCGGCTTTCTTTGATACCACTAATTCTAAATTGTCTAGTTTGTTAGCGATCTCTTCGTACTTTTTTCTTTCCTTCTCTTCCTTCGACTTTAGCATAGTCTTCCGTTTCTCTATAGCCTTGAGATTTTCCTCGGTAGCCGGTATAGCTAATTTCCTCGGGAAAAGATAGTTTCTCGCGTATCCATCGCTTACGTTTACAATCTCACCAGCCTTTCCAATATCCTCAACATCCCTAATCAGGATAACCTTCATGTAAACCTCCTAGGTAGTTTTACAGGTTGATTTATAAGTATAACATTACCCCTTTACAACGGCAAGTGGTTTCATCCTTGCAACTAGCTTTGCTATTCCTGCCCTGTGTACAACTTCTACAACATCGGTTACGTCTTTGTAGGCTTCGGGTATCTCTTCGTAGAGTGTTTTTTTACTTGCTGCCCTCACTATAACACCTCTCTTTTCCATCTCCTTAACAACATCGACGTTTTTTGCCACCTTTTCCGCTTGGCTTCTACTCATCACTCTACCTGCGCCGTGGCATGTTGATCCAAAAGTCTCTTCCATTGCTCTTTCAGTTCCACATAGTACATAGGATGCTCTACCCATATCCCCGGGGATTATTACTGGTTGACCTGTTTCTCTATAGATCTCAGGTAGCTCTGGATGTCCCTTTGGGAATGCCCTTGTTGCCCCTTTCCTGTGAACGAGAAGTCTCATCCTTTTCCCGTCAACAATATGATCCTCTATCTTTACTATATTATGGGCAACGTCGTATAGGACACGTAGGCCGAATTTCTTCCAGTTTCCTCTGAATACCTTCTCAAAGGATTTTCTGACGTAGTGAGTTATTATCTGTCTATTTGCCCATGCGAAGTTCGCCGCACAAGCCATCGCTGATAGATAGTCCTGTCCTTCCTGGGAATTGAAGGGTGCACAGGCAAGCTGTCTATCGGGAACATAGATGTCATACTTCTTAAGAGCTCTTTCCATAACCTTTAAGAAGTCGGTACAAACCTGGTGCCCGAATCCTCTACTACCCGTATGAATCATCACCGTTATCTGGTTAGGGAAAAGTCCGAATTTCTCTGCTAAGCTCTGATTAAAGATCTGTTCGACCACCTGTATCTCGAGGAAGTGATTGCCGGAGCCTAAAGTTCCGAGTTGATCCCTCCCTCTATCGTAAGCTTTTTCGCTAATTATGTCGGGATCCGCGAATTCAAGACAACCGTAGGACTCTATCGCCATAAGATCCTCGGGTTCACCATAACCGGCTTCTACAGCCCATTTAGCTCCCTGTCTCCAAACTCTCTTGGCATCGTTCTTGGAAAGCTTTAGACCACTCGTTGATCCGACACCGGATGGTACATTATCAAATATCTCATCTATGAGTTCTTCTATTTTATCCTCTACGTCTTCATAGGTTAAATTAGTGGTGAGTAGTCTGACCCCGCAGTTTATGTCAAAGCCGACTCCACCTGGCGTTACCACACCATCTTTTTCAATATCGGTAGCCACAACCCCTCCTATGGGTAACCCGTAGCCGTAGTGGATATCAGGCATTGCAAGAGAGGCTTTCACTATACCCGGGAGAAAGGCAGCGTTTGCAACCTGTTCATGAGCCTTATCTTCCACTATCTCATCAAGCATCTCCTCTTTTGTGTATATTATCCCCGGTACCTTCATTCCCTTTTTGTAATCCTCCGGTATCATCCACCTATAATCATCTATCTTTTTAAATATACCTTTACCCATTCTACCCCCTCCTTATACATCGAATACTATTGTTGTCTCTAAAAGGCCATCTTTCCTTTCTATACCTATGTTATGGTAGGTGGCAGCTTTTATTTCCCTATCCATTTTATACTCCTTATCGGACTTCCAGCTTTCACCGAAGAAGTTTATTTTTAGTCTAAAATTATTCAAATCAAGGCTTTCTACTTTAAAATCAACAGGGATAAATTTTTTAGCATCTATTAGGTATATCGCAAAGTTTAGGGTTGATATTAGCAGGTCTTCAAAGTCAATCCCTTCTACCTCTGCTTTGTATATCTCTTTGCTATCTAGGTTTGATCTATCGATACCGTATAGGTCTAATAGTGCTCTTAGTGATTCTTCTATCAACCCCTTTTCATCTTCCGCCCATACATTTACACCTATATCCGCCTTTGGATATATCTCCCTGTATCCCATTTTAACCCCCTGAGGATTTAAATATACCTTGCCTCTCGTTTGATAAAGAGGTATTATAAAATTGATGAAGGTTGAAGGTGTAAAGGGAGATAATCTATCGATGATCAGAAGACTCATAAATTTTAGCTTTTCTGCTATAGGTTTCATAGTGGTTGTGGTGGATTTTATACTTGCCAAGAGAAGTGGTGAAGGTTTATGTCATGCGGAATCATGTAGGATAATTGCTCAGTCGAGTTTCTCACATCTACTTGGTCTACCCCTCAATTTTATTGGTTTGCTATACTTTCTCTTACTTTTGGTATTATCTTTCAATTTGAGTCTCTTTTATGATCTACTCTGTATAGGTCTTGGTGTATCTTTGTATCTGTGGTTTATACAGTTTTTTGTACTTGGTAATATCTGCACATTCTGTATAGTTGTTGAATCTATTATTCTTCTACTCTTTATACTAAATTTCAAGAATTTAAAAAGGTCTCTCTTTAGCATTTTCTTTTCCTTTGTTTTTGTACACGCCCTATACACCTTTCCACCTTTTGAAGAGAAATTTACCGATCAGAATTTAGCCAGAGCCTTTACTTGGAATGGTAACGGTTCAGTGGTTGCGTACTTTTACTTCGATCCCTTCTGTCCTCACTGCTCTAAAGCTTATGATCTTATAAAGAATGGTAGATTTAAGTTTGCCAAATTGGAATTTAGACCGGTTCTCATTTCGGATAGAGGCATGAATAATCTCATTCGTTTCTATAGACTATCACTAGTTGAGGGTCCATGGATAGCATTTGAAAGAACTCATGGGGTTAGCGATCTTAAATCCGAGATAGATCCGCTACTTGTGGCAAGAATAAGGGTCTTTGTAAAGAGAAACTTAAAGACATTGGAGAGCTTAGGGATAAATGGTGTCCCTGTACTGGTTGTAAAAGATGAAAAGAGATCGGTCACGAACGTTTTTGAAGGACTCGCATCTATAGAGTCTTACTTTGGCTCTCATATGGAGGGTGAAAAAAAACAAAAACCTACTCTGGAATCGCAGGGTATTAAGGTGCCCGGTGTAACAAACGGTAGCGAAAATGGAGTCAAAGGTAGGGAAGTGGTTCCAAATATCGATAATTCTTCGAGAACAGAAAAAGGAATCGATATTAGGGGTAGTGGAATAAATATTAAAGGTGCCGAAGAGGGTGGTAGTGTCTGTACTCCAAGTAAGAACTGCACGGACTGATAGATTTAGGTGGGTGATAGATGGAGATTTATGAAAGAGTTGCGGATCATATCTTTAAGAAGGATAGGTTGTTTGAGTTTCTTGAGGCGGAGGTGTTAGAGGTTAACTATGGTAGGGCTTCCGTCGGAATGGTGGTTAAGGAGAAACACCTAAACGCGGCAGGTGTCTGTCAGGGAGGTGTTATATTCACGCTTAGTGATCTTGCCTTTGCTATAGCTTCGAATAGTTACGGTAAGCTTGCCCTTGCCATAGATTCTTCCATCAAATATATGAGGAGCGCACTATTAGGGGATAGACTCATAGCTAGAGCAAGGGAGATCGGTCGTACAAAGAGATTGGGTTTTTACGTCGTTGAAGTTGAGAGAAACGGTGAGATTTTAGCTTATTTTGAAGGTACGGTCTTTGTCTTTGATAAGGAATTTCTGGGGTAGAGTATGATTAAAAAGACTAAGATAATAGTGACCATCGGACCTTCGAGTTCAATTGAATCGGTTATGGAAAAGATGGTTGTAGAGGGAGCGGATATATTCAGGTTAAATTTTTCACATGGTAACTATGAGACCTTTAGGGAATGGGTAAGAAGGGTAAGGAGGGTAGAGGACAGGCTGGGACTTAAGATTCCTATTTTACAGGATTTACAGGGGATAAAGATAAGGATTTCCGAGGTTGAGGAACCCTTTGATCTAGAGGAAGGGGATGAGGTTCTTTTGAAAGTAGGTAGAAAACCTAGTAATGAGAGCGTCTTATATGTGGATTATGAGAATCTGGTAGATGATCTAAAGGTTGGCTACCAGGTGATTCTTGGAGATGGTGATATAGTTTTGGAGGTTGTTGATAGGGTTGATGGAGGTTTTCTATTAAGGGTTCTGGAAGGAGGTACCGTAAGCGGTAGAAAGGGGATACTGTTTCCAGGGGTATCCCTCAGTGTAGAGTATCCGACGGAAAAGGATAAAAAGGATGTTGTCTTCGGGATAAGGGAGTTAAAGGTTGACTATGTTTGTCTTTCCTTTGTTAGGTCGAGGGAGGATGTTTTAAATTTTAAGAACTATTTAGCTGAGCTTGGTCTTCCCACTCCCTTTCTTATAGCAAAGATAGAGAAAAAGTCAGCTATAGATAACATATACGGTATACTTGAGGAAGTGGATGGTGTTATGGTTGCAAGGGGAGATTTGGGTCTTGAGCTACCTGTTGAGGAGATACCGATACTTCAGAAGGAGATAATAGAGATTGCTCTCAAAATGAGAAAGATCGTAATAGTTGCAACCCAGATGTTGGAGTCAATGATACAGCATTCTAAACCTACAAGGGCTGAAGTTACTGATGTCGCTAATGCTATCATTGATGGTGCCGATTGCCTGATGTTATCCGGTGAAACAGCAAGTGGTAAGTATCCGGTTGAGGCTGTGAAAATGATGGCTTCTGTAATCTCTGCAACGGAAAGTAGACTTAAGGATAGGATACTCACATATTATGTACCCGGGGCTACACCTGCCGAGTCCATAGCTCTTGGGGCAAAAGAGATAGCTGATAATGTAAGAGCCAAGGCTATAGTTGTACTCACAAGGACCGGTTTTACACCTCTAGTTATATCCAGGTTAAAGCCTAAAATACCTGTCTTTGCTCTAACCTATGATAGTAGGACCTTTGCAAAGATGCATACCTATTGGGGGGTAGAACCCGTACTAATCGAGAGGGACATGGAGCTAACGGATGAGGCTCTCTTACCCTTTATAGATGTTGTTCTCAGGGAAAGGGTAGGTTTGGCGAAAAGAGATATCGTCGTTCTTGTCGCTAGTAGTCCACTTTTGGGTAAGAGAAACATGATAAGACTATATAGGATAGGTGAGGTACAACCGAGGGATTGATCAACATTTACTATAGCCACAGATCTCGCAGGTTAGGCAACCTTCTACGGCTCTGAGGATATTTCCGCAGTCTGGGCATATCCCACCGATTCCTTCCTCTTCCTTCCTCTTTGTTTCAAGGTTAAGTGCGAGTTTAAGAGCCTTACTTATAGCATCCGCACAGGATAGTAACTGCATGCCTTCATCCCATGAGGGGTTGGGACATCTTATACCGGATAGTTGTTTTATTATAGCATCTATATGTACACCACTTCTTAAAGACAGAGATATGAGTCTACTTATAGCTTCCAGTTGGCTTGCAGGACAGCCACCAGCTTTACCGAGTTGGGAGAAAACTTCAAAGGGTCCTACCTCATCCTCATTGACTGTAACATACATGTTCCCACAACCTGTTCTTAGTTTTACCGTCTTACCTTTCAGTATTCTACTTCTCTCCTTGGGTATGGTTACGACTTTCGTCTTATTCTCTGTACCACTTTTTATAACCTGATCCTGGTAACATCTATCGCGAAATACCGTTATCCCCTTACAACCCAACTGGTAACTCAAAATATAGGCCTTCTCAACATCCTCTACCGTAGCTTCATGGGGCATGTTTATCGTTTTGGAGACCGCATTATCCACGAATTGCTGAAAAACCGACTGCATCTTTACATGTGCCTCTACCGGCACCTCATAGGTGGTTACAAAAACTTCTCTTATGTCCTCCGGAATACTCTTTACGTTTGTGATTTTACCTGTATTAAGAATCTCTTTAACTTCCTCATCATTTACTTCGTATTTATCTATCAGTTCCTTTACCATGGGATGTACTATCTCAACCTCTTCATCCAGCATAACTCTCCTCATAGCAAAGGCAAAGATGGGTTCTATCCCGCTTGATACTCCTGCGATAAGACTTATGGTTCCAGTTGGAGCTATGGTTGTGGTTGTGGCGTTTCTTATACCATGTTTTAGTATCTTATTTATGAGTTCGTCCCAAGGTAACTTGCCATTTTCCAACTTATCGGTATTCAAGAATTTTGTTATGCTACTTCTATCCCTATATACACTACTTTCGATCGTTGGAAATGGTCCTCTTTCAATTGCAAGTTCCACGCTTGCCATCTTAGAGTAAAACTGGATAAATTCCATAATTTCAGCTGCTATCTTAAAACTCTCTTCCGACCCGTATCTTACGCCGAGTTTTAGTAGTAGATCGGCAAATCCCATGATACCGAGCCCGATCTTTCGTGTTCTCTTGGTTGCTACTTCGATCTCCTTTATAGGATAACTGTTAACGTCTATAACATCGTCGAGGAATCTAACAGCAAGATAAATAGTTTCTTTTAGATCCTCCCAGTCTATCGAGCCATCCTTTACGAATTCCGATAGGTTTATACTACCTAAGACACAACTCTCATAAGGCAGTAGAGGTTGTTCGCCACAGGGATTGGTACTTTCTATTTCTCCCAATTGTGGGGTTGGATTGTATCTATTTATCCTATCTATGAATATCAAACCGGGATCTCCGGTTTTCCATGCGTTTTGGGCTATCATTCTAAATAGTTCGTATGCGTTTATACTTTTCTCTTTTTCTCCTGTTCTTGGGTTTATCAGAGCTATTTCTCTTTTTGCTTCAACTGCGCTCATGAACTCATCGGTTGCTGCTACCGATATGTTAAAGTTCTTGAGGATACCTGGTTTAGACTTTAGATTGACAAATTCAACTATATCCGGATGATCGCATCTTAGTACTCCCATATTGGCGCCACGCCTTTTACCACCCTGCTTGATAGCCTCCGTCGCAGAGTCGTAGACAAGAAGAAACGATATAGGACCACTTGATATACCCTTTGTACTTTTAACTATATCTCCCTTAGGCCTTAGCCTCGAAAAAGAGAATCCTGTACCACCGCCACTTTTATGTATTAAGGCTGCATGTTTCAGAGTCTCAAATATACTCTCCATCGAATCCTCTATAGGTAGTACAAAACAGGCGGAGAGTTGGCCCATAGGTGTCCCTGCGTTCATAAGACAGGGACTGTTGGGTAGAAACTTTAGATCTTCCATAAGGTTTCTAAACTTTTCTCTTATTACCTCATTCTCATTTACACCTACAGCGTAGGCTACTCTCTTAAATAATTCTACTGGTGTCTCTACTACCTTTCCCTTTTCGTCTCTTCTTAGGTATCTCGATTCTAAAATTCTTAGTGCAATTTCAGATAATTTCATCCCCTGCCTCTAAGATGTTTATAGCTTTGCAACTCGGGCAGGAGATTTTTTGTATGTTTACCGATAGGATAGGATGAGTATACCTTTTTAATATCTTACCGCATTTCCAACACCTTGCTTCAATCCAGTAATCACCGTTACTTTTGTTAACCCTTAGCATTACGGCATCCTTAACGCTCGTTCTTCTTGTCTTACCTACCACAAGACACCCCCACTTCTTGGCTTTATGGCGAAAACTCTCTCAGTATACTCCTATCCATCAGCTGATAAGCTTCTTTTACTATATCATATGCAGGTGTTTCTTTAAAGCCCTTTACCTCACTATAAACTCTCTTTAGCTGTCTCAAAAGGTCAACCCCCTGTCTGATAGCGGATATTATATCACCTTCATAAAATCCCGTTCTTCTTGCTATATCGTGTATGTCTTCGCCGAGCGCCCATAGGTAAGCAGCCTCTGCAATATCCCAGTTGATTTTACCATGTTCCTTGTAACCAAGGTGCTTTAGTTCGAGTTCCCTAATTAAGTTTGAAATATCTTCAACTTCCTTCACGATATTCTTTGGTATCACCTTTGTTTTGGATCTACCTTTTAGTCTATCCTCATCCCTACCTATGGAACATATCACCGCCGAGAGAGTGAGTGCATCAAGTTGATCAAAGAAACCCTCTAGAACCAGTTCACTTGTTAGAAGTTCCTCTATATGTAGTCTCCTTAGAACCTCGGAGGGAAACTTCGCGTTCCAATCACTATCTATGTAGCCCAGTTCTTCTAATATTTTCGCTTTACCCTCAAACTCCCTCACCAAATAACTTTCTATAAAATTGATTCTCTCTTCTATTTCTTTAATCTTAGCCTGTAATTTTCTTTTCTTTTTCATTGCTATTTTACATTCTTTCCTATTTTCACAAAATTCACAACTTGCAAGCTTTATATTTTTAAGATTCATCTCTGCCGTTAATATAGAACTTACCACACTTTCCCTTTTGTTTAACAATCTTTTTCTCTTCTTTTCACTGAGGTTATCTTTTTCCAACTCTCTATTTATACTTTCTAATTTTTTCTTTTCTCTTTCTATAAGTTCCGTAAGTTCATTTTTTTTGAATATCAATAGATCTTCGTTATATTTACACTCAAATTCCGGTATCTGTTCTAACTTTTCTTTTAACTCTAACAGCTCTTTTTTTAGTTCTTCCTTAACGTCCTCGTGCTGGAATGACCAGAAGGAGGAGTTGAGAAATTTATGGATTCTATCCTTACTTTCCCTTATTATAAGGTTTATCACAGAGTTGTAGGACAACTTGAAGGTACTCTCAACATACTCTATCCTATCTTCGCTGTAGAGAGGTATTTCCTCATGGTCGTGTGGATCGAATCTTACTATCACAAAACCTTCCCTATCTATACCTCTTCTTCCAGCCCTCCCGGCTTTCTGGAAGAATTCTATGTTTTTGAGGGGCCTGAACTCCTTGCCGTCGAATTTTACTATACTGTCAAAACAGACTGTTCTCGCAGGCATGTTTACGCCAAGGGCAAAGGTACTTGTACAGTAAACAACCTTTAGAAGTTTCCTTTCAAAGAGCATTTCCACGAGTCTCTTTACCTGGGGTATCAAACCTGCGTGGTGGTATCCTATACCCTTCATCAGTATAGGCTTTACCCTTTCTATAAGTGGTTTCACCTCATCCTGACAGGTTTCCATGAAGGAGTTTATAAAGTGCCTCACTTCCTTTTTTTCGGAGTTATTGAGGAAGTTTTTAATACCGGCAAGTTCCCTTGCGAAACTTTCCACTTTCTTTCTGTTAAAGAGGAAGTAGAGGGCTGGTAACATGTCTTTAGCTTCTAAATCTCCTATTATTTCGATGTGGCTTGGAGCGTGGAAGCTTCTTCTACTCGATTTTGCCCTTTCAACGAAGTTTCTAGCCTTTTTGAATGATACCAACCCCGTTTCCTTTGTTATACCGAATATTCTGAGTGGAACCGCTCTTTCCGTGTGTCTTATTACGACCGTTTCTCTTCCTTTTATAGTTTCTATCCATAACGCGAGTTCCTCAGCGTTTGGGATTGTAGCTGATAGACCTATTATCTGTACGGTTGATGGTAGTAAAACTATGCTTTCCTCCCAGGTAGCTCCTCTCTCCTCATCCGCTATGTAGTGTATCTCATCGAATATAACTATCTTAGGTAGTTCCTCTACGGTATTTTCCTGTAACATGTTTTTTAAAACTTCCGTTGTCATAACAAGCATTGGGGCTTTTTCGTTTACCACTTCATCACCGGTTATCAACCCTACGAGGCCACTTCCAATTAGGTTCGAAAAATCCCTAAATTTCTGGTTACATAAAGCCTTTATCGGCCCTGTGTAAATTACCCTATTTCCCTTGGGTACTTCTTCGAAGATTATGTGATCTATTATCGCTGTTTTTCCGGTACCCGTAGGTGCGGACACTATCACATTCTTTCCTTCCCTTATTCTCCTTATTGCCTCTTTCTGAAATTCATCCAGTATTTCAAAAGGTATAAGCTTACTCATTTTACCCTACCCATTACTCTCCTTAGTTTTTCTCTTAATTTTTCAATAATATGAAGATCAACACATAAAGCAAGTCTTATGTGATTCTTTCTACCGAATCCCCTTCCAGGTACGGCAAGAACCAGTTCTTCCTTGAGGAGATTACAGAACTCGATATCATCGATCGGTACCTCTGGAAACACGAAAAGGCCGCCCTTTGGTTTTACAAAGTTTAGCCCGGCCTCCTCCAGTATATCACAGAGAAGATCCCGCCTCTTCTGGTAGATATCAACCGCGACTTTACTATCTATACAGTTTTTAACTATCCTCTGGGCTAAGTTGGGGGCATTCACGAAACCGAGTATTCTGTTAGATAGGATCAAACCTTCGATTACAGTCTCTAGATCCTCCATTTCCGGATGAACAGCTATATAACCTATCCTTTCTCCTGCGAGTGATAGTTCCTTTGAAAAGCTCGATACAACGAAAGAGTTTTCGAATAGCTCCATTATTGATGGCACGGTTGCACTGTCAAAGTTTATGTTTCTATAGGGTTCGTCGCTCAGTATGTATATCGTACGGTTATATTTTTTACTCTTATACCTTACGAGTTCTACCAGTTCCTTTAGAGTTTCCCTGTCATATATCTGTCCTGTTGGATTGTTGGGGGAATTTAAAATTATGGCCTTTACCTTATCGTCCATATTTTTCTCAAATTCCTCTATATCGAGGGAGAAGTCTTGCTTAGTTTCTACAGGTACAGGAATCCCGTTGTGGTTCTGTACGTAAAAAAAGTACTCTACAAAATAGGGGGAAGGGAAGAGGACCTTATCTCCATCATCGAGGATCGTCTTTAATACGACATTTATACCACCACTTGCCCCGCAGGTTAGAATTATATTCTCAGGCGGTATCCTTATACTCTGTTCTCTCGATACCTTTTCGCTTAGAGCACATCTAACATCGTATAGTCCGGCGTTGGGCATGTATCCGTGCATTTTTGGGTTATAGTTTTTTACTATATCTTCCAGAGCCGATTTGACCTCTGGTGGTGCGTCGAGATCGGGGTTACCTAACGTGAAATCAAGGACATTCTCATGTCCATAGGTTTCCTTAAGTCTCAAGCCCTCTTCAAACATCCTCCTTATCCAGCTACTATTTTCGATGTAGGATTTTATCCTTTTTGATACTCCCATATAAACACCCTCCTATTTTAATTTTGGCTCTAAAATTACATAATAATATATGTATTGAGTACTTTTAACAATCATTCCTTTTATCAGGGAGGTTTGTATGGGAACGGAGAGGAACAAAAGGTTAGCCTATCTTTTAGATAGGATAGCTGATTTTTTGGAATTGAAAGGGGAATTGGTTTATAAAATAGGTGCTTACAGAAAAGCGGCAAGGGTTATAGAAGCTCTACCTGAGGATGTTGAAGAACTGGTAAAAAGTGGAAGGATAGATAAGATGCCGGGAATAGGGGAAAGTATAAAGGCTAAGATAATCGAGTTTATAAAGACTGGGACGATAAAGAAGTATGAGGAGCTGAGGAACGAATTTCCTGAGGAACTTGTTGAGCTACTTGCCATTCCGAACCTTGGGCCGAAGACGTTAAAGCTTGCCTATGAAAAGCTAAATGTTAGGAATTTAGAGGATCTTTTAAAGGTTATAGAGAATGGATCTCTGATGAGACTTCCGGGTATGGGTTGGAAAAAGGTTGAAAATATCAAAAAGGGTATAGAACTTTATCTTAAGGGTCAGAGGAGGCTATTTTTAAGTGAAGCCCTTGATATCGCAAACTATGTGATAGAGAACCTCAAACCTTATGTAGTAAAGATAACCTATGCGGGAAGTTTAAGAAGGATGAAGGAGACTATCGGTGATATAGATATCCTTGTGGTTGGTGATAGTTTTGAGATAATGGATAGATTCGTGAATCTCCCTAGGGTGACCGATGTTATAGCGAAGGGCGATACCAAGTCGAGCGTTATGATAGGTACTATTCAGGTTGACCTAAGGGTGGTGAAGGAGGATGAGTGGGGTAGTGCTCTTCAGTATTTTACGGGATCTAAGGAACACAACATCCACCTTAGAGAGATAGCAAAGGAGAAGGGATTTAAGCTGAGTGAGTACGGTGTCTTTAGATCTACCGATGGGGTTAAGGTTGCAGGTAGAACGGAAGAGGAGGTCTATGAAACCTTAGGCTTATGCTATATTCCTCCTGAGTTGAGAGAGGATAGGGGAGAGATCGAATGTGCCATAAAGGGTAGGTTACCAAAGCTCGTTGATTATGGGGAGATAAGGGGGGATTTTCATATTCATTCCAACTGGAGTGATGGTACATCCTCTATAGAGGAGATCGTTAAAGCGGCGGAAGAGTTAGGATACGAGTATGTGGTTATTTCTGACCATTCCAAGAGTATGAAGATAGCACACGGTCTCGATGAAAAAAGGCTATTAGAGCAGGTTGAGTACATAAGGAAGTTGAATGGTAAACTGAGCAATGTAAGGGTTCTTACTTCGATTGAGGTGGATATTCTGCCCGATGGTTCTTTGGATCTTTCCGATGATGTTCTTAAAGAGCTTGATTGGGTTATAGCGAGTGTTCATACGAGATTCAACGAAGATGCAACGGAGAGAATAATCAGAGCGATTAGAAACCCGTACGTGACTGCCATAGGGCATCCCACAGGTAGACTTATATTCCAGAGGGATTCCTATCCTGCCGATTGGGATAGGATTTTTGAGGAGGCAAGTAAATTCGGCGTCTGTATGGAGATAAATGCGCAACCCGATAGGCTCGATCTACCCGATTATCTCGTAAAGAGAGCAAAGGAGAATTACGGCTTAAAATTCGCGATAGGAACTGATTCCCATCATATAGGACAGTTGAAGAACATGTTGTATGGAGTTGCCGTTGCAAGGAGAGGATGGCTGGAGGCTAAGGATCTATTGAACACATGGTCTCTCGATAGGATCAAGGATTATGTCGATCGTATAAGAAGGGAAAAGAAAAAGTAGTATACAGGTTTACCTATAGCGGTTGGTTAGTATACCCTCTATACCTCTTCTTATGAAGGATACTCCGAAGGCGGTAAGTAGTAGTAGAGTAACTTTAGATATACCCTTTACTCCTCTTTCACCCATTATCTTTATTATCCAACCACTATAGGATAGTATCCCGTAACAAACAAAGAGGTTAAGTGTAAAGCTAACAAAGGTGGCTATGTAACCGTATAATTCCGATGAAACGAGTAGAGCGGTTAGTGTGGCAGGACCTACTATTAGAGGTACGGTGAGAGGTACAATCGGATCACTATCTGTATAGTCGCTTTCGCTATAGTAACTTGTTGATGAGAGTAGTTCTTTTATAGATAGTGCGATTAGGAGGATACCACCTGCGATTTTGAGATCATCTAGGGTAATTCCAACTATACTCAGTATGCTTTTTCCTACCACTATGAATAGGAGTCCGCCGAAAAAGGCGTAGATTATAGAGATCCTGAGCTTTTCCTTTGAACCTGCAAAACCGAGAGCAATATAGGTGGGTACTATACCTATAGGATCTATGGCGAGAAATATGGTTATGAAACTATTTATGAATTTTTCCATCTAGTCTTCTCTTTTATCTGGATCTATATGGATGGTTATCTCTGTGTCGGGGTGTTTTTCTCTCATCCTGCTTTCTATCTTTTCGCATATCCTGTGTGCCTCTTCCACGGTGAGATCCTTAGGTACGGTGACATGTACGTCCACAAAGCATCTTTTCCCAGCCCTTCTACTTCTCAATCTATGGTAACTTACGACGTTGTTACTATCTTCCTCTTCAATAACATTCGATATTATCGATTCTATGTCATTTAGCTTTTCGTCCTCTATCTTAGCATCGATGAGATAATTTACCGAGTCTACTAAAACCTTAAATACATGGATTATAACATAGGTTGCTAATACTAGAGCAAGAATCGGATCGATTATGGATATTCCCGTTATTTTCGTTACAACTATGCCTATTATAACTCCGCAGGTTGTAAGCACATCGCCGAGTATATGATAGCCGTGGGAAGTAAAAATTGGTGAGTTATTATTCTTTCCATGTTTTATCAATTTTATAGATAGTAGGAGATTGACTATAATCGTAACGAGAAGTACGATACTACCATGAGTTACATCTTCCAAGGTTGATCTATTTATGAATCTATCTATAGCTTCCTTGACCACCATACCCATAGCACAGATTACGAGAGACACTTCGATGATAGATGCGAGATACTCGATCTTACCGTGTCCATAGGGATGAGACTTATCGGGCGGCTTTTCGGATATTCTTACCGCTACTACACCCATTATGGCGGAGACTATGTTAACAGCTGATTCAACCGCATCGGATAGTACCGATACGGAGTTTGTTAATATATAGGAGTATAGTTTCAAGCCACCATTTACCAGCCCAATTAAGATACTTATATAAAATAATCTAACCATTACTTGTTGCTTTGTGCTCTTTATTTATCCCATCTTCCATCTCGAGTACACTCTTACAATACCAGCATCTTAGAGGCTCCTTATCCATGTGTTTTAAGCGTTTTTCTGAGACGAGGTTACTTTTCCCACATTTACTACATGTTAGCATTAACACTTTTTCCTTTTCCATGGGGTTTTATTAACATTTATGATTTTACCTGTCAAGTCTTAATCTTTTTAATAGACTGTAACTTTATTTTTACCTTTACGCTTTGACTCATAGAGAGCCATATCGACTCTATCGAGTAACCTTTCTATGCTTTCATTTCCGTCAAATTCTGTTACTCCAAAGCTTGCCGTTACACTTATGGGACCATAGGGTGTATTTATCTTTGTCTTCTCGATCTTTTCTCTTATTCTTTCCGCTACTCTCTCTGCCCTAATGGCGGAAGTGTGAGGTAGAACTATAAGAAATTCCTCACCACCGTATCTCACAGGAATATCGATACTTCTTATATTTTTGGTAATTATATCCCCTGTTACTTTCAAAACAAGATCTCCTATAAGATGACCGTAACGGTCGTTTATGTCTTTAAAATTATCGATGTCAATCATAATAACACTTATGGGGTATCTATATCTTCTCGCTTTTATAAATTCTTTTTTTATTTCAGTTTCAAAATAATTCCTGTTAAATAAACCTGTAAGTTTACACTTAGTTGCTTGCTCCATAAGTTCTTCCTTTTCTTTTAGATGAACTAAATTTCCAACTTCACTTCTTACAAGAAGTAATATTTCTGGTTCTTTTAATATTTTTTCAGCTAAAAATAATTTTTCTTTATCTATTCCTTCACTTATATTCTCAAAAACTACAACAAAAGTTTCATGATGGAAGTCGTATATGGGTACGGTAAATATGCAAGGTTTTAGTAATCTATCGAATAGCTTGATTTCTTCTTTAATTAACTCTCTTTGTCTACTCATAAGAGTGTAGTATGTGATTATATCATTGTGAGTTGATATATGTTTTACTACAAAGTTGTTTTTGTCTAAGATAAAGAGCTTACTTGAATATCTTGCAATTAAAAGTGCTTCACTTTCTGGTAATATTTCTCTCAAGCTTTCTTCAATTATAGCTACAAGATTTTTTACTTTACCATCTGATTGTTGTAAATGATCTAAGTCAAATCTTTCTAAGCTCTTTTTTATGATCGAGCTTATAGTTTTTGTAAGAACAACATCATTACTACTTTGCTGAATTTTAAAATAATGCTTGTAATATAAACTAATAACTCTTTGTACAAAATTCTTTACTATTATTTTTCCGTGGTGAGGTAGTATCAGATTTATATCAAGTTTAGAAATCCTATCAAGTATATTTGATACTTCGAACTTGTTAGGAAAATATATGTACATAAAATCTTCTACTTTTTTAAGATAGTTTTCATCATCTATAAATATATTTTCGTTTTTATCGGTTTCACTTAGGATTCCAGAAAATAGATCAAATGATATTAGTGATTTCTTATCAGGTATATATGCTATAAAGCTACCGGGAGTATGTACGTATGGAGTTGCTATAAAGACAATGTCTAAATTGCCAAATTTGATTATGTGCTCACTTTCTGTTAAAACCGTTAGCCTTATACCATCGGGTAAGAATGTAGCAAGAAGGGGTAGGTTATTCTTGCTCGTTATTATATTTACGTCAGGGTTTATTTTTATAAGTTCATCTATACAGCCTATGGTGTCTACGTCGGGATGGGATATCACTATATGGGTGATATTCTTTGGGTCGATTATTTTCCTTATATTTTCGATTGTTTTATCTCTATTTACATAGCTACCACCATCAAATAGGATACCTTTACCATCAGAGATAAGTAGATAGGCGTAGGATTGTATCATCTTTGCAGGCCCACTCGTTATAGGAGCACTTACGAGAAAGATATCCTCTGTTATTTTAACTGGAGACTCTACTTTTTGTGAAGACATAGTTCAGATTCCTCATACTTACAGCATATTATAGGGTTACCGAATTTTTCCTCCGAGGATTTACCTTTCTTTACCCTTACTATTATGTAACCGTTCCTACCAGGTTCGTAATCTTCCAAAACTCTTCTATCCAGGTAATATAGTTCGTTAGCTCTTGTAGAACCATACATTAGTACTGTCTGATTGTCAACTATCTTTTTAATTTTTTCCATGCAGATTTTAGCTGAGTGATAACTTCTATCGGCAAAAGGCTGAAATACTAATATGTAGTAAATAGAAAATGCCAGAGAGATAGATAAATAGAAAAGTTTTTTAAAGAATGAGTACAAAATAGTGATAATGAATATCATTCCAGTTATAGCAGAAATAATAGCGTAATTATACGATTTCCAGTAGATTAGCTTCGATATATTAAACAGTATAAATATTCCAAAAATAATTATCGATAAATTTTTAGATAGATTCAACATTTTTGTGTCCTTTATGTTTTGTATTGAATGCGCGGTTATAATGGATAGAGCCGGATAAGAAAAGAGAATATAGGATGACCTTTTTGTAACGGATAGCGAAAAGAAAATGAGTATTGTAAAAAACCAGGTTACAAAGAATGTGAGTTTTTCATCTTTTTCTTCTTTGAAGTATTTAAATATAACTGGTATGAAGGCTGACCATGGAGAGAATTTTGCTATTATATCTGGAATATAGTAGAATGTCGATGATTCCCAGCTATAGTTAGTGGAGAATCTTTTTAAGTTTTCTTCAAGTATCACTTCTCTAAAGAAATCTTCGATTCCTACAAGTATGGACCAGATTAGAGAAAGAGAGATGGTTATAGTAAGGGATAGTGATAGATAGATTACGAATTTTTTAGGAGGTCTTTCAAGTTTGACTATACTGTAGGATATAATAACAATTAGTGGGAGAAGTATCGCTACCGGTCCTTTGGTTAAGAATCCCAAGGTCATGGGTATAAAGGAAAGTAGTGTGAGTAAGTTTTTATTCTCCCTGAGACCTAAAAGGAGCATATATAGGGTTATGGTCATGAACATTAGTAGCGTCATATCGGTTATGGGGCTTCTTATATAGTATAAAAATATGTTACAACTTGAGAGTATCATAACGGCAAGTATCGAGGTCTCTCTACTGAGCATTTTTCTTGATATCAGGTATGTAATAAGGAGAGTTATAGCTCCTGCTATTATTATGGGTATCCTTGCGCTCCATTCCGTTACCTTTCCATCGTTAAATAGGAGCGATGATATAGCTATCTCCCATACAACTAAGGGAGGTTTCGTTATCCTCGGACTACCGTTATACTCGGGTACTATCCATTTTCCGTAATCTATGGCATTCTGGGCAGGAATCAGGTATCTACCCTCATCTATATCCCATAGCGATATGTTGTTTATCGCTAGTATCTGGATGGCAAAGTAGATAATAAAGAAGATTAGACCTGTTTTAACATCTATAATATTGTCTTTTTTCATAGGATTTGTAAATTATTATAAAGTCAAAGTGTAGTCAATAAGGAGGAGATTCGATGAGACAAGCTAAGGTGGAAAGGGTTACCAGGGAAACGGATATAAAATTAGTACTAAATCTCGATGGTAGGGGTGAGTTTAAAGGTACTACGACGATAGGATTCATGGATCATATGATGGAACTTTTGGCCAAGCATTCCGGTTTTGACATTGAAGTATCAGCAAAGGGAGATACCGATGTTGATTATCACCACCTGATAGAGGATTTGGGGATAGTTTTTGGTTTAGCATTTAAAGAGGCCCTTGGGGATAAGATGGGTATAAGAAGATATGGGCATTCCGCTGTTCCTATGGATGAGGCTCTTGTGGTTACCGCGCTTGATATTTCAGGTAGATCTGGTTATTACCTTAGAAGTACCGTTGATATTTTTAAAATAGCTGTTTTTAATATTCCCCTTGTCGATATAGAGGAGTTCTTTAAGGCTTTCACGAGAAGTGCGGATGTTACTCTACATCTTAGGATCCTCGAGGGTATGAATTATCACCATATAATTGAGGCGGCTTTTAAGTCCTTCGCCCTATCTCTTAAGGAAGCCGTGAGGGTTGAAAATACCGATATACCAAGTACAAAGGGTGTGTTATGATTGTTATAGTGGACTATAAGGCTGGTAACATAGGTAGCGTTTATAAGGCATTTAAGAAGTTTATGGATGCCGTTGAGGTTACCTCTGATCCCGATAGGGTAATCAAGGCCGATAAGTTAGTGGTTCCTGGGGTTGGTTCCTTCGGGGACTGTATGAAAAAGTTGAGTGATCTAAAACTCGATAGTGCCATAGTAGAGTTCGTTAAAACCGGTCGCCCCATACTTGGCATATGTATAGGTTTACAGATCTTTTTTGAGGAGAGTGAGGAATCGGAAGGAACCAAGGGACTTGGGATAATAAAGGGAAAGGTGGTAAAGTTTCCAAGGGGCTTGAAGATACCACACATGGGTTGGAATAGTGTGAATTTTATAAGGGATATCGGTTTGACAAAGGGATTAAAAGATGGCGAGTACTTTTATTTCGTCCATTCCTACTATGCGGATTGTGCCGATAGGGACGCTATCGGTGGTGTCACTCACTATGGCGTTACTTTCCCATCGGTAATAGTGAAGGATAACATATATCTAGTTCAGTTTCATCCAGAGAAGAGTTATATTCCTGGATTGAAAGTTATAGAGAACTTTTGCAAGATCTAAACGAGGGAAAGTGATGGAGATACATTCGGAATGTTACCCCTGTATAGTTAAGCAGGCCCTGGATACTTTAAAGCTTATCCCGATGGATGAAGAGTTGAGAAAGAGTATAATGGTGGATGTATTAAACAGATTGGCTAATTTACCGACCAATCTACCACCTCCCTATATATCTAGGAAGATTTACTCAATCTGTAGCCAGAGATCAGGTGTAAAGGATCCCTTTGGCGAAATAAAGAGAAAGTCTAACCTCATGGCTCTCGGGATGTTACCTTTACTCAGGGAGAGGGTAAAAAGTAGCGAAGATCCTCTGTTTGAAGCTATAAGGTTAGCTATAGTTGGTAACATAATAGATTACGGGGCTGGTAGGACCTTTACGCTTGAAGATATCTCCTCCTTCGATTCTATACCGATAAGGATAAACCATTACTTCTATTTTGTAGAGGATCTGAAAGGTTCGAGGACTATTTTATACATAGGTGATAACGCGGGTGAGATAGTTTTTGATCTTGTCTTTGTAGAGTTACTATCCAATCTCAACAAAAAGGTTTACTTTGCGGTGAGAGGGAAGCCCATAATAAATGATGTTACCGTTGAGGATGCTAAGTTTGTCGGTATGGATAGGTATGCTGAGATAGTGGATAGTGGATCGGATGCACCGGGTGTAGCTCTCGATGTGGTAACGGATAGGTTCAAGCATCTTTTAGGAAGTGCTGATATGGTCATATCAAAGGGTCAGGGTAACTTTGAGACCCTCGAGGATTATAGGAGAGATAAACTCTACTTTTTCCTAAGGGTAAAGTGTGATGTTGTCGCGAGGATACTTAGTGCGAATGTGGGAGATATAATAATAGCGAGGAAGGGATAATGAGTATCTGGCCAAAGATGGTGATAGGTGAATTTGAGTTTGAACATCCAATAATACAGGGTGGCATGGCTGTTGGAGTTTCTCTACATAGACTTGCAGGTTCTGTAAGTAGGGAAGGAGCGCTTGGTGTTATTGCCGGTAGCGCCATAGGTCTTATGGGTAGGGATAGGTTTAAAAATCTCTATCAGGCGGATGTGGAGATACTAAAGGAAGAGATAGTAAAGGCTAAGGAGTTATCGGGTGGTAAACCAATAGCGGTTAATATAATGGTTGCGGTAAATAGATACGAGGGGAAGGTTTTAGCTGCTATAGATGCTGGAGCTGAGTTTATAATATCCGGGGCCGGTTTACCTTTAAATCTACCTGAGATTGCAGAAGGTAGGAGTGTTTGTCTACTACCTATAGTCTCTAATGTGAGGGCAGCCGAAATAATAGTGAAAAGGTGGTGGGATAGATACAGGAGGTTACCAGACGCCTTTATTCTGGAGGGTCCACTCGCAGGTGGTCACCTCGGTTTTAAGGAGGATGAACTTATTGAAGGTAATGAACCCGATACCTTTAAGCTTTTAGAGGAGCTGGTCGATTTTACAGAAAGAGTAAGGGTAAAGTATGGTTTTAGGATTCCTGTGATACTTGCTGGAGGTGTATTCTACGGTTGGGATATAAAGAAAGCCTTCATGTATGGTGCAAGTGGTGTACAGATGGCAACAAGATTCGTTGCAACTTATGAGTGTGATGTACATGAGAATTTTAAGAATCTCTATGTTAGGGCGAAAAAGGATGATGTTGTTATAATAAAGAGTCCTGTTGGTATGCCAGCAAGAGCCATAAAAACTGAGTTTGTCGAAAGGATGATGAAGGGGGAAACAAGACCGGTCAGATGTAGCTATGCCTGTCTTAAGCCATGTGATCCAAAAAGGGTACCTTACTGTATAGCAGAAGCTCTTCTTAACGCCCAGAGAGGGGATCTGGAAAATGGCCTCTTCTTCTGTGGTAAGAGGGTTGATGAGGTAAAAAGGATAGTTAGTGTGAAAGAACTCGTAACGGAACTGGTATCGGAGTATCAAAGCGCATGAAAACTATATTCGGTCCGGTACCTTCGAGAAGGTTGGGCCTTTCTTTGGGTATCGATCTCGTTCTCCATAAGACTTGTACTTTGGATTGTCTGTACTGTGAGTGTGGGCCGACTACTCTACATACCCTTGAAAGGAGGGAGTATGTAGATTCTGAGCTTATACTGGATGAGCTTAGAAGGGTTATCAAAGCTAACGTTAGTTTCGATTGGGTGACCTTTTCAGGTAGCGGCGAGCCCCTACTTAACTCTAAATTTGGTTATATTGCGAGGTCCGTTAGAAAGATAGTTGGCGATAGAACTGCTCTTATTACCAATAGTACGTTACTTCCAATACCTGAGGTTAGGAGGGAAGCGGCTGAAGTCACACGGATTCTTCCTTCTCTTGATACAGCAAGGAATGAGACTTTTATAAAGCTAAATAGACCCGTGGTTAAAGTAGACGTAAGGGAGATCATAGAGTCACTGAGGGCTTTTAAAAGGGAGTACCCAAAGATAACTATGTCTCTTGAGATTCTTTTTGTTAAAGGTTTCAACGATACCGAGGAGGAGCTTTTGGAGCTTAAAAGGGCGATAAACTATATAGAACCCGATGAGGTTCATCTTAATACTGTCGTTAGACCCCCGAGTTACAGGGTTTTACCTGTAAGTTACGAGTTTCTTGTGAGTGTGAAGGATTTTTTCGCATTAGAGAATGTTAAGATAATCGGTGTTTTTGAAGGTTCGGGTGGGATCGATTCCTTAATGGAAGAGACTCTGTGTGAGGCTTTAAAAAGGAGGCCACTTACTCTTGAGGATATGAAAGGAATCGTTGGTGATAGGAAAATGGTTGAAGAGATCCTAAAGAAACTAATATTAATGGGTAGGATCGAAGAGTTGTACCATGATGGTAAAGTCTTTTATAGGCTTGTAAAATAAGGCCTATTGGGAGGTGGGGAATGGGAAAAGTATTGTTCTATCTCTTAGTTTTAATTGCTATTATAGACTCGTCTTATGCTCAGGTGAGTAAGAGGGTGCTTATGGTGATAGCCCCTGTTAACTTTAGGGATGAGGAACTATTCGAGACTAAGAGGGTTTTATCCAACTGTGGAGCAAAGGTTGATGTCGCTTCCGTTGTCAAGGGAAGGGCGAAAGGTATGATGGGTGGTACTTATGAGGTTGATATGAGTATAAACGAGGTTGATCTCAATAACTACAGTGCGGTTGTGTTTGTAGGTGGTATAGGTGCCACAGCGTTGATCGATAACCATACGGTTTTAGAACTTGCAAGGGATGCTTATAGGAGTGGGAAGGTTGTTGGGGCTATATGTATTGCCCCCTCCATACTCGCCAGATCTGGGATCTTGAAAGGTAAGAGAGCTACCGTTTGGTCATCCATGGCCGATACCCTGGTTAAGGCTGGAGCTATATATACCGGTAGGAAAGTTGAGGTGGACGGAAGGATCGTCACTGCCAATGGTCCATGGGCTGCGAGGGAATTTGCAGAGAGTATATGCAGGCTTTTGGGTTATCGTTGATAAATAAAGTGCTAAGGACCATAAGGTATTATGGAATGATAGAAGAGGGTGATAGGGTTCTTGTGGCGGTATCAGGTGGCCCTGATTCTGTAGCTTTACTTTTAGTACTTGATAAACTTAAGGATAGGATAGGTTTTGATCTTGCGGTATGTCACTTTAGACATGGTGTTAGAAGTAGTGATTATAGGGATCTAGAGTTTGTCAAGGATCTTAGTGAAAGGTTAGGATATAGGATATTCGTAGGGGAGGGAAATGCCAGAGAATTGGCAAAAACGGAGAATATAAGTCTCGAGGAGGCATGTAGAAAACTTAGATATGACTTTTTTGAGGAGGTGGCTCAGAGGGAGGATTTTAACAGGGTTGCTCTAGGCCACACACTCAATGATAATGTTGAAACTTTCTTTATGAGGGTTTTGAGGGGGGCGTCTCTTTCAGGTCTTAAAGGTATTCCGCCTGTAAGGGATAGGTATATCAGACCCTTCATAGAAGTTACGAGGGATGAGGTATTGGCTTTCCTTGGGGAGCTGGGGGTTGATTATTTGATTGATGAAACAAACCTTGATGAGAGGATCCTTAGAAATTGGGTTAGATTGAGACTCATCCCCCTTATAAAGGATAGGGTCTCTTCTATAGAGAGGATTGTTGGAAGGACGATTAGGCTCATAAGGGAGGATGAAGAGCTATTGTCCAGTATGGCGGAGGAGGTACTAAAAAAGTTGAATATTGATACGGACGAAAGGGGTATATATTTTAAAATTGATGAGGATTTTATAAATTTACACCCCGCTATAAAAAGGAGATTGATTTCAAAGTTACTATACCGGAGGTTCTTTAGGGGAGAGTCAAGTGAACTTATGGATGATAAGGTAAGTAGAATCATAGAGATACTTGGAAGTACGGAAGGTAGTAAGAGAATGCCCATATCCCGCGGTATCGTACTTCGTAGAGAGTATGATAGAGTTTTTATCGGTTACGATGAAGGAAGGGATTTTGAAAGGAAGGAAGTTCTGGTAATGGGCGAGGGGGTCTATCATTTTGGCGAATGGGTTTTTAACGTGAGGGAAGTAAGCTATGGAGATGGTGATCTACTTAATGCTGGAAAGTTTGTAGCTATTTTTTCGAAGAGAAAGGTGGGTTTTCCTCTTATAATCAGAACGAGAAGAGAAGGTGACAGGATAACTATAAAGAGTAATCTTACCAAGAAAGTGAAAGATTTCTTCATAGATAGGAAGATACCGTTTAGTGAGAGAGATAGAATCCCGCTACTTGTTACTGGTGAGGATAGGGTAATATGGATAGTCGGTTATGTTCAAAATACAGAGTTATTGCCAGAGGAGGGTGAACCTGCTATTCTTGTTGAGGTGAGGAGGCATGAGGGTGTTGTTGGATGAGGATGCGATAAGAAATAGGGTTAAGGAACTCGCTAGTGAGATAAGATCGAAGTATAAGGATTGTAAGCTTGTTGTTATTATAGTTTTGAAGGGTGCCTTTATGTTCGGTGCGGATCTTATAAGGGAGTTGAGCGATCTAGATATAGAGGTTGACTTTATAAGAGCTTCCACCTACGGGATGGGAACTGAGCCTGGTGAGGAGGTAAGGATACTTCTTGAACCAACCATAAATATAGAGGGTGAGAGGGTACTTATAGTGGACGATATATTGGATACCGGTTGTACCTTAAGTAAGATAAGGGATTACATTGTCTCGAAAAGGCCCGCCTCCTGTGAGATTTGTGTCTTACTCGATAAGCCTGAAAGGAGAAGAATAAACATTGACGCTGAATACGTGGGCTTTAGGATACCCAACCATTTCGTCTTTGGCTATGGTATAGATTGGGCCGAAAAGTATAGGAATCTCAGACATATCGCCTATAAGGCTTAGATTCACAGTCACTTGACTTTATTATCCATAGTATCTATAAATTATTTTGGTTGGGGTGCGAGAGTGGCGGAACTGGGAGACGCGCTGGACTTAGGATCCAGTGCCCGATGAGGGCGTGCGGGTTCGACTCCCGCCTCTCGCACCATTATTTTTTTTGGAGGCTACTATGAGGGTTCGAGTTATAGTTAGATTGAAGGACGGTGTACTCGATCCCCAGGGTAAAGCCGTTTTAAAATCTCTCAAAACCTTGGGTTTTGAGAGTGTTGGGGATGTGAGGGTAGGTAAGGTTGTAGATCTTGAGATGGAAGATGTAGATGATGTAGGTAGGGTTGTGGGCGAGATGTGTAATAAGCTACTTGTTAATCCTGTAATTGAAACCTACGAGTGGTACGTTCTGGAGGGGTGATGGAGTTCGGAGTTGTAGTCTTTCCCGGATCCAACTGCGATAGAGATTGTTACTGGGTTGTGAAGGATGTTCTCGGTTACCCCTGCCATTATATCTGGCATGAGGAAAGGAATCTGGATGGTATAGATTGTGTGATTTTGCCAGGTGGTTTTTCCTATGGTGACTATCTTAGAGCTGGGGCTATAGCTAAGACCTCACCGGTTATGACGGCTATAAGAGAGTTTTCCGAAAGGGGAGGTCTTGTTATAGGGATTTGTAACGGTTTCCAGATACTACTTGAGTCGGGTCTTCTCCCTGGTGCTATGCTGAGAAATAGGGGTTTGAGGTTTATATGTGAGTATGTCTATATCAGGGTGGAGAACGATAATACACCCTTTACGCTACTATGTAGAAAGGGTGAGGTCTTGAAGATTCCTATAGCCCATATGGATGGTAACTTTTTTGTCGATAACGATACGCTTGAGAGATTGATAGAGAACAAACAGGTAGTTTTCAGGTATTCATCAAAGGATGGTGTGGTGAATGACGATTATAATCCTAACGGATCCGTCTACAATATAGCCGGTATAGTTAACGAAAAAGGAAATGTACTTGGTATGATGCCTCATCCTGAGAGAGCAAGTGAATCTATCCTCGGATCTACCGATGGATTGAAGATACTGGGTTCTATAGTCTACTGGTATGAGAGATACAAGAGAAGTTAGGTTGAACAGGTTTCTTGCCGAGTGTGGTCTCGGCTCAAGAAGGAAAGTCGAAAGACTTATAGATGAAGGTAGAGTTGCTATAAACGGTATTGTCGTTAAGGAGTATTCGTATAAAGTCAAGTATCCTGATGATATAGTAACCGTTGATGGAAAGGTAGTTGAACCTGTTGAGAAGATATACATCGTCTATAATAAACCGAGTGGTATACTCACTACGGTCAAGGATGAGAGGGGAAGAACCACGGTTTACGATGTCCTACCTCCCTATATTCAGGAAAAGAGGGTATACCCTGTGGGTAGACTTGATAGAACTTCAAGGGGATTGTTGATAATGACCAACGATGGTGAGCTTGCCTATAGATTGTTACACCCAAGGTACAAGGTTGATAAGAAGTATATAGTAACTGTTGAAGGTAGACCATCGGAAGAGAAACTGGAAAGATTGAGAAAGGGTATATTTCTATATCCGGAAGGTAAGACTCTTCCATGCTCTATAAGGGTACTGGAGTATAACAAAAAGTTTACCAAGTTAGAGGTTATACTTAAGGAGGGTAGGAAGAGACAGATAAGGAGAATGTTTAAGAAGATAGGCCATAGAGTTTTGGATCTCGTTAGGGTAGCGGTTGGTCCGATTACCTTGAAGGGGTTACCGGAAGGTACCTTTAGATTTCTAACTGAAGAGGAGGTGTTGAATCTAAAAAGACTCGTTGGTCTAAAGGATTAACATACAGTCCCCGTAGGAGTAGAATCTATACCTTTCTCTAACTGCTATATCGTAGGCTCTAAAGGTTAGTTCTCTTCCCATGAATGCACAGACAAGTAGAAGAAGCGAAGACTTGGGTAGGTGAAAGTTTGTGAGTAGGCAATCCACAATTTTGAATCTATAACCGGGATATATGAATAGATCCGTAAAGCCAGCCTTTCTTATAACGTTTCCCTTCTCATCAAAGGCACTCTCAAGTGTTCTGACAACGGTGGTACCGATGGCTAGTATCTTCTTCCCCGAGTCTTTAGCTAACTTTATCCTTTCCGCGGTTACATCTGGTAACTCGAAGTACTCCTCCTCTATCCTCTGAGTCTCAACTTCACCCTCCCTTAGAGGTTTGAACGTCCCGGGACCTACATGGAGAGTAACCTCGAGTATCTCTACACCCTTATTTTTCAGTCCTTCTAAAACCCTTTCGGTAAAGTGTAGTCCGGCGGTTGGTGCCGCTATCGATCCAGGAACTTTAGCGAATACAGTCTGATACCTTTCTCTATCCATTTCCAATGGGCTCCTTTTTATATAGGGGGGTAGGGGGATGTTCCCTATTCTCTCTATTTCCCTCTTTATCAAACCCTTAGGTTTAAACCTTACTATCCTTCTTCCCTCGCCAAGTGTATCCTCAACTATAGCTGATAGCTCCTTTGAAATCGTGATTTCAACACCCTTTTTGAATCTCTTCGCGGGCTTTGTGAAACATTCCCAGGTATCCTCTTCAACCTCCCTAACAAGGAGGATCTCCACAACCTTATCTTCTATTTTTCCATAGATCCTTGCGGGGATGACTCTGGTGTTATTTAAAACAATTACGTAACTATCATCGAGGATATCCACTATCTCTCTGAAAATCCTGTGGAAGATCATTCCCGTTTTCCTATCTATAACCATCATCCTCGATGAATCTCGAGGCTCTACCGGATACTGCGCTATAAGTTCCTTGGGTAGGTAATAGTCAAAATCCTCTATCTTCATCCTTGGTTAAGGCTCTAAAAACTTTCTTACGAAATCCATAACTTCACCTGATATCTCTGGGTCGTTGAGGGCAAGGTACAAGTTTGCCATTATAAAACCGAGTTTTTCGCCGCAATCAAAGTGGTCTCCTATAAATTTATAGGCGTATATAGGTCTTTCATTAAGTAGTAGTCTTAGTGCGTCCGTAAGCTGTATTTCGCCCTTTTTGCCAGGTGGAGTCACTTCCAGTTTTTCGAATATATCGTTCGTAAGCACATACCTTCCTATTATTGCGAGATTTGACGGAGCTTCATCTATATCGGGTTTTTCGACGAGATCCTCAACGAGATAGAGCCTATCCCCTATCTCTCTTACCTTAACTATACCATACCTATATACCTCCTCCCTTGGTACTTCCTTAATGGCTATTACAGGATTTTTAACCTCTTCGTATACATCTATAAGCTGTTTTATAGCTGGCTTATCACTGAATATAACATCATCCGTTAGAATAACCGCGAAGTCCTCTTTTCCGACTAGGTTCTTCGCACATAGTATAGCATGACCAAGTCCCATAGCTACCTTTTGTCTTATGTAAGCCACTTCCACCATCTCCTCTATACTTTTTATCTCATCGAGTAGATCGTTCTTATTACTGAGTCTCAATATTTCCTCAAGTTCGGGTAAGGAGTCGAAGTAATCCTCAATTGCCCTCTTGTATCTACCGGTTATCATTACTGCAGTTTTTATACCACTTCTTACTACCTCCCTCATGGCCCACTCTATTATCGGTCTGTTCAGTATAGGTAGCATCTCCTTTGGAATGCTCTTTGTAATGGGTAAAAATCTCGTTCCAAACCCCGCTACAGGAAAGACTACTTTGCTAATAGGCATATCTTATCCACCTCCTACTCATTTATCGACAAAATCCTGTAGTATGGTTTTTATGGTAGGATTATTTATGTCCACAGGATGTCCATCGTTGTTTAAAAGAATATACCACTTACCTCTAATATTTCTGATATCCTCCACTATTACTTCAAGGGGTACTATATCGTCGCTGAGTCCATGTAAGAAGAGAACCTCGTATCGTATATCGGTACTACTGTTAGATAGGCTCCTAAGAAGTGCCACTAAATCTTCCTCTCTAGTATTCCTAGGTATCAGTTCCAACCATTCATCGTATTTTTTTGGATTCCTCTTAGCTATTTCGTACATTTTATCTATTCTCGTGAATCCACTTATAATTATGAGTTTTTCAGGTTTTACTCTACCTGCCGTTTGCCAGGCTAAAAAACCGCCAAAGGAAGTTCCTATTATCACAAACTTTTTACCCGAATCCTTTATGTACTTTGCTAGTTCTAACGATGAAGCTATGGCACTTTTACCGAGATCCTCGCCCTTTAACTCAAAATCAAGTGAGTATACCTTTGAGTCTGGAAAGATCCTTGAGATTTCTTCACAGTATTTTTTTGCCCTTTCACTACTTTCTCTTCCCCCATGTATGGCGAGTATAGCTATTTTATATTTGTCTACACTATTCTCATAGTGTTTTACGGGTTTTTCATGGTAGATACATTCCGAGAAAGAATGTACTGGGATTAGGACTATAAGTAGCATAAACTTTAGTAAGAAAAACCTTTTCATCTATAACTCCTTATACTGGATTTTTTTCAGGTTTTGGTTTAATTTACAACTCATAGGAGCTTAAGTCAACGAAGGAGAGTAAAGAGTTTGCTATCCAAATGGGAGTTTCTTAGAAGAGTATTAGTTTTTATATGGATCAAAATAAATGATAGTGAAGTATTTTTAAGATCTGCAAGTTTGACCTATGTTACTATGTTTTCTGTAGTTCCCTTTTTAGCCTTTTCAACTTCCATACTCAAAGGGTTAGGTG
The DNA here is from genome assembly GCA_964590075.1 of uncultured Aquificales bacterium. Lineage (GTDB taxonomy): Bacteria > Thermosulfidibacterota > Thermosulfidibacteria > Thermosulfidibacterales > Thermosulfidibacteraceae > JAGDVO01. The sequence continues at coordinate 96,207 of CAZPXS010000005.1, forward strand.
GATATAAATTTGTTAAAAACCACATTTATGAGTTTGCAAGGTACTTTTTCTATGGAAATGAAACGATAATGAATACGATAGATAAGGTCTTCTTTTATGTGGAAAAGACAAATTTTACCACTCTTGGTGTTTTAGGAGCCTTTACTCTGATATGGGCTGTGGTTAGTATGTTTTCCAACGTTGAAAATGCGTTGAGTAAGATATGGCTTGTTAACCGTAGAAGGCCATGGTTGAGGAGAATAATAGATTACACAGCTATGAGTGTATTATTCCCTATAGCCATAAATACCTTTGTTCTATCGATCGCCTTCGTTAAAGATACTTTTCTTGCGGTTATCCTCAATATAATTCCTCTTTTTATGCTGGTATTTACTATATTTCTTTTATACCAATTCATACCTTTAGTTGAGGTTGATTTTACGCCGAATCTTATAGGGGCCATTTTTGCTAGTTTCCTATGGATATTCATTCAATACCTATACTACCGTTTACAGGTAGGATTGTCGGGTTATAACGCGATCTATGGTTCTTTTGCCGCTCTTCCGTTGTTCATGCTTGCTATATACTGGAGCTGGTTTTCATTCTTACTCGGTGCCATCATCAGTTTTACCTACGCCAATAGATACATATTTACCGGGGAATTCAGATATTTTAATGGTCATATTTCTCCGGTGGAGAGATTTGTGGTTGCTCTTAACGTTCTTAGACTTCTGTACGATAGTTTCAGGGAAGGTAGGGGATTAAGTAAAAGGGAACTTATAAAAAAATTGAAAGTTCCTCCCGTGATTTTTGATCCCCTGATGGATGACCTGAAAAGCAAGAATTTTGTCGTACTATCAGATGATGGCAAATTCTATCCTGCGATTTCCGAGGATCGTTTTTCAAAGGAAAATTTGCTATCCCTATTTATTGGGCCATTATCCAAAGGTCCATTTAGAATATTGTTGGAGGTAGAAGATGGAGGTAAAGAGGGAACCGGTTGTTGTTGAGGAGAGTATTGGTAGGATATCGGAGTTATCAAAGAAGGCTCCCGATCTTGTTGGTGTACCAACGGGAGTGGATGGTCTTGATGATCTCTTCTTTACCGTAGAGTTTAAGGAGGGAAGGGCGGTCAAAAAATCCTTAGGCGGTATACCATTAAGGAGTGTAATAAATATAACAGGCGTTGCGGATACAGGGAAAACGCTTATGGCGGAACAGTTTGCTGCAAAACAGGCTTCTCTCGGTAATACCGTTATATTTGTAACTGTTGAGAGTCCGGGACCTTTCGTCGCATCGTCAATAAAGTATAGGGCAAAGGCTATGGGGATATCCGAAGAGTTGGTGGATCAGAATGTCGTTATAGTAGATGCGGCAAGTCACTCGGTTTTAAGGGATAACATTCAGACACTACTTGATACCTTGGCCTTCGCCATTAAAAAGTATAAGAGTAAAGCGGTTGTCATAGATTCTATAACAGGTCTATATGAGGCTAAGGAGATGCTTGCGAGAAGTATAGTAAGGAGTATATTTAATTTTCTCAAGAAGTGGTATCAGACTGGTATACTTGTATCGCAGAAGAGAAGTGGGCATGAGGAATTATCAGCTGAAGCGGCGGGAGGTTACGCTGTAGCGCATATAGTTGATGGTACGATGGTTCTATCCAAGGAACTGATAACTACGTCTAGAGAGGAGAGCCTATATGGAAGACCGATAGGAGATGTGGTAAGATTGTTCAGGATAGACGGTTGTAGACTTTGTGGTCATGATACACGTTTGTACTTCCTTGAGATTACGGATGAGGGCCTTGTTAGAATAGGTGATCCAGTGGGGAAAAAGGGTAAAAGATAGAATCGGAAGGAGGATTAAATGGCAAGGGAAGATGAGGATCTTCAGGAATTATTAAAGAGGTTTGAAGAGCTTATTAAAAAAGAGGAAAAGAAAAGGCAGCATAAAAGTTCGACTAATAAGGATAAGGACAAGGAAGAACAGACCAAGAAGGATAGTGGTAAGGTCTATAAAACAAACCAGTAGTTTCTACTAACCCTACCATACTGTGGCATTGTTTTTGCTACTTATCATCCTGGGAGGTCGGGATGATAAGTAGCCTATATGTTGGCGCAAGTGGTATGATAGTTGAAAATCAGCGGTTGTCTGTAATTTCAAATAATCTTGCTAATGTTAATACTAACGGTTTTAAGAGGGATGAGGTTACCTTTAGTAACTATCTATACCATAGGGGGCTTGGGCCGTTTTTTGGAGGGTATCCCACGGATCCCGGTGATTTCAAAAAATTATGGTTTGATCCACAAAATAGTGTTGTCATGGCCTATAAGACTTATACATCCTTTCTACCTGGTAGGGTGGAAGAAACCAGTATTAAAACGAATGTTGCTATAGATGGAGACGGTTTCTTCCTTGTTTCCTATAACGGTGGTAACTACTACACGAGAGATGGTTCCTTTAAACTCTATCCCGATGGGACTCTTAGAAATTCGGTTGGGGCCAGGCTTCTCGGTAGACGTAGTCCCGGGGCTCCTGTTGAAGAGGTGAGGGTGGATCCAAACTCGGAAGTTGTGATTACAAGCGACGGTTGGATCGAATCTAACGGTAACAGGTTATTCAAAATTGAGATCAATACCTTCCCTGGTAATCTAAATAACTATCTACAGAAGAAGGGCTCGAACCTATTTGAGTTGAAGGATCCTAATATGCGCGGAGTTGAACAGCAGAATCCCGTTTTACTGGTTGGTTATGTGGAAAGATCCAATGCCGATGTTGTCCTTGAGATGGTTAAACTCATAGATTGTTTCAGGCATTATGAGGCCTGTCAGAGAGTTGTAACAGCTACATTTGAGGATGTTACGTCTAAGACTGTAAACGATGTTGGAAGGATAGGTTAGGAGGTGGATAGATGTTGAGGGCATTATGGACAGCAGCAACAGGGATGAGGGCCCAACAGTTACACATCGACGTTATAGCCAATAATCTCGCAAACGTTGATACCGTAGGTTTCAAAAGAACGAGGATAGATTTTCAGGACCTTATGTACCAGACCTTAAGACCACCGGGTGCCGATTCTACTACAACAACTAAGATTCCAACTGGTATTCAGGTCGGTTTGGGAGTTAGGCCTGCCGCTCTTGAGAAGATATTCCTTCAGGGTAATTTCAAGCAAACGGGTAATCCTTTGGATATAGCGATAGAGGGTAAGGGATTCTTCAGGATACAGCTACCAAACGGTGAAATTGCCTACACGAGAGCCGGTGCCTTTAAACTCGATGATCAGGGTAGGATAGTAACAAGCGATGGGTATCCACTCGATCCTATAATAACCATACCCCAAAACGCTATCGACATCTCTATAGGAGAGGATGGAACGGTTAGTGTTTTACAGCCCGGAGCTACCACATACACACAGGTTGGTCAGATAACGCTTGTTGATTTCCCAAATCCTGCAGGTTTAAGGGCTATAGGTAGGAATCTCTTTAAAGAGACAGATACGAGTGGTGCTCCAATAGAGGGTACGCCGGGACAGGATCAGTTTGGTACTCTAGCCCAGGGATATATAGAGGCATCCAACGTGGATGTTGTTGAGGAGATGGTTAACCTGATTATAGCTCAAAGAGCCTATGAGGCCAATTCTCGTGCTATCCAGACTGGGGATGATATGCTGAGAGTTGCGAACGAACTTAAGAGATAATAGCCATGTTTAGGGTGTTTTTTGTTATAGTTTTAGTTGCCCTTTTTGCTGGATCAACAGGAGCTACTAATTTATGTGAGGTTGCCCAGGCGGTGATCGAGGGTAAATTACAGGAGAGTGTAAGGATAGATAGTTGTAGATACTACTCCAATAGGGATGGTGTAGATGATGGTTGTTTTATAGAGAAGGTTATTTCAAGTAGTAGCGGTGTTTTTAATCTTCGAGTTAGGTGTGATAGGAATAGGTCTTTCTGGCTTGTTGTTAGCTATTCGGTAAAGAGACCGGTTGCAATCGCCAAAACCTTTATAACTAAGGGTAATACCATAGATGATAAATACATCGTAAAGGAGGATTGGGTAAATGGCAAGGATCTATATAAAGTAGCGGTACCTGATTCCTTGAGGGATGCGGTGGCTAGGAGAAATATAGATAAGGGCTCTATCATATACTCGAATGATCTATACATACCCTACATGGTGAGACGAAACGAACTTGTAAAGGTCATCTATAGGGATGGGGGAGTTGTTATAGAGATGACGGCAGTAGCTAAGGATAACGGTAGGTTAGGGGATACTATAAAGGTCCAGAATCCTGTAAGTGGCACAATTTTTGCTGGTAGAGTTGTAGGTAGTAAAGTGGTGGAGGCTATGTAGGATGAGGAGAATTATTTTGGTTGCTACATGCTTTTTAGCCTTTATCGGATGTGGAACCCATAGTGACAGGATAGAGTTCGGTAGGACAGGTCCCATGACGGCTGAGTATGTTCCAAAAAACAATGTAGAGGCATTAAAGCCAAAGTACGCAAGTAGCGGTTCCCTATGGGTTGATGGTTCTCTCTACAGTGATTGGAGGGCTAAGAAGGTGGGAGATATCGTGACCATTATAGTCAACGAATCGGCTATAGCCCAGGATAACGGTGATACTCAGGCAGATAAAAGTGGCTCCTTTTCGAATACCATCAAAAATCTCTTCGGTATTAAGGATACTATTGGAAAGATATTCGGTGGAGATGAAACGAATCCTATAGATTTGAAATCAAGTTATAGTTACAAAGGTAGCGGAAAGATATCACAGAAGAGTACCTTTCAAACGAGGATTTCAGCCGTTGTTACAGAGGTTCTTCCCAATGGTAATCTAGTCGTGGAAGGTAAGAGAGCACTATTCATAAACGGTGAAAGAAAGATCATAGGGATAAGAGGGGTGGTGAGGTTGCAGGATATATCACCCGATAATACGGTAAGTTCAGAGAATGTTGCGGATGCTGAGATAATCTACGAGGGTAAGGGGATAGTCTCCAAGAGTCAGAACCCTGGTCTCTTTACTAGATTGTTGATGACATTCTGGCCCTTCTTCTAGGGGAGGTGATAAGATGGTCTTCATTTTAGCTATAATAATAAGCCTATTTGCATCTTCCAGCTCCTGGTCAGCTAGAATCAGTGACATCGCCTCTATCGAGGGTGTAAGGGAAAACTATCTGATAGGTTATGGAATAGTTGCTGGGTTGGAGAAAAACGGTGATCAGACCAAGATGTATTATCAGACAGTTGCGAATATGTTGGAGAAGTTCGGTGTTAGGGTGCCCGTAAATAAGGTGGATTATAAGAACATGGCAGCCGTTATAGTTACCGCGAAGTTACCTCCCAACGCTAAACCCGGTATGAAGATAGATGTTGAGGTCTCCACAATAGGAGATGCAAAGAGCTTGGAAGGTGGCGTTTTGATGTTGACCCCTCTCTTTGGTCCCGATGGTAACATATACGCGGTTGCCCAAGGTCCGATATCGATAGGAGGTTTTAACGTTACGGGAGGTGGTGCGAGAGTCCGTAAGAACCATCCTACTACCGGGATAGTACCTAACGGTGCCATAGTTGAGAGAGAAGTTCCAACAAACTTCACCGTAGTTGGTCTTACAAAGTTTAGACTAAACCTTAAGGAACCAAATATAGTTACCGCCTATAATGTGGTGAGAGCTATAAATCGTTTATGGCCTGGTACTGCCAAGGTTCTGGATTTCGCAACTATAGAAGTTAACGTTGCTCCTGATTTTTTGGATAATCCTGCGGAATTTTTGGCTAAAGTCCAGTTACTGGATGTTGAGACCTATTCACCTAGTAGGATAGTTGTGGACGAAAAGACGGGAACTATAGTTATGGGATCCAATGTTAGAATCTTACCTGTAGCTGTTGCTCATGGTAGTATAACGGTGAGGGTTGAGTCCACACCTTCCGTCAGTCAACCTAGCCCATTATCAGGCGGTGTTACAACCGTTACCCAACAGACAAGGATGACCGTAGAGGAGGCTAAGGGTAACTTCGTTACACTTGGGGATAGTAAGAAGGAGATTACGGTTGGTGAACTTGTGAATGCCCTTAATAGGTTGGGCGTTTCTGCGAGGGATATAATCGCGATACTAAGGGCAATAAAATCGGCAGGAGCTTTAGAGGGGGATCTGGAGGTTATATGATGAGGATAGGTGGGCTGGGTGGAATTACCTACACGACACTAACGGGTAAAAGGATAAGTAACATGAGGGATGCTAGTAAAGCTTTCGAGGCCATTTTCTGGGGAGAGGTGTTAAAGGAGAGTTTTAAAAGCTTAGATGAATCCTTTTTCAAAGGTAAAGGTGAATTTGGAGCCTATAGGGACATTGTTATATGGTATCTATCGGATTATATTTCTAATAGTTACGATACTGAAATAGGAAAAGCCCTTTATGAAAAGTTTAAGGCCCTTGAGGGTACCACTAAAAATACGAAAAAACTGGACGATAATATAAATAACCAAAAATAAACTGGAGGTGTTTAAATGAGAATAGATCCGAGAAAGTTTAATATTATCGATAACTTATCTCAGAGGACAAATGGGGTAGATAAGTCTGGTAATAGGATAGCCCAGAGGAACAACATATCTATCGAAAATACGGGAAGGGCTAGAGTCGATAGAGTTGAGATTAATAGTAGGAGAGAAACTGACTTGGGTGGTAAAAGGGTGGAAGAATTGAAAAACGCTGTGGCTAACAACACCTATAAAGTTGATTCTAGGAGAGTTATAGGAGCTATGTTAAAGGAAGCCTTTACGGAGAGGTTTATTAAGTGATGATAAAGGCTAGAAGGATAGTGGAGATTCTTGAGGAAATAGAGGATATAACCAAAAGGGAAAGGGAGGCGGTACTATCCTGGAATATAGATGGGTTAATGATACTTACGGATAGAAAAAGTAAGCTTGTTGAGGAACTTACCCAGCTTAAATTGGAGGATATTGCCCATCTAGATGAGGATGAGAAATCGAGGATAAAAGGTCTTGTAGATAGAATAATGTGGAACAATCTAAGACTGAGGTATATGGTAGGTAAGGCTCTCTCCTTTGTTGACGAGTACCTTAGAGCTATAAAGGTTGCATTAGGTTTGCCATACGGGATGGATGATAGGGATCTGTTGGGTAAAGTCATAAGAAATAGCTGCGACCTAAGGGGTTGAGTTTATGAGTGGACTTTTTGGACTTTTGAATGTAGGTGTGAACTCCCTACTCACCTACCAGAGGGCTATGAATACGGTTAGTGAGAATATATCTAATGTTAATACACCGGGCTATGCAAGAAGGGTTCCTATTTTTGAAGAGTTACCGAGTTTCCAGAGTGGTAGGCTCTATTTTTCAAGTGGTGTGGATTTGAGGGAAGCAAGAAGAATGGCTGATCTCGTTCTTGATAGAAGGTTGAATGTGGAGAATGGTAACAATTCCTTCTGGGATGCGCTTAATCAGGTTGCCTCGAGTGTTGAGACTATAATGAATGAGGTCGCGGGTAGTGGTATAAGTAACATACTCAACGATTTTTTCAGCTCCTGGCAGGCTTTAGCCACTAATCCAAGTGGTATAACAGAGAGGGATCAGATAGTGGCTAACGCTAACCAGTTTGTGGAATCTGTAAAGGACATAGATAGTTCACTTAAGTCCGTTATAAACGATGGAGTTGAGAGGATAAGGGGATGGATAGAGGATGTGAATAGAATATCCGCTGATATAGCAAAGTTAAATAGTGCGATCAAAGTGAGTTATTCTCAGGGTAGTGTACCGAACGACCTTATAGATAAACTTAACGGTAACCTAAAGGAGCTTATGGGACTCATAGGTGGCTATTACTATGAGAGACCTGATGGCATGGTTCAGGTCTTCTTGCCTAACGGTATGGCTCTTGTGGATGGTGCCAATTACAGGGAACTAAAGTTTGACGAGGGAGCCTTCATAAGGAAGATGGTTGGTGTTATAGGAAGCAGTGTCTTTAGAAACGATGTGGAATATGACAATGTTCCTATACTTATGGTTGCCGGTGAGGATGTTACTGGTTCAGTTGGTGGTAAGATAGGTGGAACGCTTAAGGGTTTTGTGGATGTGGTGGATGAAGTTAGGGCGAGGCTTAACAGACTTGTATCGGAGATCGTTTATAATGTTAACAGGATACACGTTACAGGTATGGGGTTACAGAAGCTCAATACTGTTGCAAGCCAGGTTTTGGTAAGTGATAGGTTGAAACCCATAAACAAGCAGGATAATGCGTATTTTAAGGATAGACTGACAAGTGGTGCGATAGAGGTAAGAATCTATAACGAGAAGGGTGAGATTGTTAATGCCAAGACAGTCACCGTATCCCTGGATGAGCCCATAGAAAGCCTCATAAAAAAGTTCGATTTGATCGATCATCTCTCGGCCTTTATCTCTTCAAATGGTCAGATTGTTTTTAAGAGTGATCCAGGTTACTATTTTTCCTTCTACAGTGACACGAGTGGTTTTCTAACCTCCTTTGGTATAAATACCTTTTTCATAGGAGATGGTATAGATAACGTGGATATTTCTCCCGTTATAAAGAGTAATCACCTTTTCGTTGCAAGTGGCAGGGATTTTGAGTCTGGCGATAACAGCGTGGCTATGGATATAGTTGAGCTCTCAAATAGGAAGGTTATGGAAGGTGGGTTTACTTTCGGTCAGTATTACGATAATCTCGTAGGTCAGCTTGGTACTACGGTTAAGAGGATCCAGGGCTTTTATAACGATTCGAAGAGTCTTTTGGATCAGTTGAATACTGTGAGAGAATCCATATCGGGTGTGAACATAGACGAGGAGTTTATTAATCTACTTAAGTATCAGAGGTCCTTTCAGGCGGCAAGTAGATACATAACGGCTGTTGACGAAATGTTGGCTACTGTCGTTGAGAGGATGGGGGTGGTTGGTAGATGAGGATTTCAACAAACCTTATATTTAGTAGCTTAATGAGGAATTATGAGAATACAACGAATAGTATTATAGATGGATCAAAGAAAGTTTCATCCGGTAAAAGATTATCCAGGATAAGCGAGGCTCCAAGCGACGTATCTAGGATACTATCCCTTAATAGAGATATCTCTACAGTTAACGACTTTTTGAATAACATGAATCTAGCTAAGAACTGGCTTAGTACTATCGATTCTGTATTTTCTAAGATTGAAGAGTTTATACAGAGGGTTAGGGAACTAACCATTCAGGGTGCCAACGATTCGGAGAATGAAGAAACGAGAGGTATAATATCCAAGGAAATCTTCGGGATATTGGATGAACTTATAGATTCGGCAAACACAAAAAGTGGTGATAGATATCTATTTTCTGGTACTAAGCTAGATGAGGCACCCTTTAGCAATCCTCCCAACAATGCGGTATCCATACAATCGCAGCCTATAGACGGTCTATTGGTCACCACAAGTGATGCCTTTATAGATCTATATCAACTACCTACCGGGAAATACAGGATATATCTTAAAAGTGAAAATGATAACCTTAGGGTATACCTTGTCGATGAAGGTGGTAGAAGTATACAGATAGACTCTAACGGTTCTGACGATTCGAAGATAGGTGGTAATCTTCTGAGTGACTTTGGTAGTACGATCTTAAGCAAGGTAAATGGTAAATTATATGGTGTCTACGATACAGGTAGGGGTTTAAAGATAGATCTTAATGGTGTTGATAAAAATCTACTGGCAAAGGGCCTTTACGTGGATGTTAGTTACACGAATGGTGGAGAGGTAAGTTACAGCGGTACCAACAAAACTCAACCGGTAAAGATAGGTTATCTCGAGTCTGTCCCTGTTACCGTATCTGGAGAGGATGCCTTTATGGCCTCTAAGAGGTTACTTGCAAGTCAGGCAAGGATAGAGGGTTTGAGTGAGGCATCCACTTTCTCCAGTCTGGGAATAGGTGATGGTACAAAGTATGTTATCGATGGAACTACTCACTTTGGTTATCCCGTTGGTTCTGCGACCGTTGTGGGAAAAAAGCCTGTTAACGTTTTATCTGGGGTAACTTATACTTTGAGGTTTTATATCAACAGGAATGGTGTTATAACGACGGATACTCTGAGTTTTACGGTAACTGACGCTTCCAAAGGGGTAGAGGGTGTAGTCGATGCTATAAAGTCCGCACTTGAGGGAAGTAGTTTAAAAAATGAAGTTGAGGTTTCGAGTGAAGGTAACAATTTAGTCTTTCATCTACTTGATCCTTCCAAGAGTTATCTAAGGGTCCAGGAAATTGGAAGCGATAGTCTCGGATTTAAGGATGGTGTTGGAGCTTGGGGTTCTTCACCCATCTACACCGTCAAGGATACTATAACTGGTAAAGGGGTTCTATTCGATAATGCCACAACGATAAATATAAATGTTCCTGGTAACACCTATTCGGTTTACGTTGGCTCTGTACCTCAGAGTAGTAAACCATTATACACCGATCTACCTGTTACTATGAGGCTATACGATGTGATTTCTGCTGGTACAACCGTCAGTGTGACGGATGGTACTGATACCTATACCTGGGTGTCTCCGAGTGACATAACTACCGTTGATGACTTTGTGAAGGCTTGGAATGATAAGGCCAATTGGTCTGGAGGCTTCGTTCCGGTTGGTGTCGTTAAGGAGGCGGGTGGTTCGGTAAGGTTTGTATCCCTCATAGATAATGCGGATAGTTTGACCTTTAGCTCTACCGGGGATACCCTCTACAAGATAGGTCTAACAGGCGATCAGGTTAGCACTAGCTATACTCTCGATAGTAAGGGTAGTTACTCTGAATTCAGTGCCCTAAGGATAGCCTACTACATAAACAAGGGAACTAACTACAACGTTAGGGCTTATACAAACGGTTTTGGAGAGTTCAGAATTGAGAACGATACTGGTTCATTCAGTATAGAATTTACCGATCCTAGCAACAATCTGAAGGATGCCTTTAGCGTTTTCTATGATGGTAGTACCTATAAGGCTTTAAGTAGTAACGATACCATGCTCGAATTTATAAAATTTATCGAGAATCTTTATAAGGGTAACGTTAAGGGTTATATAAGTGACGGTAGGCTGTGGATAGAGGATAACAAGGGTGGTAGCTCAAAGTTATCCTTTGGAGTTTCTCCTTTAGGAGGTGCAAGGAGTATATTCGATAGGTTCTTCGTTGCCAAGGAGGGAGAGGGTATAGATCTATTCGCTACCATAAAGATGATAGCTAATACGCTGAAGGAAGGGATGGCGAAGGAGGGAGTCGACGCTCCGAGTGACTGGTATTCCGTCACAAAGGGGGATGCTATAACTACACAGATATTCAAGGCTGTGTCAGGTAAGTTCTCCGGTAACTATAGTACAACGTGGAATATAAAAGTTAACCTTGTGGATAGTAGCGGTAATGTATTACCCGATGGACATGTTGCGGACTTCGACGGTGTTAACTACAAGTTACTCGTTACAGTTACCGATTCCAATGGTAGAAGCGTTACTAAGTTCTTAGCGGATACTCCAAACGGTAACTACTATATAAGGGATGGCCTCTATCTCACACTGGGTGCGGGCCAGGTAAAATCAGGTGATAGCTTTGAAGTTAAGGTTTCAAGCGGAATAGAGTCTCTCATCGGTTATTTGGATGATGGTATACAGAGGGTTTTGAGTTCTCACACTACTACTGGCGCTAAACTTAAGGAGATAGATTTTGCCAACTCGAGATATACTCTTAAAAATACCGATCTTACAAAGGAGAAGGCGGATCTCGAGGAAGTTGATCTAACAAAGGCGATAACCGATTTACAGAAATCACAGTTAGCTCTACAGGCCACTTTACAGGCTATCGTTAGATTGATGAGCCTTACGATATTAGATTATCTGAGGTGATAGATGGTAGAGGTAGAGACTAGTCGTTTTGGTGAGATCAAGGTTAAAGAGGACGAGATAATAACTATGGTTGAACCTATCCTGGGTTTCCCATGGGCAAAGAGATTCGTAATAAGGGAACATAGGCCTGGTGTGCCATTTAAGTGGTTTCAGTGTTTAGATGATGGTGATCTTGCCTTCGTTATAGTTAATCCCCTCCTATTCAAGCCAGACTATACTGTAGAGATAGATGAAGAGGAGGCGGAAAAGCTGGGTATAAAGGATCCCCTTGATGCTGAGGTTTATGTTATAGTTACGATACCGAGGGGTAATCCACAGGAAATGACCGCTAATCTAAAGGCTCCTATAGTTATAGGTAAAAGTAAGAGATTGGCCAAGCAACTGGTACTTGATAGGGAAGATTATCCGATAAAATATAGATTGATCGGTGATTAGATGCTTGTTCTAACTAGGAAGGTGAACGAAAGTATAGTTATAGGTGACAACATTGAGATAAAGATAATTTCCATTTCCGGTAAATCCGTAAAGATAGGTATAATAGCACCGAAGGATGTAGCAATTTACAGGAAAGAACTATATGAAGCTATAAAGAGGGAGAACATAGAGGCGAGTAGGGTTGATCTTGATGCACTCAATAAGCTCCTTTAGCCTTTAACTTTAGGTCGTAAAGGTGTGTGACCGCTATAACCAAAGCACCGAGAAAGCCAGATAGATACTGGGACATTATTCTCCATAGTATGGCAAAGGCAAGTAAGTCTTTACCTACGAGTATCCCTTCATAGACGAGTACCGCTCCTATCTCACCTACACCACTTCCTCCTGGAGTTGGGCTTAGAAATACACCATAGAAAAGTAATAGTTGTTTTACGAATAGATCAAAGAATGAGCCTACCTCCTTTATGGACCATACTACGAACGGAGCTATTGAGAGGAAGGAAATGTAGATGAGAATCGAGCATACTATTGATAAAAGGAAGTTCTTCTTACCCCTCCTTTTAAATATGAGAAGCATGATAATGTACTTTTTAAACCAGCTACGCATTTTCCTGTTGTATCTTATGATTCTAATACCAAAGAGACTGAGTATAGTTAACGCTAAAATTATGATTGCTACCGTGATAAAGTCCGCTTTTGATATGCGGGGTATTCCGAGAAAGTATATGGCAACGGGTAAAAGTACGGCAAAACTTATGGTTCCAGTTATGGCCTTTATCGTTACTATGGTTGATATCTTGTGGATATTAACGCCCTTTCTCCCAAGCATATAGAAGGTTACGAGCTCTCCACCTATGTGAAATGGAGTTATCGTAGCACCAAATGTGTTTGCCAATGATGTTAAAAAACCGTAGAATAGACTGTAATTTACGTTAAGGGCCCTTGATATGATTTTCAACCTTATCGCATCGAATAGGTGAAAAAAGAAGAGTGATATTAGCGAAAAAATTAAATAGCGTTTGTTTAACTTTATATACTTTAATGTTTCTAGGCCATGGGCGGTTTTTCTTGTGATTACTATCAGACTTATAGCGATTATCACTATCATACTTATACTGTAGATAACGGCTTTTTTTAAACTGAGATCTCTTTCCATTTCTTACCATTGTAACATTTTTCTTCACTCTTTTCCATAGCTTCCATCTTGTTTTAACGGGGTAAATTAACTAAAATAGGAGAAACCAAGGGGAGGCAAATATGTATACCAAAACGAGCCTCGGGAATATTTATTACGAGTATACTACCGGTAGTGTTCCGATTGTTTTCATCCATGGTGCTGGCTGTAATAGTTCAGTGTTTAGTGATGTTGTTAATGGTCTTGGTAATGATACCCCTTATCTTGTGCTGGATCTACCCCTACACGGTAAGAGTAGGGGTGACTTAAATGTTTTTCTTGATTCTATAAACTCTGTGACTGACTATGGTGATTTTATCCTAGATCTACTTGGAAACCTTGGTATAGAGAGATTTATAGTTGCTGGGCACTCCATGGGAGGCGCCATAGTTCTCGATCTTTTAACCAGAAATTTACCCGGTATAGTAGGGGGTGTTGTTATTTCATCAGGTGCCAAACTAAGTGTCAACCCTATGATTTTTGAGGGTCTGAAGGCAGACTTTGAGGGTACGGTGAGGAAGATATCGAGATGGGCGATAGCCAAAAATTCAAGTGATGAAATATATAATAGGGTTTTAGAAATTTTTCTTAGCGCCAATAGGGAAGTGATATACAGGGATTTTCTTATATGTAATAGATTTGATGTTAGAGATAGACTCAAGGATATAGAGGTGCCGGTATTGGTGGTTGTTGGGTCTTTAGACGTTATGACCCCTGTTGGTTTATCGGAGGAATTGAGCACTAATATAAAGAACAGCAGATTAACCGTTATCGATTCGAAGGGACACATGTTACCTATAGAGGCTGGTGAGGTTTTGGCTGGTCTTTTGAGTGATTATAGGAGGGAGATTTTGAAATGAGGCAGCTATGGGCTCCATGGAGGATGGAGTATATAGAGGGTTCCGTGGGTAAAGGCGGATGTTTTATATGTGATGCGGTGAGAGAAGGTCCAAGCGTAGAAAACCTTCTGTTATACCTTGGCAAAAATGCTCTTATAATAATGAACAGATTTCCTTATAATCCTGGGCATCTCATGGTTGCTCCCATAAAACATGTGGCTGAACTTACCTATCTCGATGATGAGGAACGCCTGGAACTCATGAATCTCGTTGATGTCTCCATAAGGCTTTTGAGGAGAGTCATGAGTCCCCATGGATTCAACGTCGGTATTAACCTTGGTAAATGTGCAGGTGCAGGGCTTGAGGATCATATACATATCCATGTGGTGCCAAGGTGGAACGGTGATACCAACTTTATGCCTGTACTTGGTGATGTTAAAGTAATACCGGAACACCTCAAGAGAAGTTATGAAAAACTAAAAGAGGCCCTCGGGGAGGTAGGATTATGAGGATTCTAATGTTTTTATTCTGGTTGTTTCTGTTTGTAGTTTTCGTGCTATTTGCGGTATTAAACATGCATCCTGTGGAGCTCAACTTCTATCTCTATAGAACCGGTCAGGTACCCTTATTTATAGTTGTGATAGTTTCGGTGCTATTCGGTGCCCTTTTATCATCCCTATACTATCTCCTGGATTATTTAAAGCTTAAGTATAGGTTGAGAGAGAAGGATAAGACTATAAAGGATTTAAACAAAAGGTTGAGTGAGTTAGAGGTTCTTATACAGAGAAAAACCGAGCAGGTTGAGAAGATGGATGAAAAAAGTTCAGGGGGAGTAGTGAAGGATGAAGGTGGAACTGGAGAAAGTTTACAATCCTAAGAATGTTGAGGATAAGTGGTTAAAGTTCTGGTTAGAAAGTGGCTTTTTTACAGCCGATGAGAAGGATGATGTTAGACCTACATATTCCATAGTTATTCCTCCACCTAACGTTACAGGCTCTCTACACATGGGGCATGCCCTCAACGCTACACTACAGGATATACTCGTAAGGTATAAGAGGATGCAGGGTTATAACGTACTTTGGGTACCTGGTACCGATCATGCCGGTATTGCTACACAGACCGTGGTTGAGAGAGAGATAGCTAAGGAGGGTAAGACGAGATGGGACCTTGGTAGAGAGGAGTTTCTTAAGAGAGTTTGGGAATGGAAGGAAAAGTACGGTAACTACATAGTGGAACAGTTAAAGAGACTCGGTTGTTCCTGTGATTGGACGAGATTGAGATTTACGATGGATGAAGGTTTCTCCCGTGCTGTGAGAGAGGTATTTGTAAGGTTATACGAGGAAGGTTTGATATATAAGGGTAGTTACATAGTAAACTGGTGTCCGAGGTGTCTTACCGCTCTCAGTGATCTCGAGGTTGAGTACGAGGAGGAGGAAGGCTATCTCTGGTATATAAAGTATCCTCTGGAAGGTTCCGATGGTTTCATAACCGTTGCAACTACAAGACCGGAGACTATGCTTGGTGATACCGCAGTGGCTGTGAATCCTGAGGATGATCGTTACAGGCATCTTGTGGGGAAAAATGTGGTTTTACCCTTTGTGGATAGAAGGATACCTATAATAGCGGATAGTTACGTTGATCCGGAATTTGGCACTGGGGCGTTAAAGGTGACACCAGCCCATGACCCCTACGACTTTGAGCTTGGTAAAAAACATAATCTCCCAGTGGTTGTTGTTATGACGACCGATGGTAGAATGAACGATAATGCCGGTAAGTTTGCTGGTCTTGATAGATACGAGGCGAGAAGAGCGATAGTAAAGGAACTCGAGGAGATGGGGTTACTTGAAAAGGTCGAACCTATAAGACACTCGGTGGGACATTGTTATAGGTGTAACACGGTAATAGAGCCCTACGTTTCCGAACAGTGGTTTGTAAAAACAAAGCCTCTTGCCGAGCCTGCTATAAGGGCTGTCGAGGATAAGAAAACGAGGATAATACCGGAGCGTTGGGAAAAAGTTTATTTTGAATGGATGAGGAATATCCGTGATTGGTGTATATCAAGACAGATATGGTGGGGACATAGGATCCCGGCTTGGTACTGTGAGGATTGTGGTAAAATAAGTGTTTCTAGGGAAGATATAGTTAAATGTCTACACTGTGGTAGTCTGAATATAAGGCAGGAGGAGGATGTACTTGATACCTGGTTTTCCTCGGCTTTGTGGCCATTCGGTACCCTCGGTTGGCCTGAGGAGACCGAACTTCTTAAAAAGTTTTACCCAACTAGTTGTTTGGTGACCGGTTTTGATATCCTCTTTTTCTGGGTAGCGAGAATGATGATGATGGGTCTGAAGTTTATGGGAGATGTTCCCTTTAGAGATGTTTATATACATGCTTTAATAAGGGATGAGCATGGTCAGAAGATGAGTAAAACAAGAGGTAATGTCATAGATCCTCTGGAGATGATGGAAAAGTATGGTACCGATGCCTTGAGGTTTACACTTACCATACTTGCTGCTCAGGGTAGGGATATAAGACTATCGGAAAAGAGGATAGAATCTTACAGGAACTTTATAAACAAGATATGGAATGCATCCCGTTTTGTCTTCATGAGTCTCGATGGTTTTGAGGAGAGGGGAATTAGTAAAGATGAGCTCAGCCTTGCGGATAGATGGATACTATCGAGGCTTAATAAGCTTAAGGATAGAGTAAAGAGGGCTCTCGATGAGTATGAGTTTGACGAGTATGCTCAGAGTATATACAACTTCTTCTGGCATGAGTTCTGTGATTGGTATATTGAGATTTCCAAACTATACCTAAAGGAAGAAGCTTCAAAGCTAAGGGTACAGAACATACTGGTTAAAGTTTTGGATGAGGTTATGAGGCTGGCCCACCCTGTGATACCCTTCATAACCGAAGAAATATGGCAGAACTTACCTATAAGGAAAGAGAGTGAATCGATATGTGTAAGTAAATTCCCAGAGGTTGAGTATGATCTTATAGATGATGAGGCCGAAAGTTCTATGGGATTGGTGATAGATTTGATCACCGCTATAAGAAACATAAAGTCGGATGTGAATATACCGATAACAAGGAAATTACCCGCTTTAATCAAGTTGGATGAGGGATTCGAGGGGATAATAGAGGAAGCTAAAGAGTACATAGTGTCTCTAGCTAACCTTAGTGAGCTTACATACGGTTACGATGTTAAGCGTCCACCCAAGTCTGGAGTTAGAGTTGTTGGTAGGATTGAAGTTTATGTGCCTTTAGGAGATGTTATAGATGTGGATAGGGAGTTAGAGAGGTTGAAAAAGGAGTTGAGAAGGGTTGAGGAAAAACTTGAGTTCATAGATAAAAAGTTAAGTAACAGAGAGTTCGTTGAGAAGGCCCCAATGGAGGTTGTACAGAAGGAGATCGATAGTAAACAGGAACTCGAAGCTAAGAAGAATAGACTGATTGATGCTATTAAGAGTATCAGTGAGTGAGATTTCTGCGCGATGGGGATACGATCCTAAGTTTTATCCTCTCTATGTGGGTTTGTATCCTCTCTCCTTCATCTATTCGAGTATAGTAAGGTTTAGAAACTTTCTCTATCTAAATGGCTTTTTGAAAAGGGTAAAACTGAATATACCCGTTATTTCCGTCGGTAACCTTACGATGGGTGGAACAGGTAAAACTCCATTCGTTATAGCCTGTGCTAGATATTTTAGAGGTAAGGGATTAAAGGTAGGTGTTGTTTCAAAGGGTTACGGTAGAAGGGAAAAGGGGTATAGGTTGATCTTAAGGGATGATATAAGAGATCCCTACGAGTGTTCCTTTCATTGGGGTGAGGAGGCTGTGCTCGTTGCTATGAAGGCTGATGTTCCTGTTATGGTAAGTGATATTAAGGCGGAGGGAGCTCTTTTACTACAACAGTACGGCGTTGATATAGTTATAGTTGACGATGGTTTTCAGCACCTAAGGTTAGAAAGGGATGTTGATGTCCTTCTTGTGGATGGGATAAGGGGGTTCGGTAATAGATTGGTCTTTCCAGCTGGTCCTCTGAGGGAACCCTTAAGTTCCATTGGTAGGGCAGGCATCATAGTTATAACGAAAGAGAAGAATTACAGCCATCTTTATGATATTGGTGGTGTTTTAAATAGGGTTCCCCTTTTCTTCTTTGAGGCGACCTATAATTTTGTCAGGGATGGTAGAAATGTGGATGAGTTACCGGAAGAGGTTTTTCTCGTTACTCAGGTTGCAAATCCATGGGGTGTGTTGAAGCTAATAAGTGACAGAGGTATCAGAGTAAAGGGTGTCAGGGTTTTCAGGGATCATAGAAAATACAATTACAGGGATTTTAAGGACCTTATGGGATTGGATGTTGTAATTACTGAAAAGGATCTACTTAATATGTCTAGGGATTTGGTAGAGGATATAAGACCCTTTGTAATATCCATGGATGGAGATATAAGTGGCGATATCGGTAAATACCTGGAGGGACTCATTTGGCATTAGATAGGGAAAAGATACTCACTAAATATAGGGAAAGGCTGGTAGTCTTTAAAAGGGTAGTATCCTTTCTTATCCTGGTTTTAATTATCACTGCCTTTTATCTCCAGGTTGTAAGGGGTAACTACTATTACGATCTTTCCTTTAAAAATAGTGTTAGGATTTATCCTATATTTGGTTCAAGGGGGATAATCTACGATAGGGATGGCAACATCCTGGCCGATAATTTTCCAACCCACGACCTCTATATAATAGGTGAGTATATCTTAAAGGAGTACAGAGAGTGTAACAGGGATGTTACAAAGCTAAAGGTTTACAGGTTTCTGGTGGATGAGCTGAAGTTGGATCCTAATAGTGTTAAGGAGAAGTTAGAGGAAGCTCTGGAGAATCCCTATCAGCCTGTACTTATAGGTAAGGACATTGAAGATTGGATGGTTGCGAAGGTAGAGGCCCTAAACTGGAGTATCCCGGGATTATATACGGAAGTGGGTGAAAAGAGGTATTATCCCTATGGTCCATTATTCTCGCACGTTCTTGGTTACGTAGGTGAAGCGAATAAGGATGAGGTGGCAAGTTTAACCTATCTACCGGGTGAGTTTGTAGGTAGGGATGGTATCGAGAGGGTTTACGAGACCTATCTAAGGGGTATAGGTGGTTGGGAACAATGGGAGGTTGACGCGGTAGGCAGAAGGGTGAGACTCTTAAGAAAAGCCATACCAACAAAGGGAAACGATCTATACACATCTCTTCTACTACCACTACAACAGAAGGCAATGGAACTTATGGGTAACCATAGTGGCGCGGTGGTTGCTATGGATCCCAATACGGGTGAGATACTATGTTACTATAGTAGTCCCACCTTTGATCCCAATGCCTTCACAAGGGGTATAAAGAAGTCCGATTGGGATAGGTTAATAAACGATCCCGGTAAGCCTTTGATAGATAGAGTAAGATACGGTTTATACCCGCCAGGTTCAACCTTTAAGATGACTATGTTACTTGCTGGCTTGATGGAGGGTAAGATAGATCAGAATACCTCAGTTACCTGTACCGGAAAGATCTTCTTTGGTAACAGGGATTTTAGGTGCTGGAAAAAGGAAGGGCATGGTGTGGTGAGTCTATACAGGGCTCTCGTTGAGTCCTGTGATATCTACTTTTATCAGCTAGGTATCAAACTCGGAGTAGATACTATAGAAAAGTACGCGAGGATAGTAGGTTACGGTCAAAAAACCGGAATAGATATGCCCTCTGAAGCGACAGGTTTAGTTCCAAACAGGGATTGGAAATACAAAGCGTTTAAGCAACCATGGTACCCTGGGGAGACTCTTCCTTTATCGATAGGACAGGGTTATATGAGAGTTACACCTTTACAACAACTCGTTATGGTATCCTTTTTTGCGAACGGAGGTTACATAGTCCAGCCCCATATCAGAAAGGATATAAACCCCACTGTTATAAAGGTTGATATTCCAAAATCTTACATGGATTTGATAAGAAACGCTATGCTCGGAGTTGTTGAGGATCGGAGAGGTACAGCCCACGCTACGGTTAAGGTTAAGGATGTATTGATAGCAGGAAAGACAGGTACCGCTCAGGTTGTGGGTAGGGATATAGAGGAAAGGTATAAGGCTGGTAAACGCATATCTCGCCGGGAATACAGGGAGCATGGTTGGTTTGTAGCCTTCGCACCATTCGATAAGCCACTTATCGCAGTCTCCGTGGTTGTGGAGCATGGTGGTCATGGTTCTAGTAGTGCCGGGCCAATTGCCAAGGGGATAATTTTGGAGTATCTGAAGTATAAGGGTATTATTTCGGTTTCAGAGGAGAAAGGAATAGATGAGAGAGGTTTCGATAAACTCAACCTACCACAGGATTAACTGGAGGCTGGTTCTACCGGTTTTGATAATATCCCTCATAGGGTTGTTGACTCTTGCGAGTTTAAGTGATGGTCTTTACTATTTTAAGAGACAACTCATCTGGCATATCTTGGGATGCTTCGTATTTATAACCACAGTCCGATTTGTCACCTACTCTAAATTGAAGGATAATACCATATTCTATTATCTTATCTGTCTTATTCTGCTACTACTTGTTCTTATAGTGGGAAAGACCGGTAAAGGTGCCCAAAGGTGGATATCTATAGGTCCTTTGTCCTTACAGCCATCAGAACTTGCTAAAGTCGCACTTGTACTCATCAATTCTAATATCCTAACTCTGTATCATGAGGTTAAGAAAATACCCTTACCTTTCAAAGAGTTCTTTTTAGCCTCTATACCCACCCTACTTTACTTTCTTATAACCCTTGTTCAGCCGGATCTCGGTACCGCTCTTATGTTTTGCTTCATAACCGCTACCATGTTTCTATTCGCGGGTGTGAAGAAGAGGGTTTTACTTTTGGTTTTGGTTTTAAGCTTGGTGGCTTCTTACGGTGGTTGGCATTTCCTAAAACCATATCAGAAAAACAGGATCTTAGCCTTTATAGATCCCTATCAGGATCCTCAGGGTATAGGCTATCACGTTATACAGTCCAAGATAGCGATAGGCTCAGGCAAATTCCTCGGCAAGGGTTTTAAAGGAGGTACCCAGAGTAAGCTCAACTTCGTACCTGAAAAACACACGGATTTTATATTCGCTTCCTTTGCTGAGGAGTGGGGTTTTGTTGGTGTTACGATTCTCCTTTTGTTGTATGGTTTTTTCCTCAGTGAGGTCATAGAACTATTCAAGAATACTAAGAGTCTCTTTAGTATGTACGTTTCCGTCGGTATAGTGAGTATATTCTTATGGCATGTTTTTATAAACGTTGGCATGAATATGGGTATACTACCTGTGGTTGGTGTTCCACTCCCCTTCATGAGCTACGGAGGAACTAGTATAATAATGGGCTATGTTTCTCTAGCTGTACTCAATATAGTTTCGAGGTCTTAGTATGGTGAGGGAGGTTGTTCTAGTCTCTTCATCACCGAGAAGGAGTGAACTTTTAAGAAGGATAGTCCCCTTTTTTAAGGTAGTTAAACCTAACTTTGACGATGAATCCCATAGTTCATCACCTATTGATAATGCGATTAAAAAGTTAGGTAGTGTTGAGAGAAGGGAGGGAACTATCTATATTTCTGCCGATACGGCCGTTATTGTCGATGGTATGATCCTTGGGAAACCTAACGATAGAGAGGATGCGAGGAGGATGCTTAATTTACTTTCGGGAAGATGGCATATAGTTGAGACGGCGGTGGTAGTCAGTTTGAACGATTTGACTTTAAAGGAAGTTGTGAGAAGCGAGGTCAGATTTAGGGAGCTTATGGAGGATGAGATCGAGTTTTATCTCGACACTGATGAACCTTACGATAAGGCCGGAGCCTATGGAATTCAGGGGTTTGCCGAGGTTTTTGTTAGTGAGCTTAGAGGTTCCTACAGTAATGTGGTTGGGTTGCCACTAGAGGCTACCTATAGGTTGTTAAGGAAAGTAGGGTATAGGCCTTTTAGGTATACAACTCTAGGTGAGTTTGCGGATATCGTGAGAAGCAAAAATGCTGGTCCCTTTATGTTAACCTTCGATATAATGTTTAGCGATTGGGATAGATACGTCTATTTTAAAGAGGGTAATTTTGTAAGTGTAGAGAGTTTTTGCGAATACATGGGAATACCTTTGGAGGATGTGATAGTTTTCGAGTACTACGATAGTGCTCAGGCTTTGAAGATAACGGTGAAGAGGAACCCTCCATCGGGAAGTATCTACGATGATGATATATACGGTGCAACGAGTTATGTGAAACTACTTAAGTATCCCATACCATTGGTCTGAGGCATGCCGAGTTTAGACAGGGATAACTTGATACTTGCTCTTTCTGAAAGCTTTATAAGCTGGACTACCTTTTGGAAGATTGTGGATAGAGTGGAACTTGAGGATCTACCCAAAAAACTGGATTATCTAGAAAGTCTTGGTGTGATAAGAAAAAATACGTACAGGATTCTTTCGAGTATAGATTGGTCGAAGGATAGGAAGGGTGAGCTTGAGAAGAGAGGTATTGGCTACATAACCTTTTACGATCCCAACTACCCTTCAAAGCTCAATAGAATAAAACACCCTCCCTATGTTATCTTTTATAGGGGTAACGTAGAGCTACTTAAGTTACCGATGGTCGGTATAGTTGGTTCGAGAAAGGCTACCAAACTAGGTAGGGAATTTACCAGGGATGAGGCATCTAATATAGCCAGCAAAGGTTACGTTGTTGTGAGTGGGTTTGCGCAGGGTATAGATACTGAGGCACATGAGGGGGCTCTGATTTCTGGAAAGACCGTAGCCTGCTTTGGCACTAGTTGCGATGATGTATATCCAAGGCAGAATTTTAGGCTCTACGATAGGATGTTGAGTTCCGGTAATCTAGTCATCTCGCCCTTTTATAGATCCTTGAGTCGAAAGTTTGTGTTTCCATTGAGAAATAGCATTATAAGCGCCCTTTCCGATTATCTTGTTGTAGTGGAAGCCGGTGAAAAAAGTGGAGCTATGATCACCGCTTTCTATGCCTTTGAGATGGGTGTACCCGTGTATGCTGTGCCTGGTAAACCATGGGATCCATCATCGAAGGGTACAAACAGGTTGATAAAGATGGGAGCAAGGCTATACGAAAGTTACAGGGACCTCGGTATAGAGGATACCGAAAACCTTGTGGTTAAAGGGAAATATGACAATTATCCAAGGGATTTACCTAATGGGACCTTTACGGTTGAGGATTACGCGGATATCAGGGGTATTGAAGTTGAGGAGGCTCAGGTTATACTTATGGAGTTAGAGTTGATGGGTTTTGTTACGAAGGTCGCTCCAGGTATATATATGGCTACCGATAGAGGTTAGTTTGGATGATCGCTGAGTTAAATATAAGAAACTTTGGTATAATAGATAGGGTAAGGGTTGAGTTTGGCGAAGGTTTCAATGTTATCACAGGGGAGACGGGTAGTGGGAAATCCCTTCTAATAAAGTCTATACCCTTTCTATTTGGTCTTCAAAAGGGAGAATCAACAGGTGGCGAAACTGTTATCGAGGCTGTTTTTAGGGAAGTTGCTGGTGAGGTTAAATCTCTACTTGAAGAGCACGGTGTATCCTTTGAGGATGAAGTTATAGTAAGGAGAGTTGTATCTTCGGGACGATCACGTTTTTATATCAACGACCAGTTGGTAACTCTAAACCTTATGAAAAACCTATTTCCGTATCTTGTAGAAGTACAGGCCCAGAGGGAATCGCTATCCCTCTTTAATAGACGGAAGTTACTTAACCTTTATGATGAGTTTTGCGGGTTGATCGAAAAGAGAAGGGATTACGAGAGGTTGTATTTCGATTATATTAGAAGGAAGGAGGAGCTAGAATCTCTGTTAGAGGAGAAGGATAAAATCTATGAGGAGATTTCAAGGTTAAGGGATTTTGTGAGAGAGATTGAAGAAAGTGGAATACTGGAAGTCGATGAGGAGGAGTTAAAGAGGGAGAGGGAATTACTCGTAAATGCCGAGAGGATCAAATCGGCCTTAAAGAGAGTTTTGGTGGTTCTATCCGATTCGGAAGTTTCTATCTTTTCACTGGTAAGAGAGGCTATAGGTGGTCTCAGATCGATACAGGGTGTATTTGAGAAGGCGGGAGGTTATCTCGATATTCTCGATAGGGTTTTGGAATATCTAAAGGAGTTGGAACTATCCATATCGTCCGATTTTGACAGGATAATCTACGACGAGGATAGATTAAACAGGATCGAAGAGATACTGTGGAACTCGGATAGGATAAGGAGAAAGTACTCTCTTGTATGCGATGAGTTAAAGAGAGAGTATGAGTCTGTAAAACGGAGACTTATAGAACTTGAGCAAAAGGTCACCGGTTTTGAGGATTTAAAGAGGGAGTTAGAGGAGATTAGAAAATATCTTTTGGAACTTGCAAATAGTCTTTCCGAGGAGAGAAAAAGGAGAAAGGCTGAGTTTGAGGATAGTATTATAGGTTACCTGGAGACAATGGGGTTTAAAGAGCCAAAGGTTGAGGTTTTATTTGAAACCCTCGATGAGCCTAGTATTGGGGGTTTAGATGCTATAAGTTTACTCTTTTCTGCTAATCCTGGTAGTAATCTATACCCTGTTGAGAGGGTGGCATCGGGTGGTGAGCTATCAAGGCTAATGTTAGCTCTATATCTCGTGGTAAAAAGGAGAGGTGGTGCGACGCTTATCCTTGATGAGATAGATACTGGGATAGGAGGTTATACCGCTAGGGTAATAGGTGAGCTCTTATCCAACCTATCCCAGTCAAACCAGATTATAGTCGTTACCCATTTTCCACAGATAGCCCAATATGGACACAATCATTTTGTGGTTGAAAAGACTTTAAAAGATGGTAAGGTTTATGTTATAGTAAATAAATTAGAGGGTTTAGAAAGGGAAATGGAGCTAAAACGAATGGTTGGAGAAATAAAAAACACTGTTATGGAAGGTGGAGATGGTGGCTATAGATAAGGAAAAGTGTAAGAGTTGTGGCTTGTGTGTAGCCTTTTGTCCGAGAAAGATATTGGTTTTAAGTGAGAACGATACGAATAGTCAGGGATACCTCTACTCGATATGTATCTCTCAAGAGGAATGCATATCCTGTGGTTTCTGCGCCGATATGTGTCCAGATGTTTGTATAGAGGTGTATAGATGAGAAAGTTATGGAAGGGATGTGATGCTATAGCTGAAGCCGCCATTCAAGCTGGTTGTAGGTTTTTTGCAGGCTACCCGATTACTCCCCAGTCCCAGATACTGGAGTACATGTCCTGGCGGATGCCAGAGGTAGGTGGTGTGTTTATTCAGTCGGAGAGTGAACTTGCGGCTATAAACATAGTTATGGGAGCAAGTATAGCTGGTGTCAGAGCAATGACCGCCTCCAGTAGTCCGGGTATAAGCCTTATGCAGGAGGGTATATCCTACCTTGCCGGTATGGAGCTACCTGCGGTTATAGTTAATGTCAATAGAGGTGGCCCTGGTCTCGGCGGCATACAGCCAAATCAGGGTGACTATTTCCAGTCTACAAAAGGTGGTGGACATGGCGATTATAGAACATTCGTATTCGCTCCCCATACGGTACAGGAATCGGTTATATGTGTTTTTGATGCCTTCAGAATAGCCGATGAGTATAGGAATCCTGTAATTATTCATATAGATGGTATTATAGCACAGATGATGGAGTCGGTAGAGATAAATCCGTCCTGGTACACACCCCCTCCTCCTAAACCTTGGGCTCTAACCGGTTGTTACGGTAGGGAGCCTAGGATTATAAAGAGCCTCTATCTTGGTCCCGGCGAATTAACAGCTCATGACTGGAAGTTGGCGAAAAAGTACGAATCTATGAAGAAAGAGGTTAAATGGGAAGAGTATATGATAGAAAAGGATGATGAAATGGATCTTCTTATCGTTGCCTTTGGTACGAGTGCGAGAGTTGCAAAATACGTAATTAAGGAGCTCAGGTCGGAGGGCTATAGTGTTGGTTTATTTAGACCTATAACCCTCTATCCCTATCCTGATGATGCTCTAAGAGCTATCTCGGCTAGATCGAAGAAGATAGTGGTTGTTGAGATGAACACTGGGCAGATGTTGGAGGATGTTGAAAGGATCACGAGAAGAGACCTATACTTTGTTGGTAAGCCTTCCGATGTCTTTTATCCCGAGGAACTTTATGTAGAACTCAAAAGAATATTGGGGGTAAATCATGGGTAGAGATCTATTATTTGAGATAGGTACTGAAGAGATTCCAGCAAGATTTATGGAGTCTGCCTTTAGTTTTATAGAATCCTATACGAAAGAGAAGTTTAAGGAATACAGGATAGATCACGGTAATATAAAGGTTACGGGGACGCCGAGGAGACTCGTTCTTTTCGTGGAGAATGTCGCAGAAAGACAGGCAAGGAAAGAGGAGGAGATAATAGGTCCGCCTGCTAATAAAGCCTTCGATGCAAGTGGAAACGTGACGAAAGCAGGTGAGGGATTTGCGAGATCCCATGGTGTTAGTGTTTCGGATCTCAAGGTAAAGAGCACACCAAAGGGCGAGTATGTTTATATAGTCAAGGTCGATGAGGGGAGAGACACAAGGGAGATACTT
Organism: uncultured Aquificales bacterium; assembly: GCA_964590075.1. Taxonomy (GTDB): domain Bacteria; phylum Thermosulfidibacterota; class Thermosulfidibacteria; order Thermosulfidibacterales; family Thermosulfidibacteraceae; genus JAGDVO01. The sequence continues at coordinate 123,085 of CAZPXS010000005.1, forward strand.
CCAGAGTTTTTTGTAAACCTGGTCAAGTCCATTCCCTGGCCTAAGTCGATGAGATGGGGAAGTAGAAGGATAAGGTTTGCAAGACCTATTCATTGGTTTTTGGCTCTCTTTGGAAGTGATGTTATAGAGTTTGAGATAGAGGATATAAAAAGTGGAAATATTACCTACGGCCATAGGTTCTTGTCCAAAGGGCCGATAGTTATAAAGGAACCTGCAAGTTACTTTTCAAAACTCAGAGACAATTTTGTCATCGTTGATCATTTGGAAAGGAGAGAGATCATATCCAAGCAGGTGGAGGAATGTGCAAAATCTATAGGTGCTCTACCTGAAAGGGACGAGAAGTTACTCGATGAGGTGAACTTTTTAGTTGAATATCCAGTTGCTCTACTTGGATCCTTCGAGAAGAAGTACCTCGAACTACCAGAGGAGGTATTAAAGGTTACGATGAAGGAGCATCAGAGATATTTTCCCGTAGTCTCCAGGGATGGTAGGTTACTGCCTCATTTTGTTGTGGTTGCCAATATCGTAACAGATGATATGTCCGTTATAGTTAAGGGTAACGAGAGGGTTTTAAAGGCAAGGCTTAACGATGCGAAGTTCTTCTTTAATGAGGATAGTAAGGTTCCGCTTGAGGTTATGGTCGAAAAACTTAGGAATGTAGTTTTTCAGGAAAAGCTCGGTACGAGTTACGAAAAGATAATGCGTTTTAGAAGGGTAAGTAACTATCTTGCCGAAAAACTCGTTCCCGATAAGGTAACTATTGTAGATAGGTGTGCCTACCTTTGTAAGGCGGATCTTGAGTCTCAGATGGTCTATGAGTTTCCTGAGTTACAGGGTGTTATGGGTAGAGCCTACGCCTATCTTAAGGGTGAAAATCCTGAGGTTGCCGAGGGAATATTTGAGCATTATCTACCGAGATTTGCAGGTGATGATTTACCCAAGACCGATGCGGGAGCTATAGTTGGGATAGCGGATAGAATAGATACGATAGTTGGGTATTTTGGTATAGGTGTGGTGCCAACGGGTAGCGAGGATCCCTATGGGTTAAGAAGGGATGCCTTGGCTATCGTACAGATAATCCTTGATAAGAAGTACAGGATTAGTCTTAGGGAATTGGTAAAACTTGCCATTGAGGGATTGTTGGATAAGATAGAGAAGGATCCCAAGGTTCTCGAGGGGGAGGTTCTCAACTTCTTTAGAACAAGGATTTACCATTACTTTGTTAATGAGGGTATAAGAGGTGATGTGGTAGATGCGGTTTTGGATTCTGGATTCGATGATATCGTTGATGTTAAGCTGAGGGTAGAGTCCCTCTATGAGCTATCGAAGGATGAAAAGTTCGACGATATAATGAAGACCTTTAAGAGGGTGGTTAACATAATACCCGATGACTTTGAAGAAACTACCGTGGATGAGAATCTGTTTGAAAAGGATGAGGAAAGGTCTCTCTTTAGAGCCATACTTCAGGTTGAGGAGAGTGTGAGAAAGCATATTATGGGGGAAGATTATAAACTTGCCCTTAATGAGCTACTATCTCTGAAACCTGTAGTCGATAGTTTCTTTGATAACGTCCTTGTTATGGATAGGGATGAGAAAAAGCGGAAAAACCGTTTGAGCCTGCTTAATAGATTGGGGAGTCTCTTTAGGAGTATAGCTAATCTTAAAAAGGTAACGGTTTAAGATAGCTTTAGAATATAAGTAGTGCTCCTAGGTGAAGGTATTTACCGTCCATTTGAAGGTTTAGGTTTATCCTGTTTGCCGTTTCAAAAACATCTATACTACAGGCTTCCAGGGATGGATAGGCGAGTTGTGGATGGCGGCAGGAATGGGGTGTACATCTATCGCATAGTCTACATCTACCCGATAAAAGTGGAAAAACCTTAAATATTCTGAGATCGTAGCAGTATTTTAGGATTGCTACACCGATCTTTCTCACATCCTCATGGGAGTAACCTGTAAAGAATATTGAGTACTTAAATTCTTTAAGGATTTCCCGCATCCTTTTAGCGTCGGGTGTGTATGGTGGGCAGGTTCTACTTTTACCGTAATCGGGGCAACCATACTCACACTTTAACCTTACCCACTCTCCAACTACAATCGCACTTGTTGTTGTTACTTTGACTATGGGAGAACCCAACTCCATTAACTTTTCGGTTATCAGCTTAACCGTTTCCTGTTCTTTACTCATGGGAATGGCTATATATTTACGTATATTACTTGTCAATAAATCTATTTATGGTAAATAAGTCCATAATAAATCTATCAGGGAGGTGAGTGTTATGGCGGCTCTAAAGGAGAGGATAACCCAGGATATGAAGGAGGCGATGAAGGAGAGGGATATTTTAAAGGTTTCGACGTTGAGACTACTTTTGGCTGAGATTAAAAATAAAGAGATAGATAAGAGAGGTGAACTTACCGATGAGGAGATACTCTCTTTGATCCAAAAGGCTGTGAAACAGAGGGAGGAGTCTATAGAGCAGTATAGGAAGGGTAATAGAAGCGATCTGGTGGAGAAGGAAACAAAAGAGATAGAGATATTAAAGAGTTATCTACCTGAACCACTTAGTGAAGAGGAACTCGATAGGATAATAGAGGAGACTATAAAAGAAGTTGGGGCTATGGGACCCAAGGATATGGGAAAGGTTATGAAGGCTATAATGCCAAAGGTCAAGGGCAGGGTGGATGGCAAGATCGTTAATGAAAGGGTGAGTATCAAACTACAGAATATCTGATCTTCCTATGGAGGGGGTTAGCTTAGATAGGTTTGATCTAGAAAGATTAGAGTTTAATAAGATAAAGGATGTACTTAGGGGATATGTATCCACATCCTTGGGACTAGAGGAGGTTGAGGATCTATCACCCTTAGGTGACCTCGATAGAATTGAAACTGAATTCAGGTTTGTTGAGGAGGCCTTTTTAGCTATTACGACGGGTGAGGAGCTACCCTTTGCCTCTGTTACGGATGTGAGGGATATAGCCAATAGAAGTAGAATTCCAGGTAGTATCCTACAGCCGATAGAGATCCTCAGAATAAGGGATCATTTCTTGGTGGCTAAAAAGTTTAAGTTATTGTTGAAAGGCTATGAGAATCTTAGCCAGCTAGCGGATGAGTTGGTTATTTGTGAGGACGTTGTAGATAAGATAGGGGAGAAAATAGATGATACAGGCTATATAAGGGATGAGGCGAGTACAGAACTGTCAGTGATAAGATCCAGGATAAGGTCGGTTAAGAATCGTATCATAAATAGGCTCAGAGAGCTTATAAACAATCCATCTATTTCAAAGGCTCTCCAGGATAGGGAGATCCACTTTAAGGGCGAAAGGTATACCTTGGCCATAAGGAATGATATGGCAAGGTTTGTTAAGGGGATAGTCGTTGATGTCTCAAGTAGTGGAGCTACGTTGTTTGTCGAACCTATCGGTATAGTTGATCTTAACAACGAACTCGTATCTCTGATAGGTATGGAAAAGGCGGAGGAGCGTAAGATCTTAGGTGAGCTAACCTCCATGATTGGTACACATGCGAGAGCTATTTTAGATAATCTTAGGATAATTGGCAAACTTGATCTCGTATTTGCAAAGGCAAAGTTCATGATAGAGTATAAAGCTAATATACCTAAGGTTGGAAGGGAAAGGAGGATAGAGATCATCGAGGGAAGACATCCCTTACTTATAAAGGTTAAGGGTTTCGACACGACAGTTCCCATATCGGTTACCTTAAGTAAAGGGAAGAATACTATAATAATCACCGGCCCCAATATGGGTGGGAAAACGGTTACCCTAAAGACCATAGGTTTACTAACACTTATGGCCCTAAGTGCGATACCTGTTACGGCATCTAGGGATAGTTACTTTTATTTCGTGGATGGTGTGTACGCTGATATAGGTGATGAGCAGAATATAGAGGGGAGCTTATCTACCTTTGCCGGTCATATCGTTAACATAAAGAGGATACTCGAGAGGGCAACCGAGAATAGCCTTGTTCTTATAGATGAACTCGGTACGGGTACTGACCCTGTTGAAGGTAGTGCTTTAGCTACAGCTATTACTGAGAAACTACACTCTCTGGGTTCCTTCAACGTTATAACGACTCACCATAACAGTTTAAAGATGCTCGCTCTTAAGGTGGAAGGGATAGAGAACGCCTCAGTTGATTTTGATCCCGAGACCCTGGAACCGAAGTATAGACTTATATTGGGCATGGTGGGTAGTAGTAATGCCCTCTATATCGCTAGGAGGATAGGATTACCGGAAGATATAATAGATAGGGCGAGCTCTATGATAGGGGATAGGAGGGAAGAGGAGGAGATAAAGCTTGGGATAAAATTTAGAGAAGAAGCGGAGAGAATGCTAAAAGAGGCAGAAAGGATAAGGGAAGAAGCTCGTTTGGAACTTGATAACGCTAAGAGGGAAGCTGAAAGGTTGATTCTAGATGCTAGAGACAGGGTAGAATCTCTCATAGAGAGTGTAAAGAGAGAGCTGAGGGACAGTGTTGGTGATTTATCGGGATCTAAGAAGGCCGATAGGGTTTTAATGGCAAAGAATATACTGAAGGAGTTTGTAAACTCCACTATAGGTAATTTTCAGGAGATAGAAATTGGTGATATAGTTATGGTTCAGGGGTTAAATATAAAGGGGAAAGTGGTTGAGAAAAGAGGTAACAGTTTCAGGATAGATACCGGAAGGATGAGTATGAATGTTTCAAAGGACTCTGTTAGGCTTGTTGAAAAGGGTAGTGAATCTGTTAGGTCAGAGGGCTTAAAGCAATCTCCCAGGGATATAAATGTATTTTTAGAGAGGCAGAGAAAAACCTTTTTCCCCGAAATTGATGTTCGTGGTATGAGGGTTGATGAGGCTATAGCGGAGGTTGATAAGTTTCTAAACGATGCTCTTATTTTTAGCTTTTCTGAGGTTAGGATAATCCATGGTAAAGGTGAGGGTATATTAAGAAAAGCTATAGAGGAGTACCTTAAAGAGTTCCCATACGTTAGATCCTTTAGGTTGGCGGACGAAAGTGAAGGGGGTAGTGGAGTAACGGTTGTTTATTTGGATGTAAGGTAACGTTCCCTTTTGTTACTCCTACGGGATACCGCATCGAGTTCGATTGAGGATCTGATACCCCTTTCGAAAAGGCAGGTTGCAAGGTAGGCTACCATAAGACCGTTATCTATGCACAGCTTTGGAGATGGAAAATATACCCTGATACCTTTTTTATCAGCCGTTTCCTTGAATTTTTCCCTGAGTCTTGAGTTACAGGCAACACCACCTGCAACAACAACCCTTGGTATCCCTCTCTCCTCCACAAGTTGTAATGTTTTTGCTATCAGAAAATCCACAACCCTCTCTTGGAAGGATGCGCATATATCCGCTATCAGTTCATCATCCAGATTCTGGTTCTTCACAAAGTTTACAACGTTAGTTTTTATGCCCGAGAAGCTAAAGTTGTAATCCGCGACCTTAGGTATAGGGAGCTTTATCTTTGAACTATCACCTTTTTTGGCTATTCTATCTATAATTGGGCCACCTGGGTATCCTAGATTAAGAATCTTGGCTACCTTATCAAAGGCTTCACCTGCCGCATCATCCAGTGTGATACCCACCTCCTCCACATCCAGATAATCCCTGGCAACGAGTAAACTCGTATGTCCACCTGATACCACCAACCCTATAAACGGGAACTCAACTTCTTCTTCCAGCATTATGGCGAATAGATGTGCCTCGATATGATCGACCCCAACAAGTGGTATACCCGTTGCAAGATGAAGGGCTTTAGCAAAGGTCACTCCTATTATGAGGGATGGGATCAAACCAGGTCTATAGGTTACACCTATACAGTCTATATCCTTGAGAGTTACCTTTGCCTCTTTTAAAGCACTATCAAAAAGTGGCAGGATATTATCGAGGTGCTTTCTCGCTGCGATTTCAGGTACAACTCCTCCGAATAATGAGTGGATCTTGGCCTGTGAAGAGATGAGGTTAGAAAGTACCTCCCTTTTATCCTTAAGGACCGCTACACCTGTATCGTCACAGGATGTCTCAATCCCAACGACTATCATTCCTCTATCCTCCACTTCTCAATATTATACATTATCCCCGCCTTTTTAAGCTCTATCCCCTTTACCTTTCTATGTAGGGCTATTAAGCTATCGGGGACATATAGGAAAATATAAGGTTGATCATCGTAGATCAACTTCTGTACCCTTCTATATATTTCTCTTCTCTTTCCGAGGTCAAACGTTGTTCTTGCAATCTCTAATAGTCTGTCAACCTCTTCGTTTTTGTATCCTATAAAGTTGAACTCTCCCGGTTGGGTTTTTGAGGAGTGCCATATATCGTAGGGATCGGAGTCAAAACCTGTTTGCCATCCAAGTAATACAGCCTGAAAGTTCCTCTCCTCTATGGTTCTGAGTAAAGCCTGCCATTCGAGAACCCTTATGTTTACCTTTATCCCAAGTTTTTTTAGTTGGTACTGTATTATCTCTGCAGCAGCTATCCTCTGGTTGTTACCCTGGTTGGTTATTATCGTAAATTCGAAAGTTTTTCCATCTTTGACGAGTACACCGTTTTTAAGTTTCCATCCCGCTTCTTCAAGTAGTTTCAAAGCCTTATCAGGATCGTATGGAAATGGCTTTAGATTGGGATCGTGATACTTTGAGCTTGGAGGGAATATTCCATTAGAGACACTTCCAAATCCAAGTAGGACAACGTCTACTATCATCTTTCTATCGATACCGTAACAGAGGGCTTGTCTTACCCTTTTATCTTTAAATAGATCGAGTCTGAGGTTTAGGCCGAGGTAGGTGTAGGAAAAGGAAGGGTAATGGTAGCGGTTAAAGTTTTTTAAGAGGAAATCACTTTTTGTGAATTCCCTACTATACTGGAAGGGGCTGAGGTTCATAAGGTCGAGCTTTCCAGCCTTTAGTTCCATAAACATCGTTGAGGAATCGGGTATTATCCTGTAGATTATTCTATCTATCTGCGGCTTACCACCAAAGTAGTTTGGGTTTGCCCTTAGTTTTATGTATCTACCTGTTTCCCACCTCTCCAGGATAAAGGGACCTGTGCCTACAGGGTATCTGTTGTACTTTGACCTATTTAAATCCTCATTTTTAAGTAGGTGTTCAGGAATTATACCTGTCATCCAGGAATTTAGTGAAAAGGCATAGGGCTTCTTGTATCTTACTACAACTGTGTATTCATCGGGTGCGTAGACTTTATCTACAAGCATGAATTCACCGCTATAGGGAGTTGCAACGTTTGGATCCACTATCTTTTGGTAGGTAAAGATGACATCTCTGCTGGTAAAAGGTTTGCCATCGTGCCATAGAACATTCCTTCTTAGGTGAAATACTATGGTTTTGCCACCATCCCTTATTTCCCAGCTTTCTGCAAGATCACCAACTACGTTTAGATCACCGTCGTATTTTAGAAGACCGTTGAATATGAGACCACTAACCGTGGCACTCGGGACATCAACGGCAAGTAGCGGCAGTAGTCTCTTAGGCTCTCCTATGCTCCCTATTGTTAGGGTAGAGGATATACACTTTGAGTAAAGGAGGAATAAGAATAGGATCGAGCTAATGGTTACCCTATACTTTCCCATTCACCATCCGGCTTTTTCCAGAGGAGCTTTCCTGCAAGTAACTCCTCGAGAGCGATAAAGAACTCTTTTTTGAATCTAGGATTCTGTATAAGTGGGATATCCCCCTGATTTATGAGTTTTGCTCTCTTTTGAAGTATCACCGACAACCTGTACCTACTATCGAGTGATTCGATACCCCTATTTATCATTTCGACCTTTTTAAGCATGCTCATTTCTTAAACCTCCTCATTAGTTCTTCCACCTTAAGGGCAATTGGTGTCGCTACATATATGGATGAGTAGGTACCAACTATCGTTCCTATTGTAAAGGCAAGTGCAAAACCTCTTATTATCTCATTTCCTAAGAAAAGTAAACTGAGCGAAACGATTAATACCAGCATTGATGTTATTATCGTTCTATTCATCGTTTCTGATATACTTATGTTAACTATTCTTTCTATCGGCGTTTTTGATCTATCGAGTTTGGCCAAATTTTCCCTTATCCTATCGTATATTATTATAGTATCGTTTACAGAGTAACCGGCGATTGTCAATAGTGCGGCTATTATCTGTAGATCAACCTCAAGGTTGAATAGGGCAAAAACTCCTGCCACGATAAGTACATCGTGAATTATGGCTAATATCGCTCCCAGTCCAAAATTAAATTTGAATCTCCAGCCTATGTATATGAGCATGGCTAGGCAGCTCAGGATTATCGCTTTTATACTCTTACCGCGTAGTTCCGATCCAACCTTGGGTCCTACATTCTCAAGCCTTATAACCTTTGCCTTGGGATACATTTTTGACAGTACTCCCATGACTCTATTTTCTATTTCCTTAGGAGGTAAACCTACCTCAGGTATCCTGAGAAGTATAGCATTATTACTTCCAAAGGACTGGACGGTTATACCCTTTATTCCTGTGGCGGAAAGTTCGGTTCTTATCCTCTCAATGTTCGATGTCCCCCCAAGATCTATCTGGATAACCGTTCCTCCTGTGAAATCAACTCCATAGTTGAATAGATTCCCCGTTTTTAACTTATTATACACCAGACTAGCTATAGATATTAGAGTCAATAACAGTGAGATTGTGATGAAAAACTTACTTTTACCTATAAAATCAAAGTAAAAGCCTTCCTTTATTAACCTCATCCTTTGCTCCTATATCGGTAGTTTCTTTAGTTTTAGTATATTAACTACAAGTTCGAGTAGGCCCCTCGTAAACAGTATACTTGTTAAAAGGCTTGCCACAAGACCTATACCCATGGTAACCGCAAAACCCTTAACAGGCCCTGTTCCATATTCGAAGAGTATCAGTGAAGATATGAGGGTCGTTATATGTGTATCTAGGACGGTTATCGTTGCTCTACTAAATCCAGCATCAAGAGCGTTTTTAACTGTCCTTCCAAGCCTCAGTTCTTCCCTTATCCTTTCGAATATTATTACGTTCGAATCGAGAGCCATCGCGGTTGTTAGTGCTAATCCGGCTATACCGGGTAGTGTCAAAGTTGCACCAAAGGCACTCATCGCCCCAAGTATTATGATTAGACAGCTCGCCATGGTGATATCTGCCACAAAACCGGCAAGCTTGTAGTAGATTAACATGAACAGGTAAACGAGACCAACACCAACCAAAGTTGCCTTTATACCAGTTTTTATAGAATCTTCACCAAGTGATGGTCCTATGGTTCTCATTTCCATTATGGTAACCGGCGCCGGTAATCTCCCAGCCCTTAGTACTATGGCTAGATCGTGAGCTTCATCGTAGCTGAAACTCCCCGTTATACTAGCCCTTCCACCTGTTATGGGTTCCTTTATTACAGGAGCTGAATACACGGTGTTATCAAGGATTATTGCGAGTCTTTTTCCAACGTTTTCCGTTGTGATTCTCTCGAACAGCTTGGCACCTATAGGGTCAAATTGTATAGCCACATAGGGTTCGTTGTTCATACTATCCACCATAACCCTTGCATCCGCTATATGTTCACCTGTGAGAAGCACCTCTTTTTTAACGAGATAGGGTATTTTAATCTCCTTTCCCGTTTTCTTGTCCACCACTTTTCCATAGAGAATCTCGCTTCCCTCAGGTACGGATCCGTTTGAAACTGAGGATAGTGGGTGTTCCTCATCTAAAAGCCTAAATTCCAAACGTGCAGTTTTTCCTATTATGTTTAGGGCTCTTTCAGGATTCACTAAACCTGGAAGCGCTATTATGATCCTATCATCCCCAGCCTTTCTTATGTCAACTTCCGCAACACCAAACTGATCTATACGGTTCTTTATGACACTTAGAGCTTCATCTAAGGTACTCTTCTTGAGTCTCTCTATCTCACTATCCGTTAACTTTACCAATAACTCCCTCTCCGAGAGTTTACTTGTCCTGTAAATACCTAACCTTTCTATTTCCCTTTGCGCTTTATCTAGTTCACTCGCTATTAGTAACCTAACAATGATAGCATCATTTTGAACCTTTACATCATCAACATCTATCTTTTCCCTTTCAAGTAAATCTTTGATTATTATAGCACTTTTATCAATGTTTGCCTTTATGGCCTCATCGAGGTTAACGCCAAGGGTTAAGAGTATACCACCCTTTAGGTCGAGTCCGAGTTTAACAGGCTCTCCCTTCGTTGTGAGGTATATGAGACTTATCGTGAATACTACAAGGGGTATAAGAATATATATGAAGTAAAATTTCCTCATGGGTTACTCCTTGGACTTTCTCTCGACTATACCTGCTATGGCATTTTTGTTAACTTCAAGTTTTGTGTTTTCATCCACCTTTATTATGACTGTATTCTCTCCTATATGGGTGACGACGCCGTATATTCCACCTATCGTGATTACCTTATCGCCCTTTTGCAGGCTCTCTATCATCTTTTTGTGTTGTTTCTGCCTTCTCATCTGAGGCCATATAAGTAGGACCCAAAAGATAACGAAGATTAAAATTAGAAAAACTAACTGTGTTATCCCCTGTCCCTGCGACATTTCTACCTCCCTATTATGAATTTATAGGTTTATAATGCTTTTAAATTCATTAAGGCTAATAGGCTTTGATAACAGATATCCCTGTATATAGTCAATTCCTATACATCTCAAAATGTCGAGTTCAAGCTTTTCTTCCACCCCCTCTGCAACCGTTATAATCCCTTCCTTACCAGCTATAATTGATAAACCTGTAACCAACAAACTCTTTTCCTTTGAAATGTTTATCCCATTTATGAGTTCTCTATCTATCTTTATGATATCGGGGATTCTTTCGGATAGTATCTTTAGTGAGGTGTACCCTGTACCGAAGTCATCTATCGCTATATCGATAGGTATGTTGTTAGTCTTTATAATACTTTTGAGGTCCATTAGTAGAGTCATTACAAATTCGTCCATGATTTCCCTTTCCGTAAATTCAAAAACCAACCTTATGTTCTTTAAGTTTGCATTCTTTATCTTATGAAGAACAGCTTCAAGAAAGTCGGGGTTGGTTATAATGTTAAGGGTTAGATTCAAGGATAGGGAAATCCTTCTATTAGTTAAATTGTCCAATTCGGTAGCTATTCTTACAGCCTCGTCTATGAGCCAGATTTCAAAGTCGAATATGTAGGGTGATCTTTCCAGAAAATCTATAAAATAACCCGGATTGTATACCCTGTTATCCCTATCAACGATCCTTACTAGAAATTCTCCTCCTACCGGTTTTAGGTTCCATGAATCAAAGTATGGTTGTATGAGTAACTTAAATAGCTTTTCATTTAGAGCCCTCTCTATTAGTTGGGATAGCTCCTTATACTTTAATAGCCTTGTTACATCGAGTATGCTACTTACAACTTCAAGATCTTTTGCCGCCTTTTCTATGAGTTCTTCCGGACTTACCCCATCATCTGGATATAAGGCTACACCGCATAGGAATCTATTCTCCTCTCTTCTTGATGTTCTTGGTAAGACTATCAGGTCCAAATTGGTTAGTACGCTTTCCAACGAGTATTCATCATCAAATGGAATAAAGATAACTACTGCCTTGTCGCTTAGCACACAGGTTTTAAATTCCTTCAGGTTTAATTTATAGGTAATATCAGTTATCTGTTCTTTTAATTCACTTAAACTAAAATTTAAAGGTTCGATTAAAATAATAAGTGACTTTTTACTTTTAGCGAGAAGTTCTTTTGTTACGCTTAAGAACACTTGTTTTTCTAAAAATGGTTCTTCAATTTTTTCTAAACATTGTCCCTCATTTAAGTCACAGACGTTTGATTTTAAGGGTGTTATTAAGTAATATTTATAACTTCTTCCTAAATTCAGATTTCCAGATTCAATATAGTTGTTTACCAAAAATCTATAATCATTCTTTTTTATCAGTTCAATTACATTTTCAGGATTTTCAAAGTTAGAATAGATAATTCCATCATTTTCATCTGTTACTATCATTAACCGACCTGTATATTTCAACACTTCTTCCAGAATCCGTAGAATCTCCCTATCCGTATGCTGGGTCATTCAAGCCTACCTCATCCCAAGCCTTTTTTCTCAGTCTACAGCTTGGGCACTCACCACAGGGTGGTACTTTCCCTTCATAGCAGGAGAGTGTGTACTTATAATCGACTCCAAGGGATAGACCGAGCTTTATTATCTCACTCTTCTTCATGTTTATAAGGGGTGACTCTATTCTTATGAGCCTACCAGCGGAACCTACATGGGTACCCAGATTTATGGCCCTTTCCATAGCATCTAGAAATTCTCTTCTACAATCGGGATAGCCCGAGTAATCAACTTGATTCCACCCACCTACTATAGCTTCCGCCTCCATATTTTCAGCAATTCCACAGGCTATCGATATAAATATACCGTTTCTAAAGGGAACATAGGTCGTCGGTATAGCATCTACCACCTCTTCCTTAGGTATTTCCATATCTTCGCTAAGTAGTGCACTTCTTAATATACTTTTGAGGTTGAGTTCTATTATCTTATGCTTAACATTTAATTTTTTTGTGTGCCATTTTGCAAATTCAATCTCATATCTGTTTTTTTGACCATAATCGAAGGTTATAGCTATCACATCCTCAAAATTTCTCTTAGCCCAGTAAAAAGCGGTTGTCGAATCCATCCCTCCCGAGAGAAGTACCACAGCCTTTCTCAATCCCACTCCTCCTCTCACAACTTGATAATACTCGTTTTTATGTTATTATTAGTTACTACTATTTTCAAGTGAGGAGGCAAAGATGGACTATAGAATAAGAAAGTGGGCAAACCTACTGGTGGATTATTCCATAGGAGTTAAAAAGGGTGATGTAGTACAGATAAGAGGAGGAGTTCAGGCTATTCCACTTATCAGAGCCTGTTATGAGGAAGTTTTGAAGAGAGGGGCTCATCCTATCGTTAGGATATCCTTTGACGGCCAGAATTACCTTTTCTATAAGTATGCAACCGATGAGCAATTGACTTTTCTATCGGAGATAGATTATGCCACGGCAAGGACAATAAACGGTTTGATATCAATAATATCCGAGAGTAACACGAGGGAACTTACAAGGATAGACCATACAAAGATAGCAAAGTTCAGAGCTACCTATAGAAAAATAAGGGATATACTCGATGAAAGGGAACTAAAGGGAGAATTCAGATGGGTTCTCACAGCCTATCCTACCGATAGTCTTGCCCAGGATAGTGAGATGTCTACAATCGAGTTTGAGGAATTCGTTTACGGTGCCTGTGGGTTAAACGAAGATGATCCCGTTAAGTATTGGAAAGAGGTGGCGGAAAGGCAGAGTAGGTTCATAGAGCTTCTATCCGGTGGGGATGAAATTAGGATAGTTGGAGAGGATACCGATCTTACTCTCAAGGTCGGTGGTAGACGCTGGATAAACTGTTGTGGGGAAAGGAACATGCCCGATGGTGAGATCTTTACCTCTCCCGTCGAAGATTCTGTGGAGGGAGAGATATACTTCGATTTTCCCGCGGTTTACTCAGGGGTTGAGGTGATAGGTGTTAGACTTACCTTTGAGAAGGGTAGGGTTGTGAAGGCCAAGGCGGAAAAGGGTGAGGATTTTCTACTCAGGATGATAGAGACGGATGAGGGGGCAAAGAGTGTAGGGGAGATAGCCTTTGGTTTGAACGACAATATAGTTGTATTTACCAAAGATATACTATTTGACGAAAAGATAGGTGGATCGATACATATGGCTCTTGGTGCGAGTTATCCTGAAACAGGTGGTAAAAACAAATCCGGGCTACACTGGGATTTCATAAAGAACATGAAGAATAGTGGTAAGGTTTACCTTGACGGTAAGTTGATATATGAGAACGGTAGATTCTTAGTTTGAGGGGCATGCTGTGAAAAGGGTTATTCTTGCTGGTGGTAGTGGTACAAGGCTCTGGCCACTTTCAAGAAAAAACTATCCCAAACAGTTTGTGAGATTAGCTAACGGCCTATCCTTCTTTCAGGAGACGGTTAGAAGGTTAGTGGATCTTGGTAGCTTGAGTGATCTGGTGGTAGTTGCATCCAGAGACTACAGGTTTCTTATAGAAGATGATCTCGTACCCATAGTAGGTAAGGACAAGTTCGATTTTGATAGAAACATAATTATAGAGCCCGAACCGAAGAATACAGCCTTTGCTATAGCCTGGAGTATACGCTATGGCTTGGAGTTCCTTGGTTGGAAAAGTGATGATATCGTTGGAGTCTTTCCTTCCGATCATCTCATAGAGCCTATCGATGCTTTTATAGAAACTGTAACTAAGGCTAAAAATCTAGCTGAGAAAAACTACATAGTTACCATAGGGATAAGACCCAAAAGGGCTGAGGTTGGTTTTGGTTACATCATGAGGGGTGAAAAAATAGGGGAGGGATGTTATCTAGTTGAGAAGTTTGTAGAAAAGCCATCCCTTGAACTAGCGGAGGTTTACCTTAGGGATGGGCGTTTTTACTGGAACGCGGGAATCTTTGTCTTCAATGTTGCCACGATTATCGGGGAGATCTTAAAACATCTTCCCAGCTATAAAGTTATTTTTGATTCCTCCTGGGATAGGTTGATAGAGGGTGGGTATAGGTCTACCGAATCCATCTCCATAGATTACGGTGTCATAGAAAGGAGTGATAGGGTTGCTCTCGTTGAGGCTAGTTTTAACTGGAGTGACGTTGGATCATGGGATGCCTTTTGTGAGATTTTCGATGATTTTAATAATGGTAAGACTATACTGATAGATAGTAGTAATACATCCGTTATTTCCGATAGGAGGGTGATAGGGGTTATAGGGGTTGATGATGTTGTAGTAGTTGATACCGATGATGCCCTTTTGGTTGCCAAAAAGGGTGAGACACAGAAGGTTAGAAAAATAGTGGATATACTCTCCAGTAACGGTTTTAGGGAGGCCATAGAGCATAGAACTGTATATAGACCTTGGGGTTCCTATACGGTTTTGGAAGAGGGTGATGGTTTTAAGGTTAAGAGAATCATGGTTAAACCAGGTGGAAGGTTGAGTTTACAGAGGCATTTTCATAGGAGTGAGCACTGGATCGTAATTAGAGGTACCGCGAAAGTGATAATAGGAGAGAGGGAATTTTTCCTAAGGGAAAATGAGTCGACCTATGTCCCTCCGGCCACCATACATAGACTGGAAAATCCCGGGAAAATTCCACTTGAGATGATAGAGATCCAAACCGGTTCCTACATAGACGAGGATGATATAGAGAGGCTCGACGACATTTACGGTAGATGTTAGTGTTCTTCTAGAATGGAAGTGATTTCCTCAAGAGGCATCGGTCTGTAAAATAGATATCCCTGAAAGTATCTAACTCCCATCGATCTTAGCGTTTCGAACTGTTCTAAGTTTTCCACACCTTCAGCAACGACCGTTAAACCTAGGTTGTGGCATAGCTTAACTATAGCCTCAAGGATTTTTATGTTTTGCATCAACCTTTTGTTACGGATTTCCAACTTTACATTACCACCAATAGAATTAATAACACCAAGTTCTGTTATAAGACTTCTATCTATTTTTACTCCATCTAAATCTAGCTTCGATATATAGTAAAAATTTGAATATCCACTACCAAAATCATCTATCATAAATTTTATTCCACTCTCTTTTAATTCGTTTATTCTCTTTAAAGTTTCATCATCGATTTCCAGAAAATGACTTTCCGTTATTTCTAAATGTAAATTACTGATTTTATCACGCTTTTTAATGACTTCCAGTAGATTTTTACTTTTAAGAGTTAGTGCAGAAATATTGACGGATATAAAGATATCACTCTTTAGTCTTCTCAATTCATCGTTAAGACCGATGGTTTCACCTATTAACCTTGTCTCTACTTTTTCTATCAGTCTCGTCCTTTCCAGAATCGGGATGAACTCAGCTGGAGATACAAGCTTGCCATTTTTGGTAAGTCTCAGTAGACCTTCAAGTCCTACTATTTTAATATTTTCATCAACTATCGGTTGCCAGTAGTACCATAGTTTCTTCCTGTCGAGTAACTCGTCGATATCTCTTCTGATGTTTAAAATCTCCAAGCTCTTATTAATGACCTCCTCGTTATAAGTCGCTATTGATAGGGCTTCCTTTTTACCCGAGAATAAGGCTCTCCTTGCCCTATCCACAAGTTCAGGGACAGTTTTCCCATCCGTTGGATAGAAGGCTATTGATCCTCTAAAGGAAAGTTTTATTTTTCTACCCTCCACATCATATTCTTCAGATAACTCTTTTAGAATACGGTATAATCCGAGATAGGCTGAGTTCTCATCAGGGATGTTTCTCATAAATATTAAAAATCTATCCGCCTCCGTCTTACCGATAAAATCTCCTTCGTATACCGTGTTTTTCAGTCTTCTAGCAATTTCTCTTAGGGTTTTATTTCCAAAATCGAAACCGTACGCGGTATTTATGTAACCAAAGTCAAGTGGGTCTACCATGGCTACCGCGTAGATCCCATTTTTTTCGGTCGAGATTATCTCTGATACTATATCTATGAAGTAAGCTTCCTTTGGAATTTCTGTTATAGGATCAAAAATTATACGATTTTTAATCTGTTCGATGAGTTCTTTGCTTTTATCAAGATCTTTATCAGCCACTACAAACATTGATATTGTTTCACTATTCAAATTCAAAGCTTCAATTAAAGCATCTATTATTCTTTTATTTGCTATTTTTTCTAAATTATTTTCGATTGTTTTCTTCAATACATCGAATATTGTTTTCATAGAAGGTTCGATATAATCTTTGTCAACCGAACATAAAACTAGAATTTGTCTAATTTTTTCTATGGGTATTATAACCAAGTTAGCGATATCGCATGTATAGAAATATATGTCATTAGATTCTCTTACCAGAGATTTAACTAAGTTAAGTATTCTGTTATAACTATCTGGTTCTATCTTTGTAAAATACCCTATGTTTTGTAATTCATCATTTTCTTCTAGCTTTAAAACGATTCCAATATCAACTTTTGTGTTCTCTTCTATCAGTTTGAGTAGATTTAGCATGTAATCGTTACAGTTATGAATATTATCTTCCAAGAGGGTATAGGACTTTGCTAGTAATGTATCGAATTCTTTTTGTTTTTCGACCTTTAGGCCCATTCTTAGATTGGTGAGGTATTTGGATAGGGTTTCTTTAATATCGTTTAGTAGCGTCTTGTATTCTTCTAATATTGATTTTTCCCTGTCATGAATTAAAATTACATACTCTACCTCATCCTCGATCAGTATAGGTATTGAGGTGGAGCTTTCTATCCCGAATAGAGAGTAGAAATCGTACCAGGGTTTTGTATCTGGATGATTTAAAACGTCTTCGATAATATAGGCTTCTTTGGTGTAGTAAGCCCATCCTACCGAGCCGTGTTGTGAGGGTAAACCTTCTGGGAGTTTTATTCTTACCTTTTGGATATAGTTTACAACTTCTTCATCCTGACAACTTACGAATACGGGAATCCATTCTCTGGAGGATTTATCGATCTTACCCAAGGTGACACTATAGTACCCTATGCTGTTCAATCCTCTCACAAATCCTTTAAGAATGTCCTCCACTTGTGTTTCTTCCGTAAGTGCTTTGGTAAGTACTAGATATGCGTGTATTGATTTTTTGTAACTATTTATTTCCATAGCACGCCCCTTGTTAGATATATATTTCAAAACAATATATCATTTCAATAGAGTTTAACACCATTCCGATACTTCATATAATATCAGTTTTCTTAATCTATCCTTATCTTGACATGGTACCACTTAGAACATATAAAATCATTAGCGATGACTTTAGTGTTGCCGGAGTGGCGGAACTGGGAGACGCAGGGGACTCAAAATCCCCCGGGGTTTGAGCCCCGTGCGGGTTCGACTCCCGCCTCCGGCATTTTTTCTAAATAGCGCGCCCATAGCTCAACTGGATAGAGCACGGGACTACGGATCCCGGGGTTGGGGGTTCGACTCCTCCTGGGCGCGCCATTTTTTAAATTTATTCTAGGATAACTAAGGAAACGCATAATGACGATAATTTTAACTCACGATAACACGGATTTCGATGCCCTTGCCTGTCTCATCGTAGCTAAAAAACTCTATAAGGATGCCGTAGCCGTAATACCCAATTCCCCCGAAAAAAACGTGAAAGAGTTCATAGAGAGAATGAATCTTGAACCTGCTCTCGTTCCTATAGGTAAGATAGACTTTAGAAAGGTAGAGAAGGTGGTACTTGTGGATTTTAAGAGATCCGATAGAAGCCATGCTTTCGAAAAATTGGTACAGGAAGGAGTTAGCCCTGAGATCCATATCATTGATCATCATTCTCCTCACGAGAGGGATGTAAAGGGTGATATCACTATAATCGACGAGGTAGGAGCCTGCTCAACCCTTATGTTTGAGATAATAGAGAAAGAAGGGATTGAGCTTGATCAACTTGAGCTATCACTTCTTCTACTGGGAATATATGAGGATACAGGATTTTTCACCTTCTCTTCCACCACCTCTAGAGACCTGATAGCTGGAGCTAAACTTCTAAGTAAAGGGGCCGACTTATCGTTAGTTTCAGAGTTTCTAAAGAGGGAACTTACTCCCATACAACTTGATATTCTTAACGAGATGGTAAAAAACGCCTACACCATAAGGGTGGGAGGAGTTGAGGTTGTTATTACGGAATTTAGTAGAGATGAATATATTCCCGATATTGCAGTTCTAACCCATAAGGTTAAGGAGATTCTGGGAGCCTCGGTTCTCTTCGTTATAGCAAGGCTCGGTGATAGACTCTCCATAATAGCAAGGAGCGACGTTGACAAAATCGATGTAGGTAAGATCCTATCAAATTTTGGAGGTGGTGGTCACAAATACGCTGCAAGTTGCACGGTAAAGGATCTTACACCGATTCAGGTTAGGGAAAGACTTGTGGAAATAGTATCCAACTCTCTCGCGAGAAAACTCACAGCTAAGGATATAATGACGGTGCCTCCTATAATAGTCTTCCCTCATGCCACTTTGAAAGAGGCGGAGGAGATACTCCTAAAGTTCAACATAAACGCGTTACCTGTTGTTAGTGATAGAGATGGGAAGGTTTTGGGTATAATTACGAGACAGATCGTGGAGAGAGCTTTATACCATGGTTTAGCTGAATCAAAGGTAGAGGATTACATGATAACCTCGATGGCCATCGCTAGCGAGGATACACCGATCGATAAACTCGAGGAGATGATGTTGACGAAACTACAGAGAATAATACCTGTTGTTGATGACTCTGGAGTTCTGGTAGGAGTCGTAACAAGGGGAGAACTTCTAAAAGCGGTTTACGAGGAAACCTACAGGGAAACCTATAAAAGGGAAGCAGGCCTATTTAGAAAAAATGTTTACAGTCTCTTCCGAGAGAGGGTACCGAAGAGGATACTCGATATAATAGAGACGGCAAGGGAGGTTGGTGAATCCTTAGGTCTAAATGTGTATGTTGTTGGCGGTTTTGTTAGGGATCTCATACTTAAGGTAGAAAATTATGATCTTGATTTTGTTGTTGAAGGGGATGGAGTAACCTTTGCCAAGGTTTTTGCAGAAAGACTCAACTGTAGGGTAAGTATTCACGAGAAGTTTGAAACGGCGGTTGTTATATTCCCCGACGGCTACAGGGTGGACGTTTCAACAGCGAGGATGGAGTATTACGAGTCACCGGCAAGTCTACCTAAGGTGGTGAGAGGTTCGATTAAACGAGATCTCTATAGGAGAGATTTCACCATAAATGCTATGGCGGTAAAGGTTACGGGAGAGGATGCCTATACCCTTTTTGACTACTACGGAGGCATGAGGGATATAAAGGATAGGCTTATAAACGTTATTCATAATCTTAGCTTTGTTGAAGATCCAACGAGAGCCTTTAGAGCCGTCAGATTTGAACAGAGATACAACTTCCGAATAGGACCACAGACAGAGAGACTTATAAAAATAGCGATAAAGGAAGGTATATTTGAGAGGTTAAGTGGTAAAAGGATATTCAACGAATTAAAACATATGCTTTCGGAGAAGAATGCTTTAAAAATGATCAAAAGGATGGAGGAACTCGGCATTCTAAGATACATTCATCCTAAGTTGAAATGTGACATAGAGATGGAGAGAGCTTTTGAGAGTGTGAGGGAGGTGATAGCCTGGTATGAGTTACTGTTTAAGAGGGAACAACCCGAGGCATGGCTTGTGAACATGATGGCTCTTCTATTCAGATTAGACGTGAAGGAGATAGAGAGTATAGCGCTATGGTTTAACCTTTCGAGAGAGGAAAGGGAAGCTCTCTTATTAGGTATTACAAAATTTAAAGAGGTATTGTCTAAATTGACCACTACCAACGATAGGGTCGAGATATACTGGCTATTGAAGCCCTATCCTCTTGAAGCTCTTCTCTTCTTTCTTGCCATGGCTGAGGATGATGAGGCTAAGCAGAAAATCGGAATTTTTCTCATGGAA
Organism: uncultured Aquificales bacterium; assembly: GCA_964590075.1. Classification (GTDB taxonomy): domain Bacteria; phylum Thermosulfidibacterota; class Thermosulfidibacteria; order Thermosulfidibacterales; family Thermosulfidibacteraceae; genus JAGDVO01. The sequence continues at coordinate 143,573 of CAZPXS010000005.1, forward strand.
CTTTTAGATGTTAAGACTGAGATATCAGGTAGGGACATACTCAATCTTGGGGTAAAGCCTGGACCTATCGTTGGGGCTCTTCTTAAAAAGGTTCTTGAGGCGAGGGTAAGGGGTGAGGTCAAAAGTAGGGATGAAGAGCTAAACCTTGCAAGTAGATTGGTTAGGGAAATTATAGCTACTACTTAAGAGAGGCCAAAGTGAAATTTATAATCCATCTACATTTCTATCAGCCTCCAAGGTACGATCCGAAAAGTGGTAATTACTACGTGGAGGAAAGTGCTTATCCCTTTAAGAACTGGAACGAAAGGATATCGGCGGAATGTTACAAACCTATCATACCAATGTTACCCTATGTTAGCTACAATTTTGGTCCTACCCTGATCGAATGGATGAAGAAGGAAAAGCCAGAGCTATTTAAGAGTGTAGTTGAAATCACAAGAAGGGTAAAGGGTGCTATCTTTCAGCCCTACTATCATATAATAATGCCGCTTGCAGATAATTTCATGAAGGAGGTTAACTTTGTCTGGGGTATCAGGTATTTTAAAAGAATCTTTGGTTTTTCTCCTATAGGTTGCTGGCTTCCCGAGTGTGCGGTCGATACCGCAACTCTCAAGATTATGAGGAAGGAGGGTGTAAGATTCACCATACTAGGGGAGGATCAGGTTAGGGGAAGTAGGGGTAGTGGCCTATATAGGGTAAGGGGTATCGATGGCCTCTATGTCTTTGTCTTTGATAGACCCGTTTCCGGGACCATAGCTTTCGGGGATGAGAGATTCTATAGGAAGGATCTGGTTAACTATATCGGGAAAGAAATAAGGAGAAAGGGAATAGTTATTTCTGCGACCGATGGTGAAACATTCGGACATCATAAAAAGGAAGGTATTAGGGCACTAAAGAAGCTTTTTAGGGCAGATTTACTCGGATTTTCCTTAAACGATGCCTTTAAGTTAGATTTGGTAAAAGGGGAAGTGGAGGTTATCGATAATACATCCTGGAGTTGTCCACACGGTTTGGTAAGGTGGTATGATCACTGCGGTTGTTCCACCGGTACCCATCCCGGTTGGAACCAGAGGTGGAGAAGACCCTTGAGGGAAGCCATGAATTGGTTAACCGATAAGGTCTATAGGTTTATGTTCCCATTTTTTGAGGAGTTGAACCTCGATTATAGAAGTCTCATTTTGTCCTATGTTGATTACATGAGCTACCCCGAGTGGGTTGTTTACGGTTGGTTGGGTGATTTTACTAAGATAAAGGATGATAAGCTTTTGAGGAGGATAAAACTGTTTCTCGATTGTTATAGGTTCTGTATCGCCATGTACACATCCTGTGGTTGGTTCTTCGATGATCCGACGGGTCCAGAAACACAGATAGTTCTAAGATTTGCAAAAAGGGTTGTGGAGATTCTGGAAGAAATCACAGGTTACCATATAGAGGAAGGCTTTCTCGATAGGTTGGCTAACGCAAAAAGCAACGTCCCCCTCTTTGGGACGGCAAGAGAAGTTTACAGAAGACTCAATTAAAGTGAATCCTGATCTTTCTTGATCTCCAATCGGGGAATCTACTAGCTACACTTCCCAGATAAATGAATATCTCAAGCACATCAAAACTACCTATTACAGCCGATAGACCTTTACCTTTTGCACTTTCAAAGTTTGGGTATATACCACTTACCTCTACATCCCCAAAGGTTATATTTTTAATATCTCTATCTATGAGCATGCTTTTTTCTATGTTGGTTATGATATTTCCGAAGCTATCCGCAAATAGAGCCACACCTTCAATATAGTCTTCTCCTACGGTTACCTCTGGAATACTGATATCAACTATCTCCCTTCTTTCTATAGGTTTTGCCACAGAGATTATAGGTAGTCCAAGTGATAAGAAGGCAGAGATAGGAGCAAATATATCCCTACCGTGGAAGGTGCTACTTGTGGGCTTTAAGTAGTAACTACTATTGTCGATATAATATATCCTGTCTCCTTCCTCAAAGATGTTTGAAAGGAGGCCGTTATCGGGAGCCAAAAATATATAGTCTTGTTTTAACTTATAAAGAATCAGTATTCTTCTTGAGGTTCCAACCTGTGGATCTACAACAGAGACGAATATGGTACCGCTGGGGAAAAATCTGTAGGACCTTTTTAGGATAAAAGAGGCCTCGATAACATTTCCCGCCTCTATCTCGTGGGTTAGATCTATCAAGGTAACGTCTCTATTGATACTTAAAATAACACCTTTCATTATTCCAACAAAACAACTGTTACCAAAATCGGTAAGAAGTGTAATTATTCTCTTTACCTCTCTATCCTCCATGACGTTGTACCATCCGGCTTATCCTCAAGCACTATACCTTTGCTCTTAAGATAATCTCTGATTTCATCGGCCCTTTTGAAGTTTTTCTCCTTTCTCGCTACCCTCCTTTCCTCAACCAGTTTCTCTATCTCTTCAACGGGAAGAGGTAAACCTTCGCTACTCATTTTGAACCATCTATCAGGTTCCTCTAAAAGTATTCCAAACACATCGTTTATGTCATTTATGAATTCCCTCATTATCCTGGATATCGATATTTTTTGAGATTTTGATAGTCCTCCGTGCTCTATGAGCCTATTGTAATCCCTTACGGCTTCGAAAAATTTTGCAAGGGCTATAGCGGTGTTAAAATCATCATCCATGGCACTATAGAAACCTTCCCTGTATTCATTAAACTTTTGCTCAATATCCTTACTGATACCTGACTCTTGATCGTAGGAGTCTTTTAGGATTTCCCCTATCCTTTCCTTTGTTCTATAGAGTTTATCAAGTGCTTCCTTCTCCGCTTCGATCTTTTCGTAGCTAAAGTCAAAGGGACTTCTATAGTGCACTCTCAGAAAGGCGAGTTTTAAAGCATCCGGATGGTAGCTGTTTAGTATATCCCTTATAAGAATTATGTTACCAAGGGACTTACTCATCTTCTCTCCCTTTATATTTACAAAACCGTTGTGTAACCAGTATCTTACGAAAGGCTTACCCGTTGCTGATTCGCTCTGGGCTATCTCGTTTTCATGGTGTGGAAATATCAGATCCATACCCCCACCATGGATGTCGAAGGTTTCTCCGAGATACTTCATACTCATGGCGGAACATTCTATATGCCATCCCGGTCTTCCCTTACCCCATGGTGATTCCCAGTATGGTTCTCCGGGCTTTGATGATTTCCATAGGGCAAAATCAAGTGGATTCTTTTTTCTCTCATCCACTTCGATTCTTGCACCCGCTAACAATTCCTCCTTCTTTCTACCCGATAGTTTCCCATAATCCTTGAACTTATCTACCTCAAAGTATACATCTCCATCTACAACATAGGCGTAACCCTTATCCACGAGGATATTCACAAGATCGATTATCTCCTTTATGTGCTCTGTAGCCTTGGGTTCATAGGTTGGTTTTATAAGGTTGAGTTTTTCAGTATCCTCGTAGTAAGCCAGTATGTACTTTTCGGCTATCTCTTTCCAGCTTTTATTTTCTCTGTTAGCCATATTTATTATCTTATCGTCTATATCTGTAAAGTTTCTAACGAACTTTACCTTATAGCCCTTCTTCATAAGGTATCTTACTATTACGTCGAATACCACGAGGTTTCTCGCATGACCTATATGGCAATAATCGTAAACAGTTACTCCGCAGGTGTATATTCCTATCTCTCCATCTCTTAGAGGTATAAGATCCTCTTTTTTAAAACCCATTGTGTTTGTCACCAACATGACTAAACTCCTCCTTGATCTTTAGTATATCTTCAAGGCTCTCCATAAAAGCATCGGTAATGGCAGGATCGAATTGTTTCCCCGAATTTTCCTTTATAATCCTTATTACTTCCCAGGTATCCATGGCTTTTCTGTAAACTCTATCTGAGGTACAGGCATCGAAAAAGTCCACAATTGCCACGATTCTTGCCTCAAGTGGTATCTCCTCGCCTCTAATACCAAAGGGATAGCCTGTACCATCCCATCTCTCGTGATGGTATAGTGCTATGTTTGCAGCACATACCAACAGAGGATGTTCGGAACCACTTAGTATATCATAGCCAATAAGAGTGTGTTTCTTTATAATCTCGAATTCTTCCTCCGTTAATTTACCAGGTTTTAGCAAGATGTTGTCAGGGATTCCTATCTTACCTATATCATGCATGGGTGAGGCTAACCCGATCAATCTACACCTTTCTCTGTTTAATCCAAGGGTTTCGGCTATCTTTCTTGACATTATACCTACTCTCTTTGTATGCCATCCTGTATCGTCGTCTCTGTATTCTGCCGCTTTACCCAATCTATGGATAACCTCTTCGTGTACAGCCTCGAGTTTATTTATGGCTTCCTTTAGGATTTTTGTTCTCTTTTCCACCTCCTCCTCGAGTAACCTATTATAGCTATCCATAAGTTCATAATAGTTCTTAACCTTTATGGAGTTGGTTAGTCTTATGATAAGGTCTTCTCTATCATAAGGTTTGGTTATAAAATCGTGTGCTCCCTTTTCGAAGGCTATTTTCTTTGTTTCGCTATCTTCTAAAGCTGTAACGACTATAACGGGTGTTCTATTTAGATCGTACTTTTCGGATAGTCTTTCCAATACCTCAATACCACTCATTTCTGGCATTATGATATCTAATATAACCACATCAGGTTTTTCCCTTTCATATAATTCTATAGCTTCCTTTCCACTAGTTGCGGCTATAACCTCGTAACCATAGAGTCTAAGGATTCCAGAGAGGGTTATAATATTTATATCCTCATCGTCAACCACCAAAACCTTTCCTTTCATTTTCCCTCCTAACCTGATATTATAATACAAACTAAACTATAAAACAAACTAAACATAATACAATCTTGGTGGAGGGGTAAAGATGTACCATAAAATATCCTTGAGATCAACGAAGCGCGAAGAACTGATAGATATTACGGGGGATGTTAGAAAGGTGGTAAGGGCAAGTGGTGTTAAAAACGGTGTGTGTTATCTCTACGTACCTCACACAACGGCAGGTATAATAATAAATGAAAATGCCGATCCATCGGTTAAGGAGGATATTGAAGCGGTATTGAGTAAACTTGTACCTAGATCCGCAAGTTACAGACATCTGGAAGGAAATGCCGATAGTCACATCAAATCTTCTATAGTTGGTAACACTATCTTTGTTTTTGTGGAGGATGGTGATATAGTTCTCGGTACCTGGCAGGGTATATTTTTTGCGGAGTTTGACGGTCCAAGAACGAGAAATGTCTTGGTTAAGATTGTCAGGGAGGGTTGATCATTATGGATAATAAACATCCCTTTGAAAGGCTTGTATGGATAATGAAGGAACTGAGGTCGAAATGTCCCTGGGATAGGGTTCAGACGAGGGAATCCCTAAAACCCTACATAATAGAGGAAGCTTACGAGGTCGTATCCGCGATTGAGGATAACGATCCTTCCAAGTTAAGGGAAGAGCTGGGGGATCTACTGTTACAGATAGTGTTTCAGGCAGAGATAGCGAGTGAAAGGGAGGAATTCGATATATACGATGTGATAGAATTTCTGTGTGATAAATTAATAAGAAGGCACCCCCATGTTTTCGGTAATCTGAAGGTTGAGGATAAGGAGAGGGTACTCGAAAATTGGGAGAAGATAAAGGCTAAGGAGAAAAGGGAAAAAGAGAGTGTTTTAGACGGTGTCCCCGACAATTTGCCCTCTTTACTTGCTGCCTATAGGCTTCAGGAGAAGGCTTCGCGCCTTGGTTTTGATTGGTCCAGAATAGAAGATGTATGGAGGAAGGTGGGTGAGGAGCTCGATGAACTAAGGGAAGCGATGGAGAAGGAGGATAAGGAGGAGATAGAGGCCGAGTTGGGAGACCTATTATTTGCAATAGCTAACCTCGCAAGATTCCTGGATGTGGACCCCGAAGGTGCTTTGAGAAAGTGTAATAGGAGATTCAAGGAGAGGTTCAAATATATAGAGAGGAGCTTAAAGGAGAGAGGATTAAAGTGGGAGGATGTTGATCTTGAATATCTGGATAAATTGTGGGAGGAGGCAAAGAGAAAAGGACTGTAATTTATGATCAGGAAAAGGCTGGTAATCTTTGTCGCCCTTTTAAATTTCGCGATACTATGTGTAATTGGTTTGTTAACTTATATAAGGTATGATCTTGTTGTTAAAAGAGCACTGAGGTTACAGGCTATCGGTTTTATGATACCCTTAAAGAGCTTGGTGAAAAATATGGATCCTAGTCTATTAAGCAGAAATCCAAATCTATTCTACGACATGCTACTAGATGAAAGGTGGGAAGGGCTGGCGTACGTTGCACTCCTTGATGAAAGGGGAAGATTCGTTGTCCATTCAAACCTTCGTCTTATAGGAAAGTTCAGCCATTCCTTTGAAAACACAAAAAACTTTCCTTTGGAAAGGATAAGAAGGCTAAAAACTGGCTACGAAGTGTATGAGTACGATGATATGGTCAAGGTAGGGAATAGAAATTATATACTGAGAGTGGTTTTATTTACAGATCCAGTTAAAAGTAGTTTCTACGTTGTCAAAGTGATATCATTTGTTTCATTCTTGCTTGCATTTAGTATGTTGCCAATAGGTTATGGTTTTTATTATGTTTTGAAAAGGGAAGAAAAGATAAGATCAAAGCTCGATGAATTAGAAAAAATAGCTTTTATATCAAAAATTTTTGCTCATGAGATTAGAAATCCTCTTGCTACGATAAAGGGATTTGTGGAATTTTTAATGGAAAAATTAGAAAGTAATATATATATTGAGTATTTATACGTTATGAAAAGCGAAGTTGAAAAAATAGAAAAATTGATTCAAAAGCTTGTTGCCTTTAGTTATGGTGTAAATGCTTCTACAGAGAGTTTTGACCTTGTTGTTTTTCTAAAGGATCTGATAGAGAGGTTTTCTAGAATTTATCCTGATGTAGATTTTAAAATCTATTCTAAACGGGATAGTATAGAGGTTAAATATCCGAGAGAGAAGCTCGAGATTGTTATGGAAAACATAATATCCAACGCCGTGGAGGCTTTTGGTGACGATTTTAGGGGTACTCCTCAGGTTGTAGTTGAAGTTGGTGAAGTCCCTGATTATTATTTAATAAAGGTTGTGGACAATGGAGTTGGTATAGAAGAGGATGTACTTAAAAAGGTGTTTGATCCCTTTTTCACCACTAAGGAAAAGGGGATGGGATTAGGTCTTGCTATAGTTTACAGGTTCGTTAAGGAGATGGGCGGAAAGATAAGAATAGAGAGTGTCAGGGGTAGGGGAACGGAGGTTACCCTATGTCTTCCAAAATAATGGTTGTTGAGGATGATAGATCCTTCGCCTTTTTCCTAAAGACCCTTCTGGTTGATAGCGGCTTTAACGTTACCGTATTTAACGATCCTAGTGAAGCTTTGAAAAAACTTTTAGTTGAACAACCGAGGTTAGTCCTTGTTGATCTCAAAATGCCTAAGATGGATGGTTTAACCTTTATTGAGAGGGCAAAGAGTATACTACCCTTTTCGGATTTTATTGTAATTACTGCCTTTGGAAGTATCCCGAGTGCGGTTGAAGCTATCAAGAAGGGGGCTACCGATTATGTTACAAAGCCTATACCGGATGTGAAGGAGTTTATAGGTAGGATAAGATCGATCGCTGGAAAGAAGGATTTTTTAGATAGATCTACCAGTGATATACCACCACTTGATGTTGTTTTTGCCGGTATCGAGGATATCTACGAAAGGATAGTTGAGGTTGCCAAAACCGACATAACGGTAACTCTCTACGGTGAAACTGGTACTGGTAAAAGCCTGATTGCAAGGATAATTCACAATCTGAGTGGAAGGAAAGGTGAATTCGTTGATATAAACTGCGCCAGTATCCCGGAAACTCTTATGGAGAGTGAACTTTTCGGTTTCAATAAGGGTGCCTTCACTGGAGCTATAAAGGATAAACCGGGGAAGTTTGAAATTGCGGATGGGGGCACTATATTTTTCGATGAGATCGGTGAGATGAGTTACGCTTTACAGGCCAAGCTTCTCAAGGTTATTCAGGAAAAGAGATTTGAGAGGATAGGGGGAGTAAAGCCTATGGAGGTTGATGTAAGATTCATATTTGCCACAAACAAAAAATTGGAAGAACTAGTTAGGGAGGGGAAGTTTAGAGAGGATCTTTACTATAGGATAAATGTTTTTCCCATAAACATACCTCCACTACGGGATAGGAAGGAGCATATACTTAAAATAGCGGGTTACATAGCCGATAGGGTATTTAGGAAGTTAGGTAGGGAAAAGAAAGAGTTTAGTAATAGATCGATAGATATACTTTTAAATTACAGTTGGCCGGGTAACATTAGGGAACTCGAGAATGTCATAGAAAGGTCTATACTTATGAGTAAAGGCGATTATATAGAGGTAGAGATCAATGTTACAAACTATAGTCTAAAAGAGGGAAACACCACTGATTTAAAGGAGTTGGAGAAAATAGCTATAATAGATGCTCTTAAGAAGAGCGGAGGAAACAAATCAAAGGCATCAAAAATACTAGGTATATCTCTTAGAACGCTTTATAATAAACTTAAGAAGTACAACCTTGACTATTGATACTTGACTATTGATAATACCACATGAAGGATCTCATCCTTTTTATAAAGGGTCTGGTACATAGTCTATCGGAACAATTTTGCCAACAGGCACATCTTGGACCTCTGAATATATAGGTCATCCTGGTTTTAATGTCTCTTATAGCCCTTGCTACTATTATTACCTCTATCGGTTTCTCCTGTTTTAGTATCTTTGTACCTATGATCTCCAGGACATCCCCTTCCTTGATATTACAGTTTATTCTTCTATAATACCAGCTTGGCCCAAGAATAACGGTATAGATGTTATTGTCTCTCTCAACCTTTAGCATAACAGGCCCCTGTTCGGGGACAAGTATATCCACCACTTTACCCTTAATATATAGTTCCGTATTTTCATCGTAGTCTTGAAATATGAGCTCTTCTTCAGCGTAGGCGTATCTGTCGAGTATTGAAAAATTCATGGTAACTATTATTAAGAGAAAAATTAAGAGATGGAGGAGGCCCTTATAACGGGCACTCCTCCCTTTATGGATCAACCGCAGCAGCACGAACAAGCAGCCCCCATCTCCATTTCTAATCTGCATGCCCCTTTGTGCCCTTTGTTAAATTTATGGCCATATCCCGGACTGAGGATATGGCCAACTACAAAGGGAGGTAGGCCGGATGAGATTGCCTTCTTCTCCAATTCAAACCTCAGTTCACTAATCTCCTTTTGCTTTTCGATTACCCTGTTCCAGTCCGGATTTTGTGTACAGGCTAAACTCCTTATTTCAGCTCTCAGCTTTATTATCCTATCAATGGTAGACTTATTCTCCTCTTTAAACTTCTCTATCCTCTGGGGTGGGGTATTAGCCAACTGCTGTTTCATATTGGGACAGTAGCAACCATAGTAATGGTAATAGTTAGTACCGTTATCCCCACTTGCCGTGGATCCCTGAGACTCCGCTTTTACTACCACTAAAGTACCTATCATTGCCGCTACGAGAACCCCAATTCCTAATTTCTTAACCATTCCCATTCTCCCCTCCTAACGTGAAGTTTTGTTTATTATAAGCTAAATTTGTGCCACAAGAATATAGATATTTAAATTACTGTTAAAATTAAACTTTTTATTACAAACTAGTTCGGAGAAGGTGGTAAATTTGCAATTTTTTCAAACTACACTATGAAAAATTTGCAAATTTATGATATAAACCTTGCATCTACCACGTACATCCTTCCATCTTTTGTTATTCTGAGTGGGTTTATCTCACCTTCCTTGAGTATGTCTATGGCTATGGGTATGTGGGAGAATACACTAACGAGTTTGGCAAGACTCTCAATATCGACCTTAACACCCCCTCTTATTCCTGTTAGGATCTTGTAAGATTTTATGGACTTTATCATATCTATGGCCTCTTCGACACTTGTAGGAGATACGCTGAAACTTACATCCTTTAAAACCTCAACGAAGATACCACCGAGACCGAACATGGTCATAGGTCCAAAGGTATCATCCTTACTAAAACCTATTATAATGTCTATGCCATCTCCCACCATCTCTTCTATAACATATCCCTCTGGCTCCCTTCCGAGTTTTTTCCTAACCCTATCTCCCATACCATCGATTTCCCTTAATAACTCCTCGGTTGATCTTATACCTACCACTACACCCCCTATATCCGACTTATGTAGTATCTCAGGATCATACACTTTAAGAACAAGTGGGAAGCCTATCTCTAAACTCGCCCTTTCAGCCTCATCTTTACTTCTTACCAGTATCGCCTTGGCTACAGGAAATCCTATTTTCTCCAGTATCTTTAAAGAGTCAAATTCGGGGTAACTTCTCCCCGGCTGGATATCCTCAATGAGACTAGATCTAATTTTCTCCACCAATTCTACATCTTCCCTTATGCTATAGTGCTTTTCCTTTAAGTACCTATTTATGGTGTCTAAGGCCTTGATTCCGCGTTCCGGAAAGGGAAAGTTAGGTATTCCATTTTCTCTCAGTATTCTTGTGCCCTCCGATACCCTTGCTCTACCTATAAAGCTGGCTATTATAGGTTTCCTTCCTTTGTGTTTTACTATCGATTTTGCTACATCAGGGATATCTGTCATCAACTGTGGTGTTAAAATAACGAGTATTGCGTCAACATTCTCATCATCTAAAAGTGCTTCAATGGCCCACTCGTATCTTTTGTGATCCGCGTCTCCTATCACATCAACGGGATTGTAGAAGTTAGCCATGGGAGGAAGCTTTTCCTTAAGTCTTTCTATGGTCTTCTTCGATAGTTCCGCAAGTTTCAACGTGGAGGATTCTATGGCATCTGAGGCTATTATACCTGGACCTCCTGCATTTGTAACTATGCCTATTCTTTCAACCGGTTTTACCTCTACGCTCGAGATCAGTCTTGCAATATCGAAGAGTTCTTCAAGGGTGTTTACCCTCAGGATACCAGCTTTCTTAAAGGCAGCATCGTAAGCCGTATCACTACCTGTAATTGATCCTGTGTGACTACTTGCCGCTTTCTTACCCGAAGCCGTCCTTCCTACCTTTATCGCAACAATCGGTTTTTTGAGGGAAGCCTTGGATGCAGCTTCAATAAACCTTCTGCCATCCTTTAATCCCTCTATATACATCAGTATTATCTCCGTTTCCGGATCATCGGCGAGAAACTCTATAAATTCTGTTGCCGTAAGATCAGCCTGGTTACCCAGACTAACTACCTTTGAAAACCCTACCCTTTCGTCCAGGGCCCAATCAAAGAATGCACTCAGAACAGCTCCTGATTGCGATATAACTCCTACGGGTCCCTTAGGGGGAAATACCCTTGCAAAGGTCGCGTTGAGGTTTGAGTGTGTATCCATCACACCTAGGCAATTGGGACCAACGAGTCTTATACCGTATTTCCTTGCGGTACTTAAAAGTTCATCCTGTAGTCTTTTACCTTCCTCTGTTTCACCAAAACCCGCACTTATTACCACTACCGCCTTTGTCCCTATTCTACCAAGTTTATCAAGCGCATCTATACAGGCTTTCGGGGGAATCACTAAAATGGCTAAATCTGGAGCCTCAGGAAGCCTATCCATATCGGGATAGCATTCAAAACCCATCACATCTGTATAATTTGGGTTTACACAATATACCTTTCCTTTATAATTAGCATCCTTTATATTTTTTACTATAGAGTATCCAACCTTTGTTGGATTTAGAGTTGCTCCAACTATCGCTAAGCTTTTTGGCTTAAAGAATTTTTCGATATCCTTCATTTTGTACCTCCATTTAGTTTTTTTATTTATTAAATAATCTTCCATGAGAGTTGTCAAAGAATGCTTGTTCAGTTATAATGGAAAAACCATGGTTAGATTTGCGGTATGTGCGATAGGTAGTGAGATATTGGATGGTATAGTAGAGGAGAGAAACTCAAGGAGAATTGCTGATTTTCTATCAGCTTATGGTTGTAATTTTTTCGAGAAGGTAGAGGTTAGGGATGATATTGACTCTATAGTTGCGGTTTTTGAGTTATTGTCTGGATTTGTGGATCTTATCGTCACAACAGGGGGATTGGGTCCTACAGAGGATGATCTTACGAGAGAGGCTATAGCTAAATTCTACGGCATTCCACTTAGGTTTGATGAATCTCTCTGGAATGTGATAGTTGGAAAGATAAGGGAGAGAGGTAGGGAACCTAAGGAGAGCCATAGGAGAATGGCCTATGTCCCAGAAGGAGCCATCCTTATTGACAATCCATGGGGACTTGCATGTGGGATAGTGGTAAAGGGAAAGCCGATTCTGGTAGCTTTGCCTGGTGTTCCGAGAGAGCTTGAAGCCATGTTGGAGAAGGTACCAATGATACTTGGTTTTGAAAGGACAGATTATCTCGTAAAGACGGTTAAGATAATAGGTATGAGGGAATCGGAGGTCAATGAGATTGCTAGAGACATTCTAAAGCCCTTTGCGATAAAGTGGGGTACCGTTATAAAGGAACCCGAGGTATGGATAAGACTCGAGGGGAAAGGCGGGATAATTAGGGTTGTAACAGATACCCTAAGAAAAGCCTTTGGTATTAATTTATACGGTGAGGATGGCGATACTATTGAAGCTGTGGTAGGTAGGCTTTTAGTGGAGAATGGTTTGAGCATTGCTACCTGTGAGTCTGCTACGGGTGGATTGGTCGCTAGTTTGATAACAGATGTATCTGGTTCGTCAAACTACTTTAAGGGTTCGATAGTAGCTTACACTGAGGAAGCAAAGATAAAGGTAGCAGGTGTTCCTGAAAGTATTATAGAAAAATACACGGTTTATAGTCACGAGGTCGCAAGGCTTATGGCGAAAAGGGTAAGGGAGATATTTGGTGCGGATATAGGTGTCTCGACCACTGGTATAGCCGGTCCAACAGGCGGTGACGATTTAAATCCTGTAGGGAGAATCTACATAGGTCTATCTACAGCCCATAGCTTGGATAGCTATTCCTTTGACTTTCATTACGATCGGGTGAAAAATAAAGTAGCCTTCGCGAAAACTGCCCTTGATATTGTAAGGAGGGGCATTATTGCCAAGGGTATTTGTGGCGATTGATGTACCCGATGATATAAAGAGACTAATCTATAGGGATATCGAAAGGATGAAGGATCACGGTGTTAGGGCATCCTTCCCTAAAAGGGAGGCTTTACATCTGACTATAAAGTTTCTGGGCGATGTCGCTATAGATAGGATTGGTAGAATAGTGGATTCACTCAAGGATGTGGCAGTGAGAGTTAAAGGTTTTGAGCTAACGGTAAAAAATAGGGGGGTATTCCCGAATTCTACAAGGCCCAGGGTTGTTTGGGTAGGTGTAGATGGTTCTCCGAGTCTTGAAAAGTTGAAGAATTTGGTTGACGATACTCTAGAGAAACTCGGTTTTAGTAGGGAGGATAGAGAATTCAAACCTCACGTAACTATAGCGAGGATAAAGTGGCTTGACGAGGCAGGAAGAAGTTTTATAAAAGGGTTGATAAGCGAAGAGGTCCTATACGGAACCTTTAGGGTTGAGAAGATTGTTTTATATGAGAGTATACTAAAACCGGATGGGGCGGTTTATAGAGTTATAGAAGAATTTCATCTGGGGGTATAGGATGGCGAAGGAAGATAAGGTAAGGGAGGAGTTATATAAGATAGATGAGGAGTTGGAGTATCTTTTTAAGAGATTCGAGGAGTTACTTGAAAAGAGAAGAAAGATTTTAGAGAAGGCAAAGAGTGAAGGGACAAAAAGTAGTGAAAAGAAGATAAAGATGGAAAAGTATAGGACATGAGAGAACTGGAAGTTAAAAAAAACTATCTGGAGTATGAGGAAAGATTCTTACATAAGAAGGCTACTAAAAGTGGTTCTACAAGGGGAAGGTTAAGGGAAGAAGATCCCTGCCCAATAAGGACGGAGTTTCAGAGGGATAGGGATAGAATCATTCATTCTAAGTCCTTTAGAAGACTTAAACACAAGACTCAAGTTTTTATAGCCCCCGGCGGTGATCACTATAGGACGAGGCTCACCCATACTCTTGAGGTTGCGCAGATAGCCAGGACAATAGCGAGGGCCCTGAGGTTGAACGAAGATTTAGTTGAAGCTATCAGTCTTGGTCACGATCTAGGGCATACCCCCTTTGGTCATGCTGGTGAGAAGGTTTTAAACGAGCTATTGAGGGATGGTTTCCATCATGCAAGACAGAGTCTAAGGGTTGTGGATTATCTTGAAAGGGATGGTATGGGATTGAATCTCACAACTGAGGTGAGGGACGGTATTTTAAATCATTCCAAGGGTTTTGGTCCTATACTACCCGATCCTAACAATAGACCCCTTACGCTCGAGGCGGAGGTTGTAAGAATATCCGATGTTATAGCCTATGTTAATCATGATCTCGATGATGCCTTAAGGGCAGGATTGATTAGCGAGTCCGAGATACCTCCCATAGTCTTTAGAGTTTTAGGTAAGACTCATTCCGAAAGAATAAATACCCTTGTGACTTCGGTTATAAAAAGAACGATTGAGATCGATTACGATCATATAGCTATCGATGAGGATATACTCAATGCTCTTGAAGAGTTGAGAAGATTTTTGGCTTTGAGGGTTTATAATCATCCCTTTGTTGTCAGGGAAGTGGAAAAATCTGAAAAGATAATAAGAGATCTCTTTTACCTATTTCTTGAGAACGAGGAACTAATAAAGACTAAGTGGTTTAACTCTAACGATCCACCTGAGATAAGGGTAGCAGACTATATCTCTGGAATGACGGATAGATACGCTTTAAAGTTATACAGCGATTATTTTATACCTAGTGGATGGGGGAAGATATGAGGGAGAAAAGTAGATTACTCTTTGAAAAGGCCAAAAAACTTATGCCTGGTGGTGTTAACAGTCCCGTGAGGTCTTTTATAAGTGTAGGGGGTGATCCCTTTGTAGTCTCAAGGGCTAAAGGTTCTAGGATATACGATGTAGATGGGAATAGCTATATAGATTACGTTATGAGCTGGGGGCCACTAATTCTTGGTCATGCTCACGATGAGGTGGTAGGTTATATACGTGAAGTGGTCGGTAACGGTACATCCTATGGAATTACGTGTGAACTGGAAATAATGATGGCGGAAAAGGTGGTATCTGCCATAAGAAGCTTGGAAAGGGTGAGATTTGTGAACTCTGGTACCGAAGCTGTAATGAGTGCTATAAGACTCGCAAGAGCCTATACGGGAAGGAAGAAGATAGTTAAGTTTGAGGGTTGTTACCATGGACATGCCGATGCGCTTCTCGTTAAGGCAGGTAGTGGTGTACTTACACTTGGTATTCCAGGAACACCTGGTATTCCCGAGGAGGTTGTTAGTAACACTATAGTAACTAAATACAACGATATCGAAGCCATAAGAGATGTTTTTGAGAGATACGGAGATGATATAGCCTGTGTTATAATTGAACCTGTGGTTGGAAATAGCGGAGTTATAATTCCTAAGAAAGGATTCCTCGAAGAGTTGAGAGATTTAACTAAAAAGTACGGTGCCCTATTGATCTTTGATGAGGTTATAACCGGTTTTAGGCTTTCATACGGTGGTGCCCAGGAGTACTTCGATATAGATCCCGATATAACCTGTCTTGGTAAGATAATAGGGGGTGGATTACCCGTAGGGGCCTACGGTGGTAGAGCTGAAATAATGGATATGGTAGCACCGAGTGGCCCAGTCTATCAGGCAGGTACCTTATCGGGCAATCCCATAGCTATGGCCGCAGGATTAAAGACAATCGAGATACTGGAGAGAGATAATCCGTATGGAAGTCTTGAGGAAAAGACAAGGTATCTTGCTACCGAGATATCTAAGATCTTTGAGGAGAGGGGGATACCGGTTACAATAAACTACATAGCCTCTATGATTTCGGTGTTCTTCAAAGAGCCTCCCGTCGAATCCTTCGATGATGCCGTAAAATCGGATACTAAGCTTTACAGTGAGTTCTTCAGGAAACTTCTGGATAACGGTGTCTATCTACCTCCAAGCCAGTTTGAAGCCTGGTTTTTATCCACTGCCCATAGTAGGGAGGATCTGGATAGAACAATCGAAGCCATAAGAAAGGTTGTGAAGGAGATTTAGAGGTGGGTCATGGCAAAGGTCATTATACCGGCACTGATCTTTATATTTATGTTTCTTATAATACTATCCAACTTGATAATTGTTGTACCTGAGTATGAAAGAGCGGTTGTCTTTAGGCTGGGTAGATATATAGCTACAAAAGGTCCAGGTTTAGTCCTACTAATCCCCTTTATAGACAGGGCAGTTAGGGTGAGTCTAAGGACCGTTGTTATGGATGTTCCTCCCCAGGACGTGATTACCAGGGATAATGTATCTGTGAAGGTGAATGCAGTTGTCTATTTCAGGGTGGTTTTGCCTGAAAAGGCTGTGCTTGAAGTTGAAGATTATATGTTCGCAACCAGTCAGCTTGCCCAAACAACTTTAAGAAGTGTCCTTGGAGAGGTTGAACTCGATGAGCTCTTAGCCCATAGGGATAAGATAAACTCAAGATTACAGAACATCCTCGATGAACATACCGATCCCTGGGGAATAAAGGTTACCACTGTTGAGGTAAAGCATGTGGACCTACCTCAGGAGATGCAAAGAGCGATGGCAAAGCAGGCGGAGGCTGAGAGGGAAAGGAGGGCAAAAATCATATCAGCGGAAGGTGAATATCAGGCTGCAACTAAGATAGCGGAGGCTGCTGAGATAATAAAGAAAAACCCAGTTGCATTACAACTCAGGTTCTTGCAAACTATGGTTGAAGTGGCTTCGGAAAAGAACTCTTCCATTATTATTCCCATACCGATCGAACTAATAAAACCCTTTATCGAAAAGGATGAAAATAAAAGTTAGCGGAACGGTTGACATTACATTCACTTACTGGTAAATAGGAAGCCATGAAAAAGATACTCGAGGACATAAGGAAGGAAGGTAAACTAATAAAAATTATAACAAGATTAAGTGCTATTGGACTTGAGCTTGTCTTTTCCATAATGATAGGTTTAGGAGCTGGGATAGTTTTCGATAATATTTTTAAAACGAGGCCGTGGGGCTTACTCGCTTTTTTGTAATGGGCATAATTGCTGGATTTAGAACCATGTTTAAAGAAGTCAAAAAGGGATTGAGGGACTTAGAGAGGAATGAGAAGGGAAGAGGAGATAGTTAAAGGAATGTTGAAAAAAGGCCTTTTATTGTGCCTTTTTTTGAGTCTGTTGATGGTTATAATAGCGGGGAAGTCTCCTTCTACATTAGGTCTAATTATTGGGATGTTTATGGCGTACCTCGATTTTTTAAGTATAGTGATTTTTGTCAAAGCCATTCTTAGGGATAATAGCAAATCGTTTTTTCTTGTGTTACAAGTATTGAAGTATATGATCATTACTATTATAGTTGCAAATATGTTTATTAAAGCTATAGTTGATCCGTTATATTTTGTTTTGGGATTGCTATTTTTGCCTGTAATTCCTTTTTTAGAAGTTAAAAAACTAGTTACAAAATATTGATGGGAGGGAAGAGAGGATGTATCATCCCTTTGTTATAAGTTTTTTGGGCGAGAAGTTACAGCATGTATCACTCTTTATTACAGTAGGCTTGATCTTAATAATTATAGCTCTTCTCGTTAAAAGCAGAATTTCTATAGTTCCTGGAGCGTTGCAGAATGTTATGGAAGTTTTTGTAGAGGGTATCTATGATTTCGTGTCAGGTGTTATACCCTATGAGGCAAGAAAACATGTGCCTCTCATAGCTACAGTTTTTATTTTTATCCTCTTTTCAAATTGGATAGGAAACATTCCCGGTTTCATATCGCCTACGGCCAACTGGAATACGACTATAGCTCCTGCTATTGTGGTCTTTGTATATTACCACGCTCAGGGTATTAAGAAACATGGTATAGTAAAATACCTCAAGCACTTTATGGGGCCTGTTGCTTTTATGGCACCGGTTATATTTATACTTGAAACGATAGGACACTTCGCCAGGGTATTATCTCTCTCTTTACGTCTTTTTGGTAACATAATGGGTGAGGAAACACTTGCTGTCATTCTATTCTCCCTTGTACCCCTTATAGTTCCAATACCCTTTATGTTCCTTTCTTTGTTCTTCGGATTTGTTCAGGCTCTTGTTTTTACGTTACTTACCACCGTTTATATTTCCCTTGCAGTTGAAGAGGAGCACGAAGAGCACGGGGAGCATCATTAATGGCTACAATAAACTTTAAAGGAGGGATGTAGTTATGAGGAATGCGTTGAGGGTGGTTAGTTTCAGTCTGGTTGCTCTTTTAGCCGCTGTACCTGCCTTTGCGGAGGATCTTAAGGTAGCGGCACTTGATGCGATGAGATGGGCGGTACTTGCCGCAGCTTTTGGCCTGGGATTTGCTGCTGGACTTTGCGGTATAGCCCAGGGTTTGAGCGTTAAGTCTGCTATGGAAGGTATAGCAAGAAACCCGGAGGCATCCGGTAAAATTACCGTTGCTATGATTATAGGTCTTGCGATGATCGAGGCTCTTACGATTTATTGTTTGGTAGTAGCTCTTATCATACTCTTTGCCGACCCTATCAAGGCAGTAAAAATAATAGGCGGTTAATACTAGTTTATCAAGGGGTAGGAGTTCAATCCTACCCCTTGATTTTTAATAATAGTTGTGATTGTTAACACAATAAAGCTTGACAAACCAAGAGGAGGGGATGGGAATGAGATTTAAGATACCTGAGGTTACTATTACAAGACTTTCGCTGTACCTAAGGTGTTTGAATGAGCTTGAGAACGAGGGTGTTGATGTAGTCTCTTCAAGTGAACTGGGGGAGAGATGCGGGCTTAATCCCGCACAGATAAGGAAAGATCTCGCCTACTTTGGTGAATTTGGTACAAGGGGAGTAGGTTATTACCTTAAGGAACTTAAAGAAGATATAAAGAGAGTGCTAGGTCTTGATAAAGAATGGGAAGTTGCACTAATTGGAGTTGGTAATCTAGGAAAGGCACTGCTATCTTATCAAGGGTTTAAAAGACATGGTTTTAAAATAACAGTTGCCTTTGATAAGGTAATAGATGAGGATAAGAAAAAGGCTATACCAGAGGGTTGTGAACTTTACAATGCCGACAGCATGGAGGAGATCATAAAGAAAAGGAACATCAAGCTTGCGATTGTAGCCGTTAATCCACAGGGATTACAGGAAGTTATCGATAGACTGGTAAAGGCTGGAATTAAAGGTATACTTAACTTTGTACCGGCAAGGGTTTATACTCCACCGGGAGTGGTTATAAGAACCATCGATCTATCTATTGAAATGGAAACTCTCACCTATTACGTTAACTTGAAGTTGCAGGAAGGTCTATAATAAAAAAAGGGCTCCAGAGGGAGCCCTTTTTTTTATCTTTTTCTCCACTGGAAGCCTCTACGGGCTTTGTGTCTACCGTATTTCTTCCTTTCGACGATTCTTGCATCTCTTGTAAGTAGACCAGCCTTCTTGAGGATAGGTCTAAGCTCTGGGTTAAAGGCAAGTAATGCCTTTGCTATTCCGTATCTTATCGCATCGGCCTGGCTTGCTATACCGCCTCCTTTAACATTAACCTTAATATCAAATTCACCCATCTTCCCAACAAGTTCAAGCGGCTCAAATATCAAAGACCTCAAGGATTCTCTCGGTATATACTCGTTTAGGGAACGTCCATTAATCTCAACGTTGCCACTACCAGGTCTCATCCATATTCTAGCTATGGATGTTTTCCTCTTTCCAACTCCATGATAAACAATCTGTGCCATCCTCCATCTCCTCCGAGTACTAAATTTCTATCTTTTCAGGTTTCTGTGCCAAATGTGGATGATTTGGGCCGCTATACACCTTCAACTTCTTCAACATTCTCCTTGCAAGGTTGTTCTTCGGTAACATCCCCTTCACCGCATGCCATATAAGAAACTCTGGCTTCTTCTCAAGATAGTCTTTTGCAGTTCTACACTTTATACCACCAAAATAGCCGGTATGTCTCCAGTATAGTTTTTTCTCAATCTTCTTACCCGTTAATCTTACCTTCTCAGCGTTTACTACAACTACAAAGTCACCACAATCCACATTTGGAGTATATATGGGTTTGTGCTTACCCATCAGAATTGTCGCTATTTTACTTGCAAGCCTTCCTAGCACCTTGTCCTTTGCATCGATAAGGTACCATTTTCTCTCAACATCCTTTTTGTTTGCCATAAAGGTTTTTTGCATATTCCATCCCTCCTCATAAATCTTGCCTTTCCGCTTATATTAGTTTAGCGAATATTTGTCAAGCCTTTTTTGCTTTTAAGGTAAATTTTAACTTATATCGAAGCAGATGAGTTTTATCTCTGTCATCTCCTGGATGGTGTATCTCGGCCCTTCCCTACCTATCCCCGAATCCTTAACTCCACCGTATGGCATAACATCCACTCGGAACGTTGGAACATCGTTTATTATCACACCTCCTACCTCTACCTCAAGAGCTGCTTTCCAGGCTTTGTTTATGTCGCTGGTGAATATGCCAGCCTGTAAGCCATAGGTTGAATCGTTAGCTTCCCTTATACCTTCCTCAAAGGATTTTACAGGATTTATGATCACAACGGGACCGAAGGCCTCTTCTCTAAAGAGCTTGGTATCCTTTGGACAGTTAACTATAACCGTTGGCTCAAGGATGGCACCTTCTCTCTTCCCGCCCCTTACCAGTTTAGCACCTTTTTCAACCGCTTCCTTGATCCACTCTTCCACCCTGATAGCCTCTCTCTCCTCTATCATCGGCCCCATATCGGTCTCTTCCAGTAGCTGGTTACCTACCTTTAACTTTTCTGTCTCTTTAACGAATCTATCCACAAAATCATCGAATATCTCCTCTTCCACGAAGATCCTCTGTACCGATATGCAGACCTGTCCTGCAAGGGCATAGGAGGCAAGTACAACCCTTGGGAAGACTTTGTTAAAGTTAGCATCCTTAGCAACGATAACCGCTGAGTTTGACCCGAGTTCCATCGTTATCTTCTTGTAACCTGCCACATGACATATCCTTTTACCTACATCTCTACTTCCCGTGAAGGAAACCTTCCTCACATCGGGATGGGCTACAAGCGTCTCTCCTACCTCTCCTCCGGATCCGGTGATCACCTGAAAGGCAAGAGGCGGTACACCGGCCTCTAGGAATATCTCCCCGAGTTTCAAGCAGGCAAGGGGAGTGACCGAGGCAGGCTTTAGGATAACAGCATTTCCACAGGCAAGGGCTGGAGCTATTTTGTGCATCGAGAGATTAACAGGAAAATTAAATGGACTTATTGCTACAACCACACCAACGGGTACCCTTATATACATTCCTATTTTACCTTTCCCCGTTGGTGCTGAATCAAACCTTACCTCTTCACCGAATACCCTCTTTGCTTCCTCGGCTGATAGAATCAAAGTTTGAAGAGCCCTTGCAACTTCACCACGGGCCTCCCTAATGGTTTTACCAACCTCCATTGAGATAGTTTTCGCAAGTTCCTCCTTTCTCTCCTCCATTATCCTTGCCGCCCTCATAAGAATCTCGTATCTCTCGTAACTCGAGAGCTTGGCGATCTCTCTTTGACCTTTCTTAGCATACTCAACCGCCTTTACAGCGTCTTCACCTGTGGCCATGGGAACTGTGTCTATGATACTGTTGTCAAAGGGATTTCTTACCTCTATCTTTCTCTCCCTATCTACCCACTCTCCACCTAAGAGCATCCTCATGGTATACCTCCTTAAGTTAACTGGTGTTTTATTTTATTTATTACCATAATATCGGTAGGAAAAGCCATATCAAGCTCCCTAATGTTCTCGTAGCTAAAAAATCCCAGTTCCGATAGGTCACTACCTGCCTTTAATTCCCCATCCACTATCTTTCCGAAAAACCATACACCTACCGTGGGATGTTCCGGATTATGCCAGTTTGAGAGCACTTCCACTATATCATAAATCTCAACCAGTAAACCGGTTTCCTCTCTAAATTCCCTTTTAGCCGCTTCTCTTATATCCTCCCCAAATTCAACATGTCCACAGGGTATACACCATTTCCCTTTAAAGGGGTCTCTATTTCTCCTACCAAGTAACAGCCTTTTGTTCTCTAGGACAACTACAGCGACACCTACGGTTGGATTCAAAAAGTTTCTGAATCCACAGTTTCTACAGATCGGCCTTATCCTTTCATCAAATATATAACTCATTTTGTTACCACAGTAAGGGCAGTATCTATAGTACCTTGCTATGTGCTTTCTCATACTTCTACTAATAACATAACCAGCCGGTATTGACAAAGAATTTTTTACATTGTATTTTTGGATTTAATGAGTGACTACTCATTCATGTAAGGAGGGGAAATTGCCTAGGGTAAAGAGTCCGAATAAGAGGGAGATTATAATAGATGCTGCAGAGAAGGTTTTTGCAAGTAAAGGTTATCACAATGCCAGGATTTCGGATGTAGCCAAAGAAGCTAATGTAGCGGAAGGTACTATATATCTTTACTTCGAAAGTAAGGAAGATCTACTTCTGGCTATATTCAAGGATAGGATGGGTAAATGGGTGGAAGGGTTGAAGATGGAGTTATCAAAGGTTTCCGGTAGCCCGATAGAAAAGTTGAGAACTATAATCAACAGTCATTTTACGACACTTTACAATAACCCCCACTGGGCTCAGCTTGTACAGGTTGAGTTGAGAGCCTGTAGTGTATTCATGCGTGGTGGGAGTACTCCCGAGCTGAGGGAGTACATAAGGGTTATAGAAGCTGTACTTGAGGAGGGTAAGAGAGAAGGTCTTTTCGATGAGAACCTCAACATATGGGTATCAGCCAGGATGTTGCTTGGAATACTGGATGAATTTTCAACAATATGGGTTTTGAAGAAAAGACTCGATCTACCATCATTGGTAGATGTTGTTTTAGATATCTATACGAAGGGTATTCTAAAAAGGGAGGTGTAATAATGGGTTACAAGATTAAAAAAGCCGTAGTTTTGGGTGCTGGTACTATGGGGGCTGGAATTGCAGCCCATCTTGCCAACGTTGGTATTCCTGTACTTTTACTTGATATTCCGGCAAAGGAAGGTCCCGATAGAAACGCCATAGTAAGAGGTGGGTTTGAGAGAGCCTTGAAGTCGAAACCGCCCGCCTTTTACCACAAAAGTTTCGCGGAATTGATTGAGATAGGTAACTTTGAGGATGATATGCCAAAAATCCATGATGCCGATCTCATAATTGAGGCTGTTCTTGAGCAACTCGATGTTAAGAGGAAACTCTTCTTGGAGGTCGAGAAGTATAGGAGGCCGGGTAGCATAGTTGCTACCAATACTTCGGGTATATCGATAAATAAGATAGCGGAAGGTTTTAGCGATGATTTTAGGAAACATTTCATAGGTATGCATTTCTTCAATCCACCCCGTTACATGAAACTACTCGAGATAATCCCCGGTAAGGATACACTCAAGGAAGTGGTAGATTTTGTTGCAGATTTTGGTGAAAGGGTTCTCGGTAAGGGTATAGTTTACGCTAAGGATACTCCCAACTTTATAGCCAACAGGATAGGTACCTTTGGTATGATGTATACACTTAAGCTCATGGAAGAGCTCAAGATGACCGTGGAAGAGGTAGACGCTATCACCGGTAAAGCAGTAGGTAGGCCAAAAATGGCTACCTTTAGATTAGCCGATCTTGTCGGTGTGGATATACTCTATCATGTTGCTCTGAATGTCTATGAGAATGCTCCCAACGATGAGATGAGGGATATATTCAAACCACCACAATGGCTCGAAAGAATGCTACAGGAAAAACTCCTTGGAGATAAGACCAAGGCTGGCTTTTATAAGAAAGCCACGATCAACGGTAAGAAGGTGAATCTGGTACTTGATCTTGAAACATTCCAGTATAGAGAACCTGCAAAACCTACCTTCCCCTCTCTAGAGATGGCAAAGACAGAAGAGGATATAAAGAACAGATTGAGAATAATGTGTTATGGTAAGGATAAGGCGAGTATATTCACCTGGAAGTCTATCAGTGCTTTACTGATCTACTCCGCCAACAGGATACCAGAGATTGCGGATGATATTGTTCAGATAGACAACGCTATGAAATGGGGATTCAACTGGGAATTAGGTCCCTTTGAGATATGGGATGCAATAGGTGTTAGAAAATCGGTAGAAAGAATGGAAAAAGAGGGCATGGTAGTTCCCAATAAGGTAAAAAGAATGCTCGAGAAGAATGCAGAATCCTTCTACAAGGAGGAGAATGGAGTAGTATACTACTGGGATTTTGCTACGGAAAGCTATAAAGAGGTCCCAACAAAGCCCGAGATCATCAATCTTGCAATACTAAAGAGAAACAACAGGGTTATAAAGGAAAACGCCGATGCTTCTCTCATAGATCTCGGGGATGGTGTCCTTTGTCTCGAATTCCATACAAAGATGAACGCTCTTGGTGCCGGGATACTTCAGATGCTTGAAGAAGCACTGGAGGAGGTTGATAAAAACCATCTTGGTCTTGTTATCGCTAATCAGGGTCAGCATTTCTCAGCGGGAGCCAATCTTGCCATAATCCTGTCTGCTATTCAGGAAGAGGAGTGGGATGAGATAGACTATATGGTAAGGGCTTTCCAGAAGGCCACCATGTCTATGAAGTTATTTGAAAAACCGATAGTTTCTGCACCCTTTAACATCACGGTAGGTGGTGGCTGCGAGTTTTGTCTACATACACACAGAATAAGAGCACATGCCGAACTATACATGGGACTTGTTGAGGTAGGAGTTGGTTTGGTACCGGCAGGTGGCGGAACCAAGGAAATGTTATTGAGGTTGGTAGATTCCTATGTACCCGAGGATATGCCAAGGGGTGTGGTGGTAGATCCTTTCCCTCACCTAAGAAGAGCCCTAGAAACCATAGCTATGGCGAAGGTCTCATCAAGTGCCTACGAAGCAAAGGAAATGGGCTTCCTAAAGGAATGTGATAGCATCTCTGTAAATAGGGATTATCTCATCTACGAGGCGAAACAGGTTGTCCTGAACCTTGTAAAGGAAGGGTTTAAACCACCAAGGGTTAGAAAGGTAAAGATGACAGGTAGAGATGGATTCTCCTTCCTTAAGATGCTCATCTACAATATGCAGGTTGGTGGATGGATATCCGAACATGATGCCAAGATCGCCACATGGATAGCCAAGATCCTAACTGGTGGTGATGTACTACCTGGTACCGTTATGACAGAGTGGGATATACTGGACCTTGAAAGGGAAGCTTTCCTATCACTGTGCGGTGAACCCAAGACCAAGGATAGAATAGTTCACATGTTAACTACAGGTAAACCATTGAGAAATTAAAAATTTTAAAGAGAGGTGTAACTATGAGGCAAGCGGTTATAGTTTCTGCTGTAAGGACTGCGGTGGGTAAGGCTCCTAAGGGAACCTTAAAGGATACGAGGCCTGATGATCTCGCAGGCCTCGTGGTTAGAGAAGTTGTCAGAAGAGCGGGAATCGATCCTTCACTTGTTGAAGATGTTATTATGGGCTGTGCCTTCCCCGAAGGTGAACAGGGGATGAATATCGGAAGAATTGCCGCTATCAAGGCAGGTCTTCCAACGAGCGCCTGTGGTATGACCATAAACAGGTTCTGCTCATCCGGGCTACAGGCTATAGCTATAGCCGCAGGGCATATCCTGTCTGGCTATGCGGATGTGATAGTAGCAGGTGGTGTGGAATCTATGAGTATGATTCCAATGGGAGGACTCAGACAGACCGCCAATCCAGAGCTTATGGATTCCTTCCCACAGTTATACATGGCTATGGGTAACACTGCGGAGATCGTTGCGGAGAGATATGGTATAACGAGAGAGGAACAGGATCAGTTTGCCTATAGATCCCATATGAGAGCTGCAAAGGCCATAAAAGAGGGTAAGTTTGATGAAGAGATAGTGCCCGTAAGGACAAGGGTCCTTAGACAGAGACCGGATGGTACTACATACGAGGAAGAAGTTGAATTTAAGGTGGATGAGGGAGTAAGGCCAGATACAACGATAGAGGCTCTTAGCAAGTTACCTCCTGCCTTCTGGCCACCTGGTAAAGGTACCGTTACTGCTGGAAACTCCTCCCAGATGTCTGATGGAGCTGCCTGTGTTCTCATAATGTCCGACAAGAAGGCTCAGGAACTTGGATTAAAGCCACTTGCCATATTCAGGGGTTTTGCTGTAGGTGGTGTTGATCCTGAGGTTATGGGGATTGGTCCTACCGTTGCTGTACCCAAGTTACTTGAAAGAACTGGCTTAAAAATTGAGGACATAGATCTGATAGAGTTGAACGAAGCTTTTGCCGCTCAGTCACTCGCCTGTATAAAGATTCTCGGTTGGAAGGAGATCATGGAGGACAAGATCAATGTCAACGGAGGAGCCATAGCTCTCGGTCATCCGCTTGGTTGTACAGGTGCGAAACTAACGGTACAGTTGATCTACGAATTGAGAAGAAGGGGTGGCAAGTACGGGATAGTCACCATGTGTATTGGTGGTGGTATGGGAGCGGCAGGTCTATTCGAAATAGTTTATTAAACCAAATAATTGGAGGAGGTTATTATGGCAGAGTTTAAAAAGGGTGGGATTTTCCTTGTAGAATCTGCAAATCCAAAGGATGTCTTCATTCCTGAGGAGTTTACCGAAGAACAGAGGATGTTTGCTAAGACCGCGGAAGATTTCATCAAGAAAGAGGTAATGCCCCATGCCGATGAGATTGAGAAGAAGAATTACGAAGTGCATGTTGAAATCTTCAGAAAGGCTGGTGAACTTGGCTTACTAGGTGTGGAGGTACCGGAGGAATACGGTGGGCTTGGGCTTGATAAGGTAAGCGCTATGCTTGTTAGTGAAAAGATGTCAACCGGTATAAGTTCATTTACCACCACCGTTATGGCCCACACAGGTATAGGAACTCTACCGTTACTATACTTTGGAACCGAGGAACAGAAACAGAAATATCTACCTAAACTCGCAACTGGCGAATGGATTGGTGCTTATGCCTTAACCGAGACCAACGCAGGTAGTGATGCTATGAACATAAAAACGAAAGCGGTAAGGGAAGGTGACTATTGGGTTCTTAACGGTTCCAAACAGTTTATAACAAACGCAGGTTTTGCCAATCTTTTCACCGTCTATGCAAAGGTTGATGGTGAGAAGATGGCAGCATTCTTGGTGGAAAGAAATACGGAAGGTTTTACCATTGGTCCCGAAGAACATAAGATGGGAATAGTCGGTTCATCCACATGTCCTTTGTACTTCGATAACGCAAAGGTACCCAAAGAGAACCTATTAGGTGGAGAGGAGTGGATAGGTAAGGGACATCTAATAGCTTTCAACGTACTAAACATAGGTAGATATAAACTTGCAATGGGAGCTCTTGGTGGTAGTAAGGTAGCTCTCGAGGAAGCTGTTAAATACACAAATCAGAGACAACAGTTTGGAAGACCTATATCCAGCTTTGACATGATAAAGGAAAAGATAGCTAGAATGGCTACCAAAATATGGGCCCTCGAGTCCGCGACATATAGAACTGCTGGTATGATAGAGGAAGCCTTCCAGAAACTTCAGGATAGAAGCCCGATAGATAGATTATCGGAATACGCTATAGAATGTTCTATCCTTAAGGTTTACGGATCAGAGGTATTGGATAGGGTGGTTGATGATGCTCTACAGTGTTACGGTGGTTACGGCTATACCGAAGAGTATCCTGCCGCAAGAGCCTATAGAGATGCTAGGATTAACAGGATCTGGGAAGGTACCAACGAGATTAACAGATTGGTTATAGTTGCTACCATAGCCAGAAAGGCAGAGAAGGGAGATATACCGCTTATTCAGGCTGCTACGAAGGTTGGTAAGGAAATTCTTACACTAATGCCTCAGGCACTATTGAAGCCCGGTTTCTTAGCCGAAGAGAAACTCCTCGTAGATATGGTGAGAACCCTACTGTTACTTACAAGTGGTATAGCGGTCCAAAAGTTCAAGGACAAGTTGAGAGATGAACAGATAGTTGTAGAAGCTCTGGCCGATATAGCTATAAATCTGTTTGTTATGGAAAGTGCATTACTAAGGACCCTGAAACTCTACGAGGAATTTGGAGAGGATAAAGTCAAGTACCAAAAGGCCCTTACAAAATACCTATTTTATCTCACCTTGCCTATAGTGAACCATAATGCTGTTAAGGTTATAACTTCCTGTGAAACTGGAGACACCTTGAGAACACAGATGTCACTGATAAGGAAACTCACGAGATGGTACATACCCGATAATCCTGTGAGCCTTATAAGAACCATAGCAGACAAGGTTATAGAAGAGGAAAAGTATCCATTCTAATCTCTAATGGTGAAGGCGGGGTCGATAGTTACCCCGCCTTTTTTTAACAAAAAATTTTAAATAAAATGCTGTTTAATATTGACAGTTTAAAAGAATTTTGATAATACTCTGTATGGGAGGTAGAAAAATGTTTGAAAGATTAAGGATATCCACAACATTCACCGTAATAATTTTGATGGTAGTTTTTGGTAAAAATGTTTATTCTGAGGAATGCTCACAAATTTTAAAACAAAGTTTATCGAAAGTTGAAAAGATTAAGGATTACAGTGCGATAGTAGAGACCTTTAATAAAAAGGGTAAATTGGAGGAAACTACGGTTTATGATTATAAGTATCTTAGTCCTGGTTACATAAGGATGAAGGTTATTGAAGGTAGGAAGAAGGGCGGAGAGGTATTTTTCGATCCTAAGGCTTATAAGGTGAAGGGTTGTAAAAGTGTTGTTTTTAAGTTTTGCAAGGAGTTCAATCCCGATGACAACGATATAAGATCCATTAGAGGGGTGAGAGTCTTTGAAACAAGCCTTGTAAACATTCTAAAGGATACCGAAAAGAACCTCTCAAAGGGAGTCTGTTCCGTTAAAACTGAAGGTGCCTTTGATGTCCTTGAGATCAACTTAGGAGAAAAGGATAAGGATGTGGATAGGATAGTCCTAAAGATAGGAAAGAAAGATTTTATCCCCTATGTCTGGGAAAAGTACGGTAACAACCAACTATTATATAGGTTATCCATTAAGAATCTCAAAACTAACATTGGGTTAAAACTTGAAGAACTTGCTCTATAGGGAGGTGACGATGGCTGAGGTATCTACAGAGAGTATATATCTAAAAAAACCTTGGTTAAAAAACTATCCAGAGGAGGTACCAGAAACTCTCAAATATCCCGATGAACCTCTATACTGGCTCCTTGATGAAGCCTATCGTGAATTCAAGGATAAAATAGCCATGGTATTCTACGATAAAAAATGGACCTATAGAGAACTATATGATGCACATTTAAGATTGGCATATTTTCTACAAAAGGAGCTAAATGTAAAACCTCAGCAGAGAATCGCTCTATTACTTCCAAACTGTCCTCTTTATCCTATCAGTTACTTTGGTATCCTCAGGATAAACGGAATAGTTGTTCAATTAAATCCTCTTTACAGTGAGTATGAACTAGAAAAGCTCATAGAGGATAGTGGTAGCGAGATCATCATTACCTTAGATATACTAACTCATAAGCTCGAAAGGGCGGTAGAAAAAGGTCTCATAAAGACCATTATCTTCTCCAATATGAAGGATTTCTTACCATTTCCCCTTAATCTACTCTTCCCACTGAAAACATGGAGGTTACCCAAGCTAAAATCAAAGAAGGCAAGGATGATAAACTTTAAGGATATTCCGTATGGGAAGCCTGATAGTGTCAATATAGTGCCCGATGAGGACGTGGCGGTTTTTCAGTATACGGGAGGTACAACCGGCTTATCCAAGGCAGCGATGCTGACTCATAAGAATATACTATCCAATGTGATACAACTTGCCGCTTGGGCCTATAAAGCGGAGAGAGGCAAAGAGGTAACTCTTGCGGTCTTACCTTTTTTCCATGTTTATGGTATGACCGTTGGAATGCTTTTTACGATATACGCTGGTGGGACTCTCGTTCTTGAGCCAAGGTTTGATGTAGAAAGGGTTGTAAAGCTCATAGAAAAATATAGAGTCACAATGCTACCTGGTGTGCCCACGATGTACGTGGCTATTAATAAGGTTGCCTCGAGTAAAAAGGTCGATCTTACTAGTATGAAATTCTGTTTGAGTGGTGGTGCTCCATTACCGGTTGAGGTGGCCAACGAGTTCGAGAAATTGACGGGAGCAACCTTGAGAGAAGGATACGGATTGTCAGAAACAAGTCCAGTGACTCATGCCAATTTAGCCTACGCTCCGCCAAGAAAGGGCAGTATAGGAATCCCTGTACCCGATACTCTGGCTAGGATAGTGGATGTTGAGAGTGGTAAGGAGGTTCCAGTTGGTACACCTGGTGAACTCTGTATAAAGGGACCTCAGGTTATGAAGGGTTACTGGAATAGACCCGAGGAGAATAAAATAGCTTTCGATGAGGAAGGGTGGTTCCATACCGGTGATATAGCCATTATGGATGAGGACGGTTATTTCTATATAGTTGATAGAAAGAAGGATATGATAATCGCAGGTGGTTACAACATTTATCCAAGGGAGGTGGAAGAGGTTTTATATGCTCATCCCAAGGTTTTAGAGGCAGCGGTTGTTGGTGTCAAAGACGAGTATAGGGGAGAGACCGTTAAGGCCTATATAGTGCTAAAGTCGGGTATGACCGCTACCGCCGATGAGATAATCAGTTTCTGTAAAGAAAGACTCGCATCATACAAGGTACCAAAGATCGTAGAGTTCGTGAATGAGTTACCGAAAAGTCCTATAGGTAAGGTTTTGAAGAGGGAATTGAGAAAGTGAAAAATAACTGTGAAGTGAACTTTGGTAGAGGTTACTCAGCAATAAAATTTAAGGAGGTGGGTTATGTTAGCTATCTTTACTAGTTTGTTCCTATTTTTCTTTACATTCCTAATATCTGGTGTAGCGGTAGCGGGCAATGTTGAAACACTTGGTGTAGGAGCTAAGGCTACTTCGTTAGGTGGTGCTTTTTCTGCAAGAGCCGATGATTTTTCGGCCATGTATTACAATCCCGCAGGTATAGTTCAGCTTAGTAGACCTCAGATTTCTGTAGGAACAAGTATAGTCAACCCATCCCTTGCAGCAAAGACCGATTATAGAAATGAATACGAGGAAGTTATTGGTGGGTTTAGTAAAGATAAGAGCCAGTTGTTAGTCTATCCACATGCCGGTTTTATCTATCCCTTCCAGCTATTCGGGAAAAAGGCGGCCTTTGGAATTGCCACCTATGTACCCTACGGTCTGTGGCTTGGGTGGAAGGAAGATCCGAGTAAAAACCCAGGTGCCTATAATACCTATGAATCCTGGTACTATAGGGTAGTTTCCGCATCTCCTACTTTAGCTATCCAGTTGACCGATAGACTGATGGTTGGTTTTAACGTTGCCTTCGGTAACTCCCACTCGGGTGTGTATAGAAGGATTTATCAGAGTCCATTTATAGTCCAAACGGGAACTCTTATTTCTGGAT
>CAZPXS010000006.1:0-73368 GCA_964590075.1 uncultured Aquificales bacterium
GTTTCAATCCCTCATAGGTAGGCTAGCAACCTATTTGTAGTATGATAAATCAACGCTTTTCGTTTGTCAAGTACTTCGGAGATTTTTACGGTCAAATTGGCTAAGTTACTGAAAAATATAGATTTGGGTTGTCGTCGATCCCCCGGATTTTTTACATTATTGGAGGTCGACGAAAATAGACATTATGAGGAAGGTGGTAGATTCTATTTAATATATAAACCCATCACTACCTTTTTCTATTCCTATAATTTCACGCTTTGAATACCAACTAATTTCAAAAGTGTAGATAATGATGGAGTCCTCTTTGTTGTTGATAACGTATTTTAGTTCGGCCTTAAGTCTTTCAAGTTGAGCTTCTGTCAACTCTCCTTCGAACACCGAATTTTGAACCCAATGGAGGTATTTCCTACAAATCTTCAAAACCTTTTGAACTCTCTTTTCGTTAATATCATATACCAATATAACTTTCATGTTACCATGAAGTTATAAATGGATAGTATTCTTCATCCTCCATTAGGTGTTTTTCTATTTTATATAGTTCTAATCTTATTAATTGTCTATAAGAAACATTTCTTCCCAGTTTCTTGTGATGGAATGTGCTTTGGAGTCTTTCTTCAATTTCTTTTATAAAAATTTCTTTTCCTTTGTTGTTAAGTACTATACCATTTAACTTATTTTCAAAATGCTTGGCTTTAATTATCCCTTTGTTTATAACACTAAAAATAACTCTATCTGCAATCACAGGCTTGAAAATTTCTGCTACATCAAGGTTTAATGTGAATCTTCGAAAATTAGTAGCATGAAGATAACCAATTCGTGGATCAAGATGAGTATAATATATTTCGCTTAGACAATAAGTGTATAAAAGAGAATTGGCAAAACTAATAAGAGCATTTAGTCTGTTTTTCGGAGGCCTTCTTGTTCTTTCCTCGAAAACGAAATCTTTGTCATCAATGATAGTATCCCAAGCGCGATAGTATTGTTCTCTGATATTTCCTTCAAGAGCCATTAATTGTTCTGGAGTTTCGCAATTATCCAAAGATTGGGATAAACTCTCAATCTTTTGAAGGTAATTTTCTACTTCTTTGCCTCTATTTTTATAGTAATAAAGCACTTTTTTAATGTTTTCTACAGCACCAAAGACGAATTTCTTAGCTAGTGTGAGCCTTTTGGATTCATCAATGTAATGTTCAGCTTGCTTAAGAATTAAATATCCTGAGTTGAGATGTTCTCTTGGATAAAAAGAACCTACATAGTATCCATAATAATTGAAAAAATGAAGTATAATCTCTTTTTCTGTAAGAAATTCAAGCAATCGCTTATTAAGTGTGATTTCGCCAAGCACAAATATTTCCTTGATATTTTCTACAGGTAGATACTTTTTGCTTTCAGTTGTTTCAAGATAAAGTGTGTTGTCTTTTCTCTTTAGCTCTCCGTTAGAAAAGATGTAAATAGTCTTTTTCATGCGTAGCAGAACTCCTTATAACCACAGTTTTTGCAATATATTATTTTGGTTACCTTTGGTGGATGTGGCATGAGAATAATATTTTTTATCTCTCTTTCTGCTTCTTTCAGTTCTTCCTCAAGTTCGTTAGTTAATTCTAATGTAACTTTTTTCTTTTCTTTGGGAAATAAAAGTTCGCCTTTAGCTTCAATTCCTAATCTTTTTAAATTAAGAAGATAGTAAGCAAGTTGCATTTTAGCAGCCTTTTCAAAGCGTGAGCTTTTCTTGATTTCACAGACAATAATGTCTTTGCCTTCCTTTTTGATAAGGTCAATCACCATATGTTCAAGCTGGATTTGCTTTTTTTCTCTTGCGTAAGTTGACTCAGAAATAAGTCTTCCAATCTCAATGAAAGGATTACTCTGAGAAGGCTCAAGGTGCCTACTCATAAGCCAAACTTCCCTGTGACAGATGTAGTAGTACCATATGAGAGTAGGAATTACTGGTGTATCATAATTCATAATTTGATCTATAAAAATATGTTATCATCATCTTCTGGAATAAGGCCAAAAATCTCATCATATTTTAGGCAAATAAAGTTAATTCCTAACTCTTCATAATCACTATAGATGTAATCCTTAAAATTTTTATCAGCTACTCTACCCCAATAAGGCACTTCAACCATGTGAGACTCTATCTCTGCAAAAATCTTTTTTCTGTTCATAAAGTCCATTTTATTCCAATTTTTCAATTTTTCTATAAGAGTTTTTACATTGTCATAAAATTTGATAGGAACTACTGAAACTTTTAAGTATGTTGATCTTAAATCAATTTTTTTCTCATCAAGTGGTATAGAAAACGGGCTTACTTCTTTTGCAGCTTGATAGTATTTTTCGGCATTTATTTTGTCATTCTCTAAATAAGGTTCAAAGTTTTTCCAGTAATCCACTAATAAGAGATGATATTGGTTTTCGGTTATAAGCTTGTTTTTTGTGAGGATTTCATTGGTTATTTTTAATTGTTCCTTTTTATATGGTAGGTAATCTTCCTCATCACCGAAAATATAGACAGGGCAAGGATTTGGATGTTCAGAATACCTGTTAACTCTACCAGCCGATTGAATTATAGAATCTAAAGGAGCTAACTCTCTAAACATAACATCAAAACTTACATCTACTCCTGCTTCGATAGCTTGTGTTGATATTACCACAACAGGAGATTTTAACCTCTTTTTAAGCTCTTCAAGTTTATTTATTCTGTCGCGAAAAATATATCTTGCATGAAAGAGAAACTTAGGAAATTGCTGAGGAATTCGCTTAAACAAATTCTGGGCTTTTTCCACAGTATTGACGATAATACACACCTTTTTCCCTTCTGACAATAACTTTTCAACATACTGGACTAGATCCTTTAAAAAGTTTTCATCTGTGATAAGACAATTTCTATATTTTTGCGCGTCTATATAGGTCCTGTTAAACTTCGAAAAAAATTCTTCTTTAAAGGAGGAAAATGAATCAACAAATAAGTTATCCAGCTCTTCTTTTAAAAAAGGAGGCATTGTTGCAGTCATAATGATGGTGTTAAATTCATCTTTGTAGTCTTTCAGAAATTTGGAAAATAAAAATAACATTAAGGGAGAGTATAGTTGTGGTTCGTCGAGAATTATGCATGAATCATAAATTGCAGCTTCTTTTAAAGCGTATTTGGATACACCTAAGAAAGCAAGGAGGAGCTGATCAAGAGTGGTTATAATTAGCGGCTTTTCGAAATACTTCGCTTCAATGTAGTTTCTCTGGTCAATCTCTTCTTCAGAGGATTTCTCAAGGGAGCTTTTATTTACAGGTGTTTTTGCTACAAGGTATTTAGATGTGTACCATTCTATTCCTTCTCTAAACTTATTCTTTAACTTACTATAAACATCTTCAATTATCGTTGTAACTGGAAGAGTGTAAATAATTCTTTTCCTTCCTGTTTTTGCCGCATAACCAAGCCCGATAAAGGTTTTACCAAATCCCGTAGGTAATTCTAGTAATAGATTCTCTGAAAACTTTCTCTCCACATAAATTTTGTTGTGGATTACACTTCTTTTAGGTTCAATCAAATTATTAATAGTGGAAATAATATAGTTATCAACGCTTCTAAATTCGGGATCTATACCCATCGCTGAGTACCAGTCCATTTTAATTAAGGCATTAGAAAAGCAAACAAAAGGCTTTCTATCTCTTGGTTGAAGAATTTTTTTAAATTGAAAGTCAATGATGTTGTAACGAAAGGCTTCAGTAAGTTGATTATATGTGTTGAAAAATGTTTGGTAGTCTATAGTGAAATTATTTTTTTCAAGAATATCAAATATTTCACAGCATATAATAATTTTTTTACTGAATAACTGAGAAAATATGTTATCCTCAAGATTCCGATGTGGAGGACTATGATGTGATAGAATTCCAAAACCTATAACATGAATTAACCTATCTTGCTCATCATCAGAAAAAAATATTTCTTCTAAAGATTTTTTAAGAAATTCTTGAACCCACGAATAAAAAAAGATAACAGATAGGTGAGTGTGCGAAATTGGTGGTTTTTTGCCACTATAAAGTGCATTTTGTATAGAAAATTCGGCTTTTCCTACATCGTGAAAGAAAAATCCAGCCTTGATAATCTCTTCGTGGATCCCGAAATTTTTGGGTGAAATAAGTTTTATTCCATTTTCTAACACTTCTTTGAGAT
Source organism: uncultured Aquificales bacterium (assembly GCA_964590075.1). GTDB lineage: Bacteria > Thermosulfidibacterota > Thermosulfidibacteria > Thermosulfidibacterales > Thermosulfidibacteraceae > JAGDVO01. The sequence continues at coordinate 4,172 of CAZPXS010000006.1, forward strand.
GTTTTTCTAATAGTTGACCAGGCCTTGCTAAAAGATATTTATTATATGATTGTATACTCGGCTTCATCTATTTTTATCCCAGGGAGAGGTTTAACAAGTTTTATAGGAGTTTTTTTGGGAAGTAGTACAACACAAGTTTCTTTCTGGATCCTTCTACCCTCTAAATTTTTCAACGATTTAGGTACACCCATAAAAACTTCTGCAGAGGCAAATCTGTCGTTAAATCCTTCGAATTGTGGAATTGTATTCCCCTCTACAAAAATTACTCCTGATGGCTTTTCAATTTCAACTTCGTCGACATTAAATACATCTTTTGATATCTCAATATGGGTTATTAAAAATTCATTCTTGCCCATATAGAGAGGGAATTCAAAGTCTCTTGATTTAATTCTAATTTCAATTTCTCTTAAAGTATTTTCGTATTCGTGTAATAGAATTATCTCATATTCTGGATAAAGAAGTATTTCAAATCTTTCTGGTCGGAATTCCTCTTGCCCTCTTGAATCTCCTCTAAGTTTGCCAACACCAAAAATAAAAGTGTATTCTATCATCTTTCCTTTGTTAGCCAGGAAAGGAATGGCAATTTTGAATTCATCAATTTTTTCTAATACAGTTTTTTCATCCCATCCAAGGATGGCACCAGTCAGTCCAATTATGGTGGGTTTTGGAGGAAAAGGATAAGTTTGTTTAAAAGCAGTTGTGTATGGATTACGAAAATGACCAAATGGAGCTTTTATTTTAAAGGCTATGGCATACATTTTAAGAAAGAAGCTCCTTTTTTAAGCTTTCTAGTTTCAATATTTTAACTTTATTTTTAATTTCATCGCTTAATTTACTATTATTTTTAATATCTTCTTCCATATCTTTAATTGATCTATCAAAAAATGACTCCATAACTCCTATTATGATTTCTATAATATCATCCTCGTAAAGACTACATTTTTCTATAAAAGACTTAAATTCAAGAGAAAAAACTACTTTCCCAGAGGCAATAGAAACAATCCTTTCTTCGCCGGTCTTTGTTAATTCTTTTTGAAGTTTTACTTCTTTTATCCTCACTGCCAAGTCATTGGAAAAAGCATCATAGAATGTAATATTTGGTTTTTTAAACATCCCGATAACCATGATCTTTGGTGATAGAGGCATTTTTGATGCGCCAGGCATCATTTTACCCAAATAAAAGAGAGACTCAAAAAATTTTGAAAGTCTTCTTTTTCTCTCATTTTCATCTATAAACGGTTCTAGCTTAATGCTTTTGTCTTTTTGAGGAATCACTTCTTGCCCTATTCTTCTGATATCACACCAAATAGGAAGAATGAATGTATTAGTATAAATCCTTTTCATTACTATAGAACCACCAGCCTCTGCCCCTGTTGTGCTTACAATTGATGTTAAAAAGTCAACATCATCAGGGTATTCAAAAAGACCTATCGCACCTATGCTCCTTATTGGACCTGGGCGAGATTCCGATTTTCCTTTTTGCTTTCTACCGGTGGTTGAGCCTCCTTTAGGTTCTTCTTTTCTTGCCATTAAATATCCAAAAAGATCATCATCAATATACTTTTCAGGAGAACATTCCGGAAGTGGCGCCGGTTTGCCGGGTTCTTCCCTTGCGATATCAACTTTCTCTCCTATTTCTATCCAGTAATCCCTTATCATTCTAAAAATCGCCTGAGGACTGATTCGAGGTACAACAGTCCCATCCTCGAGATGGACTGTTTTGATATCAATCTCAGCAGGACCTCCTTCTCCTGCATTTATGTTTGCGGATTCCACTCTAAAAATGTCGATGACTTCAACCCAACGTGATTTAAGGATTTTGTCAATAAGTTTTTCACTATTCATCTTTTGCCTCCACGTCATTTTTTTTCAGAATATCCATAATATCCAAAGAATACACCTGTCATAAAGGCATGCCGCCAATGTGTTTTGCTGATATCTGAAAGTAACGATAAAACTTCGGTAGATATGTTCCATTTAAATTTTTCTTCTACTTCGTCAGAGGTTCTAATAAATTTTTCTTCTACTTCGTCAAAGGTTCTAATCATTTTTCTTAGTGTCTTATGGAATCCTTCAGCAGTGGGGCTATCCAGCTTTAAAATCATGTTATCGAACCATTTGCTTCTATCTTCTCCTTTTTCTTTCAAGTATTCCCTTAACCGTGCCCATTCATTACCAAATCCTTTCCCAGCTTCTACTATTTTGTCAATTGAGGTGGAGATTAAAATTTTAGCCATACTATACCTCCATTTTGGCCTTTAGAAATGCTTTTAAGTATTCATAACCATATAGATGTATAGATTTATTTTTTCTTTTATTCAACGAAATCTCATTTCTCAAGATTCTATGTAAGAAGTTAAAATTTATCTCTCCATCTGCTAACATTTTACCTAAGAATCTAAATACAAGTTTATATCCACTTGTTTTTTCTTTATAACTTTGAATAAAAGAATCTAATCTTTTTTCAAAATTAAAAATTTTTCTTATTCCTCCGTATTGATTAATTTTTTCGCCTACTTTTGACAAATAATCAAATCTTGTAACTATGAAATAGTTTGAAACATCCTCAGCTTGTTTACTTCTGTCAGCAAAAAATATATACAATACAGGTTTGATTCTGCTAGAATATGATCTTGGAAGAAGCTTATATACAGTAACAGGAAGAGAAAGTAAATAGTTCAAGCCTGTTAATGTGGTTTTTTCGAGCTCTTCTTTAAGAAAGCTTTCTGCTTTCTCTTTGCTGAATAGTTCGTATACTGTTTCATTTTCTGGATCGAATGGTAAAATATAAATGAAAGCATTTTTAGAATGAGGAAATGGAATTTTTTCAGGCCCTTTTTCTGGAACTACGGTTCTCATAAAAAGCATCGAACAAAATGCACATATCGAATGGGAAGGTTCATTTGTAAGATAAGAGTTGTAATTGGTAATATTTTCTACATATATATTAACTGGAGGATTAAATCTAATATTTCTAAATCTATGCTCTCTTCTGCAGAATGGACATACCACTTTCTCACTACTATCATTCATTAACAATTGTGAGGTATTCTCAAAACTTTGAAAGTATGTATCCAATATTCTCATTCTCCAAAATTTGATGAGTGCATTCTCTGGTATTTCAACTTTCTTCTTTTCTTTGTTAAAGGTTGCACCTGATTCTTCACAAGCACGCTTTAGTAAAATTCTTGCAAAAATTGACCTACCAATAGATTGCTGAGCTTTCCCTGTTAATCCCTTTTTTGGAAACATTATATACTTTAGTTCACTTGGACGAATAGGCCTAGAATTGCCGTCGGAAGTTATTATTCTAAAATCGTACTCTTTATCAATTTTGTCAATTTCTGATTCGAAGATATGAGAAATAGGATTATAAACCTCTTCTAAGTCCTTTTCTTTGACATTTGAAGAAGTAATTATATTTTCTAGGGCTGAATTAAATTGATCCGAATTAAGGGGATACCCATCTTTTTTATAAATATAAAAAGCCCATTTATAGAACGCTTCAATCATTTCTTCACCTTTATTATATCATTTTCTCTCCCATACCTCAATACATCCAAAGCCTTGGGAGTTTTTAGCACCAAGACCTGTTTCGAAGGCAAGGTTAAAAAGCTCCTGCGGTAAACTCAATTCGAATATTCCATCCCAACCCTTTATCACCGTGTTCTTGTAGAATATAACCTTCTGGTTCTTTGTACTTACCCTGTATGGCTTTATCGAGCCCTTTACCCTGACAACTTTCCCCGTTAGCGTTCTTAACTTTTTGTTCAGATTCTCGATTATAAGTTTCTCAAATTCCTTCTCAAAGGGGCTATAGTAATAGGTCTTTTTCTTACCATCAGAGGTAATAAGTGTACTATAAACCGTTATGGGAGATAGGGTTCTAACGTATATCTTTTCCCTATACTCCGGTACTGTCTCAACATGAACAGAAGAAACAACAAGTTTCTCATCACCAAGCCTTACTTCACCATCCTTTAGTAAATTCAAAGCTAAGGATCGAATAAATTCGTCTAGACATGAGGAAATAGTAAGGTTTATCCCACCATAGAAATGAATCTTACCATCCTCAATTTGAAGCTTCTCATCAGGAATCAGCCTCGAAAAAGTAAAAAATTTGAAACTCCTATTGCTTTTGGAATCTTTAAATCCAACACTGTGAATATGTTTCGCAAGATACCCATCAAGATGCCGGTATATAAAACCTTGAACCAATTCGTTGTAATGACAGGGAAGCGTGATGTGGGCCTTTTCAGGATTAAAAAGTTTTACCCTAATACGCATTCTAATAGTACTCGTAAATATTTTAACATAATTATAATAAGAAATTTTGCTTTTGTCAATATCTTCTGTAACTAAGCTTTTCTCTGAGCTATTCTGTGATCGTAACAGCTTTAGCTATCGGCGCTATTTGCTTGATTTTCTTTCTAAAAGTTATTATATTTAAACAGATAAGACTACTTAGATCTAAAATCTCCCTTGACTAAGGGGTAGGCCATGGAGAGGATAGCGGTATTTGAGGATCCTGTTAAGGGCTATCAACTTGAGCTAAAGGTTTGTAACATAGACGATATAAAGATTCCTAAGTTTCAGAGGGATCTTTCTAAGACGCTCGTTAATCACCTTATGGTTTCTATAGAGAAGATGGGATTCCTCGTGCCCGTTATAATCTGTAGGGCACCTGATGGCGATATATACGTGGTTGACGGTATGCATAGAATAGAGGCCCTTAAGGCACTCGGTTACGATAAGGTTTTGGCCATTGAGGTTCCGGAGGAGCTCTACTTTCAGATACTAGACTTTAACACGGAAAAACCTCCTACAATTAGGGATAAGGCAAAACAGGCCTATAGACTCTACCTATCTATAATCGAGGATCTCGGGGATGAGGCCGATAGTTCCTTGGAGGTTGACTTTGCCAATAAACTACAGTCACCACATTTTGTGACTATAGGATGTCTACTTGAAGAGATAAACCCTAAGTTCCCTGCTGGCTACTGGGATGATTTTATAGAAAAGATAGACAATTTTCTCGAGATGCCGATTAGATCTGCCCATGAGGAGAGAAAGAAAAGAGCTATTAGACTGAATCAGGTTAATATGACCGCTATGGAGGCCTACGAGAAGTATAACATAAACGACCCCTTAAGTAGACAAACGGTTATAAGAAAAGCTATACACGAGGTCTACGGGCAGAGGGTTAGGGTTATAGAGGATGATTACTATACGGCTCTGGATAAGATAGAGGAGGCCCTTTCCACGATAGATTTTAGCTTTCTCTCTGAGTGATTTTTTTGTAAAGTTCCTCAAGTATAATATAAGCCTCAATAGGTGTTATTCTCTTTATGTTTATCGATTTTAAAGTTGCTATAATCTCATCTTCAAATAGAGGTAGGGATGTAAGTTCCATCTCTCTTTTACCTTCGAGTTCTTCCATGATCTCCTTTGCCCTACATATTATCTCTTCCGGTAAACCCGCTATTTTGGCCACATATATACCGTAACTTTTGTTTATCCTACCTGGCTTTACCTTGTGGGTAAAAATAACCCTGTCTTTGTACTCCTTTACCTCCACATGGTAGTTTAAAACTTCGGGAAAGATCTCCGCAAGATCGGTAAGTTCATGGTAGTGAGTCGCAAACAGCGTTTTTGCCCCTATCCTGTTCCTTATATACTCTATCGTAGCCCAGGCTATGGATAATCCATCGTAGGTGCTTGTCCCTCTTCCTACCTCATCGAGTATTATCAGTGAATTGGCCGTAGCCTTGCGGATGATGTTTGCGGTTTCGGTCATCTCAACCATAAAGGTGGAAAGGCCGCGGGCGAGATAATCGGCTGTGCCTATCCTAGTTAGGATCATGTCGACGGGAGTTATAAAGGCTTCTCTCGCAGGTACAAACGATCCTATCTGTGCCATAATAACTATTAGAGCTACCTGTCTTATGTATGTGGATTTCCCACTCATGTTGGGGCCTGTGATTATGTGTATGGGCTTATCCTTTAGTATAACCGTATCGTTAGGGATAAATGGTTCGTTGCTTGAGGCTTCTACTACAGGGTGTCTACCATCCTTTATTATTATGTTGCCATCACTCGTTATGGTTGGCTTTATATAGTTTCTCTCTCTTGCAACAACGGAAAGGGAGTTCAAAACATCAAGAAAGCCAGTGCTCCTACCTAATTGGGATATAACCTCCTGAAATTCGGAGATCCTAGAGAGGACTTCGTTATATAACTCCTTCTCTATCTCCTCTATCTTTCCCTGAGCACTGAGGATCTTCTCTTCAAGATCCTTTAACCTTTCCGTGGTAAACCTTTCCGCCTGGGTGAGTGTCTGTTTCCTCATATAATCCCTGGGGACTTTGTGTAGGTGGGATTTCGTTACCTCTACGTAGTATCCGAAAACCCTGTTGTAACCTACCTTTAGGTTCGGGATTCCAGTTCTCCTTCTCTCCTGTTCCTCAAACTGGCTAAGGAGTTTCTCACTATTCTCCTTTATCCTTCTATACTCGTCCAGCATTTCGCTGTAACCTTCCTTTATTATCCTCGATAGGGTAAAATCTTCCTCGATAGATCTATCTATGAGTTCTATAACCTCAACCGGTACGAGAAGTTTTTCCCTTATTTCCCTTAGTATCCTTGATTCGGCCCCGGAAAGTACCTCCCTTATCTTGAGTATTTTCTTTAAACTATCTCTTAAGTTTATCAGTTCCTTCGGCTTTGCAAGTTTCATCTTTACCCTTACACCTATCCTCTCAAGATCACCAATCCCCTTTAATAGCGGGGTTATATTGAGGCTCATCAGTTCCTCTACCGCCCTTAACCTTTCCGTTATTTCCTTTGGATCTCTTAAAGGATTCAGTATTATCTCCTTGAGTAGCTGCTTACCCTGAGGGGTCTCCGTTTTGTCAAGAACTTCTATGAGAGTGTATCTTCTCGATCCATCCCTTAAGTTCTGTATCAACTCAAGATGCCTTATGGCATTGGAATCTAAGGGACTTTCCAGAGTATGCCTTAGGGGTTCTATCTTAAGTATATGATCGGTCGGTAAAAGGAGAATCTCCCTTATATAGTACAGAGCTATACCTGTTGTGATATAGGAAAGAGGAGTTTCTCTTAGCTGGTTTAGTGCCTCCCTATTAAATATACTATCGAGATAGAAGTTTGCTATTCCAGCTTTAAAGAGGTTTCTATCTAGTTTATCTACAAATACTCTATCATTTACCTCTATCCTTTCCTCCTCTGGGAGGATTAGGGTCGATATCTCAAACTTGGATAGTTCGGAGATAATTCTATCCCTTTTACCCTCCATATAAGCTATGTAGCCTTTGTTTATGTCTACAAGAGCAACGCTTGCCATATCCTGTTCACCGTAAAATACAGCTATAAGGGTCTTCTCCTCCGGACTTTCACTTTCCACATAGGTACCCGGAGTTATAACCCTCACCACATCCCTTTTTACTATCCCCTTTGCCTTTGATGGATCCTCAAGTTGTTCGCAGATCGCTACCTTGTAACCCGCTTCCAGTAACTTCTTTATGTAGCTCTCCGCTGAGTGGAAGGGAATTCCACACATGGGGAGGTTCTGTCTCGAAGTTAGGGCTATATTGAGGATACTGGATGCTATCTTGGCATCCTCATCAAACATTTCGTAAAAGTCTCCGAGCCTGAATAGGAGTATGGCATCGGGATAGCGTTTCTTTATAAGATAGTACTGTTCAACCATAGGGGTCATTTTTTCCATGGGAACCACTTAGTTTTCATGTAGCATAGTTGTATTCCGCTGTCAAAGATGGGATAGGTTGGTGGTTCCTTCGGTTCAACTATCTTAACGGTTTTGAGTACCCTCACTCGTAGATTTCTGTAGACTCTCTATGATAGCCATGATAAAGTCGGTAGAACAACATACACCCTTGGGATTCTTTTTCTCACAGTTACCCTTTTCCCACTTGTTAAGTATAGCTCTTACCTCCTTTTCCGTCTTTGCTCCCTGTTTTACAGCTTCCTCAATTTCTCTTTTAGTTATACCCGCACACCAGCAGATTATCTCGTCTTTCACCTTACCCCCCTATAACCTATGGAATCCCATTTATAAACTGGTTTACCATTTTAAGCTTATTAGTATATGTCAGCACTATAGTCAAAGGATATAAAGGAGGACTAGCTATATGAAATGCGATTTCTAAACTTGATTTTATTTTTGATTTTTGATAAATGAAAATAAAAGGGATTAAGTTACACTTAAATACGATGCCTGGATTAGGGGTGAGTTTGAGGAAGATTGAGCTGAGAGGGTTAAGGTTGACTTTAGTATGGGAGGGTGGATCGTGAATTTTGTTTTAAAGGAGAAGAGAGATTATACCCTTCTTCTTACTCTTAACCGGCCGGAGGTTATGAATGCTCTTAATTTACCAATGTTACTAGAGTTACAGCAGGTGTTGAGGGAAGTCTGGTTTTCCAGGGAAGTGAGGGTAATTATCATCACTGGGGCTGGCGAGAAGGCTTTCTGTGCTGGCGCGGATCTCAAAGAAAGGGAGGGTATGAGTGAGATTGAGGTTAAGAACTATATCAAAACTATAAGAGACACCTTTACCATGATTGAGGATATTCCCAAGCCTGTGATCTGCGCTATAAACGGTTACGCCTTCGGTGGTGGCTTGGAGATGGCTCTTGCCTGCGATATCCGTATCGCTTCTGAGAATGCAAGGATGGGACTTACGGAAACCAGTCTCGCTATAATACCCGGAGCAGGTGGGACACAGCGTTTACCGAGAATCGTGGGTAAGGCCAAAGCCAAGGAGTTGATCTTTACGGCTAGAAAAATCGATGCCCAGGAGGCCTATAGGATAGGTCTAGTTAACGAAGTGGTACCGAGGGAAAAGCTTATCTGTAGGGCTTTTGAAATTGCCGATGAAATAGCCCAGAATGGTCCATTGGCTGTTGAGGCTGCCAAGTTCGCTATTAATGTGGGATCGGAGGTTGATCTTAAAACCGGCCTCGAGATCGAGTCTAAGACCTACGATACCCTAATTCCAACCAGAGATAGAAGAGAAGGCCTTTTGGCCTTTAAGGAAAAGAGAAAACCACAGTACAGGGGTGAGTAAGTATGCTTCTAGCCCATTATCCTAAGATAGCGGATTATAGGCAAAGGCCGGATAACAGCGATTTTAGTTTTATAAAAAAAGCATTGACAAAAATAAAATTAGTTGTTACTCGTTAATTTAAGATCACTATGAGGAGGTGTACTATGGCGGTAGGCATTGTAGGGTACGGGAGCTATGTGCCCCGGTACCGTATCAAGGTGGAAGAGATAGCCAAGCAATGGGGGGATGATCCGGAGAGTATCAAGGAAGGGTTGTTACTTTACGAAAAGACTGTTCCGGGGATGGATGAGGATACCATTACCATTTCTTATATGGCAGCAAAGTATGCGCTTCAGAGAGCCGGTATCGATCCCAAGGAAATAGGGGCCCTTTATATTGGTTCTGAGTCCCACCCTTACGCAGTTAAACCTTCGGGTACGGTTGTGGCTGAAGCATTAGGTATCACACCTGATGTACATATCGCCGACTTTGAATTCGCCTGTAAGGCAGGTTCCGAGGCAATGTTTGTGGCCTATTCTCATGTAAAATCTGGAAATATGAAGTACGCAATGGCTATCGGTGCTGATACCTCTCAGGGTGCTCCTGGAGATGCCCTTGAGTATTCTGCCTCTGCTGGTGGTTCCGCCTTTATCTTTGGGGCTGAGAATGTGGTAGCTGAGGTGGTGGAAACTTACTCCTTTACTACCGATACGCCGGATTTCTGGAGAAGAGAGCACGAATTTTATCCACAACATGCCGGTAGGTTTACCGGTGAACCCGCTTACTTTAGACACGTCATTTCCTGTGCAAAGGCCCTTATGGAAAAGGCCGGTATGAAGGCTGAGGATTTCGCCTACGCCATTTTCCATATGCCTAACGGTAAGTTTCCCTTGAGAGCTGGAAGTATGCTCGGTTTTAAGAAGAAGCAGCTTGAGCCCGGTTGGATAGTGCCCTGGCAGGGTAACACCTATTCCGGCTCTTCCCCAACAGGTCTTTCGGCTACCCTGGATATAGCAAAGCCTGGGGACTATATTCTGATGGTTTCCTTCGGTTCCGGTGCAGGATCCGATGGCTTCATCTTCAGAGTTACGGAGAGGATAGAGGAGGTTAGGGATAAGGCCCCCAAATTCTGGGATATGCTAAACAACAATAAGATATACCTCGATTACGGCTTATATGCCAAGTTCCGTGGTAAGATAATATTGAGACCAGAACTTTAGGAGGTGTTGATATGAGAGATGTTGCTGTTATTGGAATTGGAATGACGAAGTTTGGAGAACTTTGGAATAAAAGTTTGAGGGAGCTCTTTGTAGAGGCTGCCCTAAAGGCTATCAAGGATGCCGGTGTCGATCATATAGACTCCATGTATGTGGGATGTATGACAAGCGGTCTTTTCGCTCAACAGGAACATCTTGCCGCATTACTCGCCGACTATCTTGGTCAGAGGCATATTCCTGCCTACCGTGTGGAGTCTGCATGTGCTTCTGGCGGTTTGGCCTTTAGACTTGGGTTTATAGAGGTAGCTTCAGGGATGAGCGATATTGTGCTTGTGGGCGGTGTTGAGAAGATGCATACCGGTGCCGATGCAACAGCCTGCCTCGCTACTGCCGCCGATGCCGAGTACGAGTCCTTCTTGGGTATAACTTTTCCCGGTCTATACGCCATGATAGCCAACGCCTACAGGGAAAAGTACAACATACCTTTCGATAGGTTTAGAAAACAGCTTGCTATGGTAGCTGTTAAGAATCATGAGCATGGATCTAAGAACCCCAACGCTCAGTTCCCCATGAAGATAACGGTCGATGCGGTCTTAAACTCCACACTTGTAGCCGATCCTCTGAGACTCCTTGACTGTTCACCAGTGACCGATGGTGCAGCCGCTGTGATTCTGTGCCCTGTTGATCTAGCCAGGAAATATACGGATACTATAATAAGAGTTGCTGGTTCTGGCGCGGCAACTAGTACCATCGCGTTAGCTCAGAGACAGGATATGGCATGGCTTGATGTGGTGGAAAAGGCTGCCGAAAGAGCCTACAAGATGGCCGGAGTTACTCCAAAAGATATAGACTTTGCTGAAGTACACGACTGCTTTACTATAGCGGAGATCTGCGTTGCGGAGGCACTAGGGTTCTTTGAGCCTGGTAAGGGTGCCGAAGCCGTTGAGGCTGGTAAGACCTCCCTTGACGGTGAGATCCCAATCAACACTAGTGGCGGTCTAAAAGCTAAGGGACATCCTGTGGGTGCAACCGGAGTTGCTCAGATATGCGAGCTCGTTGAGCAGTTAAGGGGTACGGCTGGTGAGCGCCAGGTTAAGAATGCAAGAAGAGGACTCGCCCAGAATATGGGCGGTTCCGGTGCAAGTTCAACAGTACATATTTTGGAGGTGCTCTGATGCTAACGCCAAGGGTATATAAGGAAATACCACAGAGATATAGACTAGAGGCCAATAAGTGTAAGAAGTGCGGTAAAGTCAACTTCCCTCCAAGGTTGGTTTGTCCCAACTGTGGATCGGAGGAATTTGAAGCTTACACCTTGCCAACGAGAGGTAAGATCGCTACTTATACCGTTGTGAGGACTCCTCCTACTAACTTCAAACTCCAAAAGCCTATAGTTCTTGCCATCGTCGAACTTGAGGATGGTACGAGGATTATGTGTCAGGTTACAGATCTTCCACCCTACGTTACTAACTACGATGAAATTATCAAAATAGGGGCTCCTGTGGAACTCGTGTTCAGAAAGATCTTCTCCGAGGGAGAAGCCGGCATACATGTTTACGGATATAAGTGTAGACTACTCTAAAAAATGGGGCGGGTAACCCCGCCCCTCAAATCAGTGCCTCATATAATCTATATTTAATATTACCTTTATATACTTAAGATTCTCATATAGCTTGTCATTCCATACCAACAGTTATACTATACCTTTAAATTCAAAGAGAGGGATGCGATGTATAAACATCATGGACTACTAGATGCTGATATTCATGGACCTAACGTACCTCTGATGTTGAATTTAGAGGATACTTGCCTTTTCGTCGGGGGAAAGGGTAGAGGTAGGTGTCGCTCCAATGATTGATAGGGGACTTGGATTTTAAAAGAGTTGTGGGTAGGGCTAAAAAGTATAGGTTGATACTTGCCGAGAAGCCTTCTCAGGCAAGGGATATAGCTGTTGCTATAGATGAAAACTATAAGGTTCAGAAGGGTTATATAGTAGCGGGTGGCTATATCGTCACATGGGCTATAGGACATCTCGTTGAGCTATATGAACCTGAGGACTACGATTCAAGATATAGGCGCTGGAGATTGAGCGATCTTCCCATTGTTCCCGAGGAGTTTCTCTATAAAGTTAAGGAGGAGAAACAGTTCAGGATCATAGCGAAACTTCTCGCCAGAAGGGATGTTGAGGCTGTAATAATCGCCACCGATCCCGGAAGGGAAGGTGAGTTGATAGCAAGACTTATTCTAAGGGAGGCTGGATGGAACTGGGAAGAGAAACCTACCTATAGGTTTTGGACGAGTAAGGCTCTTACACCATCCGCTGTAAGAGAGGCTCTCGAGAATCTAAGGCCTGTAGCGGAATTTGACAGATTGTATCTTTCCGCACTTATGAGACAATGGGCGGATTGGATAGTCGGAATAAATGCTTCAAGAGGGTATACCCTTATCTTTAGTAGTCAGGGTAAAAGAGAGGTCTACTCGGTGGGAAGGGTCCAGACCCCAACTCTTAAATTGATAGTTGATAGGGAAGTTGAGATAAAAAACTTTAAACCTGTGGATTACTGGTTGGTAAAGGCGACTTTTTCCAATCGGAGCGATAGTTATAGCGGTACTTACTTTTACATAAACGAGGAAGGTAAAGAGGAGAGTAGAATATACGATATAGACTTAGCGAGAAGGATTCTAGATGATGTAAGGGATAGGGAAGGTGTGGTAGAGAAGATAGAGAAGAAGCTCAAAAAGTTACCACCTCCAAGATTGTTTTCCCTTACAACACTACAACAGGTAGCTAACAGAAAATACGGTTTTTCGGCGAGTAGGACCCTGGATATAGCCCAGTCTTTATATGAGAAGAAATACATAACCTATCCGAGGACGGAGAGTGTTGTGCTTCACGAGGATCAGGTCGAGGAGGTTGGCGAGGTTCTGAGAAGGTTGAGGGTGAGATACAATGAGGTTGATGGTGTAAGAGATGTTAGTGATGCGGGAAAAAGGGTATTCGATAGTAGAAGACTTACGGATCATCACGCGATCATACCTACCGGGAAGTTGTCTAATTTCGATAGGCTTTTGGAGGCCGAGAGGAAGCTACTTGACCTTATAATAAGAAGGTTTATAGCTGCCTTTTACAGCAATTACGAATACGAGAGTATCAGGGTTATAACTAGGATCGGTGAATATAGATTTCTGACGGTTGGGAAGGTTCTTAGGAACCCTGGTTGGCTTTTGGTTTATGATTTTGGCCCCGATGAGGATGAGGAAGAGGGGAAGGAGTTTGTTCCCACCCTTTATGAGGGTAGCTCTGTCAAAGTTATAGGGGTGGATATGGAAAAGAAACAGACGGAACCACCTAAAAGATACACCGAGGCTACTCTGATAGATGCTATGGTAAATGCATGGAGGTTCACCGAGGATGAAGATTTAAGGAAAATCCTTAAGGAATGCGATGGTATAGGGACTCCTGCCACGAGAAGTTCGATAATAGAGACATTGATAAAGAGGAATTACGTGGTGAGAAGGAGAAAAGAGCTCATTCCTACGGATAAGGCTGTATTTCTAATAGAGAAGGTTAAGGGAGAGAGGATAGCAGATATAGCCTGGACTGCCGTGTGGGAGAAGAAACTCGAGGATATTGCTAAGGGTAGATGTAGCGATACCGGAGATTTTCTTAGGGATATAACTGGTTACGTTAATGATCTCATGTCGAAACTAAAGGAGTATAAAAAGAGGGAGCGTTAAACGCCCCCTCCTTTCCTATATAACAAGCCTCTTTTCAGCCTTGATCCTGTGATCCAGGTAGTAGAGGATAGGTATCACCATTCTTGAAAAGAGGGTACTTGCAACTTCACCAGCCATGAGGGATATAGCGAGTCCGTTAAATATCGGGTCCATTAGTATAACACTCGATCCAACAACTACACTCATGGCTGTAAGTAGCATAGGTCTAAATCTTATGGCTCCAGCTTCGATAACAGCATCCTCTAGGGACAACCCTTCCTTCAACTTCTGTTCTATAAAGTCAACAAGGATTATTGAGTTTCTAACCACTATACCTGCTCCTGCGATGAATCCGATCATGCTTGTTGCGGTGAAGAATGCTCCTAAAATCGCATGTGCGGGAACTATTCCTATAAGGGATAGTGGTATGGGTGCCATTATCACCAGCGGGATACTGTAGGACTTAAACCACGCAACGTTCATCATGTATATTAGTATCATGACAACGGCAAAGGATATACCGAGGTCTCTAAAGACCTCGTATGTTATATGCCATTCACCATCCCACTTTAGTACAGGTTTTGTCGTATCTTCGGGTACCTTGGTGTAGAATCTTTCCATCTTAGGCTCAATCTTATCGAGTTGTTCGTTTATCTTGAATATAGCATAGACAGGACTTTCCTCTTTACCGGCCACATCTCCTATGACGTAAACTACGGGTTTGAGATTCTTGTGGTATATTGGATGTTCCATGGTGGTTTCCTCAACCCTTGCGAAGGCCGAAAGGGGTACCAACTGGCCCGATGGAGCTTTTACCTTCAGCGATTCGAGTAAACTTTTACCCTCCCTTAAATTTCTCGGAACTTTCACGTTTATGTAAACCCACTCCCTCTCTTCCGGATCGTGTAGTAAAGAGACCTTGCTACCACTCATGGCCGTATTTATAATATCAACTACCCTTTCGGGAGTGATACCGAGAACCATTGCCCTGTCGGTATCAACAACTACCCTGTATTCCTTCTGTGGGGCGGTCATGTACCAGTCTGTATCAACGACTCCCGGAGTTTTATCGTATATTTCCAATATCTTTCTCGCTATTCTTATATTTTCCTCATAGTCCGGACCATATACTTCAGTAACGAGAGTGGATAGGACAGGAGGTCCGGGTGGTATTTCAACCACTTTAGCTCTCGCGCCGTATTTTTTAGCTACCTCCTGAACGAGAGGTCTAACCTCCTTTGCTATATCGTGACTCTGTTTATCCCTTTCATGCTTTGGAAGGAGGTTAACCTGTATATCAGCTTTGTTTGCACCGCTTCTAAGATAGTAGTGTCTTATAAGGCCGTTGAAATTAAATGGTGCTGCTGTCCCTATGTAGAGTTGGAAATCGGTTACCTCCTTCCTTTTGAGAAGAGTCCTTGCCATGTCTTCCGCTACCTGTGCGGTTTGTTCGAGCGATGTACCTTCAGGCATGTCTATTATTATCTGGAACTCACTCTTGTTATCGAAGGGTAGCATCTTTACATACACGAGCTTGAAGAAAAAGAGGGATATCGATAGAAGGAATAGCAATAAAACACCTATTAGAAAACTTGCACGCCACTTGGCATCTCTTATGAGGTGATTCATCGCCCACCTGTACCATCTTGTAAATATATCTTCCTTGTGTTCGTGTTTGTGTTTAGTACCGAGGAAGTGATAACTACTCCATGGGGTTATGGTAAGGGCAACCACAAGTGACATGAGCATTGCAAGTGAGGCTCCTATGGGCATAGGTCTCATGTAGGGTCCCATGAGTCCTCTTACGAAAGCCATTGGGAATATAGCTGCGATTACGGTGAACGTGGCAAGTACAAGGGGAGCTCTCACCTCGTTTACCGCATCCACTATAAGATCCTTAAGGTTTTTCCCCTTGTTTTCTGGCATTTCCAGGTGTCTCACTATGTTTTCGACGTCAACTATCGGATCGTCAACGAGAAGACCTATACAGAATATGAGGGCAAAGAGTGTAACTCTGTTCAGTGTATACCCAAAAATATAGTATATGAAAAGTGTGATCGCTAAGGTTACCGGTACCGCTATTCCTACAACGAAGGCTGCCCTAACACCTAGGAATAAACCAACGAGAACTATAACTGCAAAGGTAGCTATGAATAGGTGTTCTATTAATTCGTTAGTTTTCTCCTTTGCCGTTTCACCGTAGTTTCTTGTAACCGTTACGTTTAGATCCTTTGGTATTATGAAACCTTTTAGAGAGTTAACCTTATCTATGATTTTGTTTGCTATTATGTATGCGTTCTCCCCTTTCTTCTTGGCTATAGCCAGGGAAACCGCAGGAAAGAGTTTGCCCGGTGCTTCCTCTATACCCTTCTCCCTACCCGATGGTCCCACTCCGAATAAAACGTAACTATTGGGTTCCTCTGGGCCATCGGTTATTTTGGCCACATCTTTAAGATAAACCAGCCTTCCGTTTAGGTTCTTAAGGACGATGTTACCAACGTCCCTTGCGTTTCTGAAAAAGTTATCGACCTTTATCGTTATTTCCGTGTTATTTTCCGTTATGGATCCGCTGTAGCCTGCCTGATTGTGGGCTAAAAGCATTTCCTTAACATCTCTCAGATCCAAACCGACACTTGCGAGTTTATCCGGATCTATCTCAACCTTTATCTCTCTCTTATAGCCTCCTATTATGTTGGTTTCAGAGACTCCCGGTATGGCTCTTATTTCATCGTTTACCCTGGCAACTATTCTTCTTATCGTGTACTCGTCGTAGTTACGGCCCCAGAAGGTAAGTACCAGGATAGGTACATCGTCTATGGTTCTCTGTTTCAAAAGTGGTTTACTACATCCCGGTGGAATCCAGTCGAAGTGAGAATAGAGTTTGTTGTAGGTTTTTACAAGGCTCTTTTCCGGATCTTCCCCCACGTAGTATCTCACCACTGTAAGGGCCTTACCTCTGTCGGCGGTTGAGTATATGTATTCCACTCCCGGTATCTCCCATAGTAACTTCTCCATGGGACCTATAACCTGCTGTTCTATCTCTTTGGGCGAGGCCCCGGGCATACTGACGAATATATCTATCATAGGAACCACTATCTGTGGCTCTTCCTCGCTGGGAGTTTTTGTTAGCGCTATAATCCCCAACAGGAGGCAGAAGGCTATTATTATGGGGACAAGCTTTGAATCTACAAAGGCTTCCGTTATCTTTGCAAGTAAACCTTCTCTCCTACTCAAGGCGATCTCCCTCACTAACTTTATCTATGTTCTTGACGATTACATCTCCACTGCTTAATCCACCCGTAATCTCTATCAACTTGTCCTTAGATTGGTTACCACTTATAGTCCTTTCCGGTATCAGTCCTATTTCGGTTTTCACGTAGAAATCGCCGGTTCTTACTATCTGGAAGTGGACGATTCTGTTCGAGTCTACCTTATAGACTGCCTTTATGTTACCCCTCGATACTATCATACTTTCCGGGATTAGTATCTTTTCAGATTTATCGAGCGGTAGTATTAATTTGCCGAACATTCCCGTCTTTATATCTTCGGATGTTACCCTTATCTTTATCTGGAATGAGTTTGTCTGCGGGTTAACCGAAGGTGATGTGGAGTGTAGTTTACCTAAAACCACCTTCTGTAGGGCATCAACGTAATTAGGTATATCCTTTAGTTTACTTACCAGGGCGAAGTATTTTTCCGGTACTTCTACGACAAAATCGTACTCCTTTGTCGCTGATGCTATGGTTACTATGGGTGTACCTGGGCCAACGAATGTTCCTGGATCGACGTTTTTCGATATAACATACCCGTCAAAGGGTGCCCTTATGGTGGTGTAGGATAGAAGGCTAACGTAAGCTTCCTTTTGATCCCTTATACTTCTTGCCCTACTTTCAAGTGCTGAGATCTGATTCTTTACAGCCAGATACTCCGATCTAACTCTCTCAAACTCTTCCTGGGTTACAGCATTTTCCTCAAGTAGCTTTTTGTACCTGTTATAGTTACTGCGGGCATATTCCTCTCTGGCCTTTAGGGATTCTATCTCTCTCTTTATACTTTCCTCGTTCATGGAGAGGGAGCTTATGTTCTGTCTTATCTCTCTATCATCTATGGTTACCAGTACGGTTCCTTTCCTAACAAAGTCTCCCTCTTTCACATTTACGCTTGTTACAAATCCCGCAACTTTAGTGGAAAGTACCGCTAAATCCTTAGCTTCAAACCTACCTGAGAAACTCTCGGCATCTATGGCTTCCTGTGGAGTTACCGTAAAGGTCTCGGCTTTAACGGTCCTTACCTTTTCTACCTCACCTTTATGTTCCTTACCTCTAAAGATAAGTATAAGAACCACAGCGAGTATCACTAAGACTATCGGTATGATCGTTTTTTTATTTAATTTTACCAAGGTCAACCTCCTTTTTAGTTATTTATTCCTAGGAACTTAAGTAGAGTTCCCGTTGAGAATTCCACGTTGTATACAGAGAAGACGTAGTCGTAGTAGGCTCCTATTAGGTTACTCCTAGCGTTGTATAGATAGGCTTGGCTATCCGTTAGTTCTGTTATGTTTGCAAGGCCCTCTTTGTATCTCAACTCCATGGTCCTTAGTGTCTCTTCCGCCTCCTTTACCGAACTTTCCGCCAGGTTGATCCTTTCCACCGATTCCTTTATCTTCAGGGCATTAGCTATTATCTCGGTTTGGGCTTCCTTCTGTTTTGAGGTTAGAGCTTCTTTGCTTCTTAGGATCGCTAGTTCACTAGCCTTCACCTTCCTCTCTCTACTAAATCCGTCGAATATGTTTAGACGCATTAAAACACCAACTGTACTTGAGGAACTATCGCTCTGTAGCGGATAGTTTGCTCCGTACCAATCGTAACTAGCGTATAGGTCTATCTTTGGGAAGTAATCGGATTTTGCTTCCCTTAGTTTCTGGTTTGCTATCTCTACCTCCTTTTGGGCTATAGCTATATCTTTTCTATTTGTTAGTCCCTTTGATATGAGGGATTGTATATCGAGGAAGCTGTATGATTTAAGATCCTCGTATAGTTTTTCGATCGTGCAGTTTACTTCAATTTTGGAAGTTGGATCTCCACCGGTTAGCATTGATAGTTTGGAGAGTGAGACTTCGTAGTAGGTTGTAGCCTGTGCCAACCTGTCCCTTGCTCCTGCAAGGTAAACCTTCGCCTTGAGAACATCGGCTAAGAGGGCTATTCCTCTCTTGTACCTTGATTCCGCAAGAGAGACGTGTTTTTCGGCACTCTCCACATCCTTTTTGGATGCCTCTATCTTCGATTTTGCGTAACATACATCTAGATAGGCTTTTATAGTTTTTAGGGCTATATCCTCCTTCGTCAGTTTAAAGAGTTCCTCGGTAGCTTCCGATTCTATCTCCTTGGCTTTTATGGCCGATAGGATCTGAAAACCGTAGAATAGGGGATATCTAAGTATGAAAGAGCTTCTGAAGAGGCTCGTTCTATCAGGGTTGTTGAATCCTTGTAGATTCATCATGCCCGGGGTTACATCTCCTCTTGCCATCTTAGCCATCCATACACTTGCGGGATAGTCACTTCTCGTGAATTCTTCTTCAAAACTGATTTTGGGGAATAAAGATCCCTTTATCGCCTTTGCCTCTTCCTTCGCTACCTCCTTACTATAGTACATCGATTTTAAAAACTCGTTGTATTTTAGAGCCTTCTCCACGAAACTCGTAAGATCATCGTAATCCTTCCCCCAACTAATAGAGGATAAAAATAGGAGACACCAAAAGACAATAAACACCCTTTTCAGCTGAACCATGGATCACCTCTATAAGTATATTCTAATATACTTATAAACCTTTTACCTCTAAATTATCAAGATACTCTTTTTAAAAATTAACTTTTGTTCCGAAAAGATCAAGTCTTTTAGTTTATCCTTTATTGGAAAGTTCGAGGTTATCTTGTATAAGATAGATTATGGGATGGCTTGAGGTTTTGATAGATGAGTCTGCTATTAGAAACAATCTAAGGGTTATAAGGGAGAAGGCTGAAGGTAAAAGGATCTTTGCGGTTGTCAAGTCTAACGCCTATGGCCACGGTATGCTGGAGTGTGTGAAGATTATGGTGGATGAGGGCTTGAGGGATTTTGCGGTTGCAACCGTTGACGAGGCGGTTACCCTCAGGGAGAGTTTCGGGGATGTAAATATCCTTATAATGGCTGGATTTTTACGAAGTGAAGTTGAGGCTATTTTTGAAAGTGGAGCTATCCCTGTGGTTTCTAATTTCGATCAACTTAATTTTCTCCTTGAATTTCTCAGACGTAGGGATTTAAACACCGTCTTCCCGATACATGTTGAGTTTGATACCGGTATGGGAAGAACCGGCTTTTTGCCCCATGAGGTCGGGAAGGTTAGGGAAGTTCTGGATGGTATACCCTACTTAAAGGTTGAGGGTATTATGAGCCATTTCTCGAGCGCCGATAGTTTGGATGAGGATTCGGTAAATTACACCAAAAGGCAGATAGAGATCTTTAGAGAAATAACGAGGTATTTCCCAGGTGCCATATGCCATATAGCTAACTCGGCCGGTCTTTTATACCATAGGGCTTTATTTGATGCTATTCGTGTGGGGATAGCCCTATACGGTGGCATGAGATACGAGGGCCTTAAACAGGTTATGCATGCGAGAACCCGGCTAGTTGAGATTAAAGATATACCGGAGAATTGGTTTGTGAGTTATGGAAGAACCTATAGGAGCCCCAGGAAGAAGAGGATAGGAGTTGCCTCCTGTGGTTATTCGCTAGGTCTATGGAGAAGGCTTTATCCAGGTTTTGAGGTTTACATAAATAGGAGGAGAGCCCCAGTTATAGGGGTTATCTGTATGGATCTATTCGTTGTTGATCTCGATGGGGTGCCTGATGCAAAAGTCGGTGATTACGTCTATATTCTAGGTGGTGGTGAGGGTGGTATAGATGTCTTTGAGGTTGCCGATAGAGCAGGTACCATTACCTATGAGGTTTTATGTAGTCTTGGTGGCTACTGCAAGAGAAATAGACGCGTTATCCCAGATTTAACCGCTATTCAGGAGATCTACCGCATCAAGTAGATTCTTGTCCCTTAGTAACTTCTTTATGTAGGCATGTTCCTCCCTTTTAAGGTGAGGATCCATCTCTATTAGCTTTTCCGCCATTTTTCTTGCTAGCTCTAACAGTTCCCTGTCTCTAAATAGATTCGCTATTTTGAACTCCGACATTCCCGATTGTCTTACACCGAAGAATTCACCGGGTCCTCTTAGATTTAGGTCTTCCTCGGCGATTTTAAAACCGTCCATAGTCTCCTCCAGTATCTTCAACCTCATGTAACTCGTCCCACTTAACCTGTTACCTGATATCATGAGGAGGCAGTATGATTTGTAGGTGCTTCTTCCCACCCTCCCTCTCAGCTGATGTAACTGTGATAGACCGAATCTCTCCGCGCCCTCTATCAACATTACGGTAGCATTTGGGACATCTATACCAACCTCTATAACGGGTGTACAAACGAGTAGATGTATCTCACCACTTTTAAATTTGTTCATGATCCTTTCCTTTTCGTTCCAACTCATCCTACCGTGTAACATACCTACGTTAAACTCTCTGAAAAACTCCTTTATCTTTGGGTAGGCCTCAGTTACAGCCGGAAGATCGAGTTTTTCCGATTCCTCTATTATGGGATAGACTATGAAGGCCTGTCTACCCTTTCTAAGTTGGCTCTCTATAAACGCGTATGCCTTTATCCTATCCTTTTCAGTGATAACTCTAGTTGTTATAGGTTTTCTACCTGCAGGTAACTCATCTATCGTTGATATATCAAGGTCTCCGTAAACTGTGAGAGCTAAGGTTCTAGGGATGGGAGTTGCCGTCATTACGAGTAGATCGGGATTCTCTCCCTTCTCCCTCAACTTTTTCCTCTGGATAACCCCAAACCTATGCTGTTCATCTATTATAACCAATCCGAGTTTTTTGAACTCTATCCTCTCCTGTATTATAGCATGGGTGCCAACTATTATATCTATAGCGCCGTGTCTCAAACTCCTCAGTATTATCTCCCTTTCACTACGGGATGTGCTCGATGTAAGTAGAGCTATCCTTAATTTTAACCTTCTTGTGTACTCTCTTATGTTATAGAAGTGTTGCTCAGCAAGGATCTCAGTTGGGGCCATGAAGGCTACCTGATAGCCGTTTTCCACCGCTATTAGAGCACTTACTATGGCAACCACGGTTTTACCCGAACCAACATCCCCCTGTAGCAGTCTGTTCATCATCTTAGGGGAAGCCATATCTTCTTTTATCTCTTCAATAACCCTCCTTTGGGCGTTGGTTAGTTCGAAGGGGAGGTTGTTTATAAAGGTTTCCACGAGTCTACTATCCACATTAAAGGCTATACCGCTTTTTCCCTTTATCGATCTCTTCATATAGTGTATCGCCACCTGTGGTAGGAAGAACTCGTCGAATATAAGTCTAACATGACCCTTGCTTCTCGCCTCACTGAGCTTATCGAGATCATCCAGTCCTCTATGAACTATGATAAAAGCCTCATTTAGTAAAGGTAACTTTAGTTCCATCAACAACCAGCTTGGTAGATAATCTTCGTTTAGGTTTTCTATCTTTCTTAGTATTTTGTCTATTATCGATTCTAAGGTTTTAGATTCCAGATCCATGATCGAGGGATAAATCGGTATAACCCTTAGTGTATCTTCTAAATTTACACTTCTTAGGCTTCTTGTCTCGGGATGGATAATCTCGAATGTTTTCTCAAACAGGTTTTTACCTATTCTACCTGCAACCAGGAATTCTTCGTTTATCTTAAATCTTTCCAAGAAACCTCTTCTATTAAAGTTAAACCACTTTGCCACTATTGAGCCAGTCTTGTCGCTAAATGTTACCTCGAATATCTCTTTGCCGCTAGCCGTCTTTACTATATCGACTCCTTCGACTTTCCCTATAAAAACCGCTTTTTCACCTTCCCTTAGCTCACCTATCCTCTTTAACCTTCTCCTATCTTCATATGCCTTTGGGGCAAGGTAAAGTAGATCCTCGATGGTGTTATAACCCGCTTTTTTTAGTTTCCTTACATATTCCGGTCTTATCCCTTTTAACGATTCTATGGGAGTTTTTAGTATCTCAAGTAGTTTCATGATATTACTTGGAAGAATCCGGGGAATGATATGTCAACCCATTCGGCTTCCTCTATCTCCACTCCCCTTTTACTTATAAGACCGCTAACAGCCAGTGTCATGGCTATTCGGTGGTCCCTGTGGGAATGGGTATTACCCCCCTCTATCTCCACAGGCCCCTCTATTATCAGGCCATCTGGTAATTCCTCTATCTTTGCCCCGATTTTGCCTAATTCCTCCCTTATGCTCTTTAACCTATCGCTCTCTTTAACCCTCAGCTCTTCCGCTCCCCTTATTTCCGTTACTCCATGGGCTCTTGTTGCGATAAGTGAAAGTATAGGGATCTCATCTATCATCGAGGGTATCTCTTCCCTATCCACTTTAAATGCCCTGATCTCCTCACTATAGGATGCCTCGATGAGACCTACAGGCTCGTTCAACCTGTACTCGGTAACTTCCCAGTTTATGTTACAACCGATCTCTTTTAGTTTTTTTAGAAAACCGATTCTTGTTGGGTTTAGTAGAACGTCCTTTATGGTTATGTGACTACCTGGTATGAGTATGGCTATGGTTATCAGAAAGCTTGCGCTCGATGGATCACCCGGCACCCTTAGACTGAAACCGCTTATTTTTGAGCTTTCTATGCTTATCATATTTTCCTTTATCTCTATATTCGCACCCAGTGCCTTTAGCATGTTTTCCGTATGGTCTCTACTCTTTGTTGGTTCTATAACTACAGTTTTACCCGATGCTCTAAGCCCAGCAAGGAGTATAGCGGATTTTACCTGAGCACTTGCAACATCCATCCTATACTCTATACCTACAAGTTCCTTCCTTCCCTTTATGGCAACGGGTAGAAATTTATCCTCCATTCTTCCCATTATCTCAGCCTGCATCATCCTTAGTGGTTTGATGACTCTAGCCATCGGTCTCTTACGCAGGGACTCGTCTCCAGTTATAACGGAAAAGAAGGGGTAGGATGAAAGCAAACCGCATAGTAATCTTGCGGTTGTACCTGAATTACCCGCATCTAGGATATCATCTGGTTCCCTTAAGTTACCCCTTACCGACACCCTGTTTCCGTCGATATTGAACTCTACACCACACCTACTGAGGCAGTACATGGTTGAGTCGCAGTCTCTCGCTCTAAGTGGATTCTCAATGATGCTTGGATTTTCGGCTATAGATGCGAGGATATAGGCTCTATGGGTTATGGATTTGTCGGGAGGAACTTCGAATTTTCCTATGAAAGGGACTCTTCTCGGTGTTATCTTTACTTTCATGCTGGATAATATACAATTTTTAATCTGTATGGTAAAGGTAGGTTGTTGCGGTTTTCCAATAAGTTATAGGAAGTATATGAGGGAGTTTAAAACTGTAGAGGTGCAGATTACCTTCTATAGAAGGATTACGGAGAAACAGGTCGATAACTGGTTAAGGAGCGCTCCCTTTGATTTTGAGTTCATTTTTAAGGCTCCCCAGTGTGTGACTCACCCTCCCGATAGTCCTACCTATAGGAGATCCGATCTTTCCTTTGAAGAGAGGAGGGAGTGTGGTAACTTTAGACTCACGGATGTTGTAAAGAGACAGATGGACTACTTCATAGAGGTTATTGGCCCTTTGAATGTTAAGGGGCTACTATTTCAGACTCCACCTAAGTTTGACTGTGGCGATACCAATATTGAAAATCTGAGGAGATTTTTTGAGTACTATAAACATCTGTTTGATAGGTATTTCATCGCACTTGAGGTAAGGCATCCTTCCTGGGATGCTACTCGGATAGGGGAGATATTTAGTAGTATAGGTCTTATTCATGCGGTTGATCCTTTTATTCATGGTCCTCAGCTTGTGGGGGATTTTACATACTACAGGATGCATGGTAATTTAAGAACCTATAGGTACGATTATGGTAGAGAGGAACTATTGAAGCTAAAGGAGATGTGTAAAGAGTCTGGTTACGTCTTCTTCAACAATTCCCATATGTTAAAAAACGCAAGGGAGTTCATAGAGATATTAAAAGGTTAAATCTTCGAGTAGTTACAGATTATTCTGTAGTCGCAGTATCGACAGTTATCGCCATTTTCCGTAGGCCACCAGTATGGGGAATGAATAATATGGTTAACCAAATACTCCAGTATAACGGGGAAACCTTCCAAGACCATTTCTTTAGCTTTTTCTATATCTTCGGTCTTGTTAAATATGGTGTCAGCTTTATCTTCGTCTCTTATCTTACCTATCTTTACATATCTTGCATCTATATCCTTTGTCTGTAGTTCTTTGGAAAGTAGATATATATAGGATACTAGTTGTATATGAATGAGTTTATCGTTTATTTCCTCTAGTATAGTTTTAGGAAATTTTTCTAACATATCGGTTTTTGATTTTAGTTCATGTATTTCTTTTAGTAACTCCTCTAATTTCTTTGCTGATATCTTTTTACTCGGAAATGATCCGGTTTTGTAATCTATAACTATATAAGTAGGATTGTTATCATCTTTACCTTTTGATAAGTCTATCCTATCGATTCTACCCTGTAATGTAATTTGGATTTTCTTGTTATCGGTAAGATCTATTATCTCTATAGGATCTGTCAGTTCTTTTTCAAGGGCGTAAATTACTGTAGGTTCAAACTTCTCTATGAATTTTTTGAAAGCGTATTCTATGCTTTTTATCATTAAAAATTGTCTTTCCTTTGACATTTTTGATAACTCTTCGCTATTTTTTACCTTTTGTTCAAATATCGCCCATAGTTTATCAAAGCTTAATTTATTTTTGTCTGTTAAGGCTATAGGGGGTTCTCCGTTTGGACTAAAGGAGAGAAAATAGTCGTTTAGTGTTTCGTGTATGATGTTACCGATAACATCGTGTCTTATTTCTTTTATATCCATCTTTGGCTTTAGGTTTATTATTTCGCTATAATAGAATTTTAGTGGGCATGATAGATAGAGTATAAGTTTTGAAGGGCTTATTTGGTTGATGGTTTGTAGTATTCTATCCCTATCCGTTTCTTTTGGAATAGGGTCTTCCTTTTTTAATATTTCCGGACTTATCCTAAAGTGGTGAATTTCTATTAGATCTGGTGGATTTATGATTCTACGTTTCTTTTCTATTTCCCATAGAAGTCTTTCTATAAATCTACTTTTTGTAAGTTTCGTTGAGATTCCGTCCTCTCCTGTTGTTATGTTGGATTGCCAGAGTATATAAGAGTTTTTGCTACTTTTTATCAGTCTTTCAAAATAGTAGTATTCTATCTCTTCTATATCCTCCCTTTTTCTTAATCCTACGCTATACTTTAGGCCTTCTGGAATTATTGTATCTACCTCTTCTATCGTTGGGTAGAATCCTTCGTTCACATCTATTATAAAGCAGTTTTCAAAGCTTAGATTTCTCGTCTCCAGCATACCCATTATCTGAATGCCCCTTAATGGATCCCCTTCGAGCGGTAGATGGACTCTCTCGAGGAGGCTTAAAACTATTCTTGCTAGACTCTTTGAATCTAGTTCCTCCTCTGAAAATATGGAGTCCTCGAGAATCGGTGTCACAGAATCTAGTATACTTATAGCGAAGGCTACCTCGGTATCTTTACTGTTGTACTTTGTGTATATCTTTAAACTTTCTTTTATAAGGTCAGATGCTTCCTTCAATCTTCTAATTTTTTTTGTTTTGCTTATGATCCCATTTATTTCTTTCCACAAAACAAAATTACTTAGTATACTATTTAATGTTTCCAGATTGATATATTTTGCACCATAACTCGTTATTTTATCTACCATGATTAGTGATTCTATTGAATTGAGTGCTTCAAGTATAGATATTACGTTATCCGAGTCATAATAGTTATCTTTTTCTGTTAGATTTAGTGTTAGTAATTCCTTCAAGAATCGGAATAAACTTGTCTTTTTGAATGGAAAACCGATAGTTACATTTACTTCATCTGTAAGATTTTTAATAGCTATGTATACTGGTAGTGCATTTTCCTTTACCGGAGATACAATAGCGATTTTTTTAGGATCTCTACTAAACCCTATTTCCTTTACCTTATCTTTTAAGATTTCTATCTCGGCATGTAAAGAGTAGGACTCTATGAATTTTATATTTGTGGTGTTGTCAGATTTTAATTTTTTCAATTCTCTTTCGCTTATACCGAGCTCTCTCAACCATTCCTTTGTGTGTTTTTTTATATCTAATGGATCCATATGTATATATATTTTTGTTGTTTTATCTTTTGTTATTTTCTTTATAAGACTTAACTCTGATTTTGTAAGGATGAACATGCCAACAAGGTAAATTTTGTTGAAGTCTATTTCTATATCTTCATCCTTCATTTCTTTTAGGATTAATTCATTTGTTGTAGCGTTTAATTCTTTTAGCTTTTCTGTAAATTTCTTATATATATTTCCAAGGTTAGTTAAAATGGTTTTAAGTCTTTCCGATTCTACTTCCACAAAGAGGATATCTTTCGGTTCCTTTAGTTCTTTAAGAAATTCTGCTATTGTATTAGCTATTCTTATACTCCATAACATAAAATTCGCCCAGTTTTTAAAGAAGGGATCGTCAAAGTATTCTTTTGTTATATTGTATATTATCCAACCCTGTTCATATATGTTTAAAATTCGTTTCGGATTTTTTGAATATTTGAAATACACTTCCCTTATGAAGTCTTCCAATGCGAATATACCTGGAGATATTAATGGCTTTTTTGCTTTTTGTGCTAAATAGTATTTCAGGAATAGCGCACTTCTCCTATTTGGTGTAATTACAAGAATATCTTTTATGTTTTCGTTAGTTAATATGTCTTCGGCTACTATATCGAGGATATCATAACCAAAGTCTATTATGTTAACTTCCATTTTCTATTCTCTCTAACTCATTTTCTTCCATGTATACTATCAATCCTTTAACCGGTTTTTTAAATATTTTTTTAACTAGATCCATATATCTAATCATCTGACTATGGTATTTTTCTATGGCCTCTTTCTCCCTTGTTTTTTTTAGTTTGTAATCTATAATTACTATTTCATCTCTTTTTACTATTATTTTATCAGGTCTATTTATTCTGAGTTCTCCTTCATATATGTCAAGTATATCAATTTCCTCTAGTTCTTCTATTATCTTTTCTCCTACATTGTTCTTTAACATCTGTAGTATTTTCTTTATGTTTTCGATAATGTTATCTTTGTATTCTTTTTTTAGGAGATTTTCATCTCTAATGTTTAAGGAGAGTATAGCTCTGTTATAAAGATCCTCTATATTTTTTTCGGCACAGTCGTTAAATTGTGATATTTTTATGTTGGATACGACTTTGTGTATGATTTTTCCTATTTTTATCTGTTTTAACTCTTCAATAGCTCTATTTACATCATTAGCTTCGTCTAATAGTCTATTTCTCAGCTTTAGCATGGTTGTTTATGTAATTATTTAGAAGGTTAATAATTATGTTTTTCTCTTTGTTTCGCTTCTTTTCTACTAATAGTAAATATAATTTTTCTTTAGCTCTTGTTAGGGCAACGTAAAATAGGTTTATTGTTTCTATAAATTCTTTAGAGATAATTTCAAACTTTTTTCTTCTTAAATGGGTAGGTAGACTTCTTTTATCTCCGAGTCTTATCAGGTGATTTTTGTTTACTATTATTGGAACGTCTTTACCTATCCTCCAGGAGGTGTATGGTACTATAACCACAGGGTATTCAAGTCCCTTTGCCATGTGTATCGTACTTATGGTTACTGCGTTGATTTTTTCGGGCATGCCAAGGCGTATTTTATAATCGTCACTTTCAATGTATCTTATAAAACCCCTAATACTCAATCCTTCCTTTGTTTCATACTTATGGGCCATCTCAAGTAGATTTTCAACAAATGGCCTTTCGTGTTCTAATTCTTTGTTGAGTTTTTCTTTTAAGTCTGTTACCTCTATAAGTGTAATTATGAATTCGTAAGGTGAATTAGAGTTTATCATTCTTCTTCTTATCTTTTTTATTAAATTATCTATAGGTTCATTGGTGAGTTTTGAACTTATTACTCCATACTCTGCGATCTTGTTAAGTGGATCATAGCTCAGTCTCATCAGATTTAATATGTATTTTACAACTTTTGATCTTTCTATTCCAAGCGATTTTGCACTAATAGCTGGGATATTATTTTCTAGTAGAGTTGTTAATATTTCGGTTATTTCATTATTAGATCTTAAAAGTATAGCTATGTCACCTAAGTCGGTTCCTAATTCTATCTCTTTTTTTATTATTTCTACCACTTTGTTTTTGAGAATTTCAAAGGTTGTGTCGCTATCTTCCTCCTCTTTTATATGTATGATTTTTATAAAGTCATCAATATCTCCATCTACATCTCTTATATGTTTTAACTTAGATTCCTCGTAAATTGCTTTTATCTTCTTTGATAATTCTTCACGTAGATTAGGGTCTTCTTCTTTAAATATGTTGGAGATATTATTATTTAAAAATATTTTGTCTTCTAACTTACAAAAACATTCGTTAAAGAAGTCTATTAATTTTTTATGAGATCTATAGTTAACATTTAGGTATATTTTTTCTTTTTTTGCTATTTTCTCGAATTCTTCCACCTCGTCAAAAATCTCCACATCTCCGCCTCTCCAACCGTATATGGCCTGTTTTTTGTCACCAACCACGAATAGGCTACCGCCTTCGGCAAGTGCGTTTATCACTATCGGTTTTAGAGCTTCCCACTGTTTCCTCGATGTATCCTGAAACTCATCGAAAAGTAGATGTTCTATTTTGGAGCCAAGATAGGCGTATATAAGGGGGATGTCGTCGTCGGTTATTGTACTTGCCAGAATATCGGTCCAGTCATCCCCACCCTTCACTATGCCCTCGTTTCTTAGTAGTTCATCGAGTATATCTTTAATTTCCTTAAGTACAGGAACGAAACCACTTAGCTGTATGATAAGTTTAGCCTCAAGTAAGTTTTCTATTTTTTTACGTAGTTCTAATAATTCTTTCTTTTCTCTATTTACCAGGTTTTTGTTTATCTTTTCGTATATCTTTATTAAGTTGTGATTCTTGTCTTCATTTAATACTTCTTTAGCTTCCTCTATGAGCCTTTTTTCCTCTTCTTTTAATTTGTCTATATCTTCTTCATATACCACAAGATTTGGTATTTCACTCTTTGCTTTTTTGTATATATCTTTTATTATTTTTTTGAGTCTTGTTTCTGGATAGATATTTGCTTTTGTTTCGTATTCATATAGTTCAAAAAATGTAAATAGCATTTGTTCTATTATTTCTCTCTTTTCTTCGAGTTTTGATAAAAGTATATCGAATGCTTTCTCTATTTCAGATTCTATATTAAACGTAAC
The DNA here is from genome assembly GCA_964590075.1 of uncultured Aquificales bacterium. Classification (GTDB taxonomy): domain Bacteria; phylum Thermosulfidibacterota; class Thermosulfidibacteria; order Thermosulfidibacterales; family Thermosulfidibacteraceae; genus JAGDVO01. Next base: position 34,644 of record CAZPXS010000006.1, read on the forward strand.
TTCTATTTCTGAATTTAATTTTAGTTCAAATGATAAAGATTTAAATATTGAAAATAAGAAGCTATCAATGGTTCTTACTTGGAAATCTGAATAGTGTTTAACTATAGTATCCACCCATTTTTCTGCCAAATTATGATCAAAATTTATATCGCCGAGGTTTTTCTTGGCAAAGTCTGTTTGAAAGGCTATGTTTTTCAGATAATTTATTATTCTATCTTTCATTTCAAAAGCTGCCTTGTTGGTGAAGGTTATTGCGAGAATCTTGGCTAAATTTTCCCTACATGGGCTCATTCCTTTTAAAAGATTGAGATAGTGAACAGATAGAGCTCTTGTTTTTCCTGTCCCTGCTGAAGCGTTTGTTATTCTTATTTCGCCCATATCGTGATCCTAATTATATTTTACCTCTCCTATAAGTCAACTCTATCGGTATTTGGTTGATCTTTAGTTAATAAAGTAGTATATGGAGTAAGTAAAATTTTAAAAGAGGGGGGTGGAAGATGAGGAAGGCTCTATTAGTAGGTCTTATCGCTACCGGTTTGTGTCTTAGTGGTTATGCTGCTCCTAAGGCTGTTCCTAAGGGCGGAGCGGGAATAGGTAAGGAGGTGAGAACTGAGGCCCAGTCCCAGAGGATGGAGTCCGATAAGGGTTTGGGTGAAAAGGTAAGGGAACAGGCAAGGGAAAAGGAAAGGATTATGGAACACAAGGAAGAGATGAAAGGTATATCTAATGCAACGGGTAATGCTACTGGTTTAAAAGGTAAGGCTAAGGGTAAAGTTAAAAAGGTAAAAGGGTTAGCTAACTCCACAGCTACCGAAGGCCTTAAGCCTAACAAGTAGTTGTAAAGAGAGAGGCTAATCTAACCTCTAGATTATGAACTATATAAAACCCTTCGATCCATGGAGGGCGGGTACATGTACCTGTCCTCCTAAGTATAACCTTAACATTTACACAGGGTGTGCCCATAGGTGTGTATATTGCTATTCTACAAGTTTTATAAGGGATTTTTACAATGCCCGTATAAAGAGAGACTTTTTGAAATACGTAAAAAGAGACCTTGAAGCTCTACCCGTTGGTACCACCATAACCGTCTCCAATTCTTCCGATCCCTATCAGCCTCTTGAAGAAAAGTATCGGTATATGAGGATGTTTTTGGAGATGGTTTACGAGAGGAAGGAAAAGGATTTAAGGGTTCTGATTTTAACGAAATCATCCCTGGTTTTAAGAGATGTGGATATTATATCTAAGTTGAGTGCGGTTGTTTGTCTATCCGTTACCTCTATAGAGATAAAATCAAGAATAGAGCCCTATGCCTCAAGTTACGAAGATATGCTACTTGTAGCAAAGACACTAAAGGCCAAATCTGTACCTCTAGTTGTGAGGATAGATCCCATCATACCTTTTGTAAATGTTGAAGAGGCTTACGAGGTCCTTAGGGATTTTAAGGATGTTGCCGATCACTTTGTTGTGAGCACCTATAAGGCAAGGTTGGACTCCTTTAAAAGGATAGTCCTTTCCTTTCCTAACCTGAGGGAAAAGCTATTCGAACTTTATATTGTGAAGGGAGTTAAAATTGGAAACTCTTACTATTTACCCCTTGAGCTCAGAAAGGAACTACTCGCTCCCTTCTTTGATTTTTGTCTAAAAAACGATCTTTCCATCTCAGCCTGTAGAGAGGCTATTCCTCAGGGGATTAGGGCTGAAAGCTGTGACGGTAGCCACCTACTTAGATTAAAAAGCCCCGCTTATTAGTACACTCACGATGTGATCTCTGAGTATATCGGGAGAGTAGGCAGGTTCAAAACATTTGTTGGAAAAACATACCTGTGCGTAACTCTCTCCACCTTCAAGGTAACTTATCGTTGTAAGTGGCGTTATAAAGCTAAGAGCAACTTCCAAAATATCCTTTCTTTCACCGGATATCTTTATATCTATGGAACCGAATAGATACAGTATAAGAGGAACGGCTATGATGAGACCATCCACACCTTTATCTATAGCCGGCTTGGCAATTTCAATTAGAAGTCTGTTAGCTATATCTAGGTATGACTTTTTATCGGTTATTTTGTGTAACTTTATTAAACATTCAGCTATCTTCGAAGTTTCCTTTAAAGTGTATCTAAATGGAAGGGATTTATCCATAGTATCGGAGAACAGGTTTCTCTCCTTGTCTAAAAACAAATCTTCAATGTTTAGATAAATTTTATGAGCCCTATCCAGTAAATCTCTTTTTCCTGTGGCCATGTAGAGATTTATGCTTGCTTCAAGGTAACTTGCCCAGTCCTCCAATATACCGCTATCGGTTATATCTATCTTGTTAAAAACTTCTGTAGCCTGTTTTAGAAGATCTTCTTCTTTTTTCAGTCTAAAGATTAATGTTAATAAGCTTACAAAGTAAGATGATAATGTTTTGGAAGTTTTTTCTACCAATTTTAGCTCGTTTTTGTCCCTGTAAATAGCTACAAATATATCTTGGTCTCTAACGAAATTTTTTACTATTGAATCGAAGATACTTAGTGCTATGTTTTCGTATGATCTATTCGGTATACTTTTCGCCATGTATACCAGTAATTTTACAAAAGATATATTATCTTCCAGTTTGTACTCGCCGGTAGGCATGTTCCAGTTGTAGCTAAAGCTACCGCTATGTAAAAGGTTTAGCTCTCTATCATAGGTGAGGCTATTTAGCATAATGCTAACTGTATCTTCAACTATTTTCCTCGCTCTTATCTCTTTTTCCGTAAGCCATAGAGATAGGGCCGAGATCAAAGCTTCAACCCTTGGGGTTTTTAACTCCTCATCCCAAAACCCCGTGTTTACAGGATCGTAGAGAAACAAAAGGTTCTTAGAGGTTTCAATATACACAGTTTCATCTAGGTTTTTGAACTTAAGTAGTGAGACTTCATCCGTTATCTCGTTAAATTCCATGGTATCATGTAGTTTATCTATGTCGTTTACATCGGTTAGAGTTTTCACGTAATAGCTATTCCGTCTTTTTAGTACTATCACAGGAAAATGCCTCATGAATCTACTTGCCCAATCGGGTCTATCGTAGCTACTAATTAGGGTTACCCCTTTATTTAGCTTCTGGATTTTATTTACTATTCTTCTTGCCTGAGGTAGACTTTCCCTGTAGATTATATAGGTCTTTTCCTCGGCCATAGTGATAAACTACCAGTTTTTGTAGGGATATGCAATTATAAAAGGGACTTGTAAATTTTTCGATAGGGTATATGAAAATAATAAGATATGGAAAAGGCTGTCATTGCCGATGAAATTAGATCAAGACTCGATATAGTGGATGTAGTTGGAGAGTATCTATCTCTAAAAAGGGTTGGTCGTAACTATGTCGCACTTTGTCCTTTTCATGCGGAAAAGACACCCTCCTTCACCGTAAGTCCTGATAAGCAGATATTCTACTGTTTTGGATGTGGCAAGGGTGGCGATGTTATAAAGTTCGTTATGCTTATGGAGGATCTAAGTTACTTTGAGGCTGTAAGGTTACTAGCGAATAGACTCGGTATAGATGTTGATGAGAAAGAGCTGGTTGAAGGTGAAAGTAAGAGCTTTAAGCTTATCAATTTGCATGCTGAGTTGAGATTGCTGTTTTCGAAGTTCCTAAAGAGTGAGGTGGGTAAAAAAGCGAGGGATTATCTGAGGGATAGGGGGATAGATGCCTATTACTGGGAGAGATTTGGGCTTGGTTTCTGTCCGGATGATAGTGTTGTTGCTGATATACTCATAAAGAAAGGGTTTACAAAGAGTGATTTACTCGATAGTGGACTTTTTGGTCTAAGGGGCGATCTTATCTATCCTAAATTTAGAAATAGAATTACCATACCGATAACCGATTTTGCAGGTAGGGTTATCGCCTTTGGCGGTAGAGTTATAGATGGAACTGAAGAGCCAAAGTATCTAAACTCTCCCGAAACCCCTATTTACAGTAAAGGACGTTACCTTTTTGGTTGGCCTATAGCCAGGGAAAGCATAAAACATAGGGATAGGGTTATCCTTGTGGAAGGTTACATGGATGTTATCTCGATGCATGTTGCCGGTTTTTCTGAGACTGTGGCATCTCTTGGCACAAGCTTGACTAAACAGCAGGCCGAAAGATTGATGATGCTCACAAGAAACATTTACATAATGTATGATGGGGATAGTGCAGGTTTAAAGGCTTCGCTGAGGGCATCTAGGATTCTATACTCACTGGGAATTGAGCCCAGGATAGTGAGGTTACCTGAGGGTGAAGACCCCGATAGTCTTGCTAGAAAAGACCCTGGGTTAATTGAGAGTTTGATCGAGAATGCTCTAACTCCCATTGATCTTATACTGGAAGAGGAAAGATTAGAGGAAGGTATCTTCTCTAAAAAGATGGTGGTGGAGAGAGCTTTGGAGCTTATGGAAGATACCGAGGATCCTATTGTGGTCGATAGTTTTATAGATTACTTATCCGGGAAACTTGATATTCCAAAGACTTTCCTTAAGCTCACCCTTGAGGGTAAGAAGAAGTCCTTTACTATATCTAAGAGGAAGGATGGAAATAGATCTACAAGTGGAAGCCCTGATAGAAAAGTTTTGTGGGAGAGGGCATTACTCAAGTGGTGTCTGGATGATAGGGAGCTACTAGATATGCTAAGTGACAGGATAGTGGAGGTTGAGTATAGGGATCCTCTCGTTTCAAAGATTTTACCCAGTTTGGTTAGTACCGGAAACATCAATGAGTTAGTTGTGAATCTTTCCGAGAATCTACAGAAAGAGTTGTTGTCGCTGATTTTTAGCGAGGATAGGATACTACCTATAGAAGAGGTGCTTACTATTTTCGATAGAAAAGTTAAGGAGAGTAGATTTAAGAGACTAAAGGCTCAGATAATGTCTATGGATATGATGGATGAGAGGTTTAATGAGCTTTTTAAGCTATACGTAGAGTTGAAAAAAGAGCTTGCCAAGGGAGGTAGAGCATGAACTTCTTGGAAGCTGCTAAGCTTATAAATTTGAGAAAGTTGATCTCTATGGGTAAAAAGAAGGGATTTGTGACCTACGATGATATTAGAAGTATGATAGGAATAGAAGATAAGAAGCAGATGGAAGAGATCCTAAAGATAATGGAAGAGATGGATATTCAGGTGGTGGAGGATCCCAACTCTGTTCCTCTCGTACTTGATCCTACCGATGATATGCTTGAGGATGAGGGTGGAGATTTTACCTATACTCTCGATGAGTTTTCCGATTTTGAGGAGGTCGAGGAGGAGATAAACGAAGGCCCTGATCCTGTAAGGATGTATTTACACGAGATGGGAAGGATCCAGCTACTGAGCAAGGAAGAGGAATTGGAGTTGGCAAGGAAGATAGAGGAGGAAAAGGAGAAAGTTATAAGGTCGATCTTGACTGTTCCAGTTGTGATAGATGAGATAGTATCAATAGCCGAGAAGGTAGCGAAAGGAGATGTGGATATAGAGGATGTTGTTATTCTTGAGGAGAGGGGGGAGGAGCAGAAGAAAAGGGAATACTATAGGTTTTTCCAGGGTATAGAGGAGCTCAAGGAGTTGTCACAGAGATACTTCGAGCTTAGAAGAAGGGTTTATAGTGGTGAGAGACTATCGGAGGAAGAGGATAGAGATTATAGAAGTATCCATGAGCGTATGACTATGATAGTCAAAAAATTAGCCTTTACCTCCGGCGTGATAGATAATCTGGTCTGTAGTATAAGTAACGCCATAAAGAGGGCTGAGGAAGCCCAGGCCGAAATCAGGAAGTGTCAGGAGACTCTCGGTATGCCTATAGATGTTTTTATCTCCTTTATCAAGTCCCTCGAGGCCTTACCGGAGAGTGAGAGGGATGAGAGGGCTATAAGGGTGACGAGATTGGGCTACGGGATTCTATCGGAACTTAGATTTAAGGTGGAGGAGGCGAGGCAGAGGATAAAGGAGATAGAGGATAGGTTCCTTTCCAATATAGCGGATCTTAAGAGGCTACAGTTAGATATAATGCAGAGTATGAAGGAAGAGAGAGAGGCTAAGGAGAAGCTGGCGGAAGCTAACCTTAGATTGGTTGTCAGCATAGCTAAGAAGTACGTGAATAGAGGATTACAGCTACTCGATCTAATTCAGGAAGGTAACATAGGCCTAATGAAGGCTGTCGATAAGTTTGAATACCAGAGGGGTTATAAGTTCTCAACCTACGCTACATGGTGGATAAGGCAGGCCGTGACAAGAGCTATAGCCGATCAGGCAAGAACGATCAGGATACCCGTTCATATGATAGAAACGATAAACAAACTGGTTAAAACTGCAAGAAAGCTCTATCAGGAGCTTGGTAGGGAGCCTACACCTGAGGAGATAGCCTATAAGGCCAATGTTCCGATAGAGAAAGTAAAGAAGGTTTTCAAGATAGCTAAGGAACCGATATCACTTGAGTTACCTATGGGGGATGATGAGGATAACGTTATAGGCGATTTTGTAGAGGATACCACTATAGAGAAGCCCGAGGAGTCTGCGATTTTGGAGACTCTAAAGGAGAAGGTGGAGGAAGCTTTTGAAAAGTTGTCGCCGAGAGAAAAGAGAGTTTTGGAGATGAGGTTTGGCATAGGGATAGATGCGGAACATACACTTGAAGAGGTTGGAAAGGTCTTTAACGTTACGAGGGAGAGGATAAGACAGATAGAGGCAAAGGCTCTTAAGAAGCTTAGGTACCCCGTAAGCCTGGATGTCCTTAAGAATATAGATATAGGCGATATAAGAAGCATTAAACTATACTGAGGTTTTTATGCTATACGATCTCGGTACCGGTAGTGTCTATTGGATAGATGGGGAAGGAAAATTAGCAAGAGACCTTTTCGATCCTTCCTATGTTGAGAGGATAAATGTACTCGTTACTGGCTCCCCGATAGCGGGAGGCTTTTTAATGCCGGATTTTAAAGTAAAGGATCATAGAGACGAGGAGAGGTTGATTTTACTGGCTGAAGAGCGCATTCCCTACGATATAGGAGAGGTGAACCTTGATTTTGAAGATATAGAAGGCGGTATATTTGTTGGCTGGGCTAAAGCTATAGAGATAGATAGGTTGAAGGAGAGATTCGGTGAGGCTTTTTTCAATATCAGTATAGTACCAAGGGAGTATGTTTTACTTAGATCTTTCGAATATTTAAAAAAACTTGGATTTATTTTTGAAAACGATGTTATTTTTGATGTTATTGGTCCTTACGTTACCGTTACTATACATGGCGGTAGTTTAAAGGGTATTTTTTGTTTGGATAGAATAGCTACGGATTCTCTTAGTGACTCCCAGGCTATATTAGGGAAGCTACTAGATCGTTATGTAGAGATAGATAAGTTTAAAGCCTATCTTATGAATTATGTAACCTCATCCCTATTTGTAAGGGATCTTTTAAAGTTATTTCCTAACGTGGTCTTTTTTGAGGAAACTATTGACTTACTTAAGGATATGGAGTTTAATGAAAATAGACCTTATTCCTATTTTTTAGCCTTACGGGATTTGGTAGAGAGGGGAGGCATTTTTGGAAAAGACGAAAAGGATAGCGAGAGTTAATCTTGCAAAACCTACAAAAAAACCGGAAAAAGAGAAGAAGTTAAAGATCACCTTAGGTGTTAAGAAGGAAGAGATAGCTAAATATCTACCAGTTATTTTGGGTTTGGCTATTGGATTAGTGATCACTTTTACTATTAATCTTTATCTCGAGGTCAAGCTGAAGGTTAAGGAGGATGAGTATAAGAGTAAACAGGAAGAGGTTTTAAAGGCGGTTAGTAGTTTCAGGATGTACTCGGAGGTTGCGAGAAAGCTTGAAGAGGTTGGTAGAAAAAAGAGGGTTCTGGAGGAGTTATCAAAGCCTGTAGAAGTTCTAACTGTTATTAATAATGACCTAAAGAGGTTGGTTAAGCCTGGTTTGTGGCTTAAGGATTTTAGTGTGGACTTTGATAAGAAGGAGATGATTATCACTGGGCAGGCTTTAAGTGAGGATCTGATCTCCGAATATTTGAGAGGGATTATGTCTTTACCTTGGTTGAGGGATGTGACCTTAAAAGAGGTAAAAAGCGTTACAGGGCGCGATGGTAAAGAGTTGAAGGAATTCAGTATGGTGGTAGGATTGAAATGAAGGAGCTGAGAAGAGAATATATGTTAGGTATTCTTATAGCTATTGGTATTGTTGTTGGAAGTTACTTTAATTTTATAGAGCCAAAGATCATTAGATTAAAAGAGCTTGATGTAAAGGTAAGGGAGGCGGATAAGAAGATTAGTGAAGCAAAAAAAATAGTAGGTTCTATTGAAGCTAAAAAGAGAGAGTTGGAAAATTTACAGAATGAGTATTCTAAGCTTGAAAGAAAAATTCCAAAGACTACAAGATGGGATGAGGTATTGAGGAGTCTGGTGGTTCTAACGAAAAAGAGTGGATTAAAGATGGTAAGTGCTAGATTTGAGGGTGAAAGTGAGATTAACTTGGTGGGTAACTCAACGAAAGTTAAAGGTGAGGCTAAGAGAGAGGAGAAAAAAGCACAAAAGGAAGGTCAGGTTGATAAGGTATTTTCAAGACGTATAAATGTGGATCTAAGAGGTAGATACGTTGCTTTTGACAACTTTGTTAAGAATTTAGTCTCAAGTGATATCCTTTTTTCACCTTACAGCGTTCGTGTAAGTAGTGGCGCTAATGCGAGAGATCCAGAGCTTAACATAAATCTCGGTATCAGTATGTACAGGTATCAGTTTGGAAATGAGACTGTAAAAGAGATAACTAAATAGTAGGGAGTATAATGGATGAAGGTTCTTTTGAGGATGTTTAAACTTATAATAGTCTCTGTTTCGTTGTTAGTACCTACCATTGTTTTTAGCCAGAATCCCTTCTCGAGTCCCTTTGAGGATGTAAATAGGGGTTCTACTAGTGCTACGAAACCTGATAGGATGGAGAGTAGCGTAAAGGATATTGAGAGAGTTACCACTTGGAGATTGATAGGAGTTATGGTCGAGGGTAATAGAAAGGTTGCTATGTTAGATCTATCCGACGGTAGGGTTATTGTTGTTAAAGAGGGGGAAGTGATAGATAGGATTTTTAAGGTGGTTAGAATAGGTGATGGGTACGTTGTTATAGGTTCAAAGGGGAAACAGAGAAAAATAACCTTCTTAGGGGGGAAATAGATGAGGTTTATAGGGAAACTATTTTTGTTATTGATTCTAAATATCCTATTTAGTGGTATGGTGTATGGTATAACGCTACAGGTGGCAAGTAGACATTTGGAAAAGGGTGAGGATGTAAAATCCTCTATCCTAAAGGATGTTAACATCAAAAAGCTTATAGATAGGGGATTCTGTCTTAAGGTTTTTGGAAATAAACAGGGTGTATATAAGGTTTTGGTGGATGTTGATGAATCTAATTTGAAAAAATTCAAAAGAGAGTATCCCAATGCCTTCAGGGTTAATGAAAATGACCTCTTAAAGGGAGATTTCAGTCTGCTTGATAAATTCGGTAACTGTAATAGCACAAATTCTAACGGTACCAACACAACAAACCTTGAAATGACGAAGGTTAGTGTTTCTAATAGTTCCACCGGAAATTCTACTACCGGTAGGTCAATTGCTACCGGGAAGAAGAGCCTTGAGAGTGTTATGAACGTATTGGAGAGTTTCAGTGTAAAGGGAGATTCAATCTACCTATATGGGAAGGCTGTGTGGGAATATGCGGAATTAGAGAGTCTACAGAATTCCTTTAGGGTGATTCTCAAGCTATTTAATACGAAGTACCTTGATAGGTTAAATGATGTACTCTTTCCGTTACCGTATGTGGATAGGTTAAGGATACTTTACGATGAAAAGAATAGATATACGATGGTTGTCTTTTATCTATCCGCTCCTATGAGGGTTAATACCGAAAAGGATGGTAGGGTAATTAAGGTTAGTTTTGTGCCCGATGGTCTTGGTGTTAATAATGTAAAGGTTGTGGGTAAAGGTAAAGTTTCCTTTGATCTTAGGAAGGCGGATATAGGTGATGTTTTGAGGATCTTTTCTGAGATTACCGGTATAAACTTCGTTGTCGATCCTGAGGTAAACGGAACGGTTACCATGAGGATGGTGCAGGTCGATGCCATGAAAGCTCTAGATGCCATACTTAAATCCCTATCCCTAGTTAAGGTTGAGTACGATACCAACATATATAGGATAACGACCCTCGATAAGCTTTCCAAGGAGTTGGAAAAGGAGGATGAGACTTCTCCTGTTATAACGAAGGTCTTCAAATTTAAAAACATATCGGTAAGTGCCTTGGAAAGCGAGGGTACCTGTGGAATCCTATCGGAATCCAAAAATATAAGTGCCAGCACCACCCTTGGTGGAACGACGACGGCTAAAGCAGGTAACGAGGAGGATAAGTGTAGGGATCTTAGGGATATGTTTAAGGTTCTACTGAGTTCCAAGGGAAAGATGGAGATAGTTCAGGCTATAAATGGTATAGTTGTTACGGATAGGAAGAGTAGGTTGGATATAATAGAGAAGATAATCAAAGAGATAGATGCTCCAAAACCACAGGTTCAGATTAATGCTAGGATGGTTGAGGTTTCTTCAAACTATGCGAGGGAACTCGGAATCCAGTGGGGATTTCTGTGGAGACAGTCAAAGACTGGTATTAATTTTCCCCACTTCTTTGAGGTTGGTGGTGTTATAAGTAACTCCACCTTAGGTAGAGTAAGTACGAGATTACCGGTTGGTTTTGTCGTAGATTTACCGGCAAATGTAGGGAAAGGTCGTGGTGCTACGATAGCCGCAACGCTTCTAAATAGGAGCGAGACCTTCGGTATAGATGTTAGATTAAGTGCCCTTGAGGATAGGGGACTTGCAAAGACTATATCCTCGCCGAGAATCATAACATCCGATAATTCTCCAGCTGTCATAGTTCAGGGTTTTCAGGTACCCTATAAGATCGCTACCCAGTATACTGTTGCTACACAGTTTGTCGTTGCCGCTTTAAGGTTAAAGGTGATACCACACGTTACCGATGATGGTGCTGTACTTACGGAGATAGTGGTTTCTAAGGATTCACCAGACTTTACCAATATAACTCCTGATGGTGTTCCTATAAAGGTGAGGGAAGTTAAGACGAGGGTGAAGGTAAGACAGGGTGAGACTCTGGTTATAGGTGGTATATACGAGATAAGTTCCGGTAGTTCCACAAATAGTGTTCCGGGGGTAAATAGGGTTCCGTTACTTAAATGGTTATTTACCCATGAGGTTGAAACTGCTGATAAGACAGAAGTTTTGGTATTCATTACCCCAACGGTGCTTAGGGGATTGAACTATTGATAGTACTTAGATTTTTGACTGCCGGTGAATCCCACGGGTATGGTATTCTGACCTTAATAGAAGGATTGCCCGCTGGTTTGAGGATTGATCCTGATTTTGTCAATCGGGAACTAGGTAGGCGCCAGAAGGGTTATGGTCGTGGTCAGAGAATGAGTATTGAGAGCGATGAGGCTATATTCATTTCAGGTGTTTATAGGGGTGAGACTACAGGTGCTCCTATTGCTATAATCGTTAGGAATCGTGATTGGGAGAACTGGAAGGAAGTGATGGATCCCTTTAACTATACTATCAGTAGGAGTTTTACCGTTCCAAGACCTGGGCATGCGGATTTACCGGGTATGATTAAGTACCGCATGAGGGATGGTAGGGCCATACTCGAAAGGGCTAGTGCCAGGGAGACTGCGGGAAGAGTTGCGGGAGGAGCGATCTTTAAGCTTTTTCTTAAGGAGTTGGGTATTGAGATTGCTTCCTACGTTAAAAGGATAGGTCCTGTGGATTTAGGAAGGAAGCCTACATGGGAGGAGATAGTGAGGGCGGAGGAAGACCCCCTCAGATGCCCCGATGAAGCTGTTTCAAAGAGGATGAGGGAGTATATAGATACTGTTAGGGAGGAGGGGGATACGGTAGGGGGTGTGTTTGTATGTGTGGCAAGGAATGTACCTACTGGACTTGGATCGCACGTTCATTGGGATAGGAGGCTCGATTCAAGAATCTCGATGGCCATGATGTCTATACAGGGTGTTAAGGCTGTGGCTATAGGCGAGATACTGGATGTAGAGAGTTTAAGGGGTAGTGAATTCCACGATGAGATACATTACGATAGGGGAAGAGGGTTCTTCAGAAAGACCAATAGAGCAGGTGGTATAGAGGGAGGAATATCCAACGGGGAGGATATAGTTGTATACTGTTACATGAAGCCGATACCTACACTTATGAGACCTCTGGCCTCTGTCGATGTTGTCTCAAAGGAATCAAAGAGCGCCCATAGAGAAAGAAGTGATGTTGTAGCGGTTACACCAGCATCGGTTGTTGGTGAGGCTATGTTATCCTATGTTTTGGCCGATGCGGTTTTAGAGAAGTTTGGTAACGATAGTATTAGCGATATCGTTAAAAGGTATAGTGAATACTTAAATGAGGTTAAAAACTTCTAAGGTTTTCTTGGTGGGCTTTATGGGATCGGGCAAGTCAGCTGTTGGTGAACTTTTAGCCGAAAGACTCAAATTTAAATTTATAGATCTTGATAGGGAGATAGAAAGGAGAGAGAATCTAAGGATACCGGAGATTTTCGCTAAGTTTGGGGAGGATTATTTCAGGGATAGGGAAAGTAGCCTTCTATTTGAGGTTGCGAGTAAACCTGATAGTATTGTTGTTGCAACTGGTGGAGGGATTGTTGAGCGAAAAGAAAATAGGGATCTTCTTAGGAGATCAGGGATTAACGTATGGCTTGATGTCTCCTTTGAAGAGATAGTAAAGAGAGGTATAGTAGGGGATGCGAATAGACCTCTTTCTAGGGAGGGCGAGATTCTGTTAAGGTATAGGAAAAGGATACCACTATATGGTGAAGTTGCCGATATTACCGTTAGGGTGGATGGAAAGGAAATAGGGGAGATAGTTGAGGAGATATGGGGCTATTTAAAAGAAAGATTTCAAGGTTAGAATTCTTAAAGGATAAAGCTAAAAAGGACACAATATTTGCCCTTAGTTACGTGAGGGAACTACTAGCCAGAGGTAACCTAAAGGAGGCGGAAAAATTCGAGAAGAAGATAGAGGGTGAAAATTTAGTTTATGCTAGGTATTTGATGTTAAAGGGTGAAAGGGAAAAGGCTTTGATTGTTCTAGCGGCCATGTTCGAGAGGGATCCCTCACTACTTGGGGTAGCTAAACTTATGTTGGAGCTTTCGGAGGAGCTTCAGGTTACCGAGAATATGGAGAGGGCAAAGAATTTGTTAAAGTTATTTGGGTACTACGAAACTATGGATCTTGGTGAGTCGGAAGCTTTATCCACCGTAGGTAGTGATGAGGAGGTTATAGTTATAGAGGATGAACCGATCAGTTTGGATACCGCTAGGTATTACTTTGAGCAGTGTTTATTCGATGAGGCTGAAAATATACTACTTGATCTTTTAAGTAGAGAGGATAGTACTGAGGCAAGGGAGCTTTTGGAGAGGGTGAGGTTATATAAGAACTATCTCGTTCCTAGGGAGCCTTAGATGAAGAGGGTTTTGGTGATTAATGGACCTAATTTGAACATGCTTGGATCAAGGGAGGTGAGTATATACGGTTCAACCACTCTCTATGAACTCGAGGATATGTTGATAAGTTACGGTGAGAGTCTCGGATTAAAGGTTGTAACCTTTCAGTCAAATAGCGAGTCTGATATAGTTACAGCTATACATAGAGCTAAGGGGAGATTCGATTGGATAGTTATAAATCCCGGTGCCCTTACCCATACGAGTGTTGCTATAAGGGATGCTGTACTTTCAGTAGAAATTCCCTTTATAGAGGTTCACATTAGTAACGTATACAGGAGAGAACCCTTTAGAAGGAGATCCTATCTTTCAGATATAGCTACCGCTGTTATCTCAGGTTGCGGCTTATATTCCTATCTATTTGCTCTGGAGTATATAGCTAGATGTTGAGGGAGGATTTTTTAAATAGGGTAAGGAAAATAATAGAGGAAAGGTCTTTAGATGGTGTTCTCATAACAAAAAGGGAAAATGTAAGGTATCTGACTAATTTTTCCGGTACTACGGGGTATGTTTTTTGTGACGGTGAAGATGCCCTTTTTCTTACGGACTTTAGGTATATAGAGCAGGCCGAGAGGGAGTGTGCCTCTTGGAAGGTGGAAATTATAAATGAAGGTATAAGAAAATGGCTTAAGGATAGAAATGTTAAGAATCTAGGGCTTGAGGATAGTGTTACCCTGGGATTTGTCAATCTGTTAAGGGAAGAGGGTATTGAAGCTATCTCTATAGGTAGACTTATCGAGACTATGAGGATGATTAAGGATAAGGAGGAACTTGATTTGATAGAAAAGTCGCTGAGAATTGCTGAAAGGGCTTTCTTGGAGACTCTACCCCTCATAAGGGAAGGTGTAACGGAAAAGGATGTGGAAGCTGAGTTGGTTTACAGGATGAAAAAACTCGGGGCCGAGAAGGAGGCCTTTGATGTTATCATCGCATCAGGTAGGAGGTCCAGTCTCCCTCATGGGACGGCATCTACGAAGAAAATAGCCAGAAATGAAGTCTTGGTTGTAGATTTTGGTGCGGTTTATAGGGGTTATCACTCCGATATAACGAGGGTAGTCTTTATCGGTAAACCGGATGATGAAGTTTTGAGGATTCATAGGGCTATAGTTGAGGCCATGGATGAGGTCATATCCTGTATAAAGGAGGATTTGGACTGTAGGGAACTACACGGTATAACTGTTGGTGTTCTCTCTCGTTACGGTTACGATAGGTATTTCGGTCATGGTACGGGTCACGGTGTGGGGCTAGAAATCCACGAGTCTCCGACCATTTCTCCCTACTCACAGGATAGGATAGCTAAGGGCATGGTCTTTACGGTTGAACCCGGTGTTTACATTCGTGATAGATTCGGTTTGAGAGTAGAGGATATGGTCTATTTTGATGGAGAACCTGTTGTACTTACAAAGCTCGATAGAAACATCTATCTAGTCTAAGCTATCAACTATCTCCTTTAACCTTTTGAAATCTTCCAAAGCTATCTTCTTACTATTAGGGTTCCTCAGTAGGTATGAGGGATGAAAGGTTGGGAATATCCTATAGTTTTTCCAGCCCGTTAACATGTGCCCCCTTACTTTTGATATCTGTATCTTGTTGTTACCTAATAGTAGCTGTGTTGAAAAGGTGCCAAGGGTACAGATTATCTTCGGGTTTATTATCTCTATCTGCCTAAAGAGGAAATTTTTACAGGCCTCTATCTCGGTAGGTAGTGGATTTCTGTTATCCGGAGGTCTACATTTTAGTACGTTTGCTATGTATACCTCTTCCCTCCTCCAGCCAACGAGTTCGATGAGTTTTGTAAGTAGCTGTCCGGCCTGCCCTACAAAGGGTCTTCCCTGTTCGTCTTCTTCTCTACCTGGAGCTTCGCCTACAAACATGATCTTCGCGTTAACGTTACCCTCACCGAATACGAGATTCTTCCTGCTTTTATATAACTCGCAACCCTTACACTGAAGAGCCTCTCCTCTTACTTCTTCTAATAGCTTTTCCTTGTTACTACTTTCATCTCCCTCTACTTTCCCTTCCTGTAACTCATTGTAAAAACTACCTTTTTTGCCTTTAAAACTTACCCTTTGTTCATTTGGGTTACGGAAGTAGTAGAGGATACCCGCTTCCCTATACCATTCTAGCAGGGCTAACAGCTCTCTCTTTAACTTTTCCATTCTTTACCCTTTAAATTTTCTGTAAGCTTATTATTATATTTATACCACTTGGTAGGGGAGGTGTAAAATATGTTGATCGGTGTTATTTCAGATACCCACGATCACCTGGATAACATAGTATCTGCGATAAGTCTCTTTCAGGAGAGGAAAGTCGATCTGATAATCCATCTGGGCGATATAGTTGCTCCCTTCTGTCTAGATTTCTTCAACAACAGCGGTATAGAATGGATGGGGATATTCGGGAATAACGATGGCGAGATAGAGATTCTCCTTAAGAAATCCGGGGGAAGGTTGAGTAAGGAGCCGAGGGAAGAGGATATAGCTGGTAAGAAGGTGCTTATGGTTCATACGGGTTATCTTGTGGTTGAAAACCTAGCGAGGACAGGTTACTACGATCTGATACTCTACGGTCATACCCATAGACCTGTGATTAAGAAGATTGGTAAAACCCTGATTGTAAACCCGGGAGAGGCTTGTGGCTTGTTGACAAAGAAAGCCACCGTTGCGATAGTTGATCTCGATAACCTAGAGGCAACTTTGGTGGAGATATAGGTTTGACTGTTAGGGAGAGGATTCATAAGGCTTTGTTAGAGATAGAGGAAGGTGGATATTCGGGGAATGTACTTAGAAAGTATGCGAAGGAACCCACTCCCTTATCCAAGCAGGATAGGAAGCTTCTATGGGAAGTGGTTCTTGGGGTTCTAAAGTGGAAGTTTCGCATAGATTACGCGTTAAGTAAGCTTGTAAAGAGGTATAGGAAACTCGATGAGAGGGTAAAGATTCTACTGAGAAGTGGTTACTATCAGATCCATTTTCTAGACAGAATTCCCTTTTATAGCGCGGTAAATGAGAGCGTGAATGTTGCTAAAATCCATCTACCCACTAAATACGTTAAATTTACAAATGCCGTACTAAGAAAGGCTACCAGAAGTCCCTTCCCGGTTCTAAATAAAGAGGGTAACCTTATATCAACCCTTTCCACCTTCTTTTCCTATCCTGAGTTTCTGATAGAGAGATGGCTTGATCAGTTCGGTGTGGATAGTGTGGTTAAGCTACTTAGAAAGATGAATTCCCAGAGCCCCTTTACCCTGTGGATAAATACTTACTACACAGACTTAAATTCGGTTAGAAAGTTCTTAAGGGAAGAGTATCCCACCATTGATATTAAGCCCTATGGTATATTACAGAGGGAGATGATAGAGGTTCTATCTCCGATAGATATTGGTGAGCTATCTCTCTTTAAAGATGGGCTTATCACTCCACAGGATCCTGCGAGTTGTTTTGTGACTAAGGTTCTTGAGCCGAAGGAGGGTGAGGTCGTTCTTGATGCCTGTTCCGCACCGGGTATAAAGACTGCTCAGATAGCTCTCGCGATGAATAACAGGGGAAGGGTCGTAGCCTACGAGGTAGATCAGGAGAGGTTTGAGAATCTACTATATAACGTTAAGAGGCTTGGGGCGGTGATAGTGGAGGCGAAAAGACAGGATGTTATAAAAGGTATAGAGGAGTTCGAGGACGGTTACTTTGATAGGATACTCGTTGATGCACCCTGTTCAGATCTTGGAACTATCGGTAGGAGACCTGAGATAAGGTATAGAAGAACCTTGGATGATATAAGATCCTTTTCAGAGAAACAAAGGAGTATACTAAAGGCTGTTTATAGGAAGTTAAAAAGGGGTGGGGTACTGGTTTATAGTGTCTGTTCCTTTGAGAGGGAAGAGACGATTGAGGTTTACGATTATGCTATTAGAGAATTGGGGCTTGAACCTTATCCCTTTGGTGATATCTTAAAGGATTATGGTATAGATGGTTATCTCGGGGGAGATGGGTATGTCTACCTATTACCCCATATAAGCGGTAGCGATGGATTTTTTATAGCAAAGTTTAGGAGGAGATAGTATGGTTAAACTTGCTCCTTCCATACTGAATGCGGATCTATGGAGGTTGGGAGAGGAGATAAGGAAGGTGGAAAGAGGTGGAGCCCATATTCTCCATGTCGATGTTATGGATGGCCACTTTGTTCCCAATATATCCGTCGGTTTTCCGCTAATAGAGTCGATAAAGGGTAGGACGAAACTACCCCTTGATGTTCATCTCATGATAGAGAGACCCGAGAATTACGTTGAGCGTTTTGCCGCGGTAGGCGCGGATATAGTGACCTTTCATATCGAGGCTACCTATCATCCGAATAGAGTCATTCAAATGCTGAGGAAGATGGAGGTTAAGGTTGGAATAGCTCTTAACCCTACAACACCGGTTGCTACATTAAAGCATATAATTGAGGATGTGGATCTTGTGCTTTTGATGTCAGTTAATCCAGGTTTCGGTGGGCAAAGGTTTATTCCCTTTGTTATAGATAAGATAAGGGAACTGAGAGAAATAATAGATGAGAAGGGGTTAAAGGTCGAGATAGAGGTCGATGGTGGGATTAATCTTATTAATGTGAGGGATGTTGTGGGAGCTGGTGCAAGTATAATAGTGGCAGGTTCCTCCATCTTTAAGTCTGAAAACCCTGAGGAGAAGGTGAGGGAATTTTTAAGGGTTATCGGTTCTTCTTGTGATTAATCTTAAGAGGATAAAGATAGATATTAAAACAACTATACCTATCGTAATTTCAGTTGTATATTTTTTGATCAGTTCCTCATTTTCGCCTACGTAGAAGCCAACGGATAAAAGTACGATGGTCCATAGGGTAGCTCCTAGGGATGTGAAGATCGAAAATTGGTAGAGGTTCATCCTCGCTATACCTGCTGGAAAGGATATGTAGTGCCTTATGCCCGGTAGTAACCTTGCTATGAATATACTGATGTTTCCGTATTTGCTGAAAAATTCCTCGCCCATTTTCAATTTCTTCTCGTCGAATAGTATATATCTACCGTATCTTTCTATTAAAGGTCTACCAACGTACAGGCCGAGGTAATATGTTAGTAAGGAGCCCATGAGGGATCCGGTGGCACTTGCGATAACTACCATTAGGGGATCGAATTTACCCTTGTAGATCAAATAACCTGCCGGGGTAAGTACAACCTCACTCGGTAGCGGTATAAATGTAGATTCAACGAGCATCAGAAAGAATACACCTAGGTAGCCTAACTTATCTATCGTCTCTACTACAAATGGTACTATAGATTGTAACATATCCATGCCCTTGAGACTTATAACCTATTACGGATATTCTTTTCAAGCTTCGATTGTTATTTTATGTTGAAATATGATACTATAACTGCTAAACAGAATTGGAGGTGGTACAAGATGAAGGTAGGCTTTGTTGAATACGATGGAGTTGAGTTTAGTTGCATCTATGAGGGTGATAGGTGCTATCTACCTGAGATAGGTGAGTTTGTAAGGTTAGAAGAGGTCAAGATACTTGCTCCCTCCAAACCGACAAAGATAGTTGCAGTTGCCCTAAATTACAGGGAACATGCTAAGGAAATGGGAAAACCTATCCCCGATGAGCCCTTGATATTTTTGAAACCAACAAGCGCCATAATAAACCCCTATGAAAGTATAAAGTTACCTTCCATGAGTAGTAGAGTGGATTACGAGGGGGAGTTAGCGGTTGTCATAGGTAAGGTTTGTAAGGATGTTGAGGTGGATGAGGTTGATGAATATATTCTCGGTTATACCTGTTTTAACGATGTTACCGCTAGGGATCTACAGAGGAAGGATGTTCTCTTCACAAGAGCCAAGGGTTTCGACACCTTCGCTCCCTTTGGTCCTTGGGTGGTAACCGATGTAGACCCCGGTGATCTAAGGATAAGAACGATACTTAACGGCAAGGTTGTACAGGAAGGTAGAACCTCGGACATGATATTTAACGTTAGAGAACTTGTCAGTTTTGTGTCAAAGATAATGACTCTGTATCCGGGAGATGTTATAGCCACAGGCACACCGCCCGGTATCGGTCCTCTATCAAAGGGTGATAGGATCGAGGTGGAGATAGAAGGTATAGGGACTTTGGTGAATTTTGTGACTTAACTAGAGAGATAGGATGTTTGAGTTGATACTCGCTTACCTCGTTGTTTTACTATACATAGTTTCCACCATAGGTTACATCATCTATATATTCAAAAATGAGATGGTTTATGCGAGATTCGGTAGATACTCAATGTTTGTGGCCTTTATCCTCCAGCTTTTGATACTTTCAATGAGGCTATATAGGATCGGGGATTTTCCGATTGCAACTATCTTTGATAGCGTAACCTTTTTCGTTATGGTTATGGTCGCCATTTATCTTGCGATTGAGTTGAAGACGAGACTTTTCGTGCTCGGTGCTTTTATAGCCAGTATAGGTCTGATCTTCACACTCTTTTCTCTACCCTTTTACAGAGAAGTTTCACCCTTACCGCCGGTTTTAAAGAGTTATTGGTTTCCTATACATACCGTCAGTTCTTTCATAGGTGAGGCTGCCTTTGGGATTTCCTTTATGCTATCCATAGCCTATCTGATACAGGAGAGGGAGCTGAAAACTAAGAGATTTAGCTTTATCTTGAAGAGGTTACCTCCAATCACAAAGCTCGATGAACTGAACTATAGTATCATAAAGATAGGTTTTATCTTTATGACCCTTGGTATAATCACTGGTTCCATATGGGCCCATTATGCCTGGGGATCCTTCTGGAGTTGGGATCCCAAGGAGACATGGTCCTTGATAACTTGGCTGATCTATGCTGCTATTTTACATGCAAGAATTACGGCTGGTTGGCGTGGAAGAAGAGCCGCCTGGTTATCAATTGTTGGTTTTATGTGTGTTATATTTCTGTTTTTCGGTGTTAACATGCTATTACCAGGACTACATACCTATGCAAGGTGATGGATGGCAAGGGATACGTTAAAGCTCATCACCCTTAACTATAGAAATACTCCTGTAGAGGATAGAGAAAGATTAGCCTTAAGCGAGGAAGAAAAGGGAAGGTTAAGGGATATTCTTAACGACGATATCAAGGAGCTGGTGTATCTATTTACCTGTAACAGAGTTGAGTTCTATATCTTTGGTGGAGATAAAGCTGTAGGGAGGTTAAAGGAGTTCCTTTCTTTCCTAAAAGGGAGTCTAGCGGCAGAGATAATGGATAGAGGTGAATACTTAGAGGAGAAGGATGTAGTTATACATGCCTTCAGAGTGGCTTCAAGTCTCGATTCTATGGTTCTTGGTGAACCACAGATAGTGGGACAGTTTAAGGATGCCTTTGAAAATTCCAGGGATCTTGGGCTTACAGGTCCTATTCTTAACAATCTATTTACAAAGGCCATAACCGTTTCAAAGAAGGTTAGAAGTAAAACGGCCATAGGTGAGGCTCCTTTATCGGTGAGTCATGCTGCCTGTGAACTTGCTGAGAGAGTCTTTGGTGATTTTTCAAACTGTAGAGTTCTTCTCATAGGTGCAGGGGAGATGGCTGAGCTTGCCGCTACTTATCTTAAGGAAAAGGGGATAAAGGAATTGATAGTAGTAAATAGAACCTACGAAAGGGCCCGTGAGCTTTCTGAGAAATTGGGAGCCGTTGCGCGCCCCTTTGACGAGTTGGAGAATATGCTGATAATAGCGGATATAGTTATATCTTCCACAAGCGCACCGAGCTATGTGATAACGAGAAGGATCATGGAAAACGTTGTTAAGAGGAGAAAGTATAGGCCTATCTTTCTCATAGATATTGCGGTTCCGAGGGATATAGAGAGGGAGGTCGGAGATCTGGAGAACGTTTATCTATACGATGTTGATGATCTTGAGGCTGTGGTTGAGGAGAATAGGAGAAAGAGGGAGAAGGAAGCTAAAAAGGCTATGGAAATAGTTATGGAAGAGGTTGAGATTTTCTGGAGGTGGTATGAGAATCAGGAGATATACTCTCTGGTAGCTGAGATAAGGAGTTGGGCCGAGGATATCAGGCAAAAGGAGATGCAGAAGACCCTCTCTAAACTGAAACTGGACGATCCCGAAAAGGTGGAGGAGTCACTCGATGCTCTTACAAGAGCCCTTACTAATAAACTCCTACATCCCCTCATGGCTTATGTTAAGAGGGAGATATCCCGTGGTAAAACCAAGGAGGTTTACTCAATACTCACCGAAATCTATGGGGGAGGAACATATGAAGTTAAGGATAGGGACAAGGGGTAGTAAACTTGCTCTATGGCAGGCAAACTACGTTAAGGATATTGTTGAGAGAAAGCTCGGCTGGGAAGTAGAGCTTGTAATAATAAAGACAAAGGGGGATGTTCTACTTGACGTTCCCCTTGCGAAAATAGGTGGTAAAGGTCTCTTCGTTAAGGAGATAGAGGATGCTATGCTAAGGGGAGAGGTGGATATAGCGGTACATAGCTTGAAGGATGTTCCATCGGAGTTACCCGATGGCCTGGAGATAATAGCCTATACTGAGAGGGAAGATCCTTACGATGTTTTTCTCTCCATGAAATATAGGTCTCTGGTGGAACTACCTGAGGGGGCAACCGTTGGAACTTCGAGTCTTAGAAGGAGAGCTCAGATAAAGAGGATAAGAAAGGATTTGAATGTGGAGATTTTGAGAGGGAATCTTGATACGAGAATAAGAAAGTTAAAGGAGGGGAAATACGATGCTATCATAGTTGCCCATGCGGGTCTTAAAAGGTTGGGATTGTTGGATGAGGTACCTTATAGGGAGATCCTTGATTTTATACCAGCCTGTGGGCAGGGGGTACTTGCGGTTGAGTCGAGGAAGGATAGTTTTCATGAGATCAGGGAGATTCTCGATAATAGAGAGTCGAGGATTATGGTTGAGGCGGAAAGGGCATTTTTGAGAAGAATAGGTGGTAGTTGTCAGATACCTGTAGGGGCGATAGCCTTTGTTAGGGATGGTTTGGTTGAGTTGAAGGGATTCATATCCCATATTGAAGGTGATCCCTTTTACCTTGGTAGTAGGACCGGTAGTGTTGAGGATGCGGTTGAGATTGGTTATCAACTTGCGGATGAACTACTTAAGATGGGAGGAAAAAGAGTTATAGATGAATTGTTAGAAAACAATTAGATATTGAGCTTGTTTCTTATCTTCCACCTTAATAGTTTTCCTGCCGGGGTTCGTGGTAGGAACTTCATGAACACTACTTCGTCTATTTTGAGATCTATATTGAGTTTTTCCTTTAACGTTTGGTTAAACTCGGCTATTAGTTTTTCCTTTAGTTCTTCGGAATACTCAACACCTTCCTTTAGTACCACAGAGGCTATGACTCTTCCTGTTCTTCTATCCTGAACTATACCAAAGTCTGCAAGTAGAGGATGTTCGACGAAACAGTCCTCTATATCGGTGGGTGAGTATTTTCTATTGTTAATTACGATTATATCTTCTTCCCTACATACGAAGTGTAGATACCCTTCCTCGTCCCTCCAAATTATATCCCCTATATAGCTATACCCATCTATTACTGAGCTTTTCTGCTTTTCGGGATTGGCCCAGTATATAGGGCCAGTGGGACCTTTTACCAGCATCCTACCAAATTCGCCTACCTTTGCCTCTTTTCCCTCTTCGTTTAATATCACTATCTCGTTTCCCGGAATCGGAATTCCAAAGCTATCTATCTTTGCCTTTAGATTCACGGCATTACTCGCTATCAGGTGAAGGAACTCGGTTGCACCGAATCCCTCATATATGGGACTACCGGTTGAGTTGAGCCACTTGTTAAATAGTACGGGATCAAGGTGACTTCCACCGGCCGTTGCGAGTCTTACGCTTCTCAGTTTCTTGGGGTCAAAGTTACTCGCCTTTAGTAATCTTCTATAAAAGGCCGTGAGTCCTGTAAGAACCGTAACTTTAAACTCCTCTATCTCTTCTATCAATTTTTCGGGATCGAATTCCCTAAATAGAAGGGATGTTGCCCCTGCGAAGTTAGGGATAAGTACGAAGGTGCCAAAACCGGCCGCGAAAGTGCAGGGAGAAGCTCCGGTTATTATATCTCCACTCGTTAGACTCCAGACGTATTTGTTTACCTGATAGCACTTACACAGGATACCCCTTGCAAAGTGTACACAGGCCTTTGGTAAACCAGTGGTACCTGATGTGAATAGTATCAGACAGGGATCGAACTCTTCAACTTTTTCGAGGAAATACTCATCCTCCTCCTTCTCTATTATATCCTCGTAGAAAGCCGTTATTTCTTCCGTCTTTTCTACCTCTACCCCTCTCTTAAGGACTATTACCTCTTTTATATGGGGTAAATTTTTAACTATAGGTATCATCTTATCTATAGTTCTTGTGCTAAATACGAAAGCCTTTGCCCCAGAAAACCTAAGTAGATAATCGATTATCTCCGATTTCCAATTTGAGGATATAGGGACAGGAATAGCTCCTATCCTAAATATGGCAAAGTTAAGAATCACAGCTTGAGGAGAGTTAAGTAGTGAAAAGGCTATTCTATCACCCTTCTTGAACCCCTTTTTTCTAAAATAGTTCGCTAATCTTATCGATGCTTTGTAGGCATATTCGTAACTGTATTTTTTGTTATCGAAAATCGCAAAGAAATTATCACCGAAACCGCTCTTTACATGTCTATCTACGAGAAACCAGGCCAAGTTATAGTTTTTGCTCTTTATAACTTCTTCACATTCCTCTATAAACCTAAACTCCGGCCATAGCTTACTATCGGGTATGTACTCCCATGGGTCTCCCGTTAAGGCTTCTTTTATCATACTTTAAGCCCCAAACTTTATGAGTTTGCCACTATGGGCTAACATAAGTCCCATTAACTCTACAGAGTAACTGACCTTTAGAGTACCTCTAAGGCAGTTTCTCTCCGTAAATCTATCTACACCACTTGGGAATACGTAGGGTGAGTGGAATAGAACTGGACAGGGATGCCAGCTATGCCCCTTAATTATGGCAGGAGTTGAGTGATCACAGGTTACAACAAGTACATCTGGTTTTAGTTTCAGTATTTCCGGTAAGGCTCTATCGAACTCCTCTATAACTCTTACCTTTCCGGTTAGATTACCATCTTCGCCATAGCTATCGGTCTTTTTGATGTGTAGGTAGAAGAAATCGAAACTATCCCAAACTTCCTTTAGTTTTTTGACCTCATCCTCTATTGTCTCTCCATCGACATCTACGACAGTCATGCCAACCAATTTTGAAAGCCCCCTATACATGGGATAAACCGCTATAGCACATGGTGATAGCTTAAAAAGTTCCGTCATCGAGGGGATATCCGGTATTTGGGAGATTCCCCTTAGAAGTACGAAATTGGCATTTTCCCTATCCCTTAACACTTCCCATATTCTGGCTAGGAGCTTTTTGAGAATTTCGGAGAGATACTCCGCTTCCGGAGTTAGAGGAACTGGATCCCTTACAGGAAGTCCCTCCTTCTGTGGATCCGTATCTTCGACCTGCCCTTTAAGATTTTTGCCTCTCAGTACCACAACGAACCTATGCTCCATACCGGGGGTAAAGGAAACCTCAACATCATCTATAATCTTTATCTTCGAATTTAAGAGTTCACAGAGTTTCTGGTTTTCACTCGTAGGAATCCTTCCAGCTCGCCTATCTACAACTATAAGTTTACCCCCCTCCTCCTTTACCGTACAGAAGTTGCCCCTTATGGCTATATCGGAGGGTTTGAGTTCTATTCCAAGACCAAGGGCTTCAAGTACACCTCTACCTATCTCATACTTTAGTGGATCGTAGCCAAATAGTGCAAGATGACTCGGACCTGAACCTGGTGTGATGCCGGGTAGTATCGGATTCACGGCTCCGAGTTCCGAAATGGAAGAGAGTGCATCCAGGTTGGGTTTGTTTGCTATCTCAAGGGCTGTTTTACCATGGTAGTTGGGAATATCCCCGAGTCCATCCATCACAATAAGTAGTATCTTTTTATCATTTTTTATAGACATTTCTCTGAATAGATTCTCCCTATCCAATATTTCCCCCCTTCGATAGGTAATCTTCGAGTTCTTCTATACTTGAGAATATTCTACTCGACGTTATCCTAACTACCCAGTTATGCCTCATGGGGGTGATGGTCCATACAGGGACTCTATGGTTATAGGCTTCCCACATCTCGATTGCTGTTCCCATACTGGCTTCCGGTAGATAAGCGACGAGTAGCTTTGAGTGTCTCACGAGATCTATGTGGTATAGGAAGGTTTTGAGGGCTTCCTCATCGCTATAGCTGGCACAGTTGGGATGATTTGAAACTGGGCAGTAAATATCATAGTCGGGGAAAAACCTCTCAAGTAAA
This sequence comes from uncultured Aquificales bacterium, assembly GCA_964590075.1. Lineage (GTDB taxonomy): Bacteria > Thermosulfidibacterota > Thermosulfidibacteria > Thermosulfidibacterales > Thermosulfidibacteraceae > JAGDVO01. Next base: position 60,538 of record CAZPXS010000006.1, read on the forward strand.
GCTTTTAACCTTTCTCTATAGCTCTGATCGTATAGACCAGCATCCTTCTTCGATCCTTGAATTATACCAGCTATGAATATTATGTTTTTCTTCTCCATCAGAGTTTTACTTCTACCAGTTCCTTTTCCCAGCGTCTTACTTCTTCTATTATTTCATTTTTTAGATTTTCATCAAGTACGAACTCATCCAGAAACTCCTTTAGTTTTACCATAGCCTCTTCAGCCTTAGCTTTGTACTCCCCATTTTTTGTGAGTCTATAGAGGGCAAAGTAACCTTCGGCTACATGCCTTATCCAACCTTTACCTTCCTTCTCTTCCATTTCCATACAGAATTCTACAAACCTCTTGTAGGCTTCAATAGCCTCTTCCGTTCTTCCTAATCTCTCGCATATCTCAGCGACATCTCCCCAAAATACACCATCCTCTTCGACCGCTCTTCTTCTTGCCACACTTAAAGCCTTTTCCCAAGCTTCCTTCGCCCTATCGAAGTTCTTACATCTTTCCCAGGCTTTTGCCACATCATCCCAGAACCACTCCTCTATCTCGGCAAGCTTTTCAAGTACCTCGGCTACTTTGTGGGGATTCTTAAGTTTCTCTTCGTAAATCTCTTTCGCCTTTCTCAGGTAATAATCCTTATGTTCCTCCTTCTCGGCGAGTAACTCGTATAACCTCGCGACCTCGTCCCATTTTTCTGCCTCTTCATAGCAAACCAAGCTTGATGAAAGCCATCCGAGTTCTTCGTAAAGTTTCCCAGCTTCAAGCCATCTCTTTGCCCTCTTTAATTTTATAGCCGCCTTGTCCTTCTTACCCTCCTTTAACAACCTTTCCGGACTTTTAAACCAGTCGGTTATCGATAGATCGGGCTCCTCTATGTATAGGTATAGTCTTATCCCAAGTATCAGGAAGAACAGAAGGAGTACCCAGAATAGTGTAGGTGAGCTATAGGTAATAGCCTCATAGGCTTCGATAAGCGCCAGTATGCCTAATATTACAAGGGGTATTCCTCTTTTGTAGTTTTTGACCCATATGGCAAGTCCACCTAGGAAGGATAGCCCACCACCGATTATAAGAAAGATCAGAGCTATAAGTGCCTTTAAAATTATCATTAATGCCTCCCTATCTTTTAAGTAGCTTTTCCTCCGCTTTTAGTATCGTTAGTTTACCAGATAGTACGGTATCCGGGGTTAGAGATATACTGTCTATGCCGCATTCCACAAGGAACTCTGCAAAATCGGGATAGTCGGATGGGCCCTGACCACATATTCCTATAACTCTATTGTGCTTATGGGCTGCCTCTATAGCCATGGCTATCATTCTCTTTACCGCTTCGTTCCTCTCGTCGTATAAATGGGCTATGAGTTCTGAGTCCCTATCCACTCCGAGAACAAGCTGGGTTAGGTCGTTGGAGCCTATAGAGAATCCGTCGAATATCTCTGCAAATTTGTCAGCGAGAATCACGTTAACCGGTAATTCACACATAACATAGATTTCTAGACCATTTTCGCCCTGTTTTAATCCATTTTTAGCCATTTCCTCTATAACCTTTAAACCTTCTTCGGGAGTCCTACAGAAGGGTATCATGACCTTAACATTGTTGAGACCCATAGTTTCTCTCACCTTCTTTACCGCAAGGCACTCAAGTGCAAAACCTTCCCTGTAGTTGGGATGATAGTATCTACTTGCTCCCCTCCAACCGAGCATGGGGTTATGTTCAGGTGGTTCGAAATACTTACCACCTATGAGATTGGCATACTCGTTACTCTTAAAATCGCTCATTCTCACGATAACGGGCTTTGGATAGAATGCTGCTGCTATCGTTGCTATACCTTCCGCAAGTTTGTCGACGAAGTAACTGGGTTTATCGGGATAACCGTAGGTTAGATCCTCGATCCTATCCCTCGTTTCCTTATCCTCGATTTTTTCAAACCTAACGAGAGCCATCGGATGTATCTGGATGTAGGAGTTGATTATGAACTCGAGTCTTGCAAGTCCTACGCCATCATTGGGTATTAGTGCGTTTTTAAAGGCTTCTTCCGGATTACCGAGTATCATCATCACTTTTGTCTTTGTCTGAGGTAGTTCCTGGATCTTTATCTTCTCGACCTCAAAGGGTAGTATCCCTTCGTAGATGTAACCGTCCTCACCCTCTGCACAGGATACGGTTATTTCCATACCGGTTGTGACTTTCTCAAGTATACCCTGAGCGCCGACTACAGCTGGAACTCCCAGCTCTCTTGCAACTATAGCAGCGTGACATGTTCTACCACCTCTTTCTGTGACTATGGCCTTTGCAATCTTCATTATAGGTTCCCAATCCGGATCAGTCATCTCTGTGACAAGTATCTCGCCCTTTTCGAAACTCGAGATATTCTTGATATCCGTTATTACCCTTGCCTTACCACTTGCTATTTTATTACCTACGCTTCTTCCAACGGCAATTACTCTTCCCCTCTTTAGGAGCTTATAGACTTCTAACTCACTCTCCTCGTTCTGTGAGTGTACAGTTTCGGGTCTAGCTTGAACAACAAACAACTCTCCTGTAATACCATCCTTAGCCCACTCTATGTCCATAGGCCTATAGGTGCCAGCCTTGTTGCTGTAGTGTTCCTCTATTATGAGACCCCAATTTGCCAGTTTTAATATCTCGTCGTCATTTAAGGCAAACTTTCTTCTCTCCTCAAGCGGTACAGGTACCTTTTTAACCGTTTTTGTTCCAACCTTATCGGCGTAGACCATTTTTATCTGTTTCTGCCCGAGCCTTTTCTTTATAATAGGTCTAAAACCCTTCTTTAGCGTTTCCTTAAAAACATAGTATTCATCGGGATTAACTTCACCCTGAACAAGTGCCTCTCCGAGGCCGTAGCTTGCTGTGATCAGAATTACATTTTTAAAGCCCGTTTCCGTGTCTATGGTGAACATTACTCCACTTGAGGCAAGATCACTTCTTACCATCTTCTGAACAGCTATGGAGAGTCCGATATTAAAATGATCGAAACCTTTTACCGTTCTATAGTATATGGCTCTATCGGTGAATAGTGAAGAGAAGCATTTCTTTACCGCATCAAGTACCCTTTCTATGCCTCTTATGTTTAGATAAGTATCCTGTTGCCCAGCAAAGGATGCATCGGGGAGATCCTCTGCAGTTGCACTTGATCTTACAGCAACATCTGTATTTTCTCCGTATAGCTCGCATAACTTTTTGTAAGCTATTTTTATCTCTTCCTCCAGATCTTCCGGCATCGTTCCGTAGTATATGAGATCCCTTATCCTCTGTCCCCTGAGACTGAGTTCTTCTACGTTGTTTATGTCAAAGTTGCTGAGAAGCTCGTATATGCGGTCCCTTAGTGAGTTATAATCTACGAATCTCCAGTAACCATCCGCCGTTATGGCAAAACCGTAGGGAACATTCACCCCCTTTTTGGAGAGTTGATTATACATCTCACCGAGTGATGCGTTCTTACCACCAACTATTGGAATATCCTCGATACCTATTTCATCGAACCATTTGATATACTTCATGTTATTACCCCCCTCCCTCCAATCTTATTTTTATAGAGTCTCTATGGGCTATGAGCCCTTCTATTTCCGCGAGTGTTATAGCCTTGTCAGCTAGTTTCATGAAAAGGTTTCTGTTTAGGTTTATGATGGAGGATCTTTTAAGGAAAGTATAGACTCCAAGGGGTGATGAGAATTTTGCCCTTCCTCCGGTGGGTAGAGTATGGTTACATCCCACTATGTAATCTCCCATGGCTTCCGGTGAATATCCACCTATAAATATGGCTCCGGCACTTTTTATATGGGGGATCAGTTCCCAGGGATCTCTAACCATAAGTTCTAGGTGTTCAGGTGCAAAAAAGTTCGCTATCTCTATAGCTTCTTTGAGGTCTTCAACCTTTATCACTATACCCCTTCTTTCCCAGGACTTTTTAGCGATATCAGAGGTAGCAAGGGTTTCTAAAAATCTATCCACCCAGATCAAAGACTCCTCTATAACTTTATCGGAGTTTGTTACTAGTATGGATCTTGCCATTACGTCGTGTTCAGCCTGACTCAATAGATCGATGGCTATCCATTTAGGGGGGTATGTTTCATCAGCTATCACCATTATTTCACTTGGTCCAGCTACACTATCTATACCTACATCACCAAAGACAACCGCCTTTGCTTCAGATACGTATACGTTACCGGGTCCAGCTATGACGTCTACCTTGGGTATCGTTTCCGTTCCATAGGCTAGTGCTGCTATGGCCTGGGCTCCACCAACGAAGAAAACCTCCTCTATACCGCAGGCGAAAAGTGCCGCTAGGGTATATTTATTCTTGTGGCCTTTGGGAGTTGGAGTTGTCACTACTATTCTCTTTACACCTGCACATATCGCAGGAATCGCCGTCATAAGAACGGTGGATGGTAGGCTCGCTACCCCACCGGGAATATATAATCCAGCTATATCAACTGGATTAACGATTGTACCTATTATCGATCCTTCTTCCTCTAAAAACCAGGATCTTTCTATCTGGTTTCTATGGAATCTCTCTATCCTCTCTTTAGCGGTTAGTATGGCATCTTTCTCTTTATCCGATAACTCTTCCCACGCCCTTTCAAGTAATGTAGGCTCACATTTTATCGGTCTTCCTTCCCATCCGTCGAACTCTTTAGTATATTCGATAAGAGCTCTATCTCCCTCTTTTTTGACTTTTTCTACTATTTCCCTTACTCTTTCCCTTATTCTTTCCCTTTCCTTTTGTTCCTCCTTTATGAGATCTTCTAGCTTATAGTAGCCTTCAGGTTTTATTATCCTCATTCCAAGCTAACCTCAACTTTTCATAGATTTGCTCGGGAAAACTTATGACCTTTCCTACCGGATTAACAGCTATATGGATGGTGTAACCCTCACAACTAACTTCTCCTGTCTCTTTTAAAATCCTGTATTCGAATGTTATCTTCTTACTAGTTACCTCCTTGATTTTGGTTATTATCTCTATAGTTTCGTCGAATACCACACTCTTCCTATACCTTGCAAATGCCTCTACCACAGGTAGTATAACCTTGTATTCATCCTCCATTACCCTATAGGGTATTCCTGCCCTTTCAAGTCTCTCCGTTCTTCCCACTTCAAACCATACGAAATAATTGGCATAATAGGCAACACCCATCTTATCGGTTTCCGCATAACGGACCTTTATCTTCATAGATAACCGCCTTTGACCCCTAGCTGTCTATCTATCTCTTCCTTTATGGAGAGTGATTTTGCCTTATCTCCAAAGATACCCACCTTTATCGTCACAAAGGTCGATTCCTTCCCTATCCTTTTAAAGTATATTTCAACTGGGGTATCCGATAGGGTCTTACCTTTTATCTTTCCCTCTAGCCCGTCGTACTTATACTCGGTGATAACTATCTTTAGCCTTTCAAGACTCTTTACTATAGCGTTTCTCACCGTATCGTAGGGTTGATTGTAGGTTATTTCCAGTTTTTCCTTAACATATCTGTAACCGGCTACTCCACCTGCCGCACCTACTCCAGCTGCAACAACTATACATCCTGCCTGAGACATAATTAAAAAACAAAGTAACAAGTAAAATAATACCAATCTCTTCATAGTAAATAAACCTATTATCATACTATTTTTACCTTTTCAATTGCTCTTTTTAATGAGGATACCGCATCCTCAATATTCTCATAAACACCGAGTTTTACAAGATAATCTAACCCCTCGGGTAGAAGAATGGCACTACCATAGAGTGTTCCATCCTCGGTGAAACATGCTCCCTCTCTCCTTATTACCCTTCTTCCGCCGAACATCCTTTCCTCTTTGGTATCTTCCGCTAGGCTTGTTGCGTCCGATACAGGTATGACGGAGTCTTTTCCTTTGATCCTGTATGTTAATTTTACCACGGCTGGGTGTAGGTGATGTTTTTCCGTTATTATTTCGCATGGTATGTTACTTTCCAGTATGGCACCAACTATACCTGGTTCCCTGTGGTGAAATCCCCTCATGGCGTTGTATATATGGGTTGCAAGATCCGCTCCCTTCTCTATGAATCTCATCGTTTCCTCATATGTGGCAAGGGAATGTCCTATGGCTACCTTTATTTCCCTATCCTTTAGGAATTTTAGGATATAGTCTGCCTCATTTAGTTCGGGAGCTACGGTTACTATCTTTATCACCCCTTTATATTCCTCTATAACCCTTTTAAAGTCTTCCATTTGCCAGGACTCTACGTATTCCTTCGGTATTCCACCCAGTCTTTCCCTGTTTATGAAAGGGCCTTCTATATAGGCACCCCTTATAACTTCCGTCTTCTCCATAGCTATCCTTATGGCGTTAAGGGCATTTCTGAGCCTATGGTAGGGAAGTGCAACTAAGGTTGCTAGGATCCAATCTATACCTTTATCTCTGAGTCTATTGGCTATAGTTATGTTATGGTTGGGATCTCCCCTATGGAAACTATACCCGAAACAGCCGTGGATGTGTAAATCAATCATTGATTTATTTATCCTTTTGGTTTATTGTTATTGAGTTGAATCTATAGGATTTTTTGTTCGCTGTAAAGGAGGTTGTATGTTTGAGGTAGAGAGGGAGGAGTTTGAGCTTTTACTTGAGAGGATAGATAGATTAGGGAGGTTTCTTTGACGTAGAATCCCTTAGGGTTAAACTGAAGCTAATTGAGAAGGAGATGGAGGACCCCTCTTTCTGGAATGACCTTGACCGTATGACCGAAACTATGAAGGAGAAAAAGAGGATAGAGACGATTCTCGAGGAATGGGATGATTTGACAAAAAAGGCCGAGGATCTTGGAGTTTTGATAGATCTTGCTTCTCAGGAACTGGATACATCCATGGCTAGTGAGATAAGGAAGGAACTGGATGATCTAAAAAAGAAGACGAGGGATCTTGAGATAAAGAACTTACTAAAGGGTGACAAGGATGCAAATAACGCTATAGTGACGATAAACCCTGGAACCGGTGGAACGGAGGCTCAGGATTGGGCTGAGATGTTGTTCAGGATGTATACCCTGTGGGCTAAGAAGAGGGGTTTTGAGGTTGAGATTATGGACTGGCAGCCCGCTCCCGATGCAGGTATAAAGAGTGTTACGTTTCTCGTTAAAGGCCCCTATGCCTATGGTTATCTTAAGGGAGAGTCAGGGGTTCACAGGTTGGTCAGGATTTCACCCTTCGATGCTAATAAGAGGAGGCATACATCCTTTGCCAGTGTCTTTGTTTATCCCGAGGTAGAGGAAAACGTTGAGGTTGAAATTAGAGAAGAGGATCTCAAGATAGAGACCTTTAGGGCGAGCGGTCCCGGTGGTCAGCATGTGAACGTTACCGACTCTGCGGTAAGGATAACCCATATACCAACGGGAATTGTGGTTCAGTGTCAGAATGAGAGGAGCCAGCACAAGAACAAGGAGATGGCCCTAAAGATTTTAAGGGCAAGACTATATGAGCTAAAGCTAAGGGAACTTGAGAAGGAAAAGGAGGAGCTCGAAAAATCAAAGAAAGAAATAACATGGGGGAATCAGATAAGATCCTATGTACTTCATCCCTATAAGATGGTAAAGGATTTAAGAACTCAGGTTGAAAAGGTTGACATGGAAGCATTGGAAGTATTAGATGGAGAGTTGGATGATTTTATAGAGGCCTACCTTTTTTATAGTAGTAGGGAGAGCAAAACTCACGCTCCGGACTCGGCAGGGGGTGCCTCAAAATAGTTGAGGTTCCTGCTGGGAAAGAAGGGGCGGAGGAAAAAACCATAGAGGGGGGTATAGTATGGCTGTAGTTACTATGAAACAGTTGCTTGAGGCGGGAGTGCATTTTGGTCATCAGACGAAGAGGTGGAATCCCAAGATGGCCCCTTACATCTATACCGCGAGAAACGGTATACATATCATCGATCTTCAGAAGACTCTCCAGTGCCTCGAAAGGGCTTACAATTTCGTAAGGGAGAGGGCGAGTGAGGGGGCCAAGGTTCTCTTTGTAGGTACCAAAAAACAGGCTAAGGATGTGATTGAGGAAGAGGCGAAAAGATGCGGTATGTACTATGTGAATTACAGGTGGATAGGTGGTACCCTAACTAACTTCAGGGTGATAAGAAAGAGTATAGAAAAGCTAGTAAACCTCGAGAGGATGAGGGACGAGGGTTACCTCGAGAACTATCCGAAGAAGGAGAGAATGAGGTTGTTAAGGAGAATAGAAAAGCTGGAGAGGAACTATAGCGGTATAAAGGATATGAAGGATCTACCGGATATAGTGTTTATAGTGGATCCTAAGAGGGAGAGAAACGCGGTAAAGGAAGCGAGAAGACTAAATATACCTATCGTTGCTATAGTCGATACGAACTGTGACCCGGATGAGATAGATTGGGTGATTCCTGGAAACGATGATGCCATAAGGGCTATCAAGCTTATAACATCTAAGATAGCGGATGCCATTATTGAGGGTCAGTACGTGTTTAAGGAAAAGGTTGGTATCATCGAAGAGGTGCCGGAGGGAGCTGAAGTCTACACTATGGAGGATCTATTAAGAGATGAGAGGGTACCTTACGAGGAAGGTTATGAGGAATACGATATAGATTTGGATGAGGACGAAGAGTAAAGGAGGGATAAAGATGGATGTTAGTGCTAAGGTTATTAAGGAACTGAGGGAAAGAACTGGCGCGGGGATAATGGAATGTAAGGAAGCACTGAAGGAGGCTAATGGAGATATCGAAAAGGCTATTGAGATTCTTAGGAAAAGGGGAGCTCTCAAGGCAGAGAAGAAGGCATCGAGAAGCGCTAACGAAGGTCTTATCGGTGCGTATATACATGCCGGTGGTAAGATAGGTGTTCTGGTAGAGGTTAACTGTGAGACCGATTTTGTAGCGAGGACCGATGAGTTCCAACAACTCGTAAAGGATATAGCTATGCAGATAGCCGCTATGAGTCCGGAGTATATATCGAGGGAGGATGTGCCTCCGGAAGTTATAGAGAAGGAGAAGGAGATATATAGGGAAGAGGCTCTGAGAAGTGGTAAACCTGAAAAGGTAGTGGAAAAGATAGTTGAGGGTAAGTTGGAAAAGTTCTATCAGGAAAAGTGTTTACTTGAACAACCCTTTATAAAGGATGAGAGTAAGAGGGTCAAGGATCTCATAACGGAAGTTATAGCCAAGTTGGGCGAGAATATAAGGGTTTCGAGATTCGTGAGATTCCAGGTCGGTGTAAGGTAATGGAGGATAAAAAGAGGCCTTTTAAAAGGATCCTTCTGAAACTATCGGGAGAGGTCCTGGCTGGGGATTTGGGTTTTGGGATAGATAGTAACGCCCTTACCTTTGTTTGCGAGGAGATAAAGGAGGTTTGGGAGTTAGGACTTGAGGTTTCGGTTGTAATAGGTGGTGGTAACATCTATAGGGGAGTTGGCGATAGGAATATTGGGATAGACAGGACAACTGGGGATTATATGGGTATGCTCGCTACCCTTATAAACGCGCTTGCTCTACAGAGTTGTCTTGAAAAGATGGGAGTACCAACAAGGGTGATGACTTCCTTTGAGATAAGGGAGTTTGCAGAACCTTACATAAGAAGGAGAGCTATAAGGCATCTCGAGAAGGGTAGAGTTGTAATATTTGCTGGAGGAACCGGCAATCCCTTTTTCACAACCGATACTGCTGCTGCTCTTAGGGCTGCTGAGATTGGTGCCGAGGTTATACTTAAGGCTACAAAGGTCGATGGTGTATACGATAAGGATCCGGTTAAATATCCCGATGCAAAGAAGTTCAGTAAGCTTACCTATCTCGAGGTACTTGATATGGGCTTGAAGGTTATGGATTCAACAAGTATAACCCTATGTATGGATAACAACATACCTATAATTGTATTTTCCGTTAAGGAAAAGGGTAACGTTAAAAGGGTAGCACTTGGTGAAGAGGTTGGTACTTTGATAGGGGAGGTGGGTGATGCTGGAAGATCTATTTAAGGATGTGAAGAAGAGGATGAAGTCTGCACTTGAGAAGTTTGAGGAGGAGTTGAAGGGGGTCAGAACCGGTAGGGCTTCGACGGTAATACTTGAGAGCATAAAGGTTGAGTACTACGGTACGCCCACTCCTCTTAAACAACTCGCCTCCTTTACAATCCCAGAGCCAAGACTTGTAGTTATTCAGCCCTGGGACAAGTCTGTTGCCAAGGCTATAGAGAAGGCTATAAATTCGAGCGATATAGGTGTTACGGCAACCAGCGATGGCAATGTTATAAGGGTGAGTTTCCCTCCACTTACGGAGGAGAGAAGAAGGGATCTTGTGAAGTTTATAAAGAAGAAGGCTGAGGAGTACAGAGTAGCGATAAGGAATATAAGAAGGGATGCAAACGAAGAGATAAAGAAACTTGAAAAGGAAAAGCTTCTAAGCGAAGATGATGCTAAGAAGGCCCAGAAAGAAGTTCAGAACCTTACCGATGAGTATATAAAGAAGATAGACGAGGCACTTGAGAAGAAGGAAAAGGAGATACTTGAGTTTTAAAAGGTGTTTTTTGACTATACCAAAGGTAGGAGGTGTGTTATGGCTCACAGAATAACTGATGATTGCATTAGTTGTGGATCCTGCAAAGAGGTTTGCCCAACCGATGCTATCAGTGAGGGCGAGGACAAGTACGTAATTGATCCTGACAAGTGTACCGATTGTGGATCCTGTAAGGAAGTTTGCCCCACTGGCGCTATTCTTGGTCCCGATGAGTGATCTGTGAAGTTCAAGAAGGGGCTCTATAGAGCCCCTTCATCTATCTATCCTTAGGATCAAGAAAAAAATTCTCTCAAAGGTGAAGGCTAGTGTTAGACAGAGATAAGTTACCGAGGCATGTTGCAATTATTATGGATGGTAACGGTAGATGGGCAACGAGGAGGGGACTACCCAGAATACAGGGTCACATTGAGGGTGCTAAGAGGGTAGAGGAGATAGTCATAGCTACAAGGGATTTAGGTATACCTTATCTTACCCTCTTTGTCTTTTCCACTGAGAACTGGAATAGGCCTAAGGAGGAGGTGGAGTTTTTATTTTCCCTACTTGAAAACTACATGAGGGCTAAGAAAGACACTTTCGTTAAGGAAAACATAAGACTTGTTCCTATAGGTAGGATAGATGAGATTCCTAAAGGTGCAAGAGATGCACTTCTTGATGTTGTTGAGGCAACGAGATCCTGTAATGGAGTAACTGTGGTTTGTGCTATAAACTACGGTGGTAGAGGTGAGATTCTCGATTGTGTAAAGAGGATTGCTCAGGATGTGAGAAGGGGTGTTATCGATCCCGACTCCTTAAGCGAGGATATCCTGAGAAACTATCTATATTTCCCGGAATTACCCGATTGTGACCTACTTATCAGAACTAGTGGCGAGATAAGGATAAGTAACTTCATACTCTGGCACATGGCTTATTCGGAACTATTTTTTACCGATGTTCTATGGCCCGATTTTACAAAGGACGAATATATCAGGATACTCGAAGAGTATACTAAAAGGGATAGAAGATTCGGCGGCCTAAATTACTGACCCTAATTTTTTATACCCAATACTTCGTCTATCTTCTTTTTAATCTCAAGCGAGTATTCGAGATTGCCAAAATCGCCAACCTTTATGTATAAAGTACTTGCGTTTGTGCCCATCGATTTGATCTCTATAACTACTCTCTTTCCAAGGGCAGTCTCTCCCTCTATCTTTCCTTCTAGATTGTCACTTATACTCGATAGTCTTTTTATCCTAAGTAGCTCGATGGCCTTTATGGAAGCGTTGTATACCTTACCAACATCATAGGGGTAAACAACCTTTAAATCTCCAGTTAGCCTGTTGTACTGGTAGGTTTTGTAAGGATCCTCTATTATGTAGGATGTACAACCTGCTAAGCTTATGATAAAAATAAGAAAGAATAGTTTAGCTATTTTATTAATCATGATTTTTATCATATCATACTGGTTAGGGAGTGTCAATGAAGGTAAAGAAGTTACCGCCTTCCATTTGTTCCAAGATCTCTGCGGGAGAGGTTATAGAGAGACCAGCGTCGGTGGTTAAGGAACTTGTTGAGAATTCACTTGATGCGGGTTCAGTTGTTATAGAGGTCCGTATAAAGAGGGGTGGTAAGGAGTTGATAGAGGTCATCGATGATGGAGAGGGTATGAGTGAGGAGGATGCTTTACTTGCCGTAGAAAGGCATACAACGAGTAAAATAGGCGATGTTAGTGATCTCGAAAGGATATCGACCTTCGGTTTTAGGGGAGAGGCTTTATACGCTATATCGAGCGTCTCCCTCTTTACTCTTATAACCAGGAGGGAAGAGGATGAGCTTGCTACCAAGCTTATGGTTGCAGGTGGTGTTTTCAGTGGTCTCGAAAAGACCTACCGCGAAAGGGGAACTACGGTAAGAGTAGAGAATCTCTTCTTTAATCTTAGGGCAAGAAGGAGTTTTCTAAGAAGCGATAGATTGGAAGCACAGCACGTTAGAAGGGTTATGGGTGCCTTTATACTTTCCCATCCTGAGGTATCCTTCAGGTATTTCGAAGATGGTAGGCTTATATATAACTTCGCACCAGCTGATCTTAAGGTTAGGATAGAGAGTTTCTTCTATGGTAAATGTCTATATGAGCTTGTTGAGGATGGTATAGGAATCTACATTGTAACTAGTAATTTGAAGGATGAGGATTTCTACCTTTTTGTTAATAGGCGTTATGTTTACGATAGGTCGATAAGTAACCTTGTGACTAATTTTTTGGGTAGGTTAGGGGATAACTTAAATATAGTGGTTTTTATAGATATTGATCCCAAGGGACACTTGTCAAGAGAATTGTGTCTCCTTATAAAATCTCTTTACAAACATTTG
>CAZPXS010000007.1:0-52088 GCA_964590075.1 uncultured Aquificales bacterium
GGCATAGTGACAGGATAGACACATAACCACATCCTGACCGGGAGTTACCGTGGAAAGAGGACTATCAGGCACTGTCGTTCTTGCAACAGGCACACTCACATCATAAGTGGTATAGTTACTAAATTCTCCCCCATTTGGGATTATCACGTCCGTCGGATGCCTTAACCAGGGTGAGGAAGAACCAACAGTTTCGCTTTTGTGAAAGTCTCCATGACAGGTTGCACAGAAGTTACTTATGGTTCCATAATACGCAGAAACAGTCTGTCTTCCAAGGTTGGGAACAAAAGTGTGACAAATAGTACATCCATAATAGCCGGAAGGCGGTGGTGATGTTCCGTAATACTCGTTGTGGTGAGAAGAATCCAGATTCTGCCAATCTGGAGATTCGTACCCTTTCACACCATAAAGGAATCGGTAATAAGCTCCAATGGTTCCATTATAAACATCGGTGGTTATTTTCCCGTTCAAATTTCTATGATGAGCTCCTTTTATAGCCGCCATACGGTCGGTTAGCCCTATATCTCTTATACCATGACATCCCCAATCTCCAGCACAGGATAGATAATCCCTTACATCACGGGCACCTGCATGATACATGTTATACTGCCAACCAGGAGGTTTTCTAAAACTATCCAGCGTCTCCTTAAAAGCAGAACCCAACTCAACTACATTATGACCCCTCCGGTTCGGATTCGGTCCATATCCTGACTTTCCCCCGGTTATATAAGCAAAGTTTCCTCCCGCAAGATCTCCAGAAGGATCGGTATGTAATACCTGAGGAACCGGAACATCCCCAATCATTGCTATCCTCTGACTTCCTCTCCCATCCCGTGACAGCCAAGACAGGTATACTTAAGTAATATGGGCTGAGCTCCACTTGTTCCATTCACCATCTGCTGACCCTGATAACTATTGTGCATGGTATGACAATTACTACATAAACTACTCTGAATAGCATAGGAATTAGTGACAAGAATTAGAATTAGAAGAACTAAAAAGACCATGCCTTTCTCCTTTTAAAAGGAGGGGGAGACCCCCTCCTTTAGGTTAAATTACTTCTGGGTATGGCAGACCTTACAACCAGCTTGAGAAGTACTACTGTAATCCCACCTTAATATAGAAGGATATTCAGAACCGTGGGCCCTATGACAGGATAGACACATAACGATAGCCCCGGTTGCGGATGATGCATCTCCAGGTGTAACTGTTGAGCTTGGAGATGTGGGAACAGCCGGTCTTGCTACAGGAGAGGCAAGAGAATAACCGCCTCCATTGTTATAATTGGCATACTCTCCACTATTGGGAAGCACATAATCTGTGGGATGTCTTAACCAGGCACTTCCGCTGTGTCTGTCCTTATAAAACTGCCCATGACACTCCGCACAAAGGTAACTGATGGTATCCTTGTGATTATAATCCGCATTAGCTGCACCAAAATTGTACCCAAAATACTCATTGTGATTTGATGAGGTGGCGCCCCATTCCCAGTCTGAAGATTCATATCCCTTTATACCGTAAAGGAATCTATAACTTGTTGCAACGGTAGTAGCATTACTGATAGGCCCTCTGATATCCTGATGGTGCCCCTTTAAACCAGAATTTGTTCCATGACAACCATATGTTCCCCAGCAGGAAAGCTGTTGAGTCCAGGTAGTAGCACCATTAGCAATCTGACCACGTTGAGTATAGCCTTGTGTGGCATTAGGATCCCAACCAGGAGGAGTATAACTAAAAGTCGCATCTGGTTTAGCTATACCAGCCACATTATGCCCCTTTCTATCATCTCCCTGAGCTACCCAGTAAAAGTCACCACCCGCCAAAGTCTTACCCGGTCCTGTGTTACCGGGATTATTAGTATGATAGACAGCTGGGGCACCAGTTGTAGGGTTAGTTTGACCACTAGTAGTCATGTGGCATCCGATACAATCCAATTTGAGAAGCATCTCGTTAGGAGTTGCCTTGGGTGTTCCATTACTGTAGCTTGCCATGGGTCGTCCCTGATAACTATTGTGCATGGTGTGACAGTTTGAGCAGGCTCCACTTACGGCAGCTAACACATAATTGGGGATTAAAATCAATCCCCAAATAGCCAGTAAAATTAAAGAAAGGGAACTCAAATGCCGACGCATGATACACACCCCCTCTTTTTAAAATATTCTTAACTTTTTTATTGTAGCATTTTTTGACATTTGTCAAGAGGCTTTCTAAATTTATTTAAATTTAACTCTTATAATCAAAATATGGCTAAAGCGGTCTGATAGTTAAGATGCATAATATACACCAAAGACCGCATTAAACTTTGCAATAAACCACAAATTAAAAAAGAATATAATTTTATTAGCTTATAATTTTATTAGTTTATTCTAATAAACGTAGCTTTTGAAGGTTGGTTAATATATGCTTATTCTGGGTAGTCTCTTGTCTCTGATAGAAAGGAACCTGTGATAGAACTCTCAATCAGCAAAGCTACGCAAAGAGACTTCTCTTTCTCTTTTAAGCTCTTATAAGAAGCTTATTCGCCCTTACTACTTAAACAGGGTCCTCTCGATCTCCCGAATTCTATTCTGATAAACCACAATTTTTGAACTCTTACGGAGCCTCTGAGCATACTCTTCCAGTTTCTGTTCAACTTTTTCCTTCCAAACCTCCTCTTCAACTTGCTTTCTTACCTCGTCAAAGGGTTTTATTCGGCCCTCCTCTTTATCGAGGATTTTTAAAACCGTCCAGTGAGGGCCCTCTCGAGTTATTGCTATTTCCCCTTTTTCAAGTTTGGTGAAGGCTTTTTTATAATCTTCGGGAATCATACTTTCTTTAAGCCAACCCATCACTCCTCTTGTCTTTCTTATCTCCTCGTCTCTGGCATACTTCTCCGCTAAAAAGAAGAAATCGGCACCTCTATCAAGTTCCGCAAGCACCTTCAAGGCTGTATTATGATCGTCCACCACTATTCTACCAATTTTATAGCTATTTTCTTCGCGGAATTTAGATTTATTTTTCTCATAATAGGCCTTTAAATCATCCTCTGTGACCTTTATAGTGGGAGCTATCATATAACCTATGAAAACCCTTTTCAGTAGTTGTTTTTTATAGTTTTCAATATCCTCCCTCAGGGGACTTCTCAGGTGATACCCACGACTTAGAGCTTCAAGATCGACTACCCTAGCATCAATCCAGCTATTCACATACTCTTCAATATTAATATTAGGATTTTCTCTCAGCACCTCACAAACCTGTTGGACTCTGAGTTCCTCCTTATCAACCCTCGCTAAGAGCATGTTTTCCTGAATTGATTTGCACATTTTTCCATCATTAAAGTTCTTTATATTCTCTTTATAAACAAATACCTTTGAACTATATTTTCTTCTTAAAGCTTCAAGCTTAGATTTCTCTAATTGCTCTTTCTTCCAACGTTTATAAGCATCCCTCACAGAGTTGATTTTATTTTTAAACTCCTTCATATCGGCTGGCTTTATTTCTAGAAGTTTTATAACTATATAGTCATTTCTAAACTTATATACATCACTTGTTTCTCCAGGCTTAAGATTCTTCAGCACATTCCACAAATCCTTGTTCATAAAAAGAGAGATCTTAGTATTTTCTATAATGGTAAAGTTACCTATATTTTTGAGCATTTCTGCTTTAGCTTTTTCAACTTCTTCTTTTTTGGTACTTTCAAAGTACATCCATTTATAAATCTTGAAGTATTCTTTATAAAAATCCTTTAAAGTCTTTTCATCAGGGTTAATCTTCGACAAAATTTCATCTCTGTATAACTCTCTAACCGCTGCTGTAACGGTAAATTCTTTCAACTTAGCTTCAAGCCATGGATTGGTTTCAAGCCCCATAGCCCTAGCTTCCTGTATAATAAGATTATCCCGGATTATTTCCTGTAAGAAGCGATTTAGATCAGGTTTTTTAGCCTTACGAGGAAGATCCTCTCTACGGTGTTCAATTCCTGCCACATATAAAAGCTCTTTCACCGTGATGGGTTCACCGTTAACCACTGCAACCACATCATTTTCCTTAATTTTGGCATACACCTCAGATGAAAAGGCAAAAAGTGAAACCAAAAAGAAAAAGAACGCTAAAATGAATTTCTTTCTCATGATCCTCTCTCCAGATTTTTGATTTTTTTAACCAACCTTTTGGCACACTCGTAGGCTACATTTGTACCCAGCCTAATCCTTCCACTCTCTAAAATCCCCTCTTTAGAAATCCCTGTAAAATAACAATCATCCGCATAAACGATCTTTCTTTCATGGGTATCTAAAATCCTTATAGATAAAACCACAAGTGGATAATAGGTTTTGACCCCCTCTTCCCAGAAATCCTCAACTGCACCCAGTATAACATAATCCGCTCCCGTCTCCAAGAGAGCACTCTCAAGAGCTGAGTAGGTAATCTCAGCCAGTGGTAACACCGTATATTTTATCATAAAATTCAAAGCCTCGCCCATTTCGATCACTTCAATTTCCTCAAGCTTGGTAAGTTCCGTCAAAAATATATAGGTAGCCATCTTTCCAACCCAGGCTTCCTGTGAGAAATTTCTGAAGGGAAGAAGAACCACCTTCTTTCCTGAAGTTGAATCAACCTTAGTAAGGAGAGTTTCTCTATCTAACTTTGAAAAAAGGTCCTTTAGAACCCTTCTACTTAATTCCCCTATATCTTTAACCTTCCCCAGACCAAAAAAGGTTTCATATTCTTCCCCAGCCTTTCCAAAATATCCACTCCACAGAATTTTCCTCTCAGGAAGCTTAATAATACGCGCATGTATAGAAACCCGCGGGTACATATCCTCATCAAACCTGAGTATACCCCCTGTAACAATATACTGAATTCCATAGTTTTTATAAAGCCGATCCATGTGTTCTTCTAATACAAATCCCCTCTCCTTAATCCCGATTTCCTTCATCACTCTCTTAACATACTCTTCCTCGTAAAAATCAAAACCCTTTTCCGAAAGTTCTTTCTTCAAAAAGGGATAGATCCGTTCGAAAGCCTGAGGATTCGAAGAAAAATTCTCAAAGGGTAAAACAAAAAGCTTTAAATCCCTAGCCTGTACTTTTGGCACCTTTAGGCTCGGTAAAAGAACCAAAAATAGCAAAAATAAAACCAAAAACTTAAATATTCTTAAGTTCATTCAGGGCTTCCCTCACTAGTTTTAGCGCCAATTCGTTTACCGTGGTTATCCCCATACCGAAATGTCTGGCAAAGAAACTATCACCGGTACCAGATTTAGTAACGGAAAAGATAATACTTCCTTCCTCCGGTTCCACTATATTCAAACTAAAGGCGACCTCAGGCACGGTTACAGATCCAGCTCTTGCCTCGCCGTACTTATACACATAACCCGTAATAAAGGCATCCACCTGAAGAGTTTTGGCGATACTCTTTAGATCCTCCTTGGTAATTTCACTAAGTTTTGTAATATTTTTCTGTTTAAGGATTTTTTCCACATCGCCCGGTGGAACTGTTTCAACAAATTTCTGGATCTCATTATACACAACAAACCTGATAACCTCTCCAGCACTCCGATCCTCAGCAAGGTTCTCAAAGGGTAGAATAGCTACCCGCTTTATAGTGGAAAAATCGTACTCTTTATTTATAAAAACTGCATCTGAAATGGATGCCTTATAAGCACACCCGAAAAAAAGGAACCCAACTAAAAAGACCAGAAACAAACCTGTAACCCTTCTCATATTCTCTCCTCCTTAAAAAAGGTCATTCAGAGCTTTTCTCACCACTTTTTTAGCTACCTCACTCAAAGCCTCTGGCTCCATACCAAAATACAGACTCCCCAAACTCGGACCACCTTCAGTGCGATAGGTGGAACGTACAACCTTTCCCGTGGAAACATCTATAAGATTAACCTGAATAGCTACCGAAGGATAAACCACATCCGAAAAACGTTGCATCTCATAACTGAAAACACCTCCTTTTATGAGATACTTTACCCCTAATTTTTCCCCTACCTCTTCCAATTCCCTTGAGCCCAATAGGGAAAGATTGGTCACGCCCTTTTCCACAAGGACTTTATTCACCTCTCCCGATTCTATTACAAAGAATCCTCTCAAAACTAGCTCCTGGATAACCATTCTACGTATTCTTTCTCCCGCTACCGGATCGTTGGTAAAGTTTTCAAAGGGGAGAACCGCGATTCTCTCCGTGGTATCCTGAGAAGATCTTAACTTATAACCCAACTCCAGGGACGAACATCCCGTGATCAAAAACAGTCCAATAAAAAAAATCATCGCCCTTTTAAACATCCTTAACCTCTAAAATCTAAAGTTTAACCATAAACCTATATTTTGAGTAGTAGTTTTCTTTTCTTGGTCATAGGAGCTTAAGTTATAGATGAGTCTTAAATCGAGAAACTTTCGCGGATACCAGACGAGATTACTGTTGAAGTTCCAGGTTTTCGCCCCATTCGGTTTTGTTTCTGAAAAACCTATTCCAGAATTTAAAAGTAAAGCTCTGGTAATCCTCCAGTTAAGATACACATTCTGGGAGATACTTTTATTTTCATCGGCCTTTTGATAATTCAAGTTATAGGAAAGGTTTAAGGCAGAACCAGGACGGTAGGTAACAAAAACTCCATACCTCTCAGAGGTATATGATCTATCCTGGGATTCCTGTTGTAGATTGGTCCTTTCAAAAGCGTAATTTATATAAATATTGATCCTCCGTGTTAAAGGTATATTGATCAAATGAGTCATAGAAAAAGCATTGGTGGTGGAATTACTCGTATAATTTTCCGAACGCCTTAGGCTACTATCCCAGACCCACTGGATTTCCTTGTAAATCTTCGTGTTAACATTTAATACCATGGTATCATCGCGACTCGCCTTTTCCACTTCGTCCCTATTCGGATTATATAGATAATTTTCTATCCTGTTTAAAGACAGTAAAAGGGCTAATCTCTCTAGTGGAACGTAATTGAAACTCCAGTTAAAACTACGACTTTCATATCGATTGGGTTGGTTGTTAAGAATCTCATTTTTCTGAATCCTCACAAAGGTTTGTAGATTATCCCTGATACTGTATCTCAGGGCCCCGTAGATAAGGCGATTGACCTCTATAAAAGGATCTTCAGAGGATTTCCGTTCGGAGGGTTCTTCAGAAAAACCATTCCAGACCTTTCCCAAGGGGGAAAAAAGTGAGAACTTACCGCTCTGAGTACGTCTAAGATAAACACCCTCTTCCAAGGTTAGTTTGGAAGTTAGATCATGTTTAAAGACTGTGTTTACCTCCTCATAGAAATTGTCAAACTCCTGGTGAGCCTTTCCTCCCACAAAAACTCGTTTTTCATGAACCTCCATTTCAGCTACATATACATCCTTTACTAAAATGGGGTTTCGATTTACAACCCTAAAATACTGAGCACTCTGAGTAGAGGAAAAGACAAATTCTATCACCCATATGTTGTTAAAAGGATCATAAATAGCCGAATTAACTCTAGAAATTAAGACTTCCTGCCAGCTCGAATAACCAATTATAGGATCATTAGCTCTAAAAATCTTCCAGTTATTAGGATCCAGAATCTCAAGGGGTAAGGTATCGTTGGCCACCACATATAGTTTTAAAAGGTCGACAGACTGAGGAGTGGTAAATTTTATAACAATATTCTTATATGGATCTTTAAGGTTGATACCTGTTGAGATAAAAACATTATCCGTTAAAGAGGGTAAAGAGCTGTAAGAATTAATATCCCAGGGATAGGGATCCAAAATGGTTCCATTGGCATAATAACCACTCCCCCCCCTTAAAGGAATATAGGCTTCACCTTGACGAGAGAACCAATCGGAGATATTTTTGTTGAAATTTAAACGGTAGCTTACTGCAGGTTGAAAATATCCCTTGAAAAAACTATCACTATAGTTCAGATCAAGTGAGCCGGTGTAATTCTTGAGCTTCGTTTTATTGATATCTTCATCAGGGGTTGAAAGCTGAGAATAGGAATGGGTTAAATAATAGCTACCCCTGATTTTTTCCATCAAAGAAAAATTATAACTGGAACTCAAGAGATAATCTTTGCTGGACGTTTCCTTTTGAGAATTATAAGTCTCAGTAACGGTGGATCTATGATTATACTGAAAATAAAAGGAAGGAAAGTCATAGGGGGTAAGATTATAGTGGAAGTAGGTTAGATTCTCTCGTATCTCCTGCCTCCTATCTCTTATGGAACTCTCAAAGTCCCTCACATTTAAAAGATGCCCTATCCTAAGAAAGTAAATGGGATCATTTAAGGTGATGGAAAAACCCGGAGAAATCTCGCTGTATCTATCCTCTACACTTGGAACATCGGTTTGTGAAAAATCTTGCTTTCTATAGAAATATCTGAGATCTGCCATAAAACTTAATTTTTCTGTTAATCTTAAACTATAATTAAAGTAACTGGACAAAGAGGAACTATCCGTTTCACTTTTGGTTCCATCTGTTTTAACGGTAGACCAATTCCAATTTTGATTGATGTTACCAGTAACTTCACACACTCCATCTTTTATAGTGGTCATTATAAATAAAAATATCAAAAAAAATATCGCCATTATCTAACCGTTTTAATCGGTCTTATCATCCATCTAAGCGGTAATTCTTGCACAGTTTTACAACCTGAGCCCGAATCTCTGATACAGAGTAAACACCTAAAACCAAACATAGATGCATGATCACGCTTCCTCTAAAAGCTTTTCTGTCATATAATTACAATATCTAACTTTTGTCAATAAGCTTTATCCCTTTAAAATTTTTACCAAAACTACCTTATAATAGAAGGGCTGAGCTCCACTTGTTCCATTCACCATCTGCTGACCCTGATAACTATTGTGCATGGTATGACAATTACTACATAAACTACTCTGAATAGCATAGGAATTAGTGACAAGAATTAGAATTAGAAGAACTAAAAAGACCATGCCTTTCTCCTTTTAAAAGGAGGGGGAGACCCCCTCCTTTAGGTTAAATTACTTCTGGGTATGGCAGACCTTACAACCAGCTTGAGAAGTACTACTGTAATCCCACCTTAATATAGAAGGATATTCAGAACCGTGGGCCCTATGACAGGATAGACACATAACGATAGCCCCGGTTGCGGATGATGCATCTCCAGGTGTAACTGTTGAGCTTGGAGATGTGGGAACAGCCGGTCTTGCTACAGGAGAGGCAAGAGAATAACCGCCTCCATTGTTATAATTGGCATACTCTCCACTATTGGGAAGCACATAATCTGTGGGATGTCTTAACCAGGCACTTCCGCTGTGTCTGTCCTTATAAAACTGCCCATGACACTCCGCACAAAGGTAACTGATGGTATCCTTGTGATTATAATCCGCATTAGCTGCACCAAAATTGTACCCAAAATACTCATTGTGATTTGATGAGGTGGCGCCCCATTCCCAGTCTGAAGATTCATATCCCTTTATACCGTAAAGGAATCTATAACTTGTTGCAACGGTAGTAGCATTACTGATAGGCCCTCTGATATCCTGATGGTGCCCCTTTAAACCAGAATTTGTTCCATGACAACCATATGTTCCCCAGCAGGAAAGCTGTTGAGTCCAGGTAGTAGCACCATTAGCAATCTGACCACGTTGAGTATAGCCTTGTGTGGCATTAGGATCCCAACCAGGAGGAGTATAACTAAAAGTCGCATCTGGTTTAGCTATACCAGCCACATTATGCCCCTTTCTATCATCTCCCTGAGCTACCCAGTAAAAGTCACCACCCGCCAAAGTCTTACCCGGTCCTGTGTTACCGGGATTATTAGTATGATAGACAGCTGGGGCACCAGTTGTAGGGTTAGTTTGACCACTAGTAGTCATGTGGCATCCGATACAATCCAATTTGAGAAGCATCTCGTTAGGAGTTGCCTTGGGTGTTCCATTACTGTAGCTTGCCATGGGTCGTCCCTGATAACTATTGTGCATGGTGTGACAGTTTGAGCAGGCTCCACTTACGGCAGCTAACACATAATTGGGGATTAAAATCAATCCCCAAATAGCCAGTAAAATTAAAGAAAGGGAACTCAAATGCCGACGCATGATACACACCCCCTCTTTTTAAAATATTCTTAACTTTTTTATTGTAGCATTTTTTGACATTTGTCAAGAGGCTTTCTAAATTTATTTAAATTTAACTCTTATAATCAAAATATGGCTAAAGCGGTCTGATAGTTAAGATGCATAATATACACCAAAGACCGCATTAAACTTTGCAATAAACCACAAATTAAAAAAGAATATAATTTTATTAGCTTATAATTTTATTAGTTTATTCTAATAAACGTAGCTTTTGAAGGTTGGTTAATATATGCTTATTCTGGGTAGTCTCTTGTCTCTGATAGAAAGGAACCTGTGATAGAACTCTCAATCAGCAAAGCTACGCAAAGAGACTTCTCTTTCTCTTTTAAGCTCTTATAAGAAGCTTATTCGCCCTTACTACTTAAACAGGGTCCTCTCGATCTCCCGAATTCTATTCTGATAAACCACAATTTTTGAACTCTTACGGAGCCTCTGAGCATACTCTTCCAGTTTCTGTTCAACTTTTTCCTTCCAAACCTCCTCTTCAACTTGCTTTCTTACCTCGTCAAAGGGTTTTATTCGGCCCTCCTCTTTATCGAGGATTTTTAAAACCGTCCAGTGAGGGCCCTCTCGAGTTATTGCTATTTCCCCTTTTTCAAGTTTGGTGAAGGCTTTTTTATAATCTTCGGGAATCATACTTTCTTTAAGCCAACCCATCACTCCTCTTGTCTTTCTTATCTCCTCGTCTCTGGCATACTTCTCCGCTAAAAAGAAGAAATCGGCACCTCTATCAAGTTCCGCAAGCACCTTCAAGGCTGTATTATGATCGTCCACCACTATTCTACCAATTTTATAGCTATTTTCTTCGCGGAATTTAGATTTATTTTTCTCATAATAGGCCTTTAAATCATCCTCTGTGACCTTTATAGTGGGAGCTATCATATAACCTATGAAAACCCTTTTCAGTAGTTGTTTTTTATAGTTTTCAATATCCTCCCTCAGGGGACTTCTCAGGTGATACCCACGACTTAGAGCTTCAAGATCGACTACCCTAGCATCAATCCAGCTATTCACATACTCTTCAATATTAATATTAGGATTTTCTCTCAGCACCTCACAAACCTGTTGGACTCTGAGTTCCTCCTTATCAACCCTCGCTAAGAGCATGTTTTCCTGAATTGATTTGCACATTTTTCCATCATTAAAGTTCTTTATATTCTCTTTATAAACAAATACCTTTGAACTATATTTTCTTCTTAAAGCTTCAAGCTTAGATTTCTCTAATTGCTCTTTCTTCCAACGTTTATAAGCATCCCTCACAGAGTTGATTTTATTTTTAAACTCCTTCATATCGGCTGGCTTTATTTCTAGAAGTTTTATAACTATATAGTCATTTCTAAACTTATATACATCACTTGTTTCTCCAGGCTTAAGATTCTTCAGCACATTCCACAAATCCTTGTTCATAAAAAGAGAGATCTTAGTATTTTCTATAATGGTAAAGTTACCTATATTTTTGAGCATTTCTGCTTTAGCTTTTTCAACTTCTTCTTTTTTGGTACTTTCAAAGTACATCCATTTATAAATCTTGAAGTATTCTTTATAAAAATCCTTTAAAGTCTTTTCATCAGGGTTAATCTTCGACAAAATTTCATCTCTGTATAACTCTCTAACCGCTGCTGTAACGGTAAATTCTTTCAACTTAGCTTCAAGCCATGGATTGGTTTCAAGCCCCATAGCCCTAGCTTCCTGTATAATAAGATTATCCCGGATTATTTCCTGTAAGAAGCGATTTAGATCAGGTTTTTTAGCCTTACGAGGAAGATCCTCTCTACGGTGTTCAATTCCTGCCACATATAAAAGCTCTTTCACCGTGATGGGTTCACCGTTAACCACTGCAACCACATCATTTTCCTTAATTTTGGCATACACCTCAGATGAAAAGGCAAAAAGTGAAACCAAAAAGAAAAAGAACGCTAAAATGAATTTCTTTCTCATGATCCTCTCTCCAGATTTTTGATTTTTTTAACCAACCTTTTGGCACACTCGTAGGCTACATTTGTACCCAGCCTAATCCTTCCACTCTCTAAAATCCCCTCTTTAGAAATCCCTGTAAAATAACAATCATCCGCATAAACGATCTTTCTTTCATGGGTATCTAAAATCCTTATAGATAAAACCACAAGTGGATAATAGGTTTTGACCCCCTCTTCCCAGAAATCCTCAACTGCACCCAGTATAACATAATCCGCTCCCGTCTCCAAGAGAGCACTCTCAAGAGCTGAGTAGGTAATCTCAGCCAGTGGTAACACCGTATATTTTATCATAAAATTCAAAGCCTCGCCCATTTCGATCACTTCAATTTCCTCAAGCTTGGTAAGTTCCGTCAAAAATATATAGGTAGCCATCTTTCCAACCCAGGCTTCCTGTGAGAAATTTCTGAAGGGAAGAAGAACCACCTTCTTTCCTGAAGTTGAATCAACCTTAGTAAGGAGAGTTTCTCTATCTAACTTTGAAAAAAGGTCCTTTAGAACCCTTCTACTTAATTCCCCTATATCTTTAACCTTCCCCAGACCAAAAAAGGTTTCATATTCTTCCCCAGCCTTTCCAAAATATCCACTCCACAGAATTTTCCTCTCAGGAAGCTTAATAATACGCGCATGTATAGAAACCCGCGGGTACATATCCTCATCAAACCTGAGTATACCCCCTGTAACAATATACTGAATTCCATAGTTTTTATAAAGCCGATCCATGTGTTCTTCTAATACAAATCCCCTCTCCTTAATCCCGATTTCCTTCATCACTCTCTTAACATACTCTTCCTCGTAAAAATCAAAACCCTTTTCCGAAAGTTCTTTCTTCAAAAAGGGATAGATCCGTTCGAAAGCCTGAGGATTCGAAGAAAAATTCTCAAAGGGTAAAACAAAAAGCTTTAAATCCCTAGCCTGTACTTTTGGCACCTTTAGGCTCGGTAAAAGAACCAAAAATAGCAAAAATAAAACCAAAAACTTAAATATTCTTAAGTTCATTCAGGGCTTCCCTCACTAGTTTTAGCGCCAATTCGTTTACCGTGGTTATCCCCATACCGAAATGTCTGGCAAAGAAACTATCACCGGTACCAGATTTAGTAACGGAAAAGATAATACTTCCTTCCTCCGGTTCCACTATATTCAAACTAAAGGCGACCTCAGGCACGGTTACAGATCCAGCTCTTGCCTCGCCGTACTTATACACATAACCCGTAATAAAGGCATCCACCTGAAGAGTTTTGGCGATACTCTTTAGATCCTCCTTGGTAATTTCACTAAGTTTTGTAATATTTTTCTGTTTAAGGATTTTTTCCACATCGCCCGGTGGAACTGTTTCAACAAATTTCTGGATCTCATTATACACAACAAACCTGATAACCTCTCCAGCACTCCGATCCTCAGCAAGGTTCTCAAAGGGTAGAATAGCTACCCGCTTTATAGTGGAAAAATCGTACTCTTTATTTATAAAAACTGCATCTGAAATGGATGCCTTATAAGCACACCCGAAAAAAAGGAACCCAACTAAAAAGACCAGAAACAAACCTGTAACCCTTCTCATATTCTCTCCTCCTTAAAAAAGGTCATTCAGAGCTTTTCTCACCACTTTTTTAGCTACCTCACTCAAAGCCTCTGGCTCCATACCAAAATACAGACTCCCCAAACTCGGACCACCTTCAGTGCGATAGGTGGAACGTACAACCTTTCCCGTGGAAACATCTATAAGATTAACCTGAATAGCTACCGAAGGATAAACCACATCCGAAAAACGTTGCATCTCATAACTGAAAACACCTCCTTTTATGAGATACTTTACCCCTAATTTTTCCCCTACCTCTTCCAATTCCCTTGAGCCCAATAGGGAAAGATTGGTCACGCCCTTTTCCACAAGGACTTTATTCACCTCTCCCGATTCTATTACAAAGAATCCTCTCAAAACTAGCTCCTGGATAACCATTCTACGTATTCTTTCTCCCGCTACCGGATCGTTGGTAAAGTTTTCAAAGGGGAGAACCGCGATTCTCTCCGTGGTATCCTGAGAAGATCTTAACTTATAACCCAACTCCAGGGACGAACATCCCGTGATCAAAAACAGTCCAATAAAAAAAATCATCGCCCTTTTAAACATCCTTAACCTCTAAAATCTAAAGTTTAACCATAAACCTATATTTTGAGTAGTAGTTTTCTTTTCTTGGTCATAGGAGCTTAAGTTATAGATGAGTCTTAAATCGAGAAACTTTCGCGGATACCAGACGAGATTACTGTTGAAGTTCCAGGTTTTCGCCCCATTCGGTTTTGTTTCTGAAAAACCTATTCCAGAATTTAAAAGTAAAGCTCTGGTAATCCTCCAGTTAAGATACACATTCTGGGAGATACTTTTATTTTCATCGGCCTTTTGATAATTCAAGTTATAGGAAAGGTTTAAGGCAGAACCAGGACGGTAGGTAACAAAAACTCCATACCTCTCAGAGGTATATGATCTATCCTGGGATTCCTGTTGTAGATTGGTCCTTTCAAAAGCGTAATTTATATAAATATTGATCCTCCGTGTTAAAGGTATATTGATCAAATGAGTCATAGAAAAAGCATTGGTGGTGGAATTACTCGTATAATTTTCCGAACGCCTTAGGCTACTATCCCAGACCCACTGGATTTCCTTGTAAATCTTCGTGTTAACATTTAATACCATGGTATCATCGCGACTCGCCTTTTCCACTTCGTCCCTATTCGGATTATATAGATAATTTTCTATCCTGTTTAAAGACAGTAAAAGGGCTAATCTCTCTAGTGGAACGTAATTGAAACTCCAGTTAAAACTACGACTTTCATATCGATTGGGTTGGTTGTTAAGAATCTCATTTTTCTGAATCCTCACAAAGGTTTGTAGATTATCCCTGATACTGTATCTCAGGGCCCCGTAGATAAGGCGATTGACCTCTATAAAAGGATCTTCAGAGGATTTCCGTTCGGAGGGTTCTTCAGAAAAACCATTCCAGACCTTTCCCAAGGGGGAAAAAAGTGAGAACTTACCGCTCTGAGTACGTCTAAGATAAACACCCTCTTCCAAGGTTAGTTTGGAAGTTAGATCATGTTTAAAGACTGTGTTTACCTCCTCATAGAAATTGTCAAACTCCTGGTGAGCCTTTCCTCCCACAAAAACTCGTTTTTCATGAACCTCCATTTCAGCTACATATACATCCTTTACTAAAATGGGGTTTCGATTTACAACCCTAAAATACTGAGCACTCTGAGTAGAGGAAAAGACAAATTCTATCACCCATATGTTGTTAAAAGGATCATAAATAGCCGAATTAACTCTAGAAATTAAGACTTCCTGCCAGCTCGAATAACCAATTATAGGATCATTAGCTCTAAAAATCTTCCAGTTATTAGGATCCAGAATCTCAAGGGGTAAGGTATCGTTGGCCACCACATATAGTTTTAAAAGGTCGACAGACTGAGGAGTGGTAAATTTTATAACAATATTCTTATATGGATCTTTAAGGTTGATACCTGTTGAGATAAAAACATTATCCGTTAAAGAGGGTAAAGAGCTGTAAGAATTAATATCCCAGGGATAGGGATCCAAAATGGTTCCATTGGCATAATAACCACTCCCCCCCCTTAAAGGAATATAGGCTTCACCTTGACGAGAGAACCAATCGGAGATATTTTTGTTGAAATTTAAACGGTAGCTTACTGCAGGTTGAAAATATCCCTTGAAAAAACTATCACTATAGTTCAGATCAAGTGAGCCGGTGTAATTCTTGAGCTTCGTTTTATTGATATCTTCATCAGGGGTTGAAAGCTGAGAATAGGAATGGGTTAAATAATAGCTACCCCTGATTTTTTCCATCAAAGAAAAATTATAACTGGAACTCAAGAGATAATCTTTGCTGGACGTTTCCTTTTGAGAATTATAAGTCTCAGTAACGGTGGATCTATGATTATACTGAAAATAAAAGGAAGGAAAGTCATAGGGGGTAAGATTATAGTGGAAGTAGGTTAGATTCTCTCGTATCTCCTGCCTCCTATCTCTTATGGAACTCTCAAAGTCCCTCACATTTAAAAGATGCCCTATCCTAAGAAAGTAAATGGGATCATTTAAGGTGATGGAAAAACCCGGAGAAATCTCGCTGTATCTATCCTCTACACTTGGAACATCGGTTTGTGAAAAATCTTGCTTTCTATAGAAATATCTGAGATCTGCCATAAAACTTAATTTTTCTGTTAATCTTAAACTATAATTAAAGTAACTGGACAAAGAGGAACTATCCGTTTCACTTTTGGTTCCATCTGTTTTAACGGTAGACCAAT
The DNA here is from genome assembly GCA_964590075.1 of uncultured Aquificales bacterium. Lineage (GTDB taxonomy): Bacteria > Thermosulfidibacterota > Thermosulfidibacteria > Thermosulfidibacterales > Thermosulfidibacteraceae > JAGDVO01. Next base: position 16,364 of record CAZPXS010000007.1, read on the forward strand.
TCCAATTTTGATTGATGTTACCAGTAACTTCACACACTCCATCTTTTATAGTGGTCATTATAAATAAAAATATCAAAAAAAATATCGCCATTATCTAACCGTTTTAATCGGTCTTATCATCCATCTAAGCGGTAATTCTTGCACAGTTTTACAACCTGAGCCCGAATCTCTGATACAGAGTAAACACCTAAAACCAAACATAGATGCATGATCACGCTTCCTCTAAAAGCTTTTCTGTCATATAATTACAATATCTAACTTTTGTCAATAAGCTTTATCCCTTTAAAATTTTTACCAAAACTACCTTATAATAGAAGAAATAAGTTTATCATTTCATTATGATATTATTATGATAGACGATTAGAACTTTTAGAAATTAGTTGATTTATCTTGTAAATCAAGGAGTTTTGAGTAATTCACAATCTGGCCGTTGGTACTAAAATACTCTATGACCTCACTATATAACGGAGAAGAGCTTAGGGTGCCCTTATCTCCTACGATTATCAGTTTTCTCTTCGCCCTCGTTATAGCTACATTTAACCTTCTCGCATCCTTTAGGAAACCTATCTCTTCCTCAGGGTTAGATCTCACGAGAGATATAACTATAACTTCCTTCTCCCTACCCTGAAAACCATCAACCGTTTTAACCTCAACCTTATCAGGTAGAATAGATCTCAAGAGATCCTCCTGATCCTTATAGGGTGTTATAACCCCTATATCTTCCCTCGCCACACCGAACCTTATTAATTCATCCACTATCTCCTTTACTATTCTTGCCTCACCTGGATTATGCTTTGAAAAACTCGCCCTTTTAACACTCTCGGGAAAGTAACCCCCAGTATCCACAAAGACCACCGGAGTATCGTTTGTAATAGGACTATCACCCTCCCTGCCCACGAGATCGGATAACTTTATATCCCTAACACTGGGATGTGAGATAATCTCAGAGTTGTAGAAGAGTCTGGAGGGTAACTCCTTGATCACATCGTTCATCCTGTACTGTACCCTCAACATATAGGACGCCTCAGGATATATATTTATAAGCCTTTCAAAAAGCGTTAGGGAGAGTCTCTCATCCTGAGAGAGAACGGTAGGGGGAAGCTGTTTGTGATCACCGGCCAGTATGACCTTCTTAGATTTAACAAGGGGTATCAAACAGGAAGGTTCTGTCGCCTGAGTGGCTTCATCTATAACCACAAGATCGAAAGAGTAACCCTCGAGATAATCACTACCGGCTCCGGAATTGGTGGTACAGATAACATCCGCCCCGCTAAGTACTTCCCTTATAACCTCCTCTTCCATCATCCTTATCCTTGCAGATATATCATCTATCTCTCTCTTCAACTTTATCCATTCCGCCATAGACTTTATAGTCTCGATTTTGTGTCCCCTCTTTTTCCTCCCTTCCTCAGCCAAACTTATAATCTCCTCGTCCGACAATCCCCTTCTCTTAGCAGGAACAGGCCTCACATAATCCTCCTGCCTCTTCCTCAGAAGATCCCTACGGGCAATTAACCTCTCAACTTCCTTCCACTTCACGTTCGCCCTTACGAGGTTATCGAGGGACAAACTATAGAGTTTCCTATCCATCCTCGCGGGGTGACCTATCCTCACAACCTTTACCCCTCTATCGGCTAACCTCTCAACCATACCGTCTACCGCAGTATTACTATCGGCGGTAACGAGAACCTTATATCCCCTCTTCACATGCTGCATAACGATCTCAACTAAAGTTGTGGTCTTACCGGTACCAAAGGGTCCATGAACCAAAAATAGATGCTTTTTCCTACATGCTCTTATCACAGCCTCTCTCTGAAACTCATCGAGACTCTCGTTGACGAAATCTAGTCCTCCAACTTCTTCCTCTTCCGATACCAAAGATTCCGCCTTACCGAGGATAACCTCCAGTGGGAAGAGGCTACTTTCAAGATTCAAAAGGGTATTCTTCATCCTTTTAAAGGTAACGTCATTTACGAATAGATCTACCCTCCATTTACCTTTCAACTTGGAGATTCTATGGGAAAACAGAATGGTCAAAAAATTCTTACCCTTTTCATAAACAACCCCCTCTATTCCCGTCTTTAATGGATTCCCTCCCCTACTTGCGAGAACCACATCCCCCACGTTAATCTCGTGATCCCCAAGATTCAAACGATAGAACCTATAGGCATAGTAACCGCTAAAAATCTCACCTAGATAATGGCAGGATAGATTCAATAGAGCCCTACCCCTCTTCTCCCTCTCCCTACCCGATAGCTGTAGTATCTCCCTTTCGTGAAACTCCCTCTCCGCCTGTCTTTCAAGTTCTACGAGATCAAGAAAATAACTACTGTACTCCTCTATCGAATCAAAGTAGAATCTCATCTATAGCTTCCCAAACGTCATCAACCCCGATATCATAGATACAGGGAGGTAAACCTTCAATAGGCCTACAATCCCTAAAGAACCTCTCCCTACAGGGACTACAGGGGAAATTCCTGGTTACCGGAATAAACCTGGTACTCTCTCCGAATAAAGGTCCCGTCTTTTTCGGGGAACCCGGTCCGTATATACCTATGATGTTTGGAACCCCGCATGAGGCGATATGAAGAGGACCACTATCGTTACCTATGAAGATAAAACCTCCATTTAGAATAAGGGCTGAGAGTTTACCAAGCGGTAAATCATACCTCGTCACATCTATAACTCCCGATAGATCCCTGGATATCATCTCACCGAGATCCGCTTCCCTTCTTGAACCCAGTATCACAACCTTAAACCCCCTTCTTAATAACCTCGATACTATCTCTCTGAATCTCGCCGGAGGCCAACACCTCTCCCTCTTTGAGGCTCCTGGATGAATAAGCACAGTCTCTTCCCTTCTTATACCCATCTTTCCCATAAAATCCAACGCCCACTCTACATCCTCTTCCCTCAGATAAACTCTGGATCTTATAGGTCCATCGTATCTAAATCCCGCCTCTTCAAGTATCTTCCTATAAACTTCCGCCTGATGTAAGTTCTCTAAATCCTGGATATCAACCCTATCGGTAAGAAGCCAAAACCTAAAGTCAGTTGGCAACCCCACTATCCTCTTCATCCCACAGAGACTAACAAGTAGCGCAGAGGAAAAGGAGTTAGGAAAAAGGACAGCCCTATATATCCTACTCCTAAATATAGCGTAAAAATTCTTAAAGAATCCTAACTTTGATCTTTCCCTGCCGATAAAAAGGGATGGATCGTACTTTCCAGCGATCAGATCGTAAAAATTAGGCGGGGCGAATATCAAAAAGGAACCAAAGAACTCATCCAAACTCGCAAAGGCCATTAAAAAATCACCGACCCAGTTTGGCATAAAGGCAAGCCAAGCTGGATCGGCGGATCTTCCAAACATGAATATCAGCTAACCATCTATACCGTAGAAGGGTTTTACATACTTTTCCTTAAACTCTTCCGTATTGGTCATCCTCTCCAACATAAGTAGTCTTTCCCAGTGAGCATTAACCTTCTGTTGTATTTTTTCTATATCCTCCTTCTTTAAGTGTCTAAACCTTCTCTGAGCCTTAAAATACTCCTCTACGGGCCTTAAACCCTTAGGAGGAATATAGGATATCTTCCACACTCCCCTTTCTACCTCGTAAAGTGGGTAGATCCCAGTCTCTACCGCTAATCTACCCAACTCAATAACTATATTTGACGGGCAACCCCAGCCTGTAGGACACTGACCAAAGACATGGATATAGGCAGCTCCCTCTATCTCCAGAGATTTTCTAACCTTATTCATAAGATCGAGGGGATAGCTGGCACTCGCAGTAGCTACATAAGGCACATAATGACTCGCCGCTATCTCGGCAACATTCTTTTTCCAGTAACCCATACCTATACTGTAACGACCGGCTGGAGTGGTTGTTGTACTTGCACCCATAAATGTGGCACTCGATCCCTGTACACCTGTGTTCATATAGGCCTCGTTGTCATAACATATGTAGGTAACGTTATGATTCCTAGCCAGCATACCACTTAGAGCCTGTAAACCTATATCGGCGGTACCACCATCTCCCGCTATACCTATAACATTTATCTTTCTATCGGGATCGATCCTACCCTTCCTCTTTAGAGCCTTTATAGCAGCCTCGATACCACTTGCCACTGCACCCACATTTTCGAAGGCAACGTGGATCCACGGAACTGCCCAGGATGTGTAGGGGAAGGGGGTGGAAATTATCTCCATACAACCGGTAGCGTTAACAACTATGGTATTGGGGCCAGCCGCCTTCAGAATATACCTGAGGGCAAGGGCACAACCGCATCCCTGACAGGCCCTATGACCTCTAATAAAGTACTCTTCCTTCGGTGAATTCTTGTAAACTAAAGCCTTAGCAAAAGCCTTTAAATCTCTCACCACCTCGCTCATTCTCTCACTCCTATTATTGTAACTGGCTCTGGTTCTCTGCCGGTTCTCAAAGCTTCCTCACCCAACTCAAACATCCTAACATAATCTTCAAACATTATATCCCTTCCACCGAGACCACTCGTAACACCTATGACCATAGGCCTATTCTTCTCGTGATAAAGTGCGCTTCTAACCTCGCTCATAACTATACCCGGTGGCCCTCCAAAGGATATGGCTCTATCGAGAACAACAACACACTTGATATTCCCACTCGTCAACACGTTAACCACATCCTGGAAGGGGAACGGCCTCCACAACCTTATCTCAACCACTCCCCACTTCTTACCCTTCTTTCTCATCTCATCTACGACAAAACAGGCAGCATCGGTGACGGAACCCTGAGTGACAAGCACGATCTCCGCATCATCTATAGCATAGGTCTCAACTGCCCTATACCACCTACCGAACCTCTCCCCAAACTCCTTGAAAACACTATCGATAATGGGTCTTGAGGATCTTATGGCAAAATCCTGCTGCTTCTTCGCTTCCGTGTAGATTTCCGGTAAACCGACAGGCCCCATTGTAACAGGCCTTGCCGGATCAAGTTTATAGGGATGGTCATAGGGCGGAAGGAACCCTTCCACATCCTCCTTATCAAACATAACTACAGGCTCTATAACATGGGTAAGGATGAAACCGTCAAAGTTTATCATAACCGGCAGGAGAACATCGGGATGCTCCCCAATCTTAAAGGCCATAAAGGTAAGGTCATAGGCCTCCTGGGCATTATTAGCAAATATGGAGATCCAACCGGTATCCCTAACGCTCATAACATCGCTATGATCATTCCATATATTGATAGGCGCGGAGAGAGCTCTGTTTGCAAGAGCCATAACGACAGGAGCCCTCATGCTACTTGTAATATAAACGATCTCGTTCATAAGAGCCAAACCCTGGGCACTGGTAGAGGTAAAAGCCCTCGCTCCGGTTAGTGAGGCACCAAGAGCCGCACTCAAAGCGGTATGCTCAGACTCAACGGTTATAAACTCCGCGTTCAGTAGCCCATCGGCAACAAGATGGGCAAGATGTTCAACGATATGTGTCTGGGGCGTAATTGGATAGGCACTTACCACATCGACATCAGCAAGAGCCGCTGCCTCAGCAATAGCTATAGCCGCCTCAATTCCTACCTTCTTAGCCATCTCTACAACTCCACCATTTTTATACATTTCTTTGGACATTCATAGGCACATATACCACAACCCTTGCAGTAATCAGTGTTAAGGTTAAAATACCCGTCTTCCCTCTCTTCCCAGGCATACTCGGGACAGAAACTCCAACAGACTCCGCACTTTATACACTCATCGTAGTTGACAACCGGGGTTAAAGTCCTCCAGTTACCGGTCTTATATTCCTTGCTATTTCCCGCCTCGGTTATTATACAGGCCAGTGTTAACTCCTTCCAACCCGGTAGCTTCCTCATGATATCTCCCTCGCTTCCTCATATGCTCTTCTAAAAGATCTTATCTCCTTCTCCTTCAAATGTGGGAACCTCTCAGCTATGAAATACTCAAGACTTTCAGTCTTAGCTAGATCAGGCATCCCTCTACATAAGGCTCCCAGAATCGCGATATTCGTAATAGGAACTCCAAGCTCCTCCATAGCTATCTTAGTCGCATCAACCGTAACTATCTTACCTTTAAACCTAAACTCCTCCCTAATCTCCTCGGGACTCTTCTTAGTGTTTATAACCACCACACCGTTATCCTTTAGGCCACTAAAAACCGGCTCGGTCTGTATAAGTGTACTATCAAGTACTACAACGATATCGGGATTGTATATCCCTATACGGATCCTTATGGGTTCATTGGATATCCTTGTAAAGGCTAAAACAGGAGCACCTCTTCTTTCCGCTCCAAAGGAGGGGAAAGCCTGCGCATACTTACCATCAAGGATAGCCGCCTGTGCTAGTATCTCAGCGCTTGTTACTGCCCCTTGACCACCTCTACCATGAAATCTTATCTCAACCATCCGTTACTCCCACCCCTTGTTTTGATGAAAATAAAAAACATTGTAATAAGTTTATAATACAACAATGGAAACTGTCAAGTAGTTTCGATAGTAATTTGTACCTAACTGATAAATCTTGAATATTTAACCTAGGTCATCATTAACCGAGAGATCGCACAACCTTAAAAGTTCCTCTATCTCCTTTCTCGTAAGTTCCCTTATCTCTCCCTCTCTCAGACCGTTAACGGTAATCGGGCCGAAGGCTACTCTTTTTAAAGACAAGACTCTATTACCTATAGCTGAAAAAATCCGTTTTATTAAATGGTATCTACCTTCGGTTACCGTAACCCTGATCAGTTTCCCCTCTACATCTAAAACTTCCAAATCCTCGACCTTTGCAATTCCATCCTTAAGCTTAATCCCTCTTAGAAGAATCTTAGCCTCATCCTCCAGTAGTGGATACTCCAACGCTACCTCGTAAACTTTTCTAACCTTCCATCTGGGATGGGTAAGCCTATGGGCCAAAACACCATCGTTAGTTATCAGGATTAAACCTTCCGCGTCCTTATCGAGCCTACCAACGGGAAACAGATCCTCCAGCCTTGGAACGTCCGTAATAAGATCGAACAAAGTTAGATCCCTATCCTTCGTAGAGGTGATAACACCCTTCGGTTTATACATCTTATAGTACCTCTTACCGAGAAGCGAAAGAGTCTCGTTATTCAACCTCACATCATCCCTCACGGATACCTTATAGGAGGGATCCTTTATAACAACACCATTAACCGTTACATAGCCATCCCTTATAAGCTCCCTCACCTCTCCTCGAGAGCCAACCCCTGCGTTAACGAGATACCTATCGAGCCTTATCTTCCTCTCCTCCATCCCTCTTCTCCTCATGGAATATCATAAATAATATATAATACTCCGAGTTGAAAAAGCCCTTGACAAAACATACTAAGGTTATATAACTTCTAACAAAATTTAGTCGATGAGGTTAGGAATGGAAAGCATGAAAGATAGGATAAATGATTTGGCTATAGGTAGAATGAATTCCTTCAAGAACCTACTATCCCTACTAAGCCTACTACTATCTGAGGGGCCCGCCTGAGGCTTTAAAAACAAGCCACGGGTGGGTCCCAAAGGGATCCTCCCGTGGCAAAGGATAAAGGGCCACGGGAAGGATGATCCTTCTCGTGGCCCTTTTTATTTTTAAAAAATCAAAAAAGGAGGTTACGATGGACAGGGTAATAATATTTGACACCACCTTAAGAGATGGTGAACAGGCTCCAGGATTCTCAATGAATCTTAACGAAAAGATCATGATGGCCCATCAACTCGCCAGACTCGGGGTTGATGTCATCGAGGCAGGATTTGCAGCAAGTAGTCCCGGCGATTTCAACTCGATAAAAAGGATAGCGGAAGAGGTTAAAGGGCCCATAATATGCTCCCTTGCCAGGGCAAATAGAAAGGACATAGAACAGGCAGCAAAGGCACTTGAACCAGCCGAGAGAAAGAGGATACATACCTTCATAGCTACAAGTGAGATACACATGAAGTATAAGCTCAAGATGGACAAGGATGAGGTACTTGAAAGGGCCGTTGATGCTGTAAGATTTGCCAGAAACTTCACAGATGACGTGGAATTCTCAGCGGAGGATGCAACGAGAAGCGATCTCGACTTTCTCTGTAAGGTCTTCGAAGAGGTTATAAAGGCAGGGGCAACCACGATCAACATACCCGATACAGTTGGATATACCGTTCCGAGCGAATTTAAAGAAAAGATACTCTACATAATGAACAGGGTACCGAATATAGATAAAGTTGTGGTAAGTGTTCACTGTCACAACGATCTCGGTCTTGCCGTTGCAAACTCATTGATCGCGGTTGAGGCCGGTGTAAGGCAGGTAGAATGTACTATAAACGGGATAGGTGAAAGAGCCGGAAACGCTGCCCTTGAAGAGATAGTTATGGCCTTAAAAACGAGGAGGGACCATTTTAAAGTCACAACAAACATAAACACAAGGGAGATCTATAGAACCAGCCAACTCCTCTCCCACATAACGGGTGTATACGTTCAGCCGAACAAAGCCATCGTCGGGAAAAACGCCTTCGCCCATGAGGCAGGAATACACCAACACGGAGTACTCGAAAATCCTCTCACCTATGAGATAATGAGGCCCGAGGATATAGGCCTTCCAACGAATAGACTGGTTCTTGGTAAACACTCAGGTAGACACGCACTCAAAGCCAGAATAGAAGAGCTCGGCTTTACAAACCTCTCCGATGAGATGATAGATAAGGTCTTCGAAAAATTCAAAGTAATAGCCGATAGGAAAAAGGAAGTTTTCGATGAAGATATCTACGCTATAGTACAGGAGGTTCTCCTCGATGTACCTGTTAAAACCTACAAGCTCGAGTACCTCCATGTCTTAAGTGGAAACACGATAGTACCATCTTCAACCGTTATACTCAAAAGGGGCGATGAGATCTTTCAGGATTCGGCTACAGGAGATGGTCCGGTGGATGCTACCTTCAAAGCCATAGACAGGATAACAGGCCTTAATGGAACCTTACTTTCCTACAGGATAAGGGCGGTTACACAGGGTAAGGACGCGGTAGGAGAAGTAACGGTGGAGGTGAAGTTTAACGGTAGGATATTCGTAGGAAAAGGCTCAAGTACAGACATAATCGAGGCAAGTGCCTTAAGCTACATAGATGCGGTTAATAAATACCTCTACAGAGACTCTATAGAAAAGATCATGGAAGAATCGGTAGCAAGCGATAACGTGAAGGACTAGATATAGGGGAGGGATTCCTCCCCTTTTCTCTAACTAAAAGCCCTCAACCTCCGCACAACCCATATAGTTCCTGATCAACAGTATCAACTCCTTACCTCTTAAAAGTCCAAGGGATCCATTGACACTACTTACCTCATCAAATCGAGTTGCTCTACCCCTCCTGATAAAGGGGCCAACCATGAGAAGAGGAACGGGTAAACCTGAATAGGGCTTACAACCATCACTCACGGTAGTAACATCGGTGGTAAGGACGAATATAACGTTATCCTTCACCATCTTATCGACCACGTAGGAAAATATACCATCCAAGTCTTCTATAAACTCAACCTTCTTCCAAGCCTTATACTGAATATCGTTCCAGTGGAGGTAGTCGGAGTAGAAAAAGTAAATCCCGCTATCCTCTGACGAAGTGGCTTCAAACAGGAATTTTCTCAGGTTATCATCCACCCTACCTTCTAAAAACTTACAGTTTAAATTCATAAAATTCAGCATACCTTTAAAAAAGTAGGAATCGGTATAGAATTTAAAATCACACATATCGAAAACGGACGGAGTATAATCCATAAACTTCCCCGTACCATAGAAGAATAGAGCGTTTATTGGGGAAAGTCCTTTCTCTATCCTATCCGCATTCCCCTCCCAATCGGCAGGTAGAAAGTTTATATCGCTCAATCTACTTTCATCCACGGGACATCCTATATTCCAGGGGTGATAGGAGGGGATGTAGGAATCAGACTCCACCAAAAACCTACCTCTCCCAAGGCAATAGACACGCCTAAACCTCTTGCCCAAAAACTTCAAAAAGACCTTCTCCTCCTCATCTCCCTCAAAAGGCCTCTTCTCCGCCAGAACCCCACCCTCTACCACGCAGGGTTCACATACCGCATAGTATTTCTTCTTCGAGAGCTTTATACCTCTCGCAATAGCCTCAAAAACCGCGAGATTCGGGAAAAGCTCCCTCGGATTTCCAAGAAACATATACATGAAAAGCCAGGGAGATAGAGACTCACCTATTACAGTTGGATGATAACCTCCAGTGGCACCAAGCATGGCGAGATGTTCGAGGTTAGGTGTCCTGGCAACCTGTAAAGGAGTCTTTCTCCCAAGCCCATCTATGGCATGATCGGCCAATCCACCTATAACGACAATTATAGTCTTTTCAACTATCTGCATCCCACACCTCTTAAAACTTCCCTTGCCATAAGCTCATACTATTGTCAATCACATATCCAATTGATATACTGAAAAAAACAAACCCGGTTTTTAATAGGAGGTGGGTGGTGACCTTCCAGGATGTTTTGTTAAAGCTACAGGAGTTCTGGGCAGACTACGGTTGTGTTATACAGCAACCCTACGATATAGAGGTAGGTGCGGGGACGATGAATCCCGCCACATTCCTTAGAGTACTGGGACCAGAACCTTGGAAAGTTGCCTATGTAGAGCCATCAAGAAGGCCAACAGATGGTAGATACGGTGAAAACCCAAACAGACTCCAACACTACTACCAATTCCAGGTCATAATAAAGCCTTCCCCCGATGATATACAGGAAGTGTATCTTGAGAGTCTCAAAGCCCTCGGGATAGATCCCAGCAAACACGACATAAGGTTTGTAGAGGATGACTGGGAATCTCCAACTCTCGGAGCCTGGGGACTTGGTTGGGAAGTCTGGCTCGATGGTATGGAGATAACCCAATTCACCTATTTCCAACAGGCAGGTGGGATAGATCTATACCCGATATCGGTTGAGATAACCTACGGAACAGAGAGAATAGCAATGTATCTACAAGGGGTGGATAGTGTCTTTGATCTTATCTGGACCGACGGGATAACCTACGGTGACATACATCACCAGGGAGAGGTGGAATGGTCCATATATAACTTTGAAGAGGCTGATGTTGATATGCTGTTTAAGCTCTTTGAGCTTTACGAGAAGGAGTCGGAAAGGCTCATAGAGAAGAAACTGATACTTCCAGCCTACGACTACTGCCTGAAATGTTCCCACACCTTTAACCTACTCGATGCGAGAGGAGCCATAAGTGTAAAGGAGAGGACAAACTTCATAGGTAGGATAAGGCGATTGGCAAAGGAGATAGCGGAGGGCTACATAGAACAGAGGAAGAATATGGACTATCCCTTCATAAAAAAGGGTTGTTTCAGTGACAGATAGACCTTCAAATGAGTGATCAAGATCTACTCTTTGCTCTTGTTGTTGTTTTATTAGGGATAGAGGCTATATTTTCCGGAACAGAGATAGCCTTTCTATCCCTCAAACCACACCTCTTTCACAAAAAATACGATACCTTTACAAAGAACCTTGAAGAGATAATCCTTGCAACCGTTATAGGTACCAACATTGCTGTGGTCCTAAATTCCACGATAGTATCCTACATAATAAAGACAAAAACCCATCTTTCGAGCGAGCTACTCACTACTCTGATACTCTCCCCCTGTGTACTCATATTCGGGGAAACGATACCTAAGGTGATAGCAAGAAAAAATCCCACGAAGTTTCTAAAATTTTCCTTCCCACTATTTAAGTTCTTCTACATTATAAGTTACCCAGTTAGGGTCATAATACTATTTCTCCCCAAAAGGTTTGGCATCAAGATAGAAAAACCCTCAAGCATAAGTAGAGAGGAAATTCCACTAATCGTGGATGATGAGGAACAACAGTACCTGGTGAAGAGGATAGTAAACCTGAGAAAGAGGAGAGTCAAAAATTCAATGAAACCTATAAGGGACATATTCGCCGTAGATAGAGAAAGCTCTGTAGGTGAGGTTATAAAACTGGCGGAAAAAATAGGTTACTCCCGATTCCCCATCTATTCGAACCATATCTACAACATAGAGGGGATAGTTTGGATATTCGACCTTATAGATGCCGATAGAAATGAGAGTATATCGAATTTTGTGAGAGACTGCCCCTTTATTTCGGAATTACAGAGTATACATAGTGCTATCAAAACTTTCAAAATAGCGAAAAGCCCGATAGCTATCGTTGTAAACGAGTATGGACTCTCAACCGGGATACTGACCATCGAGGATGTTTTTGAGGAATTGGTGGGGGAGATAGAGGATGAGTACGATCTATATAGCAAAAAGGTCGAGATAGTGGAGAAGAGAGGAAAGTCAATAGTCTTTTCCGGTGAAACGGATATACATATACTCGAGAGTGAGCTAAAGACAGAATTGCCAAAAAGTGAGCTATTTAAAACGGTAAGTGGTTTTATAATTTATAATTTCGACAGGATACCAAAGGAGAGAGAAGTATTGCAATTCAGAAACATAGTTTTTAAAATACTAAAAGTTTCAAAGGGCAAAATAGATTTGGTAGAGGTAAGCCGTACAGATGATCCTTGATAGAAGTGACTTAATCAAAGCTATGGACTTTGTACGAGAAGCGGAGAGGCAAGTAGCATCTAAAGATAAAGCCCTGGTCCTTGCGGAGGCAACCAAAAGAGCCCTAAATCAACTCTCCCAACTCAACATAGTCATAACACCTGATAGATTCGCGATTTGGTTTTACGCTTTCCTTATCCTTATCCTAAAGGGAATATTCAATCCATCGGAAGATGAGATACTTAAGGCATACCTTCTTACCTTTAATGAGATGAAAGGTAAAAAAGATTTTAGACCAATAGAGATAGAAAAATCGATAATTTCCAAGGAGACAGAGGAAACGTTAGATGTGAGTAAGATGGCCCTACAGGAAGCGATCGGTGTAATCGAAAAATACACGAAACAACTCGCCGAAAGAGAAAATAGTTTAAACGTTATAAAAACGATGGAAGAACTAAATAAAACTATAGAACTATTAACACAAGAGATAAAAATACTACAAAAAACAAATATGGAACTCAAAGAAGAATTAAATAAATCCATTAGAAAAATGGAGGTTTTAAAAGAGAGGTTAAGAGATTTACAAGAAAAAAGTCAAAAAGATCCATTAACAAGCCTGTTAAATAGAGCTAAATTCGAAATAATATTGGAAAAACACTTAAAGGACTTGAAAAATAATAAAGTGAAAACTTTTTCTATTGCTATGCTAGATATAGATAATTTTAAGAAATTAAACGATGTATTTGGACATCCTGTGGGAGATGAGTTTCTCAAAAGGTGTGTAGGAACTATAATAGGAGAGTTAAGAAGTAGTGATCTAGCCTTTAGATATGGAGGGGAGGAATTTGCCATCATCATAAGCGAAGCTGAGTTAAAAGAGGCTATAGTTGTATGCGAGAGACTAAGAAGGAAAATAGAGGAAATAAAGGTTCCCACAGAGATGGGAGTAGCAAAGACAACAGTAAGTATAGGGATCGCAGAAGCCAAAAGGGATGATACAACAAAGTCTATAGTAGATAGAGCGGATAAGGCTCTCTATCTCGCCAAAAGGGATGGCAAAAACTGTATAAGAACGGAAGAGGACGTAAAGTTAAGAAAACTCTAACTATACTTTGCCACTACTCTTTTTTCAACACAAATCCCAGAGATTCTATCAAAGCCCTATCATCCTGGGGTGTTCTACCTGGCTGGGTAAGATAACCTCCTGTCAAGAAGCCGTTTACCATAAAGGTAGCAAGAACCATAAGTTCACCGAGATTCCTTTCCCTTCCTCCACATAGCCTGAGTTCGCTTTTGGGAAATCTAAGCCTATAGTAAGCTATGATCTTTAGAATAGTGGTAGGCCTTAAAGGTTTGATGTTCTCAAAGGGAGTCCCCTTTATGGGAATAAGAAAATTCATCGGTATAGACTCAGGCTCAAGTAAACTCAAACTATCGGCAAGAGAAACCCAATCCCTCTTAGTTTCACCCATACCAAATAGAAAACCACAACAGAGTTCCAACCCCTCCTCTTTAACCATCCTACAATAATTGAACTTCTCATCCCAGACTATTCTAGTTGTCACCTGAGGATAATACTCCCTCGAAGTCTCAAGGTTATGATGGACCCTCCTCACCCCTACCCTTTTAAGTTCAAGGATATACTCCCTCGGCAAAATCCCTAGAGAAACGTCAACCTCTATACCCACTTCCCTTCTTATCCTATCTATAGCGGATACTATCCTCCCAAACTCTTTATCATTGGGCCTTTTACCACTCGTTACTATCGAGAACCTTTTGACTCCAGAAATTTTAGCGGATCTTGCAGCATCCACAATCACATCCTCTTCGACAAGCGGATAAACCTTTACCCCAGTTTTATCGGGATAGGCTTGGGCGCAGAAGGCACATCCCCTATCGCACAGTCCACTTTTAGCGTTTATGATACTACAGAACTCAAAATCCTTTCCCCAATGATTTTCCTTTACCTTCCTCGCAAGATCGATAAGGGATAGTATATCACTATCGGGATAATCAAAAATCCAATCCATCCTACCCCACCCTAACTCCCTAAATGATTAAGAAACATATCAGAAAAAAACCTTGCTGTCAAGCTAATTCTAAAGGGATAGAAAACCTTTAAAGAGGTATTGACAAGAATCATGAGTAAGATTATTTATAGTTTAGCAGGTTGAAAAGTTAACTGCTAAAATAATAAAAAGGGAGGTGGGAAGATGAAGTTACAGCCTTTATACGACAGAGTTGTTATTAAGCCCATTGAGGAAGAGGAGAAGAAGACAAAGGGTGGTATAATCATTCCCGACACCGCTAAGGAGAAGCCCCAGAGGGGTAAGGTTGTAGCGGTCGGTCAGGGTAGGCTCCTCGAAAACGGTCAGTTTGCGGCACCGCTTGTAAAAGTAGGTGATGAGGTGATCTTCGGTAAATACGCTGGTACAGAGGTAGAAATCGATGGTGAAAAGTACCTTGTAATGAGAGAAGACGATATCTATGCAATCATAACCGAATAAAACAAACTTAAAGGAGGTGGGAGATGGCTGCAAAACAACTTCTATTCAACGAAGAAATAAGGGCAAAGTTACTTAAAGGTTGTGATACTTTGGCCAATGCCGTTAAAGTTACCCTTGGACCAAGGGGTAGGAATGTAGTTATCGAGAAAAAATTCGGTGCACCACTTATCACAAAGGACGGTGTAACCGTAGCCAAAGAGATCGAGCTCGAGGACAAATTTGAAAACCTCGGCGCCCAGCTCGTAAGAGAAGTGGCAAGTAAAACCAACGATACCGCGGGAGATGGTACCACCACAGCCTGTGTTCTAGCTCAGGCAATCTACAAGGAAGGTTTAAAGTTCCTTGCTGCCGGTGCCAACGCTATGAGCCTCAAGAGGGGTATAGATAAGGCTGTAAACAAGGTGGTGGAAGAGTTAAGGAAGATCGCGAAGGAAGTTTCTGAGAAGAAGGAGATAGAGCAGGTAGCTACAATCTCCGCCAATAACGATCCCGAAATCGGAAAACTCATAGCCGATGCGATGGAGAAGGTTGGTAAAGATGGTGTTATAACCGTTGAGGAAGCTAAGGGTCTTGAAACAACATTGGAAGTTGTTGAAGGTATGCAGTTCGATAGAGGTTACCTATCCCCATACTTTGTAACCGATCCCGACAAGATGGAATGTGTACTCGAGAACCCATATATAC
The DNA here is from genome assembly GCA_964590075.1 of uncultured Aquificales bacterium. Taxonomy (GTDB): domain Bacteria; phylum Thermosulfidibacterota; class Thermosulfidibacteria; order Thermosulfidibacterales; family Thermosulfidibacteraceae; genus JAGDVO01. Next base: position 32,078 of record CAZPXS010000007.1, read on the forward strand.
TAATCTATGATAAGAAGATAAGTTCCATAAGAGAGTTCCTTCCGATACTAGAAGAGGTTGCGAGAAGTGGTAAACCCTTGCTCGTTATAGCTGAGGATGTAGAGGGAGAGGCCCTCGCAACCCTCGTGGTAAACAAGCTAAGAGGTACACTCACCTGCTGTGCCGTGAAGGCTCCTGGATTTGGCGAGAGAAGAAAGGAGATGTTAAAGGATATAGCCATACTAACCGGCGGACAGGTCATTTCCGAGGAACTCGGTATCAAGCTTGAAAACGCGAGACTCCAGGACCTTGGTAGAGCTGACAAAGTCATAGTTGATAAGGAGAACACCACCATAGTGGGTGGTAAGGGCGATCCAAAGATGATCGAAGGAAGGATCAAGGAGATAAAGGTACAGATCGAAAAGACCACGAGCGACTACGACAGGGAAAAACTCCAGGAGAGACTCGCGAAACTCGTCGGTGGTGTGGCTGTTATAAAGGTAGGTGCTGCAACTGAAACGGAGATGAAGGAGAAGAAGGCAAGGGTTGAGGATGCCCTCAACGCTACTAAGGCAGCGGTAGAAGAGGGAATAGTTCCCGGTGGTGGAGTAGCCCTACTAAGGTGCCAGAAGGCTCTCGATAGTATAGAGGTAGCCGACGAGGATGAAAAACTCGGCATCAATATAATTAAGAAGGCACTTGAAGCTCCTATCAAACAGATAGCAGAAAACGCTGGAATCGATGGATCCATAGTCGCTGAGGAAGTCAAAAAGAGTGAAAACATTAATTACGGATTTAACGCCGCAACCTTGGAGTACGGTGACATGTTCGAGTTTGGTGTAATCGATCCTGTAAAGGTAGTAAGGCTCGCTTTACAAAACGCAGCTAGCATAGCCGGACTCATGCTTACAACAGAGGCCGGTGTATGCGAGATACCTGAAAAGGAAAAACCTGCTCCAAGCTTACCTGAATACTAAAAAAGAGGGGGCTTTGCCCCCTTTTTTATTTCATAGCCTCCTTCAAAGCCTCTACAACTCTATACTGTTCCTCTATAGCCATGTAGGGATGAAAGGGTAAACTCAAGACTTCATTAGAAGCCCTTTCACTCTCCGGAAAATCTCCCGGTCTATATCCAAGATAACTAAAGGCTTTCTGATAGGGTAAAGCCTTGGGATAATGAACGGCTGTTGGAATACCAAATTCCGATAGCTTTTTAACAATCCTATCCCTATCCTTAACCCTGATAGTATACTGAGCGTAGGTAGACACGTTATAGGAGGCTATATAGGGTGGGTCTATTCCAACATCCTCAAGAAGAGAGTTATACCTATCGGCCACTATCTGTCTCAGATCAATCTCCTCCGGAAAATACTTGAGTTTTACCCTAAGAATGGCAGCCTGGATGGTATCGAGCCTACTATTCAAACCTATGTAGTGATGCTCATACCTCGCAATCTGGCCGTGATTCCTAAGCATCCTTATCTTTAAAGCTATTTCATCATCGTCGGTAAATACAGCCCCACCATCTCCATAGGCACCCAGTGGCTTTGCTGGGAAAAAAGAGGTAACGGAGATGTGACATATAGAACAGGATCTCCTACCCTTATAAAGTGCCCCAAAACTCTGAGCTCCATCCTCGATAACATAAATACCGTATCTTCCAGCTATCTCCATTATAGGATCAAAATCGGCGCACTGCCCGTAGAGGCTTACGGCTATTATAGCCCTGGTATTTGGTGTGATCTTTGACTCTATAAGGGAGGGATCAATGTTGTAGGTGAGGGGATCTATATCGACAAAGACAGGCCTTGCACCGAGAAGAGCCACAACCTCGGCAGTAGCAAAGAAGGTAAAGGCAGGAACAATGACCTCATCCCCACTACCAACACCGATAGCCATTAAGGCTAACATCAAACCGTCGGTCCCAGATCCACAGGTAATCGCATGCTTCACACCCGTAAAATCCGCCAACTCCCTCTCTAGTAAGTCAACCTCCTCTCCCAGTATAAACCTACAGCTAGATAGAACCCTATCGATAGCCTCTCTTATCTCTCCCTCCATCCTTCTAAACTGCCTTTTAAGATCTATAAACTCCATCACACCCTCCCATCATCCTATTGAAGAAACACTAATTTACTCTATAATAGAATTAAGGTTTTGCCAACAATCTACGGAGGCCTAGATAATGGTAGAGCTACTAACATCAAGGGAGATGCAGGAACTCGATAGAAAAACTATAGAAGAGATAGGTATCCCTGGAATAGTGCTGATGGAACATGCAGGAAAAAGTTGTGCCAATCTGATCAAGACTCTATTTCAGACGGACAAAAGGATACTCGTGATTTGTGGGAAAGGTAACAATGGTGGAGATGGATTCGTAGTTGCCAGGTGGTTAAACCACTGGGGTTACGATGTGGAAGTCTCACTTATAGGTAATCCCGAATCGATGAAGGATGACTGTAAGGAAAACTTTAGGATAGCAAAGGAACTACTGGGAGATAGGGTTATAGTTCTTCCCGATCTTAAAAAGATAGAGGAACAGATCAAAAAAAGTGAAGTTATAGTTGATGCTATACTTGGGACGGGTCTTACAAAGAGGGTGGAGGGTTTCTACAAGGAAGTTATAGATCTCATAAATAGATTAAAAGGTAACAGGGCGGTAATTTCGGTAGATATACCATCGGGTATCAACGTGGATACAGGCTATGTTCACGGTAGCGCAATTACAGCGGATTACACGGTAACCTTCGGTAGGTTAAAAAGAGCACTATTCATATATCCGGCAAGAAAGTACGCAGGTAGAGTCTTTCTAGTCGACATAGGGATACCTAAGAACCTCAAAACAGACTCAAAGGTCTATCTCGTTGAAGAGATCGACGCCATGAAGCTCTTCCCAAAAAGGGATCCAATGGCCCACAAAGGTAACTACGGCCATCTCATGGTAATAACTGGAAGCCCAGGAAAAACGGGTGCAGGTATAATGGCTGGAAATAGCGCAATTAAAATGGGTACAGGTCTTGTAACCCTCATAGTCCCCAAGAGTCTAAATGCGATCTACGAGAATCAAACACTGGAGGTTATGAGTGAACCTGTTTACGATACAGATGGTTTTATAGGTACAAAGGCTGTAGACAGGATCTTAAAGGTACTAGAGAGAGCAACAGCCCTCGCCATAGGACCTGGACTCGGCCAACATGAGGAAACCCTAACAGTTCTCAAAAATATACTGACAAACATAGATATACCTGTTGTTATAGATGCCGACGGGATAAACCTGATATCAAGATCCCTAGATATACTTGAAAAAGTTAGATGTAGTGTAATTCTAACTCCCCATCCCGGCGAATTCATGAGACTAACTGGCGAGAGTAAAGAGAAGGTGCTAAACGAAAGGCTGGAGGTTGCAACCACATGGGCCCAGAAACTCGGGGTAATTATGGTACTTAAGGGAGCGGGTACAATCACGGCAACGCCCGACGGTAGAGCATACATAAATCCAACAGGGAATCCCGGCATGGCCACGGGTGGTAGTGGTGACGTACTAACCGGGATAATAGGGGCTCTTCTCGCCATGAACCATGATCCCGTAACATCAGCCTATATAGGGGTCTTTATACATGGTCTAAGTGGTGATCTTGCGATGGAAAGGGTTGGCACCTATGGATTGACGGCAAGCGATATGATAGAGGAGATTCCCTATATACTTTCAAACTGGGAAAAGGGGGTGTCGGTTTGCAGGAGAACCTACGAGATCTTATAGACAAGGCCCATATACTACTTGAAGCACTACCTTACATAAGGGAGTTTCACGGAAAGATCTTCGTTATAAAGTACGGCGGTCATGCTATGGTAGATCCAGCCCTAAAAGAATCCTTCGCAAGGGATGTGGTACTTCTAAAGTACATAGGGATAAATCCAGTAATAGTCCATGGTGGAGGACCACAGATAGGGGAGATGCTAAAAAGGCTTGGCAAAAAAAGCGAGTTTTTCCAAGGCCTCAGGATCACGGATAGAGAGACTATGGAAATAACGGAAATGGTACTCGGTGGAAAGGTAAACAAGGAGATCGTAGCTCTTATAAACAAGTACGGTGGAAACGCTATCGGGCTTACAGGAAAGGATGGACCACTATTTTTGGCGAGAAAAGTGGAGATAGAGGATATAGATCTAGGTTACGTTGGTGAGGTAAAGGATGTGGACCCATCGATACTGATATCATTGACAAGGGAAAACTTTATACCCGTTGTTGCGCCAGTAGGAGCCGATGAGCAGGGTGTAAGTTACAACATAAACGCGGATGTTGTTGCCAGTGAGATAGCGATAGCTCTTAGAGCGGAAAAGTTACTCTATATGACAGATGTGGATGGGCTCTTCGATAAATCCGGTAACCTAATAAAGTCTATAAAGTACAACAAGCTGTACCAGATGATAGAGGATGGTACGATAAAGGAGGGAATGATACCAAAGATAAAAAGTTGTATAAAGGCTATAAAAAGTGGAGTTAGAAAGATCCACATAGTAAACGGAAAGATACCACACTGCCTGCTATTAGAGATCTTCACAACCCAGGGTATAGGAACCGAAATTACCCAGTAAATTAAGCATCCTTATAGTAACACAGGGGACTGGAACAAGATACTGATCGATAAGCCCTTCTCTTAAAACCACCAAATCATACCCAGAGAAACTACTAAAACCCAGGTCTAAGAGTATCTCGATAACGAACCTCCTATTACTCCATTCGGGATGAGGTATCCTTAGATCCCGATGACAAAAGCTACCACCGGAAAACCAAACTATATCAAGATCTATCTCTCTGGGACCCCACCTAAATCTCTGTCTCCTACCGACCTTTATCTCTACTTCTTTCAATAACTTAAGTAAGTCAAGAGGGAGAAGATCGGTCTCAAATATCACCCCTCCATTTACGAAGCATTCCTGCCTCACGCCGACACTCTCTGTTATATAGACTCTGGATAACCCAGTTATCCTACCAACCCTAGAAATAAGAGAGAGCGCAAGTTCCACATTCCTTACTTTATCACCTATATTACTCCCGTAAACTATAATATACCCATAGGTTGATACCATCCCTCTTAATTGGTATAACATAAGCGTAAGAAATTAAAGAAGATTCTTGTGGAAAACTTTGTGGAAAACTTATGGAACTAGTTAGGGAATCAAAGTTAAGTAACTGATAAATTTAGATTTATTTTTCTAGAAAATTAAGTTGCTGTTGTGGATAAATTTCGGAGAAGGGCCATGGATTTTAAGGAATTATGGGAGAGGGTGGTTGATCGCTGTTACGAGTATCTACCGAGTGTAACTGTAGATACATGGATAAAGCCGATAGAGGTAGTAGGGTTATCAAACGGAACCCTGAGTATAGCTGTACCTAATAAGTTCTACATGTCCTGGTTCTCGGAGAATTACGAGGAGATAATAAAGAAGGTACTAAAGGAGATATATGGTAGGGAAATTGATCTATCCTATGTCGTAAAGAGGGAATCAGGCAGAAAGGGTCAATCGGGTCCTACGGAAGCTAAACAGGAAGATAACGAATCAAGACGTAACAAAAACAACTTCAATCCCAAGTATACCTTTGAAAACTTCGTTGTAGGTCCTGGTAACCAACTTGCCCATGCGTCGAGTATAGCGGTAGCTGAGAATCCAGGAAAAGTTTACAACCCTCTCTTTATATACGGAGGTGTTGGGCTTGGAAAGACTCATCTACTTTATGCCATAGGACATAGGGCTCTCGAGAAAAAACCGAACCTTAACGTCTGCTACATCTCAACCGAAAAATTCGTGAACGAACTCATCGAATCTATTAAAAACGATAGGATGGACCAGTTTAGAAGAAAATATAGAAAACTCGATATACTTCTTATTGACGATATACAGTTCATAGCTGGTAAGGATAGGACACAGGAAGAGTTTTTCCATACCTTTAACGAACTCTACAATGAGGGTAAGCAGATAGTGATATCCTCGGATAAACCTCCAACCGAAATGAATAATATTGAGGATAGGCTTAGATCCCGTTTCCAGTGGGGTCTTATCGTGGATATACAACCACCGGATTTAGAAACAAGAATAGCGATACTGAGAAAAAAGGCAGAGATGGAGGGTATAAGTTTATCCTATGAAGTCGCCCACATGATAGCAAAGAGGATAAAGAGTAACATAAGGGAACTCGAGGGTTGTCTTACAAAGATAAGTGCCACAGCTTCCATAATGGGCAAAGAAATATCACTGGAACTTGTAAGATCGATACTCGATACCCTATACCCACAGCAGGAACTGAGTGTGAGTGCCGAAAATATAATAAAGCTTGTAGCTAGTAAATTTGGCATGAAGGTGTCGGAGATAAAATCAAAGAAGAGAAATAGAAACATAGTCATACCTAGGCAACTTGCCATGTACCTTATCAGGAAACTCACACCCCTTTCCCTACCAGAGATAGGAGAAATCTTCGGCGGTATGGATCATACCTCTGTACTTCACGGTATAAGGAAAATGGAAAACCTGTTAAAAACCGATAACGACCTGTTGAAAATTGCAAGGAAAATTGAGGAAGAACTTAACTAGTAGCTTGTTACACATTTAACTTATAACTTACCAACAGAAAACTAAGATAGGTTACCTTTTGTTAAAGAGGAGCTTATTTAAGTTTCCACAGGATTGTGGTAGTATATTATTACTACTAACCTTGTAAGTTAATAACATAATAATCGTAGGAGAGGTGCTATGGGGAAATTTTTAACGGATAGGGCAGGGCTTTTATCCGCTTTACAACTCGTACAGGGGATAGTTGAAAAGAAATCCATAAATCCCATTCTTTCATCCGTAGTTTTTGATACTACAGCCGATGATGAGGTAACCATCACTGCTACAAATCTTGAGGAATCTATAAAGGTAACCATCTGGGCTGAAGTGTATGAGAGGGTAAGCTGCGCCATACCCTTCAGAAAGCTAACGGAATTCGTAAGGGAATTGCCCGATCTTCCCATAACGATCACAACAGACGAAAATATGCTAAACATAGAGGTTGAAGGTATAAGAGCGGTGTTTCCAACAATGCCACTTGACGATTATCCGGATCTACCCAATGAGCCTGAGAGCGTAACCGCTATAGGTAGGGAATTTTTAGTCAACAGTTTAAACAAGGTCGATTTTTCCATAGCAAAGGATGCGGTATCCACCGCCCTTATGGGTATGCTGTTTAAAAAGGAGGGAGACCTTATAAGTTTCGTTTCAACCGATGGACATAGACTGAGCCTTATAGAGGAAAGTAGCGAGGGTCTTGATACACCGGATTTTGAGTTACTAATACCCAAAAAGGGTGTAACTGAGATCCTTAAGATCCTTGAGAAAAAGGTAGAGGAGGATCTCGTATATTTTGGTGTCAGTTCAAACCACTTTTACATGAAGGTTGGAAATATAAGGTTTTTCACGAGGTTACTCGATGCTAAGTTTCCCAACTATAAGAGGGTTATACCTACCGATTTTGAAAGGAGTTTCGTCGTTAACAAAGCCGACATGATGAAGGCTGTAAAGAGGGTTTCCCTGTTTTCCGATGAGAAGATAAGAACACTAAAGATCCACTTTTTACCCTCAGATGGGAAGATAATACTAACCTCCGTAAGACCATCCGGTGATGTGTTTGTCGGAACTGCCTCTCAAGAAGTTTATGTTGAAGATCCAACGGGTAGTGAGCTCGTGTTTGGTATAAATGGAAAGTACCTCTTAGAAGCGCTTGATGCCTTTGATTCCGATAAGGTTACCTTTAACCTCGGAGATGCCCTCTGGCCCGTAAAGCTTACGGCGGAGGGTGAGAGTTACATACATGTTGTTATGCCTGTTGCGTTGGAGGAGTAGATTACTATGGTGAATAGGGGACAGGATTATACTGCCGATAAGATAAAGATACTTGCTGGTCTTGAGGCTGTAAGGAAAAGGCCCTCTATGTATATAGGAGATACGGGCCACAGGGGGCTTCATCACCTCGTCTTTGAAGTTGTGGATAACAGTGTAGATGAACATGTTGCTGGATACTGTAACAACATAGAGGTTATAATCCACCATGACAATTCCATGACCGTTATAGATGATGGTAGGGGTATTCCTGTGGATATCCATCCCGAGGCTAAGAAGAGCGCCCTTGAGGTGGTTATGACCACTTTACACGCCGGTGGTAAGTTTGATACCGGAGCCTACAAGATCTCCGGTGGATTACACGGTGTTGGTGTTAGTGTTGTAAATGCCTTGAGTGAGTATCTTGAAGTTGAGGTGAGAAGAGACGGTAAGATCTACTATCAGAGGTATGAAAGGGGAGTTCCGGTTACACCAGTTATAGAGAAGGGTACGACGAAAAAGACGGGTACTAAGGTAACCTTCAAACCTGATATAGAGATATTTGGAAAGATCAATATAGATTTCGATTATATTTCAGCGAGGTTGAAGGAACTTGCCTTTCTAAATCCCGGTTTACGGATAACGATAAGGGATGAGAGGACCGATAGGGAGGCTACTTTTCTCTATGAGGGTGGTATAGTTGAGTTGGTGAGATACCTAAACGAGGGTAAAACACCTCTCTACCCGAACATATTTTACATGAAGAAAGAGCAGGAAGGGGTTATAGTAGAGATAGCCTTTCAGCATAACACCGGCTTTCAGGAGACCCTGTACGCCTTTGCCAACAATATAAGAACCATAGATGGTGGAACCCATGTTAGTGGTTTTAGAAGCGCCTTTACGCGCGTTGTTAATAGTTATGCATCTAAACACGATCTACTTAAGGGTTTTAAGGGGCAACTCACGGGTGAAGATTTTAGGGAAGGTCTAACTGTGGTTATCCATGTTAAGGTTCCGAATCCCCAGTTTGAAGGTCAGACTAAAACGAAGCTTGGTAACTCTGAGGTTAAAGGGATAGTTGAGTCCCTCTTTTCCGTTGAATTACAGGACTTTCTGGAGAGGAACCCCGACGTTGCCCGATTGATAGTGGAGAAGGCTATAAATGCGGCTCAGGCGAGAGAGGCATCGAAAAAGGCTAGAGAACTTGTGAGAAAGAGGCTAAAAGTTGAAGTTTCAGCCTTACCCGGTAAGCTCGCAGATTGCTCCGAGAGGGATCCTAGAAAGAGGGAGTTATTCATAGTTGAGGGAGAAAGTGCAGGTGGTAGTGCAAAGCAGGGTAGAGATAGGACTTTTCAGGCTGTTTTGTCTCTCAAGGGTAAGATTCTAAATGTGGAGAAGGCACGTGAGGATAAGATGCTTAGTAACCAAGAGATAAGGAACATAATACTTGCCATAGGTGCCGGTATAGATGAGAACTTTGATATATCAAAGGTTAGGTACCATAAGATAATAATAATGACCGATGCCGATATAGATGGAGCTCACATAAGAACTCTGTTACTCACCTTCTTCTTTAGAAGGATGAGACCGCTTATAGAGGCAGGCTATGTGTATATAGCCCAGCCACCCTTATACAGGGTGAAAAGGGGTAAGGAGGAGCTTTACGTAGAGGATGATGAGGCCCTTGAGAGGTACTTTTTTGATAGGGGATTGAGGGAGGTAAAGGTTTTTGTGGATGGTAAAGAACTTAGTAAGGATAGGATAAGGGAATTGTGTTACAGGGTTAAGGAGATGAGGAGCCTTGAGGATAGGTATAGGGCGAAGGGAAGGGATGTTAGGGTTTTGAGAGCCCTTTCCGATTTTGATGACAAGGTTAAGGTGATAGGTGGGGATATGGGAGCTGTTGAAAGGGTTATAGGATTCATAAAGGGTAGAGGGATTGAGGTTATAGATTACAGTTTGATTGAGGATGGTGAGAATTATAAGCTTGTGATAACTACCGATGGAGGTGTTACAGAGCTTAGTGAAAATCTGACTACATCTAAGAGATACGAGAGGCTATGCGGTTTATGGAAGGAGCTGGAGAAGTATAGAGGTAGGGAGATTGTTGTTAGGTATGGTAAGGAGGAAAGGAGAATAGGTTTAGAGGATATTTACGATACTGTGATTGAGGTTGGTAGAATCGGGGTTGAGATTCAGAGGTATAAGGGTCTTGGAGAGATGAATCCCGAGCAGTTGTGGGAGACTACCATGAATCCTGAGACTAGAAGGTTAAAGAGGGTTACTCTCGCCGACGCTGAAGAGGCCGATAGACTCTTTTCTATACTTATGGGTGAGGAAGTTGAGCCGAGGAAGGAGTTCATAGTAAGGCATGCAAAGGAAGTTAGGAACCTGGATATTTAGGGGGTGATTGTATGAATCTATGTAGGCTCACACTGGTTGAGGCAAAGAGATTGGTCGATAAAAAGGAGGTATCACCGAGGGAGTTGATTGAGGCTTTCCTAAGTAGAATCGAAAAGGTCGATCCCGTTATAAATTCCTATATAACCGTTTGTGATAAACCGTCCTTTGAGGCTAAAGCTAGTGGGAGACTATTCGGTTTACCCATAGCTATAAAGGATAACATATGTACCGCTGGAATAAGGACCACCTGTGCAAGTAGGATACTTGAGAACTTTGTCCCTCCCTATGATGCTACTGTCGTTAAACGATTGAAGGAAGAGGGGGCTGTAATAATAGGTAAGACAAACATGGATGAGTTTGCCATGGGATCTTCCACCGAAAACTCAGCCTTTTTAAAAACCAAAAACCCATGGGATCTCGAGAGGGTACCAGGCGGAAGTAGTGGAGGATCGGCTGCCTCTGTAGCCGCTGATCTCTGCCTTGCCGCTCTCGGTTCGGACACGGGTGGTTCTATAAGGCAACCTGCTGGTTTCTGTGGGGTTGTTGGTTTGAAACCAACATACGGTAGGGTCTCGAGATTTGGTCTTGTGGCCTTTGCTTCCAGTCTCGATCAGATAGGCCCTATTACGAAGAACGTGGAGGATTGTGCCTATCTCTTCAGTATAATAGCCTTTTTTGATCCCTTGGATTCGACGAGTCACAAGTTGGAGGAAGAGGACTTTACGAGATACATAGGTATGGATGTTAAAGGGCTTAAGGTAGGGATACCTAAGGAGTATTTTGAGTTAGGAGTGGATAGGGAGGTAAGGGAAGCTGTCCTTGATGCTATAGGGCGTTTAAGTGGTGAGGGAGTTGAGGTGGTAGAGGTATCTCTACCTCATACCGAGTACGCGATAGCCACCTATTATGTCATCGCATCAAGTGAAGCAAGTAGTAACCTTTCAAGGTACGATGGGGTAAAGTACGGCTACAGGGCTCCCAACTACAGGGATCTTGAGGATATGTATGTGAAGACGAGGACCCTTGGTTTTGGGCTTGAGGTTAAAAGAAGGATACTTATGGGTACCTTTTCCCTTGCCTCGGGTTATTACGACGCCTACTTCCTGAGGGCAAGTAAGGTGAGAGCTCTTATAAAGAAGGATTTTGATGATGTCTTCAATAAGGTGGATGTTCTAATAACTCCCACAAGTCCAACGACCGCTTTTAGGTTTGGCGAGAGGTTAGAGGATCCGCTGACCATGTATATGAGCGATGTGTTAACCGTACCTGTGAGTCTCGCAGGGATACCTGCTATCAACATACCCTGTGCCCTTGATTCAAAAGGGTTACCTATAGGTTTACAGGTAATAGCTCCCGGATTTAGGGAGGATCTGCTGTTCAGGGTAGGTTATGTTTTGGAGAGAATAGTTTCCTTTGAGAGAAAGGAGGTGCCAGTTGGAGTTTGAGGCTGTAATCGGGCTTGAGGTTCATGTACAGTTGAATACAGATTCTAAAGTTTTCTGTTCCTGTAGTACGGCCTTTGGTGCTCCACCTAATACCAACGTCTGCCCAATCTGTTTGGGTATGCCAGGGGTTTTACCGGTCTTGAACGCTAGGGCCTTAGAGTTTGCCATAAAGGCGGCCATAGCGTTAAACTGCAGGATAAATGAGGTGAGTATCTTCGCGAGAAAGAACTATTTCTATCCCGACCTACCCAAGGGATACCAGATCTCACAGTACGATAAACCTCTTGCCGAGGATGGTTATGTTACCATAGAGACAAAGGATGGCGAAAAGAGGATAAGGATAAAGAGGGTTCATATGGAGGAGGATGCCGGTAAGAACGTGCACGGTGAGGGTAACGATCCTTATAGTTACGTTGATCTAAATAGAGCAGGGATACCGCTGATAGAGATCGTAACCGAACCGGATATATCTACTCCCGAGGAGGCAAGGTTATTTCTTATGAAGTTGAGAACCATAATGAGGTACATAGGTGTATCCAACGCGGATATGGAGAAGGGTGAGTTGAGGTGTGATGCTAATGTCTCTGTAAGGCCCAAGGGTTCGGATAAACTTGGTGTTAAGACCGAGATTAAGAATATAAACTCCTTTAAATTCGTGGCTAAGGCCTTGGAGTATGAGATAGAAAGGCAGATCTCCCTCATCAAGGCTGGAGGTGAGGTTGTTCAGGAAACGAGGTTGTGGAACTCCTCCTTGGGTATAACCGAGACTATGAGGCGAAAGGAGGAGGCCCATGATTACAGGTATTTTCCCGATCCGGATCTTATGCCACTTGTTGTCAGATCGGATTTAGTTGAGAGGTTAAGGGGTGAACTACCCGAGTTACCCGATGAGAGGAAGAGAAGGTTTATGAGGGAGTATAATCTACCGAGTTACGATAGCGAGGTTCTTACATCCGATAAGTTACTGGCCGATTTCTTCGAATCTGCCCTTGGAACCTATAACAATCCGAAGGCTATTGCTAACTGGATTATGGTTGAGTTACTTGGTAGGCTTAACAGAGAAAATATAGGTATAGAAGACTGTCCCATAGAGCCTTGGCAGCTGGCGAAAATCGTTAAACTTGTGGAGGAGAAGGTCATTACCGGTAGGGTTGGTAAGGATCTCTTCGATATCGTATGGAGGGAAGGAGGAGATCCAGAGGTAGTGGCTAAAGAAAGGGATATGGTACAGATAAGTGATACTGCAAGTCTTGAATCTGTAGTGGATGAGGTTATAAAGGAATGTCCCGATGAGGTCGCTAAGTACCTTTCTGGAAAAACGAAGGTTATAGGTTACCTTGTTGGTCAGGTTATGAAGAAGACCAAGGGTAGGGCTAATCCACAACTTGTAACTCAGCTACTCGAGAAAAAGTTAGGTGAGTTATCAAAATGATAAAGCCGAAGGACTATATAGATGAAATCCCGCCCTATAGGCCGGGAAAGTCTATCGAGGAGTACGTAAGGGAGAGAGGTCTAAGACCTATAAAGCTTGCATCAAATGAGAATCCATACGGTCCTTCACCTATCGTTATCGAGGAGATAGGGAAGGTCATCAATGATATACATAGGTATCCGGAGGCTGGTAGTGTAAAACTCAGGGAAGAGTTAGCTAGCCTCCTTAGAGTATCCCCAGGTAACATCATAGTTACGAATGGTTCCAATGAAGCCATAGAGCTGATATGTAAGCTATACCTATCCGCCGGAGATAGGGCTATAGTAACCTACCCTACCTTTTCAATGTATGAGATCTTCTGTAGAATCTACGGGGCTGATGTTATAAAGGTGCCTATGGTTAACTTTAGGGTTGATTTTGAGTCGCTTTTTTATCACTTTGACGATAGTGTAAAGGTCCTATTTCTTGCCAATCCCAATAATCCCACGGGTACGATATTTTTTGAGGACGATTTTGTAAGGTTTTTGGACAGGATAAACGGTAGTGCTATAGTTGTTGTCGATGAGGCCTACTTCGATTTTGTGAGTGACAGTCGCTTTCCCGATACGGTGGAATTGATAAAGAAGGGTTATCCTATAGTTTCCATAAGAACGTTTTCTAAGGCCTATGGATTAGCAGGTCTAAGGGTAGGTTATGCCTTAGGTAGCGAAGAGGTGATATCCTACATGCACAGGGTAAGACAGCCGTTTAACGTGAATCTGATTGCTCAGGTTGCCGCTATCTATGCTGTAAGGGATAGAGATTATTACGATTTTGTGAGGAGATCCATAATAGAGGAGAGGAACAGATTGCAGGATAGCCTGAGAAACATGGGTGTCAGTTTTATAGGGAGTGAGGCCAATTTTGTAGCTATAAACGTCGGGGACGCGGATGCCGTTTATAGGTCCCTACTTGATAGGGGTATAATAGTGAGGAGCCTCACCTCCTTCGGTATGGGTGATTACATAAGGGTTACTATTGGTAAGCCTGAGGAGAATTCAGCGTTCCTCTCTGCCTTCAGGGAGGTCATGGGTATATGAAGGTAACCATAGTGGGCTTTGGTCTCATCGGTGCATCCATAGCCGTTTCCCTTAAGGAGAGGATGGACCTTGAGATAGTGGCGGTTGATATTAACAGTGAGTCACTAAGTTATGGAAAATCAATGGGTTGGCTTGATGTTCCACGTGGAACACCTGACGAGACGATCAGGGATAGTGATTATGTTATTCTTGCTACACATCTTGCGGTTATAAGGGATGTTGCTTTTAATGTTTCCCGCTATTTATCGGGTAGGGAACTGGTTATGGATGTAAGTTCCGTTAAGGGTTGGATAGTCAGGAATCTCTCCCCGATCTTTAAGGGTATCGCCCCCTTTGTTCCAACCCATCCTATCGCCGGTACGGAAAAGCACGGTGCTAAAAATGCCGTTAGGGACCTTTTTAACGGTGCGAGGTTGATTATAACCCCATGGGATAACTCGGACGAGGAGATTGATAAAGCGGTTAGTTTCTGGGAGTTACTCGGTTCAAGAATAGAGTTTATGGATCCCTTCATCCACGATAGGATCTTTTCAAAAGTTAGTCATTTACCCCATCTTATAGCCTATGCCCTTGTGGATATGTTAACAGGTGATGATGACTATGCGGTAAAATACGCGGGTAGTGGTTTCAGGGACTTTACGAGAATCGCTGCAAGTTCCCCCGAGATGTGGGTTGAGATCTTCAAGCTTAATAGAGAAAACCTGATTAGGGATCTCGATAGTATAATCAGCCTACTATTGGATTATAAGAGGTGTATCGAAGAGGAAAGCTATAGTTATTTAGCGGAAAGGTTGGAGAAGGCGAGTAACCTCAGAAAGAGCCTTGCGGAACTTCTAAAAAGATAGCTTCTTTGTATAGAATTTATTCTATTTCCATTATCAGGTCTCCCTCCTCTATTTCCGAACCCTCTTTAATTAGAATGTTTTTCACTATTCCGTCCTTGGGGGTTATCACTTTCGTCTCGAGTTTCATAGCTTCTGTTATCGCCACCACCTGGTTTTTAGTCACAAAGTCTCCTTCCTTTACCATTAGTTTCACGAGTTTACCGGGCATTGGAGCTACTATGTGGTTTGGATTATTCTTATCTCCCTTTACGTTTGTCTTTACCTTCTGTAATAGTTTATTGTCGAGTACCCTTACGAGTCTCGTTTCACCGTTTACCTCAAATACGAGTGTTCTGTAACCTTTGCTATCCGCATCACCTATGGATATTAGCTTGATGTAGACGGTCTTTCCTTCCTCGAGTTCTACAGTTGTTTCCTCCCCTATCCTTAGGGGGAAGAAGAAATCCTTTGTCGATAAAACCCAGACGTCGCCAAATTCTTCTTTGTGCCTAAAGTAGTCCTCAACCACCTTTTCGTATAGGGCGTAGGAGACCAGATCTCTGAACTTCAAGGGTTCTTTGGTTATACTTCTTAGCCTTTCCCTTGCCGAATCGAAGTTATAGTCATCCAGTAGCTCTCCGGGTCTAACTCTGATCGGTTCCCTATCCTTTAGGATCTTTTTCTGTAGCTCTTCGTTGAATCCACCGTAGGGTTGTCCCATAAGCCCCATAAAGAACTCAACTACGCTCTCAGGTAGAGATAGTACATCAGCCTTCTTAACGAAATCTTCTATACTAAGGTTATTTCTCACTAGGAATAGGGCGAGATCTCCCACCACCTTTGAGGATGGGGTAACCTTTATGATTCTACCAAGTAACTTATCCACCTCTTTATACATTCTCTTTACATCGTCCCATCTATCTATCAGTCCTACACTTTTTACCTGTATCCTGAGGTTTGTGTACTGGCCGCCTGGTATCTCGTGTTCGTAAACCTCTGCCGTCGGAGCCTTTAGATCGCTTTCAAACTGATAGTAGTAGGCTCTCACCTTTTCAAAGTAGGAGGATGCTTCATTAAGTGAAGATATATCCATATAGGTTTTGTATTTTCCGCTCTTTTCGAGAACCTCTACCACGGTGTTGAGTGAGGGTTGACTGGTCAAGCCACTCATAGAGCTCAACGCGCCATCTACTATTTTGGCTCCTCCCTCTATCGCCATTAGTATACTTGCCACGCCAGATCCTGCGGTATCGTGGGTGTGAAAGTGTAGTGGAACGCCAACTTCTTCACTGAGGGTTTTGAATAGCCTATAGCTTGCGTATGGTTTGAGTAGCCCGGCCATATCCTTTATGGCGATTATGTCGGCTCCCATTTTTTCCGCTTCCTTTGCGAGTCTAACGTAGTATTCCAGTGTGTATTTGTCTTCCTTTGGATCGAGGATATCACCGGTGTAACATATAGCTACCTCTGCAATTTTACCTACTTTTTTGACTTCATCTAGTGCTACCTTTATCTGTTCGAGCCAGTTGAAGCAGTCGAATATCCTGAACACATCTATGCCGCAGTTTGCCGCTTCCCTTATAAAGCTTCTTATCACGTTGTCAGGATAATTTTTGTAGCCCACCGCGTTTGACCCTCTAATGAGCATCTGAAAAAGTATATTCGGAATTTTTTCGCGAAGTAGGGCCAATCTCTCCCATGGATCTTCCTTAAGGAATCTATAGGCAACGTCAAAGGTAGCTCCTCCCCACATCTCCATGGAGAATAGATTGTTGAGTCTTCTTGCGTAAAAGGGTGCTATCTCTATCATATCCTTCGTTCTCAGCCTCGTGGCAAATAGTGACTGATGGGCGTCTCTCATCGTCGTATCGGTAAACCATACTCTCCTTTCTTCCCTTCCAATCTCCTCTATAACCCCTTTTGGTCCTTTCCTATCGAGTATCTCTTTTAGTCCTGGCCTTATCTCTCCCTTTGCCTCTGGCGGGACTATCTTAGGTAGCTCCGATATCTCTATATCACCGTGTGGCTTGTTCACTATATTGTTACCGAGGAATCTGAGGATTTTACTGACTCTATCCCTTGGAGGTTTGATCTTTGTGATCTCCGGATGTTCCTCAAGAAAGGTTGTTCTAAAGTTTCCCTTTAGAAAGTCCGGATGGCTAACCAGGTTCTCTAAAAATCTCAAGTTTGTCTTTACTCCCCTTACCCTAAATTCCTTAAGAGCCCTCAGCATCTTATGGGCAGAGTCTTCAAAAGTTAGACCCCAGGATGTAACCTTAACGAGTAGGGAGTCATAGTAGGGCGTTATCATTGCTCCCACGTAGGCGTTACCGGCATCCAACCTTATACCGAAGCCGACGGCACTTCTATAGGCTTCTATTCTACCTGTGTCGGGGAGGAAGTTGTTTTCAGGATCTTCGGTTGTAATTCTACACTGTATGGAGTAGCCTCTTTTCTGTATGTTTTCCTGAGTACCTATAAAGTCGGTTATTTTCTCTCCCTGAGCTATTCTTATCTGAGCCTGAACTATATCTATGCCCGTGATCATTTCTGTTACCGTGTGTTCCACCTGTATTCTCGGGTTAACTTCCAGGAAGTAGTATTTACCGTTATCGAGGTCCACTAGATATTCAAAGGTTGCAGCGTTATATAGGCCTACTTCTCTTGCAAACCTGATCGAGTCTTCGTACAGAGCCTTAAGGATTTCCTCTGGTATGTTTAGGCTTGGGGCTATTTCTGTTACCTTTTGGTGTCTTCTCTGTATCGAACAATCTCTCTCGTATAGGTGGATTATGTTTCCATATTTATCGCCTAATATTTGTACTTCTATGTGTTTTGGTTTTTCTATGAGTTTTTCAACTATTATTTCATCACTGTGAAAAGCTTTTAGTGCCTCCTGTTTTGCGAGCATATATTCCGTTTCCAGTTCTTTTTCATTCCTTACCACTCTGATTCCTCTACCTCCACCTCCCTTTGTTGCCTTTATCATAATCGGGTAACCGTGTTTCTTTGCAAAATCTCTTATCTCATCTATTGTTTTGATCCCGTCGCTACCTGGTATGGTGGGTATCCCTAGTTTCTCGGCGAATTTTTTTGCCTTTAGTTTATCCCCGAATAGCTCTATATGTTCCCATTTCGGGCCTACGAAGATGATTCCAGCTTCTTCACAAGCCTTGGCGAATTCAGGATTTTCTGATAGGAAACCGTATCCCGGGTGAATGGCGTCTATCTTTTTGTCCTTTGCGAGCTGTACTATCTCGTCTATGGCAAGGTAAGCTCCTACCGGTCCTTTATCCTTACCGACAAGATAGGATTCGTCGCATTTATACCTATGTAATGAGTATCTATCCTCGTAAGCATAGATACCGATGGTTGTTATACCCATCTCTGTACAGGCTCTAAAGATCCTTATGGCTATCTCACCCCTATTCGCTACAAGCAAACGCCTTATCATACAGCCCCTCCCATTTGTACTTTAGTCCCTCATTGTAGTTGTATAAAAATTTATACATTAGGATTTTTCTGGTTTTCAATAGTTATATTTTAAAAAAAAAATAAAGTTTTATCAAAAGAAGTAACTCTTTGAAGATCTCTTATGAACAGTCTCTTATAAGCTTGAGGCTCTTCTATCTACAGTAAAGGGTATTTTCTTTTAAGTTTTTTGCTAGCTCGTCTAATTCCTTTTTTTCACTTAAAGAACTTAGGATTTTTTCGACGAGTTCCTTTGTAAAGTCATCTTCGTAATTGAGGGAATATATTTGATAAAACTTGTGACGTTTACTTGTGACGAAACCTGCATGCTCGAGTTTTTGTAGGTGTTTGGTAAGGGTGGGTTGTGAAAGGGATAGGAT
The DNA here is from genome assembly GCA_964590075.1 of uncultured Aquificales bacterium. Taxonomy (GTDB): domain Bacteria; phylum Thermosulfidibacterota; class Thermosulfidibacteria; order Thermosulfidibacterales; family Thermosulfidibacteraceae; genus JAGDVO01. The sequence goes on from CAZPXS010000007.1 coordinate 50,948, forward strand.
GTTTGCCAATTCGCAGACACAGCAGGGCCTGATACTAAGAAGGTAGAGAATCTTGAGTCTATTAGTATCGGATAGTGCCTTTAGTTTTAGGGTAAGTATTTTAAGATTCATATTTTCCCATGGTTTTTGCTTATGTCTTTTCTAGCTACGATTTATGAACTCCTTTATTTCATCTACGGACAGAATCCTTCCCTGTGATACCACTTTTCCATCGATTAAAAGGGCAGGAGTTGTTAGTACTCCATGAGCTACTATCTGGTTAAAATCTTCCACTTTAATCACCTCTCCGGGAATCCCGAGTTCATTAAGGGCTTTGTTTGCGTTTTCGTAAAGCATTTTACACTTTGGGTAACCTAATCCTAGAATCTTAACTTCCTTCCTCATGGCCTACTCCTTTTTAACCTTTTATCCAAAGATCATTTGATAAATATATCCATATATACCTGATATCAATACAACAAGAGAGACATAGGTTAGTGTTCTTTTGGTTCCCATTATGGACCTTAGAACCAGGATACTTGGGAGAGAAACCGCTGGTCCTGCAAGAAGCATGGTTAGAGCTGGTCCTACCTTTACACCCTGAGCCATGAGGCCTTGAATTATAGGTACTTCGGTTAAGGTCGCAAAGTACATGAGAGCGGTTATTATGGCGGAAAAGATATGGGTCAAAAGGCTTGTTCCGCCAAGTATTGTTTCAACGATCCTTTTTGGTATGTAACCCTCTCCTTCCACCCCTCCGAAGAAGAAGCCCGATATAAAAACTCCAAAAAAGAGTAGAGGGAAGATCTGTTTGGCAAGAATATAGGAGCTTTCAAACCACTCGGTGAGTAATCCTTTTGCTCTGTAGGAGATATAAGAGATAGCTATCACTCCCAGAATGAAGGGAATTTCTTTGTAGGGGCTTAATAATCCTAGGATGATAACCAAAATGGCGGAAATAATAGTTTCGACTGAGGAAACTCTGAATAATATTCTCATCTCTAATAGTAGGAGAATATAGAGAATATAAAGAATAGGCCACTTTAAGGATAGGCTTGATGTTGCAACAAGTAGAATAGCTACGAGAGTTGCGAGAAATAGAGTTGATTTTCCTAAACTTAAACCCTTTTCAGCCTGGAAGCCTTGAAAGTTGGCAAGTCTT
>CAZPXS010000008.1:0-38958 GCA_964590075.1 uncultured Aquificales bacterium
GTTGCTAGCCTACCTATGAGGGATTGAAACGGATCTACACTCAGCACTCTCGCTACCCAACTCCTCGTTACTACCCTACCTCTGAGGGATTGAAACACATATAAGCAATAATACCTTATGCGCTAAGAAAAGACTATATGTCACTTAGCTTCACGTCCACCCTAAAGCCATCCTCCCTGATTTAATGGTCTATGGTCTTTAAAAATTCAGTTACTATATTCCCCAACTCTGCAAATTCAATAAGAAAAGCATCATGACCATGGGGAGATACAAGTTCCCTATACACAGCCTTGCCCCCAGTTTCGTTTATTATATCTGCAACCTCTCTTACCTGGCAAGGTGGATACAATATATCACTGGAAATACCTATTACTAAGCATGGACATTTGATCCGGCTTAAGGCTTCTTCATAAGAACCAAACCCCCTACCCACATCATGGAGATCCATGGCCTTGGTAAGGTAAAGGTAAGAGTTAGCATCGAAACGTTCGACCAGCTTACGTCCTTGATAGTACAGATAGTTCTCTACTTCAAAGCGACTCTCCAGCCTGAAAAGATCCTCCGGTTCACCGTTTATTACCCGTCCGAATTTAAAGGACATACACTCGTCGCTCTTATAAGTAATGATACCAATCATACGAGCTAAGGCTAAACCCTTTTCTGGTCCAGGAGTACCGTAATAGTCGCCACCACGCCAAGCCGGATCCATATAGATGGCCTCTCGCTGTACCGCATTGAAGGCTATATTCATAGCCGAGGAGCGCCCCGGCGCTGCTATAACTATAAGGGAAGAAAGAAACTCTGGATATAGTACACCCCACTCCAGAGCTTGCATTCCACCCAAAGAACCACCAATAGCCGTAACCAAACGTTTTACCCCAAGTTCTTCAAGAAGCACCCTCTGTACCCTGACCATATCTCGAACAGTAACCACGGGAAAATCCAGACCATAGGGCTTTCCAGTAGCTGGATTAATAGAAGAAGGACCTGTAGTTCCATAACAGCTTCCCAGCACGTTAGAGCATATCACGAAATAACGTTCAGTGTCCAAGGGACGGCCAGGTCCCACCATAGGGTCCCACCAACCAGGCTTTCTATCATCCGGCCTATGCCACCCCGCTGCATGGGCACTCCCTGTTAGAGCATGGAGGATAAGTATGGCGTTATCTCCTGAGGAATTTAAGCGACCATAAGTCTCATAGGCCACAGTGATGGGCCCCAGCTTTTTCCCACATTCTAATACAAATTCATTGGGTGGATTAGCAAAGGTATAATACTGCGTCTTAACTATTCCTACATTCCCAGCATTTCTAACCTCCTCTATTAATAATTTTAGCTTAAACTCAACAGCATGCTTTCCTTAAAGCCTGGTCCAAATCTTCAACAAGATCTTCCGGATCTTCCAGGCCCACAGAAAGCCTAATCATATCCTCCGTTACTCCTGTAGCTAGCCGTTCTTCCTCTGTAAGTTGCTGGTGTGTTGTGCTAGCAGGGTGGATAACAAGAGACTTGGCATCCCCTATATTTGCTACAAGGGAGAAGAGTTTCAAATTATTAATAAAACGCCAAGCAGCTTCTCTGCCACCTTTTATACCGAAAGTTAATATGGCACCTGCACCACGGGGTAGATACTTTTTGGCTAAGTAGTAACTTGGATGCTCAGGCAACCCGGGATAGTTTACCCAACTCACACAGGGATGTTCCTTTAGCCACTGAGCAACGTATAGAGCATTGCTGCTATGTCGTTCCATACGGAGGTGCAAAGTTTCTAATCCCTGAAGAAGAAGGAACGCATTGAAAGGACTTAAACTCGGTCCAAGATCTCTCAAAAGTTGTGCCCGGGCCTTCACAATATAGGCTGCTGGACCAAAGGTCTCTACATAGCTCACTCCATGATAGCTAGGATCAGGGTCCACTAGTTCCGGAAACTTGCCATTTTTCCAGTTAAACTTACCCGAATCTACAATTATCCCGCCGAGACTTGTACCATGACCACATATAAACTTTGTAGCCGAATGGACCACTATATCCGCTCCATGTTCAAATGGACGGCAAAGGTAGGGAGTAGCAACGGTGTTATCCACTATCAAGGGTATACCGGCTTCATGGGCGATCTCAGCAATAGCTTCCAGATCGGGTATATCCAATTTGGGATTACCAATAGTTTCCACATATAAAGCTCTGGTTTTATCCGTAATAGCACGGCGAAAGTTTTCAGGATCACTGGGGTCTACAAAACGGACTTTAACGCCTATCTTAGGAAAAGTTACATTGAAGAGATTGTAAGTCCCTCCGTAAAGGCTGGTAGAGGACACTATCTCTTGGCCTACTGAGGTGATGTTTAATATAGCTAAGGTTATAGCCGCCTGTCCGGAAGCAGTAGCCAGAGCACCTATCCCCCCCTCTAAAGCCGCCATTCTCTGCTCAAACACATCATTAGTAGGATTCATTATTCTGGTATAAATGTTACCAGGTTCTTGTAAGGCAAAGAGAGAGGCTGCGTGCTCCGCACTTTTAAATACATAACAAATGGTCTGGTAGATTGGTACCGCCCGTGCCCCAGTAGTAGGATCAGGTGTTTGACCTGCATGAATAGCTAAAGTTGCGAAACGGTACTGCTTGCTCATGGCTCTCCCCTCCTAGGCGGGATTTCATCTCTGGCATAAAAAACCTCCCCGACAAGAAGAGGCAAAAACCTCCTTTGCCCCTCATCTCGGAGAGTAATAACGCCACGCGGGGATCAATGTTTTTACCTTTATAGTAAGTCCTATACATACTCGAAAGTAAAGCCATGAGCTTCATCAAACTAGCTCCCATCCCCTTTCAATAAAAGTAGCAGTACCGCCCCCAATTGTGTAAAAGTGGGTCCTCTTATATCTTTTCTTTTACTCTTTGTCAAGAGTAACCCGACTTAAATGTTGTCGAAGTATAATATTGCCACAGAGTAAACGGATTTAGAAACGCCTGAATTTAAAAGAATCTCAATGGAACCTCCCTACAGGAACTATGAGATTCTTGATCCGTTTCTTAATTCCTCTACTTGACAAAAGAAACGAGAGAGTGTATAAGTTTTACCTATAATAAGAAAATTAATACCCGTTACGGGCACCGGGGGTGCTGGGGCTTAAACCCCGGCTGAGAGGACCGAAATGGTCCAACCCTTGGAACCTGATCCGGGTAATACCGGCGGAGGGAAGGTGCCTTTCCATCAGGTTCCAAGGCTCCCCGGTAAACCTAATATAAAACAACAAAGAAGGAGGGGAGCCATGAGAAACGGGATATTCAAAGGTGTCAGCGAAGCATCAATCAGTAGGGCGATCTTGGAAGGGTTCTACAGAGACCTTTCGGAAGCCTTAAATGCTGATGCGTTTGTCGTAGGTGCAGGACCTTCCGGATTGGTAGCGTCTTACGAACTTGCAAAGGCGGGATTGAAGGTCTTTGTCATTGAGCAAAACAACTACCTCGGAGGAGGTTTCTGGCTCGGCGGATACTTCATGAACACCATAACGGTACGCTACCCGGCAAACGAAATATTCGACGAGATAGGAATAAGATACGAAGAAGTTGATGACGGGTTATACGTCACCTATGGACCCCTCGCCACATCAAAGCTAATAGCCGCTGCTACCGAAAGTGGTGTTCGTTTCTTACAGTTGACCATTCTTGACGACCTAATCGTAAAAGATAACAGAGTGGCCGGTGTGGTAGTAAACTGGAGTCCGGTAAGAGCCTTGCCAAGATCTATCACATGTGCCGACCCTATAGCTCTTGAAGGGAAGTTTGTTATAGACGCATCTGGACACGATGCAGTGGCGGTTAAGAAGTTAGCAGAAAGGGGCCTTATTGAGGTAAAAGGAATGGGTGCTATGAATGTAAATGCCTCAGAAGACGCCGTGGTTGAGCATACAACGGAAGTATATCCTGGGTTAATAGTATGTGGTATGGCTGTTGCTGAAACCTTCGGTCTCAACAGAATGGGACCAACATTCGGCGGAATGCTTCTTTCTGGAAAAAAGGCTGCTTGTCTGGTACTGGAACTCTTAGAAGTTAAGGTTTAAAGGTAAAAGATTTAAAAAATAAGGGGGCTTTCATGCCCCCTAAAAAATACCTATAAAAATTCCTAAAATCATTAGTTGAAATTAGTCCGAGAAATACCTATCATTCTAATTATGATAGCATCGTTAGGATACTAAAGCCTTGGTTTAAGGAGAGGATAAGATGAAGGTGCTAATCGTTTACTATAGTACCTATGGAAATACCTATAAGATGGCTCTTGAGGTGGCAAAAGGGGTTGAAGAGGTAGAGGGAGCCGAACCTGTCATCCGTACTGTACCGGAACTTATTCCACCGGAAATAATAGAGTCCCGTGAGGATATGAAAAGGGGAAAGGAATTACAAAAGGATGTGCCTATCGTTACCCTCGATGACTTCCGTGAGGCAGGAGCCATTGCCTTTGGAACTCCTACACGTTTCGGAACAGTCTCCGCTCAGTTAAAAAATCAGATCGATAAACTCTCTCCCCTTTGGCAGGAAGGAGCCCTCGAAGGGAAACCAGCCGGTATCTTTGTATCAACTTCCACCCTCCATGGCGGACAGGAAATGACCATCTTTTCCCTCCTACCAGCACTTCTCCATTTTGGTATGATCTTCGTTGGAGTCCCCTACTCGGTGAAAAATCTCTTTACCACCAGCGGAGGTGGAGCACCCTACGGACCAGGACATGTAGCAGGTCACGATAATTTAAGGGAACTCGATGAAGACGAAAAGGCTATTCTCCGCGCCTTTGGAAAGAGACTGGCAGAAATCGGCCTAAAACTACAAAAATAAGAACTCCCTACTTATCAAGATAAAAACCAGAAACGGTAAACGACAAGATATGGCTATAGGTGTATGTAAAATCTGTAACAGGGAAAAGTTAGTAGCTTCTGTGCTATCTATATGTAAGGACTGTATTAAAAACAACTTTGCTCTAATCAAACCTATTTTAGATAGGGTTCATCGGGAAACAAGAAAAGTCTTTTCTCTTCCCAAAGAAGCCCCCAAGATGGAAGATGGAATAGGATGCAGAATCTGCGCAAAGAGCTGTAAAATCTCGAATGGAGAAGATGGATACTGCGGGCTGAGGAAGAACTTAAATGGAAAACTAATAGGACCTAAGGATAGTGAAACAAGGGCTTCCTGGTATCTTGATCCACTCCCCACCAACTGTGTGGCTGACTGGATATGTCCGGCCGGAACCGGTTGCGGTTATCCACAATATGCCTATAAGCCCGGGCCGGAGTATGGATACTATAACCTTGCCGTTTTCTTTGAGGCCTGTAACCTAAACTGCCTTTACTGCCAGAACTGGCATTTCAAATACAACACCTTTAAAACTCCCTATCCCAGTATCGAGGATTTCCTTAAAGCCCTAACCCCAAAAGTAGCTTGTATATGCTATTTCGGTGGAGATCCTTCACCTCAGGCCCCCTTTGCCATAAAGGCGAGCTATGAAGCCCTAAAAAACAAAAAGGGAAAAATTCTCAGAATATGCTGGGAAACTAACGGACTTTTTAGCCCAGACCTCCTTCCCAAAATCATTGAACTTTCACTTGTCTCCGGTGGAATAATAAAGTTCGATCTCAAAGCCGTAAGTCCTGAGATCTATTACGCTTTAACAGGTGGAGAGGTTACACAGGTTCTCGAAAATTTCCGAAAGGTAGCAGCGTACATTGAAAAAAGACCCGAGGTTCCTCTTCTTACTGCAAGCACTCTCCTTGTACCCGGATATGTGGAGGAAGATGAAGTGGAAAGAATCGCTAACTTTATAGCCGAGGTAAACCCTGAAATCCCCTATAGATTACTCGCCTTCTCACCCCAGTTTTATATGAGAGATCTACCCCTTTTCCCCAGAAAAAAGGCTCTACGAGCTCTTGAAATAGCAAAGGCTGTAGGTCTAAAAAGAGTCTCCTTAGGAAATGAACATCTATTAAGCTCCGACGCTCTGTGAAAAATATAAAGGACCAATAACGAGATCCCCATTAGGATAATCAAGAACCCTCAATCATATTACAGTTCCACAATCCTTGCACCCTCAGCAAGTGCTTCGGGTGTGAGATTAAAGAGCTCATCGAAGAGATGGACCTTGAAACTAGCAGGACCTGAGGCCTTACGGGCAGCTAGTTCTGCCGCCAGACCAAAAAAGGCAAGAGCTCCTACCGCCGCCACCAAGTAATCTTTTTCCACCGCGGCAAAGGTAGCGATAGCAGTGGTGACCATGCATCCCGAACCGGTAATGGTGGTAAGTAGGGGATGACCATTGTCCACCCCCAACACCCTCTCCCCATCGGAAACAAAATCCCTCCTACCGGTTATTACGACCACAGTCTCCCATGACATAGCAGCCTGGCGGGAAACCCCAGCAGGATCCTCAACCCCTCTTACACTTTCCACTCCCCTTACTTCTGCTTCAAGTCCTAAAAGCGCGCCTATCTCTCCGGAATTACCCCTCACCACACTTACCTTAAGTTCCCTTAAAAGCTTAAGAGCCGACTCAGTCCGGAGCTTAGTTGCACCTGCCCCAACAGGATCAAGCACTATGGGGATACCAAGTTCCGAAGCTTTTCTTCCAGCTTCAAGCATAGCCTCAACCAAGGGTAGAGTAAGAGTACCAATGTTGAGCACCAAAGCCGAAGCCTTAGAAGTCATCTCGGCCACCTCCTCAAGAGCATGAGCCATGACCGGAAGACCCCCCAGATGCAAGGTTAAGTTGGCAGTATCATTCATCACAACATAGTTAGTGATGTGGTGGATGAGAGGCCTCTCTTGCCGTATACGGGCCAAATCCTCAGCAATTCTTTCCTTTAGGCTTTTCATTTAACCACCTCCATCAAAGGCTGTCCTTTAGTCTCACGACCCAGAACCGCTGTAGTGAGCCCACCCAACAGGAAGGATAAAGCATAAAGAGTAAGGGCTGCAGTTAGAGAAATGGAAAGTAAATAAGCCCCAAGCGTAGGAGCAATAGCCCCGGCTATTCTGGTCATACCGCTCGCCCATCCCATACCCGTGGCCCGAACCTCTGTAGGATAGAGCTCAGGAGTGTAGGCGTAGAGACAACCCCAAGCACCCAGGCAGAAAAAGCTCATGAGTATAGCCGACTCTAATATTGAGTAGAGTTCTGTTGCCACTGCAAATAGGTAGGTAAAAAGACCACTCATAACCATGTAGAAAACGAGAGTCGGCCTCCTACCCCACCTCTCAACAAGGTAAGCAGCCGAGAAGTAACCGGGAAGCTGAGCAAGAGACATCAGGAAAACGTTAGCGTAAGTCTGGAGAAAAGTAAAACCGCGAGCCACTAATATCTTCGGGAGCCAGATGAAAACACCGTAATACCCCAGCGATATGGTAAACCAAACTATCCATAGCATCAGAGTAACAGGCAAAAGGTTACCTCTCCAGAGGGCGGAAACCGTGACTCTGGTCCGGCGAGTTTCAACCACAAGTCCCGGTATCTCTACTTCAACACCGTTTTCCTTAGCAACCTGTTCAAGAACTCTGCGAGCCTCCTCTTCCCTACCACTTATAAGTAGATACCGTGGAGATTCAGGAACGTATCGACGTATAAAGTAGACTATTACACCGGGTAGGGCTGAAACAGCCAAGAGAGTCCTCCAGCCAACTTTCGGTACAATAAGCCACGCAAGACCCGCCGCTATAATTGACCCGATAGCCCAGAAGCTTTCCAAAATAACTAAATAATGCCCCCTCTTCTTTCTGGGTAGGTATTCAGCGAAAATGGAATAATCAACCGGTAGTGTCCCTCCTACTCCAAACCCCGTTAAAGCCCTGAAAAGAACAAGTAACGGAAAGTTAGGGGCGAGGGCCGATAGAAAACCGAATAAAGAGTCAACCAGGATAGTAAGTTGGAAGCCAAGTCGCCGGCCGATATAATCTGAAATGGTTCCCCAGAACCAAGCACCAACCAGCATTCCAAGGAAAGTGGCAGTGCCAAGAAAACCAGCCTGAACCGTTGAAAGTTTCCACTCCTTCATCAGTGCCGGAATGACAAAGGAAATGATAAGGACTTCCATAGCATCGGCAGCCCAGCTAGCACCGCATATGAAAAGTAGCTTTATCTGAAATCTTCCAAAACCTATTCTTTCTATAGCTTCTTCAAGGGTAAGTTTCTCCACAGTCAACCTCCTTTAACTTTGAAATCGTTCCAATAATTCCCATGCTAAGGCATAGGATTCCAAGTAGCGGCATTTCCCATGAAGGCCCCCAAAAGTATGGAAGGGATGGACCTCTCCAACCCGGGACTAGGAAGCAAAGAGGAAGCATACCCTACCATGCCTTTTCTCCTCACGAAAAAGGACTCATTTCTCTTAGCCTCTGAACTATCGGTGGAAGGACCTCTAGGACGTAATCCACGTCCTCATCTGTGTTCTCTCGGCCTAGGGTCAACCTTACGGAACCGTGAGCGTCCTCAGGCGGGATACCCATGGCCAGAAGAACATGGCTCGGCTCTAATGATCCACTGGTACAGGCCGATCCACTGGAAGCACATACACCCTTGAAATCGAGCCCCAGTAGAATCGATTCACCCTCGGCATTCTTGAAGATAAAGCTAGCATTGTTGGGAAGGCGGTTAGTGGGATGTCCTGTAAGGTAAGCATTGGGAATACGCTCCAGAATTCCCCGGATAAGCTTATCCCTCAGGCGCCTCACGTGGGAATTGTTGGATTCAAATTCCTCATAGGCCAGCTTCAGAGCGGTAGCAATTCCAACGATGTAAGGGACATTCTCAGTCCCAGCCCGGCGATTGCGCTCGTGCCCTCCTCCCGTCTGCATGGGAAGAAGCGGGGCCCCTTTCCTTACGTAGAGGATTCCGATACCTTTAGGAGCATAGAACTTGTGGCCGGAGAGAGACATGAGATCAACGTTGAGCTCGTCCACGTTCAGACTGAGAGCACCGGCCGCCTGGACCGCATCGGTATGGAAGGGAATGCCCTTCTTGCGAGCTATCTTACCTATCTCAGCGATAGGCTCAATGGTTCCCACCTCGTTGTTGGCATACATTATGGTTATCAGTATGGTGTCATCCCTTATGGCGCGTCCCACATCATCCGGATCCACCACCCCATATTTATCCACCGGAACATAGGTGACTTCAAAACCAAAGTATTTTTTCAGCTGCTCCACAGTATGACCCACGGCATGGTGCTCTATAGGGGATGTGATGATGTGGTTGCCTTTACCCCTATGCCTCTGGGCAAATGCTACACCCCTTATAGCCAGATTATTGCTCTCCGAACCGCAACTGGTAAAGATGATCTCTTCGGGCTTGGCGTGAAGAATTTCAGCCACAGTCCGGCGAGCCTCCTCTATAGCCTGGCGAGCCTCACGTCCCAGGCTGTATATACTGGAAGCATTACCAAACTTTTCACTGAAGTAAGGGAGCATTGCTTCCAGTACCCTGGGATCAACCGGGGTTGTAGCAGCATGGTCCATGTAGACAATTCGCTTCTTCTCTGTCATTTTCCCCTCCCTTTACCTTTATACAAATATCTACCCCAGTGATCTTCCAGAAACCTACGGATCAACTTCAACATCTTGATTTTCCTTTTTCTGGGCATTTAGAGGGTGTTCCTTTTACGAGCTGAGCAATCGTCACTTTATCCAGTACAGAAAAGACTACGCTATGGACAATTTCCCATAATTCCCTAGCACTACACTCCCTTCCCACAGGACAACAGCAACCCCTCTCGCCAATAATACAACCTATCTTGCTCACAGGACATTGGATTGAAAAAACCTCACTTCCCAGCGCCCTCAGAACATCACCAACCGAGATTTCACTTGGCGGCTTTGTAAGCCTGTAACCCCCTTTTATTCCCCTCGCACTTTCCACAAGTCCGGCCTTCCTGAGTATAGAGATTATCCGCTCCAAATAAGGCAAAGGTAGCCCCCTAACACGAGCCACCCAGGCAAGAGAAACTGGCCCTTCATCGTAATGTCTCGCTATTTCCACCACAGCCTTTAAACCGTATAGCTCCTTGCTCGAAAACCTCATCGCCCCAAAATCCTACCAAAAAGTCAGAATTATTACGATTCTTATAATACGTAGAGAAGTTTCTGTCAAGTCTACACGGTAAGCATGTGAACCGAGATGATTTTTGAAAACCTTTATGCTAAAAACAGCATAGGTTCCATCTTGACTTAAAAGAAACTCAATGGTAAGAAGAAAATTGACTAAAAAGTCGGAATTTTAAGGGAGGGAAGCGATGTATAGCAAGTTGGTTTTGGAACACTTCATGAATCCTCGCAATGTCGGGGTTATAGAGGATGCAGACGGAGTGGCTAGAGTTGGTAATCCTGTGTGTGGTGATGTTATGGAGATGTACATAAAAGTTAAGGATGGCAGAATTGTTGATATAAAGTTCCGAACCTTAGGCTGTGGTGCAGCCATCGCTACCAGTTCCATGGCGACAGAACTGGTTAAGGGAAAAACCATTGAGGAGGCTCTCAAACTCTCGCGTAAAGCTGTTGCGGAAGCTCTGGGAGGGCTACCACCCAATAAAATGCACTGCAGTAACCTCGCCGCCGAAGCCGTCCATAAGGCTATTGAGGATTACCTACGCAAAAATCCCGACGTAAAACTGAACCTGCAAGAAGAAGAAAAATGACGGAAAGAACCCACCCATAACTTTAAGGTAGTCCTTTTACAAAAATCTTTTAGAAAAACCTAATCACAACCGTATCTCTTACACGCCTCTCTCAAATCAAGAAGATGCTTCATAACCTCTTCAAAGGTGGGTAAAAGCTTTTTTTCAATAAAGCTCTGAATAGATTTTCTCTCCTTCAAATCGACTTCTTTTTCGAATCTTTCAACCAAACCATGAAGCCTATCATGAGGTCCATAAAGAGCCTTTAAAGTGTTTTCAATAGGCGTTCCCCTAACTTTCTCTTCAATAAACACCATAGATCTTCCAAGTAAACATTTCCTTGGATCCCTCTCAACCTTTGGGATTTCTCCTCTACATGCAGCCCTAAGAAAGGCCATCTTCCAGTTCATATGGCCAAGTATGGCAAGATTTACAAGAGCTTGTACAGATAGATTCTCTAACTCCTCATCACTTAAGGGCTCATCCACGGTCTCAAAAAGATTCCCTGCAACCTGTGCGGTAGATGCTACCTCCAAAAGAATATCAGAACTAGCCTTCAATTCATCGGAGACACCACTTAGCTTTTCCACAACGGTCTTCAGATCCTCAATCTCAGAAATTAAAGCAAAGCTCTTCTCCTTTGTCTGAATGGTATTTTTCACTATATGTTCTGTTACAGCTGTCTGCTCCTCCACCGCTCCTGCAATAGTAGAAGTAGCATTCTCAACCTCATCGACCATCTTTTTTGTCTTCTCCGTCTTCTCAACCGCGATTTTTACCTCGGATGAAAGATGATCCACTATACTTTCGATTTCCCCTGTAAAATCGGCAACCTTTTTGGCAAGCCCTTTCACCTCATTGGCAACCACCGCGAAGCCCTTCCCCGCCTCTCCCGCACGAGCTGCCTCGATTGAGGCATTTAAAGCAAGGAGGTTGGTCTTATCAGCAATATCCTTTATGGTCTCCGTTATACTTTTTATTTTACTCATGGACTTTTCAAGCTTAAGAACGGTCTCCTCCATCTCAACAGCCGAACTTCTAACCAATTTGGCCCTATTAGCAGTTTCATGCGTGTTTTTGGAAATTTCAGAAATAGCAACCTTCATCTCTTCAGTGGATCTTTCTATAAAAGAAAGTAGATCGGTCAGTTCCCTTCCCACAGTTTCCGCCTTTCTAACCAAGGCCCGAATCTGAGTTGCAATAGGAGCAATCTCCTCGGCAATCTTTCCTTCCTGCTTTACAATTTCATCTGTAACATTATTTCCCGTTAAAATTCCTTTCAGCAAACCTTCAATAAACTTTTTGAAGGCGTTAATAAGGTTTACAATAGGCTGAAATTCTAGCCAATCTATGCTTAATTTATAACTAAAATTACCTTTCTCAAGATTTCTCAGAATTAAAGTAATCTCATCAAGAGAACTTTTTAGCACTTTTCTTGAAATCAAAAAGTTCCCAAAAGAAAGTGCCAAAATCGAGATAACAAGTAGAGGGATAACTATAGCAAGTAAACTCATTTCCTTAGCACTCTCCCTAGCAAGAAGCGGGGTAAGCTCCATAGTCTTGGCCAGTATCCTTTCCGAGACTTCATCTACCCTCACAATAAACGTCTCATCGCAACTTCTGGTAAGAGCGTCGATAAGGTTAAAAAGCTCCTTATAACCCTCTTCAATCTCATTGAAAAGTCTTTTCGCATTGGGATTCCCTATACTCGAGATTGCTTTGGAACCATTTTTACCAAACTTTAGATCCTCGATGGCTTTAAAAGCGACCTTTCGTGACTTCTCGATTCTTTCCAGATAATCCTGGGCATTCTCCTTATTTAGACAGGCCTTTTTATAATAAAGTAGGGCTGCCGATTTTGGCCACTGAGAGTTCATTCTTAACCTTCCCGCATTATCAACAGCAACTCCCCAACCTCTAAGGTTCAACATCTCTACAAGTATAAAGAGGCAAACCAAAACCCAAATAAACAAGGCCGCTATATTAGCTAAAAAGGTTCGTTTTAGGTAAGACCTCATGAATCTCCCCGCTTTTTTAGTTAATTTTATCTTATTTAGTAAAAGCACTTCAAGTAGGTACCTTTGACAAAGTTAGTTATTTCCTTAAGCAAAAACTTAGAGAGGTAAGCGTAGATACCGAGCCCAAAAAGGAAAAGACCTATGCGATCGTGCTATTTGATAAGCCCTCTCTAAAGGAACATCCCTCTGAAGAGTTCGCCTCCTCTAAAAAACTTCTCATAGATACGGATTGCATCGAACAGGAATGTCTTTTCCTATTTTTATATTATAAACTTTCCGGCGTCTTTCCCGCTGACTGTTCCCCTGATCTTATCAGCAAATGTCTCGAGGTTATTCAAAGGGGAGAGATCTGGATATCTAAAAATCTCATTAAAAAACTCCGAGAAGAGTATGACTTTATAAGACAGAAGGTTGATAACCAATCCAATCCAGGCCTCACCTTTAGGGAAAAGGTTATTGCAAGATTAGTTTGCGAGGGATTAACTAACAAAGAAATCGCCAAAAAGCTCTCCATATCGGTACAAACAGTTAAAGCTCATATTAATAGAATATTTAAAAAGACCGGTGTTAATAATAGAGGACAGCTCATTAGAAACTTTCAGAACATAGTTCTCCCGGAATTCCCGAAAGAAGAAAAAGACTAGAAAAAGAAACTCCCCTAAATACCTATATCAAATACCACCATCAAGGTTTATCAAACTTTAGTTTTAGAAATATTTACACTTAAGCTCTTAAAACTTACAACCAATAGGTTAAACCCACTTTCATACTTTAACTAAACCTTGGATCAATTTATCTTTTCAAAAATATTCCTATCATTAAAACTAAAAACAAAAACAGTTTTAAACCCGGCAGGGGAAGTAGCGAAAAACAAAAAACTCAAAGGAGGTAGGCCATGTTAAAGAAGTTGATTTTAGCAGGATTTTTGGGGTTACTTTTAACAGCAGGTGCTGCTTTTGCTAGCTCTAGTGATTGCTGCAAGGTTAAAGATCCTGTAGAAATATCACTAGCTTATGATATTAACGTTGATATCGATGCCTGCCTCGATTTCGGAAACCTAAATGATGATTTCTACTCAGTTCAGGCAGGAATTTACCAAGAAGGAACGGGAAATATTGCAGGAATTGCCCAGTCTGATACCTCTGATCTTGCCTTCATCGTCCAAGTGGGAGATTATAACCAAGCTTATACCACTCAATATGGAACAGATCAGTTCGCAGCAATCTTCCAAGAGGGCTCTTACAATATAGCCACAATTACTCAGAATTTAGAGAGTGCATCCGCTGTTATACTACAGCTTGGGAATTGGAATTCTGCGTCTATAGCTCAGTCTATAGCTCAGTAAGCTTTGGCAGTAAGCCTTGAAGCCCCTGCCGGGAAAAGGAGGGGATCCCCCTCCTCTTAACAAACAAAAGAGGGTAAATTATGAAAAGACTTATCAAAAATCTCTCCATCCTAGCAGCTCTTGGAACTTTAAGCTTTATCTTTAACCAAACCTCTATTGCAAGTTCTGATATGGCACTGGATTTCAACGTTGACGTTGATGTAGCTGTGGATGTTAATGTAGATCTAGAAGTTCCACATTCCTCTTCGGGTATAGGTATTATTACCCAAGAGGGAAACGATAACACTGGAGAAATAACTCAGCAGGGTCCTCATAATATCGCTTTTATGGCCCAGGTGGGCATTCTAAATGAGGCATATCAAACTCAGATTGGCACAAGGAATTTAGCCTATATCTATCAGGAAGGGCAGTATAACTATGTGAGTCAGTATCAATATGGAGACAACAACCAGGCCTTTGCCATCCAGAAAGGTGAGAGAAACACTGCCATCCAGGAGCAGTTAAGTTCCAATAACTTTGCCTTTATATACCAAAACGGGGTGGGAAACTATGCGGAGCAACATCAGCTAGGAAGCGGAAACTATAGAAGTGTAATCATCCAGGAAGGAAATGGATTGCGAGCAGTTATATATCAGCCCTAAGAGGTGTAAAGGGATGAAAGCTTTTTTATTCTTACTTCTATTTCTATGTATCTTTCCAACGTCCATAATAGCTCAGGAACTTACAATTACAGGCCTCATCCTCGATCAGACAAAAACCAAGGCAGGTAGAGATTTTTACGAAGCCTTTAGTCTTGCCTGGGAGTTCCCCTCAGGAATGGAGGATAAAAATATTATAATCACTGAATTGACAGATCCCCGCTGGGGCTCACAAATCCAGATTTACGTAGAGGATGTCTTAGTTTATGCCACAATACTTAAACCCCGCCTTGAGGACATAGAGGAAAAGGTGGATGAGGCGATAGATGCAGTTCTTAGGTATTTTATCTGGCAGGCCGAAAAGGAAAGGGCCTTACAGGAGGAGTTAAAATTCTTTTAGGGAGGGATGATTTATGACAAGGAAATACTTGAAAATCTTAGGACTTGGTTACGCCATCTACTTAACGGTAGTACCGGGGCTCATGGCCTCAGAGCTTACCTTTAAGTTCACCAATCCCTCCTTTGGGGGAGATGCTTTCTATGGAACCTATCTTCTACAGCAGGCACAACTTCAGAATAAATTTAAAGAGGAGAAAAAATCTCTCTATCAGCCCAAAAGTCTTCTTGATCGCTTTACCGAAAGTTTTACCAGTCAGCTTCTCTATCACATGGCCGACATTATGTTGAATCAGATTTTTGGAGAAAATAACCAGCTACCCGATCAAGAAAAGACCTATACCATAGGTAATTTTAGAATCCACTTTATACCTGGGACAGACACCTATACCTTTGAGATTACCGATATATCCACAGGACAGACCACCACAATTGAGATGCCTAAGGTCATTGTTAGTAGTATGTGATAAATCAAAACGGGAGTGAACTATGAAGAGAAAAATAGGAAATTTAAGAAAAAATCTACTATTTTTGGGGATTTTTGGGATTCTCCTTGGGGGATGTGCAGCACCTTTTCACTCGCCCTTTTACGAAGAGGCCATAAGTGGGCCCGAGTACATAACCTCAATTCATAGAGATCTTATTAGTCTTCCTCCTCCGGAAAAGCCCGTTCCCGTTGCAGTCTATAAATTTAGAGACCAAACCGGCCAGTATAAACCCCCGACTACTTCGACCAACTTTTCCACCGCGGTTACTCAGGGAGCAACCTCCATTCTCATAAAGGCCTTAGAGGATAGTGGGTGGTTTCTACCAGTAGAAAGGGAAAGTCTTACCAATCTACTTCAGGAGAGAAAAATAGCCCTTCAGATGTCCCAACAATATAACGATGACAAAATTAAGGAACAAGCTGCAAAGGTACTCCAACCTTTAGTATTTGCTGGTGTAATCTTTGAAGGTGGGATCATCGGATACGACACGAATATCGTATCTGGAGGTCTTGGAGCCAAATACTTTGGAGCTGGAGGCTATACCCAATACAGGGTGGACAGAGTTACCATATACTTAAGGGCTGTTTCGGTCAAAAATGGAGTAATTCTTAAAACGGTGCAAACTACAAAAGTGGTTCTCTCCCAACAACTCTCTCTCGGGATTTTCCGCTTTGTTAGGCTAAACAAGCTTCTTGAGGCAGAGGCAGGCTATACAACCAATGAACCGGTGGAAATGGCTGTTCAGGAGGCAATTGAGAAGGCTGTTTTTGATATGATTATTGAAGGGGTCAAAATAGGGATGTGGAAACCAAAGAATCCTGAGGAATTCAAGAAGGTCATAGAGAAATATGAAAAAGAGCGGGCTGAGGCTATGAAAAAGCTTAAGGAAAGAAAGGATGAGTTCTCCGCCGAGGCCTCTTAATCTTCTGGAGCCTTTTTAGAATAAGTCTGAGTTTTAATTTGAAACTTATCCACTTTATCTCAACAATTGGTTCCTCGTTGGTACCAACGGTTTTTTAACGCTCCTAAAACTAAGATCCTTATATTCAATATGGATGTTTTATACAGCATATTCTATATTTGTACACCACAGTATTAGACATTCAGACCCTTTCTTGACAATAATATAAATTATTATATGAATTAAAGAGTCTCTTTCGGGGAGGGATTTCGATGAAAAAGAGATTTTTATTTCTCTATCTAATTACAAGTCTTTTCCTTGTAGCAAAAATATTTGCTCAGGAAATACCCCTTCAAGGAAATCAAACCACGCCCAAGCAAACCCCAAGTTATAATCAGACTAAGATAGAGCCACCGTCTGAATTTTGGATGATTCCTCAACCAAAGATTCAACAGATACCTCAGGAGCTACAGTTAAAATCTAACACACAATCATCTCAAACACCTCAAGAAGGCACCAATCCTCAACAAAGTCAAAGTGAAGGCCTTCAGATCCTAAAAATTGAGAAACAAAACGAGATAGCAAAGCCCACAGATAACATGACCGAAGAGCTTTCTGTTTTTGAGGAATTCTTTAGGGGTAAGCTAAAGGATGTATCTCCTTTTGCTTTAAAACAGTTCGGATATGATCTGTTTAAGGGTGCTCCGTCCACTTTTGCACCTGTTGAAAATGTACCTGTATCACCAGACTACGTTATAGGACCAGGTGATGAGATAAGAATCACACTGTGGGGTAGTGTGAATTACCAGTGGAATCTCATGGTGGATAGAGATGGAAACGTATATATCCCAACAGTTGGGACTATAGGGGTAGCAGGGCTTACCTTTAGAGAACTCCGAGAAGTTCTTTATAATGAGATTTCCAAATACTACAAAAATTTTCAGATGAATGTAAGCATGGGAAGGCTAAGAACGATTACAGTCTATGTTGTGGGCGCAGCAGCAAAACCTGGCGCCTATACAATTTCTAGTTTGGCAACACTTGTTAATGCACTCTTTGCTGCAGGAGGACCTTCAAAGGTTGGAAGTATGAGGGATATTAAACTTATAAGAAACGGGAAAACCATAGTAAATTTTGATGTGTATGAGTTCATTTTGGAGGGGAATAAGTCCAAAGATGTAAGACTCATGCCTGAGGATGTAATTTACATACCACCTTGTGGGCCCCAGGTGGCTATTGTAGGAAATGTGAAAATGCCAGCCATATATGAATTAAAGGGAAAAACAAAACTAAGCGAACTTATAGATATGGCAGGTGGTGTTCTCCCAAGCGCCTATTTAAACAGAGTACAAGTAGAAAGAGTCTATAACAACGAGATGAAAATAATCCTGGATATTCCTCTAAAAAATCTCTCCGAAGACAAAGATTTAGTCCTTAAGGATGGAGATATTGTGAAAATATTCCCTATTATGGATGTAATTTCAAATTCAGTAACTTTAAAGGGACACGTAAGTAAACCCGGAAGATATCAATGGTTTGAGGGTATGAGGGTAAGCGATTTGATTAAAGAACCAGAGAAAGACTTCCTGCCAGATGTACATCTTGATTTTGCAGTTATTGAAAGACTTGTTCCTCCTGATTACCACAAAGAAATAATAACCTTTAACTTAGGTAAAGCGGTTCTCGAAAAAGATAAGAATGAGAACAAACTGCTACAACCCTTTGATACCGTCATCGTTTACTCTAAATGGGATATAATGGAGAGGCCAAAGGTATTAATTACCGGTGCAGTAAATAAACCAGGTGAATACGAACTTGCCAGGAATATGAAAATTTCAGATCTCATAAAATTAGCAGGAGGACTCAAGGAATACGCCCTATTAGATAAGGCAGAACTAACAAGAATTATCCCTACCAGTGCCGGGCCGAAAATTGAGAGAATAGAATTGAATCTATCAAAGGTTCTTGAGGGAGACCCACAATACGACCTCGTCCTTTACAATCACGATCATCTCTTGGTTAGAGCTATTCCAGAGTGGAATCTTTACGGAAAAGTCACTATAACAGGAGAGGTTAAATTCCCGGGAACATATACTATAAAAAAAAGTGAGAGACTTTCCTCACTTATAGAACGTGCGGGAGGATTTACAGATAAGGCTTATCTTAGAGGTGCGGTTTTTATCCGTGAAAGTGTAAGGCAACTTCAGCAGAAACATCTTGATGAGATGATTTCAAGATTAGAGAGAGAAATTTACACTACCTCTTCCCAACAGGTAGCAACGGCTCTTACCCAAGAAGAAGTTCAAGCAAGAAAAGCCGAACTTGAAGCCAAGCAGAGATTTATACAGGCCTTAAAACAACTTAAAGCCACGGGAAGGATTACTATTAGGCTTGCCCATTTAAGACTATTAAAAGGGAGTGAATACGACATCGAATTAGAAGATGGAGATAGAATCCATATTCCAACCATTAACAACGTGGTAAATGTCATGGGTGCTGTAAACTCACCTGGTAGTTATATTTATTCTAAGAATCTGACTGTTAAAGATTACATCTACATGGCAGGGGGATATGCAAGATTCGCAGATGAAGACAATGTTTACATATTGAAGGTTGACGGTTCAGCCAAAAAGCTTGAGAAAAAGTGGTTAAGCTGGAATCCTTTCAGGGAAAGATGGGAACTCACTTTCTTTGGAGAAAAGGTTGAAGAACTTGAGCCGGGAGATACCATTGTAGTGCCAGAGAAGACCGAATATGTAGCCTGGCTAAGAGAAATTAGGGATATCACTCAGATTCTTATGAATATAGCGGTGACTGCCGGTGTGGTTATCAAACTCTATTGAGGAGACAATTAATGTCCCCATACTTAATAGGTTTTATTATCTATCTCTTCCTTCTTTTTATGGTGTCTCCTCTTTTTGCTGACGAAGATGAACCTTTCATCAAACCTTCCAATTACGGAAGTACCGGTTTAATGGAAATACCTACAGCCAGGATAATGAAAGAGAATACTTGGCGTTTTGGAATAAGTCAGATACACCCTTTTAGATACTACTATGTCACTGTAAGTCCCCTTGAGGGACTTGAAATTAACGGAAGAGTTACGGAAATACTTGGAGTTAAAGCTTCCCCAAATAACCCAAATTGGAAAGGATATGGAAACTACAAGGATAAAGCAGTAGATATAAAGTATCAAATTCTTCCAGAGGGCAAGTACAACCCTGCCATAGCTATAGGCATTATGGATCCTCATGGAACACGACTTTTTTCCGCTCAATATATAGCACTCAGCAAGCAGATCTATCCCTTTGATTTTACTATCGGAATGGGTAACGGAAGATTCGGGAAGAGACCCCTAACTAGCTCAAAGGATAGTATAAAAGTAGAAATGTTTTCCGATTTTAAACAATGGCTTAGAGATTCACAGATATTTTGGGGTGTTGAATTCTCTCCCTCAGAAAAGTTTTCACTCTTCTTTGAATATAACCCCATCAAATACGAAGTACAGAGAGATCCATCAGTAGGAAAATATTTCAGAAAACCTGTGCCTTCACACTATAATTTTGGATTGAGCTTTAAACCCTCAAAATGGTCCGAAATAGATCTAACCTACCAAAGGGGGAATCAAGTGGGGGTTAATTTCTCCTGTAATTTTAATATAGGTAAACCCTTGATTCCTATTTACGATCCTCCTTATACTGAAAGTGAAAAAGATAAAGACCAACCACTTTCGGAGAGGATAACAAAAGCGCTTTATAAACTTGGCTTCAGCGATATAGTCGTTTTATTTGAGAAAGAAGACCTATATATAGATGCGCAGAATGACAAATACTATTACAATCCCAAAGCCATAAGAGTCTTAGTTGAAACTTTAGACAAAATACTTCCCAAAGAAATAGAACATATTCACATAACTTTAAAGCAAAATGGAATTCCTCTATTTAAATTTGAAACTAGTAGAGAGGATATAGGTCTTTTAAGTTCTGAAAAAATCACTTTTAACGAGTTTCTATATCTTTCCAAAATCGATACTACTATAACCACAAAGAATGAAGCTGTTGGAAAATTTAAAAAACTTTTTAACTATGGTTTTAAACCTTCCTTTGAATCTTTTTTAAATGATCCATCTGGTTTTTTTAAATATAGACTTGGAATTTCAAGCTGGTTTACATATCATCCCTGGTCTGGCTCATCTCTTGCAATTGGATTTGCAACCTATCTGTTAAACACTATATCAACAGTAAATAAGCCTCTCTCTATTCCCGTAAGAACAGATCTTGTTCCTTACAAAAAGAAAAGGGTAGTCCTCGAAAGAATGATGTTTGACCAGATATTCAAATTACCCTACGAAACCTATGGAAGACTGGCTTTGGGATATCTAGAAGCACAGTATGCAGGAATTGATGCTGAAGTTGCCAGAGTTTTTTGGGAAGGAAGATTAATGCTTGGATTGAGTGGAAGCGTTGTCAAAAAGAGAGATCCTGATAATTTACTAAAGTTTAAAGAGGATTATGCGAAAAATGTCTACTGGACTGCCTTCTTCAACACAAGATTAAACTTTCCAGAAAAAGATATATCCATTGAGCTTAAAACAGGAAGATTCCTCGCAGGAGATGTAGGAACAAGAATTACTGTATCAAAGTTTATTAATGGAGTGATACTATCCGCATGGTATAGCTTCACCAATACCTCTATTTTCAAAGATAACATAAACAGAGGATATCACGATAAGGGAATAGCCGTGATAATACCTATAAGGCTTTTCCAGGGAACGGATTCAAAGACATCCTATTCATTTGCTATTTCGCCCTGGACTAGAGACGTCGCTCAGGATATTGATCATTTTAATTACCTCTTTGACTTTATTGGAAGAAATGCTAAGATTTATATTGACAAAGATTTCAGAATGAAATATACTAAATAAATAAATACATTTTTTAAAAGGAAGGGAGGTATAATACAATGAAAAAGGGTTGGCTCACAAAATTCATCGCTAAGATAGTAGGAATAACGTTATTATTTAACGTTGCTACATCTGGTCTTTCATTAGCCCAAACTCCAGGGGCTACCCAAGCAGAAGCTACTACAGCCGCAGCTGAAGCCGGTTCAGCAGCTGGTACAGGTGCTGGTGCAGCTGGCGCAGCAGCTGGGACAGCGGTTGCTGCAGGGATTAGCGCTGGAACTATTGCCGCAGCGGCATTAGTAGCGGCAGGAATTATCGCAGTAGCAGTAGCTGCCGGCGGTGGCGGTGGTGGTGGCGGCGGTGTAACTACTACCCATCATGCTACAACCGCTCATCATTAAAATATAATTAAATAGTAAATAGTAGTGGAAGGGTGGGGTTTAAGGTTCCGAAAAATTTTCAAAAAAAGTCAAGCCCCACTCTTCTTAATGATTTCAACAGGATAGACGATGAGGTTCAATTGCAAGAAATTGGTGAATTCTAAAAAAATAGCAATAGTTGGTTTATTTTTGATATTTGTAACAGTGATTTTCAATAGCCTATCCTTTACGCAATCCTGTGCTCAGTCACTAGACGAAGAGTCTTCAAAGATTGTTGAATCTGCCGAAAAATTTTTCACTTCTCTAAAAAACAGAGACTACCTTTCAGCATGGAGTTTACTTACGAATAAATCTAAAGAAACAATCGTAAATGATGTTTATAAAGAATTACACAAATCTAACTCCTCCTATTCAAAGGAACAAATAAGAGAAGATTTTAACAACAATGGAGTGCTTTCAAAAGATTACTGGAATGCTTTTCTTGTTTACTTCAATCCCGATATGGTTTTGAACCATTGCAAATGGGAAATGGGAAAAATAAAAAAGG
Organism: uncultured Aquificales bacterium; assembly: GCA_964590075.1. Taxonomy (GTDB): domain Bacteria; phylum Thermosulfidibacterota; class Thermosulfidibacteria; order Thermosulfidibacterales; family Thermosulfidibacteraceae; genus JAGDVO01. The sequence continues at coordinate 22,260 of CAZPXS010000008.1, forward strand.
AAACCGCAGAGATTATTCTCAGATATAAAAAATCTGATAACCCGGCTATATTAAAAATGTATAAGGAAAATGATCAATGGAAGGTAGGCCTTGTTGAATCCTTCTGGACAAGAAAATAAATCAGAAAATACCATGCAAGAAAGAAGAGATGTCACCGGCCAAGAGAAAAAAGAACTTTCAGAGATAGAAACTACCGATGAGATAGATCTCCTTGATCTCTTTTTAGTCTTAGTAAAGAGAAAAAAACTCATTCTTGGATTAACTACAACGGTAGTTATCCTAACCATAATAATCAGTTTAATACTTCCCCCGATTTATAGGGCTGAAACAAAGGTACTTATAATAGCCTCAGAGAGTCCTTCAAGCTCTCTAATAGGGCTTTTTTCTGATATAACCGCCTTAACAGGCAGTTCTGCTTTTCCCACCAAAGCCGACCTATATGCGGAACTTTTTAAATCCAACACTGTTCTTGATCGCATCATACAACGATTCAACTTGAAAAAACTTTATGATAAAGAAACACTTACTGATACAAGAAAAATTCTTCTCTCTAAGCTTGATGTAAAAGTTGACAAAAAAACAGGGATAATTACTCTTAGTTTCGAAGATAAAGATCCTAAAAGAGCAGCTGAAATAGCCAACGCCTTTGTGGAAGAGTTAAAAAACCTAAACAAAAATCTGGCTCTCAGCATAGCCTCGAAAAAAAGACTATTTTTTGAAGAACAACTGAATGACGCCAAACAGGCTCTGACAAAGGCCGAAGAGGAATTGAAAAGATTCCAGCAGAAAACCGGAGTTATAAATCTTGAGGAACAGGCAAAAGCTGTAATCGGATCCATTGCAGCATTAAAGGCCCAAATTGCAGCCAAAGAAGCAGAGCTAAGGGTGCTAAGAACCTACGCTACTCCCCAGAATCCTGAAGTTCAAAAATTAGAAGAGGCTATACGGGCACTTAGAGCCCAACTTGCTTCACTGGAGAAAAATAGTGGCCAAAGTTTCGATGCCCTAGTACCAGTTGAAAAAGCCTCCGACATAGGTACAGAATATTTAAGAAAATTAAGAGATTTTAAGTATTACGAGGCTCTCTATCAAACTCTCCTTAAGTCTTATGAAATGGCAAAGATGGAAGAGGAAAAAGACGTTGTTTTGGTACAGGTGATAGATCCAGCTACGCCTCCTGAAAAAAAAGCAAAGCCAAAGAGAAAACTTATGGTAGTAGTAGCCTTCACATCTTCACTATTTCTATCGATATTTTTAGCTTTCATCGCTGAATATATAGAATCCATCTCCTTGGATCCCGAAAGGAAAAATAAGCTTGAAGAGATAAGAAAGTATTTGAGATTTAACTTTAGTTTTAGATCAAAATAAAGAGGCGATGTCTCAGGGTTTGCAGATAATAAGCAAAAGTAGGGACCTCTTCAAAAAGCTAAGCATCCTCTCCATGGCAGCCCGATACGATAACTCCTGTAGTAGCTCAGGGAGCCGAAGGGAAACTCCTCTCCACGGAATTGGAAATGGCCATTTAAGTGGAATATGCCACACTTGGAGTGCAGACGGCCGGTGTGTCTCACTTCTAAAAATACTTCTTACCAATATCTGTAAAAATAACTGTAAATACTGCGTAAATAGAAGACAGAATGATCTTCCAAGAGCTATTTTTACCCCAAAGGAGATTGCCAAACTCACCATAGAGTTTTACCGAAGAAACTATATAGAGGGCTTGTTTTTAAGTTCCGGAATTTATAATTCTCCAGATGATACCATGGAACTCATGTTAAAGGCGGTAAAGATTCTCAGAAAAGAATACGGATTTGAAGGATACATCCATCTTAAACTAATCCCGGGAGCAAGCGATGAGCTAATTCAGGAGGCCCTAAAGCTTGCCGATAGAGTCAGTTCAAACCTTGAATTACCAACCGAAGAATCCCTAAAGGCTCTTGCGCCTGAAAAAAACTTTCCCCTTCTTCTCAGTCCCTTAAAAAAGGTAAGGGAACTTTACGAAAACAAAGAGGTGAAGGCCCCTGCCTCAACGCAACTCATAATCGGAGCAACCCCTGAAACCGATAAAACCATTTTGAAGCTTGCCTGGTCCCTTTACTCAAGAAAAATGGTAAGAAGGGTCTATTACTCTGCCTATATCCCTGTGAACTCTGACCCTGACCTTCCCGCAATTAGTGAACCACCTTTCCTTAGGGAACATCGCCTTTATCAGGCTGACTGGCTTATACGCTTTTACGGTTTTACTGTAGATGAACTCTTCCAGGACTCCGAAAATCTTGAACTACGCTTTGATCCCAAATTAACCTGGGCTCTGAAAAATCTCCATTTCTTCCCCGTTGAAATCACAAAGGCTGACTACTGGGAATTGATAAGGGTTCCAGGAATTGGCCCAACCTCTGCCAAAAAGATAATTGAAGCAAGAAAGTATGGTCCCCTATCGGAAGAGGTCCTTAAAAATATCGGTGTTCCCCTGAAAAGGGCTAAATACTTCATCACCATAAGGGGAAAACCTCTCGTCTCTCAAAGGGAGTCAAAAAAGCTCGAAGTACATCAACTATCCCTTTTCTCAGAATTTTCTGAAAACTCCCATTATCCTTTAAGCCATGGCTATCTACCTCTATGACGGCACCTGGGAGGCCTATTTAACCCTCCTCTATAAACTTACCTTCGAATCTGAAGACACTACCCTTAAGGGAAGGGTTTACAATCTCAGGCTTTCAAAGAAGGTTCCTTTTCCCCTTTTCTGTGAAAAGATTGAACCTTCTAAGTCAAGGGTAGAGGAGCTAAAGGAATACATAATAAAATTTGGAGAGAGAGCTCTTCTTAAGGATCTATATTACTGGTACCTATGTGATAAGGCAGAGCTTGAGATTCCCCTTGCTAGATGCCTGAGAAAATTAAGGGAGGATCCCAAGATCTTTCAGAGACCCCATCTTGTTGAGGCGGTAAAGCTTCAAAAGGCAAAAAAGGCTCTTTTCAGGGAGAGACATCGCTGGCTCGGATTTTTGAGGTTTTATTCTCCAAGAGATGGAGTGCTTTTTGCTTACTTTGAACCGGAAAACAATGTTTTGCCCCTTATCGGGAATCACTTTCTCAGGCGATTTCCAAGGGAAAGGATCGTTATAGTTGATACCTTAAGAGGGATCCTCTTTATCGGGCAAAGAGAAAGATTAAAACTTCTTTTTCTTGAAGACTGGGAGATAGACCCAAAGGTCCTTAAGGACCCCTTCGTAGAGCTATGGAGAACATACTTTAGAAAAATTGCGGTTCCTGAGCGGATAAACCAGGAAAGACAGAAAAGTAGAGTCCCCCTAAAACTAAGACCCTTTCTCCCAGAATTCTTGGAGGATTGAAATGTGATATTTGCAAAATTGTTTCTTTAAGGTAGCCGCAAGACCTTTAGGTCTTACGAAAAAAATCAATAAAAATAAAAAAACACGCAAACTAAAGGTTGCGGCTACCAGAAACCTAAATTTTGCAAAGGTCTCAAATGCTATAAAAACTCTTTAAAATATTCCTCTATTTGCTCATCAGTCCATCCTGTGGTTTCTTTTAAGCCTTTTTTAATTATTTCAAGGTATCTTTCGGAAGGTGGATTTATTTCATTTTCCCAGCAACCTGTGATAGTTTTTATAATAAGCCCATCCCTCTCTCCCAATTCAAGCTCTTTATGATACCAGACACTTCCTTCCTGTTTTTTCAGACATTCAAACTGCTTTTCCGATATCCTCCAGAGCCGAACTACTGCATGAAGGTCTTTATTTTGTTCTAACTGACATGATAAAAAAGCCACCCCTTTGTTATCCCATCGTGAAGATTTTTTAGCGAAATACAGCCTATGAGGAATATACATCCAACCAAGACTTATGGGTTCAGTTTTGTCTGAACATCCTGTGTATTCTATCCCTTCAAAGTACCCCCCCTTTAATGTAAACCATAAACCTCTCTTTTAGAAGATTTGAACCATAAGCTGCGTAAATCAAATAGTTCATTTTAGCCCCCTTTGATTTGGATTGGTTTAGTATATCCAAGCAAAAACATTAATTCTCTGTAAAGTGCTTTATCAGGAAGTACAATTTTTGAAAGGCTTTACATTCTCTGCTTTTTTATGAATCAAAAGTCATTTATTATGTTTATGCCCTTCTAAATATTTTATACCTTCAGCAGTTATCTCCCAGATGCCCCTTGGCGAATTATTCGAAAGAAGTCCCTTAGATACAAGTGTAATTCTGCACCATTGAGCTGCATTCTCCCATCTCTTCTGGGAAGGATTAGATGGGAGACCCTGAAGGTCATATTCATTAAGTTTATCTTTCATTTTTTCTTCTACTTTCTTTAAGACATCTTTTGCCTTTGCCTTACCACCTAATTCAACTAATGACTCAAGTATTGGTATTATAAATTCATTTTCGGGAGTTCTTAAGCCTTTTTTTAGTTTCTTAGAATTTTTTGCTTTGGGAGTTTTAGATGGAGGTTTGTCAATAAAAATATCGTTCCATTTCTTTTGAAACTTTTCAACTTCTTGTTTAATTGAATCTATGATTTCTGCTTTTTTGATTAATTCTTCAGCTTTTTTGTAATCTTTGTTTTTTATAGCCAGTTCACTTTCCCGGGTCAGACTACTTAAAACTTTTTCAATTGCTTCAAGCAGCATTTCAAAGGCTGTATTTACTTCATCATTCCTCATCCTCACACACTCCTCGCTTTTTCTAATCTTGTTTTTACAAGTTCAGTAACTGCCTAATAGACCTCTTTTCGTTCTTCTTCGGTTAAGCCAAGAGCGTCAAAGATAATGTCATCAAGAATGTTATTCATCATATTTTATTTCCTTCTATAATATTAATTTCTTCCTCTGTTAAATTATAAAGCTTATAAATAAGCTGGTCAAGTTGTTTTTCAAGTTCTTTTACTCTGGCTTGCTTTTGTGGGTCTGTTTCGTAATCTGGAGATTGAGTGATAGAAAGGATTTCAGAGACGAGGGATTCTATTTGACTTACTATAGTTTGGTTTTGTTTATCAATTTTCTTAATTGGTAATTTTCCAATGTAGTATTCGTCAAAATGCATTGTCCTAACAGCTCTGTTATAAACAAACCAGTAGAAAAACCATTCAGATAATTTTGAGTTCAGAATACCAAGAATATAGTAATAAGAAAATTTGTTTTCTTTTATAAATGTGTTCATAACTGTATCAAGTGTAAGCATTCCTTTATCATCAAATGTTGCCATAATAATTATGCGGTCATATGGATTCATCACGTGTGCTACAATATTTTGTGAAATTATTTTAGGTTCAAAAAGCTTTCTTACTTTCTTATTGGCAGGTAAAACAGATTTAGGTATTTTGTCTATTTCCCCATGAATTTTATATTTTCCTATGTTTTTACCTCGCAAAATAGGTATATCTCCTTTTTGAGAAACGTATTTTTGGAAAGGAAGTCCTCTAAAAGTTTCTGAAATGGAAGACAAAAGAACACTATCTGTTTTTATCTTATCTAAAATAGCATATTTCTGCTTATCTACATAAATTGGAATAATTCCAAGATAATTACAAAGTGATTTTTCAGCTTCACCTATTGATTTTATTTGTTTATTCCAGCCTTCAAAAGTAAAAAACTTGTAATCTTCTTCACTTTTGATAGTCTTAAACACTATGATGACCTGCTCTAATAATACATTCTCAAAAGCTTTACTAACATCAACCATATCTACCAGTGCATTTTTATTTAAGACAAAATTCCTGACTTTTTGCCAACCTTCAACGTAGGTAAATGATTTAGGAATAATTAAAGCTACAATACCTTTTTCATTTGTTAATTGTGATGCTTTTTCAATAAAAAATGAGGCAGAATTTTTTCAGGTATCGTAATAATTAAAAGTTTTAATAACTTTATCAAGATTCTTTAAAACTCCACTATACGGTGGATTTCCTATCACAATATCAAAGCCACCTTTTTCATGAAACACCTCAGAAAAATAAACCTCAAAATCAAACTCTTTATGCCCATTCGTAATTTCATAGATCAACTTATCAATTTCATTTTTTAATTTTTGCTTTCTTACCGGATTTGTTTCATTAAAGTATTGTGTTTTCAATTTTTCAAGCTGATTAAACAAATTAACATTTATTAGATTCTTTTCAATTCCCAACAAAGAGTCTCCACAGACCACCTTATAATCAAGATTTGGAAGTGGTTTTATGTTATGAAAATCTTCTTCATCCACAATCAGAGAAAGCCAGAATCTTAATTTACATATTTCAACCGCACCGGGGTCTATATCAACTCCATAAAGGGAATTCTCAATACAGTGGCGTTTTAGGTCATAAGTGTTAATATCTCTTCCCAGATAAACCGAAAGCAACTGCCTTAGCTTTACAATTTCATGCATCATGCCAACAAGAAAAGCACCTGAGCCAACCGCAGGATCGCAAACTCTTATATCAGCAAGAAGTTTGTCTATAAGCTCTGCGTTTTGAATAATACTTTCGGGTATCTTATGCTCATACTTTGTCTCTTTTTGTTCACCTCTTTCAATCCTTTCTCTTTTTTCACAGGCGGTTCTTTCGTGCTCCAAGAAAAGATCAGCATATCTTACGAATTCTTCAATCTCTTCTTTTTTGACCTTCCCCGCAAGTTCTGTTTCAAGATAGTTTATCAAACTCTCCTGGCACATGTAATGAACTATCTCTCTTGGCGTGTAATATACTCCATATTCTTTATTGAACTTCGTTTCTTCTCCCTTTTTGCCAGACTTTAAAACCTTTACATATTCATCAAAGTTATCAGGTCTTATGGCGTTTAGTTTCTCATAGATTTTTCCAAGGAGTTCTGGGTCAAGGGCAACCTCTTTTTCAAGTGGTTCTTCTTCGTTTACCGTGAAGTTATATCTATCAAACACATCAAGAATTCCATCTCCTATGTCTCCTTCCTTAGTCTTATTGTTGTTTGAAAAAAGCTCATTTGGAAGCAATATATCCACATCTACCCAGTCAAAGTTGTTTATTGGATCAAAAAGTCCACCATTCAGGAAAGGTATTTTACAATTAAATCTGCTGTAATAGTGATCATCTGCTGATCTATCAGTTCTCAGAGCCTCATAAAAGAGAGGCTCAAGAACATCGTTATAAAAGTTTTCGTAATCTCCGTATTCTCTATTAAAAAGCCTTCTTATAAAATCCTTTGGTCCAGTTCCCCAGGGCTTACCTCTCTCAACACCAAACCAACCCTTCTTTTGAAGAAAGTACAAAAATGTAATTTGACCCAAAAGTTTTTTAGCAAAATCAACAGTGTTGATATTTTTCCTTTCAAACTCCACCCTGACTCTTGGATTATCCTGAACAATTCTGTCAAGGGTAAGTTTAGTTCTTATAAACAGGTCTCTATACTTCCTGAAGAATTCTTCCGTTACAACCTCAACATTAAAGGCTTCCTCTAAGTCTTCAAGCTTAGGGAGTCTCTCACTTTCCAATAGAGGCAAAAATCTACTCTGCGCTGTATGACTCTTTTCATTTTTACCAACCAGAAAGGAAAACCTCTTTGCTGGGGTAAACTCCTCTTTGACCTTGATTTTTCCTGTGGGAGTTTCAACAAATTTGTATTCCATTTTTACAAGGGAAAATCTCCAGTCCTCAGCATCTGGAGAAATAAAGGCAACGAGGGCAGCATCCTTTAACTTTCCTCCTCTACTTCCTTTTAAATACCAAGCAATTAAATTTCTTTGAAAAGTTCTTGCTCTTTCAAGGGAGGTTTTATTTTTCAGATAAACAATCAATAGATCAATTTCTTTATCATTGTAAGTATACTTACCAACTCTTTCAAACTTACTAATACCATCATTGAAAGCATCAGGAATATAATTTCCCTGATAGCTAAATGTTTTTTCTTCAAAGGTTTTTAAAAGGTTTTTAAAAGATTTTTTAAGAAAGAAACAAACCTGTCTTTATCAAATGGATTCTCAAAGGTTTCAATTATCAGCCTTCTTGCTTGTTCCCTATTCATTCTTGATCTCCCTCTATTATCTTTTTTGATGATTTCATAAGGCCCTGAATTTTCCCTTTTATGACCTTCCAAGATATCATTTTTTCTAACCTGAAAGATATAGCGATAATATAACCTCTCTTTTTTTCTTCCTTGAATCCGTAAGCTTCAGCAAAATGGCCTCTTAGAAATGTTGGTGAAATTACCTTTTGACAGATACTGATTACCTTTAATGGATTTTTTATTTCTTCCTTAAGTTCGTCTAATTCTTTAAGGGTCTTCTGAACAGTTTTTTTAGGTATTACTCCCTCTTCAAGACGGTTTATCAAATTTTTGAGGTAAAACTCTTGATCTTCTGTCAGTTGCTTGGGGTTACTCACCGTTGCCTTTAAAATCTTCAGGAGCCTTTCGTAACTACTTTTTCCACCTGTTTTAGATATTTCAACAGGTTCCTGAGTTGTTGCATTAAGAAAAGCTCGTTTGTTATTTCCGAGAAATTTATAATACTCTTCCAGATCAAGTTTAGCCCTTTTTTCCTCTGGTAAACTCTCAAGAATTCTCGCAGATGTTAAAAAGTCAAGCTCAACGGTCTCCTCTCTATTTGATAAGAAGAATTTCATAAGCTTACCTTTTCTAAAGAAAGTAAGTAAAGAATCGGGTTTGGCGATACCATCTAATTCTTGAGAAAAGGCCTTGGCTGAACGTGCCTTTTTGGGAAGTTTTTTAATTTTTTCAAAGAGTTCGGGATTCTTGTCGCGAACTTCTTCAATGACTCTTAGATACTTAAGCTCACTATCCTCTAACCCTTCTTCCTCATCAGTCAAAGTCTTCTTTGAAAGGAGTTTGTCAAACAGCTCATGAGAAGATACAGGCTCACCCTCTGTTAAAATTGCAGAATCACCACCAAGCAGGGTTAAAAAAGCCTCTATTTTAGAGCGTGCAATATTTGTCAGTTCTATCTGAGAATCTGCCTGTTTAGTTGGGAAAAAGTTAAATACATAGATTTTGTCAAAGGGCGTATCTATACGATTAATTCTCCCAACTCTTTGAATAAGTCTTGTCGGATTCCAGGGGATATCGTAATTTATTACAATATTGGAACGGTGAAGATTAACTCCTTCTGAGAGCACCTCAGTTGAAACAAGGATTTTATAATCATCCCTCTTATTTCTTGCTCTCGCATCAAAATTCTCTATAACCTTATCTCTTACACTTTCAGAAACTCCACCGTGAAATAAAAGAGCTATTTCTTTCCCAAATCTTCTATTTATGCTTTCAGTAATATACTCTGCTGTTTCCTTTGATTCGGTAAAGATAATTATTTTTTTATCTTTAATAACTTGGTTTTGCTCTAGTTCATAAAGAAGTTTTTCTAGCTTGGGATCTCTTCTTACATTCTCCCACATTGATTTTATACGTCTCAAGATTTCAAGATCCTTTTTCAAATCTTTCTCAAATTCGGGCCTGAAATCCGAACTTGAATAACGGTCTGCCTTTCCCTCATCAATAAGCCTCTGAATTGCCTCATCATCCCCCTCTTCTAGAAGTTCGAATATCTTGTCCAAATATCCTTTACTTACATACACTGCTCCTTCATTATATGCTTCAATGAATTTCTCATAAGATTTAATGAACCTATCTATAGTATTTCTGAAGGCATAAAAACTGCTCTCAAGTCGTTTAACAAGAAGAACCTTCATAAAACTACCCATATTTCTCTGAGATTGCTGTTCAAGTGGGCTTATTGATCCCTTTAAATAAAGTAAAGGCATATAACGAGAATACTTAAATTTTTGAGTTATTAACTCTATGGTATCCATGAAGATTTTATCTTCTTCATCGTTTAGTTCGTAATATAATGGGACTGGATCCTGAACCTCTGGAAATTTGATATTGTTTTCTTTTAAATCTTCTGAAAAATATTTTTCAATTTCCTTTCTCGTTCTTCTAACCATCAAATACTTCAAAACTCTATCCCTTATCTCTTTTGAAATTTCTCTAGTTACTTTGAGATATCTTTCATAATCCTTACGACGATCCACAGACTTTAATCTTTTTTCTATATTTTTAAAAAACTTCTCAAGATCAGGAAGCCCTGGTATTGTACTTTTCCTTACATTTTGAAAAAGTTTGATTTGTGCGAGTAGATCTTGTGGAGTATTGTTATACGGAGTCGCAGAAACCAGAATAACCCTTTTACCATGGCAGATCTCAGCAAGTTTTTCATAACTAATGGTTGTCTCTGATCTAAAACGATGAGCCTCATCTATTATAACGTTTTTATACTCTCTTTGTTCTATTAACTTAAGAGCTTCGTCAAGTTTGCCTATTGATACATATTCAGCAGGTACACGAAAATCGGCAAAGACATTCGGCCATGAGCCAGGATTATTTTTGTTAAGAAGTGCTGGAGGCGCAATCACAAGGGTTCTTCCGTCAAGCTGAGCAGCGAGCATGGCAGTAATATAGGTTTTTCCAAGCCCAACCACATCCGATATAAAAACACTCCTATGTTCCTCAAGTATTTTTTTTTGCATTTAATACTGCTTGCTCCTGATACTTTAATCTTCTGAAATCCTCAGGTAAATACTTTAGAAAAACTTCATCCATCCTTGAAAGTTCGTCTTTAAAATACTCATATAAAAACTTTAAATACAATTCATATGGAGAAATATCCTCCTTTAGCCAAGTTCTTTCCTTAATAGTATGAACAAAGTCTTTACTGACATCTACAGCATCTTTCCACAATTCTTCAAATTTTTGCTTTGCAAATTCATAATCAGAGCGATTTTTTAGTTCAACATTAAATTCCAAATTGTCTACAAGTCCAGAGTAAGTAAAGTTGCTGGAGCCCGTTATAACTCTTCCTCTATCACAATATTCATCTCCAAAAGTAAAGATATAAAGCTTTGCATGAAGCTTTCTTGAAGGATAGGCTCTTATTTGAAGCTTCCCCGTCTTTATCCACTCTATAAATTTCTCTATTCCCTCTTCGATAGATAAATCGTCTTCTGAGTCAGCAAGTTCCATCTCTATAATTTCGCTAATTTTTTGTTTAGTTTCCCAATGAGATAGAGGAGATCGCCCTTGAAGATGCTCCTCTGCAAACTTTATGTAGTTATAAACATCCTCGCTTATCCCAATCCCAGTGAGAATCCTTATTCGCTCGGTATTTTCCAGGGCTTTATAAAAAAGGTGAAAACCACTTAAATAAAAATAACCAACAAGGCAATCAAAATACCTACAGCCTTTTATTATCTGGCAGAATCTGTCTATCAATTTTCGACCAGGTTCATTAGTTATGAATGTTAAATCCAAAGAATAATTTTGGCTCATTGGCAATTGATTACCACTCATTATCCAACCTCTCTAGATATTGCTATGAAAGTTACTTATGATAATGATATTAACATAACATGATAAAAAATTCAAGGAGCTGTGACGCTGTTTGAAAAGATCAAGAACACATACTTTACTATACTTGAACATTTGGATTAAACTCTTAATTAGGTTGGAATGTATCAGAACGAACTAAAATGAGAACAAAAATTAGGTTGCTTCCCTGATTGAAGAGATAGTAGAAAAATTTGAATCATCAACCACTAGTTAGACTACCATTGAGGGATTGAAACCAAATTTCAAATCGATTATAACAGAAACGAAAAGGGAGCAAGTTTATGGAGGAAAAACCAAATATTTTGTTATGGTTAAATCAAACTAGATTACAAATTAATAGAGCGATTATCTTTAGAAAAAATTCCATTCTTCTCTCCCTAATAACTGGTACTTTTACTGGGATATTTGCAATACTTTTTATGTATACTTTAGAGTTTACTACTCATTTGGTTCTCGAAAATTTTGTAGGATATATTCAACCAAAAGCGGTCGGAGAAGGAGGAATAAGCGAAACCTATACTTTAGTTTTCAATAGACCCTATCTACTTCCTCTAACCGTAGCCGTGGGAGGATTTGTTTCCGGAATCTTAACCTATCTCTTTTCTCCTGAATCCGCAGGTATAGGAACAGATTCGGCTATAAATGCCTACCATAATCAGAAAAAACTCTCTATAAAAAGTTCTATAATAAAACTAATCACCTCTGCCATCACCATAGGTACAGGTGGTGTTTCCGGAAGGGAAGGCCCTATCGCCTTAATTGGAGCAGGTATAGGCTCAACCATAGCTGATCTCTTTAAACTAACTCAGAAAGAAAGAAGACTCTTTTTGGCAGTTGGACTCGGTTCAGGAATAGCCGCTATATTTAAAGCACCTCTTGCAGGCGCTCTTATAAGCGGTGAAGTGTTTTTTAAGAAAGATTTTGATATCGAAGCTGCAATTTTAAGTTTTATTGCCTCTATTACTTCATATACTATATATTGTTTGGTTTTTGGGTTTAATCCAATATTTTCAGCACAAGCTCCTCACTATATCAAAGTTTCCCATCTCTTTTTCTACATAGGATTGGGGGTTTTTTGTGCAATTGTTATAAGATTATTTATCTTTACTTTCTTTACAATTTGCAATTTTTTCAATAACTTAAAGATCCCCCCTTATATAAAACCTTCTCTGGGAGGTTTAATCGCAGGAACAATAGGTGCTTTTATACCCCTAGCCATTGGTAATGGATACGGATGGCTTCAGCTTATAATGGACGGTAAAATCACAGATCCCTATCTAATAACACTGGGAATATTAGGGGTCACCTTAGGAGTTTCTTTCACACTCGGATCGGGTGGATCAGGTGGTGTCTTCGGTCCATCAGTTATGATAGGAGGACTTACCGGCGCTATTTATGCCATAATTCTAAATAAATACGGCAATTTCAACCTTCACATACCTTCATTTATGATAGTTGGAATGGTTTCCCTTTTTGGAGGAGCAGCTAAAGCACCTCTTTCAACCCTTCTTCTTATCGCTGAAATGACAGGCGGTTACAGCTTGCTCTTACCCGCTATGCTATCGGTTTTTACCGCCTACCTCTTAAGTGGTAAAAAGAGCATTTTTGCAAGCCAAGTGGACACAAGATTTGACTCCCCAGCGTATAGAGATGAATATGGAATTTACGTACTTGAAAAGATAAAAGTAAAGGATTATATGAAAAAACCCATAACAATATCTCCAGAGTCATCAATCGAAGAAGCCTACTCTATAATGAGAAAAAATTTCATATGCGGTCTTCCTGTAGTTAAAAATGGAGAGTTGATAGGAATTATTACTAAAACAGATATTTTAGAAATTCCTTCCTCAGAAAGAAGTAAAAGAAAAGTTGAGGAATTAATGAATAAAAATCTAATTACTGTAACAGAATCGGATACCCTGGCTTATGCTTTGGAACTCATGGTAAATAATGGGATAGGAAGGCTCCCTGTAGTTAAAAAGGGAGATAGAAAGAAACTAGTGGGAATCATAGCAAGAGCCGATATCGGAAAAGCCATGAGAGAATATTTGAAACTGCTTTGACCATGTTATAAGTCTATCTACCCCAACTATCACAAGAACAAGGGTTTATTCTAAAAACTCTTAGAAGTTCCACCAGTGAGACTTAGAAGTTCTTGGAGTGGAAGGGGTGGAGAAAAATAGTATCCCTGAGAATAATCAACCCCAAGCTCACAGACCAAGTTAAAAATCCTTTCATCTGCTACAAACTCAGCTATGGTTTTAATGCCTGTAGCTCTGGCAAAACTTACTACAGCCCTCACAAGATCCCTTGCCTTTTCACTCTCGGGAAGTCTTTTTATAATAGAAGCATCAATTTTAATAAAATCCACTTCAAGCTCAATCAGCCTTTGTAAATTGGAATAGCCAGCTCCAAAGTCGTCAATGGCCAGTTGAACCCCTTCTTTTTTGATTTCCAAAACTATAGGAAGCAATCTTTCATAGAACTCTATCTCTTCGGTTTCAAGAAGTTCAAGGACTATTTTGGACTCTAACATAAGCTTTTTTGAGCAATCTTCAATAAGAGATAAAAAGCTTTGAAGTATCTCTTTGTTTAGTAAATCTGAAAAGGAAAGATTTAAAGAGACATCCCAGGGTATTAGGGGAAGATGTTTTTTCACCTCCTCAAAGATCCTTAGAGTTAGCAGGGGATAATATCCGCTCTCTTTGGCAATGGGAAGAAATTTGGAAGGAGGCAAGATTTCACCATCCTCTTCCTGAATCCTCATTAAAGCCTCAACTTTAACTATCTCTTTGGTTTTATTATCAAAAACAGGCTGATAATAGGGAATAACGCGCCTTTCTTCTATCGCTGATCGGATTTTTCCCACATACAAAATAGTTTCTTTATAAAGAGAACTTCTATCAATAGAAGGACTAACCACACAATCAATCACCTTAGCCTTTTTTACTACCTCCTTTAAGAGTGAATAAGCAAGGGATAAGGTATGCTCAGGATGGACACACTCATATATCATGGCTCCTCTTAGGTGAAAGAAAATCTCAAGGTCTTGATAACGAAGGGGTTTCCTTTCTACCTCCTGTAAGAGAGTTTCCACTTTGGGGAAGAGAATTTTCAGATCCTCCTCTGGAAGGATAAGGGCAAATTCGTCTGGCCCGACCCGGTAGACCTCGGTTTCAAAAACCTCTTTTAGTCTCTGAGATATGTGTTTAAGAACTTGATCCCCTATTTCTTCTCCGTAGAGGGTATTTAGGGCCTTGAAATTGTCTATGTCAAGGAGAAGGAGATTGATAACCTTTCTCTTTTTTAACTCCAAAAGAAGGCTTTCTCTGTTAGGAGCTCCTGTTAAGGAATCATAATAGTGAAGGAAGTAAATTTCTCTTAGGCGCCTTTCCAGTTCATCCAAAGAGGCATTAAGAAGTTTTATCACCTCTCCTATTTCGTCCTCATAGTCAAGGGTAATTCTTGCTGAAAGATCACCACTTGCTATCTTTTGAGTTTCCTTGGCAATCTGGGAAAGCCTTCGGGCAAGTCTCTTATAACTGAGATAAAAGAAAAGACAGATACTCCCCAAAACCAAGCTTAGAAAGAGAAAACTAAGGAGGCCACTTCTTATGAGTTCGTTCTTTTTCTCCTCAATTTGCTGGAGATATTCACTCAAAATCAAAGACTGAAGGCTGTAAAAACTATCTATCACAGCCGTTGCCAGCTTAAAATAACCATAACCAGTAAGAGAAAAACCTCCCTGGAAACCATTCAAAAGAAGGCTTTGAGAGAGGTCCATAAAGTCATTGAGGAGTTTAAAGGAGCTTTCCATGGCAATAATGGTTTTTCTCGGAAACTTAATATTTAAAAGGGTCCAGCGCAGGATCTCATGATACCCTTGCAGGGCTTGAAAATTCTGAAAAAAAATCTTTTTATCCTCAGGGAACATGTGTTTTCTCTCTACACCTACGCTCCCTATAGCCCTTAATTTTCCAAGGGCCTCTATCAGATTGGGAAGTTCAAGCAAACTTACCTGGGCAAGGGTGCGAAGATAAAGATCTGGCTCTGCAAAAAGTTGATATTTTTCTCCCTCTGTTTTCAAAAATTGAAGAAGGCTCACTATAATTGCAGTATGCTGGAAAAAGGATTCAATAGGCGAGATATGGAGACTGTGGGTTTTCAATTTTTGCCAATCATTATAGTATTTCAAAAGAAGTGTCCTTTCCTCGGAAGAATAAAGAGAAAGGGTCTTTTTAAAGGAGTTATCTATCTGGTTTCCAATTTCCTGAAAGGTTGCTTTTATTTCGTGTAGTTCCTTCGCCTCTTGAGTGAAATACCTTAAATAGCAAAGTCCCCGGTGCTTCTGAAGGAGACTTATGGTTTCAAAAAGGGGTGGGATTTTTTCTTTGGCCTCAAGCCTGTAACGTAGGTGTTTGATTTCAGGATAATAGTGCCAGAGGAGAAAGATACTTCCGAGAACCCAGGAAATGAGGGCCAGAAGTTGCAGGAGAAAGAGATTTTCTTTAAGGGTGAGATGCGTAAATTTCCTAAATCTCATTAAAATCATTATATATTATAGAAAACCTTAGTCAAGTCGGCTTTTAATTTTTGCTAATTCCAAAGATCTCTGGTAGCTACAACCCCAAGTTTCCCAAAAATTTTTCACAGACTAAAGATTCATATGTTTATAGACATATTGACAAATAGCTATAAAGCTATTATACTTACATACAAAACGAATCCGGGATATTAGTAGGGGGGAAGATGGATATCAAGCAGGAGGCTAAATTTATCATCGGTTTTATCGTTCTATTTGCCTTTTTTTACATCTTTCCGGCTCGCGATAGGATACTTCAGGGAGTAAGAGAGGGGGCACTTTTACTACACTGGTATGCAAAGGAGCACGTTCTCTTTTGTTTAGTACCCGCATTCTTCATAGCAGGTGCCATAAGTACTTTCATCTCCAAGGAAGCAGTACTCAGATACCTAGGACCAGACTCCCCAAAGACTTTTGCCTTTATAATAGCTTCCGTGTCTGGTACAATACTCGCGGTTTGTTCTTGTACAGTTTTACCTCTGTTTGCTGGACTTTACCTTCAGGGAGCGGGAATAGGGCCAGCAACAACCTTTCTGTATTCAGGACCGGCTATAAATATACTTGCTATCGTCCTTTCGGCAAAGGTCCTCGGATTAAGTGTAGGAATAGCCAGAACCTTTGGTGCAGTAACACAGGGAATAATAATAGGTGTCTTGATGCATATTATCTTTAGAGAGTCTGAAAAGAAAAGACTTGCCAACTTTCAAGGCTTCCAGGCTGAAAAGGGTTTAAGTTTAGGAAAA
>CAZPXS010000009.1:0-38599 GCA_964590075.1 uncultured Aquificales bacterium
TCTATAGTACCATTATTGGTAAAGTTACCTATATCTCCCGGATAGCCTTCACTTACAATCCCGGGAGAACCTGCATAAAATCCAGCTCCAAAAGCCCCTTCACCACTTGTCGCATTTACACTTACCTTTACATTCCCATTATTCTCAACCGTAGCAAATTCATCAGATCTTACGCCAATTCCCGTGGCATTTATAGACTCTACATTGAGACTTATAGTACCATTATTGACAAAGTAAGTGACACTTAAAAAATCTACCCCTATAGGAATGTTATCTGTTACATTTACATATCCACCCGTGCCATTAACATAAATCCCACCTAAATTAAAAAAGTTACTAACATCTGACCCTCCAATACCACCTACCATAAGAGAGGTTGTGTCATTACCAGCAACTCCCGTCACATAAATAGCTCCATGATTATAAATATTTGTAAAATTACCCAATGCACCACCTGCTAAAACATCCGCACCATCTCCTTGTCCTGTACCATTACCACTTGCATACACACTAATACCGCCATTTTCAGTAATAGTTAGATCAATAGGCCTTGACTGAGCGTTTTCTTCCATAGTTCCATTACCGAATATACCAAGGGTCATACTTCCACCACTATCGTTAGTCGCCGTAGCGTTAATAGTAGCATTTACAGTAAGACTCAAAGTATCCTGAGTGTCATTTTCCACAAACACTCCAAAGACAGGACCACCCGAATTATCGGACTTATTAACTTCAGCATCTATGCTTACAGTACTATTATTCTGATCAAGGTAAACCCCTATTACGTCTGAATAGCCACTCACATAAAGAACCATAAGCACAACCACAGCAAAAATTGTAAACAATACAAAACGACCTTTAAGATCCCTATTCATGATAGCCCCCTCTAATATTAATAAAACTCAGTATATAAAAAAATGTTACATCATGCACAAAAATAGTAAAAAACATATCATTCCATCAATAAGAATTTAATACACTATCAAAATCCAGTCAATACCATTTGATAAAATTTTATGATAACTCTCTGTAATATAAAAAACTGCTCCCAAATTTAAAAAGAAGCGTCCCCGGCGGGATTTGAACCCGCGTTACCGGCGTGAAAGGCCGGTGTCCTGGGCCGGGCTAGACGACGGGGACTAAACTATCAAAAGTGAGCCGGCCAGGGGTCGAACCTGGGACCAACGGCTTAAAAGGCCGTTGCTCTACCGACTGAGCTACCGGCCCACATATACCCA
The DNA here is from genome assembly GCA_964590075.1 of uncultured Aquificales bacterium. Classification (GTDB taxonomy): domain Bacteria; phylum Thermosulfidibacterota; class Thermosulfidibacteria; order Thermosulfidibacterales; family Thermosulfidibacteraceae; genus JAGDVO01. Next base: position 1,239 of record CAZPXS010000009.1, read on the forward strand.
GCTATCATATATAATCTAAGCATATTATATTGTCAACAAACCTAATCCAAATTACTTAACCATTCGCAATTCAAAGTTTGCACAAAGCCCTACACTCTGTTAAAATAAGGTTCAAAGAATAAAAGGAGGGGAGGATGGTATTTGTCTCCTGGAGTGGAGGTAAGGATTCTGCGCTTTGCTTCTATAGAGGATTAAGAGAAATAGGTAGAATAGATGCAATATTCACCATGTTCGATGAGACCTGTAAGAGAACGAGAGCCCACGGTCTACCCTATGATGTAATTAAGGCACAGGCCGATAGTCTTGGAGTTGAGATGTTTTACGGATGTGCAAGTTGGGAAGATTATGAGTCAAGATTCTCAGAGTTCTTGGAAAAATACGCCAAAGGTGGAATAGGCATATTTGGAGATATCGATCTTGAGGATCACAAAAGGTGGGTGGAGAATATATGTGGCAGATACAATGTTAAGCCCATGGAACCTCTATGGCTTGAAGATAGGAACAAGCTAATAGGAGAGTTTATAGATCTCGGTTTTAAGGCGAGAATAATAGCGGTAAAGAAGGATTTCGAAGTCTTACTCGGTAGAGATCTTCATGATCCCTCAACAATCGAAATCATAAAAAGCATTGATAATATGGACGTGTGTGGTGAAAAGGGAGAGTACCACACGGTTGTATACGATGGCCCGATATTCAAAAGGCCAATAGAGCTAAAGTTTTCCGAAATTTACGAAAAAGATGGGATGCTATACCTAACGGTAGAGAAGATATAGAATTCCTATGATGATTCTATATATGCCAAAAGGGACAAAGGTATTATTTGATACATAGGATAGAAACCACTTGACAGCAAAAAAGGCCGTAAGGAAGGAAGTTACAAATCCAACGATTAAAGCCTGCCAGTTTGATAAGGAAAAGGCTCCTGCATTCTTATAGAGATCATAAAAGGTAGCTGTTACCATGGTGGGAATGGCCAGTAAAAATGAAAACTCCGTGGCACTTTTCCTCGTCAATCCCATAAACATACCACCTATTATTGTAGATGCACTTCTCGATACCCCAGGGATCATAGCTATAGATTGAAAAATACCTATCACTATTGCCTTTAAATAATTTAGATTCCTTACATCCTCGATCCTTACAAATCCCTCCACTACCCTATCTATGAAAAGAAGCACCATACCACCAAGGATCAAAGAGACTACCACAACTACGTCGTTACCGAGCAAAAAGTTTTTAACCACCTTGTATAGCAAAAACCCTATCAAACCAGTCGGTATAAAGGCAATTATAACCCTCTTTAACACCTCAAAATCCGTAGTTAACCTCTCAAAGTATATATAGACAACCGCCAATATGGCTCCAAGCTGTATAGCAATCTCAAAACTCTTTGTAAAACTATCCTGCGATAGGCCGAGTAGTTTTGATGTAAGTACGAGATGACCGGTGGATGATACGGGCAAAAATTCGGTAAGCCCCTCAACCACACCAAGTATAAAAGCCCTAAATAGATCCATCCTTCACACCCCCGAGGATATGCTAGACTTTACATATTAGCATAAAGGTATTAAATTTAAAGGTAATTGTATTAAAAAGGCTTTTTAAATGGAGGAAGGTAATGGTTCTTGAGGTCTTAAAAGAGATAAAAGTAAACAACAAAAAGCTGGTTATAGTTAAGGGAGATATAACCGAGGAAAGTACCGATGCCATAGTCAACCCTGCCAACAACTACCTCAAACACGGTGGAGGCGTTGCCGGAGCGATAGTTAGAAAGGGAGGGAAGATAATACAGGAGGAGAGTGACAGAATCGGTTTCGTACCCACAGGAGAAGCGGTTTACACAAGTGGAGGCAACCTAAAGGCAAAATACGTTATACACGCAGTGGGGCCGAGATGGGGAGAAGGAGATGAAGAGAAAAAACTGAGAAGTGCTGTGAGAAACAGCCTCCTATTAGCTACCCAACTAAACCTAAAGAGTATAGCCATCCCAGCGATAAGCACAGGAATATTCGGCTATCCTAAGAGAGAAGGGACTCGGGTGATACTCGACGAGGTCGTTAAATTTCTAAAGGAAGAGAAATCCAGTTTAACTGAGGTACACCTAACTAATATAGATGAAGAGACCTGTAACCTTTTTCTGGAACACCTGGAAAGTTTAAATTTGTAGGAGGCTATTATGGTATTCGAAAGAGCAGAAAAGGTAAGGATAACCGTTTTACTCGATAATTACTATAGTGGTCTTATGCCGGCAAAACCGGGAGTCACAAGGCCTGGGCCTGGAAGACAGAAAAAGCCCCTTATGGCAGGACACGGGTTATCGATACTCATAGAAGCCACAAAAGGAGATAGAAAAAGAACGCTACTATTCGATGCGGGTCACTCCGGCCTATTCATAAAAAACAACATTGAAGCTCTCGGGTTAGACCCTAAGGACTTCGATTGTTTGATGCTTTCACACGGACACTTCGACCATTTCTCGGGATTCTACGACGTACTGGAAATGAGAGAAGGTAAAAAGATAACTTTCATCTCACATCCAGAAGCCTTCAACAAAAAGGCCCTAAGATTCCCGGATGGAAGGATAATGGAGTTGCCACAACTCGATAGAAAAAGGCTTGAGGAATTAGGCGCCATTATAGAGGAAGTGGATAAGCCCGTAGTGGTAGACGAGTTCTTCATAGTGTCGGGGGAGATAGAGAGAAAACGTGATTTCGAAAAGCCGTGGCAGGCGGCAAGACTGATAAAAGAAGATGGAAGCGATGTTGTAGATTACTTTAGGGATGAACTCGCCCTGGGAATAGCGGTAGAGGGAAAAGGATTGATCGTTATTTCTGGTTGTGCCCATGCAGGTATAGTAAACACCATAGATCACCTTGAAAACATAACCGGTGAGAAATGCTGTTTCGTTATAGGGGGGTTCCACCTTGAGACCGCCGATGAGGAAAGGGTCATGAAAACTGGTGTAACACTGAAAGAGAAGGGGATCGAAAGGGTAGTTCCTTGCCACTGTACTGGATTTTATCCCACAGTTGAACTATATAGGATGCTGGGAGAAACTTTTGTACCAAGCTGTGTAGGAACTACCTTTGAGATTGGAGGAAGTATCTGATGGATGTAAAGATAGCTGTAATAGGCGGTAGCGGTCTCTATGAGATGGATAGCTTCAAACCTATAGAAGAGCTTGATTTAGAAACTCCCTTCGGTAAACCATCGGACAGGATAGTTATAGGAGAGATAAATGGGAGAAAGGTAGCATTTTTACCGAGACACGGGAAAGGTCACAGGATACTACCTACCGAGATAAACTTTCGCGCCAACATATTTGCCCTTAAAACTCTTGGGGTTGAGAGGATAATATCCGTAAGCGCCGTAGGTTCAATGAGAGAGGATATTAGGCCCGGAGATTTTGTCATCGTCGATCAGTTCATAGATTTTACTAAGAGTAGAATTTCTACTTTTTTTGGAGGTGGAATCGTAGCTCATGTATCAATGGCCCATCCCGTATGCCCTGTACTATCGGATATAATATACGAAAAAGCAAAGGAACTTAACTACAGGGTACATAAGGGTGGTACCTATATTTGCATAGAGGGACCACAGTTCTCATCGAAGGCAGAATCGCTCCTATATAAGAGCTGGAATGTTGATGTGATTGGCATGACGAATGTACAGGAGGCAAAACTCGCAAGAGAAGCGGAGATCTGCTACTCTACCATAGCAATGGCTACCGACTACGACTGCTGGCACGAAGAGGAGGAAGCTGTAACAGTTGAGATGGTGGTTAAAATCTTGATGGAAAACGTGGAAAAGGCAAAGAAACTTATAGAAAAGGTTGTTGAATCCATCCCTGAAAATAGGGAATGTCCTTGTAAAGATGCCCTCAAAGACGCGATAATAACGAATACCGATAGGATCCCCAAAGAGAGATTAAAGGAACTTAAACCTATAATAGGTAAGTACATAAAGGAATGAAAATAGCCTTCTACGGAGCGGGAAGAGCTGGGAAAACTCTATACCTATTCTTCAAGGAAAAAGGTTTAGATGTAGCCGGAATATATTCAAGAAGGATAGAGGAAAGAAAATCATATCTAAAAGCACCGGAGGGAGATATACCCCTACTTAGCTTTGAAAGCCTCTATGATATGGATGTGGTTATACTAACGGTCGAGGATAGAAGCATAGAAAGGGAGGCCAAAAGATTAATAGACAGAAACATAAAAGCTATAATAGGACATGTAAGCGGATCTTTATCCTCTACGGCTATAAATAGAGAGGGAAGGTTTTCCTTACATCCAGCGATGAGTCTTGCATCGGCAGAGGCCTATAAAAATCTCGAAAGCGCGATATTCAGTATAGAGGGCGATGAAAAAGGTCTAAAGGCCGCAAGATACATAGTGGATAATTTGAAGGTAAGATACGTTATGATAGATCCCGAGAAAAAAACACTTTACCATACAGCCTGCGTTATCGCTTCAAATTATCTAGTAGCGATTGAGACCATGGCAAAGGAACTCTTAGTAGGCATAGGGTTTGACAAAGACTTAGCAGAGGAGATAGCTCTTACCCTCGGCGAAAGTACACTCAATAACATGAAAAGGTTAGGAATAGAAAGAGCTCTAACCGGACCGGTAGCTAGAGGCGACTGGGATATAGTTGAGAAACATAAAGAGGAACTCGCAAAAAAAGATGAACTGATCAAGGAGATCTATACACTCCTTGCAACATACCTCGCCAGAGTAAAAGAGAGAACCCTATAAAGACCTTGACCAGTTAAACCATTGCAACCAAGACTTGACAATATTTTCTTCAAACATATATTATATATTATAAATTTGGTTATGTTCGTAAAATTTATACCAATAGGGGGTGAAGTATGTATCCGCAGTGGTTTGTGCCTACGATTGGCTCTGCAATCGTAATAGCTCTCATAGCCTGTTTTCATATTTTGCCGAGTCATCTTGCAACAGGTGCTTTCTGGTTCAACGTCTATGTGGAAAACAAGGCGGTAAAGGAAAATCGTAGCGAGCTACTCGAGTTCCTCAAAAAGTATGCCCTCCTGATACTCATATTCTCCTTCATCTATGGATCCCTAACAGGTGTTGGCATATGGTTCGCAGCTGCGGTATCATCTCCCAGGGCAATATCCCTACTCATCCACAACTATGTATGGGGTTGGGCAACGGAATGGGTATTCTTCATAATCGAGATAACGGCCATATACGCCTACTACTACACCCTTGGGAAGATCGATCCTGTGAATCACCTAAGGCTCGGCTGGATCTACGCATGGGGATCCTGGATCAGCATGGTCATAATAACCGGTATCCTAGCCTTTATGTTGACCCCTGGTAAATGGTTACAAACAGGCGGGTTCTTTGACGGATTCTTTAACCCTACCTACTTCCCGCAGTTATTTACCAGAACAGCCTTCATGTTCACAGTTGCATCGATATACGCCTTAATCGCTGTATCCTTTGTTAAAAACGAATCGGTTAAGGTAGAGATAGCGAGAAAGGCGGGGATATGGGGATTGGCTGGTCTCGCACTAACCTTTATACTGGGAGCATGGTACTTCGCTAAATTACCAAGCGAAGCCAAGAACCTACTAAATACCCTGCCTTACATGAAAACTCTTATGAAGGTAATGATAGTCTGTTTAGTGATAACCGCTATATACCTTGTAATCTTCGGCTTTGCCATACCAAAGTACAACAACCTTATAACAGGAATAATATCTGCTCTTATACTACTATTTGCGATATTCGGTTATGAAGGTATAAGAGAGGGGCTAAGAAGACCTTACATAGTAAACTACGTTATGTACGGTAGTTCTCAGATAATAGCGAGAGATTTACCCGCTAAAGGTGTTAAATCGGAAGTCGATGAGATCAAGAAAAACGGGATATTAAGTAGACTCTACTACTTACCCAAGGAGTATAGAACCATAACTCCAGAGAATCAGCTGAAGGTTGGCGAGGTTATCGCTATACATCTATGTAGTGGTTGCCATTCACTAGCTAAAGATGGTTGGATAAGGCCACTACCAAAACTAATCGCCGGTATGGATAAGGACACGATTAAGTCGCTCATACAGAGTTTTGACTCCTCACCCTATATGCCACCCTTTGTAGGAAATGAAGCGGAACTCGACGCTTTGTCAGCTTACCTTGAACAGATAGCAAAGTAAAACAAAAGGGAGGGTAGCCATGAATACATTTGAATATCTAAAGCTTTTAAGGGATCCAATGGGAATACCCTTTTACCCAGAAGTATTTGAAATACTGATGATCCTAACCTTCGCCCTTCATATAATATTCGTCAATCTTGTCGTAGGCTCCACAGGTCTAACCATATGGTACTATATAAACAGGAATGAATACGCAGAAAGACTTATAAAAGCTTTTGCAAGGGCAAGTACCATATTCACCTCCCTGGCTATAGTACTAGGCGTTGCTCCGTTACTATTCGTTCAGGTGATATACGATCCCTTCTGGTACACTGCTAACAACATATCAAGCTGGTGGGTACTTGGATTTTTACTATTCATAGCTATAAGCTTCACAACCAGCTATCTCTTCTACTTTAGCGATAAAAAAGGTGGTAGTATCATATGGACTCTTATATCCTTTATATTTATCCTACTTAGCGCAACCGTTATACATGCCCTGAGTGTCCAGATGATAAGCCCGGAGAAATGGACCAGCTGGATAGTTGAAGGTAAAAATATAAACCTATACGGTAACAAACTACACGGCGTTAACATAGCAAGGCTATTACACTTTATATTCCCATCCTTCGCTATAACGGGAGTCTTCATGATGCTATATAGCTGGTATTATAAGGGTAAGAACGGCTACAGCGATAGTTACCTAAATTGGGTTGCAAATGAAGGTAGAAAAATGGCCCTTATATTCTCGATCCTACAAGGTATAGCTGGAGCCATCTGGTACGCCCTTGAACTCGATGTAAAAGGCTTTGCGATTCATCCACTCACACTTATTGGAATACTGGCAGGTGCAAGCTTCATAGGATACCTGATGAAACTCAAGAATCCTCAGGAGAGAGCAATACCAACCTCCATATTCGCATTTCTCGTTGTATTTCTAATGGCGGTAACAAGGGAAACACTAAGAAACGTAAAACTCGGTAACTTTGGCTATACAATAGGTGACTATAAGTTATCGATAGATTGGGGTAGTACCGTACTATTCCTTCTTACCTTCATCATGGGGATAATAGTCGTCGGTTATATCGCAACCATAGCCTACAAGGTAGGAAAGAGCAACAAAGAGGTAACTGAGCTAAAGGAACTAAACACACTAGGGAAAATCGCCGTTATACTCCCTGCGCTATGGTTCGTCATAGTTGCCGGATTCGGGATAATACTAGCCTTCAAAAACGGAGCGTTGCCCTGATAAAATAAAAGGGGGTAGGACTCCCTCCTACCCCTTTGTCAATCCACAAAGATAACTAACTATAGATTATATCACTACCTTTTTTCCTCATCGCCTCAACGAGTCTCGACTCAAGCTTAGCGATCAGTTCCTTCTTCTCCTCACCATCCTCAGGAAAGCTAACAACCGAAATATCAAGCCAAATTGGGAAAGTGTTCTTAGACCACTCGGAAGATTCAAACATTTCCTTTATCCTGTTTAGATATTTTAAGCTATCGGCCTTCTCCGTCTCCGGGAAAACTATAACAAACTTAGCTCCACCGTATCTCGCAACAAAGTCTATACTCCTCACATTCTCGCTTATAACACCTGCGACAAACTTCAAAAGCTCATCGCCCTTCACATGACCCAAAATATCGTTACATTCTTTAATACCCGTCACATGAATCAAGGCCATCGTAAAGGGATGACCTGTTTCCTTAGCCCTTAACCATTCCCTGTACAGAAACTCATGGAAATATTTAAAGTTAGCAACGCCCGTCAAAGGATCGTAGTTATTCATATCATCGACGAGATCCTTGAGGTAATAATAATCGATCACAATACCGACCATGTTAGCTATTACCCTGAATACCTGCCTTAAATCCTCCGTTAGTTCAAAATCATAATCAAAGGACATAAAGATAAGCGCCTTCACAACATCCCTAGCAACGACAGGAACAATTAGCAGTGAAACATAAGGGTTCTCAAAGGCCGTAGGATAAAGGGGGTGCCCCTCCCTAACAACTTCGATCTCCCTTTTGTTCATAACATATTCAAATATAGGATGACAGCTCTTTCTATGGATATCCTTTATAGTTGTGTAACTTACGCCACGGGATGCTTTGAATTTACACGCCCCATTTTTAAATTCAACTATACCTATCTCCTTGGGATTGAAAATTCCTTTTAGGTCCTCAACTACCGTTGAGTATATCTCCTCCACATACTCATCGTTAACCACATCCTCCAGTATATCGCCTATTAACGCAAAAAATTTTAAGTACTCCATAGTCACCTCCTACGCGACAACTATGTTTACAAGCTTATTTGGAACCAAGATAACCTTAACTATCCTTTTTCCTTCGATTAAACTTCTCACCCTATCGTTCTCCAGAGCTATCCTCTTTTGCTCCTCCTCCGGTAAACCAGCTGGGATCTCAACCTTGGATCTGACTTTACCGTTAATCTGAATAACAAGGGTAACCATCTCCTCCTTTGTTAGCTCTTCATCGTAATCAGGCCACATCTGATCCAGAGTAAAACCACTATTGCCCAGGCTCTCCCACACCTCATCGGCAAAATGGGGGGCAAAGGGGGATATTAAAAGAGCTATACTCTCAAAGGCAAATCTAACGACCTTTCTATCCTCAACATTCCCCCAATCTATAGAATTATCGATATCATAGAGTAAGTTTAAGTATTCCATTATTGAAGCGATTGCGGTGTTAAATCTAAAGTTCTCTATATCGTTTGTAACTCTCTTTATAAGCTGATGGGTCCTTTTAAGTAAGAGTTTGCCGGCATCGGATAGACCGTTAGCATCTATCTGACCCCTTGACTCCTTAACCTCATCCAGATGCATAAATATAAAACGCCATAACCTATTGAGGAATCTATAACAACCCTCTATACCGTGATCGGACCACTCAAGATCCCTCTCGGGCGGTGCTGCGAAAAGAAGGAACAACCTAACAGTATCGGCTCCATACTTCTCAACCATATCATCAGGATCGACGATATTACCGAGAGACTTAGACATCTTGGCCCCATCTTTGATCACCATACCCTGTGTAAGAAGGGCGGAGAAAGGTTCATCTATATCGGTATATCCAAGATCCCTCAGCACCTTTGTGTAAAACCTAGCGTATAGTAAATGTAAGACCGCATGCTCAATACCACCTATATACTGATCCACAGGCATCCAGTATTTCGCTCTATCATCAAAAGGTCCGGTATCACAATCTGGGGAACAGAACCTGAAGAAATACCAAGAAGACTCAACAAAGGTATCCATAGTATCCGTTTCCCTTCTACCAGGGCCACCACACTTGGGACACTTTGTATTTACAAACTCCTCCACCTTCTCGAGAGGATTGCCACTACCCGTAAATGGAACATCCTTGGGTAAAACCACAGGAAGCTCCTCTATGGGAACAGGAACTATACCGCATTTATCGCAGTAAACAACAGGAATCGGAGCACCCCAGTACCTCTGCCTTGAAATCAACCAATCTCTAAGTCTATAGGTAACGGTACCCTTACCAAAACCTTTCTCCTCCATATATCTGATGATGGCCTTTTTCGCCTCCTCGTTATCCATACCATCAAAGGGCCCGGAGTTTACGAGATAACCCTCTCCCTCATAGGCCTCCTCCATCTCCTCAACCTTCAACTCCTTATCCCTGGGCATAACAACTATCTTAATCGGTAAACCATACTTTTTAGCGAACTCAAAATCCCTCTGATCATGAGCTGGAACGGCCATTACCGCACCGGTCCCGTACTCGAATATAACAAAGTTAGCAACAAATATCGGAACTCTTTCACCCGTAAAGGGATTTATACAATACCTACCTGTAAAAACTCCCTCTTTCTCAAAAGACTCCTGTAACCTTGCTGACTTTGGTTGCTTTCTTAATCTCTCTATCTCCCTTTTCGTTGACTCGGGCATATCCCTCATAAACTCATCAACCAAGGGATGCTCGGGGGCAAGGCTCATGAAAGTGACACCATAGACGGTATCGGGACGAGTTGTGAATACCCTTATCCTATAATCGGAACCCTCGAGAGGAAAATCTATCTCAGCACCGTAGGATTTACCTATCCAGTTCTCCTGCATAACAAGAACCCTATCGGGCCATTTACCCCTTAGCTTTTCAAGATCCTCAAGTAGCTCTTCCGCATAAGCCGTTATCTTAAAGAACCATTGCTCAAGATCCTTAACTTCCACCTCACTATCACATCTCCAACACCTGCCACCTATCACCTGCTCATTGGCAAGCACAGTGTTACAGCTATTACACCAGTTCACAGGTGCCTTCTTCTTATAAGCGAGCCCCCTTTCCAACATCTCTATGAATATCTTCTGCTCCCACTTATAATACTCAGGCTCGCATGTAGCTATCTCCCTATCCCAATCGTAGGAAAACCCTAACCTCTTAAGCTGTTTTCTCATAAACTCGATGTTCTCGTAGGTCCATTTCGCAGGATGAACACCATGCTTTATCGCTGCGTTTTCCGCGGGTAAACCAAAGGCATCCCAACCCATGGGATGTAATACATTGTAACCCCTCATCCTCTTATACCTTGCAACAACATCACCTATAGAGTAGTTCCTAACATGGCCCATATGAATTCTACCCGAAGGATAGGGAAACATCTCAAGGCAGTAGTATTTTGGTTTTGAAGGATCCTCCTTAACTTTGAATAACTTAGATTCTTCCCAGATTTTTTGCCACTTTTCCTCTATCTCCTTTGGGTCGTACTTAAACTCCCTCATAAACTCTCCCCCTTACCCTCCTTGCAGTATGTCTCAAGCATGCTCTTTACACCTATCAATCCCAGAAAGATACTTGATGGACATATACCTGTAATAGCGAAAAACATCAACATAAATCCAACAAACAGGGTAAAGTAGAGAAATCCAGGCTTACCGGTTATAAAGTATAGGATAACACTTAGAAACACGAATAGACCGGCAAGTAGAAAATTTATCCTCTCGATATACCACCTATCCTTTGGCAAGCGGTAGATCTTCATGACCAACCCCCATTATTTGGAACTTGTTGCAAACATTATACAAACGTCAAAACTAGCCTCAACTCCCTCCAAAGAGTTAACGTAATCTCTAATCTCCGGACTATCGGTATCGGGCTGAAACCATAGTCTTTTAAATCCCCTTGCTACTGCCTCTTCCGCAATCTCAATCCCCGCCTCGGGAGGCACAACAAACACTATCAGTTCAACATCGCTAGGTAGATCAGAAACACTTTTATAACACTTTATGCCATCAATATCCTGGTACTTAGGATTGATCGGATAAACCTCGTAGCCTTTTGCCGCTAAGTGCTTTACTATTTTGTAACCGTATTTTTCTGGATTTGTAGTTGCCCCTACCACTGCTATCTTCTTGAACCCTTTCGGATCCATCTTTGCCCTCCAAGCTTATATAATTATAACCTCTCTTTCTAAAAGTTGTTTTAAATTTACCAATTTCTTTTTCATCAATCAACGTTATGGCTGTACCTTTGTTACCTGCTCTGCCTGTTCTACCAACTCTATGAATATATATAACTTCATTTTTTGGCAACCTGTAGTTGATAACTATATCTATATCGTTGATATCTATCCCACGGGATGCAACATCGGTAGCAACAAGAATGTTAAACTTCCCATCCCTGTAGCCCCTATATATCAGCTCCCTTTTAAACTGTGAAAATTTACCGTGTAAAACCTTGGCATCAAGATCATGATCCTTAAGGTATTCCGCTAACTCCTCAGCTTCAACTATGGTATCACTGAAAATCAGGATCTTCTTATCCCTGTTTTCTAAGAGTATCTTGACTAAAGATTTTAACCTATCCTTAGCCGATACTCTATAAAACACGTTTTTTATAACCTTGGGTGGTTGCGAGAATTTTTCCAATTCTACCTTTTTATAGTTATCCTTTAGTTTACTCTCCACAAACCTAAGCACCCTACTAGGAATAGTTGCAGACAAGAAAACCGATTGTTTCCCACATGGAGTATGGGTCAATATACTTTCAACATCCTCAACGAATTCCATATCAAACATCCTATCTACCTCATCTATAACTAAATAGCTGATCCCACCGATATCCAACACACCCCTTGATATTAGATCCAATATCCTACCGGGAGTTCCAACAACAACCCTCACATTCCCCCTTCTAAGTCTTTCCACCTGTTTCGATATACTCAAACCACCGTAGACCTTGAGCACACCTAAGCTACCATCGAATTTTGCTATCTCCTCCGCAACCTGATAGGCAAGTTCCCTCGTTGGAACAACAACTAAAGCCTGTACATCTCTGAGCCTCTTATTCACCCTCATAACAAGAGGAATCACAAAGGCAAGCGTTTTACCACTACCGGTTTCAGCCTTGACTATAACATCATGGCCTTCAAGAATAACGGGAAGAGCTAACTCCTGTATAGGAGTGAAACTATCGAACCCTACTCTCTCCAAGAGAGACTTAGCAACAGAACTAACCATAAAAATCCTCCATATTTTAAAAATTTAGGTAGAGTAAATTTAAAAAGGATAATTGTCAACATCCTATTGAAAGAAAGTTCTAGTCTCTATAAACTAAAGGCATGAGCGTAATAGAAAAGATCCTGAGAGAAAGATTCGTTATGGACACAAGTATATTCACAAATCCTGAAACCTACTCAATCTTAGGGGATACACCAAGGGAAGCCTTTCTCAGGTTTCTGGAATATGCAAGAAAACTGAAGGAAGCCGAGTTCTTTATGCCTCCCTCAGTTTACAACGAACTCCTACATTTTATAGGCGAGGACCTACCTCCTGATACGGAACTTATAATAAAACTTAGACCCTCAAGAAAATACGACATAAAAGTAAGTGGCGCTTTCCTATATGAACTCATCGATGAGATAAGGGAAAGGATAAACAAGGGGTTGAGGGTAGCTGAAACTGCCGTAAGAGAGATAACGGAAAAGCCCGACGAGGAAAGCATTATCTCTAAATTGAGAGAAAAATACAGACAGGCCCTTAGGGAAGGAATAATAGACTCGAAGGAAGATCTGGAAATAGTTTTACTAGCGATGGAACTTGATGCAGCTATAATTACGATAGATTATGGGGTAAGGCGCTGGTCCGAAAAACTGGGTATAAGGCTGGTAAATCCGAGAAACTTCTTCCTCCTACTTAACACGCTCAAGTGATCGACACTTAAATGATCGAAATCTAAAGGAATCTTCAATCAAAAAATAAACCACCCTTTATAATGTTACTCAGTATACCTGTGGATCTAAGGAAAGTCTTTTCCAACCTGACAATATAGTAATCCCCCTCTTTCTCGTAATCCACCAATTTTGCTCTAACCGTCTTACTAACACTATTTATCGAATCTACAAGTAGGTATGCCCTTTCTATATTTCTAAACTTCAGCTGGTATGTGAGGGAGACCTTTCCGTTATTCAAATAGTGATTTAACATATCCCTTAGAGGCTCGCAAAAGGCTCTTCCAAGAGCCCTATAATCCTCATCGTTAAGAGGTATACCCAATTCGAAGCTTGAAAGGACAATTCTAACTACTCTCTGGGTAAAAAATTCGGGAGGTAACTCTAGAATCAGGTTCGACGAAAACTCTACGTCCCTTATGTTTATGTGGGGTAGGACATACTTTACCCTTTTAGAGGTATAACTCTTTATAACAACTCCTTCGAAATTTCTAGAATCGAGCCACCTCAGTATATCCTTAACATATTCCATATCTTCATAATCAAAGGGGCCCCAATGCTCAACCTGAGGTATATCGAATTCCTCAAAGAGTTTATACCTCTCCTCGGGAGTAACGAAATGCCAGTCGTTCTTCGAGAAAATATCGAAGGCAAAGAAGGCTAACTCCGCATCTATATAGGAAGGATATAGTTCCGTGTAGGGAGTATTCCTACCAACCACCTCTCCAGCGATCACCAGATCAGGGTGGTAATGGAAAAACCTCTCAAAATCGGCTAAGTCCATCAATCTATCAGTGGTAAAGGGACACACATAGCCCGATCTTGTAAGAGCAACTATCCTATCGCCCAACTTTGCGATCCTAACGTTATACCCATCGGCCTTCTCCTCAACCCAGAATGGAGACTGGATGTTACTCCTGATCCCACCTTCCAATGATAGTATTCTCCCTATCCTTGGGTACCCAACTATAAGTTCACCTTCACAATAAACGGTGCCCCTTAAGAAGGCTCTCGTGTCATCCCTTAACCGGTAATACTTTAAACCCTCAAAATCACACTCCTCAAGTTGCTTCCTACCTTTCAAACTCCTAAAAAATTCTTCTATTATATCGGTCCGCCTCTCCATGCCACTTTACCAGTAAGAACCATCAAGTATATTTTTTACATCATTAGCCGAAACGTTCATACCTTTAACTATCGTATCTTTACCCTTAAATTGCAATATCAAGGCTCTAAGGTAATAGATCTCAAAGGTGTAAAAGAGCCTACTTTCCAAGTTTAATATCTCGCAGATTAGGGCCTTTAAAAATCCGCCATGGGTGAAGACAACTCCAATATCTCCCTCTTCCCCCATAGCATACCTCAAAAAGTTTATCGCTCGCCTTCTCAAATCCCTTATAGATTCGCCACCGGGTGGAGTAATAGTATCATCCCTCAGCCTTTCCCAGAAGAGGGGATCCCTATAGACCTCCGAGCGGGCTCTACCGGTCCACAACCCGTAATTTACCTCCTTTAGATCATCCCTTACAAACAGTGGAATATTCTTTCTTTGAGAAAGTAAAGTAGCGGGAAATAGCGCCCTTTTTAAGGGACTACTAAATATAGCGGATATATCCAAGTGGGATAGAATCTCTACTACCTCCACTGAATGCCTCTTACCCTTTTCAGAGAGTTCCACATCCGACTGACCGTAAAAATTCACCCTATGTTTTTCATCGACCTCACCGTGTCTAAAAAGTATAAGCGTTCTCATTACTTCCTCCTGATTCTATCGTAGTTCCAGTCAAGCCTAAAATAACAGATTAGATCCATAAACCTTCTATCCTCCATTGGGTTTCTACAAAAGTAGAATAGATGACTATCCCTTCTTGAATCGGAAGCACCGAATCCATCTATATAACCGTCGGCGATACCTGAGAGCCTAAGGGCTATCTCTTCCTCTATGTCGGAGTCAGTAACGATAGGTATATCCCATATCTTATCCGCCCGTACCGTAAGATAATCTATGTGCCACCTGAGTTTCTTGTTTCTACTCTTGTGTCTATTTAACCTTTTATTAAGGCTGTTCATGGCGCTACCAACATAAACATAATAACCCCTCTTAAACTCAACTCTACCGAGTGATCCAACATCTATAACCCCACTTTCATCAAGCTCTAACAGGAGTAAGTAAACTCCCTTGTCTAGATCAAGGGATTCGATATAACCCCATGGTATGGGAATCTCCTTGAGACTAACGATATTTTTCATATCAGGATCGAAACCTATAGCCAGAGCCCTAAATTCAACAAGATCCCTGTATTTAAGCATATTTAATGTAAAAGACCTATCTATATGATAGGCTGGTAAAAAATACTCCACATTAGGATTCATAATAACGAAGAGAACCATACCCCTTTTGCCACTCTCTCTGGATATCTCCGCAAGATGTGCTATATGATCCGCACCCCTTAAAGTAACGGCATCTGGAAACATCGACACCTTTTCACCAAAAAGCGTACAAGTCTTAACTTCTAGGTAGATCTCTTCACTTCTTCCTTCCAACAAGAAATCTATCCTTCTATTTCCAAGTCTGACCTCTCTCTCCGAAACACAATAATCGGCCAAAAAATCTATCCTCTTCTCCGATAAAAGATCCTCAACTATGGCGTTTGTTAGATGTGTATGTAACAAGACCCAACCACCCGAACCACGAACCGCAAGTAGTATATACTTATTCTTTGCATCCGAGGAGGTATTAGGGATAAGCAAAACCTCACTATTGGGTAAAAGTAACTCCCATAATCTCCCGGGATTTGGGAGATAAGCCCTCTCAATTCTACCATCCACATCTACTTCGCAGACAAACCTGTTTAACCTCTTTATAAAGGTTCCCCTAATTCTCTCAGAACTAAACATCAGAAGGGACTTCTACTGTAGATGGTGTATATGAACCTTGCTCTTATTCTTAGCTCCCTTTCCGGCCAATCGGAGGGGAATGGGCCAAAGGGAGCTGCTCTATATATGGCGTTTAAAGCGGTTTTATCAAGTATAGCGTACCCAGAGGAATCTGTTATATAGGCTTCAACAACCTCACCCCTCCTATCTATCACAAAGTATATACCTACCGTTCCCTGAATACCAGCGGAAGCTGCCTCGGGTGGATATCTCCACACAAGGTATATCCTATCCCTTATCTTTTTAAAGTAGGAGATGTACTTGGATTCTCTCGCATCGAGCGAGATCTCCACAACTCCACCCTTCATCTCACCCTTACCCATCTGGGGAACTATCTTCTTGGCAGACTCATCCACTAACCTCGGATCTATAAGAGGTATCCTTTCTTTTTGTAAACCACCAGTTCCGGCTCCCACACCGGAACCCATAGCACCATTAGAACCGCTTCCGCCATTAGCTGACCTCCCCTGAGTCATCCTACCAGAATCAGCCGTAGTCTTACTCTGCAAGCTGTTACTCCTATAGGTTAGGCTAGACTGCGACTTTTCCATCTGAGTACCACCCTTAGAGGTAGCCTGATTGGTACTTGTAGCAGCCCCACCCTTAGAACTAGCTCCACCACCTCCTATATTAGGTGTCCCAGCACCTCCTAAACCGCCCGCGCTTTGCCTATTGGAAGACTTTGACGGTAAGGTCGAGGTACCATAAGGAACACCCGGTATATACTCGGTAACGGGAGAGTCGCCGCTTAATTTTGATTTCTCCTGAACACCCATTGGACCTTTCTTCCTAGTGGTATACTGGCTTATTATAGGTGTATTCTTCTCCTCGGGTTCTTCAGGCCTTGAGGGTTTTGGCATGTCAAGGATCTTAACGTAATAAACTCCCTCCTTACCGGTAGCGCCACCCCCTAATTCCTTCCTTATAATACTAGATATCCCAACGGCCCTTCTTATAGATTCACCACCTACCAGAAATAGAATCACAAATACCAGATGGATAAATATAGATATCAATATGAAGATGGTAAAGTTATTCCTCCTTATACCTATGTCACTATAGGTAATCATTGTTAACTCCCTCTTTCCCTTATAATCCCAGAGACGAAAATATTAAAGAGAGAAATTAGACTAACGAGACCAAAGGATCTATAGAGATCTATAGATACTTGTTGGTAATTGGCATCCTATAATCTTTGCCAAAGGCTCTCTTTGTAATCTTAGGTCCAACCGGGGCCTGCTTTCTCTTATACTCAGCTTGCCTCAACATGGTAAAAACTCTTTTTACAGTCGACTCCTCAAAACCGAGTCTCACAATATCCGATATACCCAAACCCTCCTCGAGATGTAACCTCAATATCTCGTCTAAAATCTCATAAGGTGGTAGAGTATCCTGATCCCTCTGGTTCGGCCTCAATTCCGCACTCGGTGGTTTCTCAAGCATCCTTTTTGGTATCACGGGACTTATAGAGTTTCTATACCTTGCGAGTCTATAAACCCAAACCTTATAAACATCCTTCAAAGGCGCAAATCCACCTGACATATCCCCGTATATCGTTGTATAACCAACGGCAGACTCACTCTTGTTCGATGTCGATAACACCAGGTAACCCTCTCTGTTAGATAGATATAAAAGTAGATTTGCCCTTATCCTCGCCTGTACATTCTCATCGGCAACGGTGAAATCCTCAAACCCAAAAACACCCCTCAATGTATCCCTATAGCTATCAAAGATCCCATCTATACCAATCTCGTAAAGGGGAATACCAAGGTTATTTGCCAACTCCCTAGAATCCTCGTAAGATTCGATAGAGGTGAATCTACTCGGCATAAATAGAGCCCTAACCTTATCCTTACCGAGTGCATCAACCGCAAGCACACAGGTTAAACCGGAATCTATACCACCGGAAAGGCCCAGTATCACACCTTTAAAACCATTCTTGTAAAAATAATCCCTTATGGCAAGCTTGATAGCCTCGTATACTTCGGCCTCCTCCTCAGGACTATCCTCAACCCTTGGGCTAAATTCCTCATCTCCACATTCTATGGATAATTCCGATACCGGTTGTACCCTTCTACAAAACTCCTCCCTCATGCGGGGCTCGATCAACCTTTTGGCCTCTACCCTTGATATATCCAGGCTAACCAAAAGTACATCCTCCTCAAAAGCTCTAGCCCTCGCTATTATCTCCCCATCCGGTGATACAACCATACTCCTACCATCAAATACAAGTTCATCCTGCCCACCAACCATATTGACGTAAACCACGTAACAGAAGTTGTCCTCGGCCCTCGCTCTAAGGAAGTTTTCCTTGAATCTGGCCTTACCATAATGGTAAGGCGAGGCGTTAAGGCTCACAACAACATAGGCACCGGATAAAGCGTAATACCTCTCAAGCCCATCGGGATACCATATATCCTCACATACAGAAACACCGATTCTAAATCCGTTTAGCGAAAATAGAAGTGTATTTTCTCCCCTCCTAAAGTATCTCTTTTCGTCAAAAACCCCGTAGTTTGGCAAAAACCTCTTATAGTATTCCCCCAGACACCTACCCTTATGGATCAAAACCGCGGAATTATAAATATCATCCCTGAATAGGGGAACCCCAAGTATACAGGCAGAATCAAATCTACCCGATATCTCTATAAGCTTCTCTAAGGTTTTCTCACAATCCCTCAAAAAATCCTTTCTTAAAAGTAGATCCTCCGGCGGATAACCCGTTAGGGTAAGTTCAGGAAAACAGACAAGATGTACCCTACCATCAACGCTTTCCCATATTGAGACTATCTTCTCTAAGTTTCCCTCTAAATCACCCAGTATCGGGTTAACCTGGGCTATCGCTATCTTTAATTTCTGATCTATCACTTCTCCTCTTCTACCTCGAGGACCTTCTTAAGGAGATTAAAAATCTTTCTATGCTTTATCTCATCCTTCAGTACTTCCTCATATAGAGCCTTTGTGACCATATCCTGCTCTTCCTCGCATATCTTTATGTGCCTCGTGTACATGTCTATAGCCTCATCCTCAACCATAACATCGGCATCAAGCATCTTTATAAAATCACTCTCCCATATGACTTTGCCCGTATTTATAGATTCACGCCCGCCAAGCTCTATGACTCTTTTAGAAAACTTCTCAGCGTGTTTCATCTCCTCTACAGCTATCCTCTCCATTATCTCCCTGATTATTGGATGCTTATCCTTAGGGAATCTGTAATGCTGTCCCATATACTGGAAGATAGCTCCAATCTCCCTTTCTATAGCCTCGTTAAGTATACCTATTATCCTCTCCCTATTCATCCTACCCTCCTTAAAGGATACTATCATTAGGTTATCATAAGGTATAAGTGTAAATCAATCCAAGGTAGACCATAGTTGCACAATCAATGTATTTAAGAGGTTAAATCCCTTATCGGTACAAACTATCCTATTCCCAGGTATATCTATCAGCCCCGCATCCTTTAAATCCTTAGCAAAATCCAAAACTTTTCGCCCTAATGATTCAGGTAACTTCCTGAGAGGTAACCCGCAATCCGTCCTTAAAGACAGCATTATCAGCTCCCTATAGTACTCATCCCCAAGTCTATACTCCAAAACCCTCACGGAAAGAGGATCTCTAATGTAGCTCTCAATATCACAACTATTTCTGTAACGTACACCATCTATAAAGGAATGGGCTGAGACCCCAAAACCGTAGTAATCCCTTAAGTTCCAGTATATAAGGTTATGTAGACACCTATACCTCTTAGATATAGCAAAATTTGAAACCTCATACCTGAGATAACCAAGATCCCTAAGGGCAGCCACAAGAAACTTAATCTTCTCCTCGAAAGTCTCCTCATCATCCATCTTTAAGATACCATTCTTTACCTTTTTATATATTGGAGTCCCCTCATCCAATATTAGACTATATAGAGAAACATGGGGTGGTTTTATCCTCTCGAGGTAGCCCAAGGTGACCTCGAGATCGGAAAAAGTCTCCGTAGGGATAGAGTATATCAAGTCGACGTTAAAGTTATCAAAGTGCTTTGTAACAAGGTCTATGGTAAATAGAGCATCACTAACGCTATGGATCCTACCAAGTACCTTTAGAATCCTATCGGAAAAACTCTGTACTCCAAGGCTTATCCTACTTACACCGTAGTCCTTTAACAACCTTAACTTATCATCATCTAGCGTTAGTGGATTAGCCTCTACGGTAAATTCAACCGGATCGATAAACTCAGTCCTTAAAAAATCGAGTAAAGACTTTAGATGACTGTAGGAAAGTATGGTCGGTGTGCCACCCCCTATATAGAGGGTATAGGGTTTTGAGATAGAGTCTAAAGATTTGATCTCCCTTTTGAGAGAAGAAAGGTAGGCTGAAACAAGATCCTCATCCCAGCGATCGAAAGAGTAAAAATCACAGTAATCACACTTTTTGAGGCAGAAGGGTATATGAATGTAAATACCCTTTAGTCTCTTTTCTTCCCTATTTTCCCTGCCAGTTTGGCTTTCTCTTCTCAAAGAAGGCCCTTATCCCCTCCCTTATGTCCTCGCTTGCCCCTACAAAGCTCATACCTTGCCTCTCCGCCTCAAGGAGCTCATCGAGATCCCAGAACAACTCTCTATTTACCAGATCCTTTATGACCTTTACCGATAAAGGAGCGATAGAGGCCATTTTACTAGCTAACTCCTCAGTCTTTGCCTCAAGTTCACCATCATCCACAACATAATTCACCAGTCCAAGTAAACATGCCTCATCGGCATCTATAAAATCACCGCTAAACATGAGATAGCTTGCCCTCTTTAGTGATAGAGTCCTTACAAGAACTATACTCGAGGAGAGATCTGGGCTCGCACCGATCTTAGAGTAGGCCATGTTAAATTTCGCATCCTTTGAGCAAACAGCAAGATCACAACTCGCCATAAGTCCCAAGCCACCACCTGAACAAGCACCTCTCACGGAAGCTATGAATATCTTATCGGATCTTCTTATCAACTTTATAGCGTCGTTCAGTATCCCTATTATATCGTATAGTATCTTTGAAGTATCACCAGAACTAAACTCCGTAAGATCACCTCCTGCGCAAAAGTGCTTACCTATACCGCCGATTACCACCACCCTCAGATCCCTATCCTTCACCAGCTCCCACAAACAATCCCTCAGTTCGATAGCCATTTTTATATTCATAGCGTTTAACTTCTCAGGTCTATTTAACTTAACCCATGATATCTTCTCACTTCTCTCAACTATCACCGTTTCCATACCAAACCTCCCTACATATCCCTATATTTAGCAAGCCTTTCCTTTATCTCTTCCCTCAACCTTAAGAACCTCTCCCCCGATGGTATCACATTCACCTCATAATGCTTCTTTATATTCTCCTCAGTCCATCTATGGTTACTCTCATCATCGAACTTCACCTTCAGAGTACCATCCTCAATAACTATATGTCCCTCTATCTCGCATATTGGACAACGAACCTTTAAACCGACAACCTCAAGTATGTTGTTGTGACATACGGGACATATCCCCCTTTCCCCTCTATAGCTATAATCACCCCTTACCATCCTTACACCATTCTCATAGCATCTCGATAGAACCTCCTCGTTAAATAGTATCTCTCCTGGCCCCTGTGCATTAGCCATAACCATATCTATAACCCTGTAACCGAGAGATAATAGAAATACCGACAACATGGGTCTACTTAAACCTTCCCAGCCCTTAACACCATAGGTAACTATACCAACGGCGGGTTTACCGGCAAGTTCTCTCTCACCCTTGGCATACATGTAGCCCATAGACCTATCGAGTAGCATCTTTAATATACCCGCGGTACCAAGTATATAGTCGGGAACTCCTATAACAAGGGCATCGTGTTCCACCATCATGGAAAAGATCTTCTCCGCGTCATCCTGTAGATGACACTTTGTAACCTTAAAGACACAACGCATACATCCGGTACAGGGCTTAATATTATAGTCGGTGAGCCTTATGATGGTATAATCCGCTCCCTGTGATTTTGCACCCAACAGAGTTTCCCTAACAAGGATCTCAGTATTACCAAGTTTTCTGTAGCTTCCCACTATGCCTAAAATCTTCATCTCCTCCCTCCGATTTGATTTACAACTATCAACATTCTACCAATAATTAAGGACAAACTAAAGGTAAACTCAATAAAACTTTATTCACTAATTAGTAGGGGTAGCCTCGGTTCTTACCCAATAAAGCATAATGGTAGTATTGACTTAAGAATAACCAAGGGATTATAAAAGTCTTAGATGAAAAGAGAGTATTTTTTCTTTGTAGTATTTGTAATCTTTATAATTGTTATTCTTATCCTAGCCACCCTTTTACTACTTCCCTTCATCAAACCTATAATGTGGGCCGTATTTCTGGCAACCGCCCTGTGGCCTCTAAGAAATCTCATAAACAAAAGGATAAGATCGAAAACCCTAACATCCCTTATCCTATCGATCCTTGTACTCATAACGATTATTCTGCCGGTGAGTATACTAGCGGGCTATACCTTTAGAGAGTTGACGAGTTTTACTAGTAGAATCTCTAGCGATAGCCTTAATAATCTTCTAACCTCCTACATAAATATACTCACTCAGCATCCTGTATTTAAAGGTATCGAGATATACATCCCGGATATTATAACGAGAACAAATAGTTATATAAATGAAATGCTTATAAAACTTTCAGCATACATAAAAGATCTAATAGTACAAACAGGTAGCGTAATCATCGATTTTGCCATATTTCTCTTTACGCTATTCTTTATACTAAAGGAAGGAGATAGTTTCTACTATACATTAAAAGCTTCAATTCCAATTGAAAAGCAGGAAAAAGAAAAAATATTCGCAACAATAAGAGATACCATAATCGCAGTCATATACGGGACCATCGGCACCGCATTCATACAGAGTCTAACGGCTCTTATAGTATTCATGGTATTTGGCATTCCTTACGCTTTTTTACTCGGTTTCTTAACTTTCTTCGTCTCCTTTATACCGCCCCTTGGTGCATCCTACGTATGGTTACCAGTATCGATCTATCTAATAAAGACATCTAGTTTCTTAAAATTTGCACTTTTCTTTATATCATCCCTAGCCTTCGTCTCCAGTATAGACAACATAGCAAGACCAATACTAATCAGAAACAAGCTCTCTCTCCCCTATGTTATCCTATTTTTCTCCTTCTTTGGAGGCATAACAAAATTCGGTTTCATAGGAATATTCTTAGGTCCACTAGTATTTGCCCTTCTTTCAAGCCTCTTCAAGATACTTAGAGAAAAGTATCTTGAAAACACCGATATTATGGATTAAAATATAAAGGGATTAAAAAGGGAAGGAGGTGGAAAGGTAAGTGGGTAGACCTGTTAACGCTATTGTGGTGGTAAACGGTGATATCGATAGTGCTCTTAAGATGTTGAGAAAGAAGATCGAGAAAGAAGGTTTGGTTAAGGAAATCAAGCGTGCCATGTACTATGAAAAGCCGAGCCAACAGAGAAGGAAGAAGGAGTTAAAAGCCAAAAAGAAACTAAGAAAGCTTCAGGAAAAGATGAAAAAGTTAGAAATGATGTAATTAACGAGAAAAGTAAAGGACGGAAAATGGTAGAGATAAGATTTACCTCCTTGAGGATAAGCTTGATGCTAGAGGAAGAGGCGAGGATTTCGTTTATATTTGAGAGGGCAAGCTTCCTCAAGGAGGGCCTTTTTAATAGCCTCGAAACAAGGGGATGTTAAAGGATATAAAGGTGTAAGTATGATGGAGGGTTTGGTTTTTCCGATATTTAGAGAAAGTGATAACTACAGGTTTTTCTGGACATCAACACATGGAGGTTAAAAATGAAGAGATATTTATTAACTCTCATTATCTTTTCTACTGTAGCCTTAGCATTTCATTATGGCTTTTCGGAAAACAAAGATCCTCAGGCTGCCTTAACAAACGGTGATTGTATAAAATGCCACAAAAAAGAGGTTTCCTTAGTAAATACCAACGGCGGGAAGCATCAGAAGGTAGGATGTCTTGCCTGCCACGAGGGACATTATCCCGAGATACCCAAAGAAAAAATGATTCCCTCCTGCAATAAATGCCACACAGGAAAAGAACACTATACTCTTCCAAATTGTTCAGGCTGCCATCAAAATCCCCATACTCCCCTAACCATTTCCTTTGAAGGGAAGGAACTCAAACAGGAGTGTGCCTCCTGTCACAGTGAACCCTTTAGGGATATGAAAAATTATCCAAGCAAACACAAAGATCTATCCTGTAACTTCTGTCACACCAAACACAAAGAAAAGCCCAGTTGTTTAAACTGCCACGAGGGCCATTTAAAGGAACAGACACTGAAGGATTGTCTAAGTTGCCATAAACCTCACAAGCCTCTCAAGGTAACTTATGAAAACGATACACCGAATAAATTCTGTACAATCTGTCACGAGAAGGAAGGCTTAAATCTACAGGCAACCAAAACCAAGCATGGAAAATTAGCCTGTGCTTTCTGTCACAGATCTGAACACAAAGCCAAGCCTTCCTGTGAAACCTGTCATGGCCAACCTCATCCTCCTGCCATGGTAAAGGCTTTCAAGGGGTGTTTAGACTGCCATAATGATCCACATAACCTTATAAAATAAAGAAGGAAGGGGGGAATTATGAAAAGGATTTATAAATCCCTAATAATCTGTAGTGCTATTGGATTGATACTTTCCTGTACCCCAGAACCTGAAATTAAGTCACCAGAGGTCCCTGTCAAGGAAGAAAAAAAAGTATCCAAAGGGCTTTACGACTTTGAAGTAAAGCCCTTAAGCCTCGAAGAGTGTGCAAGATGTCATAATTCCATATTTACAACCATTAAGACAAAAGGAGGAAAACACCAGAGAGAATGTACTTTCTGCCACCAACAATTTCACGTTTACAACCCAATCAAACAGAACTGGAAAGATATAATGCCCAAATGCCAGAACTGTCATGGTCTTAAACACGGTGAAAAATTCCCCGAATGTTTACAGTGTCACTCTGATCCTCATGCCCCAAAACAGGAAATTACTGTAACTGAACAATTTGCAAAGTACTGCATAGAATGTCACAAAAATGTTCATAAAGAAATTACCACATATAAGAGCAAACACACCGACTTAGGCTGTGCCTTCTGTCATGCAAATAAACACGGATACAAACCGGAATGTCAGGCCTGTCATGCTCCTCATATGCAGGGTCAGACCTATAAAGATTGTCTCACCTGTCATAAACCTCATTCCCCCAATAATCTCCCGGCCTTTTCTGCCGATACTCCCAATGGCGTTTGTGCAGCCTGTCATAAAGGGCCTGCTGAAAAAATCTCCACTACCAAATCCAAACACGGTAAATTAACCTGTACCTACTGCCACAACACACATGGATACAAACCGGAATGTAAATCCTGCCACGGACTACCACACAGTGAAGAGATCCATAAAAAGATACCTGAATGCTTGAAATGTCACCTTGACGCACACAATCCACCTATATATAAAATAAATGATAAAAAATGAGAATAAAGTTTAATATACGCAGTAAGGCTTTAGCGTTTGTGTGCATTACAGTGTGTTTGGTGCTATTAGCGATAGGAGGCTATCTTTTTGCTCAGGACAAGAAGGGAAGAGAAAGGAGAGGATTCAAGCCCAAGGAATGTGTAGAGTGTCATACTAAAACCTATGAAAATGAAATGACCAGAAAATATATCCACCAGGTTTTTAAAGAGAAAAAGTGCGAAGCCTGTCACTTAAGACATGGCAAGCTTGCCATAAAGAGTTTCGTATATAGGGATGAAGGAAAACTCTGCAGCCAGTGCCATAAAGAATTTGAGGAAAAACTTAAAACCCTTAAGTCTATTCATACTCCTTTGAAAGAGACCGAAAAGAAGTGTTCTTCATGTCACTTACCTCATGCCTCAGAAGAAACCAAACTTCTCAAAGCCTCATCTCAAGAGTTATGCCTAAACTGCCATAAAGAGATCTTTAAAGGTGAGAAGAAACATAAGCCCGCCTCTGAAAACTGTATGATCTGCCATCAACCCCATTTTTCGGATTACCCCAATAATCTTGTAAAGAAAGAATCCGAGCTATGTGCCTCCTGCCACAACTATAAAGATCCTGGTTTCCAAAAGGCTCACGGTGAGGTTAAAAACCTTGAAAAAATTAACTGTTCCAATTGTCACAATCCTCACGGGGGTTCCTCTAAATACCTAAAAAAGAACCTACACTCTCCCATGGTAAAGGAATCCTGCGGAAGCTGTCACAAAGAGAATAAGATATCAGATTGCTTCGACTGCCACAAAGACATACAGTCTAAAATAACTTTTAAATTTCAGCATAGTAGTTTCATTAAAGAGAAAAATTGTAAAACCTGCCATGATCCCCACGCCTCAAACTTTAAGAACCTACTTTTAAAGGAAGAGGAAAACCTCTGCCTTGAATGCCATCAAAAAACCCTCCATCTGGATCAGAAAAAGAAACATAAGGTTATTTCGGCTCAGGGTTGTTCTATCTGTCATGAACCTCATGCTACGGAGATAGCTAAGCTCCTAAGGAACTCTTCCGAAAAGCTATGCGAACAATGTCACAGTCTGTCTCAGGGTCCGATAAACCACACTCCCTTCAAAAACAAAGCCTGCCTATCCTGTCACGATCCCCATGGATCCCTCGAGAGTAAACTTCTTACTTCATCCATTCCTCAACTCTGCTATCGCTGCCACGATGAGAAAAAATTCTTCAATGTCACAATTCATAAACCCGTGGTGGAAGGAAAATGCCTAGCCTGCCATCAGGCCCATACTTCTACCGAAAAGGGACTACTTCCAAAAGGTAAGGTTTCTCTATGTAGAGACTGTCACTCCTCTACCTTTGAAGAAGCCAAAATAATCCACAGGCCTGTTAAGGAACATAAATGCGATCTCTGTCATACTGAACATGCAAGTAACCTACCTTTCCTGATGAAAAAGAACGATAAGGATATCTGTCTATCCTGTCACGAAACGGTAAAGAAACAACTAGCCCGCACACAGGGACGCTTACACTATCCCTTTGAAGAGGGTAAATGCCATTCCTGCCATAGTGCCCACGGCACAAAGCTCGATAAGTACTTTAGAGCATCTCCAAACATGCTCTGTTCAGGATGCCACATGGAAATCATGAAAGGAAAGCTCAAAAGTCCCCATGTGGATGGTAATTCTGTAAACTGCCTATCCTGTCATTTAGGGCATTTGAGTGAAAGGCCAAACTTACTAAAAGGATTTAGTCCTAATCTGTGCCTAACCTGCCATAAAGATACCACTTCCGCCCAGAAAGCCCACAGAAGAAAATTAAGTGAGATAAAGGACTGCCTTAATTGCCATACACCTCATAAGGGAAATGAACCAAAGTTATTACTACCTGTAAGTCATTTACCATTCAAGGAGAAGAGGTGTGAGGTCTGTCATTAAAAATACTTTATTTTTAATAACCGTTTTTACTTTGATCTACGTTTTACTAGGTCAAAGGGCCCCTGCTGTTACTGGTAGAATGTCTATGTCGGGTTGCGAGCGCTGTCATCCGAAGATAAGAGAAGAAAAAAGGAAGCCTGTTCAACATCCTCCCTTCTCAAAGGATAATTGCTCAGTTTGCCACAATCCCCATGTGAGTTCCCATACTAAATTACTCAATAAATCCGCTAACACTCTATGTCTTAGCTGTCACAAGGATCTTGCGAATAAAATTTCTCAGACGAAGGCTCATGGAGCTCTAGCCAAGGGGGATTGCCTCAACTGCCATAAACCTCACTCCAGTAGTTATAAAGGGCTTCTTAAAGACCAAGCAGAAAAACTCTGCATTAATTGCCATAAGGAAACCATTGAAAAAAGTTTGCATTACAAGGTTACCCATCAGCCCGTGATTCAGGGAGCATGCTTGAAATGTCATGATAGCCATGCTTCCTCAAATCCTTATCTTCTCAACGCTAAGCCTCAGGATTTGTGCAAAAAATGTCACCAACCGGGTTGCAAAGCAGAGGGAGTTTCAATTTCAGAGCTCACCTCTAAGAAGAACTGTACTACCTGCCACTCCGGGCATGGAAGTGATTACCAGAAACTCTTAGGTCCCAAAGGACATACTACCTTTTTAAAAGGGGAATGCAGAAGCTGTCATGGAGAAATTAAAGACCTCACTTCCTTTACCACTCATAAAGTGACTACGGAAACCTGTCTCAGCTGTCATCCTAAGGATAAAGTCAAGATAAACCCTGAAGATCCCCATTATGGCCTTAGGGGAAACGCCTGCCTCTTCTGTCATTCTTCCCATGCAAGCACGGAAGAAAAATTCGTACTCAAATTCACGAGTTTTTGTCTCGAATGCCATCAGGATATTGATAGAAAGACAGCTCTTATGGAAAGAAGGCTAAAGGGTCTTAAAAAGGGAGTTTTGAGAAACCGTGAATGCCTTGCCTGTCACCTACCTGTGCACAGTAAAACCACCTACCTATTGAGAGGAGACGATCCACTTGGGCTCAAAACCTGTGCCAGATGTCATCCGAGGGAGCATGAAAATACCCATCCCGTTGGAGAAAAGTATAAGGATCCGAGAAATGGTAAACCTCTAACCTGTTCCTCTTGTCATAGCATGCACGAGGCAAAATATAAATATCTTTTAACTCATGAAGGAGATAGGGAACTATGTGTACAGTGTCACAGAATACCGTAAAAATTATTATTTTTTCAATATTTATGCTGATTATAAGTTTCCCAGCCAAGCTCTTGGCAATTTCATCCCAGCTCTGCTCAAACTGTCACACCATGCACGCAAGTTACTTTGAGGGCCCAACCCATCGGGTGATTTCTCCCAAAAATGTCCTTCTCAAAGTCGACTGTATCGGCTGTCACTCTGGAACTACTGGTGCCACAAATTCCTTCGGGGCCCCTATCGTTTATCACAACAGCAACCCCGGTGGAACAGGACCGGGTAAGACCCTAGCAGGAGGTGACTTTTACTGGGTAGCCCAGGGTAACTATACCAACGGCCACAATGTTGTAGAGATTATTGCAAGTGGAGCGGTAACTCCTCCCGGATGGGATCCCACTGCCACAAGTGGGGTAGCTTACGGATCCGTAGCAGGTGGAAGCAGTTCTTGGTCAAAACAGCTCTCCTGTGCTGGAACTTACGGTTGTCACGGCTATCATAACAACGATGATTCTCTCCTTGCCATTAAAGGTGCTCATCATAAAAACTATAACGGCTCCTCCACCAAAGCGGATTCAACAACCATAGCTCAACATCCTGTGGGAGGAGCCTACAGATTCCTCGCAGGAATCTACGGCTTAGAAGCCGGGGACTGGGAATGGAACGCAACTTCAACCAATCACAACGAATACTATGGAGTAAACGTTAATAACAATTACTCCAACAAAAATACCATCAGTTATCTCTGTGCCCAGTGTCACGGCAAATTTCACAGTCAGATCGACGATACAACTGCTGGCTCACCCTGGTTGAGACACCCTGTGGATATCGTTCTCCCAAATAGTGGTGATTATGCCAGTTATACCACTTATAACCTTTCAGCCCCTGTTGCAAGAGGGGCTGTCCCTACAACCTCAAGCTCAACGGTTCAGCCCGGAAACACAGGCACAACCGGGGCTATTGTTATGTGTCTATCCTGTCACAGGGCTCACGGCTCTGAAAACGCTTATATTTTGAGGTGGAACTATCAGGGCTGGCCTGCAAACGGCCAAACCATAGGTTGTAGTGTTTGCCACACAAGTAAATACTGAGGGGTAGGGAATATGAAGAGAGTAAGGCTCTATTATAAAATTTCCTTCTTCCTTTTCCTCATTGCCATTTTTCTATACGGTGTTAAGACGAGTATAAGTGGGCCCTATTTACAGTCCATCCACGGAAGCACAACAAGTGGTGTCCAGAGAAACAATCTTACCAATTTTAGTAAGGGAAACTGTGTGCACTGTCATGAGATGCATGCAAGTATCGGCGGAAGTGAACCTGCTCCTGTTCAGGGTAGTCCTTCCCTCTGGGCTCTTTTAGCAAATGAAGAAAATGCCTGTTATTACTGTCACGGAACTTCAAGTAATAATAATCCACCTCTTACCAAGGACATCCAGGCCCAATTTCAAAATACCTATAGGCATCCTGTTGATAGAAGCGGACTTCACAAAAAATCCGCTTATCTTGAAACAGCCACCGACCTTCAGCCTCCCAATAGACACTCTGAGTGTGTGGACTGCCACAATCCCCATGTGGTAAAGCAAAATACCCATACCTACAATTCCACAAGCCCATCCTCAAATAATCTCGTCTCAGGGGTTCTTCTCGGTGTTTTTGGAATTGAACCAACAAGTTGGGGAACCTGGACAAGCCCCACATCTTTTACTGAATTAAGACCCACATCCTCAAATCCACAAGGGGGAGCGCAAAAGGAATATCAGATCTGCCTCAAGTGCCATTCCTACTATGGATTTGGAAGCTCCTTAAATACTTCAACAGGTGTAACAAGTATTGTTGGTCCAAGCGGAATATATCTTACCGATCAGGCAAGGGAATTTAGCCCACAGAATTACTCTTTTCATCCCGTAGTTCAACCCCTTAACACCACTCCAAGAGGAGGATACACTCCCTACTCCCTTACCACAAGCCAGTTGAATCCTCCCTGGAATAGTAATCCCGGTTCTCAAACCATGTACTGTTCAGACTGTCACGGGGCTTACGCCTGGGATGCCTCAGGGACACAGATAAAAGGCCCCCACGGAACAGCTAATCCCTTTATGCTTATTGAGGGAAGAACCTGGCCGAAAAAACCCTCAGACTGTGGAGGAGGATTCTGGGCTACCTCAGATATTGTAAATAATAACTGCAACTGGTCATCCACTCTTCTCTGTGCCAAATGTCATCCCATTTATTCAAATACAAATAATAGGTGGAATAATGTCGTTCATAAAGAACATGTTAAAAGAGCTTATACCTGTAATGGTACTTCTTATAGAACACCTTGCGTTGCCTGTCATATAGCTATACCCCACGGCTCAAAGAGATCAAGATTGATTGGATATGTCACAGATCCTTCTCCTTATAATATTTGTAGTGCTGTAAGCGGTTTTAGAAAAGTCACCTCCAATAATTATCGAAAAAGCAATTGTTATTCCACCGCTTCAGGCTGTGCCACACATAGAAGTGCAAACTGCGGAGGACCAGAGTGTGAGCCGTAAAATCTTTTTAAATCCCAAGTTTATAATTACAGGCATTTTTCTCCTTCTTACGTTAAGTACTCTTCTTTTTTTTAAACAGGAAAGAAGAGAGGATACCTTTCTCATCAGCCTATTTCTTTCTTTTGTCTCCCTTCTTCTTTTACTTTCTCTATTTTTTACCCTTGAGTCCATACTTGGGAAACTAAAAGTTGATAAGATTAGATATTTAGGCAGTTTTTTTTTCACTTAGGCCTTGTCTTTTTTATACTTGCCTTTTTTTACAAATACCTTTTCGGCATTACAGGCAGTTTCAGACTCATGCTTGGGGAAGTATTACCCCTTAAAAAGGAAAAATTTCTTTACAAAGAAAAGGGAATTTTTGCCAGTATGGATTTCTCTATTTCCGTGAAACTTGAAGCTTTTGAATTCGAAGAAAAAGCGGGAGAATTTCTTGACTTTAACTCAAAACTCTTACTTTTTGATCATGCTAAAAATAAAGAGAGTGAGCTTAACCTTAATCTTAAAGGTCCTAAAAGCTACGAGGGACTTAAATTTTATCAGACCGATAGATGGGGTTATGCGGTAAGCATTATGTATAACGGGACTCTTAATTCTCAGCCTATTATAACTCATTACTTTCTTGAAAAAAAACCTGAAGAGAAAATAGCTAGATTTAAGGGGGAAGGGGTTTTCGAAAAACTTCCCTATTATTTTAAAATTGAAGCCTTTTATCCTGACATGATGAACAAGAAAAATTTTCGTCCAGAGTTACCGGGTATTGAAAAATTGGTACTTAAGATTAATAATAAAGAGCTGGGAACATATACTTTCCTTCCCGGGCAAATCCTTAAGGTTAAGGATGGAGAATTCAGGTTTATAGGAGTAAGTATGTGGACGGAGATGGCCATAAAGTATAACGACGGAAGTTTTCTGATTTATGTAGGAGGCCTCTTTTCCTCACTGGGCGGTCTTCTTCTTACCTTCTGGTATTTAAGGAGAAGTGAAAGATGAGCTTCAACCTGCCTCTTTTAGAACTTTATTCTGGCTGGGTGCTTCTTGTTCTTACCTTTATACTTTTTCTGGTCTCCCTTTTAGTTTATTTTAAAGAGCGCAATCTAAAGGGCCTTGACCTTTTTATTTTCTTAATCCTTTTGTTTCAGGGAATTGTAATACTTCTAAGGTGGATCAGTGTGGGACACGGTCCCTATCTTACCCGGTATGAAGTTTTTCTCTCCAATGGCTGGATAATTCTTGCCCTTTACTTTATTTTTAGATTTCTTCTGCCCGGAGAAAGAATTATACTGAGGGTGGGTGCCTTAACGGGAAATTTGATTTTTCTACTTTTAGCGGTAAACGGTTATACCCACGAGGTTGGGGTCCCACCCAAATACTTTTATATCTGGCTTGTCATACATGTGCTTTTTAACAAGCTTGCTCTTGGTTCTTTGTTGATTGCCTTAGGTTATGCCATAGCTTTGCTGAGAAAGGGTAGTAACCCCAACTGGGAAAAGAATATTTATAAACTCCTTATCATAACCCTTTTCTTTTGGGCTATAGTTATCGTAAGCGGTGCCATCTGGGCTAATGAGCGCTGGGGTAGATACTGGGGCTGGGACCCCATTGAGACCTGGAGTTTGATTGTCTGGCTGGTTCTTGCCGTTATCGTTCATCTGATTCGCTTTTACAAACTCGGTGGAAGAGCCCTTGGTTTACTGGTGGTCCTTTCCATATTTCTAATGATTGTAATTACAGCCTTTTTACCTTTTATAGTAAACACCATCCACACCCTTTACCTTTTAGGAGGAGCCTCATAAGATGAAAGTTATTCTTATGACCCCGCCATATCACTGCGGGATGATTGAAAGCGCTGGCGTATGGTTACCCCTTGGTCTGGTTTACATAGCAGGAGAGCTCAAAAAAATCCCTAAACTTGAACTAATCATTTATGACGCCATGAGCCTTTATCATACCTATGAAGATATCGCCAAATTCCTCGAAGACGAAAAACCTGATATCTTAGGTATTTCTGTTATAACAGCCTCTTTCAATTCAGCCCTTGAGGTTTGTAGAATAGCTAAAGAGATAAGTAAAAAAACTCTAACCGTTCTGGGAAACGTTCATCCTACCTTCATGTATGAAGAGGCCTTAAAATTCGAAGAAGTGGATGTGGTGGTAAGAGGAGAAGGGGAAATCACCTTTAGAGAACTTGTTGAAACCATCGTGAACAAAGGAGATCTTTCTAAGGTCAAGGGTATTACCTATAAAAAGGAGGGACGAATCGTTATAACTCCTGAGAGGGACTTTTTAGTAAATCTTGATGAGCTTAACCCTGCCTGGGATCTTCTTGACTGGAAGATTTACACTTACTTTCCCAAAGAAAACTCAAGGCTCGCCATCGTTAGCTCTTCAAGGGGATGCTTCTCCGAATGTGCCTTTTGTTCACAGCGTCTATTCTGGAAAGGTTCCTGGAGGGCAAGAAGCCCTGAAAATTTTGTAAAGGAGTTGGAATTACTGGCCAAAAAATACGGTGTTAATGTGGTCATGCTTTCCGATGAACTACCCAACAGGGATAAAGATCGCTGGGAAAAAATCCTCGATCTATTGATAGAGAGAGATCTGGGGATGGAACTTTTAATAGAGACCCGGGCTGATCATATCGTACGAGACGAAAACATACTTGAGAAATATAAGAAAGCGGGAGTAACCCACATTTACGTAGGAGTAGAATCAACGAGTCCTGAAGTTCTAAAGGAATACAATAAAAATCTGGAAGTGGAGACTTCCCTAAAAGCCCTTAAGCTTATCAATGAACTTGACATCGTTTCCGAGACCTCCTTTGTGGTCGGCCTACCTCAAGAGACCCCAGAGTCTTTAAAACAGATCTTTGAGGCAGCTCTTTTTTATGATCCAGATATGTGCTTCTTTATTCCCCTTACCCCCTGGCCTTATACCCCCATTTACGAAAAATATAGAGATTTCGTTCAACACGAAGACTGGAGCCGCTACAATCTGGTTGATCCTGTGATTAAACCAAAGGGTTGGAATTCCCTTGAAGAATTTAAACTTGATTTAATTGAGTATACATCACGCTTTTTCCTGTATAAATTTGAAAATCTCCACAAATTAACTTCTTTTAAAAGAAAATTTATGCTTGATCTCATAAATCTTCTTATTAAAAATTCTTATTTGCGAGAGCGTTTTAAAGAAAAGTTTTCTAAAATACTATTGCAAGAGTCTCTCAAAAAAAAACTATCACCATATGACAATTCTACCTGGATTTTTGAACAAGGATAGCTCGCTTAGTATTTTTTTCGTATAAAAATCGTATATTAAAAGTTGGTTGTTTCTACTATCCAAGACATAGAGTTTTGATAGGTCTGGATCCAAGGTAAGAGAAGAGGGCTCTCCCTTTAGAGAAAGTTTGGTTAAGAGTAAAAACTGGTTAAAGTACTGGGTACCTGTTAAGGGGAGTTTTCCAAAAATCAATTCACCGGGAGTCTCCTTAAGTAGAATCATCTGATCAATCCGGGGATGATAAACCCCGTCTACCACACCAAATTCGCCCGTTTCAATCTTAAAGACAGAGAGAGGACTCTCCGTTAATGAAATTATAAAGCCAACATGGATATAATTCGCATTTTGATTCATGATATAAATCAAACCTTTCTCATAATCCACAAATAAACCTATCGGCTTACTTCCTAAACTAACCTCCCTTTCGGATAAAATCTCTCCCCTTTGAGCATCCAGCTTAAAGACCGTCATACTCCCAGAGTACAAATTCAAACAATAAACGTTCCTGTACTGCATTAAGTAATTATAAATCTCTTGATCCTTAACCTTTAGCCATTCCGGAGGAGGATCAACCCAGACCCTTATCGGCCCTTGCCCTACCCTTAAGGTCCTTACTTCACCTAAGGTTTCACCATCAACTACGGTTATGGTATTGGAACGAAAATTAGCTATAAAAATTAACTCCTTACCGTTATTTAGGATCGTAGAAGCAATACTTACAGGAGAAACTCCTCTTTTCAACTCAACAAAGAAGGATTTGTTTTTAACAAGATCTATAATATGAAGGGCATTTTTCTTCTGTGAAACCCCATAGAGATAATCAAACTTATAACTTCTGCTAAGCTCATCCACTCCTGAAGGGATATAATAAAGATCCATCAATCTGTAATTTACTCTATCATAGACTCCAATAAGCTCGGAATCCCTCATCGGTATGAAAAGAACGTTTTCCTTCACGAAAGATAAAGGCCTCTGGTACAATAACTCCAATTCACCCGATTTTGTCTTTCTCAAATAGAGGGGGAACCATAGTAGTGAGTCTCTTTCTCTTCCCTCCAGAGAGAAACGATAGGTTTTCTCTCTATAATTCTCCCACACCTTAATCACCAACTCTCTGTAATTACCAGTGGGGACCTTGCTGTCAACCAAAATAACTGGACCCTTCTGAGAATCGATCTTCTTTCGGGAAGAGGATAAAACAATCGTGTTTCCTGTATTATCAAGTAAATTTACCTCATCTATATAAAATATGTAACTCTCACCAACAAGAGGCTCAACAGTAACAACCAGTTTTAGTTCCTGAGAAAAAAGATCAGACCCATAAATAAAAAATAAAACTGAAACTGCAAATATAAGCCTTACAAAATACCGAACTAACACTCTCATAGGATCAAGCGTTCCTCAAAGCTTGAAATAAACCCAGTCTTTATTCTCGCTTTGTATTCCGGCAACTTAACCACTCTATTAGATGGAATTTTAATATTCACAGCACCCTCATAGGGGGTGAGAATCTGGATGCGGGAATTAAAGGTATCCGCCACGTATACCCTTCCTTCCCAGTCGACATCGATACTACTTGGAAAGGCAAACCAACCCTCCACCCCAATTCCATATCCCCCAAACTCAAAAAGATACTTTCCGCCATCCTTAAGGCTATAAACATTTACGGCATGTCTCATATAATCCACAATATAGGCTATATCCATGTTTTCATCAATTCCTATACTCTTTGGGCTACTCAATTTTCCGGTAACACCGCCTTTCTCTCCAAACTTAAAGAGGAAATTAAAATCTCTATCGTAAACATAAATTTTGCTATTATAAGTACTAACTAAAAATATTCTTCCCTTTCTGTCAATCTTAATCTCATCGATAGGCACAGGCACCCCACCTTCAATGGGATTTATATCTCTGACCACATTCCCATCCTTATCAAGAACGATAACCCTATGCCCATTCTCACCCTCCCTGGACCTCATCACCACATATACCCTTTCCTTCTCGTCAACCGCAATTTTAAGAACCAGATTCTTCTCTGACATAGGGTAAATCTTTTCAACAAATAGTGCTTGATTCAACTTAATAATCTCCGCCTGCCCTCCCGCTTTAAGGTTCAAAACATACAAATTTCCCTTAACATCAGAAACCACACATACTGGAGAATTTATCCCCCAACGCCTGTCAAGGGTATATAGTGGAAAGAGATGTTTATCATAGACCAAAATCCTACCCCCCTTTGAATCGATAACAAAGACATTCTTACTAACTTTATCGATATACACATAAAAGGGATGTAGGATATTCTTCATTTCTTCATCGTAAGATAAACTGGAAATGTAAGCCATCAACTTGGGCTCTTGCATATCGTACTGGTTACTATTTTGGGCAAATAGACAATTCACAGTCAAAAACATAAAAAGCAGTATGAAAATAATTCTACTTATCATTATGACACCTCTTACAGCCCCTCTTTTCCGGACTATCCAATAGGTCATAGTCCCATCTAAGCATACTCGGATAGGGACCAGCATGGGCATAGTGACAGGATAGAC
>CAZPXS010000010.1:0-24805 GCA_964590075.1 uncultured Aquificales bacterium
ATAAACCTCACTCAAAAAGACCTAAATGGCTCACTGGTGGTAAAATTTCAGGAACTTCTCTTAAAAGAACTCTTTGGAGGTGGTGGTTATGTTTAAAGGACCATCCGAGGCATGGGAGATAAAATCTCTTCTTTACAGCCATAAGGTTTTGAATGCTCTTTTTTACAACCTTGAGGAAATACCGCTCCTTCTGGAAAAAGAACATAGACCATTCATTGAGAGAGCCTTCTACAGTGCTATCTACTTCATTAAAAGAAATGCCAGGCTCTACAGAGAGTATGTCCTTAAAGACCTGCCAGAGTTTAAGCCACTCATAGACAAAATCCTTGCCTTAAGAGGCAGAGCTTTTACAAAATACATGCAGGATACTTTGAATGACCCCCAGCAGGTTATACAGATTTTCTACCTTTATTTTGCCTTGAGGTTTATTGAGCTAAAA
Source organism: uncultured Aquificales bacterium (assembly GCA_964590075.1). Classification (GTDB taxonomy): domain Bacteria; phylum Thermosulfidibacterota; class Thermosulfidibacteria; order Thermosulfidibacterales; family Thermosulfidibacteraceae; genus JAGDVO01. Next base: position 440 of record CAZPXS010000010.1, read on the forward strand.
GCTCTTCAGAACTTCTTAAGAGGAGAGCCTCTGAGGGAAGAAGAAGGTGGCATAGCTCTTGAAGACCCACCAGAGGACTTTGAAGACCCGCCTTTTTGACCCAACCACAACCTAACCTAACCCCAATCCTAACCTGACCCGCCCTAACCTAACCCTTCTAATCCAACCTTTTAACCTCAACCTTTTCTGTGGAATTCCCCAGAAAAAATTTCCAGCAACCCCAGGGAAATTTTGCCTGTATCCCCCTAAACTCTTCTTTAGCGTAATTCTAAATCAGAAAACCTTAAGGAGGGTAGACACATGGTAAAAGTCCAGAAAGACAAACTTTTAGAGGCTCTCTCAAAGTGCAAGTCAGCCACAGAAAAAAAAAGTCAGCCTTACCTGTCCTTTCTAACTTCCTTTTGTCAGCCAGCAGTGGTACTTTAACTGTCAGAGCCACCGACCTTGAGAATTTCCTCACCTTTCGTATTCCTGCGGATACTCTAAAGGAGCTTGTGGTTTCTGTAAATGCCAGCAGGCTCACAGAGATTGTCAGAACTCTCTCTTCTAATGAAGTTGTTCTCTCTCTTGAGGAAGATAAGCTCCATATCACCTCAGGCAGGTCTTCCTTTAAGCTTGCCACTTCAGACCCCGAAGACTTTCCAGAATTTCCCCAGCCTTCAGAGTTTTCAGGAGAGATATTTTCTTTACTTTTCCTTAAAGCCATAGACCTCATAGAGCCAGCCATTTCAAAGGATGATACCAGATATGCCTTGCAGGGTTTATACATTCACAGGGTTAATGGCAGGACCCACTTTGCAGGTTCTGACGGGCACAGGCTACATGTTTATTACACAGAGGAGAGCTTACCTGAAATGCTAATTCCAAGAAAGAGCCTGAAAGTGATTAAAACTCTCATAAAGGACAACATTAGCCTTATCAAAATAGCCTCCGACGAAACCTTTACATACTTTGCCACTCAGGACTGGACACTTGCCTGCAGAACTCTTGAGGGTGAATACCCAGATTATATGGCAGTCATACCTTCTGAGTTTTCCTTTGAGCTAAGTATGAATGCAGAAACCCTCTTAGAAGCTCTAAAAAGGCTTGGCTCAGTAGCAGAAAACAGCACCTATCCTGTCAGGCTAACCTTTAAGGAAAATACCCTCAGGCTCTCTGTAGAAGACCCCGAATACGGCTCCGGAGAAGAGGAAATAACACTTCAGGAAAAGATTACAGAACCGCTTGAGATAGGTTTTAATGCTAAGTACCTCATATCAGCTCTTGATGGTATTTCAGGAGAGATAACCTTTAAGATGGTAGATCCGGAAAGTGCCACTCTTATAGAACCCGCAGATAAAGAACTTCACCCTTGCTTTTTTGTAGTCATGCCTATGAGACTTTGAAAAGGGGGTATGCCATGAGGCTAACAGAAGAACAACAGCACATAGTCAGCACGGTAGCCAGCAATTCAGGAGTTTTCAGTGTATTAGCCTTAGCAGGCACAGGCAAGACCACCACCTGCCTTGCCACCATGAATGAGCTACTCAGAAGAGGCAAAAAGAGGATACTCTACCTTGTCTATAACCGCTCCATGCAGGATGAGGCAAGAGAGAGCCAAAGCTTTAGGACTGTCCGATATCCAGATATACACCACCCATGCTTTTGCCTATCTCTATCTTCAGAGGAACGGCTATATAAGAAACAGAAACATAGACAATCTCAGGACAGCACAGGTAAAGGAATACCTCAACACCAATTACAGGACAGCCTTTTGGATTTTAGAGGTTTTCAAGCGTTTTCTTTACTCACCATATCCTCTCAATGTGGTCAAGCCTTTTGTTATTAACCTTTTTGAGCATTCCGCTTTTATTCAATCCGTTTTTGAAGAGCTTGGTCTCTCTCTTTTTGAGGTAGCTTACTACCTTTTAAGGCTCACCGAAGGCATTGAAAAAGGCTCTCTACCTATGCCACACGACTACTACCTTAAATACTTCACCTTTCAGATAGCACCTTCACTTTCTTATGACCTTGTAATCCTTGATGAGGCTCAGGATGCCAATCCAGCCACAGTAGAAAAGCTTTTTGGAGTGAAAGAGGAAAAAGGTAAAAGAAGAAAAGTTAAGCTTGAAGAAGTCCTTCAAGCCATCTCAGAAGAAACCCAAGAGGAAGAAGTGGATTTGCTACTTTACGAGATTAAAGTCGGAAGACCTCAAGGTAGTAAAGACACAGTCCAACGGATAAGCTTTACCTTAGATGAGCCTCTACCTCTTCATAAGGAGTTCAAAATTGAAGACTACATAGAGGCTCTTAAAAGACTAAACCTATACTCCTTTGAAGAGCTTAAAAGCTGGCTCATCAAAATAGAAGACCATATTGAAAGAGTAAGGTTCTTTATGGCATGGCTTGAGTGGACTGGCAGGACAGGATAAATTAGCGTATATCATCTGTGGAGGTCAAAATATGGCTTGGATAAAACTCAATGGAGAAAAGGACAGGAAAGAAGTATGGCTTGTTTTTGGTAAAGAAGCCGAAGGCTACCAGACAGTAGCTACAGGAGAAGAACTCACAGGCTACCTTGAGAGGCTCTCTAAGAGTGAGAAATACAATCAGGCAGTGGTAAGTCTTATAGGAGAGGACAATGTGAGGTATATCTTTTTCTGTCCTGTCTCTTTAGAGAGGCAACTCAGAAAGGTTCTTGAAGAGGCAGGCTCAGGAGTAGCCGTGAAGATAATCTACAGAGGACTTGATACCTATCAGGATAAGACCTACCATAAATTTGATGTCTTTTACGACCCTGAAAGGAGGCTTGAGGAGATTTAATGCTCCTGAGTAAAATATCTGTAAGGGAAGAACCCATTTATCATCTCTCTGGCATAGTTTTTGCAAAGGAGCTACTTTTAAGACAGCCTAAAGAGGTCAGAGAAGATTTACTTTACTTAATTACCCTTTTGAACCATGCGGACAAAAATCCTGAGGAGACCTTCTTCATAAACCTTGAACCACAAACCCTGATAAGACACCCTACTATCATAAAAGGACTTTTAAAAAGCAAGCCTAATGTGGTGGTAGAAATAACAGAAAGGTATGAAGACACATTAGCTGAGCTACTCTCTTTAGAAATTGACTTTCCAGTATGCCTTGATGATGTAAATTTCTATACACCTGCGGAGCTAATATCCTCTGTAAAGCCTCACTTTGTGAAGATAGACCTTCTGGAAGTTGCCTCTTTAGATGACCTGCAGGCTGTGGTGGACTATATTAGAAAACACACCACCGCAATGATAATAGCTGAGAGAGTGCCACCTGAAAAATTTGAGTGGCTGAAAAAAGCGGATATAAACCTCGTGCAGAGCCACCACTTTAGAGGGTATTCACTCTAAGATACTTCCATACTTTTCGTAAAAATTAAACTGTGAATTATCTGCCTTTTGCTTTTTCTTCTCTGGTTTTCCCTCTTTTACCTCACAGGTGGAAAAGACACTTTTCACAATGTCCTCTATCTTCTCTCCATGCCAGAGCCTCTCAAATAGCTCCGATGTAGAAATCCTTTTGAAAAACTCACATAAAAGAGCCTCTACTATCATAGACCTGTAGCCACGCATGAGCTGTAAATTCCTTGCTGTTTCTTTACTGAGGGTGAAAGAGCCTATATTTACTTTCCGCATCAACAGGAATTATACGCTAAGCTATAACATGATGATATGATGACAGGTTGAAATTATGACAGGATGACATGACAACATGATGATATTTTTGTCCTCGTAACCATACTGGGGATAAAATTTCTGGGAGAGAGGGGTGGAGGTATGTTATGGTAACCTAACCATAATACTATGACATTATGTCCTTATATCATGGCTATGTGGTATGCAATAAGTTTTCTTGTGTCTCAGTAATCTATACGGCTTAGCGTATATCATTACTGATGAAGATACACAAGGTAATTCAGAAAAGGCTTGAAGCGGGGAAAAGTCTTGAAGAAATAAGGCATGAGTTATTGGAGCTTGGTTATTCCGATGAGTATGTAAGGAAAGCTCTTTCTAAATACAGGGTGAGGGCTTCGGAAAGTCAGATAAGGCTTCTGGATACTATGCTGGAAAGACTGCCGGTAAGTCAGGAAGAAAAGGAGCTTTTAAGGACTTTTGGCAGGATAGGGCTAAAAGAATACCGCATGGTTTTTGCCTTTGTGAGGGCTTACAATTCCTTTAGAAAGAGAGCAAATCCACTGCTGAAGAGGATTGACAGAACCATAACCATAAGACTGGAGCCATGAAGGAGCTTGTAAGGGTTTTAGGACTGCATTATGAGTTTATAAAGCACACGGTAGAAAGCTGGAAGAGTTTAGCCTCTTTTTATCCTGCCTCTTTAGAACATCATCACTCTGTAGCTGGCGGTCTATGGGAGCATTCTCTTAGTGTGGCTTTAAGAATGCTGGAAAGGGTAGAGAGGTATTTTCCTATAAAAGACAATGAGTCTTCAGTAGAGTATCAAAGGAGACTTGCTAAGGTAAAAGTCTATGTATGCCTCTGTGGGCTTTTTCATGATGCGGGCAAGATAGCCATGTATATACCTGACACAGGGGGTTTTCTCTATAATCCACTCACCTTAGAACAGCCAAAAGAAATCAAGGGCTATACAAGGTCAAAGATAAGCTACAGGGAAAACTACCTGAGCGTGCTTATTCTGGGAGCTATACTCAGCAGGGACAGGACTTTCTTAGAGAGTGAGTATTTTGACTGGGAGGAGCTAAATCAGGTATGTGAGGCTATTCTTTTAGAGCATTCACCACTTACTACTCAGAACCAGTATCTGGCATTGCTTAGAGAGTGTGATATGGAAGATGTAAAAGTGGCTATGCAGGAAAGCAAAGAAGAAAGCCTTAAAAGTGGAGACATCTATGAGCTGGCTTTTGAAGAATTTAAAAAGGTGGTGAGGTCTTCAAGCAGTGGCTTTGACTTTTTCCTTTTTGAAGATGGCACTCTTGGGGTAGTCAGTCCTGTTATAACCAAAGATAAATTCTTAAAGCCTTTCACTGCAAGGCTTGGAGTTTCCATAGATGAGTTTAAGCTTTATGAGGAATGGAAGCAAAAAGGCTATATCCTCTCTGAGCCTGTCCTGACGGAGATTGTTATAAAGGACAAGGTTAGAAAACTACATCTGCTTATACTTGAGGCGGGCAAAGTATTCAGTAAAGAAGAACAGAAGCTGTTGAGTGTATTTAAGAAGAAACCTGACGGAGAGGACAGAAAGCCTGTGGTGGAAATTACACTTTAGCGTATTTCTTCAGGTGAGATGGTAAGGAGAGTTTTAGCTGTGGTTTTTGATGTTTTAACGGTACTTTTCCTTTGTGCGAAAATCACTCTTATAACAGGAGGTGGCTGTGGCTGTGGAGGATAAGAAGATTTCTGAAGTCTTTAGCTTTATGCAGGCTTTTCAGGAGTTTTTACAGGAGTATGCAGAAGAGCCTGTAGTCTTCACTCTTGAGGCTCAGGTAAGCTTACCTTTAAGACCCTGCCTTGTTATCTTCTCTTCAGATGTGCATTTTGGCTCTATATACACCAACTACAAAAAGCTGGCGGAAATATGGCAGGCGGTGGTGGACACAGAAGGAGTGTATCTTGTAGTGAATGGAGACTTTATAGACAACTTTGAAGTACCAGTGCCTAAACTTTTGCTGGCTGGTATAAACTCTCAGCTAATCAGTCCTCAAAGGCAGAGATACTTCTACGAGCAGTATCTAAAAGCCTTGATTGAAAAAGGAAAGCTACTTGGTATGGTTTTAGGAAACCATGAGGAATTTTCCAGTGTGGAACTCTTTAAAGAGGTAAGCCAGAAAGTACCTGTAGCTCCTAACAGAATAGAGCTTACCCTCTCTTTTGAAAATGGCTTTGAGGTGGTGATGGCTTTAATACACAAATCAAGGTTTAACTCCTTTCTTAATCCTACTCACAGTAGCTTAAGAGAACTACACCTTAACCACCCTTATGCGGACATAATAGTGACTTCACATACACATTTACCATCTTTAATGCTCTATCCGTATCCAAAACACAGGCAAGGCTTGACCGAAAGAGTTCTTATCAAAACAGGTTCTCTAAAAGATTTAGAACCTTATACTCACAAATACTTTAACCCTCACAGAGTTAGCCATATATCCACTCCTGCTGTGATTATAGACCCGCAGAAGAAAAGGCTTTTACCCTTTAGCAGATTTGAGGATGCTCTTGAAGTTTTTAAAACCATTAAAATCATTTATACAGGAGGTAGTCAAAATGAACAAGACTAAACTTTTATCAGGCTTGTTGTGTGTGCTTTCTGTACTACCCGTAAATGCGGGTGCAAAGTCTATTTTTGATGAACTACCAAGCCAGCAGGAATTAAATGTGAAAAAAGGTGAAAAGTCGGTAGAGGAATGGATTGACAAAAATCTTATTATTCCTATCTCTTCCACTTCAGGCTATACGGAGTATCTTCAAAACTGTGTATCTCCTCTTACTACGGGAAAGGACTTAGACAAGCTTGCAAAATTTATGAAAGAAAGTTATAGCTGTACTCTTTCTGCTCTGTTCAGAGCAGGGAAATATGATGTTGTTATAAAGACTTACGAAGATTTCATAAAGCAAGAAAAACTTTTACACCATTCATACTTTTCTTTTTCCACGAGACAAGCAACATTATACTTTCCAAGAGATTTAGCGAGGTTTTACAGAGAAATTTATACACCAGATTTTATTACTACTCTCAGAGCAAGCTCTAATCCACATGAACTTTTAATACAGAAAGTTAAATCACAATGGGGTGATTCACACATTGATAGGAGGGAGATACCGAGTATAGGAATTGTAGAAGAGACACGTTTTAAACTCTATGATGACTACTGGCAGAGCAATGACTTTTGGGAGAAGATAGATAGAATATCTGCTATTGAAGTTTATGGCACCCTTTACCCGCTTGGTGGTTTTTATGGAGATTTCATACTTGCACGCTCATACGAGAAGTTAGGAGATAAAGAGAAAGCTTCCAACCTTTATGCGAGGCTCTGGTTTATAGCAAGATATGTAAAACCATCTGCGCTTGGGGTAGAAAGAGCGGTTCCGCAAGTTCCACTTCCCTCTGATTTTGAAGAGTTCTTGAGTAAAAAAGTAGATGAACTTGGCTATACTGAGTATAAGACTGTTCTCGTTAGATATTTCGCAGACCTTTACAACTTCACGGTGAAAGAAGTAGACGCAAATACCCAAACCCTTGAGAGGTTTAAACAGAAGTATTTAGATAGTAGAGAAGGAGAGGCACGAAAGAAAATGGAAGAAATAGGCGCACGTATAAACGCACAAACGCTTGAGATGTGGAGACAGGACACTTGGAGTCGGGCGGAAAAATTCTTACGGGGGAAAATTGAAAGGTTAAGAAAATATCTGGAATACATGAACGACAACTTTGTAAAAGATATGGAAGAATACCTTAAAAAAGGAGGTCAGCCATGAATACGAAAAGCCTTGTCTTAATCACTGCTATTTTTAGCTTAGCTTTCGGGCAGTCTTTAGATGAGGCTGTAGAAAAAGGCTTGCAGGAAAGACAAAAGGCTCAGGAGGAGCAGGCTAAAAAAGAGGCGGAAAAGGAAAAAGAGATACACGAGGCTTTAAGTAAATGTACCCCTTTTGATAAGACAGGCTTTAACCCGGCACAGTTTATAGTTTTCCACCCAGATATACTTGGATATGCTCTAAAACAAGAGGGGGCAAAGGTAAGGAGTTTTGAGGCGAGAACTTCCTCTGTGCAGATTACACACTCAGGAGAAGGCATAAGGCAATCAGAGGTCGCTTATAAGACTTACTTAGTTGAAGTTCCTCTTAGCTTTAAGGAGTTTTTAGATAATGCTTACAGGACGTTATCCACCGCAGGAGGTATAACCTATGCGGAAGAGGACAGGCTATCAAGACTTGCCTATGCAAGAAATATTTTTCGGGTCAAAATAGAAGAAAATAGAAGGGCATCTACACGTAGTTTTGATGGTGTCTTGAAGAGAGAAGTTAAAAATATAAGCTTCAGCTCTCCTACTACTACTTATGTGAGGGAGACACTTGAACTTCCAGGGACTTTTCTGATACCTGAGGTGGTAAAAGCTCCTGACGGAAAGCCTATCAAGTGGAATTTCCCGGATGCTGTAATAGCTGTTTATAAGGACTATAAAAGTAAATATTGTGCTTTCTGGGATAAGCAAAATATGGGGTTTTTCACTACCATTTACCAAATGGTAGATTGGAGGGGGGACGGGTTCGGGCTGTATAGAATACTATCTCCGTGGGGGTCTTTTGACTTCAAAGGGGAAGCAATAAAGAAGGACACCTATGGAGACCTCGGATTGGTTTTTGAGATAGGATACAACAAGTATTACTGCTATAACAAAAAGGTTTTAGAAGAGGTAAAGAACTCTGAATTTTTCCGAAACTACTCTTCCGTCTTGAGTTCTTCTGGACTTCCTCTTTCTCCTTTGCTGTATTTTACTTGTGGAAGAACTCCCGGGCTGATATATGCAAGTACCATGGCAAAGGTCTCAAGTCCATCTTTTATGGACTTGTTTAGCTTTAAAGGCTTTACTGCACCTGACCCTAACACAAGAAGTAGGACATTGGAAAGCATTTCTAATGCAATAAAGCAATCCTACCCTAATGTATTATGTTTAGAGTTTTCCGATATGGTTTGTACACTTGACAAGGAGCTTTTATGGGATGCTCAGTATTTTGAGCAGAACCTGAAAAGAGGTGTGTATGAAAAAATGCAGGACGTAAAGATTGGAAAAGGTCTTGACACACTTATAGGTTTTCTTGAGCTTATAAGAGGAGGAGAGGTAAAGAATGAAAAGTAAGCTTCTGACGATTGCTTTACTCATCTTACTCTTCGGAATAGCCTTTAGTGAACCAAAACTATCTGCCAAAGAAGCACTTTATGCTAACACTCTGCTTTTAATAAATGATATGGCTCCTTTAAAATGCCCTGTAATTGTGGCTAATGTTTTGCCACCACCTAAGGATTACACCCCAGGGCTTCTCACTACTTCAAAAGCTCCATGCATTTTAATGGGAGATTCCACATGCATGGAGAATGATTTTTCTATTCACCAAGCCTTTCTTTTTGAAATAACAAGTGGTTATCCAAAAGCGCCTAATATAGACCTCTTAAAGTCAGCACCTTTCTTGTGTGATGTGATTGTTTATTACTATCCACGCATGGTAGGTTATTCCTTACCTCCTTATACTCCCTCTTCTATACCTCAAGGAATACCAACACCAGGTATCAATTTTATAAAAGAAATTGCTGAAAAAAGACACCATATAGCAAGCTTAGAATACCAGACTATGGCTGGAATAATCCAAAAGGCAAATGCCATATCAGAAACTTTTTACGGTAGTGTGAAAACTTATGTTTTTGAGCTTACCATAGAAAAAGCAGGAAAGGAAGGTAAGTTGCAGGTAGATATGCAGAAATTGCTTAATAACTATGCTTGGCTGTTATACAACCTGAGGATTAATAATAACACCGAAGCGATAAGAACTCTACTCTGGACTTTTCTAACAGGATACAGGCAAAGAGGGGTGGAATACCCACAGGAACCTATACAGATAGCCTTACAGAATCTTGAGATTATTTCCAGCTGGAAGCTGGCTCATTATCCAGCTTATTCCTTTCTGAATAATGAAAAAACCATAGACCTCTGGGTGAATTCACAAGGAAGACCTGATATCAACCCTTTCATAAAAGGTTTTATAGGCTCACCCATCATCCAAGTTTCTACCCCTTTATCTGTTTTAGACCAGCCTGTTTTTCTACAAATGTTTCTAACCCATGACTTTTCACAAAACACACCTTTTACCGATTTTGTGCTTTACCTGACAAGAGGGAATTATCTTAGTGGTGAGATGCCAGAGCTAACTTATGATAGAGAAAGGCTTTATGCTCTGGCTAAGATACTAAATGAAAAACTTCAGCCTGTCCTCAACAGAGATGAGAGACAGGAAGCTCTCAATAATGCAAAAAGAAAAGCAAGGGAGATGGAAGAGAGGTTAAAGGGATTGCGAAAATAGAATAGCGTAATACCCTGTATGTGAATGACCTCTTGGAATTCTCCTTTGGAGTTCTCAGGAGTTTTCTCATTCATGAGGCAGGACATGTAGGAGTGAGCTACCTGACAGGTGGCTATGTGAAAAAATACAGATGGGAATGAGAGACTTTTGGATATCTCAAAGTTGGAGGTTCTCTACCTTCAGAGTATGCGGGGGTTCTGGCTGGCAATCTGGCTCAGCTTTCAGCGGGCAAGTTAAGTGAGGATAAAGAGGGTGCTTTCTGGAAAGGCTTTACCCTCCAGAGCTACCTGAACCCATTTTTGTATTCAATCAGAGGTAATGGAGACTTCAAAGCTCTACAGAAAAACACAGCATGGCACAGAGACACCTTCAGGCTCTTTTATGGTTCTCTGTCAGGACTGGCACTGCTGAGGCATCTATCCGCAGGCAACTACTACAGTTTTAAGGCTACAGGAATACTCACTCATGGGGTAGCTGTGAATGCTTACAGCTCAGAGGTTTTCAACACAGAAATTACCTTTGGAATTAGACCTACACAGAACTTTGAAATAGGATTATTCAGAAAACTCTCATGGAGACACTATCTGCATGTACCTGAGGGAATAATAAAGGATGTATTCAGAAGAAAGGACTCTGAAGGGTTATATGTGAGCCTGTCTTATGAGCCTTTGAGCCTCAAAGTGTATTCGGGAGATAAAACAGAAAAGCTATGTGATTCTTACAAAAACATATGGTTATGTGATACTACAGGAAGCTATCAGGCACTTTCCTTTAGACTTGAGGCGGAAAAGAACTTTAAAAGCTTTTTTATCAGAGCGGGGTATGACAGCTTTTACAGAGAGGCATACCTGCAGGGTGGAATTCGTTTTTAGCGTATTTCTCTATTGCCATGTTGCTGGAGCTTTTTATCTCAGAATTAGTTCTGCTTAGTGCTTATGCAATGCCAGCCCCTTTGATACAAAAGGATAAGGTTTATCTGGTATATCCTGAAGAGAGGGAGCTTAAGTGTAAGGACTATGTGGAGGAGGACATCGGAGAGGTAAATGACACATACTTAGCCTGTTTCAGGAAGGAGTTATACAGCGATGGTGTTAGATAATCTCTCTACAAAAGAACTCTTAATGCTTTACAGCTTTATACTTGAAAGTCTTTATCTTGCCACGCACCCTGAAGTGGAGCGAACCACAAGGCTTGTCCTCTCAAGGCATGACCTTATTCTGACTAACATGCAGAGAAAGACTGAAGGTAAAAAACCATCAAGACTTCTGGTTTTGAAAAACTCAGAGGCTACAAAAACTATAACCTTTGCGGATATGCACCTTTTGAGGCTTGAAGTAGAAAGAAGACTTTTTCAGGGAAATGTAGAGCCTGTAGAATGGGACGGTGGAGACCATGCCATTGTAATAAAACCTGTGGAAAGTGGCATAAGGCTTGAGCTACTCAGTGAAAACCCCGTAGCCCTGACCTTTTCGGCTCCTGAAGTTTTAAAGCTCCTCAGTACTAACCTTTCAGCCATTCCTGTATGGGACGCTCCGTATCCTTTAAAGACTGACAGGCTTGAGATAGTCCATACCCCAAAGGTTTTTGCTCTCTTAAGACTTAAGCTAAATGAAGAAGTCAGGGAATACCAGCTTGGCAGGTACCCCCTTATAACCCTTGCATGGATGGCTCAAAGAGCTTTAAGTTAGCGTATTACGCTATGCGATGGAAACCTTCAAAGGAGGTGCTACCATGAAGAAGTCCCTTTTAGCCTTGCTTTCAGCCTCAGTAGCCTTTGGAGCTACTGTGGACCAGAATATTACCATTCAGGCTACCGCAGATACTGGATGCAGTATCTCTAACAGTCCATCACTTTCTATAAGCTGGAATGGTCTTGCGGACGCCACAGGAAACTTCACACTTCAGGTATTATGTACCAGTGGAACACCCTACACCGTATCCATTGATAACGGACAGAATGCGGACAGTACAAGCAGGAGAGCCAAAGACACCTCTAATAACTATGTGAGGTACAGGCTCTACTGGGATAGTGGTTATACTCAGGAAATAGGACTTACTACAGGAAACACTCAGTCAGGAACAGGAAGTGGAAGCACGCAGAACATAAATGTCTACGCAAAGGTGCTGGCAGACGAAAACCAAACAGCACCGCAGGGGACATATACAGATACTTTGACTATAACCATCAAATGGTAAGGAGGAGGTAGCCTTACCTGCAAGCGAACAATTAAAACCTATGGAATATAACTGTCTGTGTAGGTGTAAAGAGAATAATACACAGTAAGGAGGTGAAACCATGAAGAAGAGCCTTTTAGCTTTAGCCTTGTCAAGTTTAGCCTTTGCAGGTTCTGTAAGTCAGCAGGTGCCGGTGCAGATTAACAACACAGGCGGATGTGCTTTTCAGGGATTACCTGCCACAATTGATTTAGGGACTATACCACCATCAGGTTATGCAACATCAACTGGTCAGTATGCTACCGCTCCTGTGTCTTTAAATGTTGTATGCACTTCAGGAATAAACTATACAGTTAGCGTTGCTTCGGGATATTCTCCAGGTAGTTCATATATAATGCTTTCAAAGTCTGGTTATATCAGGCTTGCTCTTTACAAAGACAGTGCATATACTCAAAAGCTTTCTTCTGCAAACACTACTATAGCTACAGGCACTGGCTCTGGTTCTTCACAGACCATAACTGTTTATCCTCGCATTGAAGGGTGTAATTCTACTTCCTGCTCACCTGGAGTATATACTGCTACAATAACCCTTAGAATTACCTACTAAAATAGCTACCCGCCTCTCCTTTCTGGGGAGGTGGGAAAGCGTAATTCCTTTATGTGATTATCCTGCCACTTGATATAGGAGGACAGCTTTACAATGAAGTAATCCTGACTGAAGACTTCACACTACAGAACCCGCAGGAGCTATCCTATGGAAAATGTAAGGTCAGGAATTTAAAAGAGCTTGGTATGGTGGAAGTAAGACAGGATAAGGTGGTAGTCTATCCAAAGCCTGAGTGCTTGCCTGAAAGAAAACTTTTTGAAAGGGATAAACCTAAGCTTAAAGGGGAAAACTACAGCTTTTTCCTTAACTACAACATAAACCTCTACACACAGAAGGAACCTTATGTGGTTTTACAGCCGGGTCTATTCCTTAAAGGTCTTTTTGCTACAGGCTACTGGGACAGTCAGGAGAAGCTTTTCAAAAATTACTACCTTGCTTTTGATATGCCTGAGAGGGATGTAAGATTTTGGGGCGGGTATGTTTATGGTATGGGATACAGCACTGTAAGTGGTCTGTATGGAAAAGGCTTTATGGTGTCTAAAAAAGTTATGTCAGGAGAAAGTCCTTATGGCACAAAGTCCTTTGAGCTTTTTCTGCCTGCAAAATCAGAGGTGGAGATTTACAGAAACGGAGAGCTACTACAAAAGCTTGAGCTTCCAGCTGGAGTTTATGACCTCAGAAACCTGCCTGTGGCTGGACTGACAAATGAGATAACCTTGAGGATAAAAGACAGTGAAGGCAGGATAAGAGAGGAAAAAATCTTTTTGCTGTATGCACCCACTCTTTTGAGGAAAGGGGCTACTGACTTTGCCTTTGGTCTTTTTGAAAAGAAAAGACTTGCAGGCTTTTTCAGGTATGGACTTACGGATAGCATTACCATAAACTTTGCCTTTAATGACAGAAAACAGGGTTTTGGCTTGACAGGACTTAGCAGGTTTGGTACTTTTGAGGCTTTCACTACACAGAAAGACTATGAACTTGGCTACTTCACACAGCTTTATGAAAACATATCTCTTAATGTATCCTACAGGAATGCCTACAGAGAAAGTCAGCCAGATTTCAGAGCCGGGCTAAATTTCAGTTTAAGAAAGCTAAACCTTTACCTCTATGGCAGGAAAAACAGCACCAGCTATGTGGGAGCTATCCTCACAGCTCAACCTTTCAGGAATTCTGTTTTATCTGTCAGCTGGAGCTATTCAGAAAATACAAAGCACAGCTTAGGTTTAACCTTCACTTACCTTTTTGGCAGGCATAGTCTTTCAACCTTTATCACCCATAGTAATCACACTACTTATGGCTTTACCGCACAGAAGCAACCTGACAGCTATAAGTATGAAGATTGGGGCTACAGGGTATATACTCAGAGGACTGACTTAAAAGAAGGTGAGAGCTATGATGTATCACTGTACCTTAAGGCTTTGAACCTTTTTGAGGTCAATACACAGAAAACAGGAAGCTCTCAGTCTGGCAGGCTAAGTATTTATGGCTCTGTGGGGTGTGTATTAGAAGGCTCTCTTTATTGTGGAACTGGTTTGCCTGTGTGGGATAGCTTTCTTTTAGGCAAAAACTTAGAAAGTTCTCAGGGCAAGGCAAGAAGTCTTCTACCTGTGGCAGGCTACATAAACATTGAGGCTAATTCCAGCGAAGGTTTAAAAGAAGGCAGGTTCAGCGGGGCTTTATACAGCGGGCAGGGGTATGTGGTGAGGTCTAAAGATGTAAAGGTTATCTTAGAGGGGGCTAAAACAGGAGAGGTGGTAAAGGTCAATGGAGAGGAGTATGTGGTGGTGGATGGTATGGTCTTTATAGAGAATGCACCAGAGGAGCTTGAAATAGAGTTCAGAGGAAAAACCTACAGGGTGAGGGCTAAAGAGGAAGTGAGGATAAATCCTTAGCGTAATTCCTGTATGCCATGAAGACCCTGTTAAGTATCTTAGCTTTGGCAGGTTTAGCCTTGAGTGTGGAAATTCATCCGATACCTGTGGTGATTGACAAAGGACAGAACATAGCAAGGCTCCATGTGAAAACTCAGGAGAGGAAGACCTTTAAGGTTATTCCTGTGAGCTTTGATGAGAAGGAAGAAGTAAAGGATTTAGTGGTTTATCCACAGGTGATTACCACTCCAGCTGTGGTGCGGGTAGGCTACACAGGAAAGGACAGACAGCAGGAAAAAGCCTTCAGAGTGGTGTTGCAGGAAGTAGTGCCTGAAGGTGAGGGTGTGAAGATAGCTTTTAGTTTTTCAGTGCCTGTTTTTGTGAAACCTGAAAAGGTTATAAAGGAGCTTGTTATAACTTGTGGGAATGGAACTCTAAAGGTGCAGAACAAAGGAAACGTGCATATAAAGGTGCTTTCCATAGGAGATAAAGAGGTAGATGTAAAAGACAGCTACATTTTACCTTCGCAGGAAAAGACCTACAGCTTAGAAGCAAAAGGAATGATAGATGTAAAAACCACAGATGGTGTATATAAGGCATACTGTAAATAGGAGATGTTAAGCAAGGGTAAATTCCTTTTAGGAAAGACCTTTGAAGGTGAGCCTGTAGAGGTATCTCTTTCTGACCTTTCAACTCACATGCATATCTTAGGAGCTACAGGCTCAGGAAAGACTTTACTTTTAAACCTCATAGACTTTCAGGCATACCTAAATGAGCTTGCACTTATCAAAGCAGATATGAAATTTGATGAGGGTAATTTCAAGCTAAACTATGCCTTGAGCTACTATACAGGGCGGAATTTTTACTTCTTCAACCCTTATGCCGGTCAATCCACAGGATTACTGGCTTCTTTAGGCTCACACTCTTACAATCCACTTCTTATAGGCAATGCGGAGACGATAACATCAAAGATAATAAATGCGGCGGAAAGACCTGGGGGTAGTGTAAGCTTCTATGAAGAGGTAAAAGAAAACCTTGTTTTAGCCTTAGTCAGTGGCTTGCTGTCTACGGGTCTTAAGTTTTCCTTTAAAGACCTGTGGGTATGCCTGCTTAGAGGTAAAAATGGAGATTATCCGGCATTGAAAAGACTTATAGAGATATCCAAAGACACAGCCTCAAAGGTATCACTCACTGAGCTTTATCAGAGGCTTACTTCAGAGAATAATACTTTAAGAACGCAGGCGGAAAAGGAGATAACAGGAACGAGGCTTTTCTTTCAGAGATTTTCTGTAGGTGCGGTGGCGGAGTTTGTCAATTCTTACAATCCCGATATAGACCTGCTCAGCACAATCTCAGCAGGAGATACAGTTATGTTTGTTTTACCGGTATTGCTGTATGAAGTAGTCAGCAAAGCAATTGGTAAGATGCTTTTAGCGGATTTGAGATACATAACAGGCTACATGGCTTCGGTGGGTATAAAAAAGGACTTTGTTATAAGCATTGATGAGTTTGAGAATTTTGTCTTCAAAGGCATTGAGGACATATTTAACAAAGGCAGGAGTGCGGGTGCTAAGGTAATAATAGCTCATCAGTCAATAAAGGACATAGACCTTGCTTACTCACAGGAGCTAAGAGGTATAATTCAGGCAAATACCCGCATAAAGGTTTTTCTGGCTCAGGCGGATGTAGAGAGTGCGGAGTGGTTTTCCAAGCTGGTAGGAGAAAAAGACTTAGCTTACAGCATGCCACTTGAGAGCATAAGCCTCAGAGAAGTATCCAATTACATAGTACCACCTAAAGAGCTTACTTCACTCAAGACCTTTTCAGCCTACTACTACATCAAAGGAAAACCTCTCAAAGGACACATCCTCACAGTACCTACCGATTTTGTTTTAGGTAAGGATATTCCAAAGCCAGAATTTAAACCTAAAGTGGATAGGACTAATGGTATAAGGCTGTATGAGTATTACCTTGAGGCAGGGGGTAGAGAGGAGATAGATAGCGTATATCCTTAATACCATGAGGAAGAGTAGCCTTATGAAGAAAGTTTTACTCAGCGGGCTATTTAGTGTATCACTTACTTTTCCCTTTCCCTTTAGCATTCAGACAAATCCACCCGTGCAGTTGTATTCTTTTAGATGTGATTGCTCCCTTAGTGAATGCACCTGCAAGCAGGGTGAGATAACCATGTCCTTAAATCTTGAAACTCCTGAGAAATCCCGGTGGGAGAGGTATGCAGACACGAGATTTTTCATGGGTACAGTGGAACTGGTATGCTCTACAGACTGTGTAAATGCAATTGCCGAGGTAAGCAGTATCAGGCTTCCATATCTCTCAGTGGAAAACCTCCTGCAATCCTCACAGCAGGCAAGTGCCACAGTGAAGAAGACCATGTCTTTTACAGAGAGGCTCAATTATACGTTGCAGGAAAAGGCAAAGGAAAGTGGTTTTATAGCAAGGTTTATACCCTTTTTGAGTAATGAGGAAGAAAAGCATGGTTTAGTTCCCACCTTTGAAGAAACTGTTAATACGGTGAAAGAAAAGTCAAGGCAGGTAAGCGAGAGCAAAAGTGAGAGTATCAAAAATGAGCTGACCCTGTATCTTCTAACACAGATGGGGCGTCAGTATTTTGGCAGAAAAGATTTAAGACCATCAGACTATATCTACCTTATAGATTTGCTGAGTGCTTTAAACAGAGAGGGTAAGCTACAGGACTTTATAACTCTATGGCTGGCTGGTTTAAAAAGTGGAAATATTTTAGAGCAAAAAGACAGTATTACTTACTTTGCTGGTAAGCTACTTGATGACAAAGACCTGCAAAAATTACATGAGCTTTATAAGGTCAAGTTGAGTGTTTATAAAAAGGTGAAGGACCTGAACATTGAAGTGTTTGATAGTGGAAAAGGGAAAGTTCTCCTGCTTTATAAAGCACTGGAAAAGCTAATAGAAGCAACTCCTGAGGAATACAAGTCATTTATGGCACTCTTTTACTATGAAGACCTTCTCTGGTATACAAAACTGGCATTGATAGAAAACAAAAAGGATATAGAGCTGGCAGATTTTGTATCTCCTGTCAGGTGGTATACAAAACCTTTATTCCGTATTGCAGGTGAAGTAGGGGAGCATTTTATCCTCCCTACTACCATTCGTATCAATAAAGGAAGCTTTGAAATAGTAAAGCCACAGCAGGACTTGAAGATAAACACAAAAACAATTCCTGTGGTATATAAGGTAGATACTACCATACCAGCTAACAAGGATAATCTTGAAAACATTTATAGTACTTACAATCAAGTCAAAAAAGAATCACCTCCTAACTTTCCTGCATGGTTCTTAGGAATAGGCGGGCTGGTAGTATTTCTTGCGGGGTTTGTCCTATGGAAAAGAAAAAGACAGTAGCTTATATCTCCTACTACCTTAGCCTTGCTTTAGTAAGTCCTTTCTTTGGGGTCTTCCCTGCCCTTATCCTTTATATTTTAGACAGGTTTTCTGAAAGCAGGAAACCAAAGGAAGAAAAAGAGGAAATCACATATCAAGATATCCTACTTTTCAAAAGTTCAAGAGAGATGGTTCAGTTTCTTAAGGGGGATGCAAGAATACTGGAAAGCTCTGAGGAGCTTTCAAAACCTAACTATTTAGTGATAGCTCTGGCATGGTTCTTTAGCCTTGTTTTTGCCTATGCCTACAGCAACCCTCTACCTTTAGTGGGGAGCTTGCTATTTACGGTGTTTTACTATAGCGTATATCGTAGGTGATGGACTGGAAAGACATTATACGGTATCAGTATCAGAAGCTACTTCTTGTAGCTCTTTTGGTAGTGGTAGGCTTTACTTTTTACAAGTCTTACAGTGCTTTTTTCAAAAAAGTAGATGAGGTATGGAGTGCAAGATTTCAGTATGACTATGCAAGGGTGGTATTTCTGGCTAAAAAGGAGCTGGAGGATGCTAAATTTGAGGTAGATTACAGCTGTTCTGGGTCTTTGCTGGGAGCCTCATCTGAAGAATGTCTAAAAGCAAAAGAGAGGCTGAAGAGGGCGGAAGAGAAGTATCAGAAGACTATGGCGGAAAAGGATAATCTTCTGAGGGTAGAAAAGCAGGTCAAATCCTACTATGATGCCATATTGCTCAGTGCGAGACAAACTCCTTTGCCTTTTCTGCTGCTTGTACTAACTTTCAGTAGCCTGATAACACTTGGATACTTTGTCCTGAGGGAATTTTTACCACAAAAAAGGAGGTGAAATTATGGGAGCTTTGGCAAAGCAGTTTAGCAACTTTCTTTGGGCTACTATAGGGAATGCGATGGATGGTCGCAGTGCATGGGAGCATATGAGAGAAATGGAGCAAAAAGAAGCATACCAGCTTGAAAGAGCCACAAGACTTGCTCTTGAGGTCTATAAAATCACAGGTAATGAGAAGTTTTTGGAGAAAGCAGCACAGTTTGCAGAAAGACAGGCTAACCTGAGAATGGCTAATTCAAAGGAAGTCAGGGAGATGTATAAGGAGCTTGCACAGGCTTTGAGGGATAAGGCGGAGAGCATAAGACTGGAAAGGGCAGAAAAGTTTATGAAGGAGATAGCGGAGTACACAAAGGGGGATAACAGTGTAAAGGAGAGAAGTTCTTTCAGCTTTGGTGATAACTTTCGGGAAGCTACCATTAAAGCTATTGACGAGATAAGACAGAAGATAAGTGAAATCCAGCAGGATTTACAGAAATTGAAAACTCCAGCTCAGCAGACCTCATGGGAAAAGCAACAGGTGGAAGAATTAAAAAATAAAATCGGTCAGGAACAGAGACAGGGACAAGAGCAGGGACAGAGCCAATCACACAGTGATGGAAGAGGGAGATGATATACAGAGGCTCTCTTTTAAGCTCAAAGCAGGAGATAGAAGGCTACAGGGGGGATTTTCTGATAGGTTCGTGCGGAAATTTTCTAATGGCAAAGTATCAGCCAAAGCTCTATAAAGACCTGTTTAAGACAAAGCTTTATCTGAATGTAAGAGATTTCAACAAAAACACACTGGTTATAGGCAAGATGGGTTCAGGCAAATCCAACCTGCTTAAATACATCACAGCGGTTTTTTCACAGAAAAACAGGTTTATCATCCACGATGTGAAAGGGGAGTATGTGGAAAATTTCTATGAAGAGGGAGATGTGATATTCAACATGCTTGATGAGAGAGGGGTACTCTGGGATGTACTTAGAGATTGTAAAGGGGATAGCATGCTGGCAAGGACGGTTTTTTACAACATGGTAAGTAGCTACAATAAAGGAGAAGACGCTCAGTTCTGGACTGTAAAGGCGGTAGAGGTTCTGCAGGATATGCTTTCAAAAATATCACTTACGGAGCCAAGAGATGTAGCTATTCAAATCTTCCAGTATTACAGGCAAAGGACAGAAAAGGCTACTGGAGAGACTGAAAAGTCAGCACTCGGGACAGCACAGCCAGTACTGCAGGTTCTGTTAGATATTTACAGTCTGGCTCATATGTCTAAAAAACCGCTCTTAAGAGGTGAGGAAATACTGCAAAGACCAAAGGTTTTTCTTGTTTTCCTGCCTGAGTTTTCAAAGTCCTTGCTTATACTCAATCAGGGTTTTCTTAGCTTTGCTTTTACAAAGTACCTGTCAAGACCAGATGTCAGGGATTTTAAGGACTATACATTTTTCATACTTGATGAGTATCTAAGCTTTAACTTTGAAGAGGAGCTTGAAAAGCAGGTTCTTACTCTTGCGAGGTCTAAAGGTATGTGCCTGTTTCTTGGCATGCAGTTTTTACCTGTAGATAGCAAGGACAGGCTTTCACTTTTTCTGAATTCAAGACAATTTACTTTTTGTTTTAGGGTGGATGCGATAGAGACAGCTAAGGTGCTTTCTGAAAGCTCAGGAGTTCTTGAGTATGCAGTGGAGAGTATCAGCATGGGGGAAAAGGACACGGGGCTGAACCCGCTTGAGCCTTTGACAGGCACAGGCACGGTAAGTGTCAGTCAGTCAAGATTGCAGACTTTCACAGTTCCACCTGAGGTTTTTCTTGACCTGCCTGACTTTGTAGCATACTGTGAGATAAACACTATGAAAGGAAAGTTAAAGACCTTTGTAAAGCCTGTATGGTATGACATGACAGCACGGAGCAGAGGGTTTATAAGAGATGAGAACTCTAAACAGCTTAAAAGCTTATAAAATTGAGCTTGCGGTTGTGGTTATAAGCCTGATAGCAGGTATGTATCTTGTGGGAGTTTTCTGGGGGCTTGTGGGGGTGATGTTAAGTCTTTTGTTAAGCCTTGCTTTAAGAAGGCTCTTTAGCGTAAATACAAATACAGAGGAAAGGCATGAAGAGCTTGACTTTGATACTATCAGGTATTCGGAGGTGAAAGATGAAGTGGAAAGATTTATCTTTGGAAGAGAAGGTTGAAGAGTTATACAAAATGCAGGAACAAACTTTATTACTTCTATTTGACCTGGTGCTTGCCTTGAGCGACAGCATTGAGGAAGTGAAAAAGTCAATAATGAGTGAGTATGACAGGATAGGACAGTATCTTTTTGATGAGAAATGAGGAAAACCTTGTTGTTTCTGACACTGCTGAGTGTGGTAGCTTTCGGTCAAGAGCCTGTGGAAAAAACAAAGGAAAGCGGGGGTGAGAGTAGAAAAAGCAGGGAAAGGGGCGTCAGGGAAAGTGTGAAAAGGGATATTTCAGAGGCTCTGAGGGATTTAAGAGAAAAAAGGTTTTCACTGAGTGCAAGTGTAAGCCAGTTTTTCTATCCTGAGCTTATCAAAAATCTCAATCTGGAGATAGACCATGACAGGCTTTACACACTGAAGATTAAAGACAGAGGGTATGTCTATAGTACCACTGCTGAGTATCTGAAACAGGCAAGCACTGCAAGAATGGAAGGAGCAGGCGTGATTAATGAGGAGTATGCAAAGGAACTTATCAGGGTATTTAAAGCAAGCGGGGAGTATCTATCGCAGGTTATAAAGGGTCTTGAGAATGTGAATATGGGAGTAGAGGACATTGAGGACTTTGTAAAGCATGTGGATTATCAGAAAATCATGGAGCTTGCAAAAAATGAAAGGGTAGAAGGCGGGTGCAGGATGTGGGGGGAGCTGTATGTGGTGGCTTGTGGTGGGTGTGTGCTTGATATGAGAATGACTACAGGTATACCAGAACTTTACTGTCAGGGGAAGGGTATTTTTACGAAGGACAGTCTCAATGGCTACAATGCGGTTTTTATATTCTCTAAAGCAGGCTCTTTAGAGAAAGCACTGAGCAAGGTAGCAAGCTACGAGGAGTATAAAGCATTTGTGGATGTTGTGAGTTCATATACAAGAAATGTGGCAAGGAATGTAAGTATAGCACTTGCGGGGGAGATAAAAAATAAGGTGCTTGAAAATATAGCAAAAGGAAAGGATATAGGCGTAGCGGTGAATATGATGAAGAAGGGAGAAGACCCGTGGCGGGTATTGAAAGCATTGAGATAAGATTTTGCAGGCTTACAAAATTTCACCTTTTCAGGTGTCAGCTCAAAAGGTGTGGGTTAGACCCTGAGAAAATTGACTACAAAAATATTGAGAAAAGAGCTTTGGCGAGGGAGTGTATAAAGCGGTTATACACTTCGCAGGAGTGGAAAGAAAGAGGGGGAGATTATTTCAAGCTCTTTGCAAGAACAGAACTTCAGAGGCGTAGAAGGAAGAAAGAAAAAGAGCTGTTGGAAAGTGTAAGAAGAAAGAGGATATACGGACGTAATAAAAAGCTCTCATGGGAGCAGATATGGGAGTTATTACATAACGGAGAAAAGACAGGTATAAGAACCTTTATAGGAGAGGGAGCTTGGAAGCTAAGACGGAGGCGGTGGGGAGTGTCAGGGGAGCTTATCCTGTCTATGTCAAAAGAGGAGTTTAAAGACTTCATAACCACAAAAATGCTTGAGAAAAGGCTTGGAAAGGACTGGAAAGAGATACTCTATGAGGTATGGTTTAAAGCAGAGTATAGCTTAAGCAGGGCAGAGTGTCTTTTACACGAGTTGGAGATTAAGAAAAGGGAGTGGCTTGGAGTTAGCTTTGAGGAGTTTATAAGCCTCATTAAAGACAGGCTATGGGAAAAAGACAGAGGGGAGCTTAGCAGAAGGGAAAAGTATGAGGCAGGCTACAGGAAAGAAAGAACACAGAGTTCAAAAAGGGTCATAGACAATGTAGAGGAGGCTGTGAGGCTTTTAAAAGAGGGTATTCCTGTAAGGCATGTGCTTTTACTTGTTAGCAAAAGGTTATATAACAACATCAGGAGCTATTTTGAAAGGGTGGATATTTCTAAAGAGGAACTTTTAAATTACCTCACAGAGATAGCAAAGCCAAGAGCGGAGATGTGGAAGACGGATAATGTAGATGTGCTTATTGAAATACTTGACAGGTATGGTGTGGGAATGACACTATTTAGAGCAGACAAGAGGCTATATGACAGGATAAAAGCTTACTTCAGACAAAAAGGTAAGAATTTAAAAGAAATTAGCAAAGAAGAGTTGATGGATTATTTAAAATATACCTATGCCAAGAGGAGAGGGCTATCTCAGGAAGAGGGGCAATGTATGGTATTTTGAGTTTATGTATCATGGCAGGCGGTATTATCACAGGATAGGGGCAGTATCTAAAACAACCGCTAAGGAGATAGCCAGTGATTTAAGGGCTAAGATAATTCGGGGGGAGTATTTGCCACCTAAGGAAGAGAACCTCACCTTTAAGGAAATGGCAAAGGCTTATCTTGAGTGGTATTTGAGAACCTCACAGGCGGGGGAGCATGCCAAGAAAGAGCATGAGAGGAAAGTTAGTCTTCTTGTGGATTTCTTTAAAGACATGCCAGCACACAGGATAAGCACTTTCACTATAGAGCAGTATAAGAGGCATAGAGAGGAAAACTCAAAGGCAAGTCCTGTAAGCATTGACAAAGAGCTTGCCACTTTGAGGGCTATCTTCAGAAAGGCGAAGGAGCTGGGGCTTTACAGAGGGGATATCCCCAAAATCCCTTTCTACAGGGCTAAGGCTAAGGAAATAGTGAGGTTCTTAACTCCAGAAGAAGCACAGAGGCTACTAAATGCCTGTCCTCTGCACCTCAGAAGAATAGTCTTTTTTGCACTCAATACGGGTTGCAGGGCAGGGGAAATTCTTAACCTGAGGTGGGAGCAGGTAGATTTCAGGTCAGGCACTATCCAGATGGAAGCAAGCTTTACCAAGTCCAAAAGAAAATACACGATTAGCATGAACTCCGCAGTAAGAGAGCTTTTAGAGGAGATTAGAAAAGAGCAGGAAGAAAAAGGCATAACTCATGGCTATGTTTTTACAAACTCATGGGGCAAGCCTTACAAACAGCAGGGCTACAGAAGAGCTTTTCAGAATGCTCTGGAAGAGGCAGGACTTAAGGACTTTAGATTTCATGACCTCAGGCATACCTTTGCCTCCTGGGTGGCTCTAAAAAGCAAAGACATATATCTCGTCAAAGAACTCCTGCACCATGAGTCAGTAGAAACCACTAAAAGATACGCACACCTCACTGAGGACTATAAACTCCAGACCTTAGAAGAGATTTCGGAAATATTTCGGCAAAACAAGGAAAATATATCATGAACAGCTTGAAATACATGGTTTTTAATAATAAGCTTTCCTGC
>CAZPXS010000011.1:0-21278 GCA_964590075.1 uncultured Aquificales bacterium
AATAGATTTACCCAAAAGGACATTAAATTAAAAACTGGTTTCATAGACCTTTAACTGAGGAAGAAAAACTCATAGTAAGAATTACGCAGGAAGATATGCCCTTGGTAAGCAGGCCCTTCCGTGAGTATGCTAAAAGGCTCAATATGAAAGAAGAAGACCTTATTGAAAAGCTATTGGAGTTTAAAAGTAGGGGTATTTTAAGGAGAATAAGCGCCATTCTTTATCACAGAAGGGTAGGCTTTACAGCCAACGCAATGACAGTTTGGAAGGTCAAAGAAGATATGATAGAAGAAGTAGGCAGGTTTTTGGCAAGCTTTAAAAGCGTATCCCATTGCTATGAGAGGTCCGGCTGGGATTATAACCTGTTTGCCATGATACATGGAAAAGAAAAAGAGGAAGTCAAAAACCTTGTAAAAGGCATAGGTCAAGAAATTGGCCTAAAGGACTATGCCCTCCTTTTCTCTACAAGAGAATTCAAAAAGAGAAGGATAAGCTACTTCTCAGAAGACTTTTACAGATGGTATGAGGAGATGGCTTAGATGAACATAGGTGGTTTTCAAAGCTTTACCTTAATAGACTATCCCAACAGGATGGCCTGTATAGTTTTTACTCAAGGATGCGATTTTAGGTGTCCCTACTGTCAAAATCCTGAGCTTGTTCTAAGCAAAGCTAAAAATATCCCTCAGGAGGAGATAATTTCTTTCCTTTGGAAAAGAAGGGGAATGTTGGAGGGTGTGGTCATAAGCGGTGGAGAACCAACTATTCAAAGGGATTTAGAAGGTTTTGTAAAAAGGGTAAAGGATATGGGCTACCTTGTAAAGTTGGACACCAACGGTCACAACCCACAGGCTCTTGAAAGAATAATAGACCTTTTGGATTATGTGGCCATGGACGTAAAGGCACCCCTTTATAAGTATGAAGAGGTGGTAAGGGCAAAGGTGGATGTGAAAAGAATAGAAGAGAGTATAAGGTTTATAATGGAGAGGGCAAAAGATTATGAGTTTAGGACCACTGTGGTGAAGGAGCTTCTTTCAGAAGAAGACCTTCTTCAGATTGGAAGTCTTATAAAAGGAGCAAAAAGGTATTATCTTCAGAGGTTCAACCCAAGAAAAACCTTAGACCCAAGCTACAGGTGGAAAACCACCTACACAGAAGAGGAGCTAAAGAACTTGGCCCTTAGGCTAAAGGAGTATGTCAAGGAGTGTTATGTAAGGTAGCCTCATACCAAGAGAGATTTTCTCTTAGCCTTACTACACTTCCCACCACCATGATGGCAGGAGGGTTTACCTCAGGCGGGTTTGTGGAAAGCTCATAAAGGTCTGTAAGTATAACCTTCTGCTTCTCTGTGGTCCCATTCTCTATAAAGGCCACAGGCTCCTTTGGGTCCCTCCCTACCTCTATAAGCCTTTTGGCTATCTCTTTTCTTCTTGATACTCCCATGAGAACTATCAAGGTGTTTATCCCTTTTAGACTCTCCCAATCTATGCTTGATTTTTCCTTTCTTGGGTCCTCATGTCCTGTTATTACGGCAAAGGATGAGGATATACCCCTGAAGGTTATTGGTATGCCAGCGTAGGCTGGCACTGAATAAAAGGAGCTCACTCCCGGGACTATCTCAAACTCTATGCTATGCTCTGCCAAAAATAGCGCCTCTTCTCCTCCCCTTCCAAAGATGAATGGGTCTCCTCCTTTTAGTCTTACCACCACTTCCCTTGTGTGGGCATACCTTAGCAAAAGCTCGTTTATCTTCTCCTGCTCTATTGTGTGTTTTCCATCTTCTTTTCCTACATAGACCAGCTCACAGTCTGGCTTGGCAAAAAGAAGTATCTCTTGGTTTATGAGCCTGTCGTAGAGGATAACCTCTGCGGACTTTATTAGCCTCAAAGCCTTAAGCGTTAAAAGCTCTGGGTCTCCCGGTCCTGCGCCTACAAGGTATACTTTACCCATGGCACACCTCCTATGGCAAAACAAAAATGCCCGATGGGTTTGGAATATCCACTTCTTGAATAGGCTTTAGGTCTGGAATGTTCAAAATCTTTAGCTTAGAATCAAAGTAGGAAGAGACATATAGCCTTTTGCCATCCTTGGAAAAGCGCATATGCATTATCCTTTTGCCCGCCTGCACCTCCCTTATCACCTTCCTTTTTGCCACATCCACAAGGGCTATATAGTCTTCCCTATCACCGCTGAAGTTGACGGCCAAAAGCCTTTTATCGGGAGAAGCCACTACAAATACTGGAAGGCCGGGAAGGCTTATACTTCCTTCCAGCCTTAGTTCTTTTAAGTTCAAGATATATAGCTTCCTTTCTCCCACCGCCGGCACATAGGCCATTCCATCCACCACACCCCATGTGCCGAAGTGAGGTATCTTAAAAACAGCTTCTTCGTTAGAACTTAAAGCTATCTTCTTGTATTCTCCTCTCCTTAGGTCTAAGATGCCAAGAGACGGCTCTCCAAAGAAGCCCACAAGGTATTTATCCTCGTAGAGCAATGCATCAAAGGGCATCTTTCCAACATCCTTTAACCTTTTTATCTTTTCTCCCTCCACAACCCACACCTCATCCCTGTCCATGAGAGCAAATACAAAGCCAGAAGTGTAAGCCTTTATACCTACATTCCTTGAACCTGTTTTTATGGTTTTAACAAGGTTTAGGTCCATATCCAATAGCACCACACTATCTGGGTCATAGTTGGCTACAAGCACATACTCTTTAAAGAAGTCAAGGCCTATACCGCTGTTGCCCACCTTTACCTTTTTGATAAGTCTGTCCTCCCTTGGGTCTATCTTTGAAAGGAAGCCATCCCTACTTATCACGTAGGCAAAGCCATTGTAAAACTTCACCGTTGCATGGTTTAGATTCCCAAGCCCTCCTATTTCACCCCGTAGCCTCCCCTCCTCTATAACCGCCAACGACCCTCTTTCCCTTTCTACCACATAGAGCTTCTCACAGAAGGCAAAGATTGGCAGGAGCAAAAACACTATAAGTAGCATGCTGGGTCCTCCTCCCTGTAGTCGCCAAAGACCGCATAGGCCCTTGCCCTTGAGTTTCCGTTGCATATGTCTATGTATTTACATCCTCCGCACCTTCCCTTTAGCCTCCTTGGCCTCTCTCTTAGAAAGCTAAGTAGTCCATTACCCTGCCATATCTTCACAAGGTCCTCATCCCTCACATTGCCTACGCTGTGGAAGAAGAAGGGGTCTGGCTTTACACTTCCAAGGTGGTCTATGTTTATGAGCCTCACGCCCGCCTGGTTTCCTCCCCAAAGCACAAGCCTTTCATAAAGCCTGTCAGATAGGTCTGCATACCTTTTAGAAAACTCTTCATATAGAAGGACCGCATCCGCCTCGTTGTTTCCAGTGACTATGTCTACGGGGATTCCCCTTTCCACATATTCAAAAGCTTTGTCAATTATAAACTTGACAACCTTTCTGTACTCTTTCTTTTCCAAGTCCGTTAGCCTTTTGGCCCTTCCAGAATAGACAAGGTGGGAGATGTAAATCTTGGGAATTCCTTCCCTTTCTACAAGGTTGAATATAAAAGGCAGGCTTTTAACCGTTTGTGGAGTGAGGGTAAAACGCAATCCAACCCTTATGCCCTCCTCAAGGCATAGCTTTATAGCCTTAAGAGACTCTTCAAAGGCGCCTCTCTTGCCCCTAAAGAGGTCATGGACCTGTGGCTCTCCGTCTATGCTTATCCCAACATAATCAAAATGCTCTTTTATATCCCTTATAAACTCTCTAACAAGTAGGCCGTTGGTGGAAAGGTAGGTCCTTATGCCTTGTTCTTTTAAAAGTCTTGCTATATGAAAGAGGTCTTCCCTTAGCAAGGGCTCACCACCGGAGAGGATGGCGAACTTTACCTTGATATGGGGTAGTCTCTTTGCAAGGCTTGTAGCCTCTTCTGAGGTAAGCTCATAGGACCTTATGTCCTTTGCAGAGGAATAGCAGTGCTTGCAGTAGAGGTTGCATCTGTTGGTGAGGTTCCATATGAGTATAACACTGTCTCCAAAGGCTTTTGCCTCTTTACCTTCCAACACTTCCCTTAAGTACTCCGTCATCCTAAGCATAGTTGAGCTCCACCACCACTTCGCATACGTTGTCTCCATGGGCGTTGCGCTTGCTTTCATAAACCCTTACCCTTTTGCTTAGGTAGCTTTCCACTATTCCAGCCACAAAACCAGCCTCAAAGTGGCATATCTTCTTCCCTATGTTTGGCATGCCGGAGCATGTAATACACTCATCAAGAGCTACCACGATCCTCTCCTCACTCCTTTCAATTGGTATTAAGAGGCCCACTCGTAGGTCTTTGACAAAGTCCGCCACATTCATGATGTATTTGTCTAAATCCTCATGTCTTAGCCTTTTGCCCACCTCTTTCCCAAACTCTCTTCCTGCATTCTGCACAAGGGTTATAGCACCCCTATGGCCTACCGTATCCTCCAGATAAATGCCCGTGAATACCCTAAAGGCTCTAAACACCAACACTGGCACGTCCTCACCAAGATGGGGCCTTCTTATCTGAGATATGCTTTCAATCCATCCAGCCATCTTTTAACGCCTCCATAAAGCTTATGAGGGCCTTTAGCTCCTCCTCTCTTAGTTCTATGCGTGGCATGGCATTCCTTGAATATCCCAAGAGCTTATAAGTACTCTTTGGGTCAAGTATCTGGGCCATTATGAGGGCCTTATCCCTTTTCTGGGCAGACCATTTTAGCGGGGGTCCAAAGGCTTGCTCTGTGGTATGGTGGCATCCCCAACACTTTTCCATAAACACCTGATAACCAAGCTGGGAAGCTTCAAAGATTCTACTCTTGTTAAAAAAAGTTATACTTTCCAGCGGGGGAGCTGGCGGGGTATTCTTTTAGCTTTTTGAGGCTCACTCCATCATAAACTACCAAAGCACCTTCAAGGCTCACGTAAGCAAGCCTGCCATCTGCAGAAAACTCTGTATGTGTAGCCCTTTTGCCTTCTGCGGGCCTTATTCTTATTAGCTCTAAGCTTCTTTTGTCCAAAAGGGCCAAGGTGTCCGAGGATTCATCCACCCATACATAGGGCGTGCCGTAGTTGCTCCTTGCCAAAAAGCCATGACCCTTGAGGGGGATGTCCTTTACATGTTCCCATTTATAGGCCTTCCATACGGATAGAAGGGGCTTTCCAAGGAGTGGAGTGGCAAAGTAAAACTCGCCCTTTGAGTACCAAAAGTAGGAGGAGGCAAGATGGGGAAGGCCAAGGGCCTTTAGCTCCTTCACAAGCTTTAGGTCCTTCAAAGAGTATATCCTTAGGCCCTCCCTTGTGCTACCTATAAGGTACTCTTCAAGGGGGTCTATGGTAAAGTCTTCCAAGGTGGTATCAAGACTTTTATAGGTTATTTTCTCATTTTTATCCAAAAGGCCCACATAGGGCCTGTCCCTGAAGGTAAAGATAAAGCCTTCGCCATTGCGAAGCTCATAAACTGCGTTTATCTTGCCTTTTACCTCTTTTATCTGTATAAGTCTTAGGTCCTTGTCAAAAAAGACCA
Organism: uncultured Aquificales bacterium; assembly: GCA_964590075.1. Classification (GTDB taxonomy): domain Bacteria; phylum Thermosulfidibacterota; class Thermosulfidibacteria; order Thermosulfidibacterales; family Thermosulfidibacteraceae; genus JAGDVO01. The sequence goes on from CAZPXS010000011.1 coordinate 5,520, forward strand.
GGGAGGGAGGAAGCCAGCAAGAGGCTACAAGAACTTTCCCATCAGAAGAGAGAGCTATGTTCCTCAGGTATATACAGGCTCTTACCTTTTTTATCTCTCCCTTCTCCGGCGAGTACTTGCTTATCCATCCACTTCTTGACGGTATGTAAACTTCTCCATCCTTAGAAAACTTTACCCCACCATGCACGTAAGATACAGGGACCTTGCTGAGGACCTCCAAGCCCTCCATCACCCAAAGGAGACCTTTCCCCCTCTCCACCATTACAGTAAGGCCCCTCAGGTTGTTTATCCTTACCTTTTCCACATGAGATAGGCTTTGGCTCTTCTCTATGTCTTCTCTGCTCCACCTTAACTTATTTTCATCCACAGGCCCTTTTATAAACTCAACTATGGCCCTTATCTCATCTTCTTTTAGATGCTCAAAGCTTGGCATACCAATGGTGCCTTTTTTTATCACCTCGTATATCCTTTCTTCAGACCTTGGTATAAAAAAGGGGGGAAAGAGGGGAGGTGCACCCTTCCCAAGCCTGTCTTCACCATGACAGGAAGAACAATGTTTTTGATAAAGCCCCTCCCCTACTCCAAAGGAGAGGGAAAGTAGGAGTAGGGAGAGCAGTAGGTATCTCATCAGTAAATATCCTTCATGGTGTTGTAGACATTGAAATGCCCTGTGGGAGTGGCTACCCAATCTCCTGTGATCTCATGTTTTAACTTTAGAGTCTTGTCATCGTATATCAAGATTGCTTGTTTTTGAGGCTCGTTTTTCTTGCCCCATATGGAGACCCACACTTCATCACCGTTTCTGTTGTACTCAACATGAACAGCTCTACCAGCATACTTTTCCGGTATCTCTATCTGAGCCTTTAGTTTAAAGGTGTTTTTATCAAAGACAAAGAGAGACCTTTGTAGCTTGGGGTCGTTATTTAATGGTCTGTCCACCCAAATGTGAGGCGACTTGGGATGGGTTTTTATAAATAGAGTCCCCCCACCTTCACCAGGCATCTCTGCCTTTACCACAACTTTCCAAGCATACTGGGGATGTTTCACTGGGTCTGTGCCAATGCATTGGATCGTGTTGTCTCCAAGATGTCCTGTGCACCATATGGGTCCATACTTAGGATGGTCTATGTTGGCACCTCTTCCTGGATGTGGTATTCTGCCTACCTTTACGTTTGCAACTAATTTCTTTTCTTTAGTATCTACTATAGATATAGTATCTCTGAAGTTTGCAGCAACTAAGAAGTACCTTTTTGAAGCATCCCATCCGCCATCATGTAGGAACCTTTCCGCTTCTATCATAGCTATCTTAGGAGCTCGAATGTTAGAGTAGTCAACAAGCCATATTTGCCCTGCCTCTTTTATGTTTACTACCCACTCTGGGTCATGATGAGAGGCCACTATGGAAGCAACCCTTGCTTCACGGACAAACTCATTAGTATCATAGGTATAGGAGCTGGTAGAGATTATCTTTAAAGGTTCCAAAGTGTTTCCGTCAAGGATTACCATATGAGGAGGCCAATAGCACCCTACAATGGCATACTTGTCAAGGAAGTCTCCTTTTGGACCTTTATATTTAGAGGAATCTATAGACCTTGCATCATAACAAGTTTTAACCTCTGCCACTGTGTCTGGCTTTTTCATCCATAAGTCCACTATGGTAGCCTTTCCATCCCTTCCTATGGTGTATAGATAACGGCCGGAAGCTGAGTATCTTACTATATGGACTGCAAAGCCAGTATCCACTATGTTTACTAACTCTTTTGTATCACCGTCAATTATAGCCACCTTTCCCACATCTCTGAGTATGACAGCCATAAAGTTTTGCCAGTTCCTATTATGCTCCGGCTTCTTTGGTCTCTTTTCTGGTGGGACATAAACTTTCCAGTACTTTTTCATTTCTGATAAGGACATTTCTGGTGGAGGTGGAGGCTCATGAAGTAAAAATTTGGCTACAAGTTCAATCTCTTGAGGGCTAAGTATTCCCTGCCTTCCCCAGTCGGGCATACCACCGGGCGTTCCGTAGGTTATAAAGGTTTTGAGTGTTTCCACTCCCATTTTCCTTGTTTTGTCAGGCAATAGGTTTGGTCCAGTAGCTCCTTTTCTTAAGGTTCCATGGTATCCAGCACATCTGTCAAAGTAGATCTCCGATGCTTTTTTCATCTCCTCCTTTGTTAGGGGTGGTGGAACTTCTTCTTTTTGCTGCGCCAAGGATGGCATTACTACAGAAAGGCCCAAGACCGCCGCTATACCAAAGATTCCACTAAACAGGTACTTTCTCATATCCTACACCTCCTCATATGATTTAGCTCATGTATATAATATAAGTATTTATTTACAAATGTCAAGATTTTTTTACTACAAACTCTTTTACTGTAGTGACCAAAAAACTATTTCACACTGTAAAAGACTCTCCAGTGAAAGTTTGGACATACATGCTACTGGGAGCTTTGTGGTTCTAAGGTAAGTATCCACCTTATCATTTGCCTTGCCTCTTCCTCCCCCACCCTTTGGGGTGGCATACACTCCCACCTTGCCTTCCACTTGTTGCATGAGCCTTCTTTAAGGCTTCTTAAAAGTATCTTCTCCGCGTTTGTTTCCCCCTTATATCTCTTAGCTATCTCCATAAAGGATGGGCCTACAAGCTCCCTTGTTTTATCATGACAATCGGTGCATCCCCTTTCTTTGAACATACTCTTTACCTCTTCTGTCTTTAAGGTTTCCTTTGTCTGAGGCTTTTCACAGGAAGACATAAGAAGTAAAAGCAAAATTATGAACCACATGGGGAACCTCCTAAAAATCTTTTTTTCTAAAGACCAAACTACCAAGGCTTAGGAATAGGAGAGAATAAAAGGAGGAAAGTAAGGCGGAGAACATAAAAAGCTTGTCAGAGTATTTTAAAAGCCATTTACCCACAAAGCCTATTATCTCATGAAGGCCAGTGTCCATAAGGGTTGTAAGCCTTATGAGGTCAATGGGGTTCAAAAGGGTCAGGAAGATAACAAACTTTTCTATGGGGTAGTCTGAAAAAAGGATGATAATGTAGAGAAGAAGGCCATCGTATAGGGCGGAAAAGATCAGCCATACAAGAAGGGCAAGGCCAACGCCCTTTAGCCTATCCTCCTCAATAAGGGCTAAAAGGATACCCAAGGAGGTGAAAATAGGTATTACAAAAGCATTGAGCAATAAAACCCTTATATAAGTGTAATCTATGCCCAAAAGGTAGTAAAAGGGCAGGAAGGAACCAAGAAGGAAGCCAATAATCAAGGAAAGGCTTAAGCTGATAAAGATGGATAAAAAGAGCCAAAGCCTTTTTACTGGTTGTGTTAGGACAAAGCTTATAAAGTTCTTGTTGTTGTAAAAATAAATGGTTGAAAGGAGGAGGGAAAAGAGGGGCAAAGTAATGAGGGCAAGGTTGCTGTGGCTTATAATGGCCTTAGTAGTATCCTTTCCAAAGTCTAAAAAAGCATAAGCTACAGATAGATAAAAGAAAAAGATGCCCAAAAGCCATTTACTTTTAATAAGGTCGTAAAGCTCATACTTTATCAACTTAACAGGCAAAGCACAGCCTCCTCCAGTCTATCTTTCCCGGTAGAGTTTTTAAGGTCTTCCACGCTCCCCTGAAAAACCACCTTACCTTCGGTTATAAAAACTATATCATCCGCCAGCTCTTCAACCTCCACCATAATGTGCGATATGTAGATTATGGTCTTACCACGTTCCTTTTCTTTTATAAGGAAGGATTTTAGCCTGTAGGCTGTAATGGGGTCAAGTCCCACCATGGGCTCATCCAACACCAAAACAGGTTGGTCAAAGATTAAGGCAAGAAGCGCACCAACCTTCTGCCTTGTGCCACCAGATAGGCTTGAAAACCTCTTATCAAGCTCCTTTGATAGCATCAACAGGTCTACAAGCCCCTCAAGCCTTTTAGGATCCTCCCCCCTTAACTCTTTCACCATACGCACTATCTCCCTTATAGTCAGGTTTTCAGGAAATTCTGGAATTTGAGGCATATAGCCTATAAGCCTATGGTATGAGACATCCTTTAGTAGGTCCTTTCCATTAACCATAACCCTTCCTTTTTCCGGTATAACAAGGCCAAGTATGGTCTTAACCAGAGTGGTCTTTCCAGAGGCATTAGGCCCAAGGATGGCTGTGGTCCTGCCCTCCCTAAACACAAGGTTTAAGCCTTCAAACAGCCTTCTTTTACCAAAGGATTTATGTATGTTTTCCAAAACTATCATGGCTTTTTAATCAAAGGCTCCCTATCTATAAGTCCTTTTGGGTTTAACAAAGGTATGAGCCTCTCCATTATGTCCATTATACGCATCAGAAAGCTGTTGTAAAAAAGAAGGGAAAGGGGATACCTTTCAAAGAGGAAGGCCATGAAGGATACGGGCCTATAAGGCATATCGCCTATGCTATCCTTGTCCATATCATAGCCCTCATATTTGTCCCAGTAGTTTTTTGAAAATAGGTTTTCAAAATAGGAAAGGGTATTTGTGGATACATCAAAGGCATTGTTTAAAAAGAAGTTGTTTTTAAAGGTGTTGTTCAGGCTATTGGCGTATATCTTTATAGCCCACCCGTTGTTTTCAAAGGTATTTCCTTCAAAGCTTGTCCGGTTGCATTCATCAAGATAAACACCGTAGGAGTTATTTATAAACCTGTTTTTACGCACTATGCTGTTGGAAAGGTCCTTTAACAACAGGCCGTAGGATGCTTGACCGCTGTTCTTTTCAAAGGTGTTCTCTTCCATGATCACATCCCTTGAATACATCACAGCCACGCCTGCACCATTTTTATAAAAGCGGTTTCTCCTAAAGGTATTGTCATGAGAAAACATGAAGTGCAATCCATACCTAAGGTTATTTTCACTCACATTCTCCTCTATCGTACTTCTACTTACAAACTCAAAGTATATACCATCCCTATGCCCCTTTATATAGTTCTTTTTTATGTAAAGGTTTTTAGAATCCCATGCATGTATGCCGTTCCCAGAAGCGCCTTCAGATTTGGCAAAGCCTATTATTTTATTGTTTTCAACAATACAATCCTTTACCCTTTCCAGATAAAGGGCAAAGAAGTTGTTTAAAAAGTGGTTTTCTCTTATTATACAAGCCTCCGAGTTTATAACCTTTACCCCAGCTATATCCTTCGAGTAGGACATGCCAGAATTTTTTATCACAAACCCTTCTATCCTTACTCTGTTAGCCTTTACCGTTATAATCTGGTATCTACCCTCCCCGTCCAACACGGGCTTTCCCTCACCTATGAGCTCCACACCTTTATTTATAAGTATGGGTCCCTTATAGACCCCAGCCTTTACTATGATCCTTTCCCCTTCCTTTGCTGAATCTATAGCGCTCTGTATGTCCTTGAACTCACAGTTAGAACATACCAGTAGAGTAAAAAGCGCCAAGCCTACCATCAGTGCGAAAACTTATACTCCTTTTTAATAAGCTCTCTCAAGCCCTTCCAATCCAAGATTTCCCCTTTTACAGACTTTGCCCTTTCCCTATCTTTATAAGCGGATAGGTTCATACCCATAGGGCTTCTTATCTCTTGACTTCTTACATATATGGCCTTTTCAGCCTCAATAAACTCCTCAGGATTGGAAAAGTTTGTCACATAGGCCTTCTTTATATACTCCTCATTCTCGTTGTAGTATGCAACCATGCATTCTATGGAGTCAAACTTATAAACCCTGCCTTTCTTTGTGATAACCTCCGCAGCAAACCGCTTATCAGCTATAGCCATTTTGCAGTATTCACACAGGTCCTTACCAAGGTTTATTGGCTCAGGCCTATCCGATGTGCAAGAAAAAAGGGAAAGGAAGAGGAGGAAAGCTAATAGCACTTGGAGCATCATTCCCTCCTCATGTCTATAATTAGGGCAACAAAACCCAAGAGAAGCGAGGCCATGGCTATGTAGCCACCTACATCTGGAAAGGAGCTTGCGGTCATGTTCAAGAGCTGTTTTGTGCCTATAAGGGGTGGTTGGTAGGCAAAGCCCGGTATTTTTATGGGGGCGTTTGGGTCAAGGTTATGTCCATAATCGTACTCCCATTTGTAAAAATCCACAAGTCCCGCTATGCCTAAGAGCACAAAGACCAAAACCCATGCATAGAGAAGGACCCTTTTTCCAATAAAGGCGGATACAAGACCAAAGAGGATAAGAAAACCCACGATAAAGGGCATGATCTTAAGCTCTGGAATTGATTCGGGCGTAATAGTTTTCATCCCTATGTAGTGGTTTAAGAGGTTTATGTTGTAAAGGTCAAACTCGGTTCCACCGGTTATCTTATTTACCCATATGAACATCCTAAGACCCTCTGGGTATTGGGGAGCTATTAGCTCTATCCTCCAGAGGGGGAAAAAGTAAACAAGGATAAGAAGTAAAGAGGAGAGGGCCAAAAGCCCTCTTGAAATCTTATTCATTTAACTCCTCCTATTTTTGTGCAGTGCCAGTGTAGTATTTGAGGGGCACATTAGAGCCTGCAGGTGAAACCCTTACATAGCCTTGCATCTCCTGGTGCAAGGCCGAGCAGAAGTCTGTGCAGTAGAAGGGGTAAACGCCCGGAGCCTTTGGCTTCCATACAAGGGTCTTGGTTTGCCCTGGCATGACCAATATTTCGGCATCCTCCGAACCTTTTATAGCAAAGCCATGGGGTATATCCCAGTCCTGCTCAAGGTTTGTAACATGGAAGTATACAGTATCACCTACCTTTATCCCCTCTATATTGTCGGGTGTAAAGTGGCTCCTTATCATGGTCATATAAACATGCACCTCATTGCCTTTCCTTTCAACCCTCGCATCCTTTTCAGACTTTACAGCATAAGGATGTTTGTTCTTCTCAAGCTCGTATATCTTTTTCACCTTATCCTTTATCTTATCCGCAAGGATGCCCTGTGCATAGTGTGGTTCGCCAACGGTGAAGAACTCGTGGATAAGCTGCATCTTTTCTCCGCTTATATCATAAAGCTGTGCAGATTGTAAAAGCTCTGGACCAACTGGAAGCGACCTATCCTTTGTGATCTTGTTCATAGCTATGGCATACTTCCCATAGGGCTTTTTGGTATCACCGCCCATTACAAGGAGGTGTCCAATTGAGTAGTAGGTGGGTGCCCTATCAACCACTTTGCATCCTTTGTAATCATACTTTATTATCTCGGAGGAAACAAAGCAAGAAGTGTAGGCGAAGCCCTTTCCATCAAACTCTGTATGAATAGGTCCAAGGCATGGCTTTTCAAGCTCGCAGTGTAAAACGGCATCGTACTTAAGGACTGGTATACCATCTATTTCCTTTTCAAAAGCCTTCTGTTCTATAGCCTTTAGCATTTTAGAAAAAGAGTGAATGGGTATAACTGTGGCAAGCTTTCCGCCACCTACTATGTATTCTCCATCGTCTGACACGTCAACGCCGTGGGGAGATTTGGGCGTAGGTAAAAAGTAGGCTACGCCTGGGCAATCCTTGGGGTTTATAACTTTCACAGACTTTTTAACCTCGGAAACAGCCATATGCTTTTCTTCATCATAGTAATTATGGTAATAAGTGGCGGGCATCTCCTGATACTTTCCTTGAGCTACGCACTCCTCTGCTCTCTTCCAATTTATGGCCGCTATGTAGTCCTTATCGTTCTTAGAGGCGTTTATCTCAAGTAGTGTATGCGCCTGTTCGGTGTTGTAGGATGTGAAGAAGCACCAACCATGGGAAGGCCCCCTTCCACACCTTGCAAGGTCATAGTTAAAACCGGGCATGAGTATTTGAAAAGCCACATCCATCTTGCCGGGTTCGTTTGCCTTTATAAAGCTTATGGTTCCTTTAAAGTTCTCCTTATAGGAATCTATAGGAACATCCTTTTGTGGAATTGGCACTGAGAACCTTGTGCCTGCAACCACATACTCTGTGTTTTCCGTTCCGTAAGGTGAAGGGTGGTTTCCTGCAGAGTTTGGTATCTCAATTATCTCGGTGGTTTCAAAGGTTGAAAGGTCAATCCTTGCAATCCTCGGCACATTGTTGGCGTTTATAAAGAGCCATCTTCCGTCATGCTCCCCGTTAGTCTGAGAAAGCCATGTATGGTGTGCGTCATCCCAAGGTATAAAGCCGTGGGAAGTCATAAGCAATGGTTTGGTTTCTGGGGTGAATCCATAGCCAGTTTCTGGGTCAACGGAAAAGACCTTAATGACCTTAATTATCCTTCCGGAGGGAATACCATAGACTGACACTTGACCGCTAAAGCCTCCCGAGAAGAATACATAAAACTCATCATGCTTACCCGGTGGCACATAGACCTTAGAAGCCACGTCCCCGGGAGCTACCGATTTTACCGCTTCTTTTTTGGGTGGGCAACCTGCTAAAAGGGCACCTACCATAAGGGCCCCTACTCCAATTAAGACTTTTCTTCTTTTTTCCCCTTTCATGATTTTCACCTCCTTATAAAATGATAAAAAAATCTTATGTTAAAATCAACATGTTAATTTATAGTATTTTTTTTAACAGAAATACACGTACAAAACTAGACTATACAAGTTTTGTTAGATATATGCTTATCAAAACGCTTGATGAAAATTCATCCTTTGCAGAAGTAACATGCATTATGCCTGTAAAAACAAATTCATAGAATATCCCATTAAAGATTTGGTATGTCTGGTATCCATGAGCGGTAAGTGATCCGTCCCTACATTTTACAGGCACGTATCAGCATGCCTCTACATTAACTGTCTAAGCTTATTTTTAGCAAAGGTATGAAAAGGGTAAATCCATCTTAATTAATTTTTCACTTGGCGCATGTGTCTTGCAAATATATGTATGCTAAAAGCTTACCTCTGCCTACTTTCCCTCATCAACGCTTCTTAGGTATTCAAGGATTGCCCTTGCATCCTCTTGAGATACGTTCTGAAAGGGCATCTGTGTGGGATACTCGGCTAAAAGCCCCTTTGCTATCGGGTCCTTCTGCACCATCTCAGACGGGTTTAAAATCATGTTCATTATCCATTCGGGCTTTCTCCTCTGAGTAACGCCTTTAAGCGGGGGCCCCACATACTTCTCCTCAAGTTTATGACAAGAGGCGCATTTGGAATCAAAGATTTCCTTCCCCTTCTTTGCAAGAACCTGGTCTATAGGCCCAAGCTTTACCTCTGTAATAGGTCCTATACCCTTATCGCTTATAGCCTCTTCCTTCTTTTCCACTGGAGCTGGTGGAGTCTCTGTCTTTGGAGCTTCTTCTGCAGGCTTTTGTTGACAAGAAAAAACAAGTGCGACTGCAATCAAGAGAAGACCTTTTTTCATCTTTCTACCTCCAATTTTATCAGTATAAGATATAAGAGTAGCTTTGTCAAGTAATAAGAAATACTTATATGATTGTAATCATTTACATACTTAACTTAAGACCTACATTCTAAACCATGCTGGTAATACCCGAAGTAGGAAAGGGCCTTAGTTTAGATGGCATTTATTTAAGGCTTTTAAAAGATACACTTATGCCCTCGGCGGTAGGCTATGAGAGGGTTTATATCCTTTCAAAGGGCTCGGGAAGGTACATACTGGGACAGAGGTTTGATAGGGTGGAGGCTCCTGCAGTCTTTTATGTGAAGAGGGCTGAGTTATTTGGCTTTATGTGTGAAGGCGAAGCAGAAATATATGAGATAGCCTTTGGAGGGGAAAGCCTTCAAGATGGTGAAACCATTGATTTAAGAAGTATAGAGCATGGCAGAAGGCACCCTTTGGTGATGGAAAGGTTTTCCAAAACCGCCAAAGGCGAAGCCTTTTTCATCATAAACGACCATGACCCATTGCCCCTTTACTTTCAAATGAGTATAGCCTTTCCCAAGAAGGTGGGATGGGAGTATGTGGCCTATGGAGGTAGCTACTGGAAGATAAAGATAAGGAGGTTGTAGTATGAGAAAAGTGGGACTTGCCCTTGCTTTGAGCCTTAGCCTTGTTTTTGCCCATGAGCATATGCAAGAAAGTAATCTCACCTTTAAACAGGTGATGCAGATGGTAAATATGTCAGCTTTGAAAATGCTTCAAGGCTTTCTTTTAAACAACGATGGACTAATAGTTGAAGGAGCTAAGGAGATAGCTGATCATCCTATGCCACAGGGAGGGCCTTTAAGATACATAGACCCATCAAAGAGAGAGGAGTTTATCAGACTTATGCCTACCTTTGAAAGGCAGGTCCATGGCGGTGCAAGGGATGTTATAAGGTTTATAAGGGAGGGTAAAAAGGATGAAGCCTTTAAGACCTACACACAGATGATACAAGGTTGTATGGCATGCCATGAGCTTTTTAGGGATAGGATAAGGGGAAGATAAAATTATTTGAGACAAAAAGACAGTTATTCACAAAGATAGCTTTACTTAACTTTTTTAGAAGCAACTTCATCAAGCAGCTTTTCTATGCCATGTATTATCTGGATGGGCGCTGGAGGACAGCCAGGTATATAGCAATCAACGGGTATAACATTGGCAACTCCGTTTGTCACTGCATAGCTACCCTTATAAATCCCGCCGTCAATGGCGCAATCTCCACAGGCTATAACAAGCCTTGGTTCTGGCGTGGTAAGGTAGGTCTTACGTAGGGCAAGCTCCATCTGTCTGGATATGGGTCCAGTAACTATGAGGGCGTCCGCATGTCTTGGCGAGGCCACAAAGTCTATACCAAACCTTTGAATATCATAGATGGGGTTTGTCAAAGCCGTGCATTCCCATTCGCACGCATTACATGAGCCCGCATCAACCTGGCGTATCCTTAAGGACCTTCCAAAGATGGAATGGATTTTCTTTTGCATGGATACGAGCCTTGCCTCTTCTTCTGGAGATATGCCAAAGCCTTCTGGGAAAGGAATGGTTTTCTTTTTCGTGATAAGGTTCTTAACTATGCACTTTAGCATCTTACTTACCTCCTTACATATCACATCCAGAATAGCTTAGATTGAAGCTTTTGTTGCATAGGGGAAAGTCTGGCACTATGTTGCCATGCACCGCAAAGGGCAAAGCTGGCCAATTGCAGTAGGATGGCGACCTTACCTTTACCCTAAAGGGCTTATAATCCTTACCAGACATAACCCAATAAAAGACAGAACCCCTTGGCGTCTCTGTATACCCCAGCGCACTGGCATATTCTGGTATTTCCTTTACCTCAACGGTAAGCTCCCCTTCATACCTGCCTTCCAGTATGGTCCTTATAATGGACATGGAAGTCTCTGCCTCTTTTGCCCTAACCATCATCCTTGCAAAAACATCTCCCTTCTGCATGGTATGAACTCTAAGGTTGAGCCTATCATACAAAAGGTGCGGATGGGCCCTTCTTATATCGTCGTTTATACCAGAAGCTCTCGCTACCACACCCGTAACTCCCAGCCTTTGTGCTATATCCTTAGAAAGCTTGCCCGTGTTTTCAAGCCTTTCTATGTGGGATACACTTCCCAAAAGCATATCCATAAGCTCTTCATACTCCTTTGAAACCACATCAAGAGTTGATAGAATATCCTCCCACTGCAATAATACATCCCTACTAACACCACCTATAAGGTTTATACCCCTAAGATACCTGCTTCCGGTGAGCCTTTGGTTGAGTTGCATTAACCTTTCTTTTATTATTGCCCCCTTGGCATAGCCTACGGCAAGGCCTGTTCCAGCACACATATTGCCAATATCGCCTATGTGGTTGTATAGTCTTTCAAGCTCAATAAGAAGAGTCCTTATAGCCTTTGCCTTCTGGCTTATTTCAACGCCAGCCATCCTCTCAACGGCCATGCAGTAAGCCGCCGAGTGAGAAAAGGATGATACGCCAGAGACCCTTTCGGCAAGCTTTACACCATCAAAAAAGCTCATAGACTCAAAATGCTTTTCTATACCCTTATGGGTATAAAAGAGCCTTGCTTCAAGGAAAAAAAATCACCTCGCCAACCACACTAAACCTAAAATGCCCTGGTTCAATAATACCAGCATGCACAGGCCCAACTGGTATTTCATGTATACCTTCTCCCTCAACTTCCAAAAATTTATAAGGAACTTTTTGTTTTATGCCTTCTCCCCATTCCCTTAAATCTTCCTCCGATATGGTCCAATCCTTTCTTAAAGGATAGGAGTTTTCTGGAAATGAATCATGGAATATTAGCCTTCTTGGGTCTGGATGGCCTTCTGGCACAAGGCCAAACATATCCCTTATCTCCCGCTCATACCAATGGGCTGCTGGTATATCCTTTGTTATGGATGGAAAGGTCAGGTCTTCTTTTAGAGTTATAAAGATAATAAAGAACCTATCCATACCAGGGATGGAAAACACAGTGTAAACTCTAAAAGCACCATCCTTTTGCCTTTCATCGGTTGCAAACATAAGCCTTAAAAGAGCCTTCTTTTTGTTGTAAAGGTATAAACATGCTTCCCTAAAATCTTCCTTTTTAACCTCCAAATAAAGCTCATTGAGATATTCTCTCTTTCCTATAGCCTTTTGCATTAGCCATTCCATCACTTTACCCCCATGGTATATATACATGACCTTATGGCACTGTCTAAGAAGTCTGGCACCTTAAAGCCAAGTAGTATAATAAGCAATGCCATAAGCACCATAACAAAATCGGAAGCCACGCTTACCTTTTCCAAGCTCCTTGACCTCTCTGCCGAACCTTGACCGAAGAGCATCCTTCCAAAAGCAGAAAGCATTCCATAGAACACTATTACAAGGAAGAACAAAAATAAGGCCACAACCCACCATAAGCCATTAAGAGCTGCTGCTTTCAAGATTGTAAACTCACTTATAAACAGGTTGAAAGGTGGGCTACCAAACAACGAAAGCACGCCTATAAAGGTAAGAGTCCCAAGCAATGGAAGTGTTGAAAGCACCCCTCTTACCTTTTCTATCTTTGTGGAGCCATAGTATGCCTGAATCCTACCCGCCGTCAAAAACATAAGGGGCTTTGCAAGGGCATGGTTTAGAATGTGTAGCAAGGCGCCGTATAAGCCTATAGGGCCACCTATGCCTATGCCAAGGGCTATGATACCCATATGTTCAATACTGCTATAGGCAAGAAGCCTCTTGTAGTTTTCTTGCACCAGTATAAAGAGGGCAGATATGCCTACGGAGAGAATGCCAAAGATTATAAGCAGGTTGCTTACAAAGGCCTTACCCGTTGATGGTTCAACTATGGCTATAAACCTTATAATGCCATAAAAGGCTGTATTTAAAAGTATTCCAGAGAGTAGTGCGCTTATGGGGCTTGGCGCTTCGCTGTGGGCGTCTGGAAGCCAGTTGTGAAGAGGAGCCAAGCCAGCCTTTGTTCCATAGCCAACAAGGACAAATATAAAGGCAAGCTTCATGGTTAGAGGATTTAACATGGGGGCAATCTGTATAAGGTCTGTCCAGTTAAGCATGCCTTTGGATACGCCAGTGGCCGTAGATGCATAGTAAGTTATGAATATTCCAAGTAGGGCGAAGGCAAGGCCAACCGTGCAGAGTATTATGTATTTCCACGCTGCCTCAATGGCCATGGGCCTTTTCTTATACCCAAGGCCTATAAGTATGGCTGAGACTATGGTGGTTGCCTCAATGGCTATCCACATCAAAGCAAGGTTATTTGATACAACCACTAAAAGCATGGTAAAGATAAACAGATGGAGTAAGGAGTAGTATATCCTTATACCTTCTTCGTTTATTAGGCCCACATGGAACTCATGGTCTATGTAGTGGATGGAATAGATGGAAGATACAAGGCCAAGAAAGACAACAAGGGAGGCTATATAGGCCGAAAAGGCGTCCATGTAGAAAAGGCCCCAAAGCTCCAAAGGTTTGTTAAAGGCTTTGACTATGGGAAAGGCTGAGAACACGGAAAGGAAAATGGCACCCACAAGGCTCACATAACCCGTTAGGCTACGGCCTTTTAGAATGTAGCAGGCCAGAGCTGTGATAATGGGAGTTAGTAGCATCCAAAGCATCTTTCTACCCCTTTAAAATGCTTAGTTTATCAAGGTCTGTGGAGGCAAAGGCCCTCTTTATCTGGATGGTGAATATGCCCAGTATTATTACACCCATAAGCATGTCAAAAAGCACACCCAGTTCAATTATGGCAGGCATACCATGAGTAAGAGAAAAACCTATAAGGAACAGACCATTTTCCATAAAGAGTAGGCCTAACACCTGCGTTATAGCCTTCCTTCTTGTTATCATGATAAAAAGCCCTATAAGCATAACCGCAATGGATATTTGAAGGGCCATGCTTGAAAAACCAGCAACAAAGATACCCTTTTTAAGGGCTACATAAACAACCCCCACGAGCAAACCCGAAATTGTCAACGAAAGGGTGTTGCTGATGTATGGTTCAACGTCATGCGTAACCTTCATACGTCTTACTATACTCTTCAAAAAGAGAGGGATAACTATTCCTTTACTAAAAAGGGTAATAAGGGAGGCTAAATAAAGATGGTTATCTTCTGCCACTATGGCAACCGCCGCTATCAACATAGAAAGGAGCCACGAGTTATATGTATAAGCCTTTATACAGGATTCAAGCCTTTTGAGGGCGTTCATGGCTATGGCCGTGAGAAGTATGCCCATGGATAGGAAATCAATAAGGGAGTATGTTTGAATCCATTCCTTCATACCTTACCTCCTATCATTTACCCATCATCACATAGCTCAAAAGGGAAAGCAAAGCAAGAACAAAGGCACCGCCCAAAAGGGATGGTAGCTGGAAAAACCTCATCTTTGCCCTTGTAGACTCAATAAAAGCCATCATAAAGGCTATAAAAACTATCTTTAAAAGGTATATTGCTGTAGAAGTTGCAAGGCTGGCAATGTCTGTGGAGTTTGCAATCCCCACTGGGAAGAATATATCAATGGCAATGGTAAACAGTAGCATCTGTTTTATGTAATGCGCCCATTCCATAAGGGCTAAGTATCTTCCAGAATACTCAAGAAGCATACCCTCATGGATCATGGTTAGTTCAAGGTGTGTGTCTGGATTATCTACGGGAATCCTGCCTGTTTCTGCGATTATTGCAACTATAAAGGCGGAAAGGGCAAGGATGTGAGATGGCGTGTAAAGGGAAACACTTGAATTTACTATGTTTGATAGGTTTGTAGAGCCAGCGGATATGGCGGCAGTAAAAAGGCTAAGCATCATAGCTGGTTCAACGAGTATAGCCACTGTCATCTCCCTACTGCTACCTTCACCGCCAAAGGCTGTGCCAGCATCAAGCCCCGCAAGAGCCATAAAAAACCTTCCAAGGGCAAGTATATAGATAAGGGCGATAATATCGGCCATATTACCAAAAAGGACCTTGTCCGTTATAACTGGCACCATCATGGTTGCCACAAGGGTTGAGGAGAAAACAATGTAGGGCGTTACTCTAAAGATCCAAGATGAAATATTGGAAATAACCAATTCCTTTTTAAAAAGCCTTATAAGGTCGTAGTAAGGTTGAAAAATACCAGGCCCCTGCCTTCCTTGCATGTTTGCCTTGAACTTTTTGATGATTCCATTAACAAGTGGCGCAAAAATTATAATTATCAAAAACTGAAAATATTCCATCTCTACACCCCAAATATCAAAAGTACAATAAGCGTTATCAATATGTAGCCAAGATAAAGGTGAAGGCTTCCTGACTGAAGAAGCCTTATTTTGCTTGCAAGTCTGTGTATAAACAGCACACCAGGTTCATAAATGTACTTTTCAAAAAAGGGCGTTATCTCGCTTTTATATTTTATAGACCTAACAAAGAAGGGTTTTACAATATAAGAGACAGATATTTCTCTCCTT
>CAZPXS010000012.1:0-10073 GCA_964590075.1 uncultured Aquificales bacterium
CGCCGTCCCGAACGAAGTGAGGGATGCCTCGCTATCGCTCGGCACGACAAGAAAAGGACGCTCGACAAGACAAGAAAAGGTGGCTCGGCAGGATAAAGTAGGGGGACCTTAAATGCTCGAATTGCCCAAAAAACTTTCCTTGTCAAAAAGATCTCTAATATTATATTTTCAAAGGACTAAGGAAGGCAAAACATGAGTTACGACCTAAAAGACCTACAAAAATTAAAGGATTTAGAAGAACTACAGGAATCGCAAGAAGAAAAGCCACAAGCTCGCCAAGAGCCGCAAGAGCTTATAAAACCGCAAGTAGAGCCAAGGATCAGAAACATTCGGCTTTTTATTGCTTATGATGGGACGCATTATCTTGGGTGGCAGGTTCAACCAAAGGGTCCAACCATCCAAGGGCTCATCCAAGATGTCCTATCCAAGGTCCTGGGGCATAAAGTAAAGCTCAAGGGGGCAGGGAGGACGGATGCTGGGGTTCATGCCCTCTGCCAAGTTGCTCACTTCTACACCACATCTAACAAACCCTTAGAAATAATCTACCGAGCCCTAAACGGGCTTCTTCCTCGGGATATCTGCGTCTATCAAGTAGAAGAGGTTTCCCTTAGGTTCCATGCCCAAAAGTCAGCCCTAAAAAAGACTTACAGCTACTACATTTACAACTACCCCGTGCGAAACCCTCTTTTGCGGCTTTATGCCCATTGGGTTCCAGAAAAGTTAGACCTCAAAGCCATGAAAGAATGCCTACCCTTGATCATCGGAACAAAGGACTTTGCAAGCTTTCGCAAGGCTGGAACAGATATTAAAACCACCGTGCGGACTATTTATTCGGCTGAGCTCAAATGGTTAAGAAAGGCAAAGCATCTTCTTGAGTTTGAAATCACGGGTAGGGGCTTTATGCGCTACATGGTAAGAAACATAGTCGGAGCCTTGATAGAAGTCGGAAAGGGAAACCTTACTCCTCAAGATTTTGAAAAGATTTTAGAGGCAAGGGATAGAAAAGTTGCCCCACCCCCTGCCCCACCTCAGGGCTTGGTGTTAAAGCACATTGAGTATGAGCCAGTTGAGGTTTTTGACCGCTATCCTCCATTCAAGGTTGAGCTATAAGCCTATTTTCCTTCTTCGGTGCTTATCACCATCTTTATCTCGTGCAAAAGCTGAGCCGGATTCTTTATGGGATAATGAAGCTTTTCTACAACCTCGGTTGCAGGAAGATTTTTAATCCTCACATCCTTAAGCTTCTCTTTTAGAACCTCAGGTCCAATGATGGGATACTTTGTGCCTTTTATGTGTTTCAAAACGGTGTATGCCCAAGGGATGTCTAAATGCTTCATAGCATCTTCGATCATCAAACCGCAGTAGTGCATAAGGGTTTCTGCCTCTTGCCCTTCTTTGACCATCTTGTAGGCAAGCTTCGCAATGCCCCCTGCGGTATGGACCTTCATTTCCTTAGCCTCTTCTTTAGCAAGCTCTTCAAGCTTTTTTAGCTTTTCCATCACCAAGGTTGGGTCTGCCCTTAGGATGTTTCTTACCGTGTTCCTCGTTAACCCCACCATTTGCGCTATCTCATCCTCTGTCTTCATGTATTCTTCCCTCAAGATTACGGCAAAGGCAGCCCTTGCTAAGCTTGGAAGCCAGGTTAGGGTGCGATACTCGGCAAGCTTCTGAAGCCCACCAAGAAGGTCGATAGCTTTAAAAAACACTCGGTTTACAAGATGCTCAAGGTCTTTCTGAAAAGACTCTGATTGGGGAACGCCTGTTAGCACTATCATCGCCTCTCACCTCCTCCTATGGGTTCTTTTATCTTTACTAAACCAGTTTCGGTTATTTCTAAGTAGCGGGTTTTAGTGTCGTGCCCGCACATTCTACAGCCATCAATTCGGAAGAGCCTAACGATATCGCCTATCTGCTTCTTGTGGAGCTTTGCCTTGTATACAGAATCGATAAGCTCTTTGGCAAGGATCATCGTCCCGTCAACGATATGACCTACCGCGTATCCGCCGGCTGCCTCAGCGGTAAGCTCTTCATGCCCGCTTCTTTTCTGAGAAACAAAAAGGGCAGTTTGATACCACTTCTTCATAAAGTTGTAAAGCCTTCTTACCACAGCCCGAGCAAGCATCTCTTTGTTTTCAAAAAGCCCGGTTATAGAGTCGATCACCGTGTATTTGACTTTGTAGGTTTTGACTGCATAGGCAAGGGTGCTAAGAAGGTCAGGGAGGTTTTCGCGGATCCTTGTTGAAGAGGCGGCATCAATAAGGATGAGGTTGTCTTTAAACTCTTCAAAGTTTAGACCCATGGCTTGGGCACGAAGTTTTAAAGCAGCTACCACAAAGGGAGCAGGAGACTCAACCGTGATAAAGGCAACCCTATCTCCTTGACTTGCTCGAAAGACAGCAAACTGCTCAACCATCAAAGATTTTCCAGTGTCAGAAACTCCGGTGATGTTAAAGACTGAATAGGCAGGAATACCCTTTAATGATTTTTTCTGGAGCTTTCCGTTTTCTTGAGTGACGATGAAAAAGAGGTCGTCTAAACCTTCAATACCCGTGGGAACGCCCTTAATCTCCGGAGCCTTCTCTAAGGCTTGAGACCCGGTGAATACTGCTGAAAGGTCTGGCTGGGGTTTTTCTTTTTCTTCAAAAGAGTGGAATTCTCTTTCCTCATCTTTGAAATACGGTCCCATGCTGAGCTCCTTTGCGATTTTTTGCCACTTTGTAAAAAATTATAATTACTTTGTTTTAAAATTTAAGGGGGAATTTAAGGTGTCTTGCCTTTTTTGTCATGCGGAGCAAGGCTTTCCATGCATGACCTACGCGGCAACCGTGAGGGCAGAAAGTGGTTCCTTAAAGCTTGTCCCCCAAATAATGGCGACCACCCTCACGACTGCATACATCGTTTCTTTTATTGTATACCAGCTTACTAAACTTTTCTTAAGTGGAAACTAAATTCGTATCTCTTGAAAATTTAAGAGTATTTTGTATTATCATTTTTGAAAAAATGCACTTTTTATGTTATAAATAACTAAAAAATAACCTAAAGGGGGGGGTGGAAATGAAGAGGAAGTTATTAGTTTTAAGTCTGTTTGGTTTTTCGTTAGTTGGACATCCTACTTTTGGGAAAGCTTTAGAAATTAACGAAAAGCTTTCTATTGAGGCTAATCTCACTGGCGTTTATCAATGGCTTGAAAAGAAAAGAGGAAATTTTACCGATGAGGAAAAAGGTTCGGTTGTTTTAGATGCTAGGGTCAGCTTTAAACCAACGGAAGTAGACGAGTTTTCAGTAAGAGCAAGCTTTGCTAAGGGAAACGGGCTAAAAAAGGTGTTTGAAAAAAAGGGTATTTTCAAGCTTCGACCTAACGCAGATGACTTAAGGGATGACCTCCACAACATAAACAACCGTTCAAGGGACCATCTTCTTGAGCTTTGGTATGCAAGGACTTTTAGTCTGCCTGGAAATTCAACGCTCAAATCAACCCTTGGCATCCTTGACGGAACAGCCTTCATCGACCAGAACCGTTTTGCAAACGATGAGCTAACCCAATTCATGAACGAAGCCTTTGTGAACAATCCTCTGGCAAACATCGTTAGCTATGACTACGGCGTTGCCTTAGAGTTTGGGAAGGGTCCCTTTGGGATAACCCTTCTTGGAATGACAAGCAAGACTGAGGAGCATGATGACCCAAGGTTTAACAAAAAGAACTACAACTACTACTCTGCCCAGATTAGCTATAAGCTTGAATCGCCTTTAGGAGAGGGGAACTACCGCGTCTACGGCTTTACCACGAACAAGCGCTTCCCTGATTGGAATTATGCTAAGAAAAAGGCTTTAAAGGGCTTTGGAGTTTCTATCGACCAGGACCTGATAAAGGATAAGCTTGGTTTGTTTGCAAGGGTTGGCTTCCAGGATGATGACGCAAAGATAGACTACTATAAAAGCATGTATTCAGCGGGACTAACCTATAAGTTTTGCCTTTTTGGAAAGAAAGATTTTACCCTTGGTGCAGGATATGCTTTCTTGAAGGCTCCTTCTAAGAACGACGAGCTAAAGCAAACAAAGGTCTTTGAGACTTATTTTTCTATACCGATTTATGAGAAGGAAAAGCTTTTGACTTCTCATCTTACCTTTGATTGGCAATGGATGAAGGACAAGTTTAGGGAAGAGGACAAAAAGGACCACTCAGGGCATATCTTTGGTGTAGGCTTTAACTTAGGATTTTAGCAATTTTTAGTAATCTCAAAATTTTGAAGGAGAGGGGGGTGTATTAGGTAATCCCTCTCTTCTTTTTTTTTCTAACCATGTTATAATTCTTGAGACTATTAGCAATTCTATAGAACATATTCTATGCCTCAAGCCTTTTATCAACTGCCTGTTGATGAAGTTTTAAAGGCTCTTCGTACATCTCTTCAAGGCTTATCAGCAGAGGAAGCTGAAAGAAGGTTTAATGAATATGGACCAAACGAGCTCGTAAGAGAAAAGAAGAAGTCTCCCCTTGCCCTTTTTCTCTCGCAGTTCACTAACTTTTTAGTTGTCATTCTCATCATAGCAGCTCTAATCTCTGCCTATCTTGGAGATTATGTGGAGAGCATAGCCATCTTTGCCATTGTCCTTATGGCTGGTGTGTTAGGCTTTGTGCAGGAGTACCGGGCAGAGAAGGCTTTAGAAGCCTTGAAAGCCCTTTCAGCACCCACCGCTCGCGTAATAAGGGATGGAAAAGAAGTCGTCGTTCAAGCAAGAGATATCGTGCCGGGCGATATCGTAAGTCTCTATGCTGGGGATAGGGTTCCTGCAGATGGGCGCTTGATTGAGGCTATAAACCTTCGGGTTGATGAGGCTATTTTGACGGGAGAATCTGTCCCCGTTGAGAAGAAAACCGACCCCATTCCTCAAGAGAATGTGCCCGTTAGTGAAAGGCATAACATGGTCTTTTCTGGAACCGTCGTGGTTAACGGGCGAGGGCTAATGGTTGTTACAGCAACGGGAATGAACACCGAGTTTGGGAAAATAGCCCACATGCTCGGTGAAGTTGAAGAAAAGAAAACTCCCCTACAAGTTAACCTTGATAGAACGAGTAAGCTTATCGGCACTTTTGCTCTTATACTTTGTGCCCTCATCTCAGGGGTTGGCATTGCAAGAGGCTACGATGTGCTGGAAATGTTTGTCTGGGGCGTTGCTCTTGCTGTAGCCATAATCCCTGAAGCTTTGCCTGCGGTTGTCACCATAAGCTTAGCCCTTGGCGTAAGAAGAATGGTAAAAAGGCAAGCCCTTATCAGGAAGCTTCATGCCGTTGAGACCTTGGGCTGCGTAACCTACATCTGCTCTGACAAAACCGGAACCTTAACCAAAAACGAGATGACTGTCCAAAAGGTCTGGGTCAACAGAAATCTCATTGAGGTTACCGGTGTTGGATATGTCCCTGAAGGTGATTTTAAGCTTGACGGAAAACCTTTCCCTAAGGATGAAGCGCATCTTCAGATGCTCCTTAAGACAGCAGTCCTATGCAACGACTCTGAGCTTTTCTACTCAGAGGAGGACAAAAAGTGGAAGATAAAAGGAGACCCTACAGAAGGTGCGCTCGTTGTTTTAGCTAAAAAGGCAGGGATTGATAAGAAGGAGCTTGAAAATCTTCATCCAAGGTTTGATGAGATACCCTTTGATTCAGAAAGAAAGATGATGACTACAGTGCATAGCTTGGATGATGAGAAGCTTTTAATCTGTAGCAAGGGAGCTCCTGAAGTTATCCTTAACAAATGCGCGCACATCCTCTACGATGGAAAAATTCACGAGCTAACCCAAGCTGAAAAGTTAGAAGTTTTAGATGCTGCGCAAAGTATGGCTAAATCAGCCTTAAGGGTGATAGGAGTTGCCTATCGTATTGTAGCAAAGTCTTCTTATTCAGCATCCTCTGCAGAAAGCGAGCTAATCTTCCTTGGCTTGTTAGGTATGATTGACCCGCCCCGGGATGAGGCAAAGCCTGCCATACAAACCTGTAAGACAGCTGGAATTAAGCCAGTTATGATAACAGGCGACCACAAGATTACCGCAGAAGCCATAGCAAGGGAGCTTGGGATTTTAACTCATGGTGAGGTTATCTCAGGGGCAGAGCTTGAAGCCATGTCTGATGAGGAGCTTGAGAAGAGGGTTGAAAGGATAGAGGTTTACGCAAGAGTGAACCCAGAGCACAAGCTTAGAATTGTTAAAGCTTTGCAGAAGAGGGGACATGTTGTTGCCATGACAGGCGATGGCGTAAACGATGCCCCAGCTCTTAAGCAAGCTGACATAGGCGTTGCCATGGGGATTACAGGAACTGAGGTTGCCAAAGAGGCTTCAGACATGGTCCTTCTTGACGACAACTTTGCCACCATTGTTTCCGCTGTTGAAGAAGGAAGAACCATCTATGCGAACATAAGAAAATATTTAGTCTATCTTTTAACCGGGAATACGGGGACGGTGGTAGGGTTAACATCAGCCCTTGTGGCAGGTCTTCCTGTTCCTCTCTCTGCGGTGCAGATACTTTTCATCAACCTTCTCATGGATGGGGCGCCTGCTGTGGCTTTAAGCGTTGAGCCCCCAGAGCCTGATGTCATGAAAAAGCCACCAAGAGACCCAAAGGAGAGCATCTTCAACCGCTACGCCTTAACTTTTATCCCTCTTATGGGGCTCTGGATAGGGCTTTGTGCTTTATTCCTCTTTATCTATCAGCTAAAGACCGCAGACTTAGCCAAAGCCATGACCGTTTTCTTTGCTGGCATAATCTGCATGAGGCTTGCAAATGCCTTAAACTGCCGTTCAGAGGAGGCTTCTCTCTTTAAGCTCGGGCTTTTCACAAATAAATGGCTAATTCTTGCCCTTATCTCCTCCTTAACCTTTATGCTCCTTGCCATGTATGTGCCCTTCCTTTCTAAAGTGTTCAACACCGTTCCCCTTAGCTTTAACGATTGGCTTATGGTCGGTGCTTCAGCCTTATCAGTCATAATTCTTGACGAAATCCATAAGCTGTTAAAATGTATAAAAAGAAAACCATGAAGCTTGAGCATTATCCGGTTGAGAAGCTAAAAGAGGAGATACTGAAAATCTTAAGTAAATATTTAGACCTTAAGCAGTATAAGGTCTTTTTCTTTGGTTCAAGGGTAACCGGAAGGTGTGATGAATTCAAATAGAGGAGGAGCTTGAAAACTTGCCAATTCTCTACAAAATTGATTTAGTTGATTTCAGAAAAGCGAGTGAAGAGTTTAAAAAGGTAGCTAAAGAGAAAGTTGAATACATCTATCCTTAGATGACAAAATTTGAAAAGCATCTTGAAGACTTTAGGAAAGCGGTAGAACGACTTGAGGAGGTCCTAAAGCTTGAAAAGACTGACATAACAAGAGATTCTGCCATTAAAAGGTTTGAGATCGCTGTGGATACAGGGTGGAAGGCTTTGAAAAATTATTTAGAAGATAGATACGGAGTGGTTTGCCGTTCTCCAAAGGGATGTTTTCGTGAGGCTTACCAGCAGGGGCTTATCGATTACGATGAATATTGGCTAAGGATGATAGACCTTAGAAATAAGTCTATGCATACTTATGAAGAGATGGTTGCAGAGGAGCTGTACGCAGAGCTCCCAAAGGCTTTAAACTATCTTAAAAATTTGCTTAGCCTTCTAACAAAATGACCTCAGAGCATATCTTTCTTGTTGAGGCTGAGTCTCCTGAGCAAGCCCTATCTCAGGTAGTTAAATTTCTTTCAAGCTATCAGCTGGTAAGATATGATAGGTTTAAGGTTAAAAGGGAGGAAATTATTTCTGTTCAGGATGAGAGATTCTGGGAAGTTTTAGAAAAAGGTTTGCAGAAAAACTATGAGATATTGCAGGGCTTTATTTGGGAGCTAAAAGCTGAGGGCTATCAATTAGTTGATGATTTAAGGAGCCTACCTCAGGGATATTTGAGCAAGCTCGTTCATCTTATCGCCCATTTCGTTGACGGATTTTTCAGCGTAGATTCTTATTTTTATAATCTGATAGAAGATTCTCATTTTCTTAGTCCTTACCTTAAAAGACAAATGCTTATAGGAAGGCAAAACTTCTATCTAATACCAGCTATAGGGTATTTTGAAGAAAAAATTCATCCCTTTGAGATGTTATCCCCAAGAAAATTCTTTAAATATTAACCATCTTTGGTGCCCCGCTTTTTTTCTTAAAAATTCTTTCTGGCTATAGCGCCAAATTGATAAACTCGTTACTTCAGCCAAGGAAAAAACGATCGGTTAAAAAAAAAGCGCTTTGGAAGGTTCGCAGAAAGGCTCTGAGGCTGTTCAAAAAAGTCCCCCCTCTACTTTGTCCTGGTTGCTAGCCTACCTATGAGGGATTGAAACCCAGTATTTTAGAAAGTATTGACAGTATGACAACGTGTTGCTAGCCTACCTATGAGGGATTGAAACTGGAGATCCTGACGGAGTGATCCGCTTCACTCCGTGTTGCTAGCCTACCTATGAGGGATTGAAACGACGCATACGTCTTTCCCATGCTAGCCATGCGTCCTGTTGCTAGCCTACCTATGAGGGATTGAAACACAATTTTCCCCGCCGGCCCCAAAAACGGCGACAGCGTTGCTAGCCTACCTATGAGGGATTGAAACACGTGAGCAAGGGTCTCCTAAGCAAGTTGACATTAGTTGCTAGCCTACCTATGAGGGATTGAAACAGAATTCTGTTCTGGCGTGGCTAGGGTGGCAAATTGGGTTGCTAGCCTACCTATGAGGGATTGAAACAAACAATCCACACACCACCACCTGTCAGCGTGGTAATGTTGCTAGCCTACCTATGAGGGATTGAAACCAGCCACATGCCTAGGTTTTCGATATTGCATGGCGGGTTGCTAGCCTACCTATGAGGGATTGAAACTGATCGTATACGTCGGCGCCGAAAAGTGAGCGAACATGTTGCTAGCCTACCTATGAGGGATTGAAACTAGGGTACTACGCCGTGCATCAGTACGGTGCTGTGTGTTGCTAGCCTACCTATGAGGGATTGAAACGTTGAAGATTTAGTGAAGAGGGTTGAGCGGTTGGAGGGTTGCTAGCCTACCTATGAGGGATTGAAACCAAACTAAAACAATTCCAAATTGCGGATTAAAACAAGTTGCTAGCCTACCTATGAGGGATTGAAACAACCACAACTGCTCCAGGAACTCTCTCGGATCATCGTTGCTAGCCTACCTATGAGGGATTGAAACCTGTGATATTCCTCCGCCATGCAATATCGAAAACCTGTTGCTAGCCTACCTATGAGGGATTGAAACCAATAGACAGCTAAATCGTATAGCTGCGTACTACCAGGTTGCTAGCCTACCTATGAGGGATTGAAACAAGGAATTGACTGATGTGGTGTGTGACAGTTTGAACGGTTGCTAGCCTACCTATGAGGGATTGAAACACAAAGAACTCTTAGGGTGTATATGTATATATAGAAAGTTGCTAGCCTACCTATGAGGGATTGAAACTCAAATCTTCCTGACATTCAGTACAAACATACCTTGTTGCTAGCCTACCTATGAGGGATTGAAACACTTTTGCCATGTATACACCTCCCTAGCAAAATTTATGTTGCTAGCCTACCTATGAGGGATTGAAACATAGAAGGACGATGGCTTGGAGTAAAAATAGTTTTAGGTTGCTAGCCTACCTATGAGGGATTGAAACCTATCTCTTGCAATCTCCTTGATTATCCGCTTGAACAGTTGCTAGCCTACCTATGAGGGATTGAAACTTATAAGCCATTCCCTCACCCTCTTCCTTAGCCTTCAGTTGCTAGCCTACCTATGAGGGATTGAAACTCTGAATACCAGAATTTACCAGTATTTCAGAGAAGTGTTGCTAGCCTACCTATGAGGGATTGAAACATTCAAAACCCTGCTAATATGGTCTAACACCACCTCGTTGCTAGCCTACCTATGAGGGATTGAAACAAAAGCTTCCGCCTGCTGTATTCATCGATTTCGAGGGTTGCTAGCCTACCTATGAGGGATTGAAACTTATTTTGTGAGATGGACGGGGCTGGCGGAGCTGTGTTGCTAGCCTACCTATGAGGGATTGAAA
>CAZPXS010000013.1:0-9994 GCA_964590075.1 uncultured Aquificales bacterium
CGGGTGCTTCTCAGGATGGCCGGGGTGGAGCTATGAGGTAGCACACGAAGGCATGGTTGGGGATTTTCGCAGGGGGCGCATCCCCCAAATGGGGGAGGGGCCTGTATAATGCCCCTGCATCAGGAGGAGGTAGTGGAGTGGATCTCGTACGCCTACGGCAAGAACCACTACGAGGCGGACCCGGAGCTTAGAGACCTCCTCCGCCACTTCTGGCCCGGGGCGGGGGAGAGGGAGGCGGAGCTCCTCGCCTGGGGCGCCTACATGGGGCGGGAGGTCTACGAGGCCGCCTACCACATTGACCAGGACGCGGGTCCCGAGCTCGTCATGCACGACCTGGACGGGAACCGGGTGGACCGGGTGCGCCTGTCGCCCGTCCAGCGGGAAGTGCTCAAGCGCCTGCGCCCGATCGTCCGCCCGCCCTACGAGGGAGGGAGCTGGCACCACCACTTCGCCCTGGGCTACCTTTTGGCCGACGGCGGGCTCTACTGCATCCTCACCATCACCCACCAGGTGGCCTACCCCATCCACAAGTACGCCCCCGGGCTCGCCTCTTGGAAGGAGCGGGTCCTCTACGGGGAGGCCTTTGGGGCCACCTGGATGACGGAGATCCAGGGGGGAAGCGACCTCGGGGCGAACCGCACCGTGGCCCGCAGGGAAGGGGAAGTCTGGCGCCTTTACGGGGGGGACAAGTACTTCGCCTCGGGGGCGGGGCTTGCCGACGTGGCCCTGGTGACGGCGCGGCCCGAGGGGGCGCCCCCCGGCCCCAAGGGGCTGGCCCTCTTCCTCCTGACCAGGCTGGACCGCGAGGGGCGCCTGAACTACCGGGTGCGCCGCCTCAAGCGGAAAAGCGGTACCCGGGCCGTGCCCTCGGGGGAGGTGGAGCTGGAGGGGAGCGAGGCCTACCTCATCGGCCGGGCGGAGGAGGGAATCTACTACACCCTGGAGACCCTCACCGTCTCCCGCCTGGCCAACGCCATCGCCGCCATGGGAATTTCCGCCAAGGCCCTCTTGGAGACGCGGGAGCGGGTGCGGCGGCGGCAGAGCTTCGGGAGGTTCCTCGCGGACCATCCCCTGGTGCGCTACGACCTCCTGGACCTCGCCGTGCGCCAGGCAGGGGGGCTGGCCTTGGCCCTGGCGGCGGTGGAGGCCTTTGACCGGGCCTGGCACGAGAGGCCCCCTTACGGCGAGGCCTACCACCTGGCCCGCTTCCTCTCCCACTTAGCGAAGAACCGCACCGCCGAGCACAGCGCCGAGATCACCCGCCTGGCCATGGAGCTCTTCGGGGGGCTGGGCTTCCTGGAGGAGTACGCCGTGGCCCGCTGGCACCGGGAGTCCCTGATCACCCCCATCTGGGAGGGGCCGAGCAACATCCAGGCCCTGGACCTCCTGGAGGCCATGCAGAAGAAGGGGGCCCATAGGCCCTTCCTCGCCTGGCTGGAGGCGCGTCTGAAGGGGCGGGGCGAGGAGGCCGAGGGGGCCTTGGCGGCCGCCCGCAAGACCCTGGACCGCCTCGCCGCCCTCGAGCCCGAGGCCGCCCAGTTCTCGGCCAAGACGGCCCTGAGGCGCCTGGCGGACGCCGCGGCGGTGGCGGGCCTCCTCGAGGCGAGCGCCACCGCCGGGCCCCGCTACCGGGAGCTCGCCGGGCTTTACGCCCGCCGCTTCCTCCTCGGGGAGGACTACCCGCCCGAGGCCCTGGGCGCGCGGGCGTTGTACCTGCCCGAGGGCGGGGCGTGAGGCCGCTTCCCTTCGCCCTCGCCTGGGGCCTCGGCCTCGGCGGGGTCCTCTTCCTGCCGCCCATCCCCGGGGGGTGGGGAATGTCCCGCCTCGAGGCCCTGGCCGCCCTCCCCTGGGTTCTGGCGCGGCGCCTGCCCTGAGGGCCTTGGTAGCTTGGGGATATGGACGGCTTGGCCTGGGAGAGGCTTCGCATCCGGATAGGGGAGAGGGGTGCCCGCGTGGGGCCTCGAGGCCAGGCCGGGTGGGGTACCCTGGGCGGCAAGGAGGGAGGATGAGGCTGAACCTAGGAGGAGCGGAGGTTTTCCTCAGGGCGGAGGGCCTGGAAGAGGCCCCGGGGGGAGTGCGCCTTTGGGGCAGGGAGGTGCGGGTCTTTCCCCCTTTCCCCGCCAAAGGGTTCTTCCGCCACGGCTGGCAGAGCTGGAGCCTCGCCGCCTGGGTGGACCCCGCTCGGGCCCCCACGCCCCTCCTCCCCGAGGCGCGCCGCCCCCAGGCGGACGACCCCTTCCTCCTGGAGGCCGGGGCGTGGTGGGGAAGCGGCGTGGGGGCCCTTAGGGGGCCGGACGGGAGGGCGCTCCTTCTCGGCGCCCTAGACCTTGGGGCCAGGGTCCTGGGCCGGGAGGACCTCCTCCTCGGCCGCTACGCCGAGAGGGGCGGGGCCTGGTTCCTCGCCTACGGCCCGGAGGAGGAGGTCTTCGCCGCCTACGCCCGGCTTCTCCCCAAGCGCCTTTCCGGGAGGCCCCCCAGGGTGTGGTGCTCCTGGTACAGCTTCTACACGAGGATTAGCGAAGACCTCCTTCTTCGGGTTCTGGACGAGGTGGCGGCCTTCTCCTTTGAGGTCTTCCAGATAGACGACGGCTGGCAGCGGGCCCTCGGGGACTGGGAGCCCAACGAACGCTTCCCCCGGGGGATGGCCTTCCTCGCAGAGAGGATCCGGGAACGGGGCTTAAGGGCCGGGCTTTGGTTCGCCCCCTTCCTGGTCACGGCGGATAGCCCCCTCTTCCAAAAGCGACCCGACTGGGTGCTGAGGGACGAGGAGGGGAGGCCCGTGCGGGCGGGTTTCAACTGGGGCAGGCCCCTCTATGCCCTGGACGCGGGGAACGAGGAGGTGGTGGAGTGGGCCGCGGACCTCGTGCGTAAGGCCCTCGCCTGGGGCTACGACTACCTGAAGCTGGACTTCCTCTACGCCGCCGCCCTCCCGGGGGCCGAGGGGGAGGCCCGCTACCGGAAGGCCATGGCCCGCCTGCGGGAGGCGGCGGGGGAGGCCTACCTCCTCTTCTGCGGGGCCCCCGTCCTCGCCTCCCTGGGCCTCGCCGACGGCCTCCGGGTAGGCCCCGACGTGGCCCCCTACTGGGACAACGAGGAGCGCTCCTTTTGGCTTGCGGACCCCACGGGACCGGGCCTAAGGAACGCCCTCCGCTCCACCCTCCACCGCCTCTGGCTCATGGAGAACGTCCATGTGGACCCCGATGTGGTCTATTTCCGCACCCGCTTCAACCTGCTTTCCCCCGAGGAGATGCGGCTTCAGGAGGCCTTGGCCCACTTCACCGGCTTCAAGGCCACTTCCGACCCGCCCTCGTGGCTTCTCCCGGAGGAGAAGGGGCGCCTCGAGGCCTTCCTCGCCCGGGAGGTCCCGGTGCGGCGCCTCGGCCCCTACCGCTTTAGGGTAGGGGAGGAGGAGGTGGACTATGCCCCCCTTCTATAAGCGCCTCCACCGGAAGAAGGACGGCCGGGAGCTCTTTCTCTACGGCCTAATGCCCCTCGAGGGCCCCCCTCTTCCCGAACACGCCGAGCCCTTCCGCCCCGCCCCCCACCTCCGCTACCACCCCTTGCGGGGGGAGTGGGTGGTCTACGCCGCCCACCGCCAGGGGCGCACCTTCCTCCCCCCCAAGGAGCACTGCCCCTTGTGCCCGAGCCGGGAAGGGGGCTTCCCCACGGAGATCCCCTTCCCCTCCTTTCAGGTGGCCGTCTTTGAAAACCGCTTCCCCTCCTTCGTGGAGGAAGCCCCTCCCCCTCCCGAGGGGCTTCCCGTGCCCGCGGGGAGGGCCTTGGGGCGGTGCGAGGTGGTGGTCTACACCCCCGCCCACACGGGAAGCCTCGCCACCCTCACGGAGGAGGAAAGGCTCCTTTTGGCCTGGGCGTGGCGGGACCGGTACGAGGCCCTCTACGCCCTTCCCGGGGTGCGCTTCGTCATGCCCTTTGAGAATAGGGGAGAGGCGGTGGGGGTCACCCTCCACCACCCCCACGGCCAGATCTACGCCTACCCCTTCGTGCCGCCCGTCCTGGAGCGGGAAAGCCAGGCCTTCCGGGAGAGGCCCGTACTCCTTGAGCTTTTCCCGAACCTTGGGCCCTACGTGGTGGACGAGGAGAAGGGCTTCCTCGCCTTCGTCCCCCCCTTCGCCCGCTACCCCTTTGAGGTCTGGGTGGCCCCCGTGGAAAGGCACCCCGGTCCCTGGACCTTCTCCGAGGGGGAGATGGCGGCCTTCGCCAGGCTCTTGGGCCGGGTGGTGGCCCGGTACGACGCCCTCTTTGGGGAGCCCTTCCCTTACGTCATGGTCTTCCACGCCGCGCCCTTGGGGGAGGAGGCCACCTTTCACTTCCACGTGGAGTTCTACCCCCCGAGGCGCACCCGGGACAAGCTCAAGTTCCTGGCGGGGACGGAGCTCGGGGCGGGGACGTTCGTGGTGGACGCCCTGCCCGAGGAGACCGCGAAGGCCCTTAGGGCGGCGTTGCCGTGACGGCCAAAGCCTAGGCGTGTGGAGGGCTTCCTCCTCAAGAACCGCTCCCCCTCCTGCGCCCTGAAGGACGCCAAGCTCTACGCCCACGCCGAAGGGGGCGGGGTGGTGGGGAAAGGCCCCGGGCTTTTTGCCCAGGCGGTGGAGGAGGCCTTCCCCCTCCTTCCCAAGGAGGACGAGGGGAGGCTCACCAACCCCCGCATCCGGGCCCACTTCTTCACCCGCATCTTCGCCCTGGCCCGGCTTCGGCGGGTGGAGGACCTCCCCGGCCTCATGGCCTTCCACGCCCGCTACAAGCTCCTCCTCATGGCCTACAACCAGAAGGAGGCGAGGGCCCTGGGCCGCCTCCTCGCCGGGGCTAAGGGGAGGCCCTTTCCCGAGGTCCATGGGGCCTACGAGGAGGGGTTTTTGCGGGCCACGGAGAGGCCCTGGCGTCTCGGGGCCATGGCGGACGCCCTCCTCCACGCCTTCGGCCACTTTAAGAAGGCCCTCGCCCCAAGGGAGAAGGCCCACTTCCTGGATCTCCTTGCGGACTTCCGCGAGGAACGCTTGCCCCTCGAGGCCCCCCTGGCCCTCCTCGCCTCCTGGGCCCGGCGCTTCGCCGAGCCCTACGTGGAGGCCCAGGCCCTCCTGGAGCCGTATCCCCGCGCCCTGATGCACGTCCCCGGGGCCTAGAGGAACCGGGCGAAGACCCGGCCCAGGGCCTCAAGACGGGTCAAGCCACCTCCGTTTTATGGCCTCCCGCTGGACCCGAAGGAGGGGCTCGGTGTCCCACCATTCTCGGGCCACGCGGGAGACGTAGCTTCCGAGGTCAAAACCTTCGCGGAGAAAGACGGGCTTCCCCATCACGGCGAGGAAGGCGAGAAGGGGCGGGGCCCTGTGGAGGAGGACCAGGTCCACCCGTTCCAGCCCCGCTTCCACCAGGGCCCCCAGGACCTCGAGGGTGGGGTCGGGCTCCTCCGGGGAGAGGAGGAGGGCGAGGTCCCAGTCGCTGTCCGCCCGCGCCCTTCCCTCGGCGCGGGAGCCGAAGAGGAAGGCGGCCTGGACCTGGGGAAAGCGGGCGAGGACTTCGCGAAGGCTTTCTTCCGGGGCCCTCACGCCCCTCACGCCTCCAGTCTACACCCGCTCCACCCGCCCCCGGGCCTCCTTCGGGCTCTTGGCCCCGATAGCGAAGAGGGCGGTCCTGAGCTCCTCCAGGTAGTCCCCGATCCAGGCGGCCACCCTTTCCGCCCCCTCCAGGGCGGGCCTGAGGAGGGGGCGGGCCGCCGCCAGGAGGTCCGCCCCCAGGGCCAGGGCCTTGGCCCCGTCTGTCCCCGTGTAGACCCCGCCGGAGGCCACGAGGGGGAGGTGGGGCAGGACCTCCCGCACCTCGAGGATGGCCCTCGCCGTGGGGATCCCGATCTCGCAGAGCTCCGGGTGGCGCACCTCCCCGAAGCGCACCCACTCCTCCACCCGGGCCCAGCTCGTCCCCCCGGCCCCGGCCACGTCCACCGCCGCCAAGGGCAGGTCCCGTAGGGCCAGGGCCGCCTCCCGGGAGAGGCCGTGCCCCACCTCCTTCACCATCACGGGGAAGGGGAGGGGGAGGAGTTCGGCGAGCCTCTCCAAAAGGCCCCGGAAGTCCGTGTCCCCCCGCTGCACCGCCTCCTGGAGGGGGTTCACGTGGAAGGCGAGGGCGTCCGCCTCCAGCATCTCCACGAGCCGGAGGAGGTCGTCCCGCCCGTAGCGCCTGAGCTGGGCGAGGCCCAGGTTGGCGATGAGGAGCGCCTTTGGGGCCACCCGGCGCACCCGGAAGCTCCTTAGGGCCTCGGGGCGCTCCAGAAGGATCCTGCCCGAGCCCAGCATCATCCCCACCCCTAAGGCCTCCGCGGCCTCCGCCAGGGCCAGGTTGATCCTCTCCCCGTTTTCCTCCCCCCCGGTCATGGCCCCGATGAGGAAGGGGGCCTTCAAGGTCTTCCCCAGGAAGGGGGTGGTGAGGTCCACCTCGCTTAGGGCGAGGCCCGCCAAGGCCTGGTAGCGGAGGCGGAAGCCTTCCAGCCCCGTGGTGGTCTTCTGGTAGGCCACCTCGCCTTCCAGGCAGGCCTCGAGGTGCTTCCGCTTCCTCTCCCGGATGTTCACCCCCGCGCCTCCAGAAGGCCCTTAGGGGCCTTTTCCAGGCCCAGGTCGTGGGCGATGAGCCGGGCCGTCATCTTGGCGGACATCATCACGCTGGGAAGCCCCGCCCCCGGCTGGTAGCTCTGCCCCACCAGGTAGAGCCCCTTCACGTCCTCGGAGCGGTTCTTGGGCCTGAAGGAGGCCGTCTGCCAGAGCACGGGCTCGGGACCGAAGGCGTTGCCCAGGTGGCTATTCAGGGTCCACTGGAAGTAGTCCGGGGTGATGAAGTGGGTGTAGACCAGGCGGTCCATGAGCCCGGGGAGGTACCCCGCCTCGTCCAGGTAGCGGAGGGCCTTTTCCAGGTACTCTGGGCCGAGCCTCCCCCAGTCCAGGCCGCTCCCGTTGTGGGGCACAGGGATCAGGGTGTAGGCGGCGTGGTGCCCGGGAGGGGCCAGGGAGGGGTCGGTGAGGGTGGGGAGGTGGAGGTAGTGGGCGAAGTCCTCGGGGAGGACCTTTCGCCAGAAGATGTCCCGGAGAAGCCCCTCGTAGCGGTGGGAGAAGAGGACGTTGTGGTGCCTAAGCCTTTCCCCCTCGTCCCCCCGGGCCCGGAAGCCGAAGTAGGCCACGAAGAGGCTCATGGAGAGCCTGGTGCGCTTGAGGCGCCAGTCGCCGTTCCAGGTGCGGTCCTCGGGGGCGAGGAGCTCGCCGTAGGTGTGGACGTAGTCGGCGTTGGAGACCACGAGGTCGGCCTCCAGCTTCTCCCCGTCCTGGAGGACCACCCCCACGGCGCGCCGCCCCTTGGTGAGGATGCGGCGCACGGGGGCGCCATAGCGGATCTCCCCGCCAAGCTCCTCAAGCTTCCTGACGAGCCCCCGCACCAAGGCCCCCGTCCCCCCCATGGCGAAGTGCACCCCCCAGCGCCGCTCCACGAAGTGGATCATGGCGTAGAGGGCGGGCACCTGGAGGGGGTTCCCTCCGATGAGGAGGGGCTCAAAGGAGAAGATCTGCCGGGTCTTGGGGTTCTTGAAGTAGCGGGAGACCACGCCGAAAAGGGGCCGCACCGCGTCCAGGCGGAGGAGGTCCGGGGCCACCTTGAGGAGGTCCAGGAGGCTTCCGAAGTGGGTGAAGCCGAGTTCCAGAAAGCCCTTCTGGAAGAGGGCCTTGGCGTGGGCCTCAAAGCGGCGGTAGCCCTCGAGGTCCTCCGGGGCGAGGCGGGCGACCTCGCCCTCCAGGTGCTCGGGGTCGTCCTTGTAGTCAAAGTAGGTGCCGTCCGGGAAGTGGAGGCGGTAGAAGGGGTCCAAGGGGACGAGCCTCACGTAGCGCTCCGTGTGCTTAAGCCCTTCCTCCTCGGGGAAGTCGGGGTAGAGCCTGGGGTCGCCTGGAGCGGTGGCGAAGAGGTCCTCCAGGAAGGGGGGGACGGTGATCACCGTGGGCCCCATGTCAAAGGTGAAGCCCTCCGCCCGGTGGACGAAGGCCCGGCCTCCGGGCCCCGGGAGCTTTTCCAGGACCAGGACCTGAAGGCCCATGGCGGCGAGGCGGATGGCCGCGGAGAGCCCTCCTACCCCGCTTCCGATGACGATGGCCCGCATGGGGAGGAGTCTACCAGGCCACCCCCCCGGCGAGTTGGGCCTGGCCCACACAGGGGCCTCACGCCTTGGAAGGAGGCTGCGCTGGAGAAGCTTACACCCTTCGCCCCTTCCACCGCCTCCCCGGGAGGAGGGCCAGGAGGTAGACGGGGAGGAGGAGAAGGGGGGCGAGGGGCGTGAGGAGGGCGGGCCAGAGGGGCCCCCCGAGGGCCTTCTGCACCGCCAGGCGCTCCAGAAGCCCCATAAGCCCGAGCCCCCACCGCCCGAAGAACCAGGGCAGGGTGTAGAGGGCGAGGTGGTAGAAGGCCGAGCCCAGGAGGACGGCGGGGTTTTTCATGTGGACCGCCAGGAAGTTCTTCCCAAACCCCTCCACGGCCTCCCCGTAGCCCCGGTACATCCGCGCCCGGAAAAGCCCCCCGCCCAGGAAGAGCCCGTAGGCCCGCGCCCTTCGGGCCAGGGCCACGTCCTCCAGGACCTCTCCCTTCACCGCCCCGTGCCCCCCGGAGGCGAAGTAAGCTTCCCTACGGAAGGCCAGGACCTGGCCGTTCGCCACCCGTAGCCCCTCCAGGAGGGGGTGGGGGAGGAAGGAGAAGAGCCCGTTCATCACGAAGGCCACCAGGGCGCCCTCCCTAAGGCCCACCTCCTGCCGGGGGAGGGCGGAGACCATCTCCTTCCCCTCCAGGGCCTCCAGAAGCCCGCCGAGGGCCCCCTCCTCCCAGAGGACGTCGGCGTCGGTGAAGACCAAGACCTCCCCCCGCGCCTCCTGGGCGAGCTGGAAGCAGGCCCAGTTCTTCCCCGTCCAGCCCGGGGGCGGGGGGGCGCCCCGGAGGAGGCGGAAGGCGGGGTGGTTTCCCGCCGCCTCGAGGGCCGCTTGGGCGGTGCCGTCCTCGGAGAGGTCGTCCAGGACGAGGACCTCGAGGGCCCCCTGGCGGAGGAGGGCGGGGAGGGTCTTCTTTAGGTTTTCCGCCTCGTTCCTCGCCGGCACGAGGAGGGAGGCCGTGGGCCTCGGGGGCGTGGGGCGGGGCCTTAAGCGGGGGAAGGCGAGAAGGTTAAAGAGGAGGGCGAGCCACCTCAGGAGGAGGAAGAGGAAGACCCCGAAGAAGAAGTCCCCGCTCATGGCCGGAGAAGCCTCACCAGGGGAAGCACCCTTTCCTCCAGGCTCCGCCTCCCACGAAGCACCTCCCGGAAGCCCTCCGGCACCTCCCGGGGGTGGGTTTTGGCGAGGAGGGCGTCCAGCGCCTGGAGAAGCCCCCCCAAGGCCCTCCCCAGGTCCCCTCCAGGAGGAAGGGGCCTGCCCACCCAGAGGAAGGCCTCGGGGTGCTCGTACCCCCGGAGGACCACCCTTAGGGCCACGGGGAGGAGGGGAACCCCCGCCTTCCCCGCGAGCCAGTTGGCCCCCTCCCTGAGGGGCCCCAGGGGCCCAGGGTAGCGCATCTCCCCCTCGGGGAAGAGGGCCACCCACTCCCCCCGCCTGAGCCTTCGCAGGGCCTCCCGGACCCTTCCCGCCTCGAGGGCCCCGGCGAGCTTCAGCACGGGGTAGGCCCGAAGGTTCTCCTCGGCCACGAGGAGGCTTAGGGGCCTACGGCAGAGCTTCCCCAGAAGCCACGCCAGGTGGCCGTCAAAGAAGCCGTGGTGGTTCAGGGCGAGGACCAGGGGACCTTCGGGCGCCTCCCCCCGCAGGTAGACTCCCCGGAGGCTTTCCTTGAGGCTCCGGAGGACCAGGGCCTCCACCAGGAGGCGCAGGGCCTTGCCCGTGGGCCTTTCCTTTAGGGTCTCCCAGAGGTCGGCCACGGGGCTATCTTAGGCGCCTCAGGGCCTCGGGGTGCCAGGCGAGGAGGAGGCCCTGGACCA
>CAZPXS010000014.1:0-9444 GCA_964590075.1 uncultured Aquificales bacterium
AGGACTATCAAGCTCTCCACTTTCCTCACCATCACCTTCCTGTTCCTTATTAACATCAGGAAGATAAAATCTATAGGCATAAACTGAAAGGCCTTCTACCCGTATCTTGTGTAGCCTCTTACCCTGTTTTGTCCTTACCAGAATTCCCATCTGCTCCAGCTTTCTTAACACTATTTCTAAATCAAGCCCCGCATACTCACAAAAATTTACAAGGCTGTTTTTTAGTATATAAACATCCTGACCCTCTACCTTTCCTATGACCTTATCCCTTGGCAATCTTTCTTCTACATAAGGACCCTCATGACCGTTTTTTACCACCAGCCTGATAAAACCCGAATTCATGTTATGAATAATCCATTCCCTAAACATTTGTTCGATATCTTCAACCTTGCTCTTGAATTCTCTTATACCATCTTTTACAAGCTCCATTATTTTCTGCCTGATCGCTTCACAGGATATACCCAAAGCCTCTTCCACAATAAAACTCATACTCAGGGCTGTTGTCAAAATATAATAGAAAGGCTGTAGCTCATCTGTAATGAGAGCCTTCGCCTTTTCCTCCAGCTTCTTGAGATAATCCTTACCCTCTGACTTGAGCTTCTCTTCAAGATACTCCGCTACAGGAAGACCATGCCCCCACTCATATCTAACACTTACCGGTATTTTATCCACTGGCATACCGAATAACTGTTCAGGGTGTAAGACTGGCACCACAAGAGACCTTCTTATAGCACCCTGCCTGTTAAAAGAAGGTCTTTTTTCTGATGTGAAAAATACCACACTTGCAAGATCATTAACACGAACATCAAGCTTTGCGGTTCCCCTTGTACGCCCTTTACCAAGACTAATCTGAAAGACGAGGTTTTCTTCATCCTGAGAAGAAACTGCTAATTCGTCTATTAACACCGGCACATTGTTTAGCTTTGAAAGGGTTAGCTCAATGGCATTTTTTGTAGCATTAGCATTTATATCAAAACTTACAGGCAAGAAGGCATTCTGAATGAGTTTACCTGCTGTAGTTTTTCCGAAGCCACTACCACCAATCAGGAAAACTGAAAAGGGCATGAAAGATGGTCTTAACTTGATTATCAGGCTTGACAGGGCTATAACATAAAGAGTTGCCCATAGAGTTCCCTGTTCTATCTGTTTCTTTATAAACTCTATGGCATTATCATACTCATATTCTTTGAAATCCTCAAGATTAAAACCTGCAAGCCTCATCCAGTTCTGTTCTCTTGCCGGGTGTTTTAAAACCATATCCTCTTTATCCCAGCCAATTGAAGAGTAGCCTTTTTCAACAGGGGAGCTTACAAGCCTGTAGGTTAGATACTCACAGAGCGTTTCATACTGTTTGCTTGAGAGAGAGAGCCTTAATAAGTTATTAACCTCTTGCCTGCTTGCACTCACAGGTATATAAATTGTCCTGCCCATATACTTGCATACAGCCACCGCTCCGTCTTCAAGCTCCAGCCGCTTGATAACCTCAAGAACGAAAGGCAGGCTCTTTTCTACCCTCAACTCCCCACTTTTGGTCTTTCTTACCTTTTTTATACCATCATCATCCACTATCCAGAAACTATCCTGTTCTGTTCTCCTACTCCTCAGCAGACCTGCTTTTCTAAGTAGTTCAATGAAATTTCTGAAATAAGGCAAGCTATCTGAAAGTCTCCTCACCCTTGCTACCATATAACTTGTTATCCGCTCGTTATATCTTGACCCGTAGATATATCGCATTGCACTGTGAATTTCCTCATCACTTGCCCCGTGGCGGACAAGCCATAGGGTCAAATTTGCATCAACCGTCCATCCGTCTATCTCACCTGCCTCATAGGCACGTTTTACTACATCTACAACAGATCTTCCTTGCTCTACTTCATAAACAGCCTCTACCTCTCTATGAGGTATGCCTGCCGTGTTCTGCAGTGAGTTTATAAAAGGCAGGAGAAAAGCCATAGTATTGAGCTGGTCTTCTTCCGTTTGTTCTTTAAAGTCCTCCACCTGACATAGCTGAACTTCCCCTCTCGTCCAGACGACAAAATCTATGATTGCATCTTTTGCCTTTATGTCAAAGCCCCACTTCTGATACTGCCCACTT
The DNA here is from genome assembly GCA_964590075.1 of uncultured Aquificales bacterium. Classification (GTDB taxonomy): domain Bacteria; phylum Thermosulfidibacterota; class Thermosulfidibacteria; order Thermosulfidibacterales; family Thermosulfidibacteraceae; genus JAGDVO01. Next base: position 2,096 of record CAZPXS010000014.1, read on the forward strand.
TGAACTCTATCCGCAAAGTCTTTACTTACCCTGAGATAGAAATGCCTGCCTTTACCAGATTTTGACCTTACTACCAGAAAAGCACACTCTTGGACTTCCTCAAGGCTAAAACCCTTTTCCTCCAGAAACTGCTGGAATTTCTCCTCATCATCTACATCAATAACTACAAGAGAAGATACACCACCCGTTCTGATAGCCCAGCCCCAGATTTCTTTTCCTCTCTGATACAGCTCTTCTACTGATTTTTTACTGTCCTCAATTGTGTTTAACTCCTTCCATTTTGTCAGGTTGTAAAGTACCCCATCATTACGGTCTTTCCCAAGAGGCACAGGCACGAAGCCAAGCTCCTCAAAGGCGGAAAGATGGCTCATGGCAATTTCAAGAGTAGATGGAAATTTAAGTATCTTCTGTGAGTGCTGAGTTAAAAACTCCTTTACTACCATGTCTAAGCCCTCCATCGGAGAAATACGCTAATCACCTTTAAAGACATTTCTCTCCCCCCTTTTCTTTCTTCTGGATATGTGCTTAGCCGTTGCGAGCATGTGTCCGCAAAGGTCTTTACCACAATCACAGTGCCTGAGCCTAATAAAAAAGTCCTCACCGATAAACTCAAAGGCTACCTTATACCGCATGCCTCTTGCCTCTACCAGGGCTACTACCCCACCGCCTTTTGTCTTCACCTTCAAAACACGCCCTTTCGCCTTTAGGCCTAAAACTTCTTTCACATCTTTGTAGAAAAGCCTTAGCCTTTCCTTCACGCTCATGTCCTTCCCTCCTGTGTTTGATAAAAGTTCAAAAACAAGTTGAAAACTTTTGAAAAGCTCTCTTCCTTTATAGCCTTCCTCTCAAGCTCCCAAGCCAATCTCCAGAAGACTAAATCCTCTTCACTACCTGCTAAGTTTTGAGTTTTCAACTTTTCAAAAGGTAAATGGTCGGGCAAAGTGGGTATAGAAAAATCCTCTTCACCTTCAAAAACTGCTTTGTATATCCTCCTGTCAAGCTCTTCTGCAAGCAGTGTACTGAGAAGAAAATAACCTTTTCTCATCTCGTTTTTTAAGGCTCTCATCAAGTTGCCGTTTTTTACATAGCAGGTCCTGAAATCTTCTCTAAAAACTTGGGGGAATATCAAATCACTAAAACCTTCGGTGATCTTGTGGTGGATATAAAGCCCTTTGAGGTTGCGGAAAACCTGCGACCTTGCTCCATACATTACTAAAGTTTCCAGTCCGAGTAATCCGCCCCAGTAGTTAGCCAGCTTGTGGTATATCTTCTCTGTGAAGACGCTGAGGTATAAGCCCTTCACACCTCTTGCTGTCCTAAAATCCCCCAGAGCCCTTACCTGCGAAACCCAAGCGAGCTTGTTTAAAACATGTCCCCTTCTTTCTTCAAAACCGTCATACCACCTGCCACCGCCAGCGAGACTTGGTAAAAAATGGGTTCTAACACCTAAAACCCCGGGAGGAGGAGAGAGCAAAATCCAGCCCGTTATTCTATTTCCACTTTGAGCTACCACCCACACCCTTTTGGTAAGCTTCCGCTTATACGGACTGACAGAAAACAGCTCATATACCACATCCAAAACCTTCACTCTGAAGTCGTCAGGCTTTACCACTTCAAACCTTAAATCCTCCTTGTGTGTAAAGGTAAAGTACCGAAGAATTTCTCCGACATACTTCAGGTTGCGTGCATACTCGTAATTGTGGAAAACCTTTGAAGTGTGAAGCAGAGCCTTTTTAACTACCCTGTTCTTTAAGTCATACCTGCGGAGTATCTCTATAATATCCACCAGCCACGTGTTTTCCTTTTCATACCGAAAAAGTGCCTTCATTAAGAACCTCCCCGTGAAGTTCTGCATAGAATCTGGTGTCTTCATACTCAACGCTTTTCTCAAAGGAGAACCCCCAGAAGTAAATGAGATCTTCTTCTAAACCTTTGGATAAGCCCCCGTATTTTCTGCCATTTTTGGAAAAAATCTTATTAAAGATCTTATCAAGACCGGCTATGATTATCTTTCTATAGAGTTTGAAACTCGGCTCAACCTCTTGATTAAGTTTATTTTCAGCCTTCGCTAAAACCGCTTGAATGCATTTTTCTATAATCACGAGGGGGAAGTGATGAACGATCCTCATCTTGATTACATCCAGACGCAGAACCTCAAGAGCCACTCTTTTAGCCAATTCCTCTGGGGTAAAACTCTGAATGTGTGGGTGGAGCTGGTGGTATATACGGGTTGCTACTCTCTTTTTGAATGCCAAACTAAAGAACTTAGGGTCGGGGTCGGGTCTTTCCATATTGCCGTAGGCTTTTAATGCTTCCTGCATAATGGGTACGGCATCTTGAAGCACCTGATTTAAGATAAGGGCTACCTTTGAGGCTTTTTCTTTCCTGCTGCTTTGTGTTCTTTTTAGTCTTGCTGTACTCATGCTAATGCTCTCCTTTTACGTATTGTCTATTTTTGTATTTTATATCCATTTTATTTTTTGTCAAGATAGATATTCTGCAAAAGTTTCTTTTTCATGAAGTATAACTTTAGCAGATAATTTATATTTTGTAATGATATTAGATATGGTATATTTTTTGTATGGAGCTAAGGAGAGAAGTAGGGGAACGGATTGGTCTGGTTTTGAACTTACTGGGGCTTTCTATGGAAGATGTGGCACAGGCTCTGCAGGTGTCAGTTTCAGCGGTATATGCATGGATAAAGGGGAGAAATGAACCCCCACTCAAGCTTTTTGCATACCTACACCAAAAAGGGGTAAATCTTAATTTTCTTATTTCTGGCAAAGGAGAACCTTTACTTGGAGTGAAAATCTACAATGCGGGGGAAAGGATTAGGCACGTTAGAGAAAGTTTGAAATTATCTAAAGAAATGTTTTGCATACCCTTACACAATATATCACCTTTTTCAATAACCATGTATGAGGAGGGGGAACCATGTCCTGAGGCTGTTTTAAAGGAAATCTCGTCTGTTTATGGTGTGTGCTTTGACTATTTAGCTTATGGGACAGGAAAGGTCTTTTGCACTCAGGCTTTTGACCTTACCAGAAAGCTTAATCTTCAAGATTTCAAGGATCTTATTCCACGAAAGCTTTTTGTTTCTGAATGTCCGTCAGAAGAGGGAGAGTTATTCTTCGGGTTGTATTGCTATAACCCTAAAGAAGGAATTTTTTCTGGAGTTTTCTTTTATGATTCAACAGATTACTCTGCTTGGAGATGGATAGATGATTTTCACAAGCTTTGTGTACTAAGAGAAAACTTGCTAATACTTATAAAAGAAGGATTAAAAGAAGTAGAAATTCATGACAAGAAAACCCTGAATGATATTGCAGAGGGAAAGATACATGCTTTATCCGTTGATGGTAAAAGAGTTAGCTTCCCTTTTCTGTGGGACTTGACAGATAAAGTTTTCAAACACATAGAAAGTTTAAAAGGCAAAGCTGACTATGGATTGGCAAAACTTCTCGCCGAGTTCTTGTATGAGTGTTAAGCGTATATCCTTATTGCCATGAGCGATAAGTTTATACTCACTGCAAAGGATCTGGCAGAAATGCTTGGAGTGGATACACCAGCAGTTTATCATCTTATAAGGAGATACAATCTTCCAGCCAGAAAGCTGAAAAGAAAGCTTATTTTTTACAGACCAGAAGTAGAAGCATGGCTTCAATCCTTGCCTCCAGCACATGAGATAAAGCAAGGCAGGAAAGTAAGGTAGGACGGGTAGCTAAAAAGCAACCCGCCTCAGGCATGCAAGATAATAGTCGTTAGCCTCAACTCCAAGCTCCTTTATGTGTTTTGGAGTTAAAAAGACAGGGCAGGACAGGGTTTTCTTCTCAGGATAGAGAAGTTCTATTTTCTCTCCATCTACCTTATATACCCTCAACACTTCATACAATTTGCAGTCAGGACATACATTTTCAACTTTTTTGAAGTCTTCAGTATAACCTACGATGTGAAAAGCTTTGCAGTCAGAAGTAGAACATCCGCCGTAGAGGTAGCCTTTCTTCACAGGTGCGGTGTTAAGAACCCTGCATTTCCCCTTACCTGTGAGGTCTAAGGGTGTGTGGTATTCTACAAAAGGCTCTAAGGCTACAGGATAAGGTATATACTGACTGGCTTGGAGTATAAAAACAGAGGCTATGAAGATAGAAAAGAGTTCAAAAACCTTCAAAACTTTACTGTTTTTGGTTTCAGTTCTTGCAGTCAGCATGGTTTTCCCTCCTGTTAAGGTTATACGCTAAGAGAAGGTAAGAGGGGCAAAGCCCCTCAGGAGACAGATGTCAGGTCAGGCATTTTGCATATTCAGGCATGTATTTTTTAGCCCAGCGGAAGAGTAGCTCCTGATACTTGATTGCTGTTGCTATGATGTGCTTGCAAGGGCGGTGAGGTCTTTCCTCAAAGTCCTCACAGGAGCAGGAATACTCAAAGTGCGTGGAGTTTTCCCCTACTCTGAGGATTAAGAATGTGAAGTAGCTCCTGTCAGTGGCTTTTTTAACCACTTCAGCGGAGATGCTCTGGGAGTATTCCTTTTCTGTCGTGTAGTAAGAGGCGGAAAGAAGTATGCTGTAATCTCCACCCTGAGCTACCTGCCTGCCCTTGACAAGCTGGTGCGGATAGCGTGCGGATGCCTGACCGAAAAAGAAAGTGATGGCTGAGGTGGCTAAAAACCACCTCTCTTGCTTTGAGAGCTGGCTGAAAGCCTTGACAGGCTTTGCGGTGATGAGTTTTTTCATGGCGATACCCTCCTTTAGGTTGGTTTATTTGGATTGGCATATCAGAGCCTGAAAGGAAAGAAAAAGAAGGGGGAAGGCTCAGATAAGCCAACCCTAAGGGGGTATCGCCATGATAAGAGGTTAAAAGCAAGGTTTAACCTCAGGTTTTCACTTAAATTTAATCCTTACACAGCACTTTTGCAAGTGCTATTAAATGCCTGCAGGTGCCATGCTTGTGATATTCTATGCATTTACAGTATCCATCAAGCCTGCCATGCTTGTCTATGATAAAGTAAGGTCTGTAGAGCCTCTCTCCATCCTTAATATCCCCCTCAATCGTGGCTTTCCCATCTTTTGCCATAGGAAAATAAGCCAAAAACCTGTCATACCCAAGCACCTTAACTCCACATGGTTTTAAGAGCCACTGGCTATGCTTTTTGAGATACTCATGGCTCAGGTCTTTTGCCATCTTTTCAAGATACCTGTAATCCTGCAACTGCCTGCGGATATCCTCAAAGCCTTCTTGTTCTGGCTTTGCCTCTGTGGTAAAATACTCAAAATCCTTCAGTAAAAGCTCCTCTGTCCTCATTTTTCTACCTCCTTTTTGGTTTCTATTTGTGAATTACGCTAACTTGAGCTAACTTGACAAAACCTGCTTTGAGGGTTATCCTTATACCTAAACCTGTTTATAAACCTGTATTAAACCCCTTACCCGGCAGAACCTTCTTGCAGGGTAGCCCCCCTTAAGCTCTCTATCTTACCAACGGAGAACCTAAGGGGGGCTACCCTGCTCCTCAAAATGCTTTAACTCCCAAAAAGCTTTAAAACTCTAAAAGGAGGTTCTGCCATGACAAACCTTGCCATTCAGAACGGCTCAGCCACAACCTTTAGTCTGCCAGTCCCCGTAGAGGCTATGAGGTCTCTGCTCTCTGAGAGGAAAAACCTCATAGTCAAAATAGGGGACGCCTATGAAATCTCAAGACCTTTAGCCCTTGAGCTTTACCGCCTTCTGACAGAAGAGGTCATCAAAGCAGGTGGGTCTATCAGAGAGAGCCAGCAGGTTCAGTATGCAAGTCCTGAGATGGTTATAGTGAGTGTCAGTGTAGCTATCCAGATAGGAAATCAGGAGGTAGTCCTTACGGAAATTGGAGAGGCTTACTCAAAGGAAAAGGGCAAAGACACTACTCTTGCAAGGACAGCCTTTACAAGAGCATGGAAAAGGGTTCTTGAGAGGATAGCTGGAGAGGACTTTATAAACAGGTTCATTCTTCAGGCTTTCCCTCGGGGAACGGTGGTAGCTCCAGCCTCTCAAAAACAGGTAGAGTTTATCAGAAAGCTCCTCACAGATGGCAGGCTCACACAGGAGAAGATAGCCTCTCTTAAGGAAAGTGGCTTACTCACAGAGGACTTTGACCTTGAGAAAGCTCTTGAGGAGGGTCTCTCTTCTGATGTGGCTAAGCTCCTCATTGACACAGCTCTTGGAAAGAGGAGGTAGTGCCATGAGGAAGAGGGAATTTCTTGTAGATATCTCAGGTCAGGTCTTCTCTGTGAAAGTGCCTCTTGTATGTGATTACTGCAATACGGAAATCTCCGACTATGAGGGTTATGTGGAAACAGGCTATGCTAAGGTCTATAGAGATAAGGCTGGTGAAGAGTGGATAGAGGCTTGCATATGTGAAAAGTGCAGAAGAAAGCTCTTTAAGAAATTTCCTGTGGTAGAAGACAAGGAGCTGGCTCACTCTGTAGCATCTGCTATTGATAGACCACCACAGGTAATAGGCTTTACATGGCGGTAAGCTCTAAGCTCTTCTGAGGGGGTCTTCCCCCTCTTACCTTTCCCTTTAGGCAGGCTTGGTGGTGCTTTTTCTAAGTATCACTAAACCTGTCTGTAAACCATTAATGGCGGTGCCTCCTTAGGGGGTTTGGCTTATCTGAGCCTTTTGTAGGTTCTGACAAGCCAAAACCCTAAACAAAACCCTAAAGGAGGTACCGCCATGAAAACCTTAGTTCAAACCCAAACCAAAACCAAAACCTACTCAGTATCTCTGGACTTTAGCAACCCTGTTGAAGTCCAGAGTGCCTATGAGGCTGGCTTTGTGGTGGCTTTACACCTGAAGCCACATACCTGCAATCTGCTTTGCAACTTCACTGAAAAGCTCACATGGGACGACAAAGCCCTCAAGGTAGCCCAGAGGCTCTACTCTGAAAGGCTCAACATCTTCAGGTATATTAGACCCTCGAGGCTCAGGTCTTGGAATTCCCCACTTCCAAGCTCTACCACCTTTAGCTTTCTAAAACTGCTTATACTGAGCTGTGAAAGAGGACATACTCTCATAACCTTTCCGGCTCTTACCTCAATCCTCATTGAAGTCTCCTGCAATGGTGAGCCACTTTCTGATGAGGAATTTGAAGAGTTCCTCTGCGGACTATGTGAAGGCTTTGTGTCCTGAACTTTTTCTCCTGAGGGGTTTCTGCCCCTCCTGCCTATCCTTTACAGAAAGTATTGTCTGTCAAAGCTTTGACCTTTCCGTAATATTGCCGAAAAACAAACATAAATTAACCATACTAAACCATACTAAACAAGAAAATGTTAAATTTACAAGTCAAGTATTTATGCGGGTTTGGTTGATATTCAATGAG
>CAZPXS010000015.1:0-8935 GCA_964590075.1 uncultured Aquificales bacterium
TTTTTCTATGATGGCAGGAAAAGGCAGGGGAAATGTACAGAATACGGTATTCGGAGTAATAAGACAGAGGCTAAACTCTCTTAACAGGAAGGAATACGAAACGCTCTACTCTATGTGCAGGATAGCTAAAAACCTATACAATCAGACACTATACAACATAAGACAACACTTCTTTCAAACAGGTTCATATCTCAGGTATGAGGAGAACTATCATCTACTTAAGCACTCAGAAAACTACAAACTACTCAATTCCAATATGGCACAGCAGATAATAAAGAAGGCACATACAAATGTTGAGGCTTTCTTTTCACTTTTGAAGCAAGCAAAAGAGAAAAATCTTCCGAGACCTTCCTTGCCAAAGTATCTTCCAAAAGATGGACTGTATCCTCTCCACATTGCGATGTTTTCCATCAAAGATGGATACCTTACCATTCCTGTAAGCAAACAGGGAAAAGAGATTTTTGGAGAGGTCAAAATAAGAGTTCCGAAAGTGGTTTTAGGGCTTGACATCAAAGAAATCAGGATAATCCCTAAGGCTAAAGGGAGATGGTTTGAGGTGCATTATGTGTATCGGATAAGAGAGAAAGAAGAGAAAAAAGAAAAACCTCAGAAAGTTCTGTCCGTTGACTTAGGAATAGACAACCTTGCAACCTGTGTAAGTTCAGATGGTAAGGCTTTCATTGTAGATGGCAAAGACATAAAGTCGGTAAATCAGTGGTTTAATAAAGAGTTAGCAAAGCTGAGAAGCGTCTATGCCAAGCAGGGCATAAAGTCCAGCAAAAGGCTGGCGGTTCTGTCAGAGAAAAGACAGAACCAGATAAGAGATTATATGCACAAGACAGCCAAATTACTTCTGGACTTTTGCCTGAGAGAAGGCATAGACCTTGTAGTGGTAGGCGATTGCTCTTCCATCTATGACAAACCAAAGCTTGGAAGGGTCAACAATCAAAACATGAAGTTTTTACCTCTCGGATACCTGAAAGACCTCATAAGGCACAAGTGTGAAAAGTATGGAATAGCTTACATGGAAGTGGACGAAGCTTATACCTCACAGGCAGATAGCCTATCTAAGGATTACATTCCAAAGCACTATGAAAAAGGAGACTTCAGGTTCTCAGGTAGAAGAATATACAGAGGATTGTATCTGTCAGGCACAGGCAAGGTAATAAACGCAGACGTCAACGGTGCTATAAACATTCTCAGGAAAGCAGGCTTTGAACCTGAATTTTCTCATGTTCCTGTGCCGAGGAGGATAAAAGTATGGCGGAATGTTCCGAAGAGGGCATACGCAGTAGTGGGCGCAAGTGAACCGCCCTCTGAGGATAAGGCAGGTATAAAGCTTGCAAACTCCTCAGAAAGCTTTATGCTCTATAGCATGGAGTAGTTCACCTATAGAGTCTTAAACCTTCCCCTTCCTCCACTTCTCCTATTATCCAAGCCTTTATATGTAGCTTTGTAAGTTCTGCATTCATAATGGGTAGCCTATCTTTCGGAAAAGTAAAGAGAAGTCCTCCCGATGTGTTTGGATCTGACAAGATCAAGAGTTGCCACCACTCAAGTCCTTCGTTAATGGTATGTTCTCTGACGAAGTTGTAGTTGTCCAAAGCACCCTTGGGATAAAGTTTCTGTTTTATGAAGAAGACAGATTCATCGTATATAGGTACTCGGGAAAAGTCTATAGAGAACCTGACTCCCGATTTTTTGGCTATGTTCCAAGCGTGTCCTAAAAGACCAAAACCAGTCACATCCGTACATGAAGATGATCCAAGCCTCTTTGCCAGTATGGCAGATCTATCGTTGAGAGTGAGCATATAATTTATGGCTTCTTGAATATCTCCCTCCTTTATTTTGCCTTCTTTTATAGCTTTGGTAAGAATGCCCACACCTATGGGTTTTGTAAGTGCGATAAGGTCACCTACCCTTGCTCCATTTTGGGTTAGGTATTTACCATCTTCGCACACGCCCATTACCGCAAGTCCGAACTTGGGTTCTTTGTCATCTATGGTGTGTCCCCCCAAAAGAACCGTTTTTGCCTCTCTGAGTTTATCAGTGCATCCTCTCATAACTTCCCTCAAAACTTCTATATCCATATCACAGCTATTAAAACCTACAACGGCAAGAGCATTTAATGGTATACCACCCATTGCGTAAACATCGCTCAAAGAGTTTGTTGCCGATATAGCTCCCCACAGGTAGGGATCATTTACTATTGGGGTGATAAAGTCTACGGTATGCACAAACACACTCCCACCGTAGAGATAAACACCAGCATCGTCACCTACACCCAGTAAGGTGCGTTCATCACTGTAAAGTTCCAAACCCTTTACAATGTTCTCCAGGTCCGCCGGACCCACCTTAGCTGCTCAACCAGAAGCCCTTACCAATTTTAGAAGCTCTACCATAATGCTTAAGTTTAATACCGCCCGCAAGAGTATTTTTTTGAATATTTCAAAGGATTTATACGTGAAGTTTTGAAAATTTCAAGGCATGTTAACATAATACTGTATGAGGAAGGTATTTTTGATTTTCCTTTTTGTAATGTCTTGCGGTGGTGGAGGGAATACCAGTATTATCCTAAATATGGACTCTTCCTTAGCGCCATATTATACTAAGGTATCAGTCAGAATTTCTGGTGAGGAGTTTGATCCCATCCTATACTCAAAGGAAGGGACTTTTTACCCGGGTGATGTGGTCACTTTTAATGTGAACATTCCTGAGGGTAAAGAAAGACTCGTAGAAGCCATCATATACGATCCTGAGGGTAACCCCGTTTATTATGCGAGCAAAACTCTTGATATGTCAAAGGACACCACTTTAATTATGGACATGAAACCTTCTCAAAAAAGGGTGTTCTCTTATGAGGTTTTTTCTGACGGCAAAAAGTATGCGGGAGGTGTGAATTTTTACCTATTTAGCGAAGATCTCTACAGCTTGAATGCAAGCTTTTCAACCCTTCAAAGCGGAGATACATATGCATACATGTTAGGCTCTTATCTTGCTTACCATGATGGAAAGGTTTGGAGGTTTTTATACCTTCAGGATCAGTTGGATCAGGATATATTCCTCTACGGAAGGTACACACTGCCCATCAAACTCCCCGACGGTATCACAAGCATGGAGGTTTACGGATCTTATGAAGGTCTCCTGACGGAAACAGACAAAAGTGTAAGTGTATTTTCCGAAAAAATGCTTTCCGATGGTACAGTGGTTTTTATCGGTTATGCGGATGGGCTTTACTACTCGGTATCAAAGGATAGTGTGAATTTCAAAAAAGCATGTCAGGTAGAAGGCGAGTGCAAAGCTCTAAACATAAAATTTACCGGAGAAAAACCTGATACATACACACTATTTGCCTCATACGGGGGTATAAGATTTCCCATCACTTATGGGGAACTTTTCATCTATAACCCACACCTGACTTATTCTCTATACATTTCTGGCAAGATAAAGGAACCTTGTGTTATGCGATACAGTATGTTTACAGAACTGCAAAACTTTACGGGAAGTGCGGACATAGATATACAACTCAGGGATGTTAGCTTTGAAGGTGCAACTCCATCAGCAACTATGCGTATTTATTCAACAGATGGGAATTTTGAGATGGAAGGATCTTGCGAAAGTTCCGCAAAAGGTGTTTTTAAAATTCCCTATAAAGGGAACGTTTACGTGGAAAGTGTTTATCCGGATGGTAAAAGCGTAGGGGTGTTTTTGAATCCAGAGGAAAGCGGAGTATCTTTCCCTGAGACTGATCTTGAAGTATTAAGATACGAATTCAGAAACAGTTATCTTTTTCTTAAGTTCAAGAGAGGATCAGATCTACCATGGTGTTCTCTGAAACTATTTTCTGAAGGTTCTGAACTTATCGTTGATAAGATCCCCCCGTGGAGAAGTTATTTTAAGCTCAGGAACGCAGGAGATCTCTTTGGCAAACTTCCGGACTACACTTTAAGATGCTATTCAGAAGATAAAAAATATTACGTTGAGGTAAATTCAACAAAATTACACGAAACCATGAAGCAAGAGGCTCCATCCTTTTATAAAATGGAGTGATTGACATGAATGAGATTAGGAAAAATAAAACGGTAGGTTTTTTTATCCTTGCAGCTGGAAGGTGTGAAAGATTCGGCGCTCCCAAGTTTCTCTTCCCCTATGAAGGTATGCCATTACTTAAGAGATTACTTGAAAAGTGTTTAATTGTAGAGCCTGAACACACTTACATAATAACCGGGGCTTATCACAAAGAGATCGCTTCAAAAGTAGAAAATGGAAGACTCATATACAATCCGAAATACCCTGAAGGTATGGCTTCCTCCATAAGGCTCGCATCAGAGAAGGCTACGGAGTTGGATTTGGAGGCTATTGTACTAATTCTTTCAGACCAGCCCTTTGTAAATGACTATATGTTGAGGATGCTTATAAGCCGTTTTAATGAAGGTCACGATATTGTTTCCTTTGAAAAAGATGGAGAGCCTTGTCCGCCTTCGCTCTTTGGTAGAAAATACTATAAAGCGCTGGCAGACTTGAAGGGGGATACAGGTGCAAAGAAAATAATAAAGGAGGCGAGGAGGAAGGAGGTAATAAAGGGATTCGATCGCCTCCTTGAAGACTTTGACAACGTATGGGATTACCTACGCCTTACCTCCGAAGATCCTCTTAAAAGGAGTTAAAAGCCATGCCAAAAGAGCCTTTAAGAAAAGGCTCAGGGCATTTAGTTCTACAGGCTTAGGTGGCATTTTTTTTTCTTCTTCACCTTCCTGCTTAGCTTCCAAATAGTTTTTGGCACACTGAGAAAACTGAGCAAAGTACTGCTTTGCCACCTGTTCAAACATACCCCTACCGTACTGAAGGATCTTCCCAGATATGTCAACGGTCGCCACAACATACACCTTTAGAGCATCACCTTCTCTTTTGAGGCTTGCCTCTATGTTCGCCTTTGCCCTTCCAGCTCCTCCCTTCTCTTTTCCCTCCCCAGAAAGTACCATAAGACCGTTTGCTTCATCAAGTTTTTCGTACTTCATACTCCCTAAGAAGTTAAGGGAAACCGCCCCGAGCTTAAGCTTCACACTCGCTTCAAAAGAACCATCCTCCTTTATCTCTTTTATCTCCGCTCCAGGTATGCAAGGTACTATAAATTCTGGGTTTGAGAAAAATTCCCACGCTTTTTTGAAGTCAGCTTTAGTTTCAAAGGATTCCCTAACCACCAATTCCATGCGTAACCTCCTGCTTTATTTTTCTCAAACTCTCCCCCGTCTTTCCCCAATAAACTTTTAGTATCTCTGCCATTATGCTAAGGGCAACTTCTTCAGGCGTAAAGCCACCAAGATCAAGTCCCGCAGGACAGTAAACCCTATCATCAAGGTCAAGATCTTCTGAGAGCTTTAAGAATCTCTTTCTTGAGCTGACAACACCTATGTAGGAAGCTCCAGACATCAAGGCTTGTTTCAAAGAAACTCTGTCCGCCTTTATGTTATGATTTGCCACCACTACAAAGCTCCCTTCTTCTATTTTCACTCTTTCGGAAGGCTCGTGCAGATAAACTTCAAACCCCAAGATGTTGGCAAGCTCGCGCATATAATGTGCTTCTTCTCCGCTTCCAAAGATATGAATGGGTGGATAACGAAGAAGGATATCAAAAAAGATATCCCCATTAAGGTAAGGTCTTATACCGTAAGTGTGCAGTAGGTTCAGGGCTTCCTCCTTAGCTTGCGTTAAGTTTCCCACCGTTTCTTTTTCCGTAACTAAAAGTTTATCTTCCGAGAAGAGTCTTTTGGCTAAAACAAACCTTTCTCCTTTTATAACCGCATCAATCCAAGCATTTAGGACTTGGTCAAAGCGAAGAGGCTCTATGTATATATCCACTTCACCCGGACAGCCCAGCCACATTCCCCACGAGCTTTCATCTTCCATGTTAATCCGCTCAAGTCTTGGAGAATCTTTCATTATCACTTCAAGGGCGGTATCCAAAAGACCCCTTTCAAGGCATCCTCCTGATATACTACATATTTCTTCACCTTCTTCTGTAACTAAGAACTTTGCTCCTTCTTTCCTGTAAGAAGATCCTCTTACGCTGATTATGGTAAGAAGGGCGCATCGGACGCCCCTCTTTTTACAGTCCAGTATACCTTCCGCTAAAAGTTTAGCTTCCTTCCAAGTCTGCACTTTAAACCCCCAAGGCTGTTCTTGCTACCCTCACAAAGAGAGCTTTAGCAAGGTTCCTTCTGTAATCGGCATCTGCATAGTAATCTCCTATTATGTCCTGACCCTCACCTACAAGCTCTGAAGCCTTCTTTATGGTATCCAGAGTTGCCTCCTTACCGGTGAGAAATTCTTCTACCTTTGAGTCTCTGTAAGGTACAGTGACGAAACCTCCAAAAGCTACCCTCGCACCATCTATCCTTCCATTGCTTAAGGATAGCTTTACTGCACAATTAACTATAGCAAACCCTGTTGCAGGGTGTCCTATCTTCATATAGGATGCCCTTTCGTTATTCTTCATTACAGGTACTTTGACTTCTACCAGAAGCTCATCCGGTTCAAGGGCTGTGGTAAAAGTACCTACAAAAAAGTTGTCTACAGGAATTTCCCTGCTTCCTTTAGCACCTTTTGTTACTAAGGTGGCACCCAAGGCGAGCATGGTAGGTGGATAATCCGCACTTGGGTCTGCGTGTGAGAGAGATCCTGCGATAGTTCCCATATTTCTCACTTGCACATCGGCTATCTCGCTCGCACATATAGATAGAACAGGAACTTTATCCTTTATAAGCTGGGATTTTTCCACTTCCCTGTGGGTAGTGAGCCCTCCTATACGCACCACATCACCGTCCTGCCTTATATACTTTAGCTCTTGTAGCCTGCCTATATCTATTATCTTTGAATATCTGGCAAATCTTAGCTTGAGCATAGGGATAAGGCTTTGTCCACCAGCCAAAACCTTAGCTTCATCCCCAAACTTCTTTATGAGCTCTAAAGCTTCCTCTACCGTTTTAGCCCTGTAGTATTCAAAGGGTGCAGGTATCATGGCTTACACCTCCAAATTATTTATTGCTCTCCATATCCTTGATGGTGTATAAGGACCATCAAGGTGTTTTACTCCAAACGGCTTTATAGCATCTATTATAGCGTTAGCAACTGCAACTTGAGCTGCAATGGCACCTTCCTCGCCAAGCCCTTTGGCACCAAGAGGGTTTGCAGGACTTGGAGTTTCCGTAAAGTAGGTTTCCATACTGGGAACTAAATGAGCTTTGGGAAGAGCATACTCGTTGAAAGAGCCAGTGAGTAGCTGACCATCTTCAGTATATACTATGTTTTCGTACATGGCGTGACCTATACCATGCACTATACCTCCTTGTATCTGAGCTTCTGCAAGCAGAGGGTTTATTATTTTGCCAGCATCGTCAACAGCTACATATTTAATAAACTTCACCTCACCTGTATCTGGCATAACTTCTACCACACAGCAGTGAATACCGAAGGGGTAGGTGAAGTTAGGTGGGTCAAAGAAAGCCTCAGCCTCAAGCCCAGGTTCAACGCCTGGAGGTAAATTCCAAGCCACATTAGCTTGAAGAGCAACATCTTGAATGCTTACCTTCTTGGAAGGGTCCGACTTAAGGTAATAAATGCCTTCGCTGAACTCTACATCTTCTGGCCTTGTACCAAGCATGTGTGCAGCTATGAGTCTTCCCTTTTCTCTCACCTTCTCGGCAGCTTTATATACTGCAGAACCGCCAGTGGGAGTACCTCTGCTTCCATAAGTCCCCCATCCCATAGGTATCATGTCTGTATCTCCGTGAAGCACCTCTATGGAATCCACGGGAACGCCGAGTACATCCGCCACTATCTGGGCATAGGTTGTATCCCCTCCTTGACCGTGAGAGTGTGCCCCAGAAAGAACGGTTACTTTACCTGTAGGATGGACCCTGACTACCGCGCTTTCCCACTGTCCAGCTTGGAGTCCTACCGCACCTACGACAGGTGATGGCGCAAAACCGCATATGTCTATGCTTGAAACTATACCTATTCCTATGTATCTTCCCTCCTCCCTTGCCTTCTTTTGCATATCTCTGAGAGCTTTATAGTCAACTACCTCCTCAAACTTCTTTAAAACCTTACCAAAATCAATAGAGTCGTAGGAAAGCCCTGTAACTGTTTGCACATTTTCACCTGCCGGGAGATAATTTTTCTTTCTAAGCTCGAGAGGGTCCATGCCAAGTTCGTCTGCAACAAGATCCATCATCCTCTCAAGCAGGAATATGGCCTCGGGTCTGCCTGCACCCCTATCAGCATCCAAAAGCATGGTGTTGGTAAAAACCCCATGCATGACATAATCAAAGGCTTCTATTTTGTACGGACCAGGAAGTATAAGACCATGAAGAACCGTAGCAACACCAGGGGCGACAGTTCCTAAATAAGCTCCCATGTTAGCATAGCTTTTCCCTTTTATGCCGAGTATTCTCCCATCATTCTTTACGGCAAACTCCAGCTCTGCAAGAAAGTCTCTACCATGTATAGATGCAACAAAATGCTCACTTCTTGTTTCCACCCACTTAACAGGCCTCTTGAGAAGCATAGAAGCATAGGAAATTATTAACTCTTCGTTGTATATATCTATCTTGGCTCCAAAGCCACCACCTACATCTGGAGCTATCACCCTTATCTTGTGTTCAGGTATACCTAGAACTACTGAAAGATAAAACCTGTGTATGTGAGGATTCTGAGATGTCACCCAGAGAGTTAGCTTACTTGTAGCTGGATTATAGTCTGCTATACATGCCCGTGGCTCCATAGGAACAGGTGCAGCTCTATTTATGTATATCCTCTGCTTCACTATCCTGTCTGCCTCGGAAAAGGCTCTTTCTACATCTCCACCTTTTATATGCCACCTGAGAGCTATGTTCCCTGGAGCTTCCTCATGTACTAGCGGAGCACCTTCTTGTAT
>CAZPXS010000016.1:0-8731 GCA_964590075.1 uncultured Aquificales bacterium
TCCTCGTAGGGGTTCAGGTCCTCCCGCTGCAGGTTCTCCATGAGGGCGATGGCCTGGGCCGCCCGCTCGTCCACCTCCAGGACCACCACCGGGACCTCCGCGAGGCCCGCCAGCTGGGCCGCCCGGTAGCGCCTTTCCCCGGCGACGATCTCGTACTTCCCGTCCCCCCTTGGGCGCACCAGGAGGGGCTCCAGGACCCCGTGGGCCCGGATGGACTCCGCCAGGGCCTTCAGGGAGGCCTCCTCAAAGCGGCGGCGGGGCTGGGGGCGGGGAACGAGCTCGCCTAAAAGCGCCGTGGAGGAAGCCGGGCGCTTCGCCTCCTCCACCAGTCCCTTTAGGTAAGCGCGGATGGCGCTCACGCCACCACCTCCTCGTAGCGGAAGACCTCCTTGAGCAGGAAGTCGGCCAGTTTGGCGATCTCCTCCGCCGCCTCCCTGTCCCCCGTGAGCTGGATGGGCACCTGCTCCTCCGTGGCCCGGCGGTGCGGCCCCGGGCGGTAGGCGATGCGGGGGGCCACGGGGGCGATCTCCTCAAGCTCCTTGATGGTGTCCAACACCCGGTTGTCCCCGGCGGTGCGGGCGTCGTACTTGGTGGGGACGAAGGCCCGGATGATGTGCGGCCTCCCGGCCACCCGCTCGGGGTCCACCTTGCGCAAGGCCTCCCGGTACTCCTTGGCCACCCCGATCACCGCCTTCAGGGCCTGCACCCCCTTGGCGCCCGTTTCCACGGGCACGATGAGCCCGTCCCCGGCCAAGGCGGCCATCACCGCCAAGGAGCCCAGGGAGGGCAGGGAGTCCACGAAGACCAGGTCGTAGCCCGTGAGCTTCTCCAAGGCGGTGCGCAGGGCCAAGGCCCCCAAGGGCTTGCGGTCTAGCTCCAGCTCCCCCACCGCCAGGTCCACGGAGGCGGGCACCAGGTGGAGGTTCCGCCCCACCTCCCGGGGCCGGGGCAGAACGTCTTGCCGGATGACCCTCAGGAGGGTTTCCCCGTCCTCCACGGTGCTCGGGTCCACGCCGAGCCAGGCGGTGAGGTTGGCCTGGGGGTCGGCGTCCACCAAGAGGACCCGGTAGCCCCTCGAGGCCAGCTCAAACCCCAAGTCCCGGGCCAAGGAGGTCTTCCCCGCCCCCCCAGCGTGGGTGAAGAGGGTGTAGACCTGCCTGCCCCGCTCGGGGCCGTCAATCTCCTCGGGGATGTACCAGTAGTGGCCGAGGCGCACCGCCTCCACCCGGCCCTCCCGGATCCACTTCCGGGCCAAGCTTTCCGAGATCCCCTGCATGCGGGCCCACTCCGTGAGGGGCACCAGCCGCTCCCTTTTCATGGCGGAAGCCTACCAAGGAAGTGCGCCCTGGCGCAAGAGCTCCGTGCCGGCTCCCGTACCTACCGGACGACGAAGCGGGCCACCCAAACGAGCTCGCAAGCCCCCGCCCCCGTGTCCTTGCGGGTGGTGGAGGTGCGCCAAAAAAAGCCCTCGGGCCCGTACACGTTCACCAAGTACCCCTCCAGGCGCACCACCTGGCCCGGCCGCGCCCGGGCCAGGGCCCGCTCCACCGCCTCCGTGGCGGGGATCAGGTGCATGTTGGCGCTGCTTTCCACGATCTCCTGCAGGGGAATGGGGGGCTCCCCCGAGCCGGCGTAGAAGTAGAAGCGGTCCGCCTGCCACAGGCGCATCCGCCGAAGCACCGCCGTGTCCGACATCCGCCCCCAGCCCAAGGCGAAGTCCCAGGGGGCGATGGCGGCCCCCCGGTCGTAGCGGTAGCGGCGCTTGCTGAGGAGACGGGCCTCGAGGCCAAACCGGGCCACGGGCTCAAGCCGGTAGGAGCCCTTTACCAGGGTACGAGGATCCTCCGGCTCCAAGGCCTCCTGCACCGGGGGATAAGGGGCGAGGACCCCCGGGGGCGGGGGCTTGGGCCGCGCCCAAAACCAGGCCACCCCCAGGAGGAGGGCCAAGGCCAAGAGGAGCCTACCCATCCCCCTCCCGCAGGGCGAACACCTTGGCCCGCCCGTAGCCTAAGGCGGTCTTGGCCCCCACCCCGGCGAAGAAGGCGAAGCGCCCCAAAGCCCAAAGCCAGGCCAGCTCCTCCTCCTTTGCCCTGGGCAGGTGGTAGACCACCCGGCCCACGAAGCCCACGGCGTCCACCTCCGTTTCCGCCTTCAGGGTGCGCCCCTCCAGCCAGCGCACCGTGGTCCGCTCCAAAAGGGCTTCCCGCACCCCATCCGGTGCCTGGAGAGGCCCGAAGGCCTCGAGGCGCCGAAGAAGGCTCTCCACGACCAGTTTGGGCTCGGGCATGGGGTAGTGCACCCCCTTGCGGCGGAAGAAGGTGGGGCTGTGGAAACGCAGGGGAAGGTCCGGCCCCGAGGGGTTTTGGAAGAGGCGGGGGTAAGTGGTGACCCCCGCCCAGGGGTGGCCCTCCTGAAGCACCGCCCGCACGTGAAAGGGTTTGCCCAACCGCACCGCTTCCCCCTCCAGGGCGAAGAGCCTGGGGGAAAGCCTGGCGTAGAGCTCCTCCTTGAGGAAGCTCACCCTGGCCCAGTACGCCCCCTCCTTGCCGCCGAAACCCAGGGCGAAGGGGTTTTCCCCCTGCTCGTGGACCTCGGGGGCCACCTCCCGCACGAGGCCGTAGAAGAATCCCCGAAGCCCCACGGGCTCGGGTGGGCCCTCCCCTCGCAACACCAAGACCACGGAGGCCAGCACCACGGGGGGATTTTACCCGCCTGTGCATCCGTCACGCGGCCAAGGCCGAAGAAGGGGTAACCTGTTTGCATGGCAGACGGGCTTTCCGTGGCCCTGGCGGCCCTTCTCCACGATGTGGGCAAACTCCTCTCCCGCGCCCGCTGGAACGAGCGGGACGAGGAGATGCCCGACCGCACCCACACCGCCTACACCGCCCGCTTCATCCGGTCCCAGGCGCCCCTCTTCCAACGAGCCGGCCTGGACCCCGAGTGGCTGGCCCGCACCGCAAGCCGCCACCACGAGGGCTGGCACAACCGCCCCCAGTACCAGCCCGACACCCCCGAGGCCTGGTGCGTGGCCCTGGCGGACACCCACGCCTCCCAGGAGCGGGAAGGGGAGGGGGGAGGAAGCCCCCCGGAGGTGCCCCTCCAGCCCATCTTCGCCCGGCTCCGCCTCCAGGGGCGGGAGGGGGAGGGTGGGGTGGGCCTGAGCCCGGTGCACGCCCTGGGGGAGGGCCTGGTGCCGGGGGCGCCCTACCCGGAGACCCAGCCCAACGTGCGCAAAGAAGTTTACGCCCGCCTCCTGGAGCGCCTGGAGGGGCGGCTCGCCGCCTTCCACCCCCAAAACCCGCAGGGCCTCCTCATGGGCCTCCTTTCGGCCTTCCAGGAAACCCTCTCCCTGGTCCCCGCCGACACGCAAAGCGAGCCCGATGTTTCCCTCTACGATCACCTCCGCCTGACCGCCGCCATCGCCCACGCCCTCTGGCGCTATCACGGGGAGGCGCCTTCCGTGGAGGCCCTTCGGCAAGACGGGGAGAAGTTTCTCCTGGTGGTGGGGGACATGGGCGGGATCCAAGGCCACATCTACCGCATCGCCGGGGCGGAGACCGGGGTGGGGGGGATCGCCAAGCGCCTCCGGGCGCGGAGCCTCGAGGTGAGCCTGGCCTCCGAGGCCATGGCCTTGGGGATCCTGCGGGCGGTGGGCCTCACACCCCTAAACCGCATCCTGGGGGCGGGGGGAAAGTTCTACCTACTGCTACCCAACACCGAGGACGCCCTGGAGGCCCTGAACGAGGCCCAAGCCGCCTGGGGCTCCTGGGCCTTGGAGAACGGGGCAAGCCTCCTGCCCCACCTGGCCTGGGTGGCCTTCAAGGGCGAGGCCTTCCGCCGCTTCCCCGCCTTGCTGCAACGGGCTCACCAGGCCCTGGCCCTGGCCAAGCTGAAGCCCCTTCCCTTCCTCCAGGCCACGGAGGCGGGGGTGCGGGAGGCCCTCCGCCCCTGCGCCGCCTGCGGCCTGCGCCCCGCCCAGAAGGACGAACCCGGAAGCCTCTGCCTGGGCTGCGAGCTAGAGCGGGAGGTGGGGGGGCTTTTGCCGAAGAGCGACCGGGTGGGCTTCTTCGCCGAGGAGGCCCCGAGGCCCTACCTGCGCCTTCCCCCCTTCCGGGTGGCCCTGGGGCAGGGGGGGTTTCCCAAGGCGCCCTTCCACACCTACCGGGCCCAGGCCGACTTCGCCCCCGACGGCGCCTCCTTTGAGGTGAAGCCCCTTTTGGGCCACCTGCCCACGGTGGCCCACGCCCTCAAGGCCAAGGGGGTTTCCCCGGAGGAGTACCGGGCGTGGGCCCAGGAAGAGGGCCTTTGGGAAGCGGAGGAGGGCTTGGCCTTGGATCGGCCCCTCACCTTCTCCGAGCTCGCCCACCTCTCCCAGGGGGCTTCCTACCTGGGGGGCCTCCTCCTGGACGCCGACCGCATGGGGGAAGCCTTCGCCACGGGGTTTAGGGGAGAGGAGCGGGACCTGGCCACCCCGAGCCGCATCGCCGCCCTATCCCGGGCCCTGGAGTGGTTTTTCAGCGTGGAGGTCTTGGAGCTCATGCGAAACCCCTCCCGCTACCAAAAGCGCCTGGGGTGGGATGACCTCGAGGCCCGCCGCAAGGAAGCGCGCTACCCCCTCCTCTACAGCGTCTACTCGGGCGGGGACGACCTCTTCCTCCTGGGGCCCTGGGACGCCCTCCTGGATTTCGCCCTTGACCTCGCGGAGCTTTACCGCCAGTACACCCGGCATCCCGCCCTCACCCTTTCCGGGGCCTTTCTCCTCTTCGCCCCCAAGTCCCCGGTGCCCCAGATGGCCCAGGCCCTGCAGGAGGCGGAGAAAAAGGCCAAGGGCGCGGGGCGGGGGAGGCTTTACCTCTTCGGCCAGGCGGTGCCGTGGGGGGAGCTAAAGGGGCTTCGCCCCTGGCAGGAGGGCCTGAGGCGGGACCTCGAGGCGGACCGGGTGAGCAAGGCCCAGGTCTACCGTTGGCTCTCCCTGTGGCGGCGCTTCGCGGCGGCGGAGGACGAGGGGGCGCGCATGGGGTACAAGCCCCTCCTGGCCTACGCCCTCAGGCGCCTGCGGGAGAGGGACGAGGCGGCTTGGAAGAGGTACCTCACGCTTCTAGACCATCAGGACCCGGCCTGGGTCTACCTGCCCGTCTGGGTCCAGTGGGCGCTATACCAGGAAAGGAGGAGCTAAATGGCCACCCTCGAGTTTTACCGCGACAAGGAGAAAGGACTCTTGGACCCCGTTCTTTTTGAGCGGGCCCGCCAGGTGGCGGAGGACTTGGTTCGGGAAGGCAAGGTCAAGTCCAGCCAGTTCCGCAACTACTTCGCCGAGCTTCGCGCCCTGGAAAACCGCTTCCAGAAGGAGCGCAAGGCGGACGAGGACCTGGCCTTCGCCCGGCTCGTGCCGGAGCTGGAACTTTTGAAGGCCAAACTGGCCTACAACACGCGCGCGCAAGGCCCCTTACGGGGAGCCGGGAAGTTCGTGGCCTTCCTCAACGAGGCCTTAGACGCGGGCAAAAGAAGCCCCAAGGACTTTGAGGCCATGATGAAGTACGTGGAGGCGGTGCTGGCCTATTTCTACGCTTTAGGCAAGTGAGGAGGCGTGGGATGAAGCTCAGGAAGATCTTCCGTATCCAAGCCATTCTCCTGGCCAAGACCGGGCTCAGGATCGGCATGAGCCGCGACCAGATGGCCATCGGCGACCTGGACAACCCCGTGATCCGCAACCCCCTCACGGACGAGCCCTACATCCCGGGCTCCAGCCTCAAGGGGAAGCTCCGCTACCTCCTGGAGTGGAGCCTGGGCGGGGACTACATCCTGAAGGCCAAGGAACGTCACGTCTACGCCTCGCAGGACCCCGAGGACCCCGTGGCCCGCATCTTCGGCCTGGCCCCGGAAAACGATGATGCTTCCCTCAAAGCAGCCAGGGAACGGGGTCCCACGCGGCTCCTGGTGCGGGACGCCTACCTCACCCCCGATTCCAAGGAGGAGCTGGAGCGCACCATCGCCCGGGGCGGCTACCTCACGGAGATCAAGCAGGAGGTCTTCATCCCCCGCCTGGGCGGCAACGCCAACCCCCGCACCACGGAGCGGGTGCCCGCCGGGGCGCGGTTTCACGTGGAAATGGTCTACCGCGTTCTGGACGAGCAGGACGAGGAGAACTTCCGCCGCTACGTCCTCCGCGCCCTGGAGCTCTTGGAGCTGGACGGCCTGGGCGGCCACATCAGCCGGGGCTACGGCCAGGTCTACTTCCTCCACCCCGAGAAGCCCCTGGAGGCCCAGGAGGGCCTACCCCTCTCGGAGCGGCTCAAGATCGCCGAGGTCAACCTGGCGGGGTAGCATGCGGGTCAAGGCCTACTACCTCCGCTTCAGGGGGCCGGTGCGGAGCCTGCCCCGGGCCCCCGGCCTCCTCGGGCACCTCCTTTGGTGGTACCGCTACACCCACGGCCGGGAGGCCCTGGAGGCGCTTTTGGAGCGGCTTCCCGGCATGGGCTTCCGCCTCTCCAGCGCCTTCCCCGAGGGCTTCCTGCCCCGGCCCAAGCTCCCCCCGCTCCAGGTGGAGGAGACGGGCTTGCGCAAAAGGCTCAAAGCCCTGGCCTTCCTCAGCTTTGACACCTTCCGCAAGGTGGCGGAAAGGGGAGAGGAGGCCCTCTTGGGAGCCCCGGAGGTGGAGGGCCTCGAGCCAAGGATGGGCCGCCCCTTGCGCCGCCTGCGGGTGGGGATAGACCGCCTTTCCGGCACCGCCCGGGCGGGCGTCCTCTTCGCCCAAGACCTCTTCGTCCCTGAGGGGCGCTTTGCCGTCTACGCCCTAGGCGAGCCCCCCTTTGACCTCCTGGAGGGGCTCCGCTTCGTGGGGGAGATGGGCTACGGGGGCCTAGCCAGCGTGGGGGCGGGGTGCTTCCGGGTGGAGGGGGAGGAGGCGCTGGAGCTTCCCGAGGCGCAAAACCCCAACGCCTACGCCACCCTGGCCCCCGGGCCCCTGGAAGGAGCCCTCTACTACGAGCTGGAGCCCTACTGGGGGCGGCTCGGCGGCGGCTACGTGGGGGCCAAGCCCTTCAAGCGGCCCCACCTCCGGGCCAAGGAGGGAAGCGTCTACCAAGAAAGCGCCCTTCGCCTCCTGGACGTGACTCCCTCCGAGCCCCCGGAGGAGGAGGTGCGGGTGTACGAGGTGCTGCAGGTGTTCCCCTTGGGGGTGCGGGTATGAGCTTCCTGGAGAGCTACGCCCTGGAGCTAGAGCTTCTCTCCCCGGTCCACGTGGGCACCGGGGAAAACTACCCCGCCTACGCCTATATCCCGGACTTCGCCAAGCGGCAGGTCTACTTTTTGGACACCTCCGCCCTCCTCCTTGCCCTTTCCCCCGGGCGCCGGGAGGCCTTCTTGCGCAGGGTGGCGGAGGGCCCCAAGGGAGCCCAGGAGGTGTTGCGGAGCCTCTTCGCCGAGGGGCAGGTGCCCAAGGAGGCCATCCTGCGCACCCTTCCCGCCAGCAAGGCGTTTTTGGACAGCATCCTGCAGGCCACGGAGGAGGCGGCCTTGGAGTTCCGCCCCTTGCCCTCTAGCCCCTTGGGCCCCTACCTCCCTGGCTCCAGCGTGAAGGGGGCCCTCCGCACCGCCTGGCTCTACTGGCGCCTGGTGCAGAGGGGAGAGGTGGTGGAGTGGCGGGGGGGAGGCTGGGCGTGGCGCAAGCCCACGCCAAAGGACAAAGACGCCCTCATCCAGCCCCCCCAGAAGCCCGATCGCTTCCACAACCAAACCTTTGAAGGGGCGGTCTTGGGCTACCTCGCCTCCAAGAACGGCCGTCCCGATCTGAATCTCTACCAAGACCCCTTCCGCGCCGTGCGCCTCACGGACTCGAGCCCGGGGGAAGGCTTCCTCAACCGCATCGGGGTCTTCCACCCCAAAGGCGCCATGGACCGGACCGTTATCCTGGCGGAAACCTTCCGCAAGGGAAGCCGTTTCCGCTTCCTCTTCCGCTACCAGGGGGGCCTCGCCCGGCACGGGGGCGTGGCGGGGCCGGTGCCCCCGAAGGAGCTCGTGCGGGCCCTTAGGGAGTACTACGGCAAGGTGGCGGAGTGGGAGCGGTCCTTCGCCGAGGACGAGGGGCTTGCGCGGGCCCTCGAGGTCTACCGGGAGCTTGAGGCTCGCCTGGCGGAGGACAAGGAGGCTTTCCCCCTCCGGGTGGGCTTCGGTTCGGGAAGGCTCACCCTCCGCCTCGCCCTCCTCCTGCCCGAGGACTACCCGGAGGCTCAGGAGCCCAAGACCCGCAAAACCGCGGGAGCGCAGAACCCGAAGGATGGCTACCCCCTGGGGTGGGCCATCGGACGCTTGGTTCCTTTAGGAAGTGGGCGGTGAAGCTCATCCTTGTCCTGGTCGGCAAGGGTAACAAGGGAAAAGTTCACTAAATCGTAGCTCACGCCGGTATGCGGCCCAACCCTACCCCCGCACATGGCCTGGAAGGTAACGTGCGGGGGGTTATGGGGTTGGCTCGAGGCGCTTATTTTTGTCGGGACGAGCGTCGGGGGAAATAAGGGCAGAAGACCGAAGGCGGCCCCTCCCCGACCCCGCGCTACACCACGGCGAAGGCCTCGAGGCGGGTGGGGGCGCCGAGCCCCAAGATGCGCACCTCCCCTTCCACCGGGTAAAGGCGCAAGCTGTCTTCGGTAAGGTCTATAATCTTCCTCGCCCGCCCAAGAAGGTCCTTCAGCGTCCTTTCGTCCAAATAGCACTCAAAAACCGACAACTGCACCCG
>CAZPXS010000017.1:0-6648 GCA_964590075.1 uncultured Aquificales bacterium
CCTCAAGGCTCCGCTTTCATTGAGTGCCTTTTCAAGCTCTTTCTTTCTCTTCAAAAACTCCTCTTTTAGTCTTTCCTGCTCCATCTTCCACCACCAGCACCACATCTGCCTTGAGCAGGAAGGAACTTTTCAGCTCCTCCTGCCTTTCCACACGAGCTACCACATAGCCTTTTTTCAACAGTTCCTTCTCAATCTTTCTTGCCTTATCCCTGCTTGTTTGAATTACCCTCAAGCCACCTCTCATCGTCATACTCCACCTCAAAGGAGTGATATGTGATTTCTTCTCCATTTCTCTCTCTTCTTTCCTTCCCCTTGTAGATTATCCTTACAAGCACGCCAGAGCCTACCTTGTCCTCAAGCTCTTCCATCTGCCTTGCAAGATTAGCAGGAGTAAAGAGAAGATACCTTGTCTTTTTGTCTTCTGATACCAGGTTCAAAATAGGACTGTCAAACTTCTCAGAGTGATTGAGCTTTTCAAAGTATCCCACAAGCTCACCACCCTCTTTAAGTGTAAAGTAGCCTTCCTTTTCCTTGCCAACGGAGACCCATATCTCCTCATAGCCCTCTCTCTGCCTTAGCTTTTTCCACGCCATAGTAAGCCCTCCTTTTAAAGTCCTGAGCTAAGAATATTTTAGCAGGTAAAGACCATTTCCCACTTTTCTGTGGAATTCCCCAGAAAAAAAGAAAAACTATAATTTCCCTTATGGGCAGGTTTGAGATATATATTGGAAAGGGAATGAATTTAAGGACTAAAGAAACTGGTTATGTCTTTTGGGAAAAGCCACAGAGACAGATGATAGTCTTTGGGGCATCTGGTTCTGGAAAGAGTGAGTTTTTGTCAAGGCTTACCTATGAGGATATAGTCAATGGCTTTCAGAGTTTTAACATAGACCCGAAGGGTTCAAAGAGCTGGCTGGAAACATTCTTTAAGGCGTGTGATAAGATAGGGAAGCTGTATGATAAGGATGGTGGTCCCATAGTGCTTGCTTTGAATTATCCTGAGGTATCCTTCAGGTTTAACCCTCTTTATGGGCTTGAGCCTCATCAGATAGCTTATGTGATAGCCTCTGGACTGCCTGACAGCAAAGAGCCTTTCTGGTGGAATATCTCTTATGAGATAACATTGGCCATAGCCATAGCTCTCAAGGCAAAGGGTTTAAAACAGATATGCTTTGGAGATATATATGAGTTTCTCAATGTGGCGAAGATAGAGGAGCTGAGGAGAAAGCTTTTGCAGATATACACAAGAAAACAGGATGAGCTTACCACACAGGGGCTTACCATTCTCAACCAGATAGCAAGCTATGACCCTCAGTATTTCCCAAGAGTAAATGCCACACTAAGGACTTATCTCACAAGGCTTATCACCGGCAAGGCGGGGAAGATACTCAATGTAAAGACAGACAGAGACCTCCTTAAAGAGAGGATAGAGAACGGACAGCTGAGGTTTTTTGCCTTTCTCAATGCGGAGAAAGAGGGGCAGACTGCTTACGATGTGGCGAGATTGCTTTTTGCGTGGCTACTGGCGGTGGTGGGAGAGTATTCAAGAGAGTTTAAAACCGTAGAGCCACAGCTAAGGGTTAATGTAGATGAGGCAACAGAGGTAGGTTTCTGGGAGATAAACAAAGCCATAAGACTTGTAAGAGAGAGAAATGTAGCCATAAAGCTCTTTACACAGTCTCCCTCAGGTTTTAAGAGTGCTTTTAAACAGAACGGTGAAAACATAGTGCAGGACATAATAAACAACTGTGATTGTAGAGTAGTCTTTTCCATCAATGAGCCAACAGACCAAGAGTATTTTGCCAACATGTCGGGCAGGCACCAAAAACCAAAAGCGATAGTTCATAAAAGCTCCATATCTCTTACCTATACAGAGGCTTCACTTTTAAAACCTCAAGACTTAGGGGGGCTTCCCCCAGGGTGGGGTTATTGTTTCATGGATGGAGAGGTTTATATGGTCTATTCACCCCTTGTGCCAGACAGAAGAAGAGTGAAGGTCATATGGAAAGAAGAGGAAGAGGAAAAGCTAAAGGCGGAAGTAGAGGTAAATCTAAGGGAGCTTTTTGATTTGGTGGTAAGCCTGCTTAGAATAAGAGAGCATTATACAAATGTTTTACCTGAGGAGATAAAAGACCCACAGCTGAAGGAGTTTTATGAAAAGTATCTTGGCTGGTTTGAATACTATGCGGATGATTTTGAGAGGATTGTAAGGTGGATGGACGGGGTCAAAAGCATCCCCTCTGTTGTCAAAGGTAAAAATCCTCTTAAGAAGATAAGCCTTGTTGATCATTCCATAAGAGTAGCGGAAAAGGCTTTTGAGGTTCTGCAAAGCACGGAAGACCTCTCTCAGGAGGACAAAGAGATTGCCTTTCTTGCAAGCCTTGTGCATGACCTTGGCAAGGCGGTGGCGGACACTGGAGGGTATGAGTTTAAAGACCATGTGAAGGAGATAAAGGAGCTTTTAGACCTCATGGGCGTGTCTCCAGAGATAGCGGATGTGGCGGTCAAACATCACGATAAAGAAACGGACGATAAAAGGGTTCTTATCCTCAAGTCTGCCGACCATTCCGCAAGGAGAGAAGAAGAGGAGCTTATAGAAGAAGACCTTATCAAAGAGATAAAGCAAAAGCTGAATGAGGAAAAGCTCTGGAATATGCTTTTGGAGATGGCAAACAGAGACGACAAATACAGGGTTTTCACATATAGAGGAAGGCTTTATGTTCTATCTGAGTTCTTACAGAACTGGGTAGGCACTGAGACAAACATAAGACCATCTGAAGAAGTTCTCTGTGAGCTTTT
Source organism: uncultured Aquificales bacterium (assembly GCA_964590075.1). Lineage (GTDB taxonomy): Bacteria > Thermosulfidibacterota > Thermosulfidibacteria > Thermosulfidibacterales > Thermosulfidibacteraceae > JAGDVO01. Next base: position 2,800 of record CAZPXS010000017.1, read on the forward strand.
TGGCTTTGCTCCTGTGGAGCTAACCCTTTATCTGAGTAAAAGCCCTATAATGCATGGCAGGTTCCTATGCATAGAGTATTCAGAAAAGGAATATGCCTTAGAGGAGAGAAAGTTAAGCAGTAAGCTCTTCAAAGGTTTTCGTGTGGAGGTAGAGAATGGAGAGGATAATTCCTGACAGCTCCTCAAGTGCGGATATTAAGCTAAACCTTAGCAACCTTTTTGCCTTTCTATCTTCCCTTGACTATCTTGCCTTCCTTGAGAAGTCAGGAGCTTTTGAAGATATGCCTAATACAGACTATCTTTACTACACAGAGGAAAAAACACAGCTATGGCTCTTTGTTATAAAGGAGTATCTAAAGTGGGTATCCTTTGCGTATTTAGTGGTTAGTCTTTCTTTCACTATCATACTCAAACTCAGCCTTATCTCCGCAACGCTTATAGCATCGCTTCAGTATGGACTTCTTAGCATATGGATAGTCCACAGATATCTGTGGGGCAGGGGATATCTGTATGCGGTTTTAAGAGATTTTCTCTGGGCAAGCTTTTTATGTAGTCTTTTCATATGGCTTGGTTTAGAGCTTTTTGTATTTGGAGTAGTTCCAAAGCTGTGGTTTTTATTTGAAAGCTGGCTTTTTTCAGGGAAACCCAACAATATCATTGATACCCTCTTAAAACCCCCTGCTGAGTTCTTCTACTATACGGTAAAAGCTTATCTGTCAAAGATAGAGCTTCCACAGGAGCTTTTAAGAGTCTTTTTCCTGACCCTGCCTCTAAAGGTATTCGCCTTCTTAGTCCCAATCTTCTATTTTTACTACCTTAGAAAGCACAGAGGCACAACAAGAGACTACTACATGAGCCTTATCAGAAAACTTCCAGATTTACCTGAACAGTAAAGATAGGATTACTCAAATTGTTATCCAGCACCAGCCTATAAACTTTTTCTTGTTTTTCCATGAGAAGTCTTTTGAAGTTCTCTACGAGCAAGAGGTTTTCTTTTTTGGCTACAAGGTGGTTATGCCTTACGATAACTTCCTGATAAAACTGCTCTTCAAAGATAGGGAGGTGGTTAAAAGTAAGAACATTGACCCATTTTGTAGGAATTACAACCCTTTCTCTTCCTTTAGTCAGCACCACATTTGAAAAATCCGCCGTAAAACAAAAATGGCAGTCTCCAAGATAGTCGCATTTGAAGATAGTCTGTTCTTCAAGAAGAAGCTCCTTATCCTCATAAAACCTTATAATGAGCGTGGAAAAAGGATTAAGCACAGAGCTGTCTGAGTATATCTCCGCTTTTATTTTCTTCTCTTTGCTTAAATCTACAAGGTCTCCAACAGTTATTTGCTTACCTTCTGAAACCATGTCTGAACAGCTTCTAAGGATTTTTGAGTAGGGTTCATATTATTGAGCCTCTCTTGAAAAGATTGAGCCCGCTGAGATATCCAGTCTTCTATGGCTCTTACGCAGTCTGGATTACCTAAATCTACCCTCTGAAAGTCTGAAAGAGCTATACCCCCACAATCAGGATTTTTTGGAGAACCCCAGCCTCTTCCAAGCTGTGGTCTAAAACAGCTCTCCTGAAGTATCCTTGCCAGCTGAGAATTAAAACAACAAAAAGAACGCTTTTTCTCTATGCATACTCCAAGGACCTTCTTAGAACAGTATGTGCCTATTTCCTTGCATGTGCCAGCCTCTCTCCTCTTTTTCAACTCCTTTTCAGAATTACTACACATATCTGAAAACCACCCGCCTATACCACAACATGAAGCTCCCACAACAGTAAGGCCACCAGCCCTGCAGTCTTTCCTAAATCCTGCGAAAAAGACAGGATTAGTGCATTCCTGCAGGGAAGTGTCTGAAGAACTTACCTGCTGTGGAGTATCCTGAGCTGGCTCTGACTGAATAAAAGAACTTACCGTATCCTGCGTCATACACGGATGATTACATCTGTTTTTATCTGAAGATACAACAGCTCCTTTGAGTTTTAGCTCACAATAACCCTGAGGATTTGGCATAGTTCCAGAAGGACAAGTATACGAAAAAGTAATTGATCCCTTAGGTGCCCCATCATAAAAAATTAGTTGGTTTCCATTAGGTACAGCATGAAAACGACAACCACTTACTATATACGATAAAGGAGATGTTTGAGGCACAATTGTAATATTCCCTTGAGAAAAATTAAAAACAAATTTTCCATTAGAATAATGACTGTCACATGGACTGGCTAAATATGTTGCAACCATCTGATTGCCACTACCTACAAATGTCCAATAATTAGGCTTGCTCATCTGCCCTGTTACTACTATCTGCCCTGAATGGATAGAAAATTGTAGACATGTACCTGTTTCAATATGGCATAATTTATTTCCCTTCCCTTGAAAAGTGCCATAGCCTGTAGAGGCTTGTCCTGATACAGTTATCAATCCTTCGTCAAGGGGTATTCCTCCCTGAGGTGCTGGCTTTACCTGCCCTCCCTGCAGATAACCTTCACAGACCCACACATTGTCAAGGCTTAAAGACTTAGCTGTTTGAGCTGGCATACATGAAACACCCAAAGAAGAAAGGATATTCTGATAGCCAGAATAAGTCATTTCATTCTTTGACACAAAACTATACGAAACTATAAAACCATTTACATTCTGTCCTCCCACCTTATCAAAATCAGTGCAGAGCTTATCCTGAAGGTCTATAGGACACCAATAGACACCATTCACATTCTGACAATCCTGCACATAATCACTGCAAGAGGTCGCACCCTCAGATACATCCTTTACAACACACCTACGCGTGCTGCCAAAACAATTAATAGCCTGAGAAAAACTTAAGCCTGACACAAATAACAGTAAAGCTACTACCTTCCACATATCTTATCCCTCAAAGCTTCTCTTATTACGCTTAAAACTCCCGTTGCTACAGTAAAACCACTCATTGGCTTTTCCTTACAAGGTTCTACAAGCTCCTCACCAGCATTAACAGGACAGTTTGGATTACACTCCCTCGTATCATACTCTCTCCTGTTCTGACTGTTGATATACTTCACCACGCAATACTGCTTTCCAGAATAAGTGCCTTTCGGATAAGAAGAAGTGCCACCACCCTGACAAACACTTTGAGGCTCAGATACACATGAGGTAGCCCCTTCCAACCACCCATCGGGACATGCTTTATTCAAAGGCTTTTCACACAAATCAGAATAAGTATTCAAAGTGCCACCATCTGGACATACAGCAGAAGCTATACAGAGCGACCAATCAGGAGTGAAACTCCCATTGTCGCAAGTTCCACACCTATAATACCTCTTTGTCAGCATATCATACCCTACCCTCATAAACACATAATCACACCCACGACAACAATGAGAAGCACTAATTGAAACATCTATTTGTTTGCTACCATCATTAGTCCAAACTGGTTGCCAGTTTATATACTGATTACAAGCTGTGCTTCTACTTGCAAGAACCTGCCTTGTAGCACTGTCAACAATATTAGTCCAGGTATAGGTAATATCATTATCGCAAGAGTAATTCACCACAAGATACAATCTCAAGGTAAGCCCCTTATAAACAGGGTCGTTAAAAGGAAGACCAGACTTTCCACTACTCAGCGTCCAACTTCCTTTCAAGCATCCCCAAGTATTTATCTCACCAAGAACACAATAATCTCTTCCATTTACATTTATAACGCTGTAAGCACACGGATATGTAGGTTCTTCTTTTATAAGTTTGCATTGCGGATTATTTCTGTAAAAATCATCATCAGGCGTCCCTTTATAAGCTATGAAAAGTCCCATAGGCTTTTCACACCTGTCAGTAGCTGGATTATAAGTCATACCTTGAGGACAATCTGGAGCTT
>CAZPXS010000018.1:0-6578 GCA_964590075.1 uncultured Aquificales bacterium
GGTAGCGCCAGAGCTTTTCCCTGCGATCTATGACCTCGGTGGCCTCGGAGAGAACCTCCACCACCAGGCAGGGATTCTCCTCGTAGTGGCTGTGAGGGGGCTCCCCCTGGCAGACCACCATAAGGTCGGGGTAGTAGAAGGTGCGCTCTCCCACCCGTAGCTTGACCGTTTCGGTGTAGATCCGACAACCCCGCTCCCGGGCCCGGGGACGCAGGAGGGCGTACAGGTTTCCCACCAGCAGGTTGTGCGTCCGGCTCGCCCCCGCCATGGCGTAGGGGATGCCCTCGAGGAGCTCATGGCGCACGGGTTGGCCCTCCTCCCAGGCCAGATACGCCTCGGCGGATAAAAGCACAAGTTTTTGGGTGGCCTCCCCCATAGGGTCATTCTAGGCGGGGGCCCTCCCCCCAAACGCTTTGGGGAAACCGTGGCCTTCCCCCTAGCACCCCAAGCCCCCTAGGCCCACCCTAAGGGCATGCGGCTTCTTGTCTTTACGCTCCTTCTGGGCCTCGCCTTGGGCCAGACCTACCGGGCCCTTCCCGGGGCCGACACCGGGCGGCCGGGGCTGGACCGGAGCTACGCCCTGGCCTACCCGGCGGAAAACCCGCGGGCGGTGCTCCTCCTCGTCCCCGGCCTCCTTGGGGGGAGCACCAACTTCGCCCTCCTAGCGGAACACCTTCGTCGGGAGGCACCTTGGCTCGAGGTCTGGGCCTGGGAGCGGCGGGCCAACGGCCTGGAGGACCGCCGGGGCTTCCGGGCGGAGGACCCCCTCGCCTACTACCAAACCCTCCCCGAGCCCGACCTCTCCCCCCTACGGGACTTCGGGCTGGAGGTCCACCTCCTGGACCTGGACCGGGCGGTGGCGGAGGCCAGGAAGCGGGCCCCCGTGGTCCTGGCGGGCCATTCCCTCGGGGCGAGCCTCGCTGCCCTCTACGCTTGGGCCCACGGGGAGAAGCTAAGGGGCCTCGTCCTCCTGGACGGGACCTTGGGCCTCATAAGCCTCTCACGGGAAGCCTTCCTCCGGGGGCAGGACACCCCCTTAGGCCGCTTCCCCGGCCTCGAGGACCTCCTCGCGGGCCGGGCGAGCCCCGTCTTCCAGCTTCCGGGGCTTGGGCCCAAGGAGCTCGCCCTGGCGGAGGCGGAGGCCTACCTGGCGGCAAAGCGGCCCGAGGAACTTGTGCCCTTGGGGCCCCACCGGGCCACCCGGGAAGCCAAGGCCCTCCTCCGGGTGGACGACCACTACAGCCTCTTCCCCCCCTTCAGCGTGAGCGTGGGGCGGGCCTTCGCCCGGGAGGGCCTGAGCCTTTGGGGCCTCCTCCAGGGGCGGCTCGTCCTCACCGTGCGGGGGCCGAGGCTGGGGCCCATCGCCTGGCGGGACACCGGGGAGGCGACGGACCCAAGGGCCTTCCTCCGCGCCTTCGCCCGGGCGGAGACGGGGTTTTCCGAGTGGTACTTCCCCTACCGCCTCCTCCTGGAGGTGGGGGGCTATCCCCACGTGCGCCCCGACCTCGGGCCCCGGCCCCTCCCCTACCCCGTCCTTGCCCTGGGGGCGGGCCGGGGGCTCGTGCGCGAGCCGAAGGACTTCCGCCTGGGCGAGCTCTTTCCCGGGACGCCAGGGGGGGTGGAAATCCTCCCCGGCCTCACCCACCTGGACCTCCTCACGGAGCGGGAAGGGCGCACCGCCCGGGCCATCAGGGGCTATCTGGAACGCCTCCTAGACCCAGGTACGCCAGGGCCAGCCGGGCCCCCCTGAGGCCGGAAAGCGCAACGGCGGGGATCCCCTGCCCCGGGAAGACGCCCTCCCCCACCCGGAAGACGTTCGGGAGAAGGCGCACCCGGGGGAAGCGGAAGGGGTGGGTCTGGGGGATGCCCCCCACCCAGGCCCGGCCGGCGAAGCGGAGGTAGGTCCTGGGGGTGGCGGCGAAGAGGAGGGAGGCCTCCCGGAGGCCGGGGAGGAGGGCCTCGCCCAAAGCGAGGGCCTTTTCCAGGAAGCGGGCCTTGGCCTCCCGGTAGTCCTCCCGGGGAAGGGCGAGCCAAGGGGCTATGGGCACGTGGAAGGAAAGGGTGAAGAGGGTCCTTTCCCCCTCGGGGCGCAGGGAGAGGAAGGCGAAGGGCCGCTCCCTTGCGTTTTGCCGGTAGTAGGGGGGCGGCTCGGCCCACGGGAGGACGCCGTAGACCACAAAGGCCCCCCAGCCGTCCCGGGGCGCCCGCCCGGGTAGGCCCAGGAGGGGCTCGGGGGGGACGTTGAGGAGAAAGACGTCCCCCGCCACCACCTCCCTTTCCCCCCGCTTCCGCCCGCCGTGAACCACCTCCACCCCATGGGCCCGCCCCTCCCGGTGGAGGAGGCGCACCGCCCTCGCCTTGTAGCGCACCTCGAGGCCCTCCGCCAGGGCCTCGGCCAGGAGGCCCATGCGGGGGGGCAGGGCCGCCCCCAGGTGGGGCAGGTCCAAGGCGAGGGCGGCGTAGAGGGCGTAGGGGTTTTCCGTCTGGGCGGTGATGAGGAGCTGCGCCCTCAGGAAGCGGCGGAAATGGGGGTCCTCGGGGGATCGGGCCAGGACGGGGAGGAAGAGCTCGGGGAGGAGGGGAAGGAGGGCGGGAAGGCGCCCCCAAAGCGCCCTCCACTCCTCCCCCTCCGGGGGCCAGGGGAGGCTTGGGGCCAGGGCGAGAAGCCGCTCCGCCCGCTCCCCTTGCCAGTCCCAAAAGGGGAGGACCCGGGGCCCGAAGAAGTCCCGCTCTGCCTCCCGCTCCGCCTCCCGCCCCACGGGCCGCACCAGGCGCCCCCGGGGCAGGAGGACCTCCAGGAGGGGGAAGCCCGGGGGCAAGGGGGAAAAGGGCAAGCGTAGGCCCAAAAGGGCCAGGGCCCGCCCCAGGGGGGCCTCGGGCCTCAGACCCGTGAGGAGGGTGGCCCCCGCCTCAAAATGGAAGCCCTTGTGGAAGAAGCTCCCCGCAAGACCCCCGGGGTAGGTGTGGGCCTCCAGGACCACCACCTCGAGGCCCGCCCGCCTCAGGGCCCTCGCCGCCACCAAGCCGCCGATGCCCGCGCCCACCACCACCGCCCGCACGCCCCCTAGCCTAGAAGACGCCCCCTCCCCCAACCTTTGCCCCGGCTATACTGGGAGGGGTGCGGCAAGAGGCGGCCTACCTCATGGCCCAGGCGCGGGAGGACCTGATCACAGCAGAAGCCCTCCTAAAAAGCGGGCGGTACTACGCGGCGGCCTTTTTCGCCCAACAGACGGCGGAAAAGGCCCTCAAAGCCCTCTACCTGGAAAGGCTCAGGACCCTGCCCCGCACCCACGACCTCCTCGCCTTGGCCGAGGCGTTAGGGGCGCCGGGGCCGGTCACGGAGGCCGCCCGCCTCCTCACCCCGGACTACACGGTAAGCCGCTACCCGGATGCGGCGGGGACCCTTCCCGCCCGGCTCTACGGAAAGCCCCAGGCGGAAGCCCGCCTGAAGGCGGCCCAAGAGGTGGTGCGATGGGTGGAAGCGAACTTGAACCCCTGAAGGAAACCTTGGCCCGGGCTCCCCTGCCCATCGCCCTGGCCCTCCTCTTCGGCTCCCGCGCCCGGGGCGAAGCTCTGGAGGAGAGCGACTACGACCTCCTCATCGTCTCCCCCGCCTTCCGGGGGATGCCCTATTTGGAGCGGCTCCTTCTCCTGCACCGCATCCTTCCCCTGCGCCACGTGGACTACGTGGCCCTCACCCCCGAGGAGTGGGCCCTCCGCCGTGAGGAGATCGGGGTGGTGGGGGAGGCGGCGCGGGAGGGGATCGTGCTCCTAGAAAACCCTTCCCTGCTACGTTTTCCGGATACTGCAGGGCTAAGGTGAAGGGCGTGCGGGTCCTGGTCACGGGCGCCACGGGGTACGTGGCTGAAGCCGCGCCCGCATCTTCAGCCACCGGGCGCGGGCCATCTATCGGGAGGCGGAAAGGTCCCCCTAGCCTTTGCCCAGGCTACAGAGGTCTTGCCGCCCCTCCCCTAGCCTTAGGGCATGCGGGTTTTGGTGCTGGGCGCCACGGGAGGCCTGGGAAGCGCTTTGGCGCGTGCGCTGAAGGGCCACGAGCTTCTCCTTTCCGGGCGGAGGGCGGGGGCGCTTCGGGAGCTCGCCGAGGAGCTTGGGGCCAAAGCCCTCCCCGCCGACCTTGAAGACCCCCTCGAGGCCCAAGCCCTCCTGGAGGAGGCTGGGCCCCTGGACCTCCTCCTCCACGCCGTGGGGATGGCGGGGCGGGCCCCCGTGCGGGAACTGGGGCGGGACCCCCTGGAGGGGATGCTCGCCGCCCACCTCCTCACCGCCCACCACGCCCTAAAGTACGCCCGCTTCCGCCCCGGGGCGCGGGCCGTCTTCTTCGGGGCGTACCCCCCGTACGTCCAGGTGCCGGGCTTCGCCGCTTACGCCGCCGCCAAGGGGGCCCTGGAGGCCTACCTGGGGGCGGCGAGGCGGGAGCTTCGGCGGGAGGGGGTGCACCTGGTCCTGGTGCGGCTTCCCGCCGTGGCCACGGGGCTCTGGGCCCCCTTAGGGGGCCCGCCCAAGGGGGCGCTCGCCCCGGAGGAGGCGGCAAGGCGGGTCCTCTCGGAGGTCCTGGCGGAGCCCCCGCCCGAGACCCTGGAGGTCTGAGGTGAGCGCCTACCGCGCCCACTTCTACCCCATGCGCCTCGCCCTGCTCGCCGTGGGGGAGAACTTCATGCCCATGGCCTGGTGGACCCCCGTGTCCAAGACGCCCTTCCGCTTCCTCCTGGCGGTGGACCGGATGAACCACACCCTGAGCCTCCTCCGGGAGCTGGGGGAGGGGGCCCTCTGCTTCCTGCCTTGGGAGGAGCGGGGCTGGGTGGTGCGGGCGGGGTACCTCTCGGGAAGGAGGGTGCGCAAGGCGGAAAAGCTCGGGGTGGCCCTGCGGCCCGCCCGGGCCCTGGCCCACACCCTCGTCCCCGAAAAGGCGGCGGCGGTGTTTGAGCTCAAGGTGGCGGAGTGGCCCACGGACGGGGACCACGCCCTCTTCCTAGGGGACGTGGTCCACGCAGAAGGGAGCCCGGAGGGCAAGCGCCGCCCCATCCTCTTCCTGGGCTTCCGGGACTTCGCCACCCTGGGAGAAACCTGGAGGTTCCGCAAATGAAGGGGGCTGTCGCCCTTCTCCTCTTCGCCCTTTCCCTGGCCCAGGCACCCCAGGCCGTGGAGGGGCTTGCCCGCTACCGCGGCTACTACCCCTTGGGCAGTTGGGAGGGGGTGAACCCCACCGCCCGGGGAGAGATCACCTGGGACGGGGAAAAGGCCTCGGGCAAGGTCTGCTTGGAGCAGAAAGCCTGGGACTCGGGCAACGCCGAGCGGGACAAAAAGGCCCTGGAGATCCTTCGGGCGAAGGACCACCCCGAGGCCTGCCTCTACCCCAAGCGGGCCCGGTGGGAAGGGGCCCGCTTCGTGGTGGAGGGCGACCTCAGCTTCGCCGGCCTCACCCGCCCCGTGCGCATAGAGGGAGAACTCCGGGAAACTCCTTCGGGCTACCGCTTCCAGGGAAGGTTTTCCACGCGCTTTTCCACGTGGAACCTGGAAAGACCCCGCTTCCTCTTCCTGGAGGTGCGGGACGAGGTGGAGGTGCTTCTGGAAGCGGAGGTGAAGCGGTGATCCGCCTGGGCTACCCCTGCGAGAACCTGACGCTTAAGGCCAGCACCAACCACACCCTGCGCCTGGGCTCCTTGGGCGAGGAGCGGGTACGGGCCAAGGTAGGCCAGAACCTGGCCGACCTGGAGCGCATCCTCCGCTGGAACGCCACGCGCGGCTTCGGCCTTTTCCGCATCGGCCAGCACCTCATCCCCTTCGCCTCCCACCCCGCCTTCCCCTACGACTGGGAACGGGCCCACAGGGAGGACCTTAAGCGCCTGGGCGCCTTGGCCAAGGCCTTGGGCCAGCGCCTTTCCTTCCACCCTGGCCAGTACGTGAACCCAGGAAGCCCAGACCCCAAGGTGGTGGAGCGCTCCCTGGCCGAGCTCCGCTACTCCGCCCGGGCCCTTTCCCTCCTGGGTGCGGAGGACGGGGTCTTGGTCCTCCACTTGGGCGGCGTGTACGGGGAGCGGAACCGGGCCCTGCGGCGTTTTATAGAGAACCTGCGGGGCGAGGGGGAGGTCCTCCGCTACCTGGCCCTGGAAAACGACGAGCGCCTTTGGAACGTGGAGGAAGTGCTGGAAGCGGCGGAGGCCCTAGGCGTGCCTGTGGTGGTGGACACCCTTCACCACTCCCTAAACCCGGGCCGGCTTTCCCTGGAAGAGGCCCTCCGGCTCGCCTTCGCCACCTGGCACACCCGCCCCAAGGTGCACCTGGCGAGCCAGGACCCAACCCGCCGCCCTGGGGCCCACGCCTTCCAGGTTTCCCTGGAAGACTGGGAGCGCCTCCTCGCCGCCCTCCCCGGGCCCGCCGACATCATGGTGGAAGCCAAGGGCAAGGAAAGGGGCCTACCCCACCACCTTCGCGCCCAACCAGTAGAAGCGAGCGCTTCAGGACCCAAGCCCACCGCCTGAAGCGGCGAACCCGGGGCGATGGCTTACACACCCTTTTACTTACGGGCACGGTAGTTGCTTCCACTATTAGCCTTTTTG
>CAZPXS010000019.1:0-5861 GCA_964590075.1 uncultured Aquificales bacterium
TCCTATTCATTGCCTTCACCTTTTGAAAACATTATAACATTATACTTTTCGCCATCATAGATAATGGAGTATCCCTTTAGAAAGCCCATCTTGGCAAAGGGAAAGCGCTCGCTTACGCTATCTGTTGCACTCTTTTTGTTTACCACAACACAGTCGACAAACTGCCACGGAGAGGAAAGCACGGTGTAGTACTCGTACATGTATGGTAGGTAAAACTTTTTGGGTTCTCCTGTGAAGACAACTATGGGAAAGCCATCAGCATCGTCCATGAGCACCTTTCTGCAGTCTCTGAGAGCCTTCGCTACATGCCGGTATTCTTCAACATTTCCCGATATTTTTCCGGTCAGCAAAAACCTCACAAAAGCCCTCTCGTTATTTTCCTTTGAGAAGATAGGTAGTACCCAACTGGAAGCTAAGGAAATCGTGAGTAAAAGAGCGCAAAACTTTGAACATTTCATACCCAGCACAGCGGTAAAGGTGAGAGTAAACAGGAGAAATAGCACAGAATAGTAGTAAGCGGGGAAAAAGGCAGAGAAGTAAACCGAGAAGAGAACCAAAATAACAGGGGAGAGATAAAGCAGATAAACAGGCGCAAGGTAAAAAATTCTGTAATTTCTGAGATTAAGAAGAACCAAAAAGTAGAGAAGCGTAAGGGGTAGGTATTCAAAGAGCCTAAGAGTGGTGTATTTTATAGCTCCCAAAAAGCTTCCTTTTGTGGCAAGAAGGGAGGTGTCCAAAGGCTCACTTCTGAAAAAGGAGTATGGGCTTTTTATAAAGTTGAGGGGGTTTTCTGTAAATATCCAATTCAGATAAAGCCACGAAAAGGCAAAAAAGACTACGGGTGAGAGTTTGACTATAAGCAGGGCAAGCCTGTAGGGTATGTCTCTTTCTCTGGTGCTTAAAAAGACCGCCAGAGTAAAGAAAGGTATAAGAAAGAGAGCCCTGAAGTCTAGGAAAAAGCAAAGCCCAAACAGAAGACCTGCCAGGAAAAGGTATATGGAGTAGCCTTTTTCCATGTGGAGCACAAAAAAGGCTACTGAGAGAGAAAGGAGCAGATAAAAGCTCAGCACCTCAAACCTGAATACTCCCAGAAAAAGCACCAGAGGGTTTAACATCAAGTAAACTACTATCAGGTAAACCAAGCTTGAGCAAATCCTGAGGAGGAAGGACAAAAAAGCTGTAATGACTAAAGCTGAAGCGAGGGGAGAGACAAGAAGGTAGTTAGGGACAACCCAGAAAGGTAAGAAGGCCAGGGGAGGGTAAACAAAGCCTATGTTTTCGAGCCTTGGAGGTTCTCCATACTTTGCCAAAAGCACTTTTTCTGCGTAAAAAAGCAGGTTTGGGTGTATGTATCCATGCTCGTAAGAGAGCCTGCCCAGAAAAGCCAGCGTGAGGAAAACCGTTAGGAACATAAGGTAAAGCACAAAAAAGCGCATCATGACGGGGTTTCCACCACTGGCGGTTTATACTTGGTAATGCCGTGCTGAGTCTTTTGCCAGTAGAAGGGTTTAGTAAAAAGCTCATAAAGGGCTTTGTAAGAAGCTATTGAATGTAGCGTCCAGTATATGGGGTTTAAGAAGGCGTACGGCATAAGCTCGTAGTACTTCCTTTTAAAGACGGCCAACATGTTGAGGTAAATACCTATAAAGTTTCCAAAAAGCAGGTTAAAGAGAGAGATATATAGCACAGCTGGGGGAAAGAGTACATCAATGGCTTTAGTTTGGGCAATAAGCCAGAAGATAAAGAGCAGCCACATGATGGGATTTATGAGAAAGGTAAGAGGTGTACCACCTATGAGGAGATGAAAGGCAAAAAAGCCTCTCAATCCTACACTTTTGTATAGTTTTCTTGAGTTTCTTGCGTGCACAAGCCAGGTCTGCATGTACCCCTTTACCCACCTGGACCTCTGCCTTATGAAGTTCCTCACCCTTGCGTTAGCTTCCTCGTAGGTGGTAGAGTTTATAACTCCCACCTTGTAGCCTCTGCCAAAGGCTCTAACTCCTAAGTCTGCATCTTCTGTGGTGTTAAAGGGGTCCCACGCTCCTATCTCCCTAAGCTTTTCCACATCAAAGTGGTTGCTGGTGCCACCCAGTGGTATGGGAAGCTTGAGATTGTAAAGTCCCGGAAGCAGATAGTCAAACCAGTAAGAGTACTCAAGGGTGAACATCTTGGTAAGAAAGTTCTCGTCCTTGTTAAAGTAGTTGAGAGCCGCCTGGAAGCAGATGTACTCTCCTCCTCCCTTCTGGAAAGCTATGACTGCTTTCTTAAGCTGGTCTGGCTCTGGCACATCCTCCGCGTCATATATGGTAAGGTACTTTCCCCTTGCGAAAAAAAGTCCGTAGTTGCACGCCTTTGGCTTGGTTTTGGGAAGGCTGGGAGGGACTATGATAAATCGCCAGTTTATGGGTGGTCTATGTGCTTTTGCCGCCTCGTAGGTTTCCTTATCATCCTCTTCCAGCAGAAGTATAACATCCAGCTTGTTCTGAGGATAGTCTATCTTTTTAAGGCTATCTATGAGAATGCCTATGACTTCTGGCTCTTTATAGACTGGCACAAGCACTGTGTACACAGGCAAGTCCTTTTCGTCAAGACTTTTGACCTCCTCGTCGGTGATAAACTGTTGCATCTCTGACTTGGCACCCGCCAGGCTTACCACTAACTTAAACATGAGAGATGCCACATAAAAAACCTGCACCAAGAATATCACAAAAATCAGGTAGGATACCGCATCCCAGTATATCCACAGTAGTGAGCCGTAGATGAAAAAAGCCATGGCTAAAACCTGACCTTTGGAAAACACCTGAGATGCCGAGTATTCGGGGCTCATATAAAAAAGACCGTGCACAGCCCTGTCTATGAACCTATCCTTGAAAAAGTGCTCCAATAGTTTTATAAGGTCCAGGTCTGTTATTACTATCTGCTGAATCTTCTTTCCCAAAAAGTATTTGTTTACAAATTCTTTCAGCCTATTGCTCTCTGGGTCTGATGTAAGCAATAGAACTGTGTCTCCCTCCTGTCTTGCGGGAATGAGCTCATAATTGGCAAGCTCGTGAGGGTCAAAGGTTTTTAGAAAGCTTGTGTCTATAAGTGCTTTAGCTCTTTCGGGGTCGTCTATAAACTCCAAGCCAAACCTTTGGGCTAATGTTTCGAAAAGGTCAAGGCGGTTAACATATCCCAAACTTCCCAGTATCCAACCCAGCCTTCCCCCATACTTTTTCTGATAATTAATGGCTTCTTCCAACTGCTCCTTTGTTATTAAACCTTTTTGAAGAAGTAGCTCGCCTATTTTAGGCTTCTCTAAAAGTTCCACCATACTCCTACATTAAAGCCTCTTCCTACGCCAGTATTTCTGCCCCAAAAGACATGCTGATAGGTGGCTATGAGGGAAAGGTTTCCTAACATAAGCCGAGGACCCACATAAACCTGCGCCAGCTTGTAGTCTGGCTCCAAGGTGATGTTCTGACCTAAAACCTTCTTTGTGCCATCCCCCAGACCCATCTGAAGGTCAAGTGAGGTTATTATCTGAAGGTTTTTGAGTGCGTTTACTCCGGCAGTTGCATAAGCTCTCACCTGGGAAGAAGGATAACCAAAGTAGTACCTGTAGCCTATACCTGTGTCCAGAAAACCTACCTTCCCAGAAAGACCGTATAAAAATCCCCCTTCAAGCCCTAGTCTTCCATAACCTAACCTTGGATTGTCATTTATAGAGTAGCCAGTAGGTATTATGGCGTTGCCGTAGTAAGAAAACGCGTAGTTTTTTCCCCTTTTGACCTGCCTTATAAAGCCCACCTCAAGGTCAGAAAGACCCGAGGTGCTACCAGCACATTTGAGCCAGTCATATGGCACTTTAAAGGTCAGGGTGGTGTTCTTTTTAAGCCCGTACTCACCGTAGATCTGTACTTCTCTCTTTTCAAAGGTGCACCCTATGGGTTTTTTGTTGCCGCTCTTGTCGTAGTAATCCTTTGCTCTGTAGTAATTAAAGAAGGGAGCTATAAAAAACTCCCCTTCCTCTCTTGTCCATGCAGAAGCAAAAGAAATCACAGGTAAAAGCAGCAGCGCTAAATGCCTCATTTGACCCTCCTTGTTAGCTTTCTGTACACATAAGCCAAGAACATACTGGCTGGCACTGCAAAAAACAGAATAAACCAAGCTTTGTACTTGTTCCAGTAGTATCTAAAACCTTTTTCAGCTTTGTATTCCACTCTCAGCTTCTTGCCCACTTCATAAGAAGACAGAAAGTCTTCTGTGGCTATGGCTACATTTCCCGTAAGCTCAAGAAAGTCCAAAAAGCCATACTTAAACAGTGGCTGTATGCCCGCAGGAGCCTTGTAGTAAGAGAATATAAGAGCCGGCACTTCCCCCACAGGCTCTGTCAAAATAACACCAAAGGGCGCTTCCGGTTCAGAGTTAAAGATGAGCTTTTTAGTAAGTGGGTTTATCAACACAAAGTCTCCTCTGCTAAGGTCTACGATGTTTTCATGCGTCTCTTTTGGGTTTTTAAACTCTATGACAAAGTCGTACTTGGAGATGTCTTGTGGGTTTAGGTCAACAAGCTTTATGTTCTTGTTGTAGATGCCAAGGTAGCTTAAAAATCTTGTGGCAAAGGGGTAAAAATTCTGGTCTTTTAGGACCAGAGCAACATTGCCATGAAGTATCTTCAGAAAATCCTGTATAGTTTTGGGCTTATTCTCCGTGTTATTCCAGTAAAAGTAAGAGTTTTCAAAAACAGTAAGCACGCTGTGAGATATAGCGCCAAAGCATCTTTCCGATGAGGTGAAGTTTACCAAGTTAACACTCAAGTAGTTTGTGCCGTATGCAAGCTCCTCAGTGGGAATCTCTATGTCAAATCTTTTTTTACCGCTACCTTCAAGAGGATAAGCTTGTATCATGGTGTTGTTTAGATATATCCTTAGCTCCATTTTGTCCTTTTGGTGGGCGGGGGTATGGGCTATATAAAGGGCAAAGTAGAGTCTATCTGGCATACCACCTATCTTTGAAAGGTCCAGGGGTATAGTATAGCTAATGTTTCCTGTACCTTCTACGCTAACCGTTCTCAAACCAAGCTCTTTTAGAGAGATCTCTTGTCTTATCTGTGTTGGCCGTCTTGTGGCTTCCTTTATGATTTCCTTCTTTCCCACCAAGAGCGACGGAAACACTCCCTCTTCAAAAGCCACAACCGCCTTATAAGGCACAAGTAGGGTGTCTTTGACAAGCTCGAGCGTATCCCCTTGTGAGAGTCTTACTTTCTTGCACACCCTCTCCGTGTCAGAGTAAAACAAATTGCAAGGTATGGGACTTTGTTTACACAGGTGGTACACAAAGGGTATTAGCTCTGGCTCACTTATACAGTAGGTGTTGTTGTAATCCCTAAGAAACTCTCTTATGTTGCTGTACTGTCTGTACTTAAACTCTACCTTACTATTCTTTTCTAATACCATGTATATTTTGTCAGAGAAGACATCCTCGCATATGTTGTTGGAGATGCGTAAGTTTCCCCAAAGGCTTATCTTCACAAAGTCCCTGTTTCCCTTTCTGTATATGGGTATAGACAGGCTTGCGGGCATATCTTTCACCTTAATGGTACTATAAGGAACGTCATCCACCAAAATGGTGACGGTGCTATCATCTCTCAGATATGGAGAGGTCCTAAGCCTCAGGACTATCCTCCCTTCTTCCAGCTGTGGGAGAGTAGGCACATAAAACTCATACTTGGGGTTTATCCCTCTTAGCAGAAGGTCCTCAGAGAGAAGGTTTATGTCTCTAAAGGTAAAGACCTTAACCTCTGATGCAGAGCTTATGGATATGATAAAGACCTTAACCTCTGATGCAAAGCTTATGGATATGAAAAACAGTATAACAAA
>CAZPXS010000020.1:0-5816 GCA_964590075.1 uncultured Aquificales bacterium
TTACACATAAATCTTGACACGACCCGTTAAGGGGATATAGTGAGGCCTATGAGGGTAGCCGTCGTTGGAAGCGGATATGTCGGCCTGGTCACGGCAGTAAGCCTGGCTTATCTGGGGAACCGGGTGGTGGGGGTGGATGTGGACGGGGACAAAGTGGCGGCCTTAAACCGGGGCAAGCCTCCTTTCTACGAACCCCACCTGGAGGAAATGCTGGTCCTGGCGCGGCCAAACCTGAGCTTCACCACGCGCTACGAGGAAGCAATACCCCAGGCTCAGGTGGTCTTCATCGCGGTGGGTACGCCCTCTTCTCCTGACGGGGGTCCCGATCTGACCCAGGTCAAGCAGGCTGCCGAGGGTATCGGGCGCTCTTTAGGGGAGGGGTTTACCGTGGTGGTGAACAAGTCTACGGTGCCTGTGGGAAGCGGCAACTACGTGGAGGCCCTGGTGCGCCGGGCCTTCCAGGAGGTGCACGGGGGCGAGCCGGACGGCCGTTTGGCGGTAGCCTCCAACCCGGAGTTCCTGCGGGAGGGTCAGGCCTTCCACGATAGCTTCTATCCGGACCGGGTGGTGGTGGGCGCTGAGGACCGGAGAGCCATAGAAGTTCTACGAGAGCTCTACGAGCCCATCCTGGAGCAGAGCTTTACCCCACCCCCCTTCCTCCCCCGGCCCGAGCGCATGGGGGCGGTGCCCTTCCTCACCACGGACCTGGCCTCAGCGGAGCTCATTAAGTACGGGGCGAATGCCTTCCTGGCCCTCAAGATCAGCTTCATCAACGAGCTGGCCCGCCTGGCCGATCGGGTAGGGGCGGACATCCGGGAGGTGGCCCGGGGTATCGGCCTGGACCACCGCATCGGTCCCTGCTTCCTTCAGGCCGGGC
Organism: uncultured Aquificales bacterium; assembly: GCA_964590075.1. Taxonomy (GTDB): domain Bacteria; phylum Thermosulfidibacterota; class Thermosulfidibacteria; order Thermosulfidibacterales; family Thermosulfidibacteraceae; genus JAGDVO01. The sequence continues at coordinate 878 of CAZPXS010000020.1, forward strand.
TCGGCTGGGGGGGAAGCTGCTTCCCCAAGGACACCGCGGCTCTTTTGGCCATGGGCCGGGAGTACGGCCTGAGCCTCCCCATCCTCGAGGCGGCCCGGGAGGTGAACTTCGGCCAGCGAGATCTCATCGCGGACAAACTGCTTGCGGAGCTAAAGACCTTAAAGGGGAAGACCATCGCCCTCCTCGGCCTGGCCTTCAAGCCCCATACCGACGACCTCCGGGAAAGCCCCGCCTTGGCCCTGGCAGACCTCCTCCTGAAGCGGGGCGCCTTCGTGCGGGCCCACGACCCGGTGGCCCTTCCCCGGGTCCGGCGGGAGGTGGCCCTTCCCTTGGAGTACGCCGAAACGCCTGAGGAAGCCCTTCGGAGAGCCGACGCCGTGGTCCTGGCCACGGACTGGCCGGAGTACCGCACCTGGCCTTGGGAGCGGCTTAGGGGCCTCCTTCGCGTGCCCCTGGTGGTGGACGGGCGGAATTTTCTTGACGGGAAAGCCTTGGCGGCCATGGGCTACCGTTACGTGGGCGTGGGCATCCCGGCCTTGGGTATATTGAGCAAGGCGGAGGTCTGATGCGGGTCCTTCTCACGGGCGCTGCGGGCTTCCTGGGGAGCCATCTGGCGGAGAGGCTCCTTAAGGAGGGGTGCGAGGTCATTGGGGTGGATAACCTCTCCACGGGGCAGAGGCGGAACCTGGACCGCCTTGTGGCCTATCCCGGTTTTCACTTCCTCCAGGCAGACGTGGCCCGGCCCCTCGAGGTGGAAGGCCCGCTGGACTGGGTGCTCCACTTTGCCTCTCCCGCTTCTCCTCCCCGCTACCTAAAGCTTCCCATCCCCACCCTGTTGGTGAACGCCGAAGGGACCCGGCACCTCCTGGACCTGGCCCTTAAGAAGGGGGCCCGCTTCTTCCTCGCCTCCACCAGCGAGGTCTATGGGGACCCCTTGGTCCATCCCCAGCCCGAAAGTTACTGGGGAAACGTGAACCCCGTGGGGCCCCGCGCGGTCTACGACGAGGGGAAGCGCTACGCCGAGGCCCTCGTTACCGCCTACCACACCCACTTTGGCCTGCCGGTGCGCATCGTGCGCATCTTTAACACCTACGGGCCCTATATGGACCCCGAAGACGGGCGGGTGGTGACGAACTTCATTACCCAGGCCCTTAAGGGCGAGCCCCTTACCGTCTATGGGGATGGTTCTCAGACCCGAAGCTTTTGCTACGTAGACGACCTTGTAGAGGGGATTGTGCGGCTCATGGAGGTGGACTACGCCGGGCCGGTGAACCTGGGGAACCCGGAGGAGTACACGGTGCTGGAGCTCGCCCGCCTCGTCAAGGAGATCACCCACAGCCCCTCGGAGATCGTCTTCAAGCCCCTGCCCCAGGACGACCCCAAGCAGCGGAGGCCCGATATCTCCCTGGCCAGACGCCTTTTGGGCTGGGAGCCCCGGGTGCCGGTGCGCCAAGGGCTTGAAAGGACCGTCGCGCACTTTGCCAGTTTGGTGAAAAGATGAGCTTCCTGGCCCGCCTTTTCCGAGCGCGTCCCGCCTGGCTCCGGTGGGCAGGGCGGGGGTTTTGGGCAGTGGTGGACCAGGCCCTTTTCGCCGGGACCAACTTCCTTGTAGGCATACTTTTGGCTCGCTGGCTGGAGCCCGCCGCCTACGGGGCCTTCTCCGTGGCCTACTCGGTCTTCCTCCTCCTTGGCACCCTACATACCGCCCTCTGGACCGAGCCCATGATGGTGTACGGCTCTGGGCGGTTCCGGGATACCTTTGCTTCCTACCAGCAGGTGCTGATCGGCTACCACTGGCGCTTTGGGGTAGTTCTGGCTGTAGGTTTTCTCCTGGCCGCGACCGGGTTTGGGGCTGCGGGGCAGCGGGAGATGGCCCTAAGCTTTTTGGGCCTCGCCTTCGCGGCGCCGACGGTCCTTTACCTCTGGCTGGTGCGCCGGGGAGCCTACGTGCTCTTGGAGCCGCGGCTCGCGGCCTACGGCGGGGCCGCCTACTTGGCCTTGTACCTGGGCTTTTCGCTTCTTTTCCTGTGGGGAGGCGCCCTCAACGAGGCCACGGCCTTCCTCGCCATGGCCCTGGCTGCTCTCCTGGCGGCGGAGGGAATCCGCCTGCTCCTCAAGGCTGGGGCCGACCGAGCGGTAGACCCCGGGGAGATCCGGGAGCTCCACTGGGGTTACGGCCGCTGGGCCCTTTTGGCCGGGATGCTTTCGTGGGTTCCGGGCAATCTCCCCCTGGTTGCGCTTGGGGGGTTAAAGGGATTGGAGGCGGCCGCTGTGTTCCGTGCAGCCTATAACCTTTTCATGCCGGTCCTGCACTTTCAGACGGCCCTAAACGCCCTTTTTTTCCCCCTCATCGCTAGAGCGGTTCACCGGCAAGGCGAAGCGTATGCCCGGCGTTGGATTTGGAGGATAGTTCTAGTACACCTTGTGCCGGCAAGCGCCTATATTCTGCTTGGGCTTTTCGCTGGTCCCCTGACCCATTGGCTCTATGGAGGGCGCTATCCGGAGGTGGCAAGCTTGTTCCTTTGGATGCTTCCCTGGCCTATCTTTGCGGCCTTCTCCAATGCCTTGGAGGCATGGTTCCGTAGTCTAGAGCGTCCCCAGATCATAGCCAGGGCCTACGCCGTTTCGGCAGCCGTGACCATCTTGGGCCTAGCGGCTATAGGTCTTTGGGAGGTTCATGGAGCGGTCGGCCTCTTGCTCGCGGCCAAAGTCGCCTTGGTCCTGGTGCTCTCTCATAGGTGGGCCGATGGCTAGGGATTTCCGCGTCATCCTGGTGGGCCATGCCATCTCTCCCCGGCTAGGCTCCGAGCCGGGGAACACCTGGAACTGGGCCTGGGAGCTTTCCCAGCACGTACCGGTGGAAGTCTTTGCCTTTCCCCAATACCGCAAGGAAGTGGAGGAGCACCTAGCAGAGAACCCCAATCCGCGTTTGAAAATACGCTGGGTGACCCTTCGTGGGTTTGACCCCTGGCGCCCGGAGAAAGGGGAGCGGGGCATACGGCTCCACTATGTCTTGTGGTTGCGCGAGGTGTATAGGACGATTCGCGAGCTTACTGCGAACACGGACGGTCCTGTGGTGGTTCATCATGTAAGCTGGGGTAGCGTCAGTGTACCACCCCCTATTCCCCAAGGGTTGGCCGCTGTCTGGGGTCCGGTAGGGGGAGGACAGGCGGCCCCATGGGCGTTTCGGGGGTTCTTTGGCCGGGAGTGGCTTGGGGAGGCGGTACGAGCCTTCCGGGTTAAGGCATTACCCTATCTGCCCCGGTGGCGTCAAGGAGTGGCCTCCGTTTCGCGTATCCTTGTCACCAATAGGGAGACAGAGGTGCTGCTCCGAAAGGCTGGGGCCCGTAACGTCCTTCCTTTCTTGGACTGCGGGGTTCCAAAAGGGTTTGGCTTATCCAAGCCGCCTAACCCTAAGGGCGAAAGGGTCTCCCCCCTCCGACTCCTTTGGGCCGGCCGCTTGGAGGCGCACAAGGCTCTTCTCCTGGCGTTGCGGGCTTTGGCCAGGCTCCAAGTTCCCGTGGAGCTTTGGGTGGCGGGGGACGGCCCCCTGCGGGCTGACTGGGAGGCAGAAGCTCGCCGGCTGGGATTGGAAGATCGGGTCCGCTTTTTCGGTCGAGTTCCCTGGGTTCAGATGCAGGAACTTTTTCGGAGCACAGACGCCTTTATCTTCACCAGTCTCCGTGACTCCTTTGGAAGCGTCGTCCTCGAGGCCATGGCCTTTGGGCTTCCGGTCATCGTGCCGGACCACCAAGGCGTGGGCACGTTCGTTCCAAACGAGGCCGGGATTAAGGTTCCCGTGACCACTCCAGAGACTACGATAGAAGGTTTTGCCCGGGCCATTGAACACATGGCTTTGGACCAAGAGGCGAGGAATAGGATGGCGCTTGCGGCTTGGCGCTTCGCCCAGGAAGAGCGCTGGGATAAGCGCGCCGAACGTATGTTGAACATTTACGAGGAGCTTTTGCACGATGCGCATTGCCATCTTTGACTACAAGGTCATCCCCACCAACCCCATCGGCTCCTGCCATCTCCGCATGATCCAGGGGCTTTGTAGGGAACACGATTTCACCGTCTTCGCGGTGGAGTTTGAAAACCCCTGCCCAGACCGGGTCCGCTTCGTCCGGGTACCGGCGCCCACCCGCCCCCTAGCCTTGCTTTTCCTGGCCTACCACCTGCTGGCGCCACTGGTGTACTTCCTGTATCGCCTACGCACTGGAGCCCGCTTTGACCTGGTGCAGATGGTAGAGAGCAACCTAAGCTTCGGTGACGTGGCTTACGTACACTTTTGCCACAGGGCTTACCTTAAACATCATTGGAAAGAGGCAGGGGCCAGGGGCCTGCGAGGGGTCTTGCGCTTCCTGGACCACTGGCTTCACGCCCTTGTAGAGCCTTGGGTTTTTCGCCGGGTCAAGCGCATCGTGGTGCCGTCCCAGGGGATTAAGCGGGAGCTAGAGGGGACGTACCCCGTCACAAGGGGTAAGATCACGGTCATACCTAACCCGGTGAGTCTGGAACGCATGGCGCGCCCCCCGGAGTTTGATCGGGAGGACTTCCGGCGCAAGCTGGAGGCGAGTCCCGAAGACGTGGTGCTGGTTTTCGTGGCCCTGGGGCACTTTGAGCGCAAGGGGTTGCCCCTCGTTCTGGAAGCCTTGAGGCAACTTGGGGACAAGCGGGTTAAGCTGTGGGTCGTGGGAGGGGAGGCCGATCTGGTAGCCTTCTGGCAGGGCCGGGCTCGGGAAATGGGCCTGGAGGAACAGGCCCATTTCCTTGGCATGCAACGCGACGTGCGTCCTTTTTTGTGGGGGGCGGATGCCTTTGTGTTTCCCTCCAGCTATGAGACTTTTTCCCTGGTTTCTGCAGAAGCGGCCGCGGCGGGGCTTCCTTTAATCGTAACCCCTCTTTACGGCGTGGAAGAGTACATGCGGGACGGGGAGAC
>CAZPXS010000021.1:0-5480 GCA_964590075.1 uncultured Aquificales bacterium
TGCCTCTACCCCCGATTGGATAATAAGGGAGGTGGTGGAAAGGATAAGGGCTTTAGATAGATAAAATACGAGGGTAATTCTAGGCATTTATTTGCAAAATGTTTACATATAGTATATAATTATAAACAAAGGGGTAAGAGATGTGTCAATAATTTCAAAAATATTTCAAAGTTATAAAAAGGCGCTTTTTGAATCACAAAAACGCTACGAGGATGCCTATTCAAAGAATGCAAAGGAAGCGCTTCAATTTTATAACGATTTCCTTAAAGACCTGTTTATTAATTATGGAGATATGTTCTCGAAACCTCATGTGTTAAATCAAATTATTACAAGAATAGAGGAATATTTCCAAAGAAGGGATATATATTTTGTAGCAATTGATGGAACTTGCTCACGCGATCCATTCAATGATTTTATGGTTTTCTTTGCAGCTGCTTATGGAGTTAAAGGCTGTATTCATATTGAACAGGAACCTCCTAGGATACGTTACGAAAGGTGGTCTATGGAACAAGATGTTAGCATTACTGCATATATACCTGTTCCATATGCCGAGGCTGGAGATATTACCGATATGGAATACCAAGAAAAATTTATTGTTGATGATAAAAACAAAATAAATCTTTCAAGTATTCATACAAGGCTTATGCAGCTTGCTGAAATTTATCTCGCTTATCAAATGGCACGGAGTTCTATCTCAGGGTATCCAAAGCTTATTCTTATGGATCTCTCCCTTAGTAGCGTTTTAATGTCTACTGATGTAGGATTGGATAACATTCATCTTTTTGGATGCCAGATTGGAAGCCGAACTTTACAAAAAAGAGATGGTCTTGTTGTTTATGCTCACCCTATAAATCCAAAGCTGGATGTCCCTACTACCAAAAAGTATCGTCAATGGTCTTATCTCGTAAGATTGTTCATGGAAAATAAGTATAGACCTATTACTATAGATGAACTTATCCAAAAAACACAAATTGATAAAGACGAATGGCTAAAAAGCTTAAATGAGCCACATGCTAAAGAAGTTGTTTCTTTCGATGGTTCTAATATTATTCGTCCTCAATTTAATTTTGAAGATTCTTGGAAAGATTCTATTATATTATTTGAAGATTTTTGTGATCGTCTTTTCCACAAGCGTGAACCAGAAGCTTTAATTTATAAGAAGCAGGAAGGATCAACAATAAGGTATAGATGGATGTCCCCAGAAGATATATCTTTTTTGACAGCAATAGGTTTAAGAGCTTTAATTGAAACATGTTGGGAGCGAGGTATTATGCTGTTAGGTATTGCTAAGGACTCTTCTTCAAGATATTTTTCACGTAATTATATAGGAGTAATGCGGGAAATTGGTGTTTTCCCGAAAATTCAGGTAGGGCCTTTACCATGGACAGATAGGGTCCTTTTAGAGAGTATAGCTTGTCAATTGGATGACCTAGTTGCTCCTTGGGCAATAACTGAATTTGATTCTGTATTTATGACACTCCATGTAGAAGAAGACGAAACTGGAAATAGATATATAAGAGGTGTCAGGGGAAATATTATCAATCCAGAAAGGTTATTTGCTCGCTCACTTGCACAATTTTATTACGATAAGGGGAAAAGGACTCCTCGAATGGGGCACGTTATCTTTCTAGATAGACTTATAGATCCCAAATTAGACAGAGACTGCCTTAAAAATAACAAAGTAGTTATATCAAATCAAGAACTAGGAATGATCGAGCCTATATATTTTGGAGATAATCAGAATTTTAACTATGGTCAGGCAATTGCTATATGGCTTTTAAATGTTCTTACAAGAAATCTATTTCCTGAAGTAATAGGTTATCCTGATCCTCTGCATAAAGCAGACTGGGGAGCAAAAAGTATAAAGCGTAGAGTGGAACCACTAATAAAGTCTAGTGAAATAGCATTCCGTTCAAGACCGCTTAGCCGCCTCTTTAGAACAATAAGAGATTCGCAAAGGAGGTAAAAACTATGGGTATACAAGATATTAGAGAACTGTTTATCCCAAACCGAATTGGTCGCCTCATGAAAATGGAAGAGAATGAACAAACTAGATATCAGTACGAAGTATGGTTTGAATATACACGGCAAACTATGATTGAATTAAAAGAAGGAACACTTTTAGCGGTTAAGAATTTTGCAACTGATAGAAATGCGACTCATTATAGCGTTTTAGAAATTATCTCAATTATGCCTGTCCATTATGCCTTAGGAGGAAGTCTTGAAGGATATCCTGGATTTATAATGGAGGCAGCAAGAAACCTTGCCAGTGATTGGACTTCACAAGAGGATCGTTCAGAAGAGGATACAACCATAATAAGGTGTATAGCTATTCCTACAGGGATAGAAATTGTAGAATCTCAAAATGGGAGGAATTTAAGCTCAGACCGTTCATTACCTATGATTGGTTCAGAGGTAAGAGTTTTGACAAGCGATGCTACTAAAGAAATTGTCAACAGAGACATTTCTCCAGAAGACTATGTTTTTGAAGGAGGCACATGGTTAGTTAATGACACAGTACCAATATTTGTTAGAACTGAAGATTTAATAAGAACGCATTTTGGAATATTTGGTTTTACAGGGGCAGGAAAGTCCAATCTTGTTAGTACATATATAGCTAATATACTCACTTCCTCCCAACAACGTCGTCATCCAGTAAAAATTGTTTTATTTGATATTATGAGTGAATATACTGCACTTCTAATAGACCAATTATTAGAATTAGAGCATGCTTGGATACTAGCTATTGGAGAAAATACTTTACCAGGTTCAGTTGTAGAGTTTCTTTCTGGAAGGAATGAACAAAGACAAAATGCAATAAATCATCTTGTAGGTAGCACATTATATCCTAAATCATTAGAAAAGATAAAAGATAAATTCCAGCTTGCTTTTCAGTTATTGTTAGATAAGAGAAAAATCCGCCTTTATCAACCCCCTATTCAGCCTTTTAGGAAGTTCCTTGACGAAAATGAAAATATTTTGACAAAAGGCAATCTGGGAAATTCCCGAGCTTTTATACAGAAGCTACTTCAAGATATTAGAGAGCTTTATGAAGATAAACCTTTAACTCCAGAAACAGCAACTTTAGTTAAAGAATATATTAACCAACAGCTAGAAGAAGAAGGAAAAAAACTTAGTGAAACAGCTAAAGCAAATATTAACGAATTTAAACGATTATTAGATAAAATCCCACCTCCAAAAAAATTCCCTCAGGGAGCAATTATGACACTCCGTTCTATACTTGAGGAGTTAAATAATCCAAACCACTGTTCCTTAATTATCGTTCAGGCACATGATCCAGATGATTTAAGAGATTTTTCCTATGAAATTGGAAAACATTTATATGAAGTAAGAAGAAGAATAGGTAGAATAAGTCCTTTAGTAAGTTTTATTTTTGATGAAGCGGATGAATTCATCCCTGGACAGTATGAAAAAGAATCTAGTTATGCGCGTTCTGCTTGGATTGCAGAGACATTGGCAAGACGTGGAAGGAAATTTGGAATAGGCATAGGTATTTGCACACAGCGTGTTCGCTACCTTAAGGCTAGTGTAATGGCTCAACCTCATACTTATCTAATTAGTAAAATGCCACGCAAATCAGATAGAGAAGCTGTTCAAGAAGCGTTTGGTTTTTCTGAAGATATGTTTCGCCAGACGTTCAAATTTGCTCCAGGTGATTGGCTTCTTGCAAGCCACGACGCTACAGGATTGAAATCCGTTCCAATTCCTATCCATGTTCCAGATGCTAATGAACGTATTAAAAACTTTTTGGAAGAGGAACTTTCCAATATCTTACAAAGGAGCAGGTCAGGACAAAGCAGACTTCTATGAAGCACCAGGTTATTCCTTTTTTTGTAGTAGATAGACCTGCGAGTTTGCTTATTTTAAAAGGAATATTCCTAAAGTATTCCAACATCAAAGTTGGTCTTATGAGCCATGCTTTTGTTTCTAAAAATTTTCAAAATATTTTCAAAGAATTTCCTTACAATATTCCTCTTCTTTATGAGGATGAAACTCTTAACAAGAATGAAGATATTCTTGCAGAACATTTAATAAAAATGTGTGATTCAGGTGTTTTTAGCAAAAATGGGTGTTATATAGATTATGAAGAATTGTTTAACATCTATGAAAAAATGTCTGTGGATTATGGGATAATGATAGATGCCTTAAAAGATTCAAGAGCAACAATTGAAAGTGCAGAAAGAGCATTAAGAGCTTATAATAAGAGGAAATATAGGTTCAAACTGGTTGCTGTTGCTCAAGGTAGGGAAATAGATGAATATCTGGAATGTTATGCAAAATTACAATCCAATTTTGAATACATAGCCGTAGGAGGTTTGCTGAAGAAAATAGAAAATTCCGCAAGATATGTAAGAATTAGAGATGAAGTACTTCTTTATAAGGTTCTATATTCTATTAAAAAAGAATTTTCTCCAAACTGGATATTCGCATTGGGATGTTATCATCCGTCAAGACATAAAAAATTTGAAGAGCTTGGAGTTTGGGGTAGTGATTATAAAGGTTGGATATTTAACTATGACCGAAAAGAACGAATTCTATCTGATATACATAACTTTCTTTTATCTTTTGAGTTATCTACAAATAAGATAGACAGAAGATTTAAAGATATATGCAGGGAAATTGCCAAAATAGAGAAAAGAATGCTTAAAATTAGGATTAACCACAGAAAAAACAAGAACATATTACCCAAAAAAGAAGAAAATTTATTGATTAAAGACCTTATAAACTTGCATGAAAAACTTTTGGAGAAAAGGCTTGCAATAGCTGAACAAAACCATCTTCCTGAAGAGTATAAAGAGAAATTAAACGAATTGATCAATATAATACATAAGAATGAACAAGAATTGAGGTTCAAACAAGTAAGAAGTTATATAGAGGAGTATGTGTATGCTCAACTCCTATAATCACATTTTTATAATTCCTTGTAGTAAGAAAAAAATATGGACAAAAGGACATATAGGTCCTATAGAAGCAAAAGATGCGTATATAAGCACATACTTTAGATTATGTAAAGAATATGTGAACAAGTTTTTAAAAAAGTGGTTTATTCTTTCAGGAAAATATGGAATAATAAGTCCAGATTTTATAATTATGGAAGATTATGATGTTAAGCTAAAAGCAAGTAAAAAATTTAAGGAAAAAGTGATAAAGCAAGCCGAATCTATAATATCTGAAGACCCCATTGAATTTGTAGTATCTCTATGTGGAGATGTCTACTCCAACTTTTTGAAAGAGGTGTTTTATCCATTAGGTGTTGGGGTCAAAACCCCGCTAAAAGGTATGAGGATTGGTGAAAGGCAAAGATTGTTAAAATCTTCCTTGGAAACCGGTGAAGAATTAGCTTTATAATTTTTCCTATGAAGTACTTGGCCCTTTTGTTAGTCTTCCTTACCTTCGCTTTTCCCCAAGACCTCTACACAGAGTTTATAAAATCCCAAGTAAAAGAGATACCCCTAAAC
>CAZPXS010000022.1:0-5397 GCA_964590075.1 uncultured Aquificales bacterium
TAACGCTGACTGAAACAGTTCTTCCTGTCTGCGCTAACTGTTTTATATAGTAATCTATGTAGGACTTATAGACGTATACAATATAACCTAATCCTTCTTTTCTTATGCGGCCACGGTATTCTAAACTGCCGATTATGACTACGGCTTTTCCTGCACAACAATTGAGAATGCCCTTAGGGTCTGCAATTGCAATATAATAGCTATCTCCCGTTTTTCTAACTGTTGCTAACATATGGTTATGCCCGCAGATAGGTATATACACCTCTCGGCGCGCTTATGTGAAAGAACCGGGTCTAAAAAAAGAATTGTTATAGCTATAACAGTAATAAAGCTGTCTTCTACTGCCATTAGCTGTTTCAACAGTTTTTGTGAAAGCTTGTCTGTGAATACTATCATCTCCCCCGCAGTAGAAGGCTTAACGGAATATCGTCTTCTTGTTTTTCTTCTGCTACCACCCGCCGCTTCTGATTGCCGCACTCTCCATAAGCGCATTTTTCTAACAATAGCATAATAGCGATACGCACTAATTCCGACATGGAGGGATATACGCCATTTTCAACTAAGCGGCGCATCTCTTCTAACCACTTCTGTGGTAAGTGGAATGTGACTAAAACCATTTTCTCTTTCCTTATCCTTCGCATAGCTCTTCTAACGCGTGTCTGAAGAATATTACTTTTCCCCTCGTCAGCAGGTAAATTCCAGGCATCATTAAGAGAATATACCTAATCGCCGAGACGTGGACAGGTTTGTTCGGCCTTGACTTCTTCTCCCACACTATGCCCATATGTTCTGCAATTTCTCTAATTCTAATTGTAATTAGGCCTCCTTTAGTTTTTCTCTTGCTATATATATCGCATAACGCTTTCAGCGTCCTGTCGAGCAAGTCCGGAGCATTACCGTTACAATAGAACGCCACGTGGCCGAAATTGTACTTCTCCAGAACGCCCATATCAACTAGCTTCTCAAGGGCTCTAAACGCCGTGGGTCTCGGTAATATATCAATTTCATCTACTCTAACGCAACCCTTCTCCATTACAACTGTGAGAACGATATCAATCGCTGGCGCGTCCATAATAGCTCCAGAATAGTATCGTCAAGAACAAGTTTTCCGGTTTCAGTTCTGATGGCAAGTTCTTCACCGCAACGCAATTGACAAACACCGTGTCGCCGACGAAAACGGCGATATCTCTTCCGCGGGTGAATATCACCACACGCTTTGCGACGTCTACAAACACGCCGAAATCGCCCCATGCGCCAATCACCTCCGATCCAATTCTGTGGTATAGCCTGAATTTATCCCGCTGTACTGTGTGAAGGATTTCAGACAACATATTCATCCAGACCGTACTTCTTCAGCTTGAGGATTACGATTTCCTCAGTCTCCTTCAACACCATCCTCCCAAATTCCGTCATTCTAACAATTCCGTTGCTAATAACTATTTCACGTGTAAACAATCTCGGCCACACCGTCCAGTCGTATTTAATGCCAACGGCCTCTACCACCTTCTTTGCTATGTTGTTAATCTCGTCAACCGCCGCCTCGCCTTTGACAGCGAGATGTTTCAGAACCACCAATCTTATGAGTTCGCCGATTGGCGAGAACGTAATAACAGGAGTGATGTCCATCATATTCTCAGAACCTCACGCTTGAAACAAATTCTATAACCCTTAGTGTCATTATGCATGATGTTATGGATGTAACCACTGCCGTAACTCCTCAATAATTCAAGATACAACTGCCTCATAGCGGCGCTACGTGTGTCTACTAGATGTTTAAACTTGACACAGCAGATGTGTGACTTACATCCAGCCAACCGCTTCTTTACGGCCATCATAAGCTTACGATACAGATTTGTGAGATAGTCTTCCAAATCGTTCTCAGTAACAGCTATAACATATACGCGGCCAATTTGCCTGACAGCATAACCCATTTCTTTCGCCACCTTAGCTACATGCACGCCTTCGGTGTCTAACATCTTTGCTATCTCGGAGGAAAGAACGGCTTTACGTTTTAACAATTCTGCGAATAGGTATTCTCTAATCATATCCCTAACCGTTGCTTGGTAGACGGGTGTGGATTGGTTCTGACTCATAACCATAATAGAAATAACAGATATATAAATGTTATAGCTATAACTGAGTCCGAGAAAAAAAGTGGGGGTTATACGAATGAGGGCCGTATTACGTCTAGGCGCTTGACTTGTGGTATATGTGATATTAGAACGATGCAGTGAATATCGTGACTAGGTATAAATTCGTAGCACGTCGCTATAAATTGAAACAGATGAATAACATGCGCGATCACCGCCAAAGATGTACACCTTCACCCCGTGGCGTAGGTTTTCAAGCATTACGGCCCGAGTTTAACCTCTACCTCTTCGCCGATGAGGTTCAATAGCCTCTCGTCTGCAAACCTGGCTTGAATAGCTATAATATAGGTGTGCAAATACTTCCAGACCTTCCCCCTATGCCTCTTAATTTCGCCGTTTTCTACGTATACCGAGACGTATTGATTCCGGTGTGTTCTGAGGAATTCTTTACATTCAGCATTACACTGCAGGCTGGGTATATAGATGTATACATAGCCGGCATTCGTCCAATGTACTTTACCTCTTACCCTAATCATGCCATAATATTACCATGAAGGATATATAGCTAACTCTAAAAAGTATACTTTACCGATTTCGGACAGTGTTGACATATTACTGTTATCGCAATTTGCTTTTGAGTTTTAGCAATACTCTTAATTTTGTCGTCTACGTACGGTTTGTATACACGGAATACATAACCTAATCCTTTTTTTCTTATGCGGCCATGGTATTCTAAATCGTCGATTATGACAACAGCACTTCCCGTGCAACAGTCTAACGTTCCTTGGGGGTCTGAGATGATTATGTAGTATTCGCCTTCCACTCTTTTCACGGCGCCTAACATATTGTGTAGATACATATGGAATATATATGCCTATTCCCTAGGGGCGAGAGCGGCATAGTGGCCAGATACAGCGTCATATACAATAAAATATCTCTCCGAGAGCAAGTTGACGATTTCTATCAGCGTTCGGACATTATATACGCCTAACCTCCACGCCAGTTCGTCAATGAATGCTGGCAGACCCATTCTTCTAATGTAATGATCTATTAAGGCCGCCTTGACTTTCGCGTTCATGGGATAATATATTTACGTGTTATAAATAGATATTCCTATTCCAAACGGAATTCAAAAGGCCATTTCCCCGCAACCCTATATTTGGTAACAATAATGTCAAGCAAGGCCATAGTGGCAACAAAAGATATAGTCCCGGCCGGGACAGCCCATAGGCCGAAAACTGTGAGTTTCGTCGATAGGTACTGCGCTATCGTATAGCTGATTAGATATAGGCCTATCGTTGGTATCAGCAAGTCCCAGCGTGCTAACAGCCTGATGATTATTATTATGGCGGCGTAGTAGATAAGCGCCGAGGTTATCTGCAACACGGTTTCTGCGAGCATGAGTGGTGGAGAGGTTTGATATAAAATAATTATCGTGTTATAGCTATAACTCTTCTGACGATGTGCTGGCCGACGTAACTGTCCTCCGGCGTAGGCTCAAACCTCTCCTCTACAATTTCAACAACATCATCTACAATTTCGGCGTCGTCGAGGACTGCCTCTTCCACGTCTACTGCTTCAAACCTCTCCGGTGGGATAGCTGTGGATAGCTCTTCGCTTAATTTCTTTAAGAGTTTAGTTGAGAGCATAGTTCTTCAGCCGCCGCGCATATGCAATTACTTGATTAACCATGGAATCCCTCTTATCCCTATCGGCCCTAGCGGCTAGTATCGCGAGCTCTAAAAATTTCAGCGCCTCAACCGCGGCCTTTGCCAGCGGCGCATCTTGTGAATTAGAATTAGCCAAGTCTTCAAGCGTGAGACCCCTCTTTTCTACAGTCTTTACAGCATCTAGAATTTTCTTTTTAATAGCTTCAAAAGAATTTAGACCCATAACGATAGTTGTAAGCGTCTCCTCCGGCCTTTTCTGTGATAGAACTTTGGCATAATTCAGCACGACGTCTATTGCCTCTTTCAACAACGACTTCTCCCTATCCGTTAGTTTCAGCTTGACGATATATGCGTTATTCGCTGAAATCAACTGCTCTATTCTGTCTAAACGCTCAATGAGAGTTCCGATATTAATGTTGACAGCAGGCGCGAAAATAATGCCGCCTTCTGCAAGGGCTTCAACTTGATGCCAGAGGCCCTTTTCGACGAGTTTAAAGTGGATCGAAAGTACGTGTTCAATATATTGCGACATCTTAACCTGTTTTTCGGCCGCGGCTTTTCTGACTTTCTCTAAGACGTCGGGGGAGAACCAAACCGTCGTAAACCGCTTTCTATTCACAACATCATATAATTATCACAATTAAATAGACATTCCTAACCTCGGCCCGTCCATATCACAGCTATAACAGCGATGACCCCCTCCCCAGACCGGCGTTAGACACCGCAATAATGAAGACTGCGTTCAATTCTTTATTTCTATTATATTATATATTAGAAAACCCATTTTCAGACGACGACCAATATTGGTCCAATATTGGCAAGTCTGTCTTACATCTTTGTCAAGTAGAAGGAGTCATATTGACAAAGATGATAGTGCGTCTTTCATAAAAATGTCAAAATGTTAGCCTGTCCAATATTGGCCCAATATTGGCAAGTCTGTCTTACATCTTTGTCAAGTAAACGCCGACATCTTTAAAAAGTTGAGAGGAATAAACGACAAAATAATACGGCAGTATCATCTTTATTATTCAAACCGTGTAATATCCACGGCGTATCACGGCGAATTATACAAATTTTGTAGATTGGGGGAGGCTTTAATTTTGACTCCCGAAAATCTCGCCTATAATTACCCAGAAAATAAAAAAATTTTTAAGATGGATTTACAACCACCAAATATATTTACTCCTCGCCGCGTTCTACGGTTAGGTAGTATTCCTCGCCGGCTCTGCGGACGGTCACTATCAACCCCATCCTAGTAACAACTCTAATGACGCTCTCATTAGCGAAAGCGTAGAACACGTCCTCCGGCCGGAGGTCTAGATACTCTCCTTTCTGCCGGGCAAATAAGTTGAGAAGTTCTACAATTCTCACGATGTCTCCCCTCCTAATGGCCTCTCTTATATCCCTTGCCGATATCCTTTGCATTGTTAAAGACATGTGTCATAATATGTACTGGTATATATTTTTTTCGCGTAAAGAATATAATTAATAATAAACATAGAAATAATACACAAGAAGGACAAGCGTGGAAGGAGGGAAAAAAGAGGGATTAGTTCTTTTTCTTTTCTAACATCTTTCTCGCCTATTTGGCCCATGAACTTAAGGCCATAGTATTGTCGGCCCCAGAAATCAAAAGA
>CAZPXS010000023.1:0-5376 GCA_964590075.1 uncultured Aquificales bacterium
ATTTCAGTTTGTGCTGTTTGTGCTTGCATTTTTGAGAGAAATGGATTAATTATAAATACCATAAGAATGGATAATACAAGCTTTAATACAGCCTTATTGTATTCCTTTCTTGTGATAAAGTTGTAAACAAAGAGTATAAAGAAAATAAGACTCAGAATAGCTATCGTGTACTTTAACGGTATGAGCATGTGTGGTCTTGAGATGTAGACCATGAAAACTCCTATAGACAAAAGAGCTAAGCTATAAAGGGAATTCTTTTTTATCAGTAGCAAAAGTGATAAGAATATCAGATAAAAGCCCGCTATATACAAACCATCCCTGTGTATCTGCGCTGTCCATGTTAAGGAAGAGGGAAAAAGAAGAAAGGGCAGTGAAGCCAAAAGGCTTGCCCTTCTTTCAAAGCCAAGGAGTGTAAGAAGACCAATTAGAACCACGAAAGCAAAGGCGTGCAGAAGTGCGTTGTAGAAGAGCATCACCCATGGCTTGTGCACACCCGTGAGGGCATAAAAGAGGGCAGTTATACCTGCCATCACCTGATAGTTGGGCTCAGGTCTAAGGCTCCAGGCGCCCCAGCCTTCCTGCTCTATCTTCTTTGCCAGAGCAAGGGCATACTGATGAAAGCCTATCCAGTCTCCACCCACCATCAGCCCCTCTCCCCAGTGAGCCTGAGGAAACAGATATGGAAGCACCACAAACTGCACCGCAGAGCCAGTAAAAAGGGTATAAAGGTATGCAAGCAGGAAGAGGCTAACGTAGAACTTCATCAAAGACCCTCCTCCATTCTTGAACTATCTTGTTTACATGAAAGTCCATAGCCCTCTCCTTAGACCTCTTTGAGTAATCTTCCCTAAGGGCATCATCCTCAAGGAGCTTTCTTAGAGTGTCCACCCACACCATCTCTTTTAGGCTTAGCGGTTCGTCTTGAAGGTATTTTACCTCAAACACGGGCATAAGCACCCCATACCTTGCAAACTCGGGTCTGTCTGTCTGATGTCTAAAGTCTGTATCAGGAGCTAATATCTCCCTCGGTCCAGACCTGCAGTCAGAAGAAACAACACAAACACCACAAGCCATAGCCTCGACAAGAGCGTTGGGAAAGCCCTCCCACAAAGAAGGGAAGACAAAAAGCTTAGCCCTTGATATGTATTTGAAGGGGTTTTCCTTAAAGCCAAGAAAGTAAACGTCAAAGTTTTCAGAAAGCTCGTCCCTGTCCCAGAGGTAAGTTTTAAGACCGAGCCTTTGAGAAAGGTCATAAAGGTAGTCCTTGAGCTCACCATCCCCAAGAATAAGGAGCCTCAGCTCTGGAAAGTCTTTCTTTAGTTCTCTAAAAACCCTCAGAAGATACCACTGTCCCTTTTGTTTTGTAAGCCTTCCAGCGGTGATTATGTAAGGAAAGCTTTTGAAGACTTCCTCTATTTCTTCCTTTGCCTTTTGCTGTATCTCCTCAACGGGGTAAGGGTTGTAGATGACCTTTATTTTTTCTTCCGGAATGCCGAGTTTTAAAAGACTTTCCTTTACTCCGCAGGATATCGCTACGCAGAGGTCTGCCCGAGGGTAAAGGAGTTTTGAAAGAAGGTGGTTAAGCCTCCTGACCCCGACATGTCCAGTTAGCTGGTCCATACGGACGGATATTATAGCTCTGTGTCTTTTGAAGACCTTAGAAAAGATGTTTACGTAGTTTGCCCTTTCCAAGAAAGAAAGGACGATGCAGTCTTCCTGTATTTCCTGAGATAACCTAAAAGCATATAGGGGTATGCAGATGGTCTTTATGACTGGGTTTGTGCTTTTGCTGTGGGAAGAAAGAACCTTCAGGATCTCTCTGTTTACCCTATACTCAACGTCTCTTTCAACAAGAAAGACTCTTCTTGGTTGTATGTAGTCTAAAAGCCTCAGCAAAACCTTCTCCGCCCCACCGCCTGCAAGGGAGTTTATAAGGAAGTAAAGACAGCTCATCTGCTTAAGTTCAGCACCTTTTTAAGCTCCTGAGCCACCAGATAGTGCCCAAGCTCATTCCAGTGTCCATCTGTGGGAAATTCAAACCTTTTTCCATTGGTCCTGTAGTGTTCGTAGAAAACAGGTAGCATGTCAACGACCACGTAGTTTCTTTTTTGTGCCTCTTTAATGAAATAGTCCCTTATAACGCCAAAGGTTGATTTTTTAGCCTCATCAATTGTTCCCTGATAGATGTATTCTCTTGGAGCATCAACCACAAACACTATATCCCGTGGTCTTAAAGTTGTATACTCAGGAAGTTTTTCAAAAAAGAAATCTATGGCTTTTTTTGAGAGTTCCATGTCTGGAATGTTTCTCTGTGGTCCTGTGAAACCTTTCAACCTCTGCAATACAGCAGGGAGACCCAAGTTAAAGTATAAATATCTTAACAATACACTCTTTTCAGCTATGCTTCTTTTGACGTATAGCCACGTGCTTTTTTCAGGTGTGTACTCTATAACGTATGGCTTTCCGCTACCGTCAAAATACCAAAAGCCCGGAGCTTTTTTTACTTCATAAAAGCTCTCATCAAAATCGTTTGATATTATGGGTATGATAATTTTGTTAGGTTTGAAGTTCTTCTCTGCATAATCTACGTAAGCAAGGTAGGTGGAGAGCTGACTACCGCTTGCGCCAAAGGAGTAAAAGTAATACCTGTCGGTGGCTCTCTGTAAAAGGGAGAAAAAAGTTTCCCCGTTGTCAACCTGCATAGCTTCCACATAGCTATCGCCTATTACCGCAATCACCGGTTTATCTGGATTTCTTTTATAATCTAGGTCGTTGAAGAAACCTAGATTGTTTATTCTTTTCTTAGCAACCTGATAGAAGTTCCAACCAAGAGAGTATGTGATATGAGCACCTTCTGGGGCAAATCTTGGGATGTAATTCTCCTGATCAACCCGCTGAAAATGGTAGATGTCCACAACAGGAAGAAAACGCAAAGCAATCTCTAAGGCAACAACGATTAGACCAAGACCAAAGATGAAGGCTAAGAAGTTCTTTCCCCACTCTTTCAGTCTAAGGGAAACTCTTCCAGCCATAACTTCTTGTCCTCCTTCCACTCTAGCTGTCTTGTCTTATCAAAGAGATAATTGCCCATAACCAGATAGTCCATATCTGTCCTCATAAAGCACTTGTAAGCATCCTCCGGAGTGCAAACTATTGGCTCACCTCTCACGTTAAAGGAAGTGTTTACGATTACCGAAACGCCGGTCAATTCTTTAAACTTGCTTATAAGCTTGTAATACTTTGGGTTGGTTTCCCTGTGGACCGTCTGGATTCTTGCAGAAAAGTCAAGGTGAGTTATGGCAGGAAGGCTTGACCTGATGAAGTAAAGCTTTTCTCTTACATCAAGCTCGTGATAATTCTCCGGCAATGCATTTCTGAGCTCTTGTTTGACGTATGCTATGAGAAGCATGTAAGGAGATGGTTTGTCCGTGTCAAAGTAGTTTTCAACGTCTTCATACAGCACCGAAGGGGCAAAGGGACGGAAACTCTCCCGGTATTTTATCTTCAGGTTTAGCTTCTTCTGCATCTCAGAGTTTCTGGCATCTCCCAAGATGCTTCTGTTTCCAAGAGCCCTTGGTCCCCACTCCATCCTACCCTGAAACCAGCCTACCACCTTACCTTCCGCCAGAAGCCTTGCTACATCCTCACATAGCCTGTCAAAGTCTTCGTAGCGTGTGTAGATTGCTTTAAACTTTCTTGCGGTTTTCTCTATGTCAAGGTCTGAAAACTCCGGACCGAGGTAGCTTCCCTTCATGGCATCGGGGTAAACCACCTCCCTTGGTCTGTTGAAGTACATGTGATAGACCGCAAGGGCAGAACCAAGGGCTCCACCCGCATCGCCCGCCGCCGGCTGTATCCATATGTCTTTGAAGAGCCCACTCTTTAGAAGCTTTCCGTTGGCAACGCAGTTAAGAGCCACGCCTCCCGCTAAGCAAAGGTTTTCTTCCCCCGTTATCTCCTTTGCGTGCTTTGCCATCTTATACACTATCTCTTCCGTCACCTGCTGAATGGCATAGGCAAGGTCGCAGTGCTCCTGTAAAAGCTCTGTCTCTGGCTCTCTTCTTTTTATACCAAACAGTTTAAGCCACTCCTCATCCCTTGTCATCTTAAGACCCGTGCAGTAGTCAAAAAATCTCTGATCAAGGTGAACAGAACCGTCCTCATAGATGGTCACCATCTTTTCCTTTATTAACTCAACGAACCTTTTTGTCCTTTCCGAGTTTGGGTTGCCGTAGGGGGCAAGACCCATAAGCTTGTATTCTCCTGAGTTGACCTTAAAGCCAAGGTAGTAGGTAAAAGCACTGTAGAGCAAACCAAGAGAGTGGGGAAACTTCATTTCCTTAAGGATCTTTATCGTGTTTCCCCTACCCACGGATATGGAGGCGGTAGCCCATTCTCCCACCCCATCTATGGTAAGTATGCAGGCTCTTTCAAAGGGAGATGGGAAAAAGGCACTTGCCGCGTGTGAAAGGTGATGCTCAGAGAAGAGAAGGGGCGGGAGTTTTTTTACCTTTTCTATGCTTTTTAACTCTTCCCTTATCAGCTTTTTGATGAGAAGCTTTTCGTTTATCCAGACAGGGACTGCTTGAAGGAATTGTCTTAGACCCTTTGGAGCAAAGGCATAGTAAGTTTCAAGGAGTCTTTCAAACTTAACAAGGGGCTTGTCGTAGAAAACTACGGCGGAAAGCTCCTCAAGAGACGTGCCCGTGTATTCTAAGCAAAACCTTACCGCGTTGGAGGGGAACCTTGCATCGTGCTTTTTTCTTGTGAACCTCTCTTCCTGAGCGCAGGCGAGGATCTCACCGTCTTGAACTATACAAGCTGCAGAGTCGTGATAAAAAGCAGAAATGCCAAGTATCTTAATAGGGTCTTTCAAAGTCTTCTGGGGTAAGCTCATCCTTTCTGACCTCCCACGTTGAAGAAACTCTCTCTTTGTTTAGCTTCAAAGGGTTTCTGTGAAAGGCTCTGTAAGCAAAAGCCAGAGGTGTAAGCACCAGAACAAAGACCAGAGTAAGCACCACGTAGCTCAGAGCTCTGAATACGCTGGTAGACATCCTTTCAAGGGCAAGACCGAGCCTGAGGGACGCCTGAGGAAAGGCAAGGTGAAGGTAGACCAGAGCGAGGGAGATGAGGATGAGGGGTCTAAACTTGAAATACCCAATAATACCAAGAACTAGGGAAATGACGAGGGTAAACTGTTTTCCCATGGCTCAAAAGATGGTGTATATAAAGGGTGCGAAAGGTGAACTTCCACCAAGGAGGATAAGTAGAGCCAGAAGAAGGAGAACAACCACTATTGGTATGAGCCACCATTTTTTCCTCTTCATAAAAAAGCTCCATAGGTCTTTGAGAAACTCCATCTTCTACCTCCTGTTT
>CAZPXS010000024.1:0-5225 GCA_964590075.1 uncultured Aquificales bacterium
ACCGCAGGTATGCCTCTCCAAGATGGTTCATTGCTATGGACTGAAGAAGTAAAGATTGACCTGTCTGAGATACATTAAGAAGATAAGGTGGAGCCGTGTTTAAAGCCTGACTTACAGCAGAGGTAGTCATTCCAGTAGCATAGGCAAGAGCATTAAGAGCCTGATAATTCGCATAGTTGTAAAGCTGATTTATCAGGTAATTGTATGCACTTGGGCAATTCATAGAACATCCAGCCTTACAAGGAGAACATCCACTGTTAGTCCATTGACACTCCGCATCTGCATAAACCTTTGTAAATCTTGCAGGATGTAAAGAACTCCCCATATAGGTCAAAAGGTTTTGAGAGGTCTGTAAATCCTCAAGGTTGTATGTGCCATCAAGTATGTTGGTATAAACACAGTTGGTTATAAACTGGTTAAAACTCTGATACAGATATGGGTCTGTTATTCTCATGGAAAGTGCAGAATTTACCACACCTACACAGCCAAGCATACCTGTTTTTGAATACCCGCAGTCATTTGGAAGTCCAAAAACTTGGTCAAGGGTCTGGGCTACTGCCTTCTGAACCTGTGAGGTAAAAGCTAAGGGATAGGCTATGGCATAGGGAACCTTCTGAACTACTCTTGACTGATTGTCCTGTATATCATGTAGCTGAACGGTGACCTTTGCCTGCATAAAAAGCGTCCAGACACCTATGGTAAGCACATAAAACTTCAAAATCCTCAAAGGATCTCTCTGTCCATAATCCCCAAAGTATGAAAGTAATACAGCTATAAAGCCTATAAGAATTGTTATTTTCCCCAACATTACCATAAGACCACCGCTGGGGTCAAAAAGCCACGCTATGCCCCGCAGTATATTCTCTAAGACATCTCCATAGCCCCACGCATAAACCGTCATCGCGCTACCCCAAGCATCTTTGAATACATAAGATTGCCATAGAGATTGTTGTTTGACATCTGAGCCAGTAGCCTTGAGTAAAGATTGTAAGCTACATTGGCAGTCTGAATAGCTTCCGCAAGCTCCTTCTGATACTTAACAGAAACATCAAAAGTATCTCTGGCTACACGACCTACATTACTAAGGAACATCTCACATGCTTTCGCATTCTCAGGCTTCTTCTTTACATACGGCTCACTCATACAGGCAGAACCCCACTTCTGCACCCCCCTCATCAAAGCCCTTATATAAGCATTGGCAAGCTCCGCCGACATGTAAATGTTCATCTTGTTAAATATCACATCCAAAAGCCCCGGATCTACAGAAGCTACATTCACTAAGGTAATCACCGGAGCTGGCATACTGGCTAAAAGCAGGTATTCTTCATTTGATAAGGGCTGTCTGGTTACAATTTTCTGCTTTATGCTCTGAGTATATTGTGAAACCCAGTAGCAAAGAGGAGTAATTTCAATAGTGCTTTGTGCTGACTCCCACTGCCCACTACTTGTATTAAAATTCCAGCTTAGCAGTGGAACCTTAACAACCGCAGGAGCTGTTCCACCAAAAGACCCGCAGGCAGGCTGTCCATTCTGACTTGTCAGCCCTATTACATCCTTAACAAAATTTTCCACATGCGTCACAGGTTCTATAAGAACAAAACTCCCATCTTGGTTTTGTTTCCCAGATGGAGGCTTTACTCCCACATCACCCACATAAGCCCTTATCAAAAGAGCCAGCTGATTTTGAGAAATCCCAAGAAGGTTTGCCATAGTAGGAGGCATTTCTTTAACACTCATATCCACAAAACTAAATGGCTCTCTCTTGTTTAGAAGAAGTCCAGCAAGACAATTACCCCCTGGACACCACTGAGCTATGGTTTGCCTTGCCTGATCTACTAATCCTGATAAGTTGGTTATGAAATCATTAAAGGTCTTAAAGGCGTCAGATTGTCGCTGAGAACCACCGCTTGAATTTGTCCGTCCTAAACTTTTATCTATGATCATCTCACCTACCTTTGTGGCAAAAGCTATTGAGGCACACTTGCTATGTGATATCTGATTTATCTGATTAGCTAATGCGGTTAAGTTTTTAAGAAGTTGCTCGCACTGAGGGCATAGAGCATGCAGTGCAAGGTCAAAGGCTATGACAGGTGCGGCACTCAAAACATTTTGAAGAAACTGTCCTAAGTATTCCATGTTGAAGTAGGAAAAAGCTCCAAAGGTAGCATCTATACCACCACAGCCAGACCTTATAGAAGGTGGCACTACATTGAAGGGTCTAAAAGTCTCATCCTTTATCCTCCACCTGATACCACCACCATATATGGTAGTCATTTCCTTTCCTTTGACCGTTGTAGGCGGAGATACCTCTAAAATAGCACTGTCAGTTATTCCAGCATAGGAAGGCATGGTGGTGCCAAAACCTATAATAAGAGCAGAAAAAATTCCTAAGAATTTCCTCCGCCCAGTCATGCTTTGAGATTTTACTTCTTCCTGCTATAATTGTCAATCATGAGGGAAAAACTTCTAATTTTAGGACTTTTAGCCAATGCAAGCTTTGCTTTAGAATGCAATGAAGCACTCCTTAGAAAGCACCTGCCCTTTATGCCTCAGGATGTCAAGATTGCTAAAGCCCGTGAGGTTTTTGGAATATGTGAGTATGTGGTGGAAGACAGGGGGAGTGTTTTTACTCTCTATGCCAGTGAGGATTTTGCCCTTGCGGGTGCCATGTTCTCCAAAGGACAGCCAGTAAGCAGGGAAAGTGTAGAGGAAGTCCAAAAGGAAAGAATGAAAAACCTTCTTGGGAAGCTTTCTGCTCTCCATGTGGCTGAAATAAAGGGAAGCCAAGACAAGGTTATGTATATGATTTCTGATCCTGACTGTCCTTTCTGTGAGGGGGCAAAAAACAAGGTGGTAGAGCTGGCAAAGAAAAATAACTGGACTTTAAGGCTTGTGTGGTTCCCTCTTCCCATACACCCACAGGCTTATGACAAGGCGGTATCCTTTGTGTGTGAAAAGAGAACATGGGAAGACTATCTTAAAGGTCTTTATGGCACTTCCAAGTGTGAAGAGGGGATAAAGAAGGTTTCGGAAAGCGTAGATACTCTAAAGCCTTATGTAAGTGGAACTCCTCTTTTTGTTTTTTCGGACGGCACTATTATTCAGGGAGCTAACATGAAGGCCTTAGAGGAGAAAATGAAATGATAGCCTTAGATTACTGGTATGTGGGGGATTATCAGTACAAAGACCATGCAATAGCGTATGTACCTGCGCTGGTGCATGTGCTGGCGGAGGGAAGATACAGGACTTTAAACCCTCAGCAGGAGAAAGAAGAAGTAGTTTCAGCAGGAAGTGGGGAGAAAAAAGAAGAAAAGAGAAGGGAAAAGGTTTTAGAGGTTTATTTTGACTTTGACAGCTACAGGATAAGTCAGAAAGAAAAAGAAAAGCTCTTAAAGCTTGACAGAGAAAAAACTTACTTCCTTGTAGGTCATGCGGACTGGATAGGAAAGGAAGGCTATAATCTCAGGCTTTCACAAAAGAGGGCAAAATCCGTAGAAAAGTATCTCAATAGTCTTAACCTGAAGGTAGAGGGCATTTCCTTGAGGGGAGAAGAGGAGTGTGGGATAAAGAAAGAGCTTGAGGGTAAGATAAAGATATCCCAAAAGCTCATAAAAGAACTCCAGCCATGCAGAAAGGTAGAGGTTTTCTCTTCTTTTTAGCCTTCAGCCTTGCCTTTGGGGGAGTAAATGAAGATGTGGAAAGACTTCAAAAGCAGGTAGAAGAACTTCAAAAGAAGATGAAAGCTCCTCAGGTAAAGGAGCTATCTCCTGAAGAGAAAGAGAAGTTAAGAAAACAGGTAGAGGATTTAAAGGCAAGGAGTAAAGAGTGGCAGGAAAGGCTTGAGTATAAGGACGGAAGGGTTATCGTAAAGCAGGAAAGGAATAAAGAGAAGAAGACAAATCTCTCACAGGGGGAGTTTATCTACATCTTCATGTCCTCTTCCGTGCCAATATCTGTGTGGAAAACCTATGCGAAGAACATAGAAGACTTTGGGCTAACGGATAAAAGCAGTCTTGTTTTGAGAGGCTGTATAGGTGGATGCAGGTACATAAAGCCTACCCTTGAGTTTATCTCAAAGGTTCTGGAGGTAGACAGAGACAGGCAGGGGATAAAGGCAGAGGTATGGATAGACCCTTTGCTTTTCAGAAGGTTTAACATACAGAGAGTTCCATGCGTGGTATATGTAAGGGGGCAGGAGCTGATGGACAATACTTTATCCGCAGGGCTTGAAGAAAACATAAAGACAAAAGGGCAGTATTTTATTTCTTGTGGGGATTGGTCTTTGAAGTATCACTTAGAGGAGCTTTGTAAAAAGTCAGGAAATCAAAATCTCTGCAGAATAGGAGAGAGCTAATGCATGAATACCCTGTCTTTTTCTTCTTTGTGCTTTTCTCAGTGGTCATCTTCCACCACTCTTCTGGTGGGCTTGTTTTTGTTGTTCTTTTCTTTTTCTTAAGCTCTCTCATGGCTGATAAATTCTTCAGTCTCTTTTTAAGGAAGATGGAAAATCCTTACCATGACAAGGTCTTTATCCTGCCCCTGAAGATAAAAAATGCCTACGCTTTGGGAAACTCTATCCTCATAGGAAAGGCTCTTCTGCAGGAAGATGAGAAGACTTTAAAGGCAATTTTACTCCATGAGATGGGACACATAAGGTTCAAAGACTATATGGGGGTGCTTTTGCTTCTTATCTTTTTCAGGCTTTTTACCGCTCACAAAACAGCAGACTTAGCTCTTATACTCCTGTATTCCTCTCTCTTTGCATGGTTTTACTACCATACAGAAGTCAGAGCTGACCTTTATGCCTACTCTCACATGAAAGAAGAATACCTTGAAGTGCTTGAAAGGTTTAACTTAAGGTGGAGGCTTAATTACCTCAGGGGCATAGAAGACGGAAAATTTCAGGAGTATGCCATTTACGCTTTCCTTGCCTTCCTGTCTGGCTTGTATCTTGGCTGGCTCTATGTTAAGAGTTAGATTTTCTCCTGACAAAATAATCAGGTTGACAAGGTTTAGAATTTTTTCTGGGGAATTCCCCAGAAAAGCCTGCCCCTGCTTCTTTTCAGTCCTTGTCTTTCAAAGCTTTCCTAAAATCACCACTCTCAAAGCTTTGATTTTCAAAGTTTCCACCTTAGTATTCCTAAGGTGGAAGAATTTTTGGACAAAAATATCTCATTCAGGGAAGAGGAAGAGGCGTGTGCGGATGCTCCTGAAGTCAAAGAGCT
>CAZPXS010000025.1:0-5217 GCA_964590075.1 uncultured Aquificales bacterium
CCGCCTTTGCAGATATTCTCAAAAGAGCTTCCTCCGGTTCTACTGTGGCCACACTTTCCGGTAGATCACAAGTCTCTCAAGTTGTCATACAGCCTTACTTTAGACCAACCTACCCAACGGCTAATGTGGAACTAAAGTGGCTTGGCTTTCTTAGAAGCTTCTGGATAGATACTAAACAAAATTTAAGGGAGGACACTGTTGAAAGTAAGGTCCTAAACATAGGAGGAAACCTTATAGACAAGATATTCCAAATCTTCTTTGATGATAACACCAACGAAACTAAGGCGTCCATAGTAGATGATATAGATACCTGTAGTTCAAGCACCACAAAGCGCTTGGATGAGGTCATACCTGTTTTTGATGCGGGTTGTAGGCTTGCAGAAATAGACCCAGCCCAAAGGAAGATCTACTATAACAAAGATGGAAATCTCACATCCTTTACTACAGGGGAGGCAAGCAACCTTACAAACATCTGGAAAGTATGCTCCAACAACCAAAGTATACTTTGTACCAACAACGGCGATTGTGGAGGCAATGCGTGCGTTAGCGCAGATGCCAGCTGTATTATAAGGTATATAAGGGGAGAGGACAATCCTTCTGGATGTACATCCTATGACTATGTAAAAAGACCAAGAACTCTTGATGTCTCTGCTTTTTGCAGTGCGTTAGGCATAAGCGGAAATAAGGTTTGGAAGCTTGGGGACATAATAAACTCAAGTCCAGCAATAGCTGGGCCGGATCCATTAAATAATTACCACCTTAGGTATAACGACCAGAGTTATTTACAATATATTGTCAGCGAAAGCTATAAAAAGAGGCCAACCGTAGTTGCCGTTGGTGCCAACGATGGCATGCTTCACATATTCAGAGTGGGATATCTTAAAAAAACAGATGAACAATATAGACCAGTAAGGCTTGTAAACGACCAATTTTCTTCAAGCTCTGACCTTGTAGGTGAAGAAGTGTTTGCCTTTATACCAAAGAATGCCCTTCCCTATCTTCTTTGGTATGGAAACCAAGACTATTGCCATGTGCCAACGGTGGATTATAGGGTAATGATATTTGATGCAAACTTTGGCACAGCTCAAAATCCCAATTGGCGCACCCTCTTGGTAGGAGCCATGGGCTTTGGCGGGAAAGCGATAACAACCTCTTCTGGATCCTTTAGCTCCTCTGTCTTTGTCCTTGACCTAACAGATTGGTTAAACAATAACCTTTCTGGCACACCACAGCTCCTTTGGGAAACATCTCTTCCTGACGGAACACTTACGCTTTCCTTCCCGGCTATTGCTAAAGTGGAGGATAATTGGTATGTGCTTGTGGGTAGTGGTCCAAAACATATAGACCAGACCTTGGGTGAGAGCTATACCAATTCACCTAAGGTGTATATCTTTAACCTAAGGAATGGGAGCCTTGTAGCAACGGAAGATGTAAATGTACCGGGTGCCAGCTTTGCCATAGGCGATATTATGCCTGTAGATATAGACAACGATTACAACGATGATGTAGCATACTTTGGCCTCTATGGTAAAAAGCAATCTGGAAGTATTTTTGGAGCTCTTATGAGGATAAACTTTAGAGCCCAAAACGGATACCTAAACCCTAACAATTGGACTGTAAGCCAAGCCTTTGACTTTGGGAACTCTCCAGCTCCAGTTTTTGGAGCTCCAAGCTACACTTTAGATGAGTACAACAACTTCTGGGTATTCTTTGGTACAGGAAAGTACCTAAGCCTTGCAGACAAAACTATAAACTACACAAACTACCTTATAGGCTTTAAACATGGAACAAAGTATGACGCCTGGCAATCGGCTAGCACTGTATATTTAAGCGATCTCCTCAACCGCACAGGCTGGACAACGCCTATACAGATAATAGAAACAACCCAGATGTGCGTATGCGATAAAACAGGATGTAGTAATAGAGAAATTGTTACCGATGCGTCCGGATCTTTGGCAGATGAACCTTCTACAGGTTGGTATATTAGGCTTAGTGGTGAAGCCATATACTCCCAGCCCTTTGTCTTTGGTGGAACTGTAAACACTCTTTCAGCAGTACTACCTCAGGACATATGCTCTATGGAAGGTAGCTCTAAGCTTTACTCTCTCTACTACAAAACTGGAACGCCTTACCCAAGGCCTACGGTTTTATCACCTGAAGCTGTGGTAAACAATAAGGTACAGCAGAGTATCAATCTTGGTATAGGTATCCCGCCCTTAGGCATGCCCTTCCAGGTGGTAGCAGGAACGGGTAAGGAATATCAAGCTTATGCTCAAATTTCTACGGGCGGAATATTGAAGCTTCAACAACAGGTTACACAACCATACGAGGGTAGGTTCTTGCTATGGATAGAAAAGTAAAAGGCTACACCATAATGGAAATTTTGGTGATAATAGCTATACTTTCCATCCTTGCTGGCTTTGCTTTCGTAAGCTTTAGAAACATAGTTTTAAACCAGAGGTTAAAAGCCTCCACAGATAACCTTGTAAGCGTGTTAAATACCGCAAGGATGTATTCTATGACAGGGAGGGATGTTCGTGGAATAGGGCCAAGACCATGGGGTGTTTATGTAACTGAAGATGGTAGAAGGTTTATTCTCTTTGAAGACACAAATTCCAATTGTCGGTGCGATAACAATTGTAATAACGGCGAAGAAGTGGTAAAGACTTTTCAAATGGAAAGCGGAGTAAAAGTAAGGAATCCTCTCGTTATAGTCTTTGACAAAAAGGGATACCCAAGGAATGCTATATGTGGCTTTGGTGCGACTAACATAATTATAGAATCAGAAACCTTGAACAAAGCCAGAACTATATGCATTAGCAGGTATGGTAGGATAAGAGTAGTGGAGGGTGAAATAACAACATGTGTGGAAAACTAAACAGTAAAGGCTTTACCATCATAGAGCTTCTCATAGCCATGCTTTTTCTTATGTTTGTGATGATAGGCTTTTTGCGTGGTGTATTAACTTATATACAGTTTTCTTTGGATGCACGCATGAAAGATACGGCAAGTAAAGCCATAAGAGACTGGTCTGGATATCTTGAAAGCTTGCCTTACAATGCAAGCCTTATAAGTCCTGATCCATATCCAAACAGTTCAAACAATTGGGGCAACGCTTCCATTGAATGTTATGATCAAAATAATTGCACCTCCTTTAAAATTACAGCAGAAGATACTAATTCCGACGGAGATAATATTTCGGATTTCTATGACCCATACAATGGCAATAACTATAGCGACTACTTTAAAAATCATCCGTTAGACACCGCAGATTGGCTTCTTATAGGACCAAAGCCTCATCCTCTATGTGATGATCCAAATATTCAATATAATTGTCCACCCAGGCAGTATTCCATAGGGAACAGAAGGATATATGTAGGAATTACCGTAGCAAGGCTAATTCAAAAGAATAATGAAATAGGCAAAGCCTTTGGCATTACCGCATGGTATTTTAGTCCCATAGATAATAGATATAAGTATGTAAGCACTACCCTTATAAAGAGGAAGCCATGAAGAAGGGTATTACATTGGTTGAGCTTTTGATGGTTATTGGGATAACCCTTATACTCGCAGGTGGAATCTTTTATGCATATAGAGAAGTGTTTCAAAAAGGGGTTTCTCAAAGTCTTGTGGCAAAGAATGAACAGGAGGCTCAGTTCTTGATTTCTACCCTTGTTTCCGAGCTTTCCTCTGTGGGCTTTGGTATAGACAGAAGCAGGCTTCAGATACCACCTCTCATAGCCATATCTGAAAATGGAGTGGAATTTTTGAGCTTAGCCACAAGGCAAAATAATAGCGCAGGATGTTGGAGCTATGTAGATAATAATGGCAACATAGCTACCCAAACTGCAAGGGATTATCTTGGAAGGGAGTGTAATACTGGCAACAATAGATGGGAATGGTGCGTTTGTTTAGAACCTATAACTAAAAGCTGTAGAGGAAACTGTGTAGTTCCAAACTGTGCAGACCCGCAACAAAATCAAAGCTGTAGAAACATGATGGTCTTTGATATAAGTAGTAATAATAGTAATAATCCGCCTAATTATCCCAACGACTTTATAACGCGGTATTACTTAGACGACCAAAGCCAAACAGCCTCTCGTTTATGTGCAAATGAAACTCGAACACTTATGAAACAAGTAGGTAATGATGCACCACAACCAATAATAGATTGTGTGGGAGCTTTTAGAGTCAGGTATATAACCAACCAAAACGGAAGTGCCGTATACAGCGACAGTGTTGATAATGTAAACAACCTTCTAGGATTAAGGCTTTGCTTGCTTCTACAGATAGGTGGAAGACAAAGCGTGGCTATGGATGTTCCGCAGTTTAGCCAGTCATGTGGAGGTGGTCCTGTACCAAACAACAATTGGAGGTTTTACAGATGGTCAGCTATAGAGGTGGACATACCATTGAAAAACATAAGGTAAGAGGTATAGCCTTAATATCCGCCCTTATAATTTCGGTTATTGTATTAGTACTTTTGGGTAGTTTATACTTTATGCTGACAAGGCTTTTTGAGACATCGGAAACTACACGAACTTACTCTTCTGCAAGAGAGGCGGCTGTTGCAGGAGTGAATTATGCCATAACTTCAGGAATCTTTGATACTATAGCCAGTCTTGGAATTTGTCCCGATGGTACTCCATCTGTTAACAATCCTCGCTGTCCAGTTTTGGCAGGGCAAGGAGGTAACATTCAATTGGGATGCACCTTTAACCTCCAGTTTAGATTAAAAGGCACCAATGAAATTTACACAAATAGGATTACCGTGTGCTTTCTTGGATATACTCAACCACCTGGTTATCCTCTTATTGGAGTAGCCTATAGTAGACCAATGCCAGGGAATAAAGGCAATATATATTCAATCATTTCCGAGGTGCGCGACCCTCAGGGAAGGGTTACTACCAGAATAGAAGCCGTTTATACACCTTAAATCGTTGAAAATCTCATAACTTTATATTAAAATTAACACCATGGATTGGATAAAAACCTCTGTAGATTACGGAGTTATCGGTATTTTGGCCTTTTTGAGTTTTCTCAGTGTAGGTGTTGCCATTGAGAGGTATATGTATCTAAAAAAGGTAGATTTAAAAGCCTATAAAAGTAGGCAGGAGATTGAAATAGATTTAACAAGGGGGCTTTTTATAATAGCCTCTGTGGCCTCTAACGCTCCATACATTGGGCTTTTGGGAACGGTGCTTGGCATAATGCTTA
>CAZPXS010000026.1:0-5080 GCA_964590075.1 uncultured Aquificales bacterium
ACGTAGGGGGGGTTGCCCACCACAAAGTCGAAGGCCTCCGGGGTGAGCTTGACCTTCTCCTCAGGCCAGAGGTCGCCGTCAAGGAAAGCGGCGCTCGGAAAGCGGGCCACAAGAGTGTCGGTGTTGTATACCCGGAAGCGGTCGAGGCCAACGTCCTGTCCCAGGTGTTTTATTCCCTCGAGGAGGTCCATGACCTGGATCAGGAGGTTGATCTCCGCCAGGTAGCAGGCGAAGGGGTTGACATCCAGGCCCACCAGGTTCTCGGCCACGGCCTTCAGGGCAAAGGCGAGGTTCTCCTCCGGTATCTTCCCCCCCTTGTCCCGGAAGGCTTCCAGGACTCTCCGGGCCGCCCGCACCAGGAAGGTCCCCGAGCCGCAGGCGGGGTCCAGGAGGGTGGCCGTGGCCACCTCTTTGCCGCGGAAGCCCACCCGGTCCAGGATGTAGTCCACCACCTCCGGTGGGGTGTAGTACATGCCCGTGTGGTGGCGGTGCTCCTCCGTGGCGTAGTGGGCGTAGAGGTGGCCAATGATGTCCTGATCCACATCGCGGAAGTCGTAGTGGGCCAGCTTCCAGAGGAGTTCCAGGGCCAGAGGGCGGCTCGGGTGGTACCAGTCGAAGGTCCCCTCGGCGAAGAAGTGGGCGTAGACCTCCCGCTCCGCCCTGCCGAAGACCAGGGAAAAGAAGGCCTTAAGGCCCTCAGGAGCTTCCCCTCCCCCGCCCAGGTAGTAAGGCTCCACCTCGAGGAACCACTTGGCCACGCCTCCGTTCGTGAACATGCGGGGCAGGAGCCCCTTGTCCTCGGCGATGCGCACCAGGAGGAGGCGCACGAAGAAGATGTAGGCCGTCTGGGTGGCGAACTCCTCCAAGGCCCGCCTCTCCAGGTCTCCCTTCGCCTCTATCCTTAGGAGGAAGCCGTGGCGGGCCTTCCACCTGGTGAAGGCCTCCTTCGTCTGGACTGCTTCCCCGTGGTCCTCTTCCAGGCGGTGGCGGCCTTCCTCGTAGAGGAGGGCCAGCTCTTCCAGCCTCTTAAGGACGACGTCCACGCGCCCCCAGGAGGTTTTGTCCCTCGGTAGGTAGCCCCTGAGCCGATCCGCTTTGCCCCGCCAGGCAGTGGCCCCCTCCTCCCAGGGGGCTTGTAGCTCCCTTTTCAACTCCGCCATAGGAGCCTCGGAGAGGTGGCCTTCTAACTCCTTCAGGAGCCGGTCCCGTACCTCGGTGAACTCCTCCCGAATGGACTTTTGCCTCTGGCTGTTGGGCCCCCAAAGCCTTTTTTCCGCGGCCTTCAGCTCCTCAAGCCGGGTCCGAAGCTGGGCCAAGGCATCCTCCTTGAGCTCTCCCAGGACCCCCTTCACCTCCTCCGTGAACCTCTGGAGGAAGCCCTCCCCCTTGGCGGGGACCACGGGGATCCGGGCCTCCCCTGGCCAGGTCTCCCCGTTTGGGGCGTGGGGTTTACCCTCTTTCGTCATGGTGAGGTCCTCGATCCACCGCTCCTTGGCTTGGACCCTTTCCCTGGCCAGCCTCCCGTAGAGGGCCCGAAGGGCGCTAAGGGAGTCCTCTTTGAAGAGTCCCCCTTCCAGGAGTTCCCGGAAGGAGATGTAGAGGACGGCGTTGGGGGGGCCGTCGCCCGCCTCGTAGACCAGAAGCTCCCGCCCGTTGGTGAGGACTCCCCTGGGCACCCCCAGCCGCCGCATGTAGCGGAAGAGCTGCTCCTGGTGGGCGGCCATGTCCTCCCCCGTGGCCTTATCCTCCACCAGGAAGTAGGGGGTTCCCCCCGGCTCCAGGTACACCAGCCAGTCGGGCTTTTCGGAGCCCTTCTGCTGGTTGTAGATCACCCGGTCCTCGTCGTACCCCAAGCGGGCCAGCAAGCCTTGGGTGAAGAGGCGGTCCACCACGTTGGCCTCGTCCCCCGTCCTCCCCTGGGCGATGTACTCCCGGTAGGGCTTCCCCTCCACGGTGAGCCCCTCAAGCCAGCGCACCACCTCTTCGGCGAAGGCCTGGGAGTCGCTCTTCCCGCCGTTTTTCACTCCTCACCTCCTAGGAGGGCTAAGAGCTCCCTGACCTTCTCCTCCACCGCCCGCCGCTTCTCGGGGGGGAGGGCCTCGAGGTCCAGCCGGGCCAACCGGGCCGCTATCTTCTTGGGCAAGGGTTGAGGGGCCTGCTCCGGCCTCAGGGCCTCCCGCACCCTGGCCTTGAGCTCCCTCAGGGAGAGGCCCCCCTTGGCCTCCTCCAGGAGCCGGGCCCGGGCCTCGAGGTCCTTCACCTTCTTGAGCTCCAGGGCAGCGGTGTAGGGGAGGGTGCCCTCCTCCAGGGCCGCCCTTAGGTCCTCGGGGAGCCCTAGGAGGGGGAGGCGGGCCTGGACAAAGCTCTCCCAGGTCATTCTGCCCAAGGCCTGGAAGACCTCCTCCACCCGCTGGGCCTCGGGGGAGGCCAAAACGTTTTGGCCCGCCTCCCCCCTTTTCTCCTTCCGCATCCGCCGGAGAAGCCCCACCACCTCTTCCCTCGTCTTCCCCAACTCTTCCGATAGGAGCTCCAGCACCCCCAGGGTCTCCTCGTAGGGGTTCAGGTCCTCCCGCTGCAGGTTCTCCACCAGGGCGAGGAGGCGGGCCTCCTTCTCCGGAAGGTCCAGGACCCGGACCGGGACTTCGGCGAGCCCCGCCATCTTCGCCGCCCGGTAGCGCCTCTCCCCGGCCACGATGGCGTACCGCCCGTCCCCGAGAGGGCGCACCAGGAGGGGCTGGAGGACCCCCTTCTCCCGGATGGACTGGGCGAGGGCCTCGAGGTTCTCAAAGCGCCTGCGGGGCTGGGGGGAGGGGAGTAGGGCCTCGAGGGGTACCTTTACAACTTCCCTACCTTCCCCTTGGGCCCTTTTTCCTTTTAGCAGGGCCGTTCCCAAGACTTCGTCTAACCTGCTCACTGGCCCACCCCCGTCTCCTGGGGTTTACGAGAGAGGTCCTTGGCTACCACATTCTGCAGGAACTCCTCCGCCAACCGCTCCACCTCTTCCCGAGCCTGCCGATCCCCTACCAGTTGGATGGGCACCGCCTGTTCTGTGGCTTTGCGGTGGGGGCCCGGGCGGTAGGCGATAGGAGAGGCTACCGGCGCCAGTTCCCTAAGGCTGGCTATCTTCTCCAGGACTCGGTTGTCCCCGGAGGTCCGGGCATCGTACTTGGTGGGGATGAAGAGCCTTACGAAGGTCTTTGGGGCCTCGGGGGCTACCTGCTCCAACGCTTCCCGGTACTCCTGGGCGGCTTCCATCACCCCTACCAGGGCTTCTACCCCTTTGACGCTGGTTTCCACGGGAACCAAGAGGCCGTCGCCGGCCATGGCCCCTAGAGCTGCCAGATGCCCCAAGGAGGGAAGGGAGTCTATGAGCACGAAGTCGTACCGCTCCTCCTTCCGTAAGGCCGTGCGCAACAGGAGGGTAGCGAGGGGGCGTTGCATGAGGCGGACCTCCACCCTGGCCAGGTCCAAACTGGCGGGGATCAGATCCAGGTTCCAGTCTTTGAGGGAGCGGGGCGGTGGAAGTTGCCCCGTTTCCACCAGGTGGAGGAGGGTTTCCTGGGGTTGGACTTCCCTCACCCCTAGCCAGGAGGTCAGGTTGGCCTGCGGGTCTGTGTCTATCAGCAGGACCCGGAATCCCTTACGGGCCAGCTCGTAGCCCAAGTCCCGGGCCAGAGAGGTCTTCCCGGCCCCGCCCGCGTGGGTGAAAAGGGTATACACCTGGCGAAGGCGGGTTTTTCCCCCCTGGCGCACGTACCAGTACCGCCCGAGGCGCACCGCTTCCAGCTTCCCCTCGAGGATCATCTGCCGGACCCGTTCCCGGGTGATCCCCAGCCTTTCGGCCATCTCCGAAACCGGCACCAGATGGGGTCCTTCTTCCATAGGACCATCCTAAGCCAAGATTTGGCATATGCCAAGTCTCCGGGGGCTGAGGTGGGACTGTGAGAGGGGACCTTG
The DNA here is from genome assembly GCA_964590075.1 of uncultured Aquificales bacterium. Classification (GTDB taxonomy): domain Bacteria; phylum Thermosulfidibacterota; class Thermosulfidibacteria; order Thermosulfidibacterales; family Thermosulfidibacteraceae; genus JAGDVO01. The sequence continues at coordinate 3,958 of CAZPXS010000026.1, forward strand.
GCGCCTTCGGCCTCCTCGCCCAGGTCCTCCTCCTCTTCCTTGGAGGGGCGACCTGGGCCTTCTACCTGCAGGCCAAAGGAGGAAAGCCCGCCTGGCCGGAAGGCAGCTTCCCCTGCCCTCATCTCCAAGGCCATCTCCTCGCCAGGGCTGGTCCGTTGGCCTCAGCGAAGCCAACGCTTCCTCGCCCCGGTAGGACCGCTACCGCTGCCGGACCAGGACCGCCCCAGAGTCCCCCACCGCCACGAAGCGGCTGTTGCCAAAGACCACGTCTCGGAGGGTGTAGTAGCCGCCCAGGTCCTCAGGAGTCCAGCTGCGCCCATCGGTGGACGTGAGGGCGGCGTTTCCCCCGCCCACCGCCACAAAGCGCCCTTCTCCGTAGGCTACGGCAGTTAAGTCTATGGAGGCATTGGCGGGGGCCTCCACCCAGGTGCGCCCGTCCTGGGAGAGGAGGATCCGGCCCTTCCCCCCCACGGCCACAAACCGCTCCCCGGTGAAGGCCAGTTTGCTCAGCCTGCGGAAGTCCCCCTGGAGGACCCTCTCCCAGCTCCTCCCGTCTTGGGAGACGAAGATGTCGCCACGGTCGTTGGTCATGGCGAAGACGCCGTTGCCGTAGGCGATGCCGCGGAGCTCCCAACCATCGGGCACGTCTACCAAGTCCCAGGCCTGCCCCGTGCCGTCCCGGGAGACCAGCACGTAGCCGAAGGCCCCCGTGGCCACGAAGCGTCCCCCGCCAAAGGCCACGTCGTTGAGGTAGCCTACCCCACCCCTGTAGACCATCTGCCAAGCCTGGCCATCGGGGGAGAGGAGGACGGTGTTGTCGTGGCCCACGGCCACGTAGAGGCCGTTGGCGTAGGTGATCTCGTCAAGTTGGCTGCTCACCTGGTAGTTCACCTGACGCCAGGTGGAGCCGTCAGGGGAGACGAAGATGCGCCCTTCAAAGCCTGTCCATCCCACGGCCACAAACCCCTGGGGGCCGTAAGCCACGCCGCTGAGGCTCACGGAGGTGAATGGCTCGAGGGCTCGCCACGGACCGCTTATCCCCGGGATGGAACCGTTGCAGGCCGAAAGGGCCACGGTGCCCACCAATAGGAGAATCTTTAGCCTCTTCATGCTTTTTATGGTA
>CAZPXS010000027.1:0-4977 GCA_964590075.1 uncultured Aquificales bacterium
CAATACAAGAAGCTGGCGGATGAGACTTATCCTGTGGTGGAAATAAACGCAGGAAGGAAGGTAGATGTAGTTTTCTTGCAGAGCCTTGACTTTTCTTCCGTGGAGCAAGAACAGGCTGGTAAGCAAGAGAATAAGCAGGAGGGCAATAAATGAAGGTTGTTTTAATTATGCTGTGTTCTGTTTTTCTAAGCTCCTGTGCAAAGATTTTATTACCTTACGAAGAAAGCCAGCTTTGTAAAAAGGGAGCTAATTCTGGCTATTGTGGAAGGCTTTCAGATGTCTATGAGCAGACTTTGAAGGAGGAAAGGAGATGAAAAAGCGGGTATTAGCAATAGCTCTATTTTTGACTTCATGTGCGGGAGTTGTTAGTAAGCAAGAAAAGGTTCAATTGAAAGATTTACCTGAGACTTTTACGCAAAAAGAAGAAAAGCAAGTAGAGAGCCTGTATCAAAAGGAAGTTCAGGAAAGACTTTTTGAACTTGCAAGGACTATCCCAACTCCTTTGCGTGTGCCTGACAACATTATAAGAGTATTTGTTTTGCCTTATGTAGATGAAAAAGGCAATTTAGTGTCTCAGAAGTATATCTTCTTCAGAGCGGAGGAAGGCAAGTGGATACTTGGGGATTATCTTCTCAAGAAAGGAGAACCTCTTAAAGAGTTAAAGCCATTGGAGGAGAAATGAGATAATGACGCAGGAAGAATTGTTTTTAGTCCTTGAGAGGGAAAACCTTTCAAGGTATGTTATGCCTTACTATGAAGAGGATGGCTTTTTCTACAATGCGGACGGCTCCATAGGCATAGCCTTTGAGTGTGTGCCTCTTGTGGGGATATCTTCTGGGACGGAGCAGTCCTTGATATCTTTTCTCTCTGCCTTGCCAGAGGGAGCAAGCTTTCAGTTTATCCTCTGGGGCTCCTCTGACATTTATAAAGCCGTGGATACGTGGAGAGAAAACAAGTATAGGGGGCTATACAGGCTAAGAGGGATAGACCAGAGCCTCATGAAGGAGATGGTGGATGAGTACTGGAAATTCTTAGAGAGCAAAAGGTATGAGCCTATAACAAAAACCTTTAGAGCCACCGCAAAAAATCACAGGCTATTTATCACAGTAAAGCTTGGTGGTAAGTCAAAGACATACAGTCTTATGGATAGTCTTTTTAAAAACCTTTTTGGGCTTTTTAGTAAGAAAAAAGAAGATGAGCTGAAGGATTTTAGCGTATATCTGAAAAAGCTGTCTGATGTAAGAGAAAAGCTGAGGGGTTCTTTACAGTCTGCGGGGCTTGTGCCTTACGATATGACGGGGGGAAATATGGTGGAGGTGCTTTATAAACTTCTCAATCCTTCAAAGGACTGGAGAGATGTTCCTGAGTATAGGGGGGATATACCAATATCAAGGGCAAGCGTTCATTCTTCTACAAAAGCTCGCATTTATGAGGACTTTTTTGAGCTGGACGGTTTTTATGTCAGAGCCTTATCGGTTAAGACTTATCCAGAAGAGTGGTCAATGGTAGATGTGCTTAATTATCTTGCTGGTCCTTATGAGGAGAGCGTTTATGACTTTGACTATCTGATAGTTTTGAATGGCATAAAGCTACCTGAGAGTGAGAAAGGAAAAGTAAAAAGAGATGCCACTATGGTGCTTAGCCAGCATGTGCCTTATAGCTTGGTGCCAAGGCTCAAGTTCAAGCATCAAGACCTTTCCTATGCTATGGAGAGGATAGAGAAAGGGGCGGATTTATATGCCATAGACTTTCTCATAGTGGTTTTTTCAAGAACCAAGGAGGAGCTTGAACTGAGGACTGGAAGAGTAAAGACAGAATTCAGGAAACTTGGCTGGCAGCTGGAAGAAGACAAATACATAAACTTTGCGGATTTTATAAGCGTTCTTCCTTTTGGTTTTGACAAGACAATAGCTGATTTCCTTTCAAGGCAGAGGGTAAGGGTGGTATTTGAGGAGAATGTTGCCACCTTAGCACCTGTTTATGCAGGATGGAAGGGGACTTTTCCTGAGCTTTTCTTCTTTTCAAACACGGGAGAGCTCATAGGCTTTGATTACTTTTCCAACCCATCTGGAGGATACAACTCTTATGTGATTGGCATGACGGGAGCTGGCAAAAGCGTGTTTTTGCAGTATATTATGTGGAACTATCTGGCAGGTGGCAACCGTGTGTGGGTAATAGACATAGGAGGCTCTTATGAGAGGTTCTGTCATGCCTTTGGAGGGGACTATATAGAGATAAAGCCTGAAGCCCCCATATGCTTCAATCCTTTCACATCAATAACTGACTACAGCGTGTTTGAGGACTATCTGGAATTTTTAACAAACTGGTTTTACCTGATGGGAGCGGTAAAAGAGCAGAAAAAGTCTGAAGAACAGGAGAAGTTTATAAAGGCACATTTAGAGGAAGCTCTGAGAGAGAGCTATGATAAGTATGGGGCTGAAAGCAATGTGGATACGGTGATTGATGCATTAAGAAAGTATGCAGGAGACCAAAGAATAAGTGATTTTATAAAACATTTACAGCCTTACTCTTCTATGGGGTCATATGGAAAGTTCTTCAACGGAAGAGCAACAGTCTTTTTTGACAAGTTTTTAACCGTGTTTGAAAACGGGCAGATAGAGAATATACCAGACCTGAGAGACCCGGTTATCATGCTCCTTACCTATCACATATCAAAGGAGATATTCTTCTCAGGCATGAAAGACTACAGGAATTTAGTTATCATTGATGAGGCACATAAGTTTTTAGGAAATCCGAAGATAGATATCTTCATAGAGCAGGCATACAGGAGGTTCAGAAAGCATGGGGCGTCAATGATCATAGGCACGCAGAGTTTTGCGGATATAATGCCAACAGGTGGTCTCTCAAGAGCTGGAAGAGTTATAACAGAAAACAGCTTCTGGTCTATGTTTATGCAACAGAAGACGGAAAGTATAAATGCCATGAAACAGAGCAATCTGTTTGCCTTTGGAGACTGGGAGTGGAATTTGCTTTTAAGCACAAGGACAAGAGCTGGAGAGTTTTCAGAGGTAGTTATCTATTCAGGAGCTGGAATTGTCAAGGCAAGGGTAGTTCTTGATGAATTTATGAAAGCCATGTTCTTTACAACTCCTCATGTAAGAAAGAGGATACAAGAACTTGTGGCTTCTGGCATGAGCTATCTACAGGCTATAAAGAAGGTGCAGGAGGAGATGAAGCAATGAAGTGGTATGAGTGGCTTTTGGTGATAGCTCTTATAGTTTTTTCCAACGGGGCTACATTTTATCTTGCAAGACAGCTCTATTACAGACCTGTAAAGACAATAAATCTTCTTGAGCTGGACTTTATGAATGCAAAGGGGATTTATGAGGCTCTTCAGTCTGGTAAAAGTCCAGAGGAAGTTCAAAAGCTTGTTCTACAGAAACAGGAGAAGTTAAAGGCTATACTTTCAAATGAGAAGGGTATTGTTCTTATAAAGCAGTGTGTGGTATCTGGAGAGGATGAGGACATTACACAGAAAGTTGTTAAGGGGGCTATAAAGTGAGGTTTTGGTTAGGAGCTGTTTTCTTGCTTGTGGTGAGCGTGCTGGCATACAAGGTAAGTCCAGTGAGGATTGCCTATAGCATGGATTATTCACTGCCTTACAAGTGGTGGCTTGAGGTAGAGCCTTTTAGAGACCCAAAGGCAGGGGACTATGTGCTTATAAAACCGCCCGTAGAGAATGAATACACAAAGGGGAAGCTTTTGATAAAGAAGGTAGTATGCAGTGAGGGAGACTATATAAGGACTGAAGGACTTGACTTTTATTGCAACGGGAATTACTTAGGGAGGGCAAGAACAGCGGACAGCAAGGGTCGCCCAGTAAAACCCGTAGAGTTAAACCAGTATATAGGTAGAGGCTACTATTTTGTTATGGGAGAGCATGAGAGGTCTTATGACAGCAGGTATTTTGGACTTGTGCCAAGGGAAAATGTATTAAAGCTTGAGTATCCTCTTTCTACCTTTCCAGACTTAGACTTTATCTTTGCAAGGAGAGAGAAATGAGGAATAAAGGTGTAAGGCAGTTTGTTATGAGGGTAGATGATGAGCTTTATGAGCTTTTGAAGAAGGTTCCTTTGGAAGAGGTGATGACAGAAGAGCCTCTTTTTCTTCCAGAGGAGCCAAGAGGGAAGAAGAAAAGGAGGGTGTATGTAAGCTTGAAGAAAGAGGACTTTAAAGAGTTAGAGCTTTTAGCAAAAAGGTATGCGGTAAGCAGAAGCAAGCTTTTAAGAGCCAAGCTGAGGGCTTTAGCTTTAAGGCTTAAAAATGATTATTCTCAGGGGGCTACTTTCTCGCAAAGAACTTTTTCGGCTCCTTTTTAAGCTAAAGGGGAAAGAAGAAGAGCTTTCTGTTCTCTGGCTTGAGGGTGGAAACTCTTTTGAGTATAAGGGGTTAAAAGTCAGGAAAGTTTCTTACTTTTCTCTTCTTTTAGAGGGCAGAAAGACGCTCAAAGATCTTATCCTTGAGGGTTATCTTTCTGAGTATCCTTTCTCAAGGGTTATAAGAAAGTCCATCTTTGTGCCAAAGCTTAGAGGAGACCTTTACTACTGGGCTTATCTTTCTAAGGGTTTTGGCAGGCAGGTTTATGTGGAGGGCTATGAGGAGTTTGAAGAAAAGGTAAAAAAGCTCAAAAGGAAGACGGGGTTTATAGACCCATGGGAAGTAGAAGAGATAAAGGTGGGGGAAGAACTCATAGTTTTCCCTTATGCGGACAGCTACCCTCTTTCTTCCTTAGCTCCTCTGTTTAATCTTCTTCTCAAGCACAGATCTAAGGTGCTTGTGCTAACAGACTTAATTGAAAAGAAACCCTTAGAGGAATACTTTTCCTTTACAAGGCACAGGATAGTATCAGAGGAGGAAAACTCCTTAGATCTTACATGCTTTTCCTTTGAGCTTGTGAAAACAAGGTATGACTTTCTCAACATGCTGGAAACTCTTGAAAAGCCTGTTGTTATATGT
>CAZPXS010000028.1:0-4826 GCA_964590075.1 uncultured Aquificales bacterium
AGGGTAACTACCCGGAGGTGCGCTTTCTCCTTATCGGTCCTTTGGACACCAATCCCGGGGCCATCAGCGAAAGCGAAGTGCGCTCCTGGGTGGAGGAGGGTCTTTTGGAGTGGGTGCCCTGGACAGAGGACGTGCGGCCCTATCTTCGGCAGACGAGCGTGTATGTCTTGCCCTCTTATCGGGAAGGGGTTCCCCGCAGCACCCAGGAGGCCATGGCCATGGCCCGCCCTGTCATCACCACGGATGCGCCTGGTTGCCGGGAAACGGTGGTGCCCGGGGTTAACGGTTTCCTGGTTCCCCCGCGGGATGCCCAGGCCTTGGCCGAGGCCATGGAGCGCTTTATACACGAGCCGGACTTGATCGTGCGGATGGGCCAGGAAAGCCGAAGGCTTGCGGAGGAGCGATTTGACGCCTGGAAGGTGAACGAGCGCTTTTTAAAGGAACTGGGAATAGAATGAGGTTCGTGGGTCTTCTACGTTCCCCTCTTCTCAAGCGGATCCTGGACGTGGTGGGCGCTTCCTTTGCCCTCCTTGCTTTTGGGCCTCTGATGCTCTACGTTGCCCTTCGCATCTGGCGCGAGATGGGAAGTCCGGTCCTTTTCCGCCAGGTGCGCCCTGGGCTTCAGGGCAGGCCCTTCGTCATGTATAAGTTCCGCACCATGACCGAGGAGCGGGATGCGGAGGGAAGGCTTTTGCCCGACGAGAAGCGGCTTACCCCATTGGGAAAGTTTTTGCGCCAGTACAGCCTGGACGAGCTTCCCGAGTTCATCAACGTCCTCAAGGGGGAGATGAGCCTGGTGGGCCCCAGGCCCCTTCTTATGGAGTACCTGGAGCGGTATACCCCGGAGCAAGCCCGGCGGCACGAGGTGAAGCCGGGGATCACGGGGTGGGCGCAGGTCAATGGGCGCAATGCCCTAAGCTGGGAGGAGAAGTTTAAGTTGGATGTGTGGTATGTGGACAACTGGAACCTGCTCCTGGATCTGAAGATTCTGCTGATGACCATCGTGAAGGTATTGCGCCGGGAGGGTATCAGTGCCCAGGGGCACGCCACCATGCCGGAGTTTAAGGGTAGCAAGGGAGTATGAGGCTAGTGGTGGTCGGGGCGGGGGGGCATGGCAAGGTGGCCGTGGCCACGGCCTTGGAGGCAGGTATGGAAGTGGTGGCGGTGTTGGACGATGCCCCGACCAAGTGGGGTTCTAGTCTTTTGGGAGCCCCTGTCTTGGGGCCGGTATCTGCCTTTGAAAGGTTTTTGCAGAAAGACGTGAGGTTTGTCCTGGCGATAGGGGAAAACCGGGTGCGGCAGAAACTGGCTTCGCTTATGGCGGGTGTGGACTGGGCCACCCTTGTGCATCCCAGAGCCTATGTGCATGCGACCGCATCTTTAGGGGAAGGAACGGTGGTCTTTGCGGGGGCTATAGTGCAGCCCATGGTGCAGGTGGGTCGGCATGTCATTGTCAATACAAGCGCCGTGGTAGAGCATGACTGCCGAATAGGGGACTGGGTGCACCTGGCTTCTGGGACGCGGTTAGCCGGAAGTGTCGAGGTAGGTGAGGGTGCATTCGTAGGAGCGGGAGCGGTGGTTATACCCGGAAAGCGCCTGGGCAGGTGGAGTATAGTGGGGGCTGGCGCCGTGGTGGTTCGGGATATCCCGGACTTCAGCCTGGCCTACGGAGTTCCCGCTGAGGTAAGGCGCAAGATCCAGGGGGAGCCGTGAAGCGCATATACCTTTCCCCTCCTCATCTTTCCGGGCTTGAAAGAGCCTTCCTGCAAGACGCCTTAGATTCCGGTTGGATCGCCCCTCTCGGACCCCAGGTGGAGGCCTTTGAGCGGGAGTTCGCCGAGGTGGTGGGGGCCAGGCATGCCCTGGCCCTGAGTTCGGGTACGGCGGCCATCCATCTGGCCCTAATCCTGGCCGGGGTGGGGCCAGGGGACGAGGTGGTGGTCTCCACCCTTACCTTTGCGGCCAGTGCCTTTCCCGTCTTGTATTTGGGTGCCCGCCCTGTGTTCATAGATAGCGAAAAAACCTCTTGGAACATGGACCCCGCCCTCCTGGCAGACTTCCTTAAGAAGAGGGCCAAAAGGGGAAGACTTCCCAAGGCGGTGGTGCTGGTCCACCTTTACGGCCAAAGCGCAGACATAGAGCCAATCCAGGCCCTCTGCAAGGAGTACGGCATAGCCCTTATTGAAGATGCGGCAGAGGCCTTGGGAAGTACTTACAAGGGCAAAAGCCCCGGTACCTTTGGCAATGCAGGTATCTTTTCCTTCAACGGCAACAAAATCATTACCACCTCCGGTGGGGGGATGCTGGTTTCCGATGATGGACAGCTTATCGCCCATGCCCGGAAGCTGGCCACCCAGGCTCGGGAACCCGTCCCCTGGTATGAGCATATTGAGGTGGGGTACAACTACCGCATGAGCAACCTCCTGGCTGCGGTGGGCCGGGCGCAGTTGCGCACTTTAGAGGAAAGGGTGGGGGCCCGGCGGCGTATCTTTCAAAGGTACGTGGAGGGCCTTTCGGATTTGCCAGGCGTCCGATTCCAACCCGAGGCCCCTTGGGGCCGGCACACCCGGTGGCTTACCGTGATGCTGGTGGATAAGGAGGCCTATGGACGTTCACCGGAGGCGATCCGACAGGCCCTTGAAAAGGAGGGTATAGAAACCCGACCTGTGTGGAAACCCCTGCATCTGCAGCCCGTTTTCCAGGGGGCGGAAAGGGTGGGGGGTGAGGTGGCGGAGGACCTGTTCCGTAAGGGGCTTTGTTTGCCTTCAGGTTCATCCCTAACCCCTGAGGACCAGGACCGGATCATAGAAGCCATCCGAAACCTTGCGGCCGGTTAGGTTAGGGTTACGTTAACCCTGCGTTCACACCCTCCCGGGTTAAGATGGCTCTAGCGTATGCGGGGAGCTATCAAGTTCCTTTTGGACCTGGCTCTTTGGACCCTGGCGGCGCCTTTGGCCATGGCCTTGCGCCTCGAGGGGCTTCCTTCCCCGTACTGGGAAGCCACCTGGGTTTACACCCTTTTGGGAATTCCCGTAAAGGCCTTGCTCATCGCCCTTTTCGGCCTTCACCGGCAGGCTTGGAGCCGGGTGGGGGTGCGGGATCTGGTGCGGCTGGGCACGGCGGTGGGCTTAGGCGGGGCTGTCCTTTTGGCCTTTGCCGTGGTCCTAAGGGCCTACCTTCCCATGCCCCGGAGCGTTCCTCTTATTGCCATGGTGTTGGCCTTCTTGCTCCTGGGGGGGGTGCGCCTGGGGGTACGCCTCTACTGGGAGGGGAAAAGGGGCAAGGGGGTTCAGGGCACCCGGGTCCTGGTGGTGGGGGCCGGGGAGGCGGGCAGCATGGTGGTGCGGGAGATGCTCCGCCACCCGGAGGCCGGCCTTTATCCCGTGGGCTTCCTGGACGACGACCCCAACAAAAGAGGGCAGACCATCGCGGGGGTCCGGGTCATGGGTACCCTGGAGGCTCTGCCCCAGGTAGCTCGGGCTTTGGAGGTGGAGGAGGTCTTGGTGGCCATTCCCTCGGCCCCCGGTTCCGTGGTGCGCAAGGTGGTGGAGCTGAGCAGGGCCGCGGGGGTTCGCTATCGGATTCTTCCCGGGGTTTACGAAATCCTTTCGGGCCGGGTGGGGATATCCCAGATCAGGGAGGTGCGCTTAGAAGACCTCCTCCGCCGCGAGCCTGTGCGCCTCAATCTGGAGGAGATCGCGGGCTACCTGGAAGGCCGGGTGGTCCTGGTCACGGGGGCTGGGGGGTCCATCGGAAGCGAGCTGGTGCGGCAGGTGGCCCGTTTTCATCCTGAGCAGGTGGTGCTTCTGGGCCGGGGGGAGAACAGCCTTTTCCTGCTGGAAAAGGAGCTGGAGGCCAGCTGGCCCGACCTTAAGTACAAGGTGGTGGTGGCCGATGTGCGGGACCTGGAACGCCTGCGCCGGGTCTTTCAGCTCTATAGGCCCCAGGTGGTGTTCCACGCTGCTGCCCACAAGCATGTACCTTTGATGGAGACCAACCCCGATGAGGCCATCTTCAACAACGTGCGGGGGACGCAGAATGTGGTGGATCTCTGCCTGGAGTTCGGGGTGGAACGCCTGGTGAATATCTCCACCGACAAGGCGGTGAACCCCACCAGCGTGATGGGGGCCAGCAAGCGGGTGGCGGAGCAGGTGGTGGCCTGGGGGGCTTCGCGGGCGGCTTTGGGGCAGGTTTTCGTGTCTGTACGCTTCGGAAATGTCTTGGGAAGCCGAGGAAGCGTGGTGCCGGTTTTTCTGGAGCAAATCAAGAGGGGTGGTCCAGTAACCGTGACCCACCCGGAGATGCGCCGGTACTTCATGACCATTCCGGAGGCTGCCCAGCTTGTGCTGCAGGCGGGGGGAATGGGGGAAAACGGCAATGTGTACATTCTCGACATGGGGGAGCCAGTGAGGATTCTGGATCTGGCCAAAGACCTCATCCGTCTGGCGGGCCTCGAGCCTTACCGGGATATCGATATCGTCTTCACCGGGGTGCGCCCCGGGGAAAAGCTTTTTGAAGAACTGCTCACCGCCGAGGAGGCAACGGAGGCCAGCCGCCACGAAAAAATCTGGGTGGCCAGGAAGAGCCAGGTTCCCCCGGAATTTCCCCACCTTTTGGAGGAGCTCTATCGGGCAGCCCGTCAGGGTGAAAGCCTTCTGGTTCGGCAAACCCTTAGGCGCCTTGTTCCCAGTTACCAGCCCGAGGGGATCCCGGTTGACGATTAGAAGGATAGGGTATAGTAAACGGCGTTATGGTGGAAGCCCCCGGAGAAGAGCTTTCCCTCAGGGACATCCTAGAAACCTTGAAGCGCCAGTGGGTTTGGCTCC
>CAZPXS010000029.1:0-4813 GCA_964590075.1 uncultured Aquificales bacterium
ATTCACACCCACTACCAACAACGGGGCGGTGAGGACGAGTGCTTCAGCGCCGAGGTGGCCCTTTTGCAGGAAAGGGGGCACCAGGTACAGCCGGTCACTTTCCATAACCAAGGATTAGAGACCCTCCGCCGCTGGGAGCAGGCTGCCGTGACCCTTTGGAATAGGGAGGCCTACCGGCAGGTGCGTGAGGCTATCCGGACCCTCCGCCCCGACTTGGTGCACATACACAACACCTTCCCCCTGGCCTCGCCCGCAGTGATCCACGCCGCGAAAGCCGAGGGGGTGCCGGTGGTCATGACCCTCCACAATTACCGCCTTCTTTGCGTGAACGCCCTCCTCTTCCGCGAGGGGCGGGTGTGCGAGGCCTGCCTGGGGCGGCTGCCCTGGCGGGGTGCGATTTATGGCTGCTACCGGCAAAGCCGGGCCGCGAGCGCGGTGGTGGCGGGGATGCTCACCCTGCACCGCCTTCTTGGCACCTGGAGCCTGGTAGACCGCTTCATCGCGCTCACGGACTTCGCCCGGCAGAAGTTCATCCAGGCGGGCTTTCCCCCGGAGAAGCTTACGGTGAGGCCCAACTTCGTACACCCGGACCCCGGGCCTGGTGAAGGGCGGGGCGGCTACGCCCTGTTCGTGGGACGGCTTTCCCCGGAGAAGGGGGTTAGGACGCTCCTTAGGGCCTGGGAACGGCTGGGGGGGAAGGTGCCCCTTAGGGTAGTGGGGGATGGCCCGTTGGCCGAGGAGGTACGTAAGGCGGCTGCGAGGCTTCCCGGGGTGGAGTGGCTGGGACGGAAAGCCCAGGAAGAGGTCTACGCGCTAATGGGGGATGCGGCGTTCTTGGTTTTCCCATCAGAGTGGTATGAGACTTTTGGGCGGGTTGCCATAGAGGCCTTCGCCAAGGGTACGCCAGTTCTTGCGGCTGATATTGGAGCGGTTGCTGAAGTTACGGACCACGGCCGCACCGGCCTCCACTTTCGCCCCGGCGACCTCGAGGACCTGGCCGCCAAGGTGGAATGGCTCCTTGCCCACCCCACAGAGCTCGCCCGCATGCGGAAGGAAGCCCGGGCGGAGTACGAGGCCAAGTACACGGCGGAGAGGAACTACGAGAGGCTCATGGCTATTTACCGGGAAGTTTTGGCCTTTTGATTTAGACTGGATAGGGGAGCGTGGTATGAGCGTTGCTGTTGTGACAGGTTCAGGCGGTTTGATAGGTTCCGAGGCGGTGGAGTTCTTCGCTGGGCTGGGTCTGGACGTGGTGGGCCTGGACAACGATATGCGGCGGGTCTTCTTTGGCGAGGAGGCTTCCACCAGGTGGAATATCCAAAGGCTCAAGGAAAAGCTGGGACCCCGCTACACCCATCTGGACCTGGACATCCGCCACCGTGAGGAGGTGCTCCGGGTCTTTGAGCGCTACGGGAAGTCCGTGGTCCTGGTAGTACACACGGCGGCCCAGCCTTCCCACGACTGGGCCGCCCGGGACCCCTTTACCGACTTTGAGGTGAACGCCCTGGGGACCCTGAACGTCTTGGAGGCTACCCGGCGGTATGCCCCCGAGGCGGTATTCATCTTCACTTCCACCAACAAGGTGTATGGGGACACCCCTAACCGCCTGCCCCTGGTGGAGCTGGAGACCCGGTACGAGCTGGACCCTGCGCATCCCTATTACGAGGGGATCCGCGAGGATATGAGCATTGACCAAAGCCTCCACAGCCTCTTTGGGGCTTCTAAGGTGGCGGCGGATGTGCTAGTTCAGGAGTACGGGCGGTACTTTGGCATGTACACGGGTATTTTCCGGGGTGGGACCTTGACGGGGCCCCACCATTCCGCCACCCAGCTCCACGGGTTTCTGGCCTACGTGATGCGTTGCGCCATGACTCGTACCCCCTACACCATCTTCGGCTACAAGGGCAAACAGGTGCGGGACGCCATCCATAGCCACGACCTCATCCAGGCCTTCTACGAGTTCTTCAAAGCTCCCCGGGTGGCCGAGGTGTACAACATAGGAGGGGGCCGGTACAGCAACGCCTCGGTTCTGGAGGCCATCGCCTTGGCCCAGGAGATCACCGGGCAGGAGATGGTGGTTTCCTATGATGAGCGCAACCGCATAGGTGACCACATCTGGTGGATCGGCAGCAACGCCAAATTCCAGGAGCATTACCCAGGGTGGCGGCTCACCTATGACGTACCCCGAATCCTGCGGGAGATCTACGAGCAGAATCGGGAGCGGTGGAAACCGGCATGATAGACCGAGGCAAGAAGTCCGTCCTGGGGGTGATGGTGGATGCGGTGGACTACGAGGCGGCAGTGGCCCGGATTGTGGCGGCCGCTAAGGAGGGCAGGCCCTACGGGGTCACGGCCCTGGCGGTCCACGGGGTGATGACGGGGGTGGGAGACCCGGAGCATCTTTGGCGCTTGAACGAGCTGGAGCTGGTCGTCCCGGACGGTCAGCCTGTCCGCTGGGCGCTTAACCTTCTGCACAAAACGGGCCTGCCGGATCGCGTCTATGGTCCGAGGCTCATGTTGGAGGTCTGCCGGGCAGCGGAGGCGGAGGGTCTTTCCATCTTTCTGTATGGCAGTCGTCAGGAGGTTCTGGAACGCCTCGAGGCCAACCTGAAACGCCGCTTCCCCAAGCTCCAGATAGCCGGGGCCATGCCCTCTAGGTTCCGGAACCTCACCCCGGAGGAGCGGGACCAGGTGGTGGGGGAGATACGGAAAAGCGGAGCGCGAATGACCTTCGTGGGCCTGGGTTGCCCAAGACAGGAGGTGTTCGCCTACGAGATGCGCGGCCTCCTGGGAATGCCTGTTATCGCTGTGGGGGCTGCCTTTGACTTCCACGCGGGGCTTTTGCGGGAGGCTCCACTTTGGATGCAGCGGTATGGCTTGCAGTGGTTCCACCGCTTGCTCCAGGAGCCACGGCGTCTTTGGCGGAGGTACCTTCCCCTGAACACCGCTTATCTAGCCCTTTTACTTCTCCAGTGGGCGGGGATCTGGTCCCCTCCGCTTAAGAAGCCACAGCCTCCGAGGGAGCTACGTTACGGCTAAGGGTAAACGGGGGGTGGAGAGTGTCCCAGGCTTGGTTGAAAAACGAGGGAGCAGCGCTCCGGGTGGAGTAGGTAAGGGTAGGTGGCAACTTGGGTGAAGGTATCCAGCAGACCTATGCGTGGTTCCGGGCCCACGTGGACGAGGCGAGGGGTGTGGCGTGAGGATTAAGGCCAAGGCTATTGGCAAAAGGGTGAACGTATCCTCGGCGCTGCCCAGGTTAGCGGTGCCGGGGCTCCTCCTTGCCGACCTCCTCGCCCTCGAGGCCTCCCTCCTCCTGGGCTACGCTACCCGGGAGGTCCTCGGCTTCTGGTTCCCGGCAAAAGTGCCCCTCGAGGTTCTCCGTTCCGTTTCCTTGGCCCTCCTGATTTTTCCCTTCGGGTACGCTCTTGCTGGCCTCTACCCTGGTTACGGCCTCGTGCCCGTGGAGCGGGTGCGGCGCCAGGTGCAGCTAACCTTTGTTTCCTTCTTGGTCCTCATCTCCTGGGAGTGGCTCTTCCTGAGGGAGGGGTGGTCCCGGGGGGTCCTGGGGCTCGCCATGGGGTACGCCTTGGTGCTCGTCCCCCTTATGGCTGCCTTAGCCCGGGAAGTGCTGGTGCGGCTTGGGGCCTGGGGCGCGCCCGTGGTGATCCTCGGGGCAGGGAAGACCGGGGCCCTGGTGGCGAGGAGTCTGCGCGCCGAGCCCGCCTTGGGTCTCCGCCCCACAGCCTTTCTGGACGATGATCCCGCCAAGTGGGGGGTGGAGGTGGAAGGCCTGCCTGTGCTCGGTAGCCTGGATCTCGCCTCCCATCTAGCCCAGAAGGGCTTTCGGTATACTGTCTTGGCCATGCCCGGGGTTGGCCGGGAAAGGATGGTCGATCTCGTGAACAAGCTGCCCTTCCCCCATGTCATCTTGGTGCCCGACCTTTTCGGCGTCCAGAGCCTCTGGGTGTCCACCCGGGACCTCGCTGGAGTGCTCGGCCTAGAGGTGAAAAAAAATCTCCTCGTGAGGCGGAACCGCCTCCTCAAGCGCGCTCTGGACTACCTTCTGGGCCTTCCCCTCTTCCTCGTCTCCCTGCCTTTCCTCGCCCTCCTTGCCCTTTGGATCAAGAGGGTAAGCCCAGGGCCTGCCTTCTACGCCCAGGAGCGGGAGGGGTACATGGGGCGGACCATCCGCGTGTGGAAGCTCCGAACCATGTACCCGGATGCGGAAAGGCGCCTCGAGGAGTACTTGGAGCGGAACCCGGAGGCCCGGGAGGAGTGGCTGCGCTTCTTCAAGCTAAAGGATGACCCCCGGGTTCTTCCCGGCATCGGCCACTTCCTGAGAAAGACCAGCCTGGATGAGCTCCCCCAGCTCTTTAACGTCCTCAAGGGGGAGATGAGCCTGGTGGGGCCGAGGCCTTTTCCCCGCTACCACCTGGAGAAGTTTCCCGAGGACTTTCGGGCCCTTAGGCGAAGCGTACCTCCGGGAATAACTGGCCTTTGGCAGGTCTCGGCCCGGAGCGAAGGGGATCTGGAGGTGCAACAGGCTCTGGACACCTACTATATCCGCAACTGGTCCCTGTGGTTTGACCTCTACCTCCTGGCCCGCACCGTCTGGGTGGTCCTAACGCGGAAGGGAGCTTACTGAAGGAGGCGGTATGGTGGAGACCCCCCGAGATGAACCGACCCTTCGGGACATCGTGGAGGTGCTGCAACGACGCCGGGTGTACCTTTGGACCATTCCCCTAGCCTTCGCGGTTTTGGCCCTCATCTACGGCTTCTTCATCGCCGAGCCCACCTACGCCTCCACCGCCAC
>CAZPXS010000030.1:0-4766 GCA_964590075.1 uncultured Aquificales bacterium
TAATATAGCCATCTCTGGTAATCGTGTGTGTGGCACATTGGATGTAATACTGTCTTGCCATATTTGGAGTGTCTAACATTCAAAAGTAAAAGCTCTTTTTCCACTACCTCAAAGTCTTCTGTAGAGAGCCTGAACCTCTTAACTTCAAGATCTTCACTTCTTAAGGCAAGTGCTGAGGAAAGTCTAATTCCTGAGTGAAGCAGGACAAGACTGAAAATGTAGAATATAGGGTGTGCTTGACTTTTCATGTAGTCAAAAATCACCTTTAGCTCCCCATCTGTAAAGGCACTTTTCCTTTTATTTGTCCTTAGCACTCTAAAAGCTTCTTTCTTTCTTTCCAGCCTTGCTATATAGCCTCTCTCTGACAGCCATAGGAAAAACCTTTGAACTTCTTCAAGAACCATTCTGATAGTGGAATTAGAAAGTCCTTTTTCTTTGAGAAATTGAGAGAACTCTACCGCATCTACTACATAGCCACCTGTGAAGTCTTCAAGCAAAGATAAGGCATAGGATTTGGTCTGCAAAGATTTTTCTGAGAGGTGAGAAAGAGAGGATAGATATGTAGAGGTAAGCATAGAAGTTATTATAGGCTTTCACCTGCACCCGTTTAGTTCTTCTTTCCCCACCAGCTTGCCCTCCTGCAAATAGGTAAGCTCTACAAGGCATTTATCCTTATCTCTTAAGGCTCTGCACTGAATGGTGGTTCCTTCATAAACCATCTGCATCTGTCCAAATCTCTGACAGGCTCTTGCCACATCAAGCTTTATAGTCTCTATACCTTTCGGAAGTGCTGGAAGCCCCGTCTCACCTATATACTCCACTCTTTCTTCACAAACTCTGTAGTTATGGGTTGCCTGCAAAGCTCCACCGCTGACCACCTGAACGGAAACCAGAGAACACCCACCCTGCTCTCCATTGTATAGACCTTTGTAAATAAGCCCACCTCTCTGTATGGATACGGGAGCTTTAGCTTTTGCAGTAGATAGAGCAAGGAAAGACAGCTCATCAGTTAATCCTGCCCTTGCCATCGTATTGTGTTCCTCTATCTGTGCCTTCTGAGTAGCCCTTGCTATAGCCTTTTCATCTACTCCAATCTTTAGAATGCCTGAAGTTGGTCTTCCATCGCTCAAGCTGTATGTGAATTCCCTCTGCCCACCTTTGCATACATACATACCAGCCATTGCCCTTGCTAAGCTATCAGCATTTGACGCAGCCACAGCTCCAGCTTCCTCTGGATTGAAGAAGGGCGAAGTTTTCTTATAAGTCCTAAACCCACCACCCCCCGTAGCCACATACCACAGATATTCTCTGAAAGGTATAAGCCCCTCTTTGCCTACTCTGTAGAACTGCCCCTGACCTGCCTCACAGTTTTTCCACAGAATATAAAGGTCTTTAGGCTCTGCGGTAAAGACAGGTAGTGTTGTGTTGTATAAATTCTCAAGTCTATAAGTATCTACACCTATTTTTATCGGACTTTTCTTGAAAAGTCCAGAACCAAAAGCAGTAGCTATCTCCTCAAGACTTGCATTCTTATACTTTTCTATCAGCTCCTCCAGAGTGTAATGTAGCCTGTCATAAAAAACCTTTGAGGGCGGATGCACCACTCCATACATTTTGTATTTAATAACCACCTCTCCCTTGTCATTCTTGCAGTAGCCTTCATACTCAAAAAAAGCCTCTGAAAAAACCTGTTTGAGAAGGCTCGCTTTAGCATCATACTCCTGCTCAGTTTCTATACCCTGCGATATTACCCTTCTGAAGACCCTCAGCCCATTTTGAGGGCAATATCTATTTTTATAATCTCCTACCACATAAAAGGCTGGAAGAGGACGATAATACTGGGTTCTCAAATACTGCCCCGTTATGGTTCTTCGCTCATCTACCGTGATAGAATAAAAACCTGTGTTCTTTAAATACTCTCTAAAATCTGGTAGTTCCTGAGAAAAACCTGCAGATACCAAAAGACTTCCAAACAATATAACTCTTTTCATCATGAAACCCCTCCAGATGGTAATATTATAGCCTCTTTCCTGTGGAATTCCTCAGAAAAACCTGCTGAGGATTAAGCCAATCACCACTCCAACTGCCACAGCCACCAGCAAGGCTATAGCTGGCATATCTTGAGATTCTTGCTTCCTCTCTACTACCTTTTTGACTACCAGAACTATAATTAATAAGTATGGACCCTCTAAGAAGGGAAAAACTGGAGAATGCTATAGCCTACTTTGCAAAAAGGCATTATGAAAAGACTGGCAGACCACTAACGAAGATATACCTTTATAAATACTTGGCTTTCATGGATTTTCTATCGGTCAGAGAAACAGGAAGACCAGCTATAGGGCTTAGATATCTGGCAATGAAATATGGACCTGTGCCAGTGGGCATAATAGTCCCCATAGAAAAGCACAAAATAGACCTTTCATATTTTTCCAGCTATGAAATAGAGCTTATGGAAAGGCTTATAGAAAACTCTGACAAAATTTCCTTTGACGACATAAAAGCATGGAAGAAAGCTCTACAGAGAGAAGAAAACTCAGAAATGCTTTTTGAAGATGAGCTTGAAGACGCAGAAGACGAAGAGGTCAAAAGAGAAAGGTTAGAAGTCTATAAATTGCTGACCTGATAAAGGCTATAACCGTATCACACTTTTTAAAACCTTGAGAGACAATGCTTTCTGATTGTGTTGTTTGATACGATAGCGTATCAAATAACCTTCTCCAGAGCAATTCTAACAGGAAGCTGGAGTTTTTTCATGCGCTCTTTAAGAAGTTTCAAAGTTAAGGAGCTTACCTTCCTCTCTTCAGGGGGTAAATCCCACAGGAGAGCTTTAATATAGTGGTCTATATCAGAGCTTATCTCCTGAGCCTTTTTTTTAATGTATTCAGACAGCGTCCTTTTGACTTCTTCAAGGAAAGCAAACAGGCTTTCTTCAGATACGCTCTTTAGTAGCAAAGCACCGCCAGCAAGCCCCTGCTGGTTTATAGTAAGAAGCTCCTCATAGGGAACTATTACCCTCTTTTCCTCTGCTTTGGTAAGTAGTTCCTCAAGAGGCATTCCACCAGAGATGATAAAGTAAAGGTCTATAAGGTCTTTCATATGAGCTCTGTCTTCAAAAGCTATCAACTTATTAACTGCTATACTCTCAAATCTATCTAAGAAAAACCCTTGAGGAGATACGGTAGGTGGTTTAAGAGGCTTTTCTGTAGCTATGTCTAATTTCAGGACTGTAGGTCCAGTGGAAATGGATAACCTGCAAAAGAAGGCTCCCTGAGTTTCTGTATAAACCTTATATCCAAGCCTTTCTATCAGCTCTACAATTTTTGGGAAAGCCCTGTCAATCCTTGCTTCTGGAGTAAAAAGCTCGGCATCATCTGATAGTCTGTGCTGTAAATAAAACCTTGATAGGGCTGCTGAACCGCTCAAATAAAAGAGTTCTCCAAACTCTTCTGTAATAGCAAGGATAATTCTGTCCTGAAGAGGATAAATAACTTCGTGGTAAAAATCAATCTCTTCCTGACTGGCAAGCCTGAGGAGCATAGCTTTAATAATAGCTACCGCCTTCTAACATCTCAACTCCTGAAGAACGCTCTTTTCTAAAAAACTCCCTGATATCTTCAATCAGCCTTTTCATCTCCTCTGCAGGTGTAGGCTCCACATAAGAGAAAAAGGCACAGGAAGCGGTGGAAATATGTATTCCTTCCTTCCTTATAAAACCTCTTAACCTTTCCTCCGAGATTTCCACCGGATGTTCTACTCTTTCCTGCTTAGTTCTTCTTTCCCTTTTTCCGTATATGGTTCTCACATACTCCTCCCAGACCTCAGAGATTAGCTTTTTACAGAGGGTATCATCAAGTATATACACCCCTTTCCTGCCAATAATCACTTTGTGCTGTTCCGGTCTTATAACCTTTACCTCATAGCTCATTGGCTCCTCACGAGGATGGACAACCCTTCCAAGTATGAAATACACACTGCCTTTCCTCTCACGGGTTGGAACTACATGCATGGGTATCAATATAAGCCAGCCCGTCTATTTTGTCAAACATTATTTAGCTTTAGCTAAGCGCTATTAATAGCATTGTAAGTAAGGTATTCTAATAAAGCTTGACATAAAATAGCTTTACCTTACATTTTCTACATTATGGAAAGGGCTGTGCTTGTGGATACAAACATATGGGTCTATGCCTTCGGAATAGGGAAAGAAGATGAAAAATGGAAATTCCTCTTATGCGAATCTCTTCTAATGGAACTTACAGAAAAAGGTTTTGTTATATATGCACCAAAACAGGTAGCAAAGGAATTAGGCAGGGTGGCTCTAAAGTATGGACTTAATTGTGATGAAAAAGGCAGAATGCTTGAAAAAATAAGCAGGGTAGCTATTTTGCTTTCTGAAGAGGTTGCGGACATAAAACTGGCATGCGAACTTATGCAGAGCTATAACCTTCAATACTGGGATGCTCTCATATATGCAATTGCCATCAGACACAAAATACCTCTGGTTATCACGGAAGATAAAACCTACCCCAAGATACTCTATAAAAACTTCGCTCTGGAAATTGTAAATCCTTTCTGAAAATATGGACAAGCGGGTTTCCAAAAATTCTTCCACCTTAGGAATACTAAGGTGGAAACTTTGAAAATCAAAGCTTTGAGAGTGGTGATTTTAGGAAAGCTTTGAAAGACAAGGACTGAAAAGAAGCAGGGGCAGGCTTTTCTGGGGAATTCCCCAGAAAAACTGAAATGCTATATTATTCTTTATGCTTGCG
>CAZPXS010000031.1:0-4411 GCA_964590075.1 uncultured Aquificales bacterium
CTGATTACAAAGTCTAGGCGCGCGGGGCGGCTCCTGAGTATACTGAGGGGCGCATGGTCCTGACCGAGCGGATCCCCCTGGTGGCGGACGAGGCCGGAGGCCTCCGGGTAGAGGGCACCCGGGTCTACCTGGAAGACCTCCTGGACGCCTACGAGGGGGGGCTCTCCCCCGAGGAGATGGTCCTGGCCTACCCCAGCCTAAGCCTTGCGGACGTGTACGCCGTCCTGGCTTGGGCTCTGCGCCACCCGGAGGAGGTGGCTGCCTATCGGGAGAGGGCGAAGAGGGCGGCTCAGGAGGCGGAGGAGCGGGCCCGAGTCCACTTCCCCAAGGCCCTTCTCGCCCGGCTGGGTAGGGCGTGAGGCTCCTTTTGGACGAGAACGTGGAAAAGGCCCTCTTCCTGGGCCTGAAGCGGCGCCATCCCGGGCTAGACGTGGTGCGGGTAGTAGACGTGGGCCTTGGGGGGAGATCAGACGCTGAGGTCCTGGAGTGGGCCGCCCGGGAAGGACGGGTACTGGTGTCTAGGGACCACGCCACCCTGAGCGCCGAGGCCGCGCGGCGCATAGAGGAGGGCAGGCCCATGTCTGGGCTCATCCTCTTGCGCCGGGGGGTCGGCGTGGGCCGGATCTTGGAGGATCTGGAGCTCCTTCTGACCGCCGCGCGACCTGGGGAGCTGGAGAACGCCATCCTGTACCTGCCCTTCTAGGGTTGGCCTTCGCATTTCCTTCAAGGAGGTCCACCGGCTCCTTTTGGGCTCCTCGGTCACAAGCCAGGAGCTTGAAGGTCTCCGGCTTCTGGTGGACCTCTACCTGCTGAGGCGCCTACCCCCCTTGAGGCCAACGTGGGGAAGCGCCTGGTGAAGAGCCCCAAGCTTTACCTGAGGGACAGCGGCCTGGTCCACGCCCTGCTGGGGATCCAAAGCCTCGAGGACCTCCTGGCCCATCCAGTGGTGGGCGGAAGCTACGAGGGCTTTGTGGTGGAGAACCTGGTCCGGGTCCTGCCCGATGGGGGAGAGGCCTTCTTCTACCGCACCCGGGCGGGGGCCGAGGTGGACCTGGTCCTCCTCCTTGGGGGGGATCTCTGGATGGTGGAGGTCAAACGGAGCTTTACCCCCAAGCCCTCCCGCGGGTTCTACGAGGCCGTGAAGGACCTAAAGCCGCAAGCGGCCTTCGTGGTCTACCCGGGAGAGGAAGTGTTCCCCCTGGGGGAAGGAATCCTGGCTGCCCCTCTCTGGGAGGTGATGGGGCGGGTCTGGGCCCAGGGCTGAGGCTCCCCCCCAAGGGCCCAGGACTGGACCTGCCCACAGTGGGGGTGGGGCATGCCCCATGGCCTGGAGCCCTCAAACTCCTCCACGGGGCTCCCGAAGGGCTGAAGGTGTCAGAGATGGCCCGCTCCCTGGAACTACCTCCCCACCGCGTCCGAAAGGCCCTGGCCGCCCTGGAGGCTGAGGGCTTCACCGTTCAGGACCCCCTGACCCGCCGCCACCTCCTGCGCTACCCTCACCCCTTCCTGGAACTCCCCCAGGCCCCAGACGACCCCCTCTTCTACCAGGACCTGGCCGACGCTGCCTTCTATCGGACGGGGTTTCGCGCCTATGTCCTCACCCTGCGCCCCTGGGGGCTCCACCTCGCGGAAAGCCTCGAGGGCCCGAAGCAGGCTCAGGGCCCGATCGCTTTTCCCCAAGGGGTGGGCCTGGAGCTCGGTGAAGAGGAGAGCGGCCTCCTCCGCCAGGACCCGCGCCTCCGAAGCGGAGTCGGCCTGGCGCCCTAGGAGCTGCCCCGCCTGGGCTAAGAGGGCCTCCAGCTCCACCTCTCGCCAGGCCTCGCTTCCCTCGGGGGCGGGCTCAGGAAGGGGCAGGCGCTGGAGGAGCGCCCCCCCGGGAAGCCCCTCCTCCACCTCCAGGACCTGGGCCTCCTCCACGGGAAGGAGGAGGACCCGTGCTTCCCTGGGGGCGAAGGGGGCCAGATGGACCTCCGCCCGGCCCAGGGTCACCCGGACCCCAAGGTTCACGGGCGCCTTGAGGAAGGCGAGCTCCTCCATCAGGGTTTCTAGGAGTTCCCCGTCCGCCACATAGCGGTGGATCCCGCCCCCCTCCTGCGCCATCCGGGCGAGAAGGGCCCGGTCGTAGCCCTCCCCGAAGCCCAGGGTGAAGGTGTACACCCCCGCCCGGGCGGCCTCCCGCGCCTTCAGGGCCAGGGCCTCGGGGTCGGTGAGGCCCACATTGGCCAGCCTGTCGGAGAGGAGAAAGAGAAACCGGGGCCTCCCCCGGTCCTGCAGGAGGAGCCTCCCCTGCTCCCACCCCGCGTGGAGGGCGGTGCTGCCCGAGGCCTCGAGGGCCTCCACGTAGGCCCGGGCCGCCTCCCGGTCCAGACCCCCCACCTCCACCTGGTGGTTGTAGGCCACCACCCCCACCCGCCCCTGGGCGGGGAAGGTCTGGAGAAGGGCCAAGGCCGCCGCCTTAGCCTCCTGGAGCTTCCCCGAGGCCATGCTCCCTGAGCGGTCCAGCACCAGGGCCAGGTCGGGGATGAAGGGGGTCCTCTCGGGGGCAAAAAGCTCCACCTTGAGGAGGTCCTTCCCCCTCACCACGCCGCGGCTCACGCGAAGGGCGAGCTCCCAGGGTTGCTTGGGTTTCGCAAAACTTTCCATGCTCACTTCCTTTTCCGTTCTACCCGGGGTGTTAGGCTCCGTCCGACGGAAGAGCGGACAGGCACCAGCCCTCCTTTCCCCGCCAGCGCCAGCAGTCCCGCCACTCCAGAGGGGCCCGGGATCCTGGAGCCCCCCGGACGAGGGCGGGGGTCGGGCCATCTCCCCCTCGAGGCCGGGGAGCACCCCGGGGGAAATCCCTCACCGGCCCCCTCCTTACCGGGCCTCCCCCACGAAGAGGTGCCAGTCCTGCCTGCCGTCTCGGCTCACCGCCAGGTGGTAGCGCACGGGACGAAAGTCGGCCTCGGCCAGGGCCCGCTCCAGAGGGGAGAGGAAGAAGTCTTGGCCCGCTTCAAAGTCCCTGGGCCTCAGGGCCCGCCGGGGCCGGGCCACCAGGACCAGCCTCCCCCCCGGGACCAGGGCGGGGCGGCAGAGGTCCAGGAAGGCGGCGATGTAGCGGATATACTCCCCGTAGCGCTCCTCCGCCTCTTCCCGGCACCCCCCCTCCCGGAGCCAGGCGGCGAAGGTGGGGGGGTGAAGGACCACCAAGGCGGCCTCCTTCTGGAAGCGCCGGGGAAGGTCCTGGATGTCGGCCTGCTCCACCAGGGGCCCCCTTGGGGCGATGTCCCCGCCCCAGGCCCAGCGGTCCAGAGCGCGGGCTGCCTCCACCACGGTCCCCCGGCCCGCCATGGGGTCCACCACCAAATCCCCCGGGCGGGTGTAGAGGAGGATGAGGGCCCGGGCCACCGCCAGGGGGAGGGCCTCGTCCCAGGGCTCTGGGGGGAAGATCCAGACGGGAGAGCCGGGGTTCACCTCCCCCCGACGGGCCGGGAGGGCCGCCAGGGCCTTGGGCTCCTGGCCCTCGATGTCCTGAAGGGAGAGGACCCCCTTCCTCAGGAGCCGGTGGAGCCTGTGGGCCTCCCGGAGGAGAAGCCCCTTTTGGAGCGCCTCCCGCAGGGGCTCGGGGAGAAAGGCAATGGCGAGAAGGTCGTGCCGGAGGTACTTCTCCTTGAGGCTCACCAGGGCGGCGAAGGCACGAAAGCGTCCCCTGGGCCAGGCGAGAAGGGCCTGCACCCCCTCCAGCTCACCCACCCGGGGGTGAAGGCATCGGGCCACCTGTGGTGCGGCCCAGGCCTCCTCCGCCCGGCGCTCCTCGCAGGGGTCCAGGGGGAGGCCTTCTGGGCCGGCTTCCTTCCCCATCTTCCCATCCCGTTCCCTCCGGGATCAGAGGAGGGGGTTTGGGGACGGGTGGGGTGGCCCGGCCCGGGCTCCCGGGTGCCCTTGTCCCCAGGTCCAGAAAGGCCCTGGTAGAATGCCCGCCGGGGGTAGCCATGATCCTGAGCACCACCGCCACCTTGGACGGGTACGAGGTGGAGGCCTATCTGGGCATCGTGTTTGGGGAGGCCATCGTGGGGGCCAACCTCTTCCGGGACCTCTTCGCCAGCATCCGGGACATCGTGGGGGGGCGGAGCGGGGCCTACGAGGCGGAGCTGCGCCGGGCCCGGGAGCTGGCTCTTCAGGAGCTCGCGGAGGAGGCCCGCCGTCTGGGGGCGGACGCCGTGGTGGGCATAGACGTGGACTACGAAGTCCTAGGGGGGAACAACAGCATGCTCATGGTCACCGCCAGCGGCACCGCCGTGCGACTCCGGCGGTAGGAGCTGGGAGCGCCCCCTCCCCCAGGCCAAACCCACCTGGCCACCCCGCCTCCCAGGAGGGCCCAGCCTTAAAGCAAACCCCTGCGCCGCGCATACGGGAGAGGCCATCAGATTCC
>CAZPXS010000032.1:0-4164 GCA_964590075.1 uncultured Aquificales bacterium
GCCCTGCTTTGGTCTCTCAACAAGCTCCGGCGGGACATACCGGTAAAGGACCTTTCTCAGCAAATGCTTGCTTTTACCTTTTTGATACTTAAAATCAGACGGAAGCATGCTCGTCCACTCAACAACCTTGTGGTCCAAAAAAGGCTCTCTCCCTTCCAGAGCAACCCCCATCGTTGCCCTGTCTACCTTTACCAGAATGTCATCGGGAAGGTAGGTCTTCAGGTCAAAGAGCATAAGGGATGAAAGGCTGTCAAACCCGTCCACCTGAGCCTTAAAGAGCATGTCCCTGTAAGTATCTATGCCAAGGCTCAGAAGGTCTTCTTTCAGGAAATACTTTACCGCAAGGTCATACTGGGGCATAAGTCCGCTTGCTTTCAGAACATTCCTCAGCTTTATGTATTTGTCCCTGAAGTTTGTATACTTGGGAAGGAAAAACTTAAAGGTTCTGTAAAGCCTCAGGGCAAGGTCGGGGCTTATCAGGTCCAGAAAGTTTGACAAAAGACCTCTAAAGGGTAGCCTTGATATCTTCCCAATTCTTTCAGCAACCATCCAGTACCTTGTGTAGCCACAGAACTGCTCGTCCCCTCCATCTGCGGAAAGGGAGACCTTTACCTGAGACTTAGCAAGCCTTGAAACAAGATATGTGGGAATGGCAGAAGAGTCTCCAAAGGGCTCATCGTAAAGCTCAGGAAGTTTGGGGATCACCTCAAAGGCTTCCCTTGGCGTGCAGTAAAGCTCCGTGTGGTCTGTGCCAAGGTGCTGGGCTACCTTCTTTGCATACTCTGCCTCGTTGTAATCCTTCTCGTAAAAGCCTATAGTGAAGGTCTTTAACTTTATGCCCTCTTTGGAGAGAAGGGCGCAAACCGTTGAGGAGTCAATCCCACCGCTAAGAAACATCCCCACAGGAACATCAGAGACAAGCCTTAGCTTGAAGGCTTCTGTCAGAAGGCCTTCTAATTCCTCGGAAAGCTCATCCTCTGACCTTTTAAGCCACATCTCCCTTTCCTGCTGACCCTTACGGAAAAACTCCTCCACGTCCCAGTATTTTTCCTTCTTTATGGTCCCGTCCCTTTCAACTATCAGAAAGTGCCCGGGCTCAAGCTTGCAGGTGTTTTCAAAGATGCTGTAAGGTGCGGTTATGTAGCCATACTGCAGAAAGAGAGAAAGCCCCTCAGGGTTTATCCTTTTTTCAAACTTAGGGTGCCTGTGGAAGGCTTTAAGCTCGGAGGCAAACATGAAAAGCCCATCCCGATAGTACCAGTAGAGGGGCTTTACTCCAATTCTATCCCTGCAGAGCGTGAGCCTTCTTTCCCTTCTGTCCCAGATGGCAAAAGCAAACATGCCCCTGAACCTGTGGACCGCATTCATACCCCACCGGTGAAAGGCTTTGAGGACCACCTCCGTGTCAGAGTTTGACCTGAAGGCATAGCCTTCCTTTTCAAGCTCCTTTCTTATCTCCCAAAAGTTGTAGACCTCCCCATTGTAGACAATCACTAAGTTTTCAAACTCCATGGGCTGGTGCCCAAGGGGAGAGAGGTCAAGGATTGAAAGCCTTCTGTGTCCGAGGGCAAGTCCCAGAGGCTTTTCCATGTAGAGCCCCGCATCATCCGGTCCTCCATGCACCATGGTGTCCCGCATGAGGGTTATGGTCTTCTCAAGGTCGTAGGTCCCTCTGTAGCTAAGGTCCCAAAAACCAGCTATTCGGCACATGTTTTAGCTAAAGATTCTATTCTTTCTAGCACTTCCTGCAAAATTTTATCCTTAAATTTATCAAATCTTCTTATAAATTCACGATAAAAGATTTCTGCTTTTTGAATCTCCCTTTCTGCATAATGAGAACCTTTAGGTAGGTATTCAAGCAAATCTGAGATATCCTCCCTCAGAATTTCTGGTATGCATAGAGATTTAACCCTTCGGGTATAATACGGTGGAATTATATACTGCGGTCTTATAACGGTAAATATTGGTACTACACATACATTAGAAAGCAATGCCAAATGCATAGGCCCCGAGTCAGGAGTTATTAAAATTTCGCCTAAATTCAAAAAGCATATAAACTCTTTTAAATTCAATTTCCCCACAACCGAGAATAGCTCGTTTTCCCTAAAGTATTTGGTAAGTTCTCTCTCAGCTTCTACAGCATCTGGTCCACCCACAAGAATTACATTAAAGTCTGGCAATAAGAGCTTTATTAGTTCTACATAGAACTCTGTGGGCAGATTTCTAACTCTCCCACGAACAAAAGGATTGATAAATATGGTCTTTTTAGTTTTATCCAGTCTATCTTTCATTACTTCGTTTAAGCGGTAAAAAGTCTCTTGTGGGCATTCCAATCTTGGATAAATCCATTCAACATCTCTTTTTGTTATTGAATCAATTAGATGTTTCTGCAGTTCATAAAAACCAATATTATCGCGAAATATCCTTAAGTACGGATAGAGCAAATATATGTGAGAGCTGAGTTTTACGAAGAACACTTTTCTTTTTGCTTTAATGAATCTGAAAAACTGAACCATGGACCTTCTTGAAATAACACCATTAACCGCTAAATCAAAATAAACATTAACTTGTGGAAAGTCGTTTATTTTTGTATAACAAAGGTCATTCGTGTATATGTATTTGATGTTCTGCTGATTGCCGAAAACTACTTCATAGATAGGAGAATGTGTAAATATGTAAAGTTCGCTTGCCATTGATTTTAAAGTTTGAACCACTGGTAGGGTCATCACCGAATCCCCAAGACCACCAGCGTTGAATACGAAAGCGGCTTTCATATTTTGGCCTGAAAATAAAGGTTATATCCATCAGTCTTGAGCTTGGGCAGATAAAACAAAGTAAATGGATAAAGTAAAAGGTTTCGCATCCTCTTAAGGAATTTAAGGAATGCTATACTTTTTGAAGAGCTGATATTGTTCAAATCTTCAACTGATACCGACCTAGCAATTCTCTTATCACCTATAATCTTCGTTTTAAGCCAGACCTTTAGCCTATCTAAATTTCCAAATAACTTCCTTTCTACAAAGACATAGAATTCCTGTTGTGGAATCTCAACCGGTAAGACCTCTATATTTTGACATCCCGCTATCTTAAGAGTATTGTATAAAGCTTTCCGAGAGAATCTTAAAAAATGGTGAGGTGGGTAATCTCCCCAAGAATTTTTCCGGTGTACTTCTTCCCAAAATATACTTTCATTATTCGGCACACTCCCCGCTATGTAGCCGCTGTCTTTCAGAAGTTCCTTAACCATTCTCAAAAACTCCATAGGTCTGCCCTGATGCTCAAGAACTTCAAAGAAGGTAATAACGTCAAACTTTAGGTTTCTCTCTTTGGCAAACTCATAAAACTCCTCAAGGCTCATGGCGTAGATGGTGTCAACACCAAGGTGTCTTTTAGCGGTTTCAACGCTCTTTCTGTCAAAGTCTATGCCCCAGACTTCAAAGCCGTGCTTTTGGGCTTCCTTAAGGAAAACCCCGTCCCCACAGCCAACGTCAAGGAGCCTACCCTTTACGTCCTTTGGTATGTTCTCAAAGAAAGCTTTATGGTTTTCTCCAATCCTGAGCCTCTGGAATTCATGAAAGGTTACATAGCTTTCAAATGTCTCACTCTCATAAAACTCCGGAATAATCTTAAGAGGCTCCCACCAGTGAACATCGCAGGTGGGGCACTCATATTTTTTGTATTCTTGCTTGTTGTATGGGCTAACATAAGTTTCGGTATGAGCCTCAACCACTGTTCCACAAACAGGACAGTCTGACACTTTTCTGACTCCTTAAAAAAATTTTTCACAAAAATTTATCATAAAAAATAATAAAAGCAATAAAGCTATAAAACCCTATTTTACCGATAAAAATTTATAATCATCCATAATCTCCCCATTTTCCAATTGCTCTAAACGATTTATAATATCACCCATTGGGTGAAAAAATTTTCTAAATCTAAGAGGGTGCCATTATGCCGCAAAACTCTCTTAACTTCAAAATCCTAAAAACTAACGAACCTATCACCCCTCGTTCAGGACTTGCTCTTGTTGATGCCTTCCTCAAAAACTCTGGAATAAAAACCTTAATAGACCAACATATGCCTTTACCTGGTTCAAACAGAGGTTACATCACCTTGCAACATACAAGCAGAAAAACAGACATCCCAAGATGACTTACAAGGGAT
>CAZPXS010000033.1:0-4123 GCA_964590075.1 uncultured Aquificales bacterium
TTTTCTTAGCGTTAAAAACCTCCTCCGCTAATCTTTTAAACTTTTCCACCAGTTCCTTCTTAACCATAATCTCCTTGAAATGCACTATAGCGTCCTCTGGAAGAGGTATAAAGGGTTCGCTTTCGTCAATGTCCTGCACCTGAGCCTTTGAGTAGTTAAGAAGAGCCTTTAAAAGCTTTTCGAAGTTCCTGTAGTGGCATTCATTATCTATAGACAAGTATCTTCCACTGTTTTTAACAATCTCTCTGAGTTTTTCAAGGTCTGAGTTTCTCTCAAGCGCAAACCTCTCTTTGGGCATAAGGTCAAGATACAACTTTAAAAGCTTGTAATTTTCATCGCTTAGTTTAAACTTAGGAGGATTCTCAAGCTCAAAAATGCTCTTGCCTTTTGTTTTATACTTGGGAATGAGTAAAGTATGTCTTTCTAACTCAGGGTTTTTGTAAAGCTCTACCTGACTATATTCAGAAACTTCTTTGAGTTTGGTCAGCTCGTTTAGTATGGTTTCCACTGCCTTCCTGCTTGTGGCAAAAACAAAGAGAGTTTCCAGAGCCTTCACTTCAGGTTTGTCTACCTTATCCCTTAGCTCCGGCAAGTGTTCAGAAACCCACTTTAGCCTTTGCCTTCGGTTTTTGACTGGTTCTATTCTTACTCCTCTGCCTGTAGCCTGAAGGACAAATTTCTTTGCATCAGCCTGAGTTCCAAGATTTATAAACACTATGAGATTGGGTCTTGGACTATCCCAGCCTTCGTAAAAAGCTCTTGAACCGATAAGAAGGTTTATAGGACTGTCAGGCTCATTGAGTCTTTCAAAGTACTTTGGGTCTTCGTAAAGGACTGTCTCCTGATACTCCCACAGAAGGTTTTTCTTTATCTTTTCTATTGAACCTATCTTTATCAGGGCAAAAGGTACATTTGCATCAGTGTGCTTTAGGGCAACCTCCTGTGTGTTTTCCTTATAATACTGATACTCAATAGTCCCTCCCGAGCTTGCGTTATAAACTTCCCTGTAAATATCCTGTATCTCTACATCTCTGACAATCTCTTTCATAAATTCAAGCTTTCCATCTCCCAGAATGTAAGAAGAGCCTCCAAACTCATCAATGAGCTCTTTCTTTGCCTTTTCATAAAGACCTCTTTCTATGGAGCGGGCAAAGTTTAGGAGTTCTTCAAAGAGAAGCTTAAGGTCGGACTCTTCCACATTTACGGAATTGACAAGGTATATAGTCAAGGGATTGTGATAAAGGTCTGGAAGTTTCCTCTTGGCTTTTTTAAGTCCTGCAAGCAGGATAAGAGTTTTAAGGAGTACCTTCTTCTTTTCCTCTCTGGAAAAATCTCTTTCTTCTTCTTTCTTCTCAAAACCCTCCACTTCAGAGTGAGAAAGGTAAATCTGCTTTCCGTAGCCTTTGTTTATAAACTCCGAAAGGTTTAGGTTATAAACCGTTGTAGCTATATCTATAGGGTCTGTGAAGGTAGCGGAGAAGTTAAACAAAAACCCATCTTTGGAAAGCACACTTGCCAAAAACTGTCTTTTGCTCTCCTCCTTATCCCCTTTGTGAGCCTCATCCAGGATAACATACCAGTTTCCCAACAGGTTTCCTTCTTTGTCCCTGTCTAAGAGAGTTCTAAAATCTAAGGTCTCCTTCCCTTTTTCGTCAGATATAAGGTCCATCCTGTAGAAAAAGACTTTTCTTTCTCTAAATAAACTTCCCTGCTTTTCCCCCTGGTATTCTTTGAGGTTTACATGAGATATTCGCTTTCCCGGGTTGCTTCTGTTGAATTCTTCAATATACCTGAGAAAAGCTTCCACTAAGTCCTGCCTTGCAGTTAAAAAAAGTATGGGTTTTCGTGGAATTGATTCCTCCTCCTGCAAGTCAAAAAGAAGGTCTATTAGCTTGACTATAACCAGAGTCTTACCAGAGCCTGTAGCCATCCAAAAGGACATGCGGTTGCAAAGCTCTTTAAACGGCACAGTATTTTCGTCAAGCTGGTAAAACTCAGAAAGTAAGCCAAGGAGTTTTTGCTTTTTAACCTTTGGAGAGAGAAGCTTGTAATACTCTGCGTATATCCTCGCAAACTCCTCTTTGTTTCCATTGTAGTTTTTGTAAAAACTGTAAAGAGCCTTAAGAGCATTCTTAAGAGCCTGCACCTGATAAGCAAAAAGCTTTTTCTCTTCAGAAAAGTCCTCGCTTACTTTAATATCCCACTCCTCTGGCAGACCCTCTACATAGTGAAGTAAGACAGGCTTGATAACTACCTGCTCGTTTTGGGCTACAGGCACAGTAAAACCCTCCTGTAGAACTCCATCAACTTTTCTTTAGTTATGTTTTTCGCTTCTTTGTAGCTAATGCCAAGCGTGTTTACTATGCTTTCCGTGATGTCCACCTTTTTGTCTGGATAAAGTTCTTCAAAGTTTACCGTAATATCATCTCCATCTACTCTAACCGCCTTGGCAAGTCTTTTGTCAAAGAGAAATGGGTCCACTTGAGAAAACTTATAATCCTTGAAGTTTTTAAGAAACTCCTCATAAAACTCCTTTCCAGATTTCTCAGAGTATTCTACATTTCTTAGCAGGTCTTCAAACTGCTCAAGCTCGTAGTATTTGAAAAACCCACCTGCGTTTTTCTCGTTGTACTTTTCCTTAACATCCTTTTCTTTGCTAATGCCAGACTTATCGTAAAAGAGAACCTTCTTCATCCTTGGCAAAACCACTGTGTAAAAGTGCTCTCCCATCTCTACACCAATCCATTTTCTTTTGAGTTTGTGTGCTACCGCTGTTGTTGTGCCACTTCCTAAAAAGAAGTCCATAACTAAATCGCCTTCGTTGGAAGTGGATTCTATAACACGCTTTAGGAGGATTTCGGAGTTTTCGGTAGGAAAATCCCAATTTCTTGAATATCCTTGATAATCAACCCATACATTTTTTAAAGGTTCTTTATATGTGATCAAATACCATTTTTCTTTTTCAAAAACCAATCTTCCTTCTCTTATTAGCTTATCAATATCTTCTTGTTTTACCCCCCACTTTCTACCTTTAGGAGAATAATACTCTTTACCGTTAATAACTCGAAAATCTTGATAATTTTTATCATCTACAGGTAAAAACGGCTCATATTTTGAAGGTTTTTCCTTTTGCTTGTAAATTAGATTGAATATCAAATTATTGGTTTTAGAAAAGAAGAACAAACTTTCTGCTTCTTCTGAAAATTTTTGTATATGAGTCATTGTTTTAAAAAATTCTTTTGATTTTGCTATCACAATTTCATTCCTAAAATTCTCCCTTCCAAAAATCTCATCAAGGATAGGTCTAACAATCCAGTTTCCGTTATAATCACATCTTACAAAAATGCTCCCTGTGTCCCTGAGTAGCTCCCTTCCCAATCTTATCCTGTTTTCCAGCATAGTAGCCCATGTGGCATCCTTGTAATCCACCTCATAAAAGTAGTCCGCATCTTGCTTCTTGTTAAATGGTGGGTCTATGTAAATTGTTTGCACCTTTTCTCTAAACCTTGGCAAAATTGTATTAAGAGCCTGAAAGTTTTCACTCTTTATAAGAAGCCCGTCCAGCTCCTCGTCAAGGTCAAAAAGGCTTATAATTTCCTTCTCTAAGTCCTTAAAGTATTTGGTGTCTATGGGTAAAAACTGCCATTTTGGGTTTAGCGTTCCTATAAGTAGTATGTCCTTAGGGTTAAAGTCCTCTTCTACCATTCCCAGCTCTTTCCACTCCCTTACCTGCTCTTCCAGAGCTGGATAACTGAGTATCTTCTTTATTACCTCCAGTCCCCCCTCCTTATTTGCTATCCTATCCAGACTTATCACATAGTTGGAGTTAAATACAAGCCTTGGCTTTTCCCACAGTCTCTTTAGCTCTTCCTCAAACCTTGCTATAACCTCTATCACTCTGTAGGCTATATCCTTTATTGCCAGAAGTTGGTTTACTCTTTCAGGACTCAGGTTTACCTCCTCATGTGCCATAAAGTACTGAGAGAGCCATAGGTTAAACTGCTCTTTTAAAAACTGCTCCGGATTTTTGTGTATAAAGTAGTCCACCTTTGTCTGTTTTTCAAAGGTATTTATAGCTTTGTCCAGATGCTCTTCCTTGAAGTCTTTAGCTAATTGCGTTTTA
>CAZPXS010000034.1:0-3809 GCA_964590075.1 uncultured Aquificales bacterium
TCCGCCGGGAGTGGATACGCGTGGCCGCGCCGCCCCCGACGGAGGCCCTACGCGTCTACCAGGGCGTGGACCTCGCCATCTCCACTAGGGAGGACGCGGACTACACCGCCGTCGTCACCATCGGCAGGGACAAGGAGGGGCGGGTCTGGGTCCTGGATGTGGTGCGGGCCCGGGCCACCTTCCACCAGGTGCTCCAGCTCGTCCAGAGCCAGGCCTCGAGGTGGAGCCCGGTCTCCATCGCCATAGAGGCCGTCCAGTACCAGGCCGCCGTGGTGCAGGAGCTCCTGCGCACGACCTCTCTCCCCGTGATGGCGGTGCGACCAGACCGCGACAAGCTGACCCGGGCTCTCCCCCTCATCGCCCGCTACGAGCAGGGGCTCGTCTGGCACGCGCCCAGCCTCCCCCGGGAGTTTGAGGATGAGCTCCTGAGCTTCCCCGAGGGCGAGCACGACGACCAGGTGGACGCTTTGGTCTACGCCCTCATGGCCGAGGGAATAGCGGTGGGCCTTTCTCCCGAGGACCAGAGGAGGTACGCTGCCCTATGATGGGGACGATGGCCAAAGTCGCCGAGGAGTGGTATCAATCGCTCAGGCGTTGGGAAACCCGCATCGTGCGCCTCCCCCGCCCGAGGCCGTGGGCGCCGCGCTTCCCTGTCCCCGTCCGTCGCACGGGCATCTGTCCTCTGTGCAGGTCGCCCCAAGTTGAGGAGTACGAGGCTAGGCTGAAGCGCGCCATGCTGGATGGGGCCGGTGCGCGGCGAGTCATCCGGGAGATCGCCCAGGAGCTTCGCACCACCGTCCGCTGGGTGGAGCGGCACTGGGCGGAGCACATGATCCACGAGCCCCCCACCCCTCTCGTGGGGGTCTACGGCGGCGTGGAGTACGTGCGCACGCCCGTCGGGTGGCTCCCCTCCAGCCGCGTCATGAGCGCCATTCGGGAGAGCCCCCACGCCAGCCTCCTCCTGGCCGTGGTCCAGCAGAAGGTGCGGCGCAGGACGCTGTTGGACCGGGGCTACTACCGGGACCAGGAGGCCAGGCGCATCGGTGAGGCGGTGTTGGAGCTGGCCTCGGGGCTCGGAGCACTTGCATCTGTCCGCGGTTAGTGCTAGACTGGAGCTACAGTAGGCGATTCTGTCCAGGGAGGGGGTGAACCCCTCCCGGAGCTTTTATGCTGACTATTCCAACCGAACTGAGCGTCCCCCTGGAGGTCGTCAGAGCCCAGCTCCAGGCCGTGGGCGAGCGCTTGCGGGAAACGGAGCTGGCCTGGGACATCGCTCTTGGCCTCTACCGCCCGAGCCCAGGGGACATCACGCCCATGCCCACCAGCGAGGTGGGCTTGGAAGCTTTCCGACGCGCTGTGAAGCGCGTGGGCTCCTACGGCCCGCGCGTCCTGGCGACAATCGTGAACGCCGCCGTGGGAGACGTGAACTGGGGCGGGGATTCAAAGCGCTTGGACCGCTACCTCTCCCTGCAGTCCCTCCACACCCTGGCCCGCGCTCTGGCCGAGGACTACCTGGTGGCCGGCGTGGCGGCGGGCTACGTCTACTCCCCGGACGGCGAGCGTCCCCGCATCGGGCGCATACGGGGCTACGTGCAGGCCTACCTGGACCCTGACGACTCGGACCGGGTCCTCGGCCTCTACCAGGCGGCCCGGGCGGTAGAGGCGACCCCGAGGCCCACGCCCGTCTACAGGGTGCGGGTGTGGGACCTTGAAGCTCGCGAGGCTCTAGTTTGGAGCCGGCTCAACGACCCCACGGCGCTCGCCCGGTCTCCTGACCGCGTGGTGCGTGGCGTTGTCCCCCGCTTCCGCTTCTACGCCATGGACGACGGGGTGCCGCTCTCGCCGTTCCTGCAGAACCTCCCCCTCTTCTTTGACCTCATCGCCTCCGACCTCTACCTCGCCCGGGTGGAGGAGTTGGCGGCGTACCCGATCCCCGTCTTTGACCGCGAGACCAAGCCCCAGCACATCGGCCCCGGCCTCCCCATCCAGGGCGAGTTCCGGTGGGAGCGCCCCGGAGACCTCGGGGAGCTCCGCGCCCAGCGCCAGGTCAAACTGGAACGGCTTAGGGACGCGTTTGCTCTCCCCGGCGGCTTCCTCGGGAACGACTCCCCCTCTGGAGAAGCGCTCAGGGAAGCCAACGTGCGCTTCTACCAGCAGGCCCAGAGCATCGCGGCGGTCCTCTCTGAACTCCTCACCGAGCTGGTGGCCGACTACGCCCGAGCTCTAGGGGAGGAGCCCGTGCCTGTGGTGGTGAGCCCGAGCCAGGCGGGGAAGGACGCGGAAAAGCTCCAGATCATCACGCTCCTCTACGAGAAGGGACTCATCCCCCTCCGGGTGGCCGCCCGGGAGCTGCAGCCTCTCCTCCCCACCTGGTCGGACGACGAGTTGGAGGAGTGGGTGGAGCGGCAAGAGGGGCTGGCTAACCCTGAGAAGGTTATGCGGCTCCTCGGAGGTGGCGCATGACCCTGGAGAAGCTCGGCAAGATCCTGGACCGGGAGATAGAGCGCCTTCGCCGGAAGGGGCGGGTCGACGTGGCCGAGCGTCTACTGGACATGGTCCGCAACGGCGAGTTCCAGGCGCTTCGCGCGTGGGCCGCCTCCGGCCACCTCGGGGCTCAGCTCAAGGCGTGGGCGCTCCACGCCACCTGGCTGGACCTCCCCATCCTCCCGCCCCTCGAGGTCCAGGGCCTCATCACCGAGCGCGCCCTGGCGTTTGCGGATGATGTGGTGGCCAGGGTCAGCGCTGTCTACGGCTCTGGTCAGCCCCCCCTCTCCCCGAGGCTCTACGTGGACCTCGTGGCGGACGTGGCCGTGCGGAGGGGATGGGGCGAGGGCGCCGAGGCCGCTGCGAAGGAAGCGGGGGCCCGGTGGAAGACGTGGGTCCGGGTCTATCCGGTGCGCCACCCCAGGGACTGGCACGCCGCTCTGGAGGGCAAGACCATCCCTGAGAAGGCCAAGTTCATCCTCCCTGGCGGGCCCAACGTGGGGAGGCGAGTGGACGCGCCTCACGACTGGGACAGCGTGCCCGACCCCGCCGAGTGGATCAACTGCGGGCACGCCGTCATCTACACGCTCCACGCCACGTGGAAGGAGGTGCTCCGTGGCTGAGCCTAAGGTCAAAGTCCCCGCCACCGCCACCCGGAAAGAGCGCGAGGAGGTTCCGGCGCATGCCTTCCTCCTCCCCTCCGAACGTAAGTTTCCTTACAAGCGCTACAAGAACGGGGAGTGGGTCATCTCCTGCGCTGACCTTCGGGACGCCATCCGGCTAGCGGCTATCCACGGCTACAAGAGCGTGGAGGCGAAAGCTAGGAAGCTCTACGAGGAGCACTGCAAGAGTAGCTAGGCCACAACGGGGCCAGGAGCCCTGTGGCAATGACCCCCGGGAACCCGGGGGTTTTCCGTTGGAGGGAGCATGAACGAGGAGAAGCCCATCCAGGAGATGGGAACGCAGGTGGCCCAAGCTGAAGCCGCATCCCAGGAGGATGTAGCTCAGCAGGGCGAGGCCAGTCCGAAGCAGGAGCTTCCTCAGGACCTCACCCAGGAGGTGGAGCGTCTGAGGAAGGAGCTGGAGCGTGTCCGCAAAGAGGCCGCCGAACGCCGTGTAGCTTCCCGGACTCTGGAAGAGCGCTTGGCTGAGTTGGAGCAAGCGTGGAAGCGGGCTAAGGAGCGGGCCATGCTGGCTGAGGCCCGCGCGATCTTGAGCGCGAAGCTGGGGGACCACGTGGCTGCTGAGGCTGCTCTGAAGCTGGCCCGAGTGGACGGTCTCATCCGGGAGGTGGAGGACGGCGTGGAGGTGGACGTGGACGCGCT
>CAZPXS010000035.1:0-1651 GCA_964590075.1 uncultured Aquificales bacterium
AGCTGTCCCCAAATTCTTAATCCCTCCACATCAAACAGGCACATGTCCTTATCTACCTTGTATTCTGGCTTTGAGGTTCTGCATGGCTTCCCTTCAAGTTTGTCAGCCTGTGTTTCCTTTATGACCTCTTCGTTTTTTGCTTTTGTTATCTTCCACTTCCCGTTTATGCATTCTACTACTAAGAGTATTTCCTCGTCCGTGTCCGTCTGGGGTTGTGGCTGGCTTGCTGGCTGGCTCTGGCTGGCTATGGCTGGCATAACTATCATCAGGCTGGCTATGGTGTAAAGGCTTGTCTTCTTCATGGGTCTCCTCCTTTGTGGTGTTTTTTAAATCAAGCCCAAATAAACTGGGGGCTGTTCCCTCTCCGTCTTTGAGAGGGAAACAAATATCTTTACGCTGGGCTATTAATTCCTCAATTGTTTTTATGCTTCTGGTGAGGCGGTAGAGCTTCATGGCTCTGTATTCTGTGAGGTCTTTCCTCTGGGTGTGGCTAAGCTCTTCTTTGAGCCTCTGGAGTTTGTTTTGCAGGGTTGTGATGTAGTCCGTGCGGTGTTTCCTTGCTTCGTATGTGAGTTCTAAAAACCTGCTTAAAAATTTTATGTATCTCTTCTTAAAGTTGTGTTTGGTGTTGATGAGTTCTTTTGATAGGCGAGCGAGTGGGTTAAGTGGGTCTTCTTTGCGGTGAGACCTCATGAAGAGCATGTAAAATATGCCTTTTATCTCTGTCCTTGCTTTATCTACCTTTACTTTATATATTGAGGTTCCTGATTGCTCTAAGGTGCTTCCCATTAATACATAGCCTATATAGGCTTTTTTTCCTGTGAAGGTGTTTATGTCCCAGCTGTAGGCTAAGAGGGTGGCTATCTCTATGTCTCCGAGTGGAAAGGTTGAGAGTATCGGATAATCTGGGTGGTTTCGGGCTATGTTTATTAGTTCTTCTTCAAGCTGTTTAGCCTCTTCAAGGCATATTTTGAGTTTTTTGACTTCTGAGAGGGCTAAGTCTGTAAGGGCGTGGGGGGTCTGCTTTAGTCTCTCCTCTATGTGTTTTAGACGGTTATGGAGTTTTTCCCTACTCCAAAGGTGGATATCCTCCGCTGGGTATATCATTGCAAGGTATTGTTTTAGGCGGTTGGTGTGCTTGGTTATGTCTTTGTTGTTTCTTATGTGCTGTCTTATTAAGGCTCTGGTATGGACTTGCATGGGGTTATATGGTCTGCATTTGTGGGGTTTTTCTTGGTAGTATTTCCTGAGATAAAAGGCGTCAAGGGTATCGTCTTTTTTTCTGCTGTGGGCTAAGCGGTAGTTTTTAAAGTCTCTCCCGTCTGCTATGAAAACTTTTGCTCCAAGTGTTGTAAAGATTTCTGCCCATCTTATGCCATAGGCTCCTGTTTGCTCCAAAATTACCACATCATTAGGTTTTATGAGAGCTTGAGCCTCTAAGGGTGTGCTTATCCTAAGGCTTTGGCTTCCGTTGTGTAGTATAATCTCTTTTGCTCCTATGTCTGCTCCGTATATCATCTTTTTACCTCCTTTCTTTCCTGCCTTTTTTTGTATATAGAGGATATTAAAGGATTGACTATAATGGTAGTCTTGTAAGATAATATTCCCTATGAGCGAACTACATCATCCACACAATGATGATGCCTTTGAG
>CAZPXS010000035.1:1661-3731 GCA_964590075.1 uncultured Aquificales bacterium
TTATCCCTTCTTACGGCTAATATGGTGGTTGCTCTTATTTCCTTCATTGTATAAACTGGAAGACTTTTTGGGGGATAAAAATAAAAGGGACGGGGACAGATTATACAATTCTGTGCCTCTTGCGAGGTCACAATAATATTCTTCCTGTCCCGCCCTTTGCTTATTATACATCATTTTAGGTAGCCTTCTTTTTTGAGTAGTTCCCTTATGCATTCTTCAATTGTCTCAGTCATTGTTCTCTTTGTATCATACAGATACTTGTCAAATATCTCCATCAAATCCAATGGTATGTATATGGTTATCTTGTGGCTCGGGGGTCTTGTTCTTCTTCTTCCTGCCATATCCGTCCTCCTGTCTTCTATATTATAACTCCGTCCGTCTTCTTGTCAAGCCTGTTTTTATTTAGAATTGTGGCTACAGTTAAAAATGGTTTATATTCTTAATGGGAGGTTAAAAGGCTTGAGCTACTTAGTTTTTAAAAGGGGTGAGTTCTGGCGTCAGCGTGCTACGTTAAGACTTAGAGAGGTAAGGGTCTTCAGGTTCTGGAAGTTCAAGCGGGTTATTTCAAATGAGAGGTATGTAAAGAAATCAAGGGTGCTGGTCTTGGCGGGTGGTAAGGGTGTGGGTAAAAGTAGAGAGTTGGTAAAGTTCTTTACTAACTGCCATGAAGTGTATGGGGCGGAGGGGGTTTTTATCCCATGTGCGGAGAGCCTTGAAAACTGGTTTAAAAGGGCTGGGCTGTCTCAGGAAGAGCTTAAGGGTCTTAGGCAGTTTGAAAAGGTAAGGCTGTTGATTGAAAGATGTAAGGGTAAGGTGGTCTTTCTTGATGATGTGGATAAGGTGGATAGTAAGGTAAAGCTGGAAGCTCTTAAGTGGCTTATAAGGGTCTCAAAGGCTGTGGTGGTCTCTTGTGAAAATATTCACAAGGTTAATGATAGTGTTGAGGCGGAGTTGAGAAAAAAGCTAAGGCTTAGGGCTTGGCATGGCTGGGGTGATTACATCATTGATTTGGGTAGGTCTGAGGTGGAGGTCAAAGATGTGGGTATGATTGTGGCTATTGTTTTGATTGTCTTCGTGGCTTTTGCTTGGGGTTTGACGGCAGGACTTCTTGGGGCTTTGGCTCTTAGGTATATAGTGGCTGAGGGTAGGCGGGCTTAAATAAAAAAAGGGGGCGGGGCTACAGGTTATATAGGTAGTCTAAGGCTCTTCTTAGGTGTCTGATGGCTCTGTAGAGGTTTATAAGTCTTGTGAGGTCTTGCATGGGGGCTTCTTCGGGGGTGTAGGTTTTTATTGTGTGGGTCTTGGTGTTGTAGCCTTTGAGCTGGATATATACATACTCCCTCTCTCCTTTCTTTGTCTTCTTCCTTATACGGGTCTCTTCTACGGCTATGGTTTCGTAGCTAAAGGTTTCAAGGTTGTTGTCTCTGATGTTTAGATGGCTCACAAGCTCAATGAATTCATACTCAAGGGCGTCTAATACTCCCTCAATGGGTGTGTGATACATGGCTACCTCCTTTTTAGTTGGTAAAGTTCTTTACTAACCAAAAAATGTAAAAAAAGGGGCGGGGGCGGGCTGTGGGGTCTATTTGACTTCATAGCTTCCGAAAAGATTGAGTATGATGGCATTGATAACTCCTCCTAAAACTGTTTCTATGGCTCTTTTGATGGCTCGGGTTTCTGCTGTTGTGATTAGTGCGTGCATGCTAAACCTTTTTCCTCTTTCTACTTCCCATTTTTCACATATGCCTGTGCCTATTCCCTCACGGGTGATGCCTGTCTTGTGGAATTGTATTTTTAGCTTCATGACTACTTTGGCGTGGGTGTCCGTTAGCTCCTGCTGTAGTAGTTCAAACTCATATGATAGTGGGAGGCTGGAAAGGATTTTTAATGCTCCGTCCCTTGTTATTTCTACCTTGCCCTGTATAATAGCAAAATCGTTTTTGTTTAGTATCTGTAGGCTTTTCTTGACTACTGCCTCGTATAAAACTATTTCCTTAGGGTTCTTTTCTTCCATAGCTAAACCTCCTTTGTGGT
The DNA here is from genome assembly GCA_964590075.1 of uncultured Aquificales bacterium. Taxonomy (GTDB): domain Bacteria; phylum Thermosulfidibacterota; class Thermosulfidibacteria; order Thermosulfidibacterales; family Thermosulfidibacteraceae; genus JAGDVO01. The sequence continues at coordinate 3,696 of CAZPXS010000035.1, forward strand.
CTTTTTTACTATTTCCACCAGCCAGCTTAAAGCCTT
>CAZPXS010000036.1:0-1623 GCA_964590075.1 uncultured Aquificales bacterium
TCTGGGGGCATTATTTCCTTGACTGTACTTAGTATTCTGGCTTTGAGGTTCTGCATGGCTTCCCTTCAAGTTTGTCAGCCTGTGTTTCCTTTATGACCTCTTCGTTTTTTGCTTTTGTTATCTTCCACTTCCCGTTTATGCATTCTACTACTAAGAGTATTTCCTCGTCCGTGTCCGTCTGGGGTTGTGGCTGGCTTGCTGGCTGGCTCTGGCTGGCTATGGCTGGCATAACTATCATCAGGCTGGCTATGGTGTAAAGGCTTGTCTTCTTCATGGGTCTCCTCCTTTGTGGTGTTTTTTAAATCAAGCCCAAATAAACTGGGGGCTGTTCCCTCTCCGTCTTTGAGAGGGAAACAAATATCTTTACGCTGGGCTATTAATTCCTCAATTGTTTTTATGCTTCTGGTGAGGCGGTAGAGCTTCATGGCTCTGTATTCTGTGAGGTCTTTCCTCTGGGTGTGGCTAAGCTCTTCTTTGAGCCTCTGGAGTTTGTTTTGCAGGGTTGTGATGTAGTCCGTGCGGTGTTTCCTTGCTTCGTATGTGAGTTCTAAAAACCTGCTTAAAAATTTTATGTATCTCTTCTTAAAGTTGTGTTTGGTGTTGATGAGTTCTTTTGATAGGCGAGCGAGTGGGTTAAGTGGGTCTTCTTTGCGGTGAGACCTCATGAAGAGCATGTAAAATATGCCTTTTATCTCTGTCCTTGCTTTATCTACCTTTACTTTATATATTGAGGTTCCTGATTGCTCTAAGGTGCTTCCCATTAATACATAGCCTATATAGGCTTTTTTTCCTGTGAAGGTGTTTATGTCCCAGCTGTAGGCTAAGAGGGTGGCTATCTCTATGTCTCCGAGTGGAAAGGTTGAGAGTATCGGATAATCTGGGTGGTTTCGGGCTATGTTTATTAGTTCTTCTTCAAGCTGTTTAGCCTCTTCAAGGCATATTTTGAGTTTTTTGACTTCTGAGAGGGCTAAGTCTGTAAGGGCGTGGGGGGTCTGCTTTAGTCTCTCCTCTATGTGTTTTAGACGGTTATGGAGTTTTTCCCTACTCCAAAGGTGGATATCCTCCGCTGGGTATATCATTGCAAGGTATTGTTTTAGGCGGTTGGTGTGCTTGGTTATGTCTTTGTTGTTTCTTATGTGCTGTCTTATTAAGGCTCTGGTATGGACTTGCATGGGGTTATATGGTCTGCATTTGTGGGGTTTTTCTTGGTAGTATTTCCTGAGATAAAAGGCGTCAAGGGTATCGTCTTTTTTTCTGCTGTGGGCTAAGCGGTAGTTTTTAAAGTCTCTCCCGTCTGCTATGAAAACTTTTGCTCCAAGTGTTGTAAAGATTTCTGCCCATCTTATGCCATAGGCTCCTGTTTGCTCCAAAATTACCACATCATTAGGTTTTATGAGAGCTTGAGCCTCTAAGGGTGTGCTTATCCTAAGGCTTTGGCTTCCGTTGTGTAGTATAATCTCTTTTGCTCCTATGTCTGCTCCGTATATCATCTTTTTACCTCCTTTCTTTCCTGCCTTTTTTTGTATATAGAGGATATTAAAGGATTGACTATAATGGTAGTCTTGTAAGATAATATTCCCTATGAGCGAACTACATCATCCACACAATGATGATGCCTTTGAG
>CAZPXS010000036.1:1633-3726 GCA_964590075.1 uncultured Aquificales bacterium
TTATCCCTTCTTACGGCTAATATGGTGGTTGCTCTTATTTCCTTCATTGTATAAACTGGAAGACTTTTTGGGGGATAAAAATAAAAGGGACGGGGACAGATTATACAATTCTGTGCCTCTTGCGAGGTCACAATAATATTCTTCCTGTCCCGCCCTTTGCTTATTATACATCATTTTAGGTAGCCTTCTTTTTTGAGTAGTTCCCTTATGCATTCTTCAATTGTCTCAGTCATTGTTCTCTTTGTATCATACAGATACTTGTCAAATATCTCCATCAAATCCAATGGTATGTATATGGTTATCTTGTGGCTCGGGGGTCTTGTTCTTCTTCTTCCTGCCATATCCGTCCTCCTGTCTTCTATATTATAACTCCGTCCGTCTTCTTGTCAAGCCTGTTTTTATTTAGAATTGTGGCTACAGTTAAAAATGGTTTATATTCTTAATGGGAGGTTAAAAGGCTTGAGCTACTTAGTTTTTAAAAGGGGTGAGTTCTGGCGTCAGCGTGCTACGTTAAGACTTAGAGAGGTAAGGGTCTTCAGGTTCTGGAAGTTCAAGCGGGTTATTTCAAATGAGAGGTATGTAAAGAAATCAAGGGTGCTGGTCTTGGCGGGTGGTAAGGGTGTGGGTAAAAGTAGAGAGTTGGTAAAGTTCTTTACTAACTGCCATGAAGTGTATGGGGCGGAGGGGGTTTTTATCCCATGTGCGGAGAGCCTTGAAAACTGGTTTAAAAGGGCTGGGCTGTCTCAGGAAGAGCTTAAGGGTCTTAGGCAGTTTGAAAAGGTAAGGCTGTTGATTGAAAGATGTAAGGGTAAGGTGGTCTTTCTTGATGATGTGGATAAGGTGGATAGTAAGGTAAAGCTGGAAGCTCTTAAGTGGCTTATAAGGGTCTCAAAGGCTGTGGTGGTCTCTTGTGAAAATATTCACAAGGTTAATGATAGTGTTGAGGCGGAGTTGAGAAAAAAGCTAAGGCTTAGGGCTTGGCATGGCTGGGGTGATTACATCATTGATTTGGGTAGGTCTGAGGTGGAGGTCAAAGATGTGGGTATGATTGTGGCTATTGTTTTGATTGTCTTCGTGGCTTTTGCTTGGGGTTTGACGGCAGGACTTCTTGGGGCTTTGGCTCTTAGGTATATAGTGGCTGAGGGTAGGCGGGCTTAAATAAAAAAAGGGGGCGGGGCTACAGGTTATATAGGTAGTCTAAGGCTCTTCTTAGGTGTCTGATGGCTCTGTAGAGGTTTATAAGTCTTGTGAGGTCTTGCATGGGGGCTTCTTCGGGGGTGTAGGTTTTTATTGTGTGGGTCTTGGTGTTGTAGCCTTTGAGCTGGATATATACATACTCCCTCTCTCCTTTCTTTGTCTTCTTCCTTATACGGGTCTCTTCTACGGCTATGGTTTCGTAGCTAAAGGTTTCAAGGTTGTTGTCTCTGATGTTTAGATGGCTCACAAGCTCAATGAATTCATACTCAAGGGCGTCTAATACTCCCTCAATGGGTGTGTGATACATGGCTACCTCCTTTTTAGTTGGTAAAGTTCTTTACTAACCAAAAAATGTAAAAAAAGGGGCGGGGGCGGGCTGTGGGGTCTATTTGACTTCATAGCTTCCGAAAAGATTGAGTATGATGGCATTGATAACTCCTCCTAAAACTGTTTCTATGGCTCTTTTGATGGCTCGGGTTTCTGCTGTTGTGATTAGTGCGTGCATGCTAAACCTTTTTCCTCTTTCTACTTCCCATTTTTCACATATGCCTGTGCCTATTCCCTCACGGGTGATGCCTGTCTTGTGGAATTGTATTTTTAGCTTCATGACTACTTTGGCGTGGGTGTCCGTTAGCTCCTGCTGTAGTAGTTCAAACTCATATGATAGTGGGAGGCTGGAAAGGATTTTTAATGCTCCGTCCCTTGTTATTTCTACCTTGCCCTGTATAATAGCAAAATCGTTTTTGTTTAGTATCTGTAGGCTTTTCTTGACTACTGCCTCGTATAAAACTATTTCCTTAGGGTTCTTTTCTTCCATAGCTAAACCTCCTTTGTGGTCTTTATGTTATTACCTCCTTTTTGGTTTTTTAAAGGGTTTAAAAGGGTGGGGGCGACCC
>CAZPXS010000037.1:0-3681 GCA_964590075.1 uncultured Aquificales bacterium
TTCTTAAGGCCGCCTTTAGCCTTTAGCGGCTTCTCGGGTCCAGGGCGTCCCTGAGGCCATCCCCCAGGAGGTTGAAGGCCAAAACGGTGAGCATGATGAAAAGCCCCGGGAAGATCATGGTCCAGGGGGCGTTCATGGCGTAGCCTCCCTTGAAGCTGTCGGCGATCATGGCTCCCCACTCGGGAGCAGGGGGCTGGGCCCCAAGGCCCAGAAAGCCCAAGGCGGCGGCCTCGAGGGTGGCGGTGCCGATGGACAAGGTAGCCTGCACCACCAGGGGGGCCAGGGTACCCGGGAGGATGTGGCGAAAGAGGATCCGTCCATTCCCCGCCCCCAGGGCGATGGCCGCCTGCACGAAGTCCAGCTCCCTTAAGGAGAGGACCATGGAGCGGGCCAGGCGGATGTAGACGGGCACCTGCACGATGCCGATGGCCAGCATGGCGTTTTGCAGGCTGGGGCCGGAAACCGCCACGATGGCGATGGCCAAAAGGGTTCCGGGAAAAGCCAGGAGCAGGTCGGCAAGCCAGCCGATGAGAAGCTCGGTCCTTCCCCGGTAGAACCCGGCCAGGAGGCCCAGGAGGGTACCCAGGAAAAGGCCGATGCTTACCGAGATCACGCCCACCTGGAGGGAGATGCGGCTACCGTGGAGGACCCGGGTGAAGACATCCCGCCCCAGGTGGTCGGTGCCGAAGGGGTGTTCCAGGGTGGGGGGCTTGAGCCGGTTCAGGTAGTCCCGGTCCGTGGTGGGGTCATAGGGCTTCAGCAAGGGGATGGACAGGGCCAGAAGGACCAGGAAGAGGGTCAAAACCAGGCCCACCTTGCCGGAAGGCGATTTCAGGAAACGCCGAAGAGCCTGACGGGTGGGGGTTTCCATGGGTTCACCTGTACTGGATGCGAGGGTCCAAAAGGGCGTAGGAGAGGTCCACCAGGAGGTTGACCAGGACGAAGACCGTGGCCACCACCAGCACCCCGGCCTGGACCACGGGGTAGTCGCGGTTGAGGATGCCCTCGTAGATGTAGGAGCCTATGCCCGGCCAGGAGAAGATGGTTTCCGTGAGGATGGCCCCGCCCAAAAGGGTACCGAACTGCAGGCCGACGATGGTGACCACGGGCAGGAGGGCGTTCTTTAGGGCGTGCTTCAGGATCACCTGGCGCTCCGCCAAACCCTTGGCCCTGGCGGTGCGCACGTAATCCTGGGAGAGCACCTCCAGCATGGCGCTACGGGTGATGCGGGTGAGAATGGCCAAGGGGATGGTACCCAGGGTGAGGGCGGGGAGGATCAGGTGCCTGAGGGCATCCATCAGGACCTCGGGTTTCAGGGCCAGCATCCCGTCCAGGACCAGGAAACCGGTGATGGGCCGGAAATCTATGGCCAAGTCGGTGGAAAGCCTTCCCCCCGTGGGCAACCAGTGCAGGTTCACGGCGAAGAGATAGACCAGGAGGAGGCCTAGCCAGAAGACCGGCATGGAAACCCCCACCAGGGAGAGGCTCATGGAAAGCGTGTCCAGAAGGCTATTTTTCCGTACCGCCGCCAGGATGCCCACGGGGATTCCAAAGATCACCGCCACCAAGGTGGCGGCCAGGGCCAGCTCAAAGGTGGCGGGCCAGCGCCTTTTCAGCTCCTCGGCCACGGGAATGGTGGACACGGCGCTGGTACCCAGGTCCCCGGTGAGGATGTTTTTGACAAAGGTGAGGTACTGGACGTATAGGGGCTTGTTGAGCCCGAGCTTTTCCCGAAGGGCGGCAAGCTGCTCCGGGGTGCCCCGTTCCCCGAGGATGGCTTGGGCGGGGTCGCCGGGGATGAGCTGCAGGAACAGAAAGACCAAAAGGGTGATCCCGAAGAGGACGGGGACCAAGCCCAGCAGGCGTCGCAAAACGTAGCTCCACATTTGTCCGCCTCAAAAAGCCCGGACCCCCCGCAGGGGGTCCGGGGCGGAAGCGCTTAGCGCTTCTCTATGCTCTCAAAGGATTCGGAACCCAAGGGGCTCGGCACCCAGCCGGAGATGTTCTTGCGCTTGGCCAGGAGGGGCTGGGAGTGGACGATGGGGATGCGGAGGGCCAGGTTGAAGGTGATCTCGTCCGCCTGCTGGTAGAGGCGCTTGCGCTCCTCGAGGTTCGGCGTGGTGGCGGCCTTGGTGAGGATGTCGCCGAGCTCCTTCACGCAAAGGGGCTTGCCTGCGCTGTCGAAGAGGTCGGCGATGGGGCAGGCGAAGTGGGGATCGTAGAAGTTCTGCGGGTCACCGTAATCCCCGGTCCAGCCCAGCATGTAGGCCTGGAAGCCAGGGGCCTTCTTGCGGTCCGCCAGGTAGCTGGCCCAGTCCTTGGTCTGGAGCTTGACCCGGATGCCGATGGCGGAGAGGTCAGCGGCCATGGCCTCGGCGATCTCCTTGGGGGTGGGGAAGTAGGGCCGGGAGACGGGCATGTACCAAAGCTCCAGGTCAAACCCGTTGGGGTACCCGGCCTCCGCCAGGAGCGCTTTGGCCTTCTGCGGGTTGAACTCGAAGTCCGTGACCTTGGGGGATTGGAAGGCCTTCATGGAGGGCGGGGTGAAGTGGCCGTCGGTGAGCCCCAGCTTGCCCCAGAAGGCCTGGACGATGGCCTTCTTGTTCACCGCCATGGCGATGGCCTGCCTGACCCGGGGATCGGAGAGGGGTTTGTGGGAGGGGTTCAGGGCCAGGTAGCCCACGTTGAAGGAGGGACGGAAGACGGCGTCCAGGTTGCGGTCCGCCTCGAGGTCCTTGAGGTTGGCGGGGGGGATGTCGGTGGTGAAGTCAATGGTGCCGGCCTTCAGGGCCGCCAGGCGGGCGGCGGGGTCCTTGATGACCCGGAAGACCACCCGGTCCACCTTGGGGAAGCCCTGCTTCCAGTAGGTGGGGTTCTTTTCCAGGACCACCTGCTCCCCGGGGCGCCACTCCACCAGGCGGAAGGGGCCCGTGCCCACGGCGCTCCCCGTGGGGGAGCCGTACTTGGCCCCATCCTTCTTGATGGCGGCGGGGCTTGCGATGCCGAAGTAGCCCGAGCCGATGGCGGCAGGGAAGGCGGGGAAGGGCTGGTTAAGGATGAAGCGGATGGTGTACTTGTCCACCACCTGGATATCCTTCAGGATGGAGCCGGGATCCCCCTTGAACCCTCCGAAGAGCTCAGGCCAGATCTCGTACCGGGCGGCGGCGTCGATGCGGGTGGGGTTCTTGGGGTCCCACCAGCGCTCGATGTTGAACTTGACCGCCTCCGCATCCAGCTCGGTGCCGTCCTGGAACTTGACCCCCTGGCGCAGGCGGAAGGTCCAGACCTTGCCATCCGGGGAGCTGAACCAACTGGTGGCCAGCCCAGCGGTCACCTCGGTGGAGCCGGGCTTAAAGTCCACCAGGGTGTCGTAGATCTGCCGCTGCACGTAGATGGAGATGCCGTCGGTGATGTTGCCGGGCTCGAGGCTCACCGGCTCCCCGTTGGAGCCGAAGACCAGGGTTTTTTGGGCAAGCCCCAGGCCCAGGGCGACCACAAGGCCGAGAAGGATTTTCCTCTTCATACCTCTCCTTTCCGGGGTATTCCCCTTTGATCCGGACCAAGTATAAAGCGCTCCCATAAGGGAGCGCAAGCCTGGGTATAAGGCAAGGGATGCGGCCTAACCTTCTCCCAGGTAGGCCTTCTGCACCTCGGGGTTCTGGGCCAGCTCGCGGGCCGGGC
>CAZPXS010000038.1:0-3626 GCA_964590075.1 uncultured Aquificales bacterium
GGCGTAAGCGAGATTTTGACGAGTCGCCTTCTCCACTTCCCTGTCTACGATCATTGAGATTGGCACCTCCCTTCACGGATTATACCATGGTAGAATGGGGGTGAATCTCAAAGGGGGTGACTCTCATGGTTCGTTGGAGAATGGTGCTGTACGCCTCGGCTTGGGGCTTTGCGGCCTTGCTCTTCGGGATCTGGGCTCTCCTCAATCTCTTAGGGTGGTAGCTACCTGACCTCCGGTGACCTCACCGGAGGTTTTCTCTTTTTGGTTGGAGAAGGGGTGTGAGGAGGAGGCCGAGGGCGATGGCGAGGTCTCCTGGGGAGAGGACGCGGCCTGGGAGGGGGATCCAGTCGCCGAGGGGGAAGGCGGGGGCGAGGTAGTGGAAGCCGTCTCCCTTTTGGGCGAGGTAGTCGCGGTAGCGTTCCAGTCCTGCCCTGTTGAGGGCATCAGGGTCTACGGGCATTCCCCCGTGGAGGAAGACCGCGAGGGCGTTGAGGAGAGCTCCGGTGAGGACGAGGTAGATCCCTGGAAGGTGGCGGTTTGCCCACGCCGCCACCCCCACGAGGAGGTAAGTAAGGCTTTGGGTGAGGGCGGTGGGAAGGTTGAGGAAAGCCCCCAGGATTTCGGGAGTGGGGGTTAGAAGGAGGAGCCAGGGGTGTTCAAGGCGTGGTAGCTTCTTCTTCAAGAGTCTTGCCAGAGATACCCCGATACTCAAGGCGATGAGCGCAAGCAGGGTCATTTTCTCTCCGGTAAAACAAGGTAATCACGGTGAAGAGCACTCCTCCCCCGATGGCGGTGATGGTGCCCGCTAGAGCCGCCTTCTCCGGGGAGAGCCCGTGGGCGAGCCCCCGTTCCGCCCCGCCCCAGGCGAAGTAGAGGGTGCCCGCCAAGTCCAGGAGGAGGGTGGGGAGGAAGGGGAGCTTCAAGCGATAAGATCCCCAAGCGCTGATGGCCGCCACGGGGACGAAGGCGGGGTGTTCGAGAACATAGAGAGGGAGCCCGAAGATCAAGTCCCTCGCGATCCCGCCCCCCGCCGCCACCAGGACCCCGCCCAGAAGAGCGAGGAAGAGGGTCTTCCCCCGGCTCCCCCCGGCGAGGCCCAGGGCCACTCCCGCAAGAAGGTCAAGCCCCCACACCGAGCAGGGCCTCCACGAGGTCTTGAACCGCTTCGGCCTGGGAGCCGAAGAGCCCCACCCGGACCGCCTTACCCGCCGTGGGGCCGATCCCCGGGGCCACCCGGAAGCCCGAAGCCTCGAGGCGGGCGAGGACGGCCTCGGGGGACTCCCGCTTCGGGAAGAGGACGGCCACCGTGGGAGCGGCCACTTCCTCGGGAGGGAAGTCGAAGTCTCCCCTCAGGGCCTCCCGGAGGAAGGCGTAGGCCTCTTTGCTCCTCTTCTCCCGCCTCGGGATGCCCTCCTCGAGGACCCGCGCGGTGGCTCGCTCCAAGGCCTCGATGAGGGGAACGGCGGGAGTGTGGTGGTACTTCCCCCGCTCCCAGAACTCCCAGATCCGAGTGAGGTCGCCGTACCAGGAGGCGGGCCTGGCGTGGGAGAACCCCCGGGCGGAGAGGGCGATGGGGGCGAGGCCCGCCGGGGCGGAAAGGCCCTTCTGGCTGGCGGTGAAGGCGTAGTCGGCGAGGCCCTCGAGGTGGAGGGGGACGTTTCCCGCTGAGGCCACGGTGTCCACCACGCTCAGGGTGTAGGGGCTGGCGTTGCGCACGAACTCCAGCACCTCGTGCACCGGGACCATGGTCCCGGTGCTGGTGTCCACGTGGACGCAGAAGAAGAGGTCGGGCTTCACGGAGTGGAGCGCGTCCCCGAGGAGCCCCCAGGGCACCTTGCCCTCCCCGGTGAGTTCCACCACGTGCACCTGGGCTCCCCGGAGGCGGGCCATCTCGGCAAGGCGGGCTCCGAAGAGCCCCCCGGAGAGGACGAGGGCCTTCTTCGTGGGGTCCAGGAAGTTCATGCAGGCCACTTCCCCGCCCCAGGAGCCCGAGCCCGTGAGGGCGGCGGTGAACCCGGAAACCCCGAAGACCTGTTGGAGCGCATCCTGCAGGCGCTTCATGGTCTTTCTGAAGTCGGGGTCGGTGTGACTTGTGGCCTTCATAGGAACCTCGGCTTGAAAAGGTGCGGGACCGGGAGTCAGCAATCTCATCTTTTGACCTCCGTGAAGACTTCTACGGTCTGCCCTCGCGTCACTCTTTCCTCCTCAAGCGAGCGTGGTCTTCAGGTACTCGTTCTTCTTTTTCCACACCGGGTTTTTCTCCCAGACTCTGATGAAGGCTTCTACGACCCTTGGGTCAAACTGGGTTCCAGCGAGGTCTTGGATTTCCTTGAGCGCTTCTTCAGGAGACTTTGCCCTGCGGTAGGGGCGGTCGGAGGTCATGGCCTCGTAAGCGTCCGCCACGGCCACGATGCGGGCCGTGAGGGGGATCTCGTACCCCGCTTTGCCCTCGGGGTATCCCCGTCCGTCCCAACGCTCGTGGTGGTAGAGGACCACGGGGAAGACCTCCCCGAGGAAGGACTCCAGAGGTCTTAGAAGCTCCACGCCGTACAGGGGGTGTTTGGCGATCGCGTCCCACTCTTCCTTGGAGAGCCCTCTTTCCTTCTTGAGGACCGGATCGGGGACCTTGACCTTGCCGATGTCGTGCAGGCGGGCCCCAAACTCCACCGTTCGGGCCTGATCGGGGGGCAACCCCATCTCCAGGGCGATGTCCCTGGCGATGGCCGCCACTCTCTCGGAGTGGTAGGCCGTGTAAGGGTCTTTGGCCTCGAGGTAGCGCACGGAGGCTTCCACGATGTTTCTCATCGCGTTCGCTAGCCGCACCTGGTGGACCCAGAGGAAGTAGACATAGACCACGGGAAAGAGCGCGATCAGAGCGTCAGCTCCTCCCCAAGGAGTCACTAGAGGGTGGCGGTATAGGGCGGATACCGTGAGGCTCACCGGAAAGAGCCCGAGGTAGGAGGGCAAGAAGGCACGGAAGTTCTCGCTCCAAAGGCTGGCGGGGGGCTTTCCCAACCCCACCCCGAGGAGGGTCAGGGCCCCGAGGTTGGTGAGGAAGTATACCGCCCCTCCAGCTAGAGGTCCGGCCACCTGGTTTGCTGTGGAAGCGAGGAATGCGGCCAACCCGAGCTGAGCCCGGTTGAACGCCTCCTTCCAGGGGTTGAACCCTCCAGTCCCGAGGTATCCCAGGGCCCCCACCGCTCCCGCCGTGGCTGGAGGAAGGGCCAGGGCCGCCGCGATGTGCGCCACGAACCCCATGGTGAGCCTCCCAAACTGGAGCGGGATACCTAACCTGGAGAGGACGGCCCCCAAGAGGGCGAAGAAAGCAAGTCCTTGGTCAGCCCGGAAAGCCCTGATTTCTCCGAAGAGTAGGCCCAGGTAAAGCGCCAATAGGCTTAGGACGATGAGCTTGGTTTGAGCGTTCATAACCCGTTGAACGCGGGAGGGGAGATGCTTCCCCTCCCTTCACCGTGAAGTTCACCAGACGAACCCGCCGCCAGCGGCCACCGCCAGCCCCACCAGGGCCAGCGCCCAAACGAGGGAGTTGACCAGGGTGCGCATCTCTCACCTCCTTTCGGGTGGATTATACCACGGAAGTTTTGTGGGGGTGGTCGTTTACTCCATTC
>CAZPXS010000039.1:0-3579 GCA_964590075.1 uncultured Aquificales bacterium
TGTTTTGCGGCGGCTGCGGCTCATAACGTAGTGGTCTCCAAGAACATTCAGGACTGATCCCAGGCGTCGATGGTCAAGACCTGATCGGCAGGACAGGCGGCTACGCGGTCGGGAACTGGATGGTGTTCAGTCTCATGCCGACCCCATTCGATTGATCGCGTCGCTTGCGGCACACTGCGACGCAAGGAGGTTTGCGACCTGGTTTAGCAGCCGTGTCCGCTGCATGTCTGTTACCTATCTCCCCGACCGCTCATTGGACCAACTCCAGAGATTGGGCTCTATCGCTCAGCCAATACGAAACCGGCATTGGCTGGTGCCACAACCGAGACGAACACAAATGGCTCGGTACCTGTATTTCGCGCCCCGTGCACTTGGCCCGGTCTTGCCACGGCTATCTCACCTTCCCTGAGGGCACGAACAATCCCATTGCCCTGAAAGTAATCAGCCATTCCCGACAAAACAATCCACGTGTCTTGGCCGTGAGGATGAATGTGAGCCGCAATTTCCTGCCCGGGATGGACATGCCAAACCACGATAATTGAGTCTCGGGTTTCAAGCACAACGGAACGAATAGGCTCGCCTTCGGACGGCTGAACATACTCGGCTACAGAAAATATTCTCGATTCAACAGTCATCGGAGATCCCTCTTTCACAGTGCCCCCAGACAGGCTGGATATGAGTTCTAACTCGAATTTGAACGGGAGGCTGGTCGTGCGGTCGTGCAGTTGCCGATGAGCGTGTCGGCTGCTGCCTCCTTGCCCACCAGCGAACTCACGTCCGTTGCGGCCATCCAGAAGGTCTTGCCCGAGCGCGGCTCATAGGTCGCGGGATCGAACACGCCAGAGGGGCCGAACATCGGCGGCTTGATTGGTCATGGCTCCATGCCTTTGTCGTTACGGTCTTCATCGTCGGCATCCTGACGCACGGCGGGCAATTGCTGGAGCAACGCCGGCAGCCATTCCTGTACCGTCTCCCACACCACATCGAGGTTGATGTCGAAATAGCCGTGAGCCATGCGATTACGCATATTGCGCATGCTGCGCCACGGCACGTCGGCATGCGCCTGGGTGAACTCGACGTAGCCATCCATCACCTTTGTGGCCGCCTCGCCGATGACGATCAGGCTCATGATGACGGCCTGCTGGGTGCGCTTGTCGGCCAAGAAGTCGTCCTTGGCCATCCCTTCCACGAAGCTGCGCGCATCGGTTGCGGCCTGCTGAATGTGGTCGAGGTAATCGGGCAGGCGGTTCTCGCTCATATCGGTTGCGCCTCCGCGAGCACCTTGGCCCGGAACTTCGGCGGCAGGTCGCCGGGAGTCAGCAGATCGACGTCAACGCCGAGCAGCGATTTCAGTTCTTCTTCCAAATCGCCCAAGTCCAACAACGTGGCACCGGGCAGCGCATCGACCAACAGGTCGAGGTCGCTGCCATCCCGGTCGGTGCCATGCAGCACCGAGCCGAAGACGCGCGGGTTCGCGGCGCGAAAGCGGCCTACCGCTTCACGCACTGCGCTTCGCTTCATGTCAAGCACAACAGACGGTCGCATGGGCATCCTTTCTTATCGAAACTCGTTGAGATGATATGCAATAAAGAATAGAATTTCAAGAACTATTTTCGAGAATCGCAATGCCTTGATTCCCGTGCCGCGCCGGTTGCCTTGGCGGGCTTGTCACAAACCTACGTTTTCAAGAAGAAGGAAACCGCATGCCCCGCCGTTCGATCCTCTCCGCCGCCGAGCGCGAAAGCCTGCTGGCGTTGCCGGACACCAAGGATGAGTTGATCCGTCACTACACGTTCAGCGAAAGCGACCTCTCCATCATCCGGCAGCGGCGCGGCCCGGCCAATCGGCTGGGCTTCGCGGTGCAGCTCTGCTACCTGCGCTTTCCCGGCGTCATCCTTGGCGCTGATGAGCCACCGTTCCCGCCATTGCTGAGACTGGTCGCCAACCAGCTCAAGGTCGGCATCGAAAGCTGGGACGAGTACGGGCAGCGTGAGCAGACCCGACGCGAGCACCTGGTCGAGCTGCAAACGGTGTTCGGCTTCCAGCCGTTCACGATTGGCCACTACCGGCAGGCTGTCCAGTTGCTGACCGAGCTGGCCATGCAAACCGACAAGGGCATCGTGCTGGCCAGAGCCTTGATCGAGCACCTGCGGCGGCAGTCGGTCATTGTGCCCGCCCTCAACGCCGTCGAGCGGGCGAGCGCCGAAGCGATTACCCGCGCCAACCGGCGTCTCTACGACGCCTTGGCTGAGCCGCTGACGGACGTGCATCGCCGTCGCCTCGACGATCTGCTCAAGCGCCGCGACAACGGCAAGACGACGTGGCTGGCCTGGCTGCGGCAATCCCCGGTCAAACCGAACTCGCGGCACATGCTGGAACACATCGAACGCCTCAAGGCGTGGCAGGCGCTCGACCTGCCCTCCGGCATCGAGCGGCTGGTTCACCAGAACCGGCTGCTCAAGATCGCCCGCGAGGGCGGCCAGATGACGCCCGCCGACCTGGCGAAGTTCGAGCCGCAGCGGCGTTACGCGACCCTGGTGGCGCTCGCCATCGAGGGCATGGCCACCGTCACCGACGAAATCATCGACCTGCATGACCGCATCCTGGGCAAGCTGTTCAATGCCGCCAAGAACAAGCATCAGCAGCAGTTCCAGGCATCCGGCAAGGCGATCAATGCCAAGGTGCGGCTGTTCGGGCGCATCGGCCAGGCGCTGATCGAGGCCAAGCAAGCGGGCCGCGATCCGTTCGCCGCCATCGAGGCCGTCATGTCCTGGGATGCTTTCGCCGAGAGCGTCACCGAAGCGCAGCGGCTCGCGCAACCCGAGGACTTCGATTTCCTGCACCGCATCGGCGAGAGCTACGCCACGCTGCGCCGCTACGCGCCGGAATTTCTCGACGTGCTCAAGTTGCGGGCCGCGCCCGCCGCCAAGGACGTACTCGACGCCATCGAGGTGCTGCGCAGCATGAACAGCGACAACGCCCGCAAGGTGCCCACCGACGCGCCGACCGAGTTCATCAAGCCGCGCTGGCAGAAGCTGGTGATGACCGACACCGGCATCGACCGGCGCTACTACGAACTGTGCGCGCTGTCGGAGCTGAAGAACGCGCTGCGCTCCGGCGACATCTGGGTGCAAGGCTCGCGCCAGTTCAAGGACTTCGAGGACTACCTGGTGCCGCCCGCGAAATTCGCCAGCCTCAAGCAGGCCAGCGAATTGCCGCTGGCCGTGGCCACCGATTGCGACCAGTACCTGCATGACCGGCTGACGCTGCTGGAAACGCAGCTCGCCACCGTCAACCGCATGGCGCTGGCCAACGAGCTGCCGGACGCCATCATCACGGAGTCGGGCCTGAAGATCACGCCGCTCGATGCGGCGGTGCCCGATACCGCACAGGCCCTGATCGACCAGACGGCGATGATCCTACCGCACGTCAAGATCACCGAATTGCTGCTGGAGGTAGACGAATGGACGGGCTTCACCCGGCACTTCGCCCACCTGAAGTCAGGCGACCTGGCCAAGGACAAAAACCTGTTGCTGACCACGATCCTCGCCGACGCGATCAACCTGGGCCTGACCAAGA
>CAZPXS010000040.1:0-3449 GCA_964590075.1 uncultured Aquificales bacterium
GGTCTTGCTCAGGATGGCCGGGGTGGAGCTATGAGGTAGCACACGAAGGCATTTTGCCTTGAGAAAGGGGCAAGGAGGCTCGAGGGAAGGTTTTCCCGTTTCGGTCAAGAGTTTCTTCCCCGTGTACGGGGCCTTGTCCCTCGGGGGGTACCGCAACGTTATTTCCCTGTACGCAGGGGTTAGCCGCATCTTCTCCAGCACCTCCCCCCTCGCTTCTACCCCCCGCACCCCCCACCTCGTTCACAGGAAATAGGAGGGCGCGGGAAACTGAAGAGTGGGGGAGACGGAGCGCGAGGATGCCCGAGAAGGTAAGCGAAAACAAGAAGGAACACAAGTGGGTCAGCCTCAGCGGGCTGAAGGCCCGCGGCTGGACCGAAGCCTTGGTGCGTAAGTTCCTAGGTCCCGAGGACAAGACGGTCCCGAACCCTCACTATGCCTCTGCTCCGCCCATGCGCCTCTGGACCCTCGAGCGGGTAGAGGCCGTGGAAGCCACGGAGGCCTTCAAGGAGGCCCTGAAGAGGGCGGAGAAACGCATCCAGGCGGGGCGCAAGGGTGCGCAGAAGCGAAGGGAACTCACTCTGGATCTCGCCAAGACCTTGCCCCTCGAGGTTCCCAGGACCTCCCTCGAGGAGCTCGCCGAGGCCGCCGCTCTTCACTACAAGGAGCTCACCGGGGAGCGGGTGAGGTTCAAACCGTGGCCCGAACCCGACCCCTTCCGGGACAGGCTCTGCGTGAACTTTCTCCGTCACGAGACCACGGAGTACGAGGAGTACCTGGACGAGTTCTGGAGGAAGCCAGGTACGAGGGAAGCCTACCTGGTGCTCTGGGAGAGGTTCGCCCGGGCGGTCGCCGAGGCCTATCCCGAGCTAGCGAAAGAGGCCAAGCGGCAGCTCAGGGAGCGGAGGGAACGGGTAGAAGCGCAAAAAAGGCGTAGGTCTTACCCCTAAAGGAGGAAACATGAGGGAGCTTTTCCCAACAGGCCCGAAGGTTCTCAGGGTCAGCTTCTTGGGCGAGGAGGCCTTCTCCCTCGAGGCCCTCGAGGGGGCCGACCGCGTCTTCGCCCTGACCTACTCGGCCTCCGAGGGCCTCATCCGCGACCTCGCCCCCAAGGTGGGGGAGATGGAGGTGGTCTTCGGCCACCCCGTCCCCGTGGCCAACCTGCAACAGCTCTTCGCCCTGCAGGAGCTCGCCCTCGAGGAGATCCAAGGAGAGGTGCGGGGAAGCGAGGAGGTGATGGAGGCCCTCCGCTCCGGGAGGCTCCGCCTGCTCCTCTCCCGGCGGGCGAGCCACGCCAAGCTCTACCTGGTGGAGAAGGGCGGACGCCGCTTCGCCCTGGCGGGGAGCGCCAACCTCTCCCGGAGGGCCCTCGAGGGGGGCCAGACCGAACTCCTCTTCTCCCTGGAGGACGAGGGGGGGGTGGAGCGCCTCTTCGCCCTCTACCAAGAGGTAAGGAGGGAGGCCGACCTCGTGCGCCCGGAGGTGCTCCTGCGCCAGGTGTCCCCCGAGAGCCTCCCCCTCCTGGAGGCGGCCGAAAAGCGGGCCGTGGTGCTCCAGGTGCCCAAGGAGGTGCCCGTGGTCTACCGGGCGGAGGTGGTGCTGAAGCGGGCCAAGGCCTACGAGCCCGTGGCCAAGGAGGCGAGGCCCAAGCCCGGGGGCGTGGAGGTGGGCCCTAAGGCGGTGAAGGCCTTGAGGCTCGGAAGGCCGCAGTCCGAGGAGGAAGGCCCCCCCTTCCTCGAGGTGCGGGAGGAGGAAGGAGGGCTCATCGTCATGGGGGAGTTCCGCCCCTTCCTCTCCCCGGAGGAGCCCGAGGTCCGGGAGGAGGCCTTGGCCATGACCCGGTTCCTCAACCGCTACCTCTCGGGCCACTTCCTCCACGAGAAGGAGGCCAGGGAGCAGGCCGAGGCTTACTTCCGCCTCTGGGCCTGGTACTGGACCGCCCCCCTCATGAGCCGCCTCCTCCGCCGGGCCCACATCGAGGGCCTCTCCCCCCACAGCTACCCCCTCTACGCCCTGGTCTTCGGGAAGTCGGGGACGGGGAAGACCTCCGTCTTGAGGCTCCTCTCCCGGAGCGTGGCCGGGGTGCCCGTGGAGCCCATCCCGGGGACGGAGCTCGGCAAGCGGGCCCTCCTCGCCATCCACGAGTCGGGGAGCGAGTTCCCCGTGGTCTTCGACGATGTCACGCACCGGGACTTCTCCGAAAAGGTGGAGCCCGTGGTGAAGAGCCTCTACGAAGCTCCCCGGGGGACCATAACCCCCGTGGCCTTCTCCTTCAACGCCTCGCAGTCCTACGTCCCCCCGGAGGAGGTGCGCAGACGGGCCTTCCTCGTCTACGCCCAGGCCGTGCTGGACGAAACTAGGCCCGAGGCGGCCAACCGGGCGAGGGCGCAGGCGCAAGAGGACTTCCTCCGGGTGCGGGGAGCCTTCTTCCGGGCCTTCCTCCCGGGACTCCTCGAGGCCCTTCGAGAGGAAGGGGACTGGCTCTTCGTCTCCACGAGGCTTCTCACCGACCTCCTCGGGGAGTTCCTGGGGGCGCCGCCTTCCTGGGCCAAGCCGATGAGGCTCTCTGACCTCTCCCAAAGCCGCCTCGCCGAGGTGAGAGAGAGGCTACAAGGCCTCCTCAAGATGCACAAGGTGGAGTGGAAAGGGGGAAAGCCCCACCTCCGCCTGGGGCCCGACGCCCGCAGGATAGGCCGGGAGCTCCCTGGCTGGCTCGTGGAAGAGGTGCAGGGGGATCTCTTGATCCTCAAGGAGAAGGGGCTGGAGAGGCTGGGGCTTCTCCGGGGTTCTCGGTGGCCTCTTTGGGAGCTCCTCAGGGCGAAGTGAGGTCCGGCGACCGCCAGTGCGTGTGGTCCGGGAGCAGGGCGGCCGGCCCGGGCCGAGAAATCTCCTTCGGCCGCTTGCGCCCCGGGGGGCGGCCGAGGACGGGAGAGGCCTCGAGGACGGCGACCGGCGTTGGGGGCCCGCTTCCCGGCCGCCAAGGGCGTGCGTTCGCGAAAGAGAGGTTTCGCGAAGATAGAGAGGCCCGTTCCTGACGCAAAAACGGGGCACCCCGGTTTTGGGGTGCCCCGCTCCCCCGTGCGGCCGGGAGCACGCCGTGGCTGGCCATATGGCTGGCCTCTGCCGCCACGATGAGGCCCGTGGCCGCCACGCCCCGCCTCTCCCAGCGGCGCTCTCCGGGAGAGGACCGGAGGCGCAAGGAAGCGGTGGACGCGGGTACTTCCACGGGGGCGACTCCCTTCCCCGCCCTTAGCCCCCTGGGTGCTACCGAGCTTCCCCTAGGGGGACCCTCCCTTCTCCTCCAGAGGAGGGGGCGACTCCGCCACCGCTGGAGAGGCGCCCCGGAAGGGCCGTCTTGAGGATAGCACGGGGGCGGAGGGTTCGGGGGCGCGCGTCTTACCCAGGAAGAGGGGGAAAGGCGGCGGTTCCTGGGTAAGAACGCCCAGGACTTC
>CAZPXS010000041.1:0-3364 GCA_964590075.1 uncultured Aquificales bacterium
AATATCGGAATATCGGAGTACCATGGCTAGGACCTCACGCAACCCCCTACCCCCCCGCGTGGCCCGACTGGTGGAGCGCCGCAAGGCGCTGGGCCTCACACAAGAAGGCCTCGCCCGTCTGGCGGGCTTCTCCACCAGCCTCATGGCCAAGATCGAGCGGGGGGCCGTGGACCTCAGGAGCCTCTCCGCCCAGCACGTGGTGGGCCTCGCCAAGGCCCTCGGCCTCCCCCTGAACGCCCTCCTAGACGAGGACCTGCCGGGGGGCGAGCTGGCCAAGCCCCTCCTCCTCCCCGTCTACCGGGCCCCCGAGGACCTGGCCCGGGAGGACGTGGAGCGCTTCGCCATCACCCCCGAGCAGGTACCCCCCGGGGCGGAGGTGAGCAGGCTGGCCTACCTCACCCTCCCCGGCCGGTGGTTCACCACCTTGGACGTTCCCTTCCCCCTCACCCGGAGGGTGCACGTGATGGCGGAGCTCAGGCCCCTGGTGCGGCCCGGAGGGGTCTACGTGGTCCGCCACGGGGAAGGGATGGGCTTCGCCACCGACGAGGCCCTGAGGGGAAGCCGTCTCGCCCTCTACCCCCTGGACCCCTCCCTCCCCACCCTCTGGCTCGAAGGAGAGAGGCCCGAGGTGGTGGGCCTGGTGCGGGCCTGGCTCACCTGGGAATAGCCAGGTGTTGCCAATCAGGCTCCGAGGAGGTAACCTTAGGATATGGACTGGACGCCCCGGTCCCTTGTGCTAGAATGGGGGGCCAAGGAGGTGGGAAGAGCGAAGGACGTAGCGGTGTCCTAAAAGAAAAGAGCGGGAGGTTTCGGGGTTGCCTCCCATCCCTCGTGTGGTACCCTCACTCGCTAACCTAAGGGTACCGCAAAGCGAGGGAAGAGTCAACCCCCCTGGCCCCAGGGTCGGGGGTAAAGCGGCCCACAAGCCAAGATGCGCAATCCCTCGTGGAGGTATCTGCAAGCGGAAGGAAGCTACAGCCTCATCCCCAACAGTCTGATGGAAGTCGCCCTCAGCGGCCAGGTCCCCGGGTGGGAAGGGACCCTCTCCCCCATCGCCCGCCTGGTCCTCTTGGCCCTGGCCTCCCGGGCCCGGCTCCGGGTGAAGAGCGCCGACGAGAAGGAGCTGGCCGCCCTCCTGGGCGTGGACCCCCGCACGGCCCGCAAGGCCCTCATGGACCTCTGGGAGACGGGGCTGGTGGAGGTGGACTCCCCCGGGCGCTACCGCCTGGCGGGGGGGCTCCCGCAAGGAGGGCACCCCGGCCCGCAAGCCTTGCACGCCCCCCTGCACGCCTTGCAAGGCGGAGGTGGGGAAAATGGCCTTCCAGACAACGATTTCCGGGGGCCCGAAATAAAGGAAGAAGTAAAAGAAGAAAAAGATCTTCCTCATTCACACCATTCACACCCGCCCACCCAGGCTGAGGAGGAAGAAGCCTCGGAAGAAGAGGTAGTCCAACCCTCCCAAGAAGAGGAGGACCTGGGCAGCGAAGACGTCCCGGCCAACCCTTCCTTAGTGAACGAGCTTTCGGTCCCTTCCGATCCTCCCCCGCCGCTCGTGAAGGCGGGCACAAAACCCCTGCAGGGGGCCCTCAAGGGGGCGGGGCTCTGGGGAGAGTTCTACAGGGCCTTCCGGCCCGGCTTCCCCTCCGAGGCCCTCTGGGCCGCCTACCTGGCCCGCCTGGAGCGGGAGGCCCTGCCCAAGGGGGAGGTCTTCCTCCAGGCCCTGGCCCTCACCCTGAGGGGGGTGGCCCAGGGTGGGGTGCGCTACCCCGCCCGCTACCTGGAGGCGGTGATGGCGGACCTGGAGGCCCGGACCCCCGCCCCTCCGCCCCCGCCTGGGGGAACCCGGGACGGGATCCTGGACGGGGCCCTCCTCCACCTGCCCGATGGCCGGAGGGGCTACTTCGCCGGGTGGACCTCGGGCGGGGCCAAGGCCTTCGTGGAGGTGGACGGGGTGGCCCACCTGGTGGATAGGGAACTCGTCCTGGCGGCCCGTGTGGTAGGGTGAGGGGGTGGAAAGGGTGAGCCTGGCGGCCTCTCAGGACCCCGCTGAGACTCCCCAGAGCGAGGGGCAGTGCCCTAGGGATCAGGCCTACTACGCCTCCCTCTGGAGCGTGGGCCACGTGCGCCTGCGCGAGGTGAAGAAGAAGGACAAGGTGTTCTCCTTTTACCATCTCGAAGCCCCCGGCTATCCCAGGGGTGTGTTTCTGCCCCTCCCCAGGGGTTTGGGCCAGACCTTTCTGAACCAGAGAATCGGGGTCGTCTACGCTCCCAGAACGGACGAACAGGGAGCCCTTAAGGGCCGCCTGGACTACCTGCGCCGGCTGGACCCCACCCTCTGGGAGAGGGCCCCCTACTTCCACCTGCGGGGCCGCCTGGCCGCCGTGAACCCCGAGGAAGGCCACCTCCAGGTGGAGGTCCGCCCCAACCCCGGGGGCAAGCTCAGGGCCCCCTTCACCCTGACCCTCTGGGCCTCCCTCTCCCTCCTGGAGGCCCTGCCCCCCGTGGGGAGCGGGGTCTACCTGGAAGGGGAGGTGAGGCCGAGGAGCGGCCGCCTGGTGGTCCGGCGCTGGGAGCCCGCCCGCCTTTGGGACGATCCCCAGTAGGCCACCTGGCCCAGGTCCGGGGCGTGGTCCACCTCTCCCCCATTCCGGGGGCGGTGAGCCTCCGCCTGGAAGGCCAGGGCCTCTTCTCCAAGCGGGTGCGGGCCCAAAGGGGCCTGAGGGAGGGCCTCGTCCCCGGCCTCTACCGGGTGGTCCTCCACCCCCGCACGGACGGGGAGGGCTTCCTCACGGGGCTCCACCTGGCCCACCTGGAGCTCCTCTCCCCCGCCCCCGTGGGGGAGGCGCCGGGGGAGCCCCTTCGCTTCCTCCTCCTGGGGGAGTGGCTGGGGGCCTGGGCGGGGCTGGGCCGGGTGCGGGTGGTGCCTGGGCCCAAGGAAGAGCCCGAAACCCGGCCCTTCGTCCTCCGCTTCCTCCTCCGCCGCCCCCACCTGGCCCCGGCCCCGGGGGGGCTGGTCCTGGCCCTAGGCCGGGTGGAGCGGGGCCGGCTTGTCGGGGAGGCCTTCCCCCTGACCCCAAGGGCCCTGCCCTAGCCCTCTTCCCGGACCGCCGGCTCCAGGACCTCCCGGGCCCGGGCGTGGGCCCGCTCCAGACGGCGGAGGGCCTCCTGGAGGGTCTCCCTCAGGACCCGGTGCCCCTCCCTGGGGAGGGAGGCGTAAAGGACCCCCAGGAGGCGGTCTTCCTCCTCCAGGACCTCCATGGCCTCCCGGGCCTTGCCCAGGGCCACCAGGGCCATGCGCACCTCCTCCCATAGCCAGGCGAGGTCGTCCGCCAGCTCCTTCCTGGCCTCGGGGTCGTGGAGGGGG
>CAZPXS010000042.1:0-3358 GCA_964590075.1 uncultured Aquificales bacterium
AAAGTAGTATGACATGGCTCACTCATACCGCCTTCGCAGGACTTACAAGCTGGATAATAGGACTACCCCCAGCCCCCGCAATACTTGGCTCCACCGCCCCCGATTGGTTTGAAGACCTCTTTGGCATACACGAACACAGAGGCATAACCCACTACCTTACAATATGGTTTATCCTCTTCCTCTTCTTTTTAACCCTCAGGCTTGAGAACCTCCTCATGCCCTTTTCAGAGTATGCCTTAGGCTTTGTTTACGGAGGACTTACCCACCTCTTCCTTGACAGCCTCACCAAAACAGGCATACCCTTAGGCTTTTCCAAAATCAGAGTAAGAATAGGAGGACTAATAACAACAGGCAAACCCTCAGAGTGGATATTCTTAGCCCTAATACTCATATTCCTTACACCCCTCACCCGCCTTGATGTTAAATTTGGCTGGAACAAGTGGAAAGACCTATACCAGCAAGGAATAATAGACAAAAGAGAATACGACGAAAGGAGGTTTAAAATATGGTAAAAGACCTATGGGACTACAGGGCAGAGCTATTAATAGGAAAACCCTTCAGACCCGACGCCCCAATCCTTCCACAAATACCCGAAAACCTACAAAAAGACCCACTTGTGCGAGCTTTTCTGTGGAAACTAAGCCTGTTTAAGACAGCCAAGTTTCCACACAAAGACAGGGAAGCCCTAAAAGAGGATCTTATAAACCTGTGGGAAGACCTCAAAGAAAAATACAACCTACCCCCAGACTACCTACGGAAGAAAACCTGACCCCCATGAAGATGAAAAAGTTAGTAAAGAACCTTGCTAACTACCTAACCCTTACCCTGACCCTACTCTTTACCCTTAGCCTACCCATACCCGCCACAGCCACCGACCCATGCCAGATGATAGTTATAAAAGCAGTCAAACCCCCGCCCGCCGTCAAAATCCTAAATGAAAGAGGAGACCACACCCTACTTGACCCCAAAGAAAAATTTGAGCTAACCAGACAATACAGAGAAGCAATCCTAAAACTCACAAACCTACTCGGAAAATACATAGAGCTAAGGCAGAAAGCAGAGAAAACAAGACCATATTTAAGCTGGCAATGGGAAAGAGTAAAGGCAGGAATTGAGTATAAAAAAGACATCTGGGAAAAAGAGATAAAGGAGCTCTTACCAGCCCAAGCGGAATTAAGGAATATTGAACGGCAATTATTAATGCTCGGCATATCACAGGCAGACCTTGACGCATGCTACAGAGCAAGCAGATAACCCTGATGGTCCATACCCTGATGGTCCATATTAGACCCCTAACCCTTAGCCTTTGCCTTCTACTCCTACTCCTTACAACAGCCCACGCAGACCCCTACACACTCCCCGAAATACTAAAAGCCTATAAACAACCCTACGTGATACTACCCTCAACGGACAGCCCCGTATATATCACCACCAACGGACAAATAATTACCAGCACAAACACCAAAACCGCCATAAACACCCCCACAAACAACAACAACCTCATCAACTACACAGAAAAAACCACCACCATAACCCAAACCATATACGCCACCCTTATACCCCTTGCACCCCCCGAGACCATAACCCTTGACCTAAACCCAGACAGCCCCCCGCCCCTAAGCACCATCTTAGACCTAATAAAAGACCTTGTGGTAATCACCCAAAAGGACAACCACCTCATAATCCAGCAACGGTGGAAAGCCGTTAAGAACCTTACCAACGAGGAAATCACAGGCACCTATGAAGACCTTTTAAAGACCGCCCTTGAAGACCTACGGAAAGAACAAGAAAAAAAGAAAAACCTAAAACTCATCTACCCCCTTATCCAGCCCGCAGACCTCTTAAATATCTGTGCCATACATAACCTCACATGCCTACCCACCGCAGACGCCTTCTTAGTAGAAGACCACCCCGCCCTACAACCCTACACAAAACCCACAAAACCCCGCTTCCACATAAGAGCTTATATCCTCACCCTCACCGCCCAAGCCAAAAAAGAACTTGAAGCAAGTCTTAGCCTAAGCCTATCACAGACACCCATTCCACAGTTTTATCAAGGAGAAACCACCCTTACCAACACCCTCAACTTTACCCTCAAAACCAAGAGAGGGATATTGAACCTAATAGAGCTAAACCTGAAAGCCCTACAAGAAAAGAACCAAGCCCGCATACTATCAAGTCCAAGCCTCTACCTTGACGACAGAGAAACCGCCACCATCAAACAAGGCTATGAAATCCCAGTAATAACCCCCGCCACACAGACAACCCCCGCCACCACCACCTACAAGACCGCAAGCCTCAGTTTAAGCGTAAGCCCCCACCTACTACCCAACGGAAAAGTAAAACTAAACCTCACCATAACCAAAGACAGCCCAGACTTTTCAAGAGAAATACAAGGAAACCTCCCAATAATCACCAACACTCTCAACACAGCCATAACCATTGAAGTAGGAAAACCCTATATACTCGGAGGCATACTTGAAGAAACAGAAAGCAAAACCAAACAGACCCCCGCCATACCCATACTTGAATGGATATTTGGAAAAAGACAGACCACTACACAAAGCCAAGAGTTATATATACTTTTATATGTAGAAACAGAGGAGGACAGCCATGAAAAGGAAAGTTTTAAGCCTACTGACAACAATGGCAAGCCTTAGCACCGCCTTAGCCCTTGACCCCTATACATACGCATACAAAACAGCCCTGTCAAAAAACAGACCAGAGGCATTTTCGGGAATTTATAAATTCAAAGGAGCAGACGGGAAAATCCATGCCAGCCCACGCCAATACGCCATCTGGGATATGGGAGGAGGCAATTACAAACTCATAGACCTGTGGGACAACAACAAAGAAATAGGCACGATAAAAGAAAGGGAGCTATACTACGGAGGAGGCATAAAACTCAAAGAACTAACAACCACAGACGGCAAGAAATATGCAAAACTAACACTATCCGAGTGGGACAAAAAACAATTTGAAAACAACCCAGACACCTTTACCCAACAACTAAACACATATTTAAGGCAATACGGCTATCAAGCCAGCTATACAATGAAAAACTACAGAGACCTAAGAACAGGAAAAACAATACAAAAACCAGCCCTAAAGATACAGCCCATACCACCCTCATAAGAACCTCCCACGCCTCTTTTTCTTTCCCCTTTTTTTCCATTTTTTAAGGATTTTATTTTTTCACCTGCCTGACGGCAGGTGGTAGGCGTCCGCCTTACGGCGTCCGCATGCCTGACGGCATAAAAAACCACCCCTGAAGCTCGCAGACTGCTCCGTTCCGCTTACGCTCCACTCCGCAGACTGCTCGCCCACCCCCAAAGGAAAGAGGCACCGCACTCCGCTA
>CAZPXS010000043.1:0-3337 GCA_964590075.1 uncultured Aquificales bacterium
TTTCAGTTTTTCTGGGGAATTCCCCAGAAATATATTCTTAGCTCAGGACTTTAAAAGGAGGGCTTACTATTTTGTCAGAAACCCTCAAAACCCCACAATCTTGAGCTTTCCGTTTTGTAGCCTCACCTTTGCGTCAAACTTCTTTCCAGCTTTTGATTTCAATCCTTTTAGAAGAACTTCCTTGCCCTCAAGGAGCTTTATAGCATCCTTAGAGCTTATCTTCTTCCCCATGAATTGTTTCCAAACGAGCGCCCCACACTCAGAACACTTCCAAAGCTTTGGAAAGTCCTGAATTTGTCCTTTTTTGCAGACAGGACAGGAACCGAGGCTTTCGGTCTTTCTCTCAAAGCTCTTCCCCCTAAGCTTTTCTATCTCTTCAAGAGTTAGCTTTTTGACTTTTTCCACAAAATCCTGATAGCCTCTGTATCCAAGCTTTTTCTTATAAATGCTTTCAAGCTCTTCTTCCCATTTTGCTGTCAGCTCTGCATCCACCAGTGCTGAGCCTGATTGCCTGAGCTTTTCTACAAGCTCTTTTCCTTTCTGAGTAGAAATGAGACTTTTCCCTTTTAGCCTCACATAGTCTCTTTCCTTTAAGGTTTCAATAATACTTGCTCTTGTAGCAGGAGTGCCAAGGCCAAGCTTTTCCATCACCTTCAAGAGAGTTGCCTCTGTATAGTGAGGCGGTGGCTGTGTGAATTTTGTCAGAGCCTTGAGGTCTTCTTTTAAAACTCTGTCTCCTTCTCTCAGGTGTGGAAGTTTGGTCTCTTTTTCCTTCTCCTGATACAGAGACTTCCAGCCAAGCCTTAGGTCAGTCTTTCCCTGAGAGTACAACTCATACCTGCCAAGACGAGTAAAGACTTTTACAAGCTCATACTCATAGCTATCCATAAAAGCTCCTATGAACTTCCTCTTTACCAGCTCATAAATCTTCTTCTCATCACCAGCCAAATCATCTCCCCGCTTCTGAGGAATAATAGCATAGTGGTCCGTTAGCTTGCTATCATCAAATACACGCTTGCCTGCTTTATCTACTTTTTCTGCAAGCTCTTGATAGCCAAGCTCTTCTTTCAGGATTTTCCTGACTAAATCCCTTGAGCTTTCCGCAAGGTGCTGTGCGTCAGTTCTTGGATATGAGATATAGCCCCTTTCATAGAGGCTCTGAGCGATAGAGAGAGTTTTTGATGCAGAAAAGCCATACAGCCTGTTTGCTTCTCTTTGCAGTGATGTGAGTGAGTGAAGTAGTGGCGGTGGCTCTGATTTTTTGAGTTTTATGACTTTAAGCACTTCTCCTGTCTTTTCCCTGCTTAGCTCCTCCACAATCTTCCTCGCCTGCTCAGGAGATAGCCTGAAAGCGGTGTCTTCACCTTGTTTTTCTTCCTCATCATCGTCCGCTGTATCTGGCTTATCTCTGAGAAGCTCTTTCTTAAATACAAGGGTTGCCTCATACTTTTGCCCCTCCTTTGAGAAAATAGCCTTCACAACTCCATATGGCTCTGGCTTGAAGTTTTCTATTTCTAAATCTCTTTTTACCACTAAAGCTAAGGTAGGCGTCTGAACTCTGCCGACAGACCACACTCCTTGATTTGCCTTTATGCTTACAAGCCTTGTCAGATTTATTCCCACTATCCAGTCAGAATGCTGTCTTGCTATAGCACACTGATAGAGGCTGTCAAAGTCTTTTGCGGGCTTTAAGTTCCTTAGCTCTCTTCTTACCACCTCAGGAGTTAAA
This sequence comes from uncultured Aquificales bacterium, assembly GCA_964590075.1. GTDB lineage: Bacteria > Thermosulfidibacterota > Thermosulfidibacteria > Thermosulfidibacterales > Thermosulfidibacteraceae > JAGDVO01. The sequence goes on from CAZPXS010000043.1 coordinate 1,730, forward strand.
GCCTCAGAGGTCCAAAGCCTGTATGTTCTGTCCCAGTCTTTCCAGCCACAGTGGATTAAAATAAGCCTTGCAATAGCTTCGCCTTCTCGCCCCATGTCGGTTCCTATTATCACCATCTGCGATTTCTTTAAAAGCTCCCTTATCACTTTCAACTGCTTTGCCTGAGCCTGTCCTTTTACTCTGTATGAAAACCTCTCAGGAAAGATGGGAAGACTTTCTATTTCCCACTTCTGAGGTGCTATACTGTCATCAAGCTCAAGAAGATGCCCCATAGCCCATGTGATCACATACTCGCCTGCTTCTATATAGCCATCTTTGGGTTTCCCACCGCCCAATGCCTTTGCTATATCCCTTGCCACTGATGGCTTTTCTGTCAGTATGAGCTTCATGTAAAAATCCTCCATAACTTCTGCATGGCTCTATACACATTCCATACATACCTTGAATTCTCCCTCGCCCTTGAGCCTTTGTTATAACAATCCACTGCCCGCCAGCTGTAGCCATAAGTGTCTATGCAGTGCCTTAATACCATAGCCCCCAAGTGGATGTTGTAGCATGGCTCCCATGCCCATCTGGGGTCTATGCCATACCTGCGCAGATAACTGTCCCAGCTTGTGTTTATCTGCATTATGCCCCTATCCTCTGTGCCGTCCTTGTTTTTGTTGTATGCCCTTGGGTTAAAGTTGCTCTCTACCTGAGCTATGGCTATCAGAAGTTCATAAGGAACTCCATAGTGCTTGCTTGCGGAGATAAAACACTGCTCATAAGGAATTGCAAAGGAAAAACCAGTAAGAAATAGAAAAAGAAAAAGTTCCCTCATTAGAAAAAAGTTTAGACTACAAAAAGTTTTTTCTCCAGCAGATACCCCTGAGCCAGTCCTATATTTAAGGCTCTTGTCTTTTTGAGATGCTCCTGAGTTTCCACTTTTTCAGCTACAAGCTGCAGGGGGAGTTTCAGCTCCTTTATGCTCTCTACAAGATGCAAAAGACTGGTGGCTGGCACTTTGTTTAAAACCTCAAGGTCAAGCTTAACCAGATTGGGCTCAAGGGTAATAATCCTGTCTATGTTGGAAGCTCCTTTACCAAAGTCGTCAAGAGACAGAAGAAAAGGAGTCTCTTTTCTGAGGCTGGCAAGCTCTACAAGCTCCTCATTTCTTATCCAGTCCTCACGAAGCTCTAAGATTACCACAAAAGGTAGCATCTCTATAAGGCTCATAATAGAGCCTGCAAAAACAAGAAGAGTGGAAGGCTTGATATTCAGCAAAAACCTGTGAGGCTCAGGAAGCACGCCGTTTTGTAGCATGTGCCTGAGGGTAAGCACATTTGACAGGAATATCTCATAATCCCATTTCTCGTCTATTGACAAAAAAGCCTTCTCTGCATCCCCCTGAAAGCCCCTGTAAAGCACTTCATAAGCCACTGCCTTGCCCGTTCTTAAACTTACTACCGGCTCAAGCTTAATCAAGAGAAAAACCCTCCAGCTTTTTTATACCGTCCTCCAACACATATATGCCCCACTCACTTGCAAAAGAGGCTGGCACGAATAGATACCTCGCCTTTTTTCAACAGTTCCTTCTCAATCTTTCTTGCCTTATCCCTGCTTGTTTGA
>CAZPXS010000044.1:0-3296 GCA_964590075.1 uncultured Aquificales bacterium
CTTGGGGGCTTCGCCCCACGGGAGAAGGCGTATGCGGACGGATCTCGCGGAGTTCTGGCGGATCGTGGAGGAGGCCAGCGTGGTGAAGGTGGACGGCACCGGGCAGTACTACCTCCTCCGGCACCCGGAGGTGGGCTGGAGGCTCTACCAGAAGGGCATTGATGCCGCCTTCCCCAAGGTAGCTGCGCTGACCCTCGCCGAAGGGGAGGGAGCCCTCCACTGGGCCCCGGAGTTCCGGGTGCCCCTGCCGGAGGTGGCGTGATGGCTTGCCCCATGTGCGGGGGGAGGGGCATCATCACAGTCCGCCTTCCCGATGGCCGGGAGGTGGAGACGGCTTGCCTGGAGTGCCTGGACCGGGAGGCGGAGGAAGCTTGGGAGGACGAGGATGAGGTGGAGAGGCTTTTTGAAAACGGGGAGCTCTTCTAGGCTCCTCGCCCTTCTCTTCCTCGCCCTGGCCCCCGCCCTGGCCCAGGGCCTGCCCCAGGTGCGGGAGCTCTCCGAGCGGGAGCTCTACTGGTTCCTGGCGAACCGGACCCAGGAGGTGGTGGCCGTGGGGCTTCCCCCGGCCTCCCTGGGGGAGGCCCTGAAGGAGAAGCGCCTCACCCTGGTCCTGGGGCGGGAGGCGCCTCCTCCCTGGGCCCGGGGGGCGAAGGTGGTGCGCCTCGGGGGGACGCCCATGGCCGGGTGGTTCCTCCTGGCGGACGGACGGTTCTTCGTGGCCCCCAAGGGGGCGGCCTTCGTGGTGGTGGAAAGCCCGGAGGTGGTGGCGGTTCTCCGGGGGTACTTCGCTGTGGCTTGGGGGAAGTAAATGCGGGTTCTCCGGTTTGACGGAAGCCAGAAGCGGCGGGTCTACGAGACGCCCATGGGGGACGGGTGGGTCCAGGAGTGGCCCACGGGGCGGTGCCGGGCCTGGTGGGAGGGCCCCGGAGGGGAGCGGGAGGACCTCGGGGACTTCCCCAGCCTGGAGGAGGCCTACGAGGCCCTCGAGGCGGCCTTCGCCCGGCGGGTAGCGGAGGTGGACCTGGATGAGGAGGACCTGGAGCCTCCTTTTTAGCCTGCTCCTTTTGACGGGGTGCGCCCTCGAGGCCCCCCTCCTTCGGCTCTCCCTGGGCCAGGAGGAGGTGCGGGCTCGGGAGGGGGAGACGGCCATCCTCCCGGTGCGGGTGGAGGCCAGGGGGCTCAGGGCCCGCCTCTTCGTGGAGGGCCTTCCCCCGGGGATGACCCCTCCTCCCCTGGAGGTGGAGGGTAAGAGGGAGCTCTCCCTCGCCATCCCCGCCCGGGAGGCCGGGACCTGGGAGGCCCGGGTGGTGGCCGAGGGCGGGGGGATGCGGCGGGAGGCCCCCTTCCGCCTGGTGGTGGAGAGCGCTTCCTCCCAGGATCTCTACCTGGAGGGCACGGTCTACGTGGGGGAGGCGGAAGCCGCGCCCCAGGCGGCGGGCGTCCTCCGCTACTGCCCCACGGGGTGCTCCGGGAGGCCCCTGGGCGGGGGCTGGTACCGGGCGGAGGGGCTTCAGCCTCTGGCCTCAAGGACGGAAGGCCTCCCCGACCGCCCCGTGCGGGCCCAGGGGGGCGAGGCCGAGCCCCTCTTCCCCGAGGAGTGGAACCTCCCCCTGGCCCGCTTCCCCGAGGCCTGGGCCGAGGCCACGGGGGAGGGGGTGGTGGTGGCGGTGGCGGACACCGGGGTCCTCCCCGGCCACCCCGACCTCGAGGGCGTCCTCCTTCCGGGGCTGGACCTCGTGGACGGGGACACCGACCCCACGGAGCCCGTGGTGAGCCCCCTCCAGACCTTCCACGGGAGCCACGTCTCCGGGGTCCTGGCGGCGGCCTGGAACGGGGTGGGGATGGCGGGGGCCTCCCAGGCCCAAATCCTCCCCATCCGCCTCCTCACCCCCGAGGGGACGGGGCGGGAGAGCGACCTGATCCTCGCCCTCCGGTGGGCGGCGGGGATCCCCGTGCCGGGGCTTCCCCCAAACCCCCACCCGGCCCAGGTGGTGAACCTCTCCCTGAGCGGGGAGGGCCCCTGCTCCCCCGCTTTGCAGGAGGCCCTGGACGAGGTGAGGGCCCGGGGGGTTCTGGTGGTGGCGGCGGCGGGGAACTACGGGCGGGACTATAGGGACTACTTCCCCGGGAACTGCCGGGGGGTCCTCACCGTGGGGGCGGTGGGGCCTGACGGGAGGCTCGCCCCCTACTCCAACCGCTCCGCCCCCCTCCTCGCCCCCGGGGGGGACGGGGCTTCCGGGGTCCTGGGCCCCACCCTGGGGGGACACCGCCTCCTCAAGGGGACGAGCCAGGCGGCCCCCCACGTCTCGGGGGCCCTGGCCCTCCTTCGCTCCCGGGGGGCGGCCTCCCCTGAGGCCCTGGAGGGGGCCCTCCTCGCGGGGAGCCGGACCATCCCGGAGGGGAGGCTTCTGGACGCTTTCGCCGCCCTCGAGGCCCTGGAGGGGGGCGGGGTGGCCTTGCGGGTGGAGGGCCAGCTGGTCCTGAAGCCTGGGGAGGAGGGGAGCCTCCCCGTGGAGGTCCTAAGCCCCTACCCGGTCCCCGTGCGGGTGGTGGCGGAAGGGGGGCTTGCCGCCTACCTCGCCCCGAACCCCGCCCAGGGCACGGCCTACCTCCGGGTGCGGGCGCCCACGGGGACGGCCCCCGGGGCCTACCGGGTGCGCCTGGAAGGGGGTGGGGCCTGGGCCACGGCGGAGGTCCAGGTGGAGGCCCTTCCCGCCCGGGTGGTGCTCTCCGCCTGCTCCGAGGGGGGCGCTTGCCGGAGCCTCGCCCTGCCCCCGGAAGGGGGGCCTTTCCGGCTTGAAGGCCTCTCCCCCGGGACCTACCGCCTCCTCGCCTTCCTGGACCGGGACGGGGACGGGGCCCTGGACCCGGAGGAGCCCCGGGGAGAGGCGGAGGCCAGGCCCCCGGCCAGGGGGGTGCGCCTCCTGGTGCGCTGACCCTCCAGAATGCCTGCTCCCACTTTTTCCCGCCACACCCGCACCAGGACCACCTCTAACCCTCGCGGAGGAAGGGTCGGGGTGTGGAAAGTGGAGCGGGGAACGGGAAAAATCGGAGGAGGAAGAAGTCTTAGGTACACCCGGGGTGGCGGCAGAGGGGGTTTGTAGCTAAGATGATGGCAAGGATGGCTGAGAGCCTTGCCCTAGACCCCTGGGACCACCCGGAGGAGAGGAAGCGGCTGGTGGGAGAAGCCCTGGCCCGCTGGGACGAAGGGGTCCTGAAGGAAGCCCTCTGGGCCTACCTGGTGCGCCGCCGCAAGAAGCCCGACCGGGCGGCCCCCCATTACGTGGGCTACTTCG
>CAZPXS010000045.1:0-3006 GCA_964590075.1 uncultured Aquificales bacterium
TCGGGCGTAGGGTTATGGACTGGTTGGGGGTTCCGTAAACCAGGGTCATACCTCACCTCGGCACGGCAAACGCCCACAGCAAGCGTTTGCCTATTCGTATGTAGGCGATAACGCTTTCCGTGTCCCGTGTTATAGAGGTGTAGAGAGCCTGCAGCTTTACCGCGTACGTGCCCGGCTGCAGCTGCAGTGGCAGCGTGTACGTAATATTGGCGCTGCTCCGCGCCACACCTAGGTGTGTACCTGTGGTTGACCCTGTGCCCAGTGAGGCAACGGACTCGGTTACGGCGCTTATGTCGGGGATTGTCGGTCCCGAGGTTTGCACCAGTCGCAGATGCGCGAGGACAAGAGCTTCGGTTGGAGACGTGGTGTCCTCCAGAACCCTCACACCGAGCTCTGTCGTGGCCAGATAGCTCAAAAGAACGATGGACGGCACGGAAACCGTTATGGAAAGCGAGCTGGACGGCACGTCTTCCCAGGTACCCGGCTGGCTGGGGGACCACAATGTGTCTGATTGGACGTACTGCTGAGAAGCGGTTGCCAGCTCAGAGGCGACCACGGCAACGGGGGGCGTTTGCGGCGACGTGCGTCCATCACTGTAGCGGTGCGCAATACTGACGTAATAGGTAGCTCCAGGAGTTAGGGGGGTGCCGTCGGCGAGAGCTGTAATCAAGGCGGATGTCCCGCTAACACGCCCCCATTCTGTCATGGCGTTCGTCCCGAAGTGAATGATGGTGTCTACGTAGTGCGGATCCCGCTCCTGGGACCACGTTACCAGGATGCCTTTGGGCGTGGACACCGCCTGGACGCTAGACGGCGCAACCGGCACGGGGGGCCGCCAGTTAACGGTGGACGACACCACCCCCGGCCTCCCGGCCTCGTGGGACAGCCAGTAGCGGTACAGGCCGGGGTTGCGGTTGCCCTGCACCTCCAGCTCCGTTCTGGCCTCGTCCCGGCTGATGCGGTGGCGCACCCTGGACACTCCGCCCTGCAGGGCGGCCTTCAGGGCATGGCCGTCCGGCAGTATGCGCACCACGTCGTGCACCCGCACAAAGGGAGCCCACGGCAGACTCAGACGGGCTCCACGCATGGGTTGGGAGAGGTCCGCCAGGATCGCGGCGGCCAGGGCCTGAGCCTCCTCCTGCGTGTCCACCACGCTGTCCGAAGCTTCCTCTATACGGGTCACCCGTCGCCCGTACCGGGCGATGCTGTCTGGAGCTGTGGCCGTGAGCGTGTTCCGCTTGGTCGGGGGACCGTAGACCACTTCCACCACGTTGCGCACGTCCTCCAAGCCCAGCCTCGTGGTCCCCAAGTCAATAATGTCGTTCGTGCCGAACACGTAGTCGGGCGTGGACGGGTTGCGGTTGGGCGTGTAGAGGACGAGCCTCCAGGTACGTGCCCGGTAGTCGTAGCGCCAACGGATGCGGCTACCGCCGCAGTAAGCGGCGCTTTCCCGCATCATCTCCCAAATCGGGCGGCGCCCAAACCGCTGCGCACCACCTACGGTGATGATGGACTCCTCGTAAATGGCGGCGGGAACCATGGCGTTGTAGAGGAGCCGGGAAAGGCGCATGGCTAGGCGCTCTGTCCCATAGATTTCTAGGTCGCCCTCAAACCACGTGGACAGGAGCGCTTCCGAGGCGTCGTAAACTTGCACCAGCATCTCGTGGCGGGACGGGTCTATGGCCCCCACCCGTCCCACGAGCATGGGAGCCTCCTGCCACTTGGGTGCCCCTAGCGGGCGGTACAGGCCGATGATCTCCACGGGGGCTGCCAGCTGCAACGGGCTGCTCGGCAGGTCCGGATGCAGGGCGTCCCGGTCCACCACCAGCGTGGCTGTGGGCCCGGGAGCGTCCAGCTCATCCACCACTTCGGCGCTGATGACGTGGGCGGAAACGTCTGTCCCGCCTACGAGGACGCGGATGTTGCCCTCCATGGCCTGTGTCCATGCGGACGGGTCCGGGCGCGCTCCCGTAGCGGGGTACACCGCAATGCCCAGGGAATACGGCCGGCTGCTTCGTGCAGCGCTCAGAGCCACGGCCCCGCTGCTGATGCCGGGCAGCCTGGCGTAGGCCAGTTGGTTGAAGCTGTGGTAAGCGCTGGGGGAGTAGTTGCCCTGCCACGTGGGGGAGCTGATTACGGAGGTAAACACTCCCCACAAGTCCCCCGTATTGGGCAGAACCACCGTTTTCGTGGCGTCTGGGTTGGTAAAAGAGCCCTCAACGAGGACGGTGATTTCCTCGCCGGGGTCAGGGCGGTACACCAGCACAACGACGGCCTCCAAACCGTTGAGGATCCCGCCGCTGGGGTAGGTGCCCGCAAAAACGCCCATGCCGATATGGCGCAACCACGAGGTATCGGCCAGGATTCTGCGGGGCGAGTCCATGGGGGTGATGACGACCAGAAAATCGCCCGGCTGCGTTCCGGCTGGAACGCCTGGATAGTTCAAGACGGCGTGAGTCACGAAGGTCATAGCTCCTCGACCTCAATCTCTAGCACGGCGTACCCCGGCATGGGCCAGTTGGCGATGCGCACCCTGGCGTATCCGCTCCATGTGCCCGAGGGGTCGGACACGGAAACCGTTTGCCCGTCCAACGCAAGCCACTGGGCTCGCATGGTCTGGTCCAACGGTACCGTGGTGTAGACGTACCTGCGTTTGGCAGGGGCTACCCGCACCACCCTGAGGCTGTTGGAGAGCGTGCGCGCAACATACTCGGCCCGGATGCGCTCCTCGCGGGCCTCGGTCGCGGGCAGCTGGATTCCGTTGATGCGGATCACCGCCAGCCTCCGGTATGGGCGTAAACCCCAATGGCGTTAGCCTCTTCCAGCACGCGCCGCAGGTCATCGATCCCGTAGATGGACCCCTGCACGTTGATCACGATGGCCCGGCTGGCAAACCCGCGAGCCTCCTCCAGCCGGTACCACGAGGGTAGGTTTGTAGCGCTCCCTGCTACCCGCTCCAGAGATTGGGACGCCTTTTCGGCGGACTGGGCCAGGTCGGCGAAGGCG
>CAZPXS010000046.1:0-2930 GCA_964590075.1 uncultured Aquificales bacterium
GATCGTTGGGTTTTTCAGCAAGAACCGGAACGCTATGCTGGTCACCTTAGCCTCGTCGATCGTTTTCTGGCAGGGATGATCCAACCGATGGATCTCAATGGGGCGCTCCAGTATATGAATATTGCACCGGGTGAAATTGGTGACGATGCTCATAAATATGCGTGGGCCGAGGTGTATCGTCAATTGCGTTCAGTCAAAAAAGTTGCCTGATACAAAACAAGCAAGTGGCCCGGCGTTTTAGCGCCGGGTCCAATCGACTAGGAGATGAGAAAATGGCCCTTTTCCCGCTGACTTCCAATTTCGAAGGGGATTTTGTTTTGCAATTAGTAGCAGTAGATACAGAGAGTACCATGGATGAGGTTGCCGCCGCAGCTGCCATACATTCAGTTGGTCGGCGTGTCAAAGCTCGTCCTGGTTGTATATTACGCGTTCGCAGACAGGGGGAAAAAGAATTTTTCCCCAGAGAAATGAAGGTATCGGAGTCCGGGTTGAAACCAACAGAAACGATCGAGATTATTTGGGAATCAATCGAAAACTGAACGGAGCAAGGGATGCCTTATACAAAAGTGTGCACTCTCGATGATCTGTGGGAAGGTGAAATGGCTTCCTATACCGTAAACGGTCATGAAATTTTGCTAGTTTCTCTGGATGGCGGTGAAATAAAGGCATTTCAGGGTATTTGTCCTCATCAGGATATTCCCCTCGTTGAAGGTAAATTCGATGGAAAGAAACTGGTTTGTCGAGCGCATTTATGGCAATTTGATGCCCATACAGGAAAGGGCATTAATCCAGATGATTGCGCTTTAGCCGAATATCCAGTAAAAATTGATGGAAACGACGTTTTGGTTGACACTGATGGGGTTAGTCCGATTTTTGCACATACTTGATGATTTATAGCTATATGTGATTAATAACTGTATGGCTGAATTAGGGCTGGAGTAGTCTAAAAGGAGAAGTTGATGAATATAGAGACAGCTAAACAAGCCTATTATAATAACATGGTGGGCCCTGTCATGCGAGCTGGAGAATTGGCGGAAGCGGTGATTGAGGCTGCTAAAATCGATAATCCGGGAAAAGAAATATACGTTGATGATAAGTTGGCTTATATCCGTATTCATGCGGATAACGAGTTGATACTGCGAGAAGAGACTATTGAGAGGCAACTCGGTAGACCTTTTCAAATTAAAGATCTAGAAATTGATCTTTGTTCTTTTGCAGGTCAGATTGAAACTAAAGATAAATTTGTACGATTCTATTTCGTTAAAAAGGTTTAACCTAAAATTGGTTGAGGAGATTAAAATGTCTGAATTACAATTGCTTAAACCACTGAAAACATGGAGTCACTTGGCCTCTCGTCGTCGCAAACCTAGCGAATACGAGATTGTGAGCGTGAAACTTCATTATAACGATCGGGATCCTAATGCGCCCTATGAATTAGATCCTCATATGTTTATGAATGAGTGGTATAAAAAATATACTTTCGGTTCCCCGCTCAAACATGAAGATTGGAATGCTTTTCGTGATCCAGATGAAGTAATTTATCGTACCTATAATCTGATACAAGATGGTCAAGAGACATATGTTTATGGACTCTTTGACCAATTCAACGAGCGTGAGCATGACAAAGCTCTTGATCCTCGGTGGGTGCGGTCGCTAGCCCGGCTTTATACCCCATCGCGCTATCTATTTCATGCCATGCAGATGGCTTCGGCTTATGTTGGTCAAGTGTCTCCAGCCAGTACTATTACTAATTGCAATTATTTTCAGATGGCTGATTGTCTACGTTGGGTGAGCCATACTGCATACCGAACTAAGGAACTTTCTCTGAACTTTCCTGATATAGGGTTCACGCGAGATGAACGTGATTACTGGGAGAATGATCCTGCATGGCAGGGATTCCGAGAACTAATAGAAAAAGTTTTGACAGTTTGGGACTGGGGCGAGGGTATCATTGCTCTTAATCTGATTGCTAAACCTGCTATAGAAGAAAGCGTTTTGCGCAAGCTGGGTGAATCTGCACGGCACAACGGGGATACTCTTCTTGGGCTTCTTACGGATGCTCAGTTGGTTGATGTTGCCCGGCATCGTCGATGGATTGCTGCTTTCGTGAAGATGGCATTAGAAACTCCTGAAAATTACAAAATTATCCAGAGTTGGATTACTAAATGGGAACCGATAGCCAACAGGGCAATAGATGCTTACTGTGCATCGTTACCCGATGTGCCAGATGCTGCAGATTCTGTTAAGGAGACTATGCGCGAATTTCTCCGTTCTTTTGGGTTTTGATCATCATTCTGGCTGCTGGTTCGATCTTTATTTATATTTAATTATTGATATATCCAGCAGCCATTCGACATATATTCGGTGACCCATGAACGATTTTGTGAATATCAAAAATCAAAAGGATGGCAGTGTATTCGTCCAACATCTGGGCGATACCATCCTGCGTGCTGCTCTGCGCGCCGGGGTAGGTTTGACTTACGAATGTAATTCTGGAGGGTGCGGAGGATGTAAGTTCGAGCTTGTCGCTGGTGAGGTGGAAAATCTCTGGCCTGAAGCACCCGGTTTGAGTGAGCGCGACAAAAAACGTGGTCGGTACTTGGCATGTCAGTGCAGTGCTATTGGTGATGTGTGTATCAAGGCGGCTACGGCAGCTGAATATATACCACAGATTCTCCCCAAGCGGCAGCATGCTGTTCTGATGGAAAGTACAGAGATCACTCACGACATTCGTGAGTTTCGTTTCATCGCCAGTGAGGAGGCAAATTTCCTTCCTGGTCAGTACGCTATGCTTGACTTGCCGGGAGTCAAAGGTTCGCGTGCTTATTCCATGGCCAATATCGCCAACGAACAGCGTGAATGGTGTTTCTATATTCGACGGGTTCCTCATGGACAGGGGACACACGTTCTCTTCGATTGCCTTGCTGCTG
>CAZPXS010000047.1:0-2911 GCA_964590075.1 uncultured Aquificales bacterium
ACTGGGCACGTCTCCTATCCTCCTCGGCCATGCGACGGGCAACAGCCTCGGCGCGTTTGCGTTCTTCTTCTCTTCTCTGTTCTTCCCACCTCTGCTTGGCTCTCTGCTCAATCTGCTCCCTCACCTCGCGGGCGCGCTCAGCCTGCCGCTCAACCTCCTCGGCAGATCTCCCCTTCGCCTTCTGCTCCTCTTTCCACGACTCAGTCTCCTCTATGAAAGGATTGGCCCTGCGCATATAGGAAAAAGGGATGCGGCTTTTTAAATACGACTCGGCAGTACGGCTGTCATTATCTTGACTAGCATCGCCACGGCGGCGAGGCCGGCGAGCTGGGCGTACTGGCTCTGCCCGCCACTGGCAGTGGCGATGTACACCGCCACGCCTACTACTATTGCGTCGAACACCGCGGAGTAGGCTATGGCCCCCTTGTCCGCCACCCTCTTGTAGAGGTACATGGCTATTGAGAGAGATGTGATGACGTATATTAAGTAGCCCCAGTGTTGCAGTGGGTCGTTTGAAATGCGGTACAGCGGGTAGATGTAGGAGCCACCGGTTCTATTCGGCAACGCCACCACTTGCGCAACTCCTGCCAGGGTGTTTACATATACCATGGAGCCGGAGTCCAGCCACGACTCTATCGACAGCACCCTGGTGCCATCTCTCCACACCTCTATTCTATAGGGCGCTGGGTAGGGGAACCTCACAACTACGTCTGTCTGCCCGGCGAGTTGCGTCGTGTATGCGTAGTACCACGTGGAGCTGTTTCTGACGTATATAGTGTAGAAATCCGGCTCGGCGTAGAGGAAGCGTATAGTGGCCGACAGCCACGTCCCGCTCCACGGAGAGACGTACGGCGTCTGTCCATCTATGACGCCGCCGCCCAGTGGGATGAACACTCCGCTACTCACAGTCCACAGCCTAACAGCTGTGCCTACAGGCCCGTTCACGACTATGTACACGCTAGACGATGAGAGCGTCGGCACGAAGGTCAAATCCCCAGTCACAAGCCTCAGCGCAGTTGATGAGTCGCCGGGGGTCGAGCCGAACCATATATGTGCTTGTCCCCCGGTCGTGTATATAGAGGCGCCAAATACGGCTGGGCTACGCGTCAGAAGCACGTTTCTAGTCGCCACGTACAGCGTCATACCTGAAAGAGTCATGGCGTATGCGTTTGCAAGCATGCCGCTGACAGCGACGGTGAGTATATAAGGTACATTGGTTCCAGATGGTATGTTCAGTGTATGCAGCACACTTGGCGTCTGCACAGCGCTGGACACAGCGCTTGTCGGTCCCGCTACTATCCATCTGTCAACTAATATGTTCACTGTAGCCGCGCTCGGTAGCGGCACAGTTGTCTGCATCGGCGGTACTGTCGCTAAGCAGTAGTCGCCTATGTAGTACCCAGTCACAAGCCCGTTGTACACCTGCGGGTGGTGTAGCGGCATGCACGCGCCGTACCATCTACCCGTGGCGGCGTACGTCACGGAACCGCTTGGCGGCGAGTAGGTAATTCTTACAGTGAACGTAGTTGCGGCAGTCGCCTTTGCCGTTATATTAATAAGCGAGACGCCAGGCGGCAGGTTGCACGTGCCTGAGCCGGAAAGGCTACATATGACGTCGATTCCCTGCGTCACCGACACCGACACAGAGACGGAGCCGCCTATTGTAAACGTGTACGCGCCCGGCGCCGTTGCCAGCGCATAGAGAGTTACCGACTGGCCAGACGCAAGAGAGACTGACAGCGATGAGCCTGTGTTCGGAGTCGGCCCAGACCACGTCCAACCAATAGGCGTATATGTCGATGGTACTAACGCGATTGGCCCACCGGGGCCTGATACGCCGCCGAGTACGCGCCATATATACGCCGCGCCGAAGTGTAGTCCCGTGTTGTTAGTAGCCCCGTTGTACGCGACTACAGGCACAGGTGGTAGTAGCGTAGACGCTCCGCCGGCCCACGTGTCTGTGATTGAGGACACTACGCCGGTCGCATAGCCGGGGTTGAGCACAGGCGCCCCTGACACCTGATACGCAGGATGGGCCCAAGTCCCGAAAAAGCCCACACTTGAGATTGGGGGCCACCACCTGTAGTCAACCATAATCGCCTCGGGCCGCATAGCGGTGGATGTGGCGTTGCTAACCCAAACGTAGCGCACAAGCGCCCTGGCCGATACGCCAGACGGCACGGCGGCTCTACTCAGCCCCCGCCACCGTGGCGCCCAGGCGCCGTTATTCGTATTAGTGCCCCCGACCCTTGTGCCGTTGTAGTATATGCCGTCGTTGGCTACCCAGGTGAACACGCCGGCATACGCGCCGCGCGGGGTGGCGTATAGATTGTCATTGTCTGTTCTGACAACAACGCCACCGTACTGTTCAATGTTGCCAACGCCTATCCACAGTTCCTGTGATGTGTAGTAAATTGCAATTATACTCCACCAGCTAGATACGCTGGACGTTGGCGTAAGCGCATAGGCAATAGACGCAGAGCCAGTCCAGCCGAAACCGAAAAGCGCGCCAGGTGAGTACGGCTCGCTCCATGCGATATCCACATACGCGCCAAAGACGCGAGTAACTGGAACGCCGAATAATTTCCCGTTGCAATCCCACGTACCTGCAAGCGCTCTCGGCGGCCATTGTGTGTAGTCAATGCCAGCCACTAGCGAGAGACCCGGCGGCGCCACTCCCCGCGCCAGCTGATCTACATGCACATCCAGCAAAGCGGCACCGCTCCACAGCTTGATCCAGGCAAGGATTAGCGGCGGGGTTCTCCTCAAGTCTCTCGCGCCGTACAGAAAGACACTTATCGCCGCCGGGGCGCTGACGCCGCTTCTAGATACCTGATACACAAGTCTGCCGTTAAACCATATCCGCAACGTAGAGCCATCGTATGAAGCCACGACGTGCTTCCACCCTGGC
>CAZPXS010000048.1:0-2851 GCA_964590075.1 uncultured Aquificales bacterium
AAAGGTTCCATTCTCCTGCCAGAGGGGAGAGTGTTGATAGACAAGAGGATATTCTTTTTCAGACGTGCAGAAAAGGGCTTTGTTCCTGTTGGCAATGTAAAGGCTAATGTAGAGAACCTTTTGAGAATTATGTCAGTTCTCTGATGCACAGCAGGCTTGAAGACCTGAGTGAAGTGCTCGGGCATGTGGATTTTAAACACCTTGTGAAACTTGAAAAGCTCAGGCTTGGCATAAGAGAGAAGGTGGTCATAAGAAAGGAGGATGGCTGGGAGATATCTCTTAGCAGGAAAACTTCTTCAGGAGAGGTTCTGCAGAATGAAATTTTTGTCCGCAAGGCAAACTACGAATTCGGCATAGTGGAGCTTTTCAGGATTTACTACTGCGTGCTTGACGTGTATATACAACTGCAGACCTATCCAGATTTCTCCGTCCGATACAGAAGCCTGAGCTTTGTAAAGCTAAGTGGCAGAAAACTCCTCCTTGATGGAACTCAGGCAATACACTTCCCAGAAAAAGACATTCCATACCTTGTCTCCTCCCTCAGAAACAGAACATACCTGCCCTATGGCGACTTCCTTTTCACTCCTATCAAAATCACATACAGAAACATCACCATAGACCGTGTCCTGTTTTACCTGTTTCTTGAGAAGTGATGACATAGATTGTTGCATGATTTAAATCATACTTCTCTGAGGAGTTTCTGAGAGGAGAGTTCCTGAATTTTTTCTTTAAAGTCTCTTACGAGCTCTTCAAGGTCTATGTCTTCTGGGTCTAACTGACCTCTCTGGGCTTTAAGGAGAAGATAGTGGTAGGGGGAGAAGATGGTCTGCATGGAGATATTGTAGGTTTTGGTCAGGTTATAATAACTCTCATGAGGGGGAAATCGGTTTTACTGGCTGGGCTTCTCGCTTTTAGTTTTGTGCGTGCGGAGAGCCTGCCAGACTTCAGAGAATTTATGAAAGGAGATGTCTGGAAGCACCATTTCTGGGTTGTGCCCGTGGACGATGTGAGGACTGTGGTGGGGAACGATGCCAAAAATGGATACAATGCAGTAATCCGTATAGGCAAACCCGTTCGTGGTTATTGCTGGGCTAACAGTCTGAGAATATTCACCACAGTAAAGAGTGGTGGACTTGAGGTGGAGAAGGAATATCCCTACGATATGGGGGATTTCAGAATTTCTATTGGTGCGGATGCAGACTTTTACTATTACGGCTACTGCAAAGATGGGAATGGCAACATAGTGGTGGAATACAGGAAAAATCTTGTGGTTCATCCACCGTCTCCTGTGAGAGAGGTTCTCCTATACTGGACAGACAGAAAAAGGGCTGATAAGGTAAGCACTTTTGAGGACTTGCTCAGAGAATACAGAGGAAAGCCTGTGGTTGCAGGTGGAGACGTATATGAAGTAAGAGACCTTGACCCTGTGCAGTCTCTGGCTATCTGCAGAAAGCAGGGAGGTGAGCTCTATATGGTTCGTGGCGGACAGACCATTCCCTTTGCGGAGTATCTGTGGAATGTTCATTCTACAGGGGAGTTCAGGATATACAGAAAGACTTCTCCGTGGTTCAATCCAGCAGAGGCTGGGATGGTATCTGCCATGAACGCAAGGGAGCACGCGAGGGTCTTCAGTGGGCTGTACGTGTGTAAAGGAGGCAGGCAGGAGTGGACTTACAGCTACACTCCAGAGGCAGGTCAGGCAGGTCTTTTCCACAGGGGCTCAATCAGGGCAGGTATAGATGAAAGAGCAATTGCAAGGGCACAGGACTATGCGGGTCAGAATGTCCCCTCTCAGGATGCTATGACTTCCCTCGCCCTTCAGACTGCAAAGCTAAGAGCTCCTGTGAAGGTTCAACAAGGAACTCTGATTTATGAGACCTCCTACAACGGGCAAGAAGGGGCATGTTCTCTTGTGTCAGTTTCTCAGATTGTATCAGGAAGAGTGCAGGCTGTGCATAACTACAGAGTGTGTGGAGACAGAGTGGAGTATGTGGGAGAGAGCGGACTTCCTGCACTTCCACAGGGCATTGTGCAGGTCAAGCAGGACATAGCCAGAATGTGTCAGAAGTTCGGTCAAGCAGAGCTCCTGTATGAAGGCACCACCATAAAGTGCAGGGCTTTAAGAGACAAAGACAAGTGCCTTGTAGAACTGACCTATCTGCAAGGAGGAAAGCTGGTAGGAAAGGAGGAAGTGGATGGGTGCAAATAAGGTTAGCAATACAGAAGGGGATGCTGTAAATGAGTAGCGGAGGGTATGATGAGTAGCGGAGGGTATGTGATGATAGAGGGCATGCATCCACAATTCAGAACCTTTCCAGATACGGCAATCAACAACTTACCTCTGGAATACTTAAGGTAGAAAAGGTAGCCTATAATTATCCCTATGAAGCAAGGCAGGACGAAAGAACTTATTGAAAGAGAAAAACTCATAAAGGATGTGCTTTCTCTTGACGAAGGAGCTCAGGAGCTTATCCTGTCTGAGCTTGAAAAAGAAGACAAAAAGCTGGCACAGGAGATAAGGAAGAGGATTGAGGAAGAGAAGAAAGAAAGCTTTGATGAGCTGGTCAGAAAACCTATGGACATCGGATTAGTAATTACTCTTGCACTCGGTATCCCGCTCAGTGTAGTTGTTATTGGAGCAATGCTTTTCATCTTCCTGAAAATGGACATTTTCACAGAGTTTCCTATGACGCTTTTTATTCTGGTATTCAATGTAGTTTCTTTCGCTGTCCTGCTAAGTGCCAGTCTCTATATCTATTTCAAATACACCCGCAAAATCCCTAAAAAACTTGATAGGATAGCCAGAAAACTATAAAAATAGTCTCTTCAGGTTTTCCTTCTCTTTGTCCTT
>CAZPXS010000049.1:0-2813 GCA_964590075.1 uncultured Aquificales bacterium
TCATACTCACACCCTCCTTTGGGTAGAATTACATCCCAGCCATAAAGGCTGTCGTTTCCTTCTTTCCCAAATATTACATCATTCCCGTTGGTTCCATATAGCCAGTCGTTTCCTTGAGTGCCACTGATAAGATTGGGTATTATGAGCTGTGTATAAGGACTGCTTACAAGCTTAGAAAGAATATTCTCATCCCCGTAAAATTCTACAACTAAATCTATTGCATTTACCTCCTTTAGCACAAGAAGGGAGAGCATACCAAGGCTTTGCTGTTTTAGATCATTAGATGAAAGCATCTGTTTTATCTGAGATTTGAATGCTTCTACATCAAACTCATCATCAAGCACAATTCTATCTGTGAAAAAGTCATAGTAAACGGGTAAAACATCTTCAAGAAGCCCAGCATCCACCACAAACCTTGTAAAGAGCCCCTGAAACATTGTATTCCAAGCTTCAAGGAGAAACTGCCCTGATCTATGTCTTATCCCATCTCTCACCTCTTCAGGCGTTGCTCCCACAAACTTCTCTATAGCCCCAACCTGCTCGTAACTAAGCGTTATTCCTCCATCAAAATGAAGCAGTCTCCTTTCTCTATCATTCCCATTAAGGATTGCCCAACTTATCCCAAGCTCTTGTTCTTTGATGTTCTCAACGCCAGCCCATCTGAAGATTATCTTTTCAAAATTTTCCTTTAGTTTTGTAAGCTCTGTCTCCTCTACTGCATCCTTTACCATGTTAAGCAGTGTCTCATCCAAACTCATGGCAATAGGTAAATCAGGCATAAATCCATACCCCCTTACCCATGGAAGACCTACTATCTCTGGATTTAACTTGACTTCACGATTGTAGTAGCTGTAAAGCCTATCAAGCTCAAAATTGACATTGCCTGCCTGTGTCTTTGTTCCATCCGTGTGTTCAACTGTGCCTGTCTCTGTTATCTCGTTCCCACCCTGATTTATGTTTGTCTTTTGCGTGTTAAGATTTATCGTCTTTATCCCTGCCTCATCCAAAGTCATCAATTCGCCTTCATCAGTCCTCCCATCTCCATCCCTATCCTGCCAGACTTTGAGATTCTTAAACACATCATCAAATGCATCAATCTTTCCATCACGGTTTGTATCATATAAAGCTAAAGCCTTAAATCCAGACTCTTTCTCATTTCCAAACATCTCACTTATATCATCTACCCTGCCATTCCCATTCCTATCCCACACCAAAAACCCATCATCAGGTGAAACCCATCCCACTTTGTTTGCAAACCCAGAGCCAGTAAGGTCAAACATGGCGTTGGATTCGTTGATATCCGTTAGTTCTATACCATCTCCGTCAAGGTCTATAACTAATGGGTCAATACGCCGTGTGCCTTCACGAAGACTGTTGCGGACTTTTTCAGCATAGCCTGGAATTTTGATTTTCCATCCTACTTGTATGTAATCAGGGTTCTTTATCCATGGGTTTGCTCTAAGCAGGTCTTCTACGCTTACATTGTATCTCTTTGCTATCTTTGACAGCGTATCTCCAGGCTGAACCGTGTGGGAGAAAGATGTAAAGGGATTGGTAAGTGAGTAGGTATTGTTTGGTATATTTTCAGTGTTATTAGACTTTAATTTTCCCCCAGATTCTACTTTTATTATAGTATCTACTAAAATGTCAAATTGTTCCTGAGTTAATTCTCCTACTTTAGAGTTTCTGTCAATTCCTGATTTTTCAATAGCTTTAATATAAGCTTCTGTATTGTTATATTCTGGAGGAGCATATCTATACATTAGATTTTCAATACTATCGTCCTTGTATTTTCTCAAAAGGTATTCTCGTAATGCCTTCTCACCTGTTTCTATATCAGGAAATATAGCAAATTTATGTACTCCATCACCTCTATCATAAATACCTATTCCATATTTCTTACCTTCAAGCGTATCTACAACTAGATTTCCTGGATTATTTGTTTTTATAGCGATATTATTACCACTCTTTACCTCATAAGATCCATCTGAATAATAGTAATAAACGGCTTTACCTTTCTGTTCTGCTCTTACAGGCTTCATGTTTACCTACCTCCTTTGATAAGGTTTAGCAAATACTTTGCTTCATGTAGAAAAACTTCTTCAGCATCGCAATATAATTTATTTATTATCGTAGTTCTGTGTTTTATGAAAGCTTGATCTTCGCTATCATATTTGTAAATATCCGTTTTAAACTTACATATACCATTTAATAATTTTTCAAGCTCATTACAGGTTTTGTTAACATATACAAGATAAGTTTCATTTCCAAGATTAACTATTCTTAGTCCAGATATATTTGTAATTTCTTCTTTATTAAAATTACTACCACAGCCACCAATTTTTGAAAGTGTATATATAACGGCTTCTGAGCCTTTATTCCTCTCTATAGGTACATAAAATAATAATTCATTTTTACCATTTCTTCCTTTTTTCAAATAAAAAGAATATGCTTTGAAAATATTTCCTCCAAATGGAGTGGTATATTCCCCGATCACTACGATATCTTTTATTCCATCTTTATTTATGTCAAAATACGAAATTCCATTTTCAAATTTAATGATATTCTCCTCAGCCCAAACACTTCCAGTTATAAACAAAGTCAGAAAAACTATTAGCATAGCTCTAATCCACCATATCTTTCTCATACCCACACCCTCCTTTGTGCAAAATTATAAACCCACCCCACTTTGTTTGCAAACCCAGAGCCAGTAAGGTCAAACATAGCATTGGATTCTTTTATATCCCTTAGCTCAATTCCATCTCCATCTAAATCAATTACAAGTGGGTCAATCCTACGTGTAGCTTCTCTAA
>CAZPXS010000050.1:0-2767 GCA_964590075.1 uncultured Aquificales bacterium
GAAGAGGAAAGAAAGAAGAGGGAAGAGCATGAGAAGGCACAGCTAAGTGAAATTATATCAAGCCTGAGAACTTCTCTTCCTGATAGCTTAGAAAGCTTTCTTATGAGCCTCTCAGATGAGGACAGGGCGGTGGCTCTAAGGTATATGGCGGAGCTAAAAAGAGTTTTTGATAGTCTGCCGAAAGCACCAAAGGAGCTTATAGAGGAGCTTGCAAAGGCAATGCTTAAGGGCTTAACAGAGGAAGAGGCTAAAGAGGAGCTAAGGGCTAAGGGATATGTGCCTGATACAAGACCTGTGCTTAAGGCAAAAGAAGAACTCCTCAGGAAAAAAGAAGAGGAGCTAAAGAGGAAAGAAGAAGCCTTGAAGCCCCTGCTCCCTTCATCTACCTCCTTTAGCTCTCCTGAGGGGGGACAGCCCCCTCAGTCTTTCAACGGTGAGGTTGTAGAGGGGCAGGTGCTTGAAGAGGAAGAGCTGGATGATGAGCTTTTTGAGCTTCTCGGGCTTGAAGAGGAAGAGCTTGAAAAAGAAAGGGGTATAACGCTAAGGGGTGTGAAGAAAAAGCTCAAGAAGATTGTAAAGCTTTTGGGAGAGCTAAAGAGTGAAATGCTTTCCACAAAGGGCAGGAAGACGCTTGAGAAAGCCCTCAAGGAGTGTGAAGAAACCCTTGAGAAGATAGAGGTGACCTTCAGAAGAAAGGAAAGATACACGCAGGAAGATCAGGCTATTGCTAAAGCGGTTTTAATGAGGTTTTCGGAGCTGTGGCAGAAGGAGAAAGGCACGGGGCTTGCAGTGCAGGAGAAGTCCGCACTTGTCAGGAGGGTGCTACAGATAGCAGGCAAAAATCCAGACAAGGAGCTTATCAAGGAGAAGTTTATAAAGGCTGTGGAGGGCTTTTTTGAGTATGTGAGGGAAAATGAAAAGAGAGAGGGGCGATACAAGGCTCAGGTTTCGCTCAGAGATTTTATTGCAGATCCTTTTAAGTTTGAGCTGATGAGAAAGCCTTCAAAAAATGAAGTGCTTATGCACAACCTCAAGGTTTTAGAAAAAGTTCTTAGAGAGGAGGCTCAGCAATGGATAAGGTAAAGGTTTTGCTTTTATCCTTAGCAAAGGCAAGCACGGACAGAGACAAACTCAATGAAGAGGTTATAAAAGCCTTTATGCAAACTATCAAAAATTATCCACCTGAGCTTGTCCTTTCGGTTCTTTCAAAATACTCATACCTGCCACCTGTGGAAGAGCTTTGTAGAAAGCTTGAAGAGAAGAAAACTCTCCTTGCCTTTGAAATGCTCCAGAGAGCTATACAAAAAGCAGGGAAGTATGGTGCTGTGGTTTTTGAGGATAAAAAACTTCAAGCATTTGTAAGACTCATGGGGGGCTGGCTGGAAGTATGCGATATGCCAGAGAGAGAGCTTCGTTATTGGTTTTTTAAACTTTACCCGTCCATAGAAGAAGACAGGCATGAGGAAGTTTTCACAACAGAATTCACTTTTGACGATGCAAAGGTTCTGAGAGTCAAGGCTTTAGGAGGTGATAAAAAAGCTCTGGGGGCAGGAAATGTGGTGGAAGAAAGAAATCTTAAAGGCACTCAAGGAAATAATGCCTGAAGACATTGACTATGAGATAAAAAAGATAAAGGCCATAGAAAAGCAAAAGCTTACCTACAGAATAGACATTGAAAGCAAAGACTACAGGTTTGTGGTAATCTTGAGGCTAAAACCCGTAGAAGAAGCTGAAGAGGAAGAAGGAAGAGGAAGCTACAAGCTTTTGAGATACACCTTTGAAGAAAAGAAAAAGGGGGTGAAGAATGCAGGAGCTTTTTGAACCTTCTTTTGATGAGCTGGCAGAGAGAGCCTTGCTGGGGGGTATGATAGTAGAGCCAAAGCTTATTTCTGTGGCACTCTCAAGAGGTTTGAAGGAAGAGGACTTTTATTTTGAAAAGCACAGGCAGGTTTATGCACTTTTGAAGGTTCTGTATCAGGAATATGGGGAAAACTGGGACGATGTGGTGGCTATAGAGCTTGCACGGAAAGAGGGCATTCCTCTTGAGAAGAATTTCCTCTGGGTGCTTGCAGAAGAGGGGGCTACTTCAGAGGTTTTATTTGAGAGTGCCTTAAGGATTGTTAAGGAGCATAGCACACTAAACAGGCTAAAAGAGCAGGCTATAAAGCTTTTGAAAGCAAAAAGCATAGAAGAGGCTCAGGCAGCAAGAGAGGAGCTGATTGCCTTCAAGGAAGAGGTGCTTGAGATAGAACCTTTTGAGAGAATTGTCAGTGAGGGCATAGAAGAGCTGAAGTTGATGATGGAAAGTGAAAAGCTCATTCTGGGACTGGAGACAGGCTTTCTTGAGCTTGACACGCTTACTTCTGGTTTTGAGCCGGGGAATCTCATCCTTATAGGGGCAAGGCCGGGCATGGGTAAAAGCTCTTTCATGCTTTCTATAGCTCTCAACATGGCAAGAAAGGGCAAGAGAGTGGTGGTATTCTCTCTGGAGATGTCAAAGAAGCAGATTCTCCACAGAATTTTTTCTCTTAGCAGTGGCGTGCCTCTTAAAAACATTCGCATGGGCATGATTACAAAGGAGGATTTCCCGAGGATAGTAGAGGCGGGGCTGGAGCTCAGAAGACTGCCTATTGTGTTTGATTTTTCTCCTGCCAGAACCACCTTAGAAGTGAGAAGCATAGCCCAGCTCAAGCAGGCAGACATAATTTTCATAGACTATCTTCAGCTTATAACTCCACCAAAGCAGTATTCTTCAAGGCAGGAAGAG
>CAZPXS010000051.1:0-2599 GCA_964590075.1 uncultured Aquificales bacterium
TAGTAGCTGGCCTGAGAGTTCTTCAGCGTGATGGTCACCAGGTTAGAACCGGTCCTGACGGCCTTCAGCTCCAGCCGGATCCGCGCCATCCCGGTATCCCGGTTGCTAACGGCGGCGGGGTCCGCGGTTATGGCGGCGTCAAAGGCGATGGTGAGAGAGTTGGCGCCCATCGCCCACGCCAACGAAACGGGGCGGATGGTGCCGTTGAGGTAGTCGGCCAACCGCCCAGAGTCGCCGGTGGGGTCATAGACCAGGTCCAGCTGGGCCGTCACCTCCCCGGTGCCCTCCAGGTACATCTGGCTGGCCGGGATTTGGCCTAGGGACTGGAAGGGGGTTTTGGGGAACGAGAGGGAAACGGAAACATTCTCGGTCCTCCCCTGCACGTTGGTGCCGCCGATGGAGAGCGTGGTCTGGCCCACGGTGAAGTAGGTGTTTTCGGTGCTGGGGGTGGCGGGCGTGTCGGTGGTGGTGCGGTCCATAGCCACCCACTCCACGGAGGCCCGCAGGACGCCTTTGGTGCCGTGGGAGAGTTCCACGGTGCTCACCTGCGCCCCAACGAGCCGGTGGATGGCCACGCCATCCTGCGCCTCCACCGTGTAGGTGGGGACCGAGGTTTTGGGGGTGAACACGTGCTGGTAGTTTGGAGCGGTCCCGGATGTGGTGGGAAGCCCGAGCAGGGCAGAGAACACCGCCCCGATGGCCTTCGGGGTCACCAGGACCTCAAACCGCCCCTGGCCCGAGCGGGCCGAGGGGATGACCGCGGTGGGGCCGAACCCGTCAAAGGGCACGATCTCAACAAACTCCACATTCGCCCGCACCTCCGCCGGGGACTCGGCCACGAAGAAAATGGTGGGGCTCACGCCCACGCCGGGCGTGGACTCCCGCCCAACACCCACGTACCCGTAGTTCAGCGGCATCGTTTACCTCCTCTCCTTCCTCTCCTCTTTCTTGCGGGGGGCCTTCACCGGCTCCTCATCGCCCCGCCCCTCCACGGGCAGGGCCAGCCCCCTATCCAGGAGGAGCCGGGCCGTGTCCTCGTCCAGGTCGTGCTCGCCTGGGGCGAGGACGCCTCTATCCGGTATGCGGACTGGGTCTGGCAAAAACACCGTCACAATGCCCTCCTTACCTGAACGGCTAGAGTCAGCCGCCATCCCTGGCTCTGGTCCGCGTAGGCCACCGGCACGGGGGCCTCCAGCGCGCCAACCTGCACGCCCGGCGGGCCCACTTCCACCCCCTGCGTCAGCAGGTAGGCCCGCTCTCTCTCGATGGCTCGCACCACGGCATCTCGGGCGTCTATGAGCTGGCGGTAGCGGTCCGGGTGGGGCTGGGCGGGCACGCTCATGGCGATGAGCAGGGTCTCCTGCACGCCCGGCCCCTGCAGGCGCCAGTCGGCGGTGGAAGACGCTCCCAGCCCCAGCTCCACGGTGGGCGCGCTGAGGGACGCATCGGGGATTGGGTACGGGTACACCTGCCAGCCGGGCAGGGCGCCCGCCAGCACGCTGGCCAGATAGTCCATGAGCTGCGTGGCTGTCATCGCATCTGCTCCCGGATGTAGTCTACCACCTCGCGCACGTACTCCGGCCAATGGGCGGCGGCGTCCCGAGCGGCGGGGCCGAGGTAGGGGCGAGCGGGGATGACCACCTGGCGAGCCCTCCTCCAGGGACCGGTGGGGGCTGTGGTGTCGGAGAAGTTCCAGAGCCTGAAGACGAGATACGGACCCCTCTTGGGCCGGATGGTGGCGCCGTACTCATGCACGCGAGCGTAGATGAGGTCCGAGTACACACGTTGCTCCCCATAGCTGCCGGGCGTCCACTGTTTGTACGGCCCCTTCTTGATGCTCTTCCGGAGCTTCCCGGTCCTGGGGATGAGGCCGGGGCGGCCCAGGCTCACGTTCTCCTGGGCGCGGCGCACCACGTCGTCCACGAGACGGCGGAACGCCCCGTTCACGGCCACCACCAGGTTCTCTGGGATGGAGAAGAGGGGGTCAAGTTCGTTCTTCATCAGGACTCCTTCGCTAGTTCCGCCACCAGCCCCGCCAGGGTGGACCAGACCCGCACCACCCGGTAGCGGTTGCCGTCCGTGCCCACCAGCACATCGTTGGGGGCCACCTCGCCATCGGTGAGGAGCCGCATGTTGGGGAGGAGCCCAATCATGGCGTCCGCCAGGCCGGGCCGGGGCTCGGAGAGGTAGCCGTAGATCTCGCCCAGGTAGGTGGCGTTCTGGTAGCGGTTCAGCTTGACGGAGATCATCAGAACCTCGGGGCCAGTTCACCGAGTTGGACGCCGGTGGACCGCGTGATGAGCTCATCCACCCAACGTCCACCCCGGCGGATGGCAGTGGCGGCTTCCTGCGGGTCGCGGTACTGTTGGGACACCCCGGCCAGGGAGAGAGAGAGCAGCCGGTTGGGGTCGGACTCTATGGCCCGCGCTGCGGCCTCGTGGGGGCGGTAGTAGACGGTGCCGTTGTAGGTGATGGCCGTGGCCGCCAGCCAGGCCCGCCACTCCTCATCTTCCAGAGACCCTGGGCGCCAGGGGGGGATGTCCCCGGCGAAGCGGCGCGCCCACATGAGCGCCCAGGTGGCGCTGGTGGGGTTGTGGGG
>CAZPXS010000052.1:0-2463 GCA_964590075.1 uncultured Aquificales bacterium
GAGTATTGGCAGTTGAGGATACTCAGCGGTAAGCCTTCTAACCATGCGGTCTATGGCATGTGTATTGAAGACATACACAAGGCTATAAGGTGGTATATCTTTCAGAGTGAAGACTTTTTCAGTAAATATGAGCTTTGTAGGTCTAAAGTCCGTCTCATACAGCACAAAGTCCTTGCCTGTGGTCTTCTCAAGGTAAGTCTTGATTCTGTCAGGCTTAGAGAGAGTAGCACTCATGATAAGTAGCTTGTGGCTCTTCTGAGCGTATCTGATGCCGTCTATGTATGCCCTTGCTCTGTCCGTTGCGGCAAAGATGTAGTGAAATTCGTCCATGACCACCTTGAAGTTCTTCTTCTGGCGGGCATACTTTCTTGTGTATATTTCTTGAGTACAAACCAGAATTGGTGAATTTTCTCTTACTTTCACATCTCCCGTCTCTATTCCCACATGCTCTTTTCCATATATCTGTATTAATTCGTCTGCTTTTTCATTAGCCAGAGCCTTGATGGGCACTGTGTAGATCACACGGTGCCTACCTTCTACAGCCCCCTTTACATCCATCCACAGGTATGCCACTTTTGTCTTGCCCGCGTTGGTAGGGGCAGAGATTATCCCGTTCCTATCTTTGATAAGCTCTAGGCACTCTTTTTGCCATTCATACAAGCTCATGTATGTCCTCCTCCCATACAAGCACTGTGTATTTCTTTACAAGCTCCACCAGAACGTCAAAATGAGGATGCAGGTCTTTTGTGAGCTTGACATACCTTTTTGCCTTTTCAAGCCCTACCACAGAGGCAACTCTGTAGATAGTGGCTATGTCCGCAGGTGTTATTCCTTTAGTGCCTGCAAGCTTTGTGTCAAAAGGCAGTGAGTATTTCTGAGCGTAGTAGTCCACTATCTGGTTTCTCACTGATTGAGGCGGTGGGGTAAGCCCCAACATGAAGTCCCACCTACCGGTTCTCACAAGCTCAACAGGTATATTGGTAACATCGTTGAGAGTTGCTATGATGTATTGTCCTCTCTTTCTGTCCTCAAGCCACGATAAAAACTCTCCCAAGAGTCTTCTGGACACTCCGCTGTCTCCTTGTCCTGTGCTAAGGGCTTTTTCAAATTCATCAATAAAGACAAAACAATCCCCAAACTGCTCAAGAGTTTTCAAGGCTATCCTCAAGTTCCTTTCACTTTCCCCCACATACTTTGAATACACCGCAGAAAAGTTAAACCTTACAACCACATCTTCTTTGGAGAGGTTTTTGGCTATAAGCGTTTTCCCTGTCCCGGGCACACCCATCAAGAGCGTTCCTTTTCCATGGCCTTTCATAGCCTTTATAAGATCTATAACCTCTCCTAAACCCACCGCCTGCTCAACCTCATGAGGCTCAAAGACTTCAAGTATTCCACCTGCCTGCTTCAGTATTTCCTTTCTTGCCTCTTTTAAATCTTTTCCCAGCTTTCTTGCTTTCTTGACTTCAACACAAGATAGTCCCTGAAAGTAATACTCTCCAGCCTCTTCTTGAGAAGGAAGATAGTCGTGTAGCTCTACCACATGAGAAGAGACCTCTTGGGGTATCTCATAAGTAGCTGATATCACATAAACATCAACGGGTGAAGAGTCAAGCATGTATTTTTCTACAATGTGCGCTATCTCATCAGCATTGAAAGGACAGAAATTCCTGAAGATATACACATGTTCTTGTGCATCCTTCAAAGCTCTGAAAAAGCTCTCTCTGTTAAAGCTTTGTCCCTCCACAGTTTCTATGGCTGGTGAATGTACGAAGACTCTATACTGAGTGCCTTCCTCTATATTTTTCATCTGATATCTTTTGACTATCTTGTCTATCACTCTCCTGTAGTCTTTAGTCCTTACGATGTAAAACATTACCACACCTCCTCTTGTGTTTGTGTTTGTTTTTCTTCATAGAGCTTTTCTATTTTGTCTATCTCCCCTTGAGCTTTCAAAAGCTCAAGGAGTTTTCTTATATTGGGAGAGTATTCACACTGATTGCCATAATAGCCTTCTGCTCTTATCAAGACCTTCCCCTCTTTGTCTATTTCAAATATGACTTTCTTCATAGCTCTTCCACCTCTATCACAAGTTTTTCTCTTTCTCTGTCGTAGCTTAGCTTTGCATTTGGCACGTCTTTTAGAACCTCTAAAGCCTTCTTAACCATTGGGTAGAACTCTCTTATGGCTTTTATGGCATCGTCTGCCTGCTTCTCTGTAATCGTGTAGTGCTTGTCAAGGAAGAACCGACCATCCCGGAATTCAAAGTAGCTCCAGTCTCTCTCTTTATGAATGACCTTTAGGACTCCGTCTTTGAGTATGTAGAGCCACTCACGTGGATCAAAAGAGCCTACGCTGATGTTGTTTTCCTGCAGGAAGAGAAAGAGTTCATACAGAGTGTCAAGGTCTTTCAAATCTACATGCGGTAGGTCTATAACACCTTCAACTTTTATGCTCATGGCA
>CAZPXS010000053.1:0-2368 GCA_964590075.1 uncultured Aquificales bacterium
CCAGGGCCTCGGCGGTAAGGGCCAGGTAGCTGGCGGCAAGCCCTGCATCCAAGAGGGCAAAGTGCAAGGCGGTTCTGGGCCAGAAGGCCATCCTTTCCCCCCGGTGGGCGAGAAGCCGTTCCAGGCGGTGCACGTCCGCCAAGAGGACGAAGAACTCCGCCGCCTGCCGGATGTGTTCCTGCTCCCCGGAGAGCCTGGCGATCTCGTCCCGGAGGGCGGGGTCCCGGAGCCGGATGACGGAGTAGAGCTGGGCGCTGGCGTCCGTGGGGGCCCGCTGCAGGGCGAAGAGGAGCTTTTCTAGGTCCTCTTCGGGGATGGGCTCGGGCTTGAAGCGGCGGGTGCTACGCCGTCTGGCCAGGACTTCCAGAAGGTCCACGGGAGGCATCCTACTGCAAGGGAAACTCCAGCCGCACCACCTTCCAGCCGAAAAGCCCCTGCCGCTCCAGGTAAAGCCGGCTTTCCGGGTCGTCCTTGTGGTGGATGTAGGCGGTGCGGAAGTCCAGGTACCTTAGCCGCCAGTTCTTCACCTCCTCCTTGGGGGCTTGGCCCGGCTCGGCGCCCGTGCCCAAGGCGGCGAGCCCCTCCGGGGTGAGGAGGGCCTCCACAAAGGCGTTCACCAGGCCCGCGGCGAAGAGGTAGGCCAGGCCGGCGAAGGGGTTGTTCTCCGCTTCCTTGGCCGCCTCCTGGAGCACGTGGGCGTTGATCTGGGCCTTAAGCCCCTCCCGCACCCGGGGGAAGTCCACCATGCGCTCCAGCTGGGCCCGGTCGCCCGCCAGGATGGCGTTTTGCAGGTGGCGGAGGAAGAGGTAGGGCGAGGCCCAAAGGTAGGCTCCCAGGGCCACACCCACAAGGCCGAGGGCCAAAAGAGCGATCCATAGGGGCTTCCGCATGGCTCCTCCTGGATTTGGAAAGGGGAATAAACCTGTCCCCCCTACAGAATACGGGGCCAAGGGCTGGTTAGTAAACCCCGAGAAGGCGCAAGTAAGCCTCCCAGATGGCCGGCCCGAAGAAGAAGGCCGCCACCCCCCCGAGGGCCAGGTAGGGCCCAAAGGGGATTTTGCGCTGGCGGAAAAGGAGCCCGGCCAAAGCCCCGGCGGAGACCCCGAGGAAGAGGGCCAAGAAGGCGTAAAGCCCAAGCCAGGCGCCCAAGGCTCCCAAAAGCTTCACATCCCCGTAACCCAGGGCCACGGGCTCCTCGTCTTCCCCTTCCGGCACCGGGCGGAGGGCCCAGTAAAGCCCCCCGGCCAGGGCCAGGCCCCCCGCGGCGAGGAGGGCTCCTTTGAGGCTCGCCAGGAGGTCCAGGCCCAGGGCGGGGGCGAGGAGGAGGGCCAGGGGCAGAAGGGGCAGGGTCAGGCGGTCCGGCAGGACCACGGGCTTTCCGGTGCGCCCGGAAAGGGCCCAGGTGAGGAAGGCCAAGGCCATCCCCACCCCGGGGCCCAACAGCGCCCCGAAGAGGGCCGCCATGTGCACCTGGTGGGGCCCCACGGGCACCTCGGCCCGGCCCTCTTGGAAGCGCCTCATGAAGAGGTTGGCGTAGCCGGCGATGAGCCCAAGCCCTCCCGCCGCCAGGAGGGCCCCGTCCAGGGCCTCCCCGAAGGGGAGGGGAAAGGAAAGGAGCCAGGCCCCGAGGAGGCCCAGGAAGAGGAGGCCGTAGGTGAGCGCGTCGGGAAGCTCAAAGGTGTCCAGGTCAATGAAGGAGAGGGCCACGAGAAAGCCCAAGAAGGCGAAGACCAAAAGCGCTTCCACCGAGGGCGGGTAAAAGAGGGCGGCGAGGAGGAAAAGCCCCCCCGTGAGCCCCTCCACCAAGGGGTAACGGGGGCTAATGGGCTTGCCGCAGTAGCGGCACCGCCCCCGAAGGCCCAGGTAGGAGAAGACGGGGACCAGGTCCAAGGCTGAAAGCCTGTGGGCGCAGTGGGGACAGCGGGAAGGGGGGAAGACGATGGATTCTCCCTTAGGCAGGCGGTGGATGACCACGTTGAGGAAGGAGCCCACCAAAAGGCCCAAGACCAGGGCGAAGAGGGGCCACATGGGGGCATTTTACGGGGTGGGCCGCCTGGGGTTCTTGGGGTCTAGGAGGGGCTCTGGGTTTGGAAGCTTCCGAAAGAGAGGCGGTTCTAGCCGGCCCATCCTCGAGGCCTTTCGCCGCGTCCTCGGTCTGGGCTGGGCGGAGGGCTTGGGTGGGCCCCTTCAGGGGGAACTTAGGGCGAGCCGCCCCTTTTCCTTGGGTCGCGGAGGCGGGAGGCCATTCGCCCCGCTTTCACACCCCAGGTGTAGGATGCTTCCGTGACGCCGGAAGCCGCTTACCAAAACCTCTTGGAGTTCCAAAGGGAAACCGCCTACCTGGCCTCCCTGGGGGCCCTGGCGGCTT
>CAZPXS010000054.1:0-2325 GCA_964590075.1 uncultured Aquificales bacterium
TTTCAAAAACCAAAAGGTGGGTGGTGGTAAAAATCCTTCAAAGGGCAAAATCTCCAGAGGAGGTTATCGGAGGATAAAAGCTTATAGGGGGAGGGATGAGGGAAAACAATAAACTTTATTCCTTCTACTTTATAGCTCTTTTCATAGCAGTTTTAGCCTTCGGATTATATGTACGATTTACAAAATTTGAGATCTGGGAGAAAAATCGTGATGCATTTTTCTACAGTGGAGAACCTATATACTCAGAGTTTGACTCCATGTACTTTGCCCGCCTTGCTGAGAATATAAAGTCTGGAAGTTTTAAAGCCGGTGATGTAGACTCCCTTAGATTTTTCCCAGACAACCGTTTAAAAGCACAGGACTTTGGGCTGGATGAAAAATATGATTTCCAGCTTAAATATAGCGTAGTTGGAAGCCTAATAAGTTACATTTTTGCATACTTATCCGTATTAAGTGGGAAAAGCATAGCTTGGCTTAGTTATTATCTTGTCCCACTACTTTCAATTAGCGCAGCCATACCAATTTTTTTGTACTTTTATAGTGCGGGTTTGCCAATTTCTGCCATCTTAGGAAGTCTTGTGGGTATAACTTCTTCTGTTTACATTGCTAGAACAAATATAATGAGATTAGATACGGATTTATTGAATCTGACATTCCCTTTTTTGATAGCTTTTTTGCTGTATAGGTATTTCGAAAGTGAAAGAAAGCTACTTTGGATTAGTTTTTCAAGTATAGCTCTTTTATTGTATTACCTTTGGTATGGTCATAATAACATAAACTTTGCCCTCATATTGCCAGTTATTATCCTTTACCTTATAAGATATAGAAGCCTTTCAAAAAAAGATATATTATACATAGCTATACTCATTCTTCCCCAAATATGGTATATATATGCAGGCCCTTACTACCTATACATTCAAATTGCAACTCTAATTTTCGGCAAAGGTCCAGAGGTTTCTGTATACAGCATATTTAAGGACTTTCCTAATGTATTTATATCCATATCAGAACTGCAAAAATACTCATTCAAAACAGTACTCCAGAGTACCAACTCTGTAGAAGTTTTCAGCTTTATCGGGCTTTTAGGAGCTTTTCTTGTTTTTATACTTAACATAAGAAGTATGATTTTTCTACTTCCTATCTTCGGAATTGGTTTGCTATCATTCTTCGGTGGAAACAGGTTTGTAATGTATTTGGGACCCTTTATAGGAGTGGGTCTTGGCTATTTTATTCATTTTCTTTTTGAAAAAGTCTTTCCTAAACTTGATCTATATACAGAAAGAAACAAACAAATTGCTATGTCTACCCTTATTGGGAGTTTGCTTTTTTTATTAACTCTTATGGTGCAAGATAGGGCTTTGGTTCTATTGGGTAGTTCACCCATCATAACTTCAAGGGAAGTTGAGATTATGGACTGGATAAGAAAAAACACCCCGTCCAGCTCTATCATATACACTTGGTGGGATACGGGCTACGCCTTTGAGCTCTATTCTAAAAGGGCAGTCCTTCATGACGGAGGTTCCCAATCCACTCCAAAAACTTATTTTGTGGCTAGATCCTTTACTACAGAGGATCCAAAGGAAGCATGGAATATAACCTGCTTCCTAAGCAACTATGGACTTGTAGGAATGGCAAGCATTCTTCTAAAAGAAGGTATAGGTGGGGAGGAACTCGTAAGAAGAGTTAAGGATGGCATATATTCTAAGGATATCAAGGAACCTATTTATTGGGTTCTAACAGAGGATATGCTATTTAAATCTGGGTGGATAACCTATTTTGGTAGCTACAACTTTAAGGAAAAAAGAGGTGTTTCAAAAAATATTTATGGTCTATCTTGTAAAATAGTTAGTGAGAAAATTTTTGAATGTTTGGGAAATAGGAAGATTGATTTAGATAAGGGTCTCATAATAGATAAGTCTAAAACTACAAGGCTGAAAGCTCTTTATTTCATTGATGATAATAGTCCCAAAATCATAGAATATAATAAAGATGGCCCTTCTATTTTATTAATTCAACAAAAAGGTAACATAAACGTATATATGATGGATGCTGGAGTGGATAATACTATGTTATTCAAAATGTATGTTTTGAGACAGTATGACTCAAATTATTTTGAACTTATACAGGACAAATTCCCTACAGCCGTAATCTATAAGGTAAAGGGTAGCATATCAAATAAAGAATAAGGTTAAAATATTTTTATGCTTCTTTTTTTGTGCCTTTTCCTCCTTTTCTCCTTTTCCTTTTCTGTTGAGATCTTTTCAGAAAACCTTGAGAAGCTACCGGATGGTACATACAAGGCAGAGGGGGATGTGGAAGCCTACT
>CAZPXS010000055.1:0-2283 GCA_964590075.1 uncultured Aquificales bacterium
GCCATCGTATGAAGCCACGACGTGCTTCCACCCTGGCTGTCTTATATCGTCGTAACTGCCGTTAATCCATATCCGCAACGTAGAGCCATCGTATGAAGCCACGACGTGCTTCCACCCTGGCTGTCTTATATCGTCGTAATAGGCGCTCCGCACGTCGGCCTTCGCACCAGCTTCGGAGAAGGCGAAGAACGTATTGCCAAACTCGCCGACTATGTACTCGTAGGACAGGGGACCTGACGGACCTGGCAGTTGATAGACAAGCGCCTCAAACGTCCTCCACCCTGGCTGTCTTATATCGTCGTAATAGGCGCTCCGCACGTCGGCCTTCGCACCAGCTTCGGAGAAGGCGAAGAACGTATTGCCAAACTCGCCGACTATGTACTCGTAGGACAGGGGACCTGACGGACCTGGCAGTTGATAGACAAGCGCCTCAAACGTCCACACGCTCGGCGGCGATACAGTGGCCGTACAGCCAAGGTCTCTCCACGTGGCGAGGGGATACAGCGCCACTGCTTGCCGCGGCGCGTCTGCGCCGTTCCACAGCTTGTCCACGTCGGGGACTGAGGTGTCTACGTACTGAGCAGTCGCGAGGACTGCTACGAGTAGTAACAGCGTCAATCTATTCACGCCTAGATCGGGCATATGCAATTATTCCGATTACCCCTATTAAAACTGCTGTGGCTGTGGAGATGGCCTCGGGCACGCCTAACAGCGGCAGACCGATCCAGACAATTGCCGCCACTGCGAATGCTCCGATAACAGCCGAGGAGCCGCCTTGGTACTCCGATGTAAACGAGCCTGCTATGGCCAGGGCAATCGCGGCAATTACCACCGCCGCCGGCAAGGCGAGGGATAGCGGCGGCGTTGGGATCTGCGTTTGCGGCGGAGCTGGCTTGTAAATTCTGTAGGTAGAGCCGCCGGCTGTTATCTCCACCACCACGTCCTGCGGAGCAGGTAGCCTGAGTACTACATAGTCAGTGCCAGATCCACTGGCGAGGAGGGAGCCAGTGGCGGCGTTGTACACATTTACAGATATCGCAGTGGCGGTTCTATTAGCCTTGGCAAAGTTGTATATCTCCGCGCGTATGGCCGTCGCGTTGAGCCACGTAGCCGTGGCGTATATAGATCTAGCTATGTCGATATATGATATACAAGCGGCGATTGTCGGCACGCCACTGAGAATCACGTTTAGAAACTGGCCGGGCGCGCAGGTGGCGTTGCCAATTTTATACGTAGTCGCCGTGGCGATTATCTGCGCCGTAGTCGCCGTCTGGGCCAGGGCCAGCGTGGCGACTGCCAAGGCTATTACCAGGGCCTTCATGACGGCGGCTGGACGCCGGCTAGGTAGAACATTTGGTACACCGCCACCGCGGCTATTACAAGGGCGCCGAAGCCGCCTAACACAAGGGCGGCTCCTGGGCCTAGAGCACCCGCAGCTATTGACACAGCTGAGAGCACCACCTGTATAAGCGATGATGTTATGGCGAGATCGAGGAGGGCGGCGGAGGTGCGGAAGGATATGGAGAGGTAGTACTGCGAGGATAGGAAGCCCATCATGCCGATTATAGCCACGGCGAAGGCCATGGAGAGGGCAGACATGGCCAAGGCTCTAATAGTCGTAGACGCGTCCACCGCTCTCGCCAGTAGCGCAAAAGCGGAGAAGGGCGTGGTGGGCACCCACCTGGCTATGTAGTCCCCGCCGATTAAAACCAGCAACGCGGAAACAAAAGACCAAGCTATGGCGAAGCCCGCAGCCCATTTGTACACGGCCCGGCCCAGCTCGTACAAGATACCGAGCATATGTGATATACTATAGAGATTTAAAAAACTGCCGCGTCTTAAAAATAGGGGTGTCTGCTCTTGATATAGGCGACGGCGGCCGCGTTTAACAACGCGTGGAGCGATACCCCGAGCTCCTGCGCCATTCTCTCCGCAACCTCCCGCGTCTCCGCGTCCAGCGCCGCCCTGGTGAAAAGCCTCTCCCCCCGCTCAGCCTCCCTCACCAGCTTTGGCAACAGCTCCGGCCTCGCCGCGATAATCCTCAGTCCCTCTCTCACCGCGTGGTTAATCGGCACCCCCCACTCCGCCAAAATCCGCCAGACGTCCCGCCTCATCTTAAGACCAGACACAGGTGGAAAACGGCGCCAGTTTAAAAACACGGCTGTATCGCCAGGACAAAGGCCACGAGCCCGTGCCGATGCCCCCCCGGGGGCCCCGACGGCCCCCTACCCCGCCCACTGCCCCAACACGGCCCTCGGTACTACGACTAAAACGTGATTAACT
>CAZPXS010000056.1:0-2243 GCA_964590075.1 uncultured Aquificales bacterium
CTTCTCGCCCTCCTCCCCCTCCTCGCCGCCTGTGGGGAGCTCCCCGGGGCGGGGACGGAGGGGGAGTACCAGCTCTTGAACGCCGAGGAGCTCAGGATGCGGATCACCGCCTGGAACGGGACGCCCTTCCAGGGCACCCTCAGGGTGCTCACCCGGGAGGCGCCCGTGGTGGACGGGCGGGTCTACCTGTCCCTCAAGGGCCTCGTCCCCACCCCCGACCCCTACCTGGACGCCGACCCCTGGTGCACAGGCACCCAGGTCCAGGTGGCCTGGTGGAACGGGCGGAACGGGGACCGGGGTGGCCTCTTCTACCCCGGAGGCGGCGAGACCCGCCTCTACCTCCTCCCCCGAGCCTTCCCCTACCGCTACCCTGCCCTGGAGTACTGGGCCCTGGTCTACACGGGAGAGGGGGTGGTGAAGAGGGGCCTCCAGGCGTGCGGGGGGAGGCAGGTCCAGTACGACCTGGAGCTCTCCCCCGGATGGAACCTGGTCTACGCCGAGCCACCCACCCCGGAGCACGCCGCTTGGGTGTACGGCAGGCGGGAAGCCTACTGGAAGGTGTCGTGGTACTGAGGCCGGGGCAGTCCCGGTCCCTTCCTGTCTTAGCTACAAGGCAGGTAAACTTCAGGGGAGTGTGTAGCTAAGATGCCCTCGGAAGCCCTCGCCAAGGCTCTCGCCCGCTTAGAGGCGGAGCTCGCCGACCTCGAGGCCCGCCTGGAGGAGGAGCGCAAGGCCCTGGAGGCCCTCTCCCCCCTCCCCGTCTACTGGCGGCGGGTCAGGTGCGGGAAGGAGCGTTGCCGGAAGTGCCCCCACGGGCCCTACCCTTACCTCAAGGTGAAGAAAGGGGGCCGGTGGCGGTGGAAGTACCTGGGCAAGGGGTGGCAACCGCCCGAGGGCTTCGTCCGGCCCCGGGAGTTCCTGGAGGCCCTGGCCCGCTACCGGGCCCTTCTAAGGCGGCGGGAAGCCCTCCTGGAGCGCCTGGCGGAGGCGGAGCGGGCCCTTAGCTAAGCACACATTGCTATAATGCGGTATTATGCGCCGCATCATGTTGCCACTTCTCTCCTTCCTGGGCCTCGCCCTCGCCCAGGGCACCACCTGCTCGGTGAGCTACACCCCTCCTAACTACTCGGAACTTCCCGTGGGGAGGCCCCAGGTCTACCTCACCGTCTCCCCCACCGCCCTGGCCTCCCCCGGCTCCTTCACCGTGCGGGCCTGGACCTCTTCTCCCTCCACCACGGCCTGGGTGCGGGTGCGGTGGACGGGAAGCCAACTCGCCACCAAGGACGAGGGGCCGGGGAGCTTCACTTACCCCGCCCTCCTCTCCCCCAACCCGGTCCAGGGGTGTCCCGAGGTCCAGGTGTCCACCCGAAGCCTCTCCTTCCGGGACAACGGCTTCCACCACTTCACGGCGGAGGCCTTCGTCTACTGGAAGGAGTGGCGGGAGGACTGGTCCTGCCAGTATAAGGACCAGAGCGGCAACGTCCAAACCACCACCGTCACCACTTCCGGGCATATGCCGGGCTACCCCTACTACAACTGCCGGCAACTCCGGGGCTACTGGGCGCTCCAGAGCGGGACGGTCTCCACCTCGGGGCGGGGGGCGGCCTACCTCACCTGGGAGCGGGAGCTCTCCTACGACGAGGTCCTCCAGGAGTTCGCCACCCGCATTGTGGAGGACCACAAGCGGGCGGGGGCCTCCATGCTGGCCTACGCCTACGCCAAGGAGATCCCGGAGCCCGTGCGGAGCGCCCTCGCCCAGGTGGCCCGGGGGTACTTCTACGACTGCGACCTCCTCGGCATTTGTAGCCGCGCGGACCCGGCGGGGGAGGTCAAGATCCTCACGGACGTGCCCAGCATCCTCTACGGCCTCCTCTACACCGGGAGGCTTTGCGGGGGGTTCATCACCTTCTGCTTCGGCCAGCAGAACGCCCGGGGCGCGGACATCGGCCCCAAGGTGGAGATCAAGACCTTCCTCATGGTCAAGGGGTGGCGGCACGACTACCTCCTCATGGACCGGGTGATCCCCCGCAAGTACTACGACCCCTCGGACCCCGAGTACCCCGCGGTGCCTGAGGACGAGCGGAACCAGGTCCTCCAGGGGTGCCAGACCTACAAGGACACCCCGGAGGGCAGGCGGTGCCTGGCCCTGGCGGAGACCCCCACGGGCCTGGTGCCCACGCTGAAGACCCTTCTCATGATCGACCCCATGTTCCAGCGGGGGAGGCAGTACCCGTAGGAGGTGC
>CAZPXS010000057.1:0-2238 GCA_964590075.1 uncultured Aquificales bacterium
TTGATATGCCGTCTATAAAGCCTGCTAACAACATTCTTGCTAAAATTGCTCCCTGCTTTGATACTACTCTGCCAAGCAGTCCTATCTTTCCATCTTCTCCTGCTACATAGCCCTTGACCTTCTTCTCTACCACAGTTCCGTCCTTTTTCACACAGGACAGCACCTCAAGCCTTATGTATGCTCTCTCAGATGGTAAATCTCCATAACCAGACCCTATCACAAAACAATCTTTTATGTCCGCCTTCCACAGGTTTGGTAGAACCGCCTTATCCACTATCCTGATCAAAACTGGATGCGGAGAGCTTTGAGCTTTGCCTCCAGTAGGAGCATCAAGCCCAGAAAGAAGAACCGCCTTTACAAAAGCTCCAGCAGGAATCTTTTTGCTTTGACTTTGATGAACCTGAGGAGCAGGCTTTCTCTCCTCTTTCTTTTCTTCCTTTTTTGTAGCTGGGCTTTCCTCTCCCTTTTTGATAACTATCAGGTCAGCGAGAACTTGTGGCTCTGGTTTTTTAGCCTCTCCCTGCTGACCTGACTGACCAGCTTCCTGCGAAGTCGCTGGAGGTGGAGAAGATGGTGGAGGGGGTGGAGGCGGGGGTGGAGGAGGAGAAGCTAAAAGCTCAGCTATGGGGGGTGGAGATTGGCCCTTCTGTTTTTCAAGCTCCTCTATTCTCTTTTCCAGCTGTGTTATCTTCTCACCGTATAAGGCTCTTAAGGTTTCCTCTTCTGTCTTCTTAGGAGGAGGAGCTTCCACTTTAACGGGTGGTCCTTCTCGCTTTTCTTCATTTTTTTTCTTGCCAAAAATCTCTGACAGAAGAAACATACCACCACCCAGCAAGGCTACCGCTACACCGAGAGCTATATACTGCTTTCTCTTCTCTCCTTCAAACTTCTTAAGCATTTTTCCTCACCACTATAAGCCTTGTTGTCTGTCCTTTTTTGAGAACTGGCTGAACCATAGCTATAGCCAAAGGCTGCTTAAGGTATGGAATAAACTGACCTTCCCAAAGCTCTAAATCTGTCTTTGCCTGCAATACATACTCCTCTACGGAATACATACTGCCCTCATAAACTTTGTAGAGTATCATGTCAAGCTCCTCAAAAGACCTGTATGGCTTGTTGATAAGCTTAACTTCATAGCCTTCCGGCACTTCTTCCATATACACGCTCTTCACAAGAGCTAACAGGACACTATCGTAATCCCCTGACCTCTCCAGCTGCCTTGCCTTTTCTTTATCCTCATGAGGCACCCTTAAAGCCACCACAACAGCAGGAATTCGTTTTGGCACAAGAATTAGCTGGAAGACCTTCTCCCCACAATCTACATATAGCTCTCTTGGAATATCAGACAGCTCCAACTTTCCTCCATCAAAAACCTTTGGAAGAAACTTAACATAAGCATTCCTTTCCTGCACCTCTACGGATATCTCCTTCTCCTTTGAATAGACTACACTTTTAATGGCCTGAGGACACACAATTCTGTTTATGTCAGTCAAAGATACATTAACATAATGCCAGCCACCGCTATCTTCTATAACCACAACAGGAGACGGCTTCTCTTGAGCTAAAACAACAGACAAGAAAAACAGAAGACTTAAAAGCTTTTTCATAACTTTACCTCCTTGACTATAAACCTGCCCTGCTGAACGGTGAATTTAAAAACTATCGTTTTTCTTTCCTCTCCTATGTATGCGTTGCCAGTAAATTTCCTGAGTATGCCCTCTACAGCTAAGGTCTGATTCTGAGGATCTACAATCACTCTCATTGGATAAAAGCTCTGCCACAAGTCGTTGTTCTTAATAGAGTTTGTATAGCTCGCAAAAACCTCTTTTATCGCCTTTAGCTCCTCTGGATTGGTAGTTAAAAAGGGATAAACACTTGCTAAGGACTGATCTACAACAGCAGGAGACACATTAAGTATCCTGTCCGCTAAATACTTGCCTGTCTGCTCAAGATACGAATAGCTTAGCTCCTCTCCAGATACCCAGAACTCTTTATCTACCCTCGGTGGCAAAACAATTATTGTCTGATGAGTAGCAAGCTGAAAAAGAAAAATCCCCTCTATAAGCACCACCACCAGAAGCCCAATGATGGTATAAGATTGCCAGCGCACCTCAAACTGGAGCTTCTCTAACAAATTGTAAATCTTCATGTTCTATATTTTAGCAAGCTTTGGTTTTCTGGGGAATTCCACATTTGGTTTTCTGGGGAATTCCACAGAAAACTTGACATATAGACTTT
>CAZPXS010000058.1:0-2114 GCA_964590075.1 uncultured Aquificales bacterium
GATTTGGCTTTATAAATATCTTTCCTACCCTGTGAATTTTCAATATGATTTTTTACAGCTCCTAATAGGGTAAAGCTATTTGACAAGACTAAAATGTTTATACACCTACTATTCTAACATAAATATGCTGTAAGTCTTTTAGGCTACACTAATATAGATACGCTAACATTATACTTGCAGAAAATAAATTTAAAGATCGTTGCATATTATTAATGGTCTTTTTAAAACAATTTGATATTCTTGTGGATTGTTCCTATTTGAAAGGGTGCTTTATACAACGTTTTTGTCGAAAAAATGTAAAATTAAATGTTATTGTAGGTATTTATCAGCAAGATATTTTATTTAATCTAACTCTGGTAGAAATGTATTTTAATCTAGTAGGCTATTAAATGAGGAAGTAAATGCGCTGTGTAAATTTTTTGGGCTACATCAAAAATTTCATAATAATAGCATGTGAAAAGCCTAACCTATAACTGTGCTTGCCACGAATGATACAGAAAGCTCAAGTTTTTGATTCTTTACCCAAAGTGCGATTTCAAGTATTTTGAGCAAAGTTGAAGTGAATAATTAAGCATATGTCTTGTTTGCAATGCTGTATATCTTTTCTATGGCGTGCTGGAGATCCGCCTTTTATAACTATCTTTCTAATTTGTTTTTCTGCAAAGGGTTGAAGCCATAGATACAGAATTTATTTGAATTGACCATATAATGTACATATGAAATAAAATAAATGCAATGGCGCATTTAGGAACCTTATTGTGTTGTTAGTATTGTTTAGCAACTAGTTAGCTATCTTTATAAAATATTAGATTGCATAATAAGATTTTTGCAGTTTATAATAGGATAAAAGCTACTGGAGGTTAAATGATGAGGGACTATGTAAGTATCATAATAGCCTACCATGAGGGAAAACCGCCAAAAACAATAAGAATAAAAAAATCCTATTTAAAGCTTGCCGCTATAGCAGCCCTTAGTTTGATTATTGTATCTTTTATTTCATACCTCTTAAACATGGGCCTTATTTTTGAAAGGGGCATGGTCTTGGCAGAAGTTAAGAGATTAGAACTTGAAAGGCTTCAAACCTTGGATGAGAGAAAAAGGTTAGAGGAAGAAAGGGCCAAGCTAAGTAAAAGGTTGAAAGACATAGAAAATAAAATGGTAGCAATAGAAGACCATCTTGCAAAAAGAGGAGTTTTGGGTAAAGTGGTAGGGGTTGGTGGAACTTCTTACAAGGCAAGCCAAGAAGACCTTTCACGTGTGGAGTTCTTAAGGGAAAGGAGCGAATATCTCCTTTCTACTCTTAAGAGTATACCTATGGGATACCCTGTATATGGAAATATTACATCCCATTTGGGTTGGAGGAAAAACCCCTTTGGAAAGGGTTATGAATTTCATTCTGGCATAGATATAGAAGCACCCTACGGAAGCAGGGTTGTGGCTACTGCAGATGGTGTGGTTGAAATGGCAGGCTATTATGGAGATTATGGCAAGGCAGTTTTAATAAAACACCCTTCGGGCTATATGACCCTTTATGGACATCTTTCTGAGATATCTGTAAAAGCAGGTCAGGAAGTTAAGGCAGGACAGGTTATAGGGAAGGTAGGCTCCACGGGTAGATCTACTGGACCACATCTACACTATGAGGTGCTTTATCAAGGAAAGCTAAAAAATCCAATGGAATATATTGTATGGAGATGAACCATGTTTAAAAGAAAAGAGGAGATCAATCTATCAACCCAGGAGATAAGGACGCTTATCAGTGTTGGCTGTATTTTTGAGGGAAGCATAACTGTGCCAGAAGGTCTTACAAGGATAGATGGTGAAATAATTGGAAATGTTAGCGGAAAAGGCGGGCTTATTGTAGGTGAAAAGGGTTTTATAAAAGGAAACGTGGATATAATGGAGATTGTGATTTATGGAAGGGTAGAGGGGGACATAATAGCAAAAAGCGTAGAACTGAAGACAGGAAGCAGGGTAGATGGAAATATAACCACATCAGACCTTGTTATAGAAAAAGGAGCCATATATAACGGGCAGTGTAGGATGGAACAAGTAAAAAAGGGGGCGCAGGCCCCCAGTGATTAATCCTCTAAGGTGGATATATCTCCTACAGG
>CAZPXS010000059.1:0-2099 GCA_964590075.1 uncultured Aquificales bacterium
GATAAGATAGAGCCTGTAATGAAGGAGATAGCTAACAGCCTAAGAAGGCTTTTGAGGGATAAGGGTTAAAATATTACTAAGTTATGGAAAACAGATTAATTGAGCAGGCAAAAGGGGTCATACCATCGGTAGATGATATTATTGAGGAAACTTTACAAGAGCTAAACTACAAGCAGTCTTATGTAGAAAATCACTTTGGCGATGCTTTGGTTGGTTTTGATATGAAAGCAACGGAGATATTTAGAAGTTATGAGGTGGAGGCTTTAAAGTATCTTGCAAGGTCCTGGATAAATCAGCAGAGAGAGGATATTAGGGAAAAGCTACAGGCTTTCCTTAAAGAGGATAGGCTGGATGAAAGTATAGAAGAATTAGCTAAGATTTTTGTTGATTTTGGTATGTTGGTTAAGGATTTAGAAAAAGATTTGGGCAATATGAGGAAGGCAAGGGGTGGTAAGACTTTTGAAAAGGCTGTTTATAGACTTCTGAGTTTCATAGGTATTCCTTGTGAGATGCCTACTGGGGAAAATAGTAATAGGTTGAAGAGGGTGGATATAGTAGTGCCATCTGTAAAGGTAGGTATAGAAACACCGGACAGAGCCGTATTTCTGGCTTGTAAAAGAACTTTAAGGGAGAGATGGAAGCAAGAAGTGCCACAGGTAGGTCCTAACTGGAGGGTATATCTTTTAACCATAGATGAAGACATATCGGAAAATAAGGCAAATGAGATAAAAGAAAAAGGGTTTATAGCCTATGTAAGAGATGAGTTAAAGAGGAATAAATTTCAGAATAAACCTTGGATAAGGGCCTTATCAAGCCTGCCTGCAGATTTAGGGGGTTTTAAAGGATGATGGAAGTTTTGGAGTGCGGAGAAAGGATCAGAGATACAGGTTTTGATTTTAAGGGAATTCCAGCTAGTAGTGGAGTTTACGGGATACATCCCTATCCTGCCATGTTTCACTTTATGGTAGTAAGGGAGCTTATCAAAGGCTACTCTACGGAAAAGGCTTTGGTTTTGGACCCTTTTGTAGGTTCTGGCGTTTCTGCCGTTGAATGTCTTATCAGCGGTAGAAATTTTGTAGGTTTTGATATTAATCCTTTGGCCATTTTAATCGCTAAGGTAAGGGCTACCCCTATTCCAAGAGATAAGCTTATGAAAACTCTTCACCACATACTAAGAACCGTTAATGGCATAGACTATGAAAGGGTAGATTTCCCAAATATAAACTACTGGTTTAAGGACTATGTTATAGAGGACCTTTCTAAGCTAAGGAGTGCCATACTTCAGATAAGCGAGGAAGATGTGCAAGATTTTTATAAAGTAGTCTTTTCGGAAACAGTTAGAAGGGTTTCAAACACAAAGTTTAATGAGTTTAAACTGGTAAGAAAAAATAAGGATGAAAATCCGCAGACTTTTGAGGTTTTTAGAAGTATAGCTTTAAGGAACATTCTTTTACTTACAAGCTTTTATAAGAAATATCCACCAAAAGATGTGCTTATAAAATTGGAGGAGAAAAGTCTTTTTGACATGGAAGTTGAGGATAATTCTGTGGATTTAATCATAACATCTCCGCCTTATGGAGATTCAAGAACCACCGTAGCTTATGGACAGTTTTCAAGATTATCTTTAAGGTGGCTGGGTATGGAAGAAAGGGTGGATAAAAATTCCTTAGGAGGGAGAAAGCAAGAGATACATTATAACTTACCATCCCACACATTATATTTTACCTTAGACAAGCTTCAAAGCCTTGACAAAAACAGGGCTAAGGAGGTTTTTTCTTTTTATGCTGACTTATACAAAGCCATAAGCTTAATATCAAAAAAGGTCAAACCTTCTGGTTATGTTTGCTTTGTAGTTGGCAATAGAAAGGTAAAAGGTTTAAACCTGCCTACGGATGTAATATCAGCGGAATTTTTTGTTAATGAAGGCTTTAAGCATATAAAGACCATAGTAAGAGAAATATCAAACAAAAGGATGCCAGTAAAAAACTCTCCATCAAACCTTAAAGGCGATACAGATTTTACCATGAAGTATGAGTATATTGTGGTTTTAAGAAAGCAATAGTCTTATCTCAAGGATAGATAGCCACTGGCCTGTAAAA
>CAZPXS010000060.1:0-2075 GCA_964590075.1 uncultured Aquificales bacterium
TTAAATGTCAGCCGTGTGTAGGTAATAAATAATAAGTAATAATAAAAAACAGCGTTTTTAAACCCTGTTTCACTCTCCGCTTTTCTAAGCGCTGAATTGCTAATTCTCCTTTTCTCTCACGTAGAAAAATTTACCTTGGGTGACAGCCGCTTAAAGATAATATGCAAACCTTGGGAGGACGCCGCCAATGAGATTAATCAACGCGTTCTGCATCTTCCTCCTTCGCGACGCAGTACATAGCAACCCTGCCAACCACCCTCTTTTCAACAAGTTGTGAATGGGCTAGACGTTCAAGATACGTTCGTGCAGTCGCATACGCAACGCCTAGACGCATTGCCACCTCCCTCGCCGTAGCGCACTTCAGCTCCCTCAATACGTCGTAGGCCACCGTCATGGTTTCGTCTCTACGTCGAAGCCGATAACGTTGAAGTCGTTGTCTAGGTGTATCTTTATTGTAATGCAATCACGCCACAGCCACACGACGTAGCCGTCTTCTTTCTTCACTATGGCGACGTTGGGCGTGAAGTCTATCCACAACGTGTGGCGCCCATCCGTAATACCTTCCTCCAACGCTTTTCTTATAATAATTGAAAAAATTTTTTCTTTGGGGGAGACGCCCCCCGCCTCCCCGCCGGCCGCCGTGGAAACGGCGGCCTCCCTTTTGTTTCTGTCGTGCATAGCTCTAATGGAAATATTGGAAATATAACATTTTCCACCCCTTTCTAAGGGGCGAGATGTATATAAAGTTGCAAGTTCACTGCATACATGACGCAGGAACAGCTAGGCGAGGTCGCAGAAGTGCTTAATATGTTAGCTAAACATGGCTTACTGTACGGCGGGTTCAAGAGGAAGCTGCGCAAGGTGGTGGAGGTGAGGGCTACGTCTACGCAGCTAGTCATAAGATACGAAGATGGTGGTCTGTACTACATAGACCCGAGCCTCAGAAGACGTTTCATAGTCTACACCCGCCCGCCACAACAATAATACCTTTTTTCACACCCCTTTCTAAGGGGCGGAACGTTTTAATATACGTATAATACTGTAATGCTATGGCAGAAATACAAACAAAACAAGCCCCAGCCGGCGCCCCCCAGGTTGGGGCAACATCAATAGGGGGGCAGAAAGAAGGCGTTAAAAGAATAGTAGTGCTTGATGCGTTGCCAATAAGCATTGTATTAGACGAGGCGAGAGAACAGAACGAGAGAATTGTTGACGTAATGCTTGAGCTGTTTGACAGCTTTCAAGAATTTGCATCGAGACTGAATGAGATAAGGGAATTTGAGGGCGACATGCTGTGTGTC
Source organism: uncultured Aquificales bacterium (assembly GCA_964590075.1). GTDB lineage: Bacteria > Thermosulfidibacterota > Thermosulfidibacteria > Thermosulfidibacterales > Thermosulfidibacteraceae > JAGDVO01. The sequence goes on from CAZPXS010000060.1 coordinate 1,302, forward strand.
AGCTACGTGCGCCACAAAGCAACAAGAGAAGTATTAGATAAGTACATCAAGTGTGAAGATGCTAAAGAGCCAAATTACGTATACAACCGCTACGACTACATATTTATTGTTGCGCTGAAGGCGCCGGTGCGTGGCGTTGATGTCCAAAGCGTTGCTGAAGACGACTTAGTTGTAATTGAATTGGTGCAGATATGGTGATGTTGCGCTACGGGTTTATAACAAGAGCTGATTACGCTCTGCGCCTCGAGAGCGGCTGGTTACTGGAATTCAGAATATGCTCTTCTCGCCGAGAATGCCGCGACACTGTGTATGAGGTTTGGCCTAAAAGCTGTCTTCTGGCGCACGGCAGAAAAGTGTTGTTAAGAATACGCGATGCGTGCGTTGATGTCTATGCACAGTACAGCAACAGAGGGCGTCTCAAGTTTTCTGTGCTGACGCTGTTCTTTGAAAAAGACGGCCTGTGGGAAGCTAAATGGCGCTATGATGACTATGACGACATAAGCAAAATATACTACATGGCGCGTGAGGCGTGGAGCGTCATAAATGAGTACGTTGGCGTTGAAAACGCTAAAGAAGCCGTGACTTTATGGGTGAAACAACATCCAGGGTGGGAGGAAGTAGTTAAGGCGCTTGAGTCGTAGAAAACCTGATGAAAGCAATTCACTATAAATACAATTACAACTCAACATTTATGACTTCAGCCTCTGCCGAGGAGCTTTTAAGACGTGCCGTTACTGAGGCTGATGAAATTAGGGATGTTGCTGAAATGGTTTT
>CAZPXS010000061.1:0-2049 GCA_964590075.1 uncultured Aquificales bacterium
TACAGGCCATCGCGGGAGCATTGGAGGGGGGTGTCCTCTCCGGCATCCGCAACGCCACCAGGGCCTTCCTACGGGGCGCGGCGGACTGGGCAAACGCGCTTCGGGAGGGCATTCGGGAAGCCATAGAGAACGCCGTCATAGAGGCCATTATCCAGGGAACCATCGTGAAGGGAGCCATCGGCAAGCTCCTAGACCAGCTCACTCAGGCGCTCGCTGCCGGGGACTGGGGCTTGGCCTCGGGCATCATCGGGCAGATCGCGGGAGCCATCCCCGAGCTCGTGACCCGCCTGGAAGGCGTCCTCGCCCCCATCCGTGACGCTCTGAGTGGGTTCGGCGGGGAGGAGGCCGCCGCCACGGGTGTGAGCACCATCCGCTACGAGCTCCCCTCCGTTACCATGGCCTCCCCCTCCTGGGTGAGCGAGATGGGGAGCCATGTGGCCGAGTTTGGGGCGTGGGTGAGGGAACTGACCGAGCGGGGCATCCGGGTGCGCGTGGAGCGCGAGTCCTGGTCTGTCCTCGCGGCGGCCATGGGAGGTTAGCATGGGCTGGACCCTTCGCATCTACACCCCCACCGGAGGCCCACACGTGAGCGGGTCTCTCATTGCCGAGTACACGGAGAACAGCCCGGGCGGCATTGTAGGAGGCTTCCGCTGGAGCCGCGCTCCTCACGGGGACTGCCTTCAGATGGAGTTCGCCGCCGTCCCCAAGCTCGTGGGCATCCCGCCCAGGGCCATCGTCCACTTCCTCGTTAACGGCCAGAGCGCCTTCTACGGCTTCGTGGCCCGGGCGTGGCCCGCCTATGACGGGGCGGCCAGGGGTTACCTCGTCGTGGGGGCTAGCCAGCTCCTGCGCCACCGGGTGGTCCGGGCCGCCTACACCACCCTGATGGGCACGGGGGTTATAGTGAGGAACCTCATCTCTCAGTTCGCTCACCCCGCCATCCGCTACGACCCCGCCCACGTGTCCGACACCGGGTACGCTCTCTCCTCGCTAAAGGTCCAGTGGGTGGACCTTCACCAGGTGCTCACCGACCTCGCCTCCGCCACCCCGGGCGTGTCCTGGGGGGTGGACGCCGATGGCCACATCTATTTCCGCGCGGTGAGCACCGTCACGAGCGTCCGCTACGAGGACGGCATACGGGAGCCCCTGCCCATAGAGGCTCTGGAGGTCTGGGATGAGGTCATCCTTATTGCGCCCCGGGAGCTGGGCATAGGGGAGTTCACCTATAACACAGGGGCTGGGTACGGGTCCCAGAGGGTCTTCCTCGTGGGCCCCGAGCTTATTACCGATTACGCTATCTATAGCACGGACGAGGTGTACATAGCCCCCTCCCCTCTCTGCACGACCAATAGGGGGGTGAATTGGTTCTCATGCACGAAGGAGCAGGCCCGAGCCTATATGGACGACCACAACCCCGACACGGGCATCCGGCCCACCTGGTCCATAGTTAGGCAATATTCCACCCCCACCCGCGCTCCCGCCGTCTATCTGGACGCCGTGGTGTTGAACGGGTGCGGGCTAATCGCTGCGGCCTATCTGGCGAGTGGGGGTAGCGAAATCCTTTCGTTGGGCAACTCTTACCGGGGGTGGGTATCTTGGCCCACTCGCGTGCGGGATGGCGCCGTGACCCGTGTCATAATCCAGCCCAACTACTGCTACGGCACTGGTGCCTCGCCGTCTAACGACTACGCGTTATACGAGGTGGGGTTTTCTTACTGGGATGCCTTCGCCGCCACACGCGTTGCCCAGGCCCTGGCGCGGGCCCCCTATCTCTCGCCGAGCCAGGTGGAAGTGGATGGGTATGTGCCCCCGGCCACGACCCTGGTCCTCCTCGGCGCCCCCGGCGGGGATGTGAGGGGCCCCGTGGCCGAGGTGGAGTACGAGTACTCGGTTGAGCGGGGTCTACGCTCTCTCATCCGCATCGGCACCACGGGGGGGCGGGCGGACCCCGCGGGCCACGCCATCCGCATCGCGGCATCGCTTCTGGACCAAGGCGTGGAGCAGAGGTTGCGTAGGTACATTGGATAGGAGGGTGGGATGGGTTGGATG
>CAZPXS010000062.1:0-2040 GCA_964590075.1 uncultured Aquificales bacterium
TGGCACCACGAGGTGGCGGAGAGGCTAAAGCGTCTGGACCTCGAGGCCCTCCCCCGCCATAAGCGCCGCCAGGTGGAGGAGAAGCTAAGGGAACTCTGGGCGCTCTTGGGCGAATAGGGCTCTGGGCAAGGGCTTCCTTCCAGGCTGGGGTGGGCGGATGGGACCCGTACCCAACGGCTCAGAAGGGATTCTGCCCTCCATGCCTGTCCTGACTGGGCCCCGGCGGCCGCGCCGTTCTGGAGACGGGGAAAGGGGTGCGTGATGGCCCTTTGGCTGGTGCGCGCTGGGAAAAGAGGAGAATATGAGGATCTCGTTCTGAAAGAGGGCGTGGCGGTCGTGGGCTGGGAAAGGTTGGGAGATCTTTCGGGCGTCCCGAGCCGCGAAGCCCTTTTGGCCGAGCTGGAAGAGGCTTACCCCGATAAGGGGAAGAACACCCTCCTTAACTGGCTGGGCCAGATCTGGCCTTTCTTGCGGGAGATGCAGCCGGGAGACTTGGTGGCGTTGCCCCTTAAGCAACGGCCCCTGGTGGTGCTGGGCCGCGTGAAGGGCCCGTACCAGTATCGGCGGGAGCTTCCCCCGCCTTGTCGCCACACGCGGCCCGTGGAGTGGATCAAGGAAATCCCCCGCACCCGCATAGACCAGGACCTCCTCTATTCCTTGGGTGCCTTCATGACGGTTTGCCGGATTCAACGCAACAACGCCGAGGAGCGTTTCCGGACCTATCTGGAAGGACAGCCTTCCCTGCCGAGCGCATCTCCCCTTGAGATCCCAGAGGGGGGTGGGGAGGCAATGGACCTCGAGGCGGTGGCCCTGGACCAAATCCGGAGCTTCCTCTCCAGGCGTTTTAAAGGGCATCGCCTCACGGAGCTGGTGGCCGCGGTGCTTTCCGTCCAGGGGTACAAGGTATGGATTTCGCCCGAGGGGCCGGATGGAGGGGTGGACATCCTGGCGGGCTCCGGGGAGCTGGGGTTTGACCGGCCCCGGATTGCGGTACAGGTCAAGTCCACGGATAGCCCTGTGGACATCAAAACGGTGCGGGAGCTCCAAGGGGCTATGAAGAACTACCAGGCCGACCACGGCCTTTTCGTCTCGTGGGGAGGGTTCAAGCAGTCGGTGGACAAGGAGAAGGCCCGACTTTTCTTTGAGATCCGCCTCTGGGACTCGGACGATCTCTTACGGGAGATCCTCCGCTTTTACGAGAAGCTTCCCGAGGACCTACAAGCCGAGCTGCCCCTCAAACGCATCTGGGTCTTGGTCTCGCCGCCCGAGGGGGAGCCCTGAACGTAAGAACGGGGGTTCACGCGCGGCCCAGCCCGTGTAGCGCACCTGGGCGAGGGGGTCCGGCAAGGTTGCCGGGAGGGGACGCTCACGGGGCCGGAACGCTAGGGGCAACCTAGCTAAGACTGCTTCTGCGCCGATCCAGGACGGACGAGCCGCCCGAGTTCCGCAAAGGGAGCATCCCAGTCCTCCCCTTCGGCAAAGACCAGGAAGGGGATGCCCAAAAGGGTGAGGCGCTCCCGTATTTGCCGGTCCTTTTCGCTCCGCTCTGGGCTTAGGTGTGGGGGCCCGTCCACGTAAATGCCCAAGCCCTGCTCGTAGTAAAAGTCAAACCGGGTGAAGGTGTCCTCGAGGCTCAGGGTGTGCTGGGCTCGCTCGGGCAGGGGAAGGCCCCGCCTATGGCATTCCAGGAGCCATCGCCGCTCCAGGTCGCTTTGGCACTGCGCGAGCAAATGCGCCAAAAGGTCCGGCCCGCTCTCTTCCTGGAAGGAGGCTTGCGCCAGCTCCTGGAAGAAGGGTAGGACGAGGCGGCGGTCTAAGACGGGGTGGTCCGGCTGGTTGCTGTAGTCCATGAGGCAGTCATAACAAGCCCGTTCGCAGGCCTCCGGTTCGCCCTCGTGCATGAGGCGGAGGGCGGTCTCGGCCAGCTCCTGAAGCGGGTGGGGTTTTTCCTCCGAGGGCCATTCCGCCAAAGCGGCAAGGGCCCCGAGCCCCCCTTCCTGCCCCTCCACCAGGACGACCCGGTAGGGCACCTCTAGGGTA
>CAZPXS010000063.1:0-1930 GCA_964590075.1 uncultured Aquificales bacterium
GGTCCGGGCCTCCCAGGGGGCTTGCCGCATTCACCTTGTGCCAGCCGTAGCCGGGGAGGTTCACCCAAACATCCCGGGGGATGGAAAGCACCACCACCCGGTTGGCCACGGGGTCTAAGCGCACCAGGAGGATGGTGTCCGCAAGGCCCCGGAAGCGCTCGGGAGCCCTTTGGTGGTAGCCCGAGTACTCAGGACTGGAGCCGTAGACCAAAAGGGTGAGGGGAGCCCTCAAGCCTTCCCGGGAGGGGAGGGCTCCCTGGCGCACCGCGGGGCCCAGGAGGGGGTAGGCCCAAAAGGCCAGGGCCCCAATAAAGAGGAGGAAGAGGCCGAGGAAAAGACGCCGCACAGGGGCCTAGTGTACCGCCTCGAGGGTGAAGTGGATTAGGGGAAACAATAGGTGGTGTCCGTAAGGACCCGGTCCGCCCGCACAATGCCGTAGCCCGTCTGGGAGTCGTAATGGCCCCCGTTGCTCGCCGTCATCTCGAGGCAGACCTTGATCTGGTCCGGGGAGGGGGAGGTGCCCCTTAGGGCGTGGTAGTGGGCCACGTAAAGGGCGGCGATGGCGCTCACCATGGGAGTGGCGAAGGAGGTGCCGGCCCAGCGGACGTAATTCCCCAAGGAGGCGTAAGAGGGGTAGTCCCGCCCCAGGGCCAAGGACCAGAGTTTCTCAGGTGGGTCCCCGTTCCCCCCCGGGGCCATCACCAGGTCCGTGAGGGTGGAGGAGTAGTTGGAGAAGTCCGCGCGGGCCCCATCCTTCCGCACCGCGCCCACGGCCAACACCCCGGGGTAAGCCGCAGGGTAGCGGAGACCTTCCCGGCTGTCGTTCCCCGCCGCGGCCACGGGAAGAGACCCCTTGGAAAGGGCGTAAACCAAGGCCTCCTGGACCACAGCATCTAGAGGGGTTTCGGAACCCAGGCTCAGGTTGATGACTACCGCCCCCTGGTCCGCGGCCTTACGGATGGCCTGGGCCAGGACAGCGGAGGTGGAGCCATAACCTCCCCCAGTCCAGTAGAAGACCTTCATGGGAAAAACCCGCACCCGGTTTAGGCCTAGCCCCGGAATGCCCCGGGCGTTATCCGCCAAGGCGGCCACCAGGCCCGCCACCCCTTGGCCGTGATCCGCGTTGTCATCTGGGCTATAGGCAAACCCTGAGGGAGGGGGGGAAGGGTCCAGGTTCTCCTCGCCAAGGCCGTCAGGCGTGGCGTTGTACCCAGGGAGGAAAAGGCTCCCCACGTCCTCGTGGCCCAGGTTAAAGGCCGTGTCCAGCACGGCCACGATGGGCGTACAGGGGTAGGCGGTGGCCCGCACCCGGTCCCAGGCAGCCTCCATGCGGAGGAGGTCCAGGTAGGGTCCAAGCCGGGAGGGGTCGGAGAGGGAAGGGGGGTAAAGGGAGTCGTTAGGGGCGTAAAGGGGGAAATAGAGGTAGTTGGGCTGCACCCACCGGGCCCCGGTCCGGAGAAGCTCCCCTGCCTTGGCCCTCTCCTTCCCCTCCGGCACCCGCACCTTCAAAAATCCCCCTTCCAGGACCTTTTCCACCCTAGCCCCCGCCACCCGGGCCGTGAGGCCCTGGGGCGTGAGCCCGCCGGGAAGGACCAAAAGCTCCCCCGGTACGTAGGGCGCGGAGAAATCGCCCATCCCCTGGGGCTCGGGGGGAAGAGCCTGGAGGGCAAGGCCCTGGGGGGTGGGGGCGCAGGAGGCGGGGGGAGGGGGCGGCGGGGTCTGCGGGCAGGCGGTGAGGAGGAGGGCCGCGCCCAAAAGGAAAGCGGGCAAAGCGAGCCGCTTCATGCCCCCCACTATACCCCTGGGGGCACCTGGCCGCCTTAAGCCTGCCCTAAGGTTTCCTCTAAGCGGGCGGCGAGCTTTTCCAGGAAGCCAAAGAACATGGGCCCGTAGTGGGCGAGCTCGTCCCCGTCCGTGGCCACCACGGGGA
>CAZPXS010000064.1:0-1929 GCA_964590075.1 uncultured Aquificales bacterium
AGGATTTCCCCCAGCTCCTTATACTCTTCCCAGAACTTTGGGTTCTGGGAGGGAGTGGGGGTAAAAAAAGCGTGGCCCAGTTCATGTAAAAATGTCCTCAACAAAGCCTTATCATCCTCCTTCGATGGGAGGGTGATAAGGTCTTTTAACTTCCCCCTCAACTCCGCTGGTGTCCAAGAGCCAGTACTGGAGCCTTTTCTTACCACCCCCACCTCTATGGGTCTGGGGGTGGGAGGGAGTGTTTGAAAAACTCCCTCTTTCCATATGTACTGCAGATAAATCTGCAGATATAAGTCCATCTTTTACCTCCTTCAGGGATTTTTACCTCCTTCAGGGATAAGAGGAAAGCAGGGGTCAGGTAAAGACCCCTTGCAGTGCCTTTTCAAGCACTGCTCTTTCCTCCATATCCCTGCTATAATACTTAAGGAGGAGCTGGGGCACCTCCTCCTCTTTCCTTGCCAGCTTGACTGCTCTTTCAAGCTGGCGGAAAGAGAGGAAGGTAGCCACAACTCCCTCCTCATAGGCTTTCTCCATCCTCTCCCTGACCTTTACAAGTTTTTGGGCCAGAGAGGGGGAGAAGCCCCTCTTAACGACAAGCTCTGTGAGGAGGGTCTGCACCTGATTTAAGTCCATCTTTATTGTTTCAGGCGCAAACCTCTCCTCCAAAGCTTTGTCGGAGAGGGCAGAGTTGGTATAGTTCTCCCCGATATTACCTGTGGCTATGAACCACAGGTTCTCAGCTGGGGCAAAAAATGTTTGCCCCAGCTCTGGGACAGAGAGGGTATATACCCTCTTGCCCCCTATCCACTTAGGGAATAGGGAGGCAACGAGGATACCCTGCTCCCGGCAGGGTATCCTCGGGAGTTCGTCGATGACCACTACCACCCTCTTCCCCTTCTCAGCCTGCATAAAGGCCTTGAGAAGGAGACCGGGGCGATAACGTGTTTCTCCCCCTCTTATGCTGACCCCACCTAGGAGGTCTTTGGCCCCCACATGGGGGCCCCCATCAATGTATATAGCTTCCCAGCCCTCCTCTACGAGCTGGGAAGCTATCTCATACGCTAACCTGCTCTTCCCTTCCCCAGGAGGGCCCTCAAGTAAGAGATTGTAGCCCTCCTCTAAGTGTCTCCTCCACCATTCTTTATCCTCTATGGTGGAGGCGGGGGAGGGAGTGGAGGGGGTAAGGTCAATGATTTCAAACACTGCAAAGGAGGCAAATGCCGCCTCGCAGTGTTTACAGCCCACCCCATAATCCCCTACCCCTTTTATGGGGATGGGGATATGGGGATTGCGGTGCTTCCTCCAGCACTCATCCGCTCCCTCCTTGAAAAAGTCCTCATAGAGGCTTTTCACCTCCTGAGGAATTTCATCAGGAGGGAGGTGCTGAGGCTCAAGGGAGCAGTAGTGCCTCCAATTACTGCCCCCTTTGTAATGAAGAAGCACGGGGTGCTTTTTTGCACCCCCGTGGCTCTCTACGAGAGCCACTATGAAAATTTCTTGATTCTTTTTAAAAATTCTGCCCGTGATAACTTTATCATCACGGGCATTTTTGGATTTGTAAAAAGTTGGGGTGGAAAACTTTACCATGGTATCCTCCTACCCCGCTGATAGACTGTCCTGCCTCTCCCGCCAGAGGGAGGTCGGCAGGACAGCCAGAGGGCAGTCTCCAAGCTGGGGGTTATCCCCCGAGTAAGGCTTGGACTTACCCTCTGAATGCCTGCCTTCCCCCCTCAGCGGGAGCAGAGGGAAGGAGGTAGAGGCTTAAAACCTCTCAGGGAGAGAAAAAACAGAGCCTACGAAAGACCCTCTTTCTTCTTTCCCTGAGAGGCTAACCTTCTTTTGGGAAGCCAAAGTTCCGCCTTCCTACAGGCTTATGGGAAATTTTAAGTTCAGGAGGGAATTATTTCAAGAGTATTTTTGAGTATAGGG
>CAZPXS010000065.1:0-1869 GCA_964590075.1 uncultured Aquificales bacterium
CTGGTTTTGCTATGCTTTCTCTTTATGATACAAACAGGGATGGCAAAATTGATGCCTTTGATGATGTGTTTAAGAACCTCAAAGTATGGCAAGACAAAAACGCAGATGGAAGAACTGATGAAGGAGAACTAAAAAGCTTTACTGAGCTTGGAATAAAATCCATAAACCTAAACACTACAAAGACAAACATAAATCAAGGTGGAAATAGAATAACAGAGACAGGCACAGTTGAACGCACAGATGGAACAAAACTGCAGGCTGGCAATGTAAACTTTGAGCTTGATAGGCTTTATAGCTATTACAACCGTGAGGTTAGTCTAAATCCTGAGGTAGTAGGACTTCCTTGGGTTAAGGGATATGGCTTTATGCCAGACCTTCCCATTGCCATGAGCCTGGATGAGACACTCCTTCAGATGGTAAAGGATGCAGTAGAGGAGACAGAGCTTACAAAACTAAAGGAAAATTTTGAAAAGATAATCTTCAGATGGGCTGGCGTTGAGAACATCAAAGAACAAGAGCTTGGGATAAGTTGGGCAATCCTTAATGGGAATGATAGAGAAAGGAGACTGCTTCATTTTGATGGAGGAATAACGCTTAGTTACGAGCAGGTTGGGGCTATAGAGAAGTTTGTGGGAGCAACGCCTGAAGAGGTGAGAGATGGGATAAGACATAGATCAGGGCAGTTTCTCCTTGAAGCTTGGAATACAATGTTTCAGGGGCTCTTTACAAGGTTTGTGGTGGATGCTGGGCTTCTTGAAGATGTTTTACCTGTTTACTATGACTTTTTCACAGACAGAATCATTCTTGCTGAGGAGTTTGATACAGGAGCATTCAGAACTCAGATAAAACAGATGTTCTTATCTGATGACCCAAACCAGTCAGTTCTTGCGACACTTTCCCTTCTTGTGCTGAAAGAAGTTAATGCCCTGGATTCTGTTGTAGATTTTTATGCTGACGAAAATATCTTTTTTAAGCTTTTAAGCAGTCCTTACGCACAGTTCATAATACCCAATCTCATCAGTGGCACTCAAGGAAATGATTGGCTTTATGGAACTGACGGAAATGATGTGATAGTGGGGAAAGAAGGAAACGACAATATTTACGGCAACAGTGGAGATGACACACTCATAGGAGGTAAAGGCAATGACTACCTAAGTGGTGGCTCTGGCTCAGACACCTACGTGTTTAACAGAGGAGATGGACAGGACACGATATATGAGTATGGCTCTGAGCTGAACACCATAAAGTTTGGAGAAGGCATAAGCAAGGAAGATGTTGAGATAAAGAGGTATGGAGATAGCCTTGTCATAAGCATAAAAGGCACACAGGACAGAATAACCATCCAGAACTGGTATGGTTATAGCCCTAACTTTAAGCTTGTGTTTTCAGATGGTACAGAGATGACAAGGGAAGAGATAGACAGCCTTCCACAGGTCAAGTGCCTTATAGGCACAGAAGGTAATGATAATATATCCGCACCCATCTGGAACAGAGGCGAGACCATATACGGACTTGAAGGCAATGACTACCTATATGGCTCTGGAGCAAATGACACCCTTGATGGAGGAGAAGGAAACGACAATATTTACGGCAACAGTGGAGATGACACACTCATAGGAGGCAAAGGAAACGATTATCTCTATGGTTACTCAGGTTCAGACACGTATGTTTTTAACAGGGGAGATGGACAGGATACTATATCTGAATATGGCTCTGAGCTAAACACCATAAAGTTTGGTCAAGGCATAAACAAGGATGACCTTGAGTTTACAGTAACGGATGATTATGGGTATATAACAGAATATGATCTTTCAAAAATTGACAGATATAGTCTTTTGATAAAACTTAGAGATAGTGATGACAGTATAA
>CAZPXS010000066.1:0-1834 GCA_964590075.1 uncultured Aquificales bacterium
TCCTGGAGGCTTAAGCCTTCCCTCAGGGCCAGCACGAAGCCCCCCTCCACCGCCAGCCCCTCCTCCCGGAGGGCCAGGGCGTAGGCCCCCACCTGCAGGAGGTGCTCCGGGTAGGCTCGGGGGGAGGTCTTCAGGTCCAGCACCACCACCCTGCCCCCCAGGAAGGCCACCAGGTCCACCCGGCCCGCGTAGAGGTGGCCAGGGTGGAAGACCACCTCCTCGGAAAGGAGGCGGTTCCCCCCGTTGCCCTCCCACCACTCCGCCAGCCCCAGGGCCATGCTCCTAAGGGGCTCCTCCTCCGGCCAGGGGGGATTGTGCCCCTTGAGGTAGGCCTCCGCCCAAGTGTGGAGGGTGGTGCCCCTGGAGGCCGCCGCCTGGGAGGCCATGCGGTGGGCCTGGGAAGCCCCGTTGAGGATCCGCTCCACTTCCTCGGGGGTGAGGACCAGGCCCGGCACCAGCTCCCCCTTCAGGTACTCCACCACCTGGCGGACCGCCCACTCGTGCAGGTTCTTGTTGAGGAGGCCGGTGATCTGGGTAACCGAGGGCACGGGGTGCCAGCCGTGGCCGTCCTGGGAGACCTCGTAGCCCCTGCCGTCTCTCCTATAGCGGATGCGCCAGCCGCTGGGGTGATTCTTGAAAAGCCACTCTTGATAAGCCATAACCCCTCCCGGGTTGGGTCCAGCCTAAGCCTAGGCTACCCGCCAGGCGGGAGCGCGCCGGAAGAGGTCCAAAAGACCCCGCTCCGAGAGGAGGCTGGCCAGCAGGGCCCCCGGCCTTCGGATGCGCTGGCCCCGGGAGCCCCACAAGGAGGCGGCCAAGGCCTCCCTGACCCGGCCCACCGCCCAGAGGACCACCTCCAAGGCCCGCTCATGGAGGCCGTAGATCTCCGCCCTCAGGGCCCCCCAGAGGAGCCAAGCGTAAAACTTGACACTGCCCGGGTCCTTGAACTCCCGGGCCAGGCCAAGGGCGATTTGAGCGACCAGAAGCCGCTTTTCCTGGCCTCTAGCCTGACGGAGGCGGGCCGTGAGAGAGTGTATAGCTAACGCGACTTCTTGACCCTGCGGGGGTAACGCAAACCCCAAGAGAAACTCCACAGCCCCGGAACCCTCCTTAGGAGGGTTTTCTTTACACTCTCTCACCGCCTTCCAGGCCGTCCTGCCCCGGGCAATGTCCCCCTCCAGGTCCCGCCACGGGTGGGCGAAGTCCTCCCGCTCCAGACGGGGGCGGCGGGAGCGGTGGGGCAGGCGGACGGCGTACACCGCCCCGGCGGCGTGGAGGCCCGCCCTGCCGTGGACCACGGAGGGGGTGCGCCAGGCCCGCCGCCGGACCAGGCCCGCCTCTTCCAGCTCCCCCAGGGCCCGGTACAGGGTGGCCTCGCTCACCCCCAAGGCCGCCGCCAGGGCCCGGTTGACGGTGAAGGCCACCACCTGGGAGAGGTTCTTGGGCAGGGGGCGGTCGCCCAACTGCCGGGCCGTCAGCTCCAGCCCCAGGGCGAGGAGGAGGCGGTAGGCCCGCCGGGCCGTGGGGCTCAGGCCCTCCACCGCCTCGGGGTGGGCCGCCAAAGCCTGGTCCACCAGCTGGAACACCGAGGGCCGCCGCTCGATGGGAGGCACTTCCCCGGGCGCTGGCCGGGCCAGGGCCTCCCGCACGGCCCGCTTCACCTCAGCCCCCGGCACGGCCCCCTCCGCTTCCCTGGGAGCCGGGGGTGCCGGGGGCGGGGGAGGAGGAGCCTGGGGGTCCTCCTCCGGCAGGCCCTCCTCCCCCGGCAGGCCCTCCAGAAACCTCAGGTAGAGGGGGGGAAGCTCCTCCCCCTTCGCCCGCTTCCTCCGGGCCA
>CAZPXS010000067.1:0-1813 GCA_964590075.1 uncultured Aquificales bacterium
GGTCGGTAATGGTGCGGATGGTCTCGTGGGTGTAGCGGTGGCCCAGAAGCAGGCTTATCCCCTCCGCCGTCTTGCGCTGACTGACCCCGGCGTCAGGCTGGTTGTGGTGGTCATGTGGCCTCCCGTGGGGCGCCTCTGCCCACGGGGCGTCTTACCCCGATATGCGCAGATAACCCCAGGTTTTGGGGTAAGACGCCGCCCCGCCCTATAGCCTTGCGGGGCCTCGCCCTCCTGCGGGCCAAGACGGACTGAGGACCCTTAAGCCAGCTAGAGACCCTCCTCGTTTACCGCCAGCCGCCCCACCGCCTTCCTAAGCCGCGACCGGTCCATCTTAGCGTAGATCTGGCTGGTGCTCACGTCCGCGTGGCCCAGGAGGGCGGCCACCACGTAGAGGTCCCCCGTGGCGCGGTAGAGCCGGGTGCCCGCCAGGTGCCGCAGGCTGTGGGGACCGTGGTAGCGGTCCGGGGCCCCGAGCTCCTTAAGGTAGGCGGAGAGCCGCTCGCGGATAGTCCAGGCCCTAAGCCGCCGCCCCCGGGCCTTGCGCCCCCCCAGGTTCACGAAGAGCGCCCTCTCCCCCGGGGCGGCGTAAAGGGTGCGCACCCGGAGCCATTGCACAAGCTCCGCCGCTAGGCTTGGGGGAAGGGGCACGGTTCGCGCCTTGCCTCCCTTGCCGGCGCGAACGTGGATTTCCTCTTCCCCCGGGTCAAAGTCCTCCACGTCCAGGCCCTCCACCTCGGAGACGCGTAGGCCCGCTTCGCCCATGAGGCGAAAGACGGCGCGGTCGCGCACCTCCTGGGCCCCGCCTCCGGAGAGGCGCTCCAAAAGCCCCCTATATAGCGGATAGGGAAGCGCCGGCCTGCGCTCGCTGCGGGGGGTGGGGTCGCGGGGCGGGAGGACCTCGGCCGCGGGGTTGCGCTCGAGGGCCCCTGCCCAGACCAGGGCTCGGTAGAAGGCCCGGAGGCCCGCCAGATAGGCCGCCGCCGTGGCCGGTTTCAGGGGCTTGGGGTTCTCCGGCAGGTGGCCGCCTTCCCTTAAGAGCTCGGAAAGCCAGCGGTCCACGTCGTCGGGCGTGGCCTTCAAAAGGGGCACCCGCGGCCCGGGGGCGCCCTCGGGCCAGGCCCAGGCCACGAAGTCCCGCACCCCCAGGCCATAAAGCCGGTAGGTGGCCAGGGAGGTGCGGCTGCGCTTGCGGCTTTTGTACAGGAGGAAGTGGGCCAAAAGCTGCAAAAGGCTTTCCAGGTCCCGTTCCGCCGCCGCCCGCACCGCCTCGAGGCGGCGCTTGCCCGGATCCTCGTAGTTGGGCCGAGGCTGAAGCATGGCCCTAGCTTACCACAAATCCTCACTAAGTGACATTAGTGAGGATTTGCTGGGCGCCGACGCCCCCAATCTCGGCCAGCCCCCCGGCCGCGGCGAGATCCTCCTTCGGGCCGGGTGGGTCCAAAGGGTGCTTTCGGAGCGCGGATTGCAAGCGCCACGGTCCGCCCCCTTGCTTTCACAGATATCCCTCATGCCTGGGCCTTCAGCCAGCTCCAGAGATTCCTGGAGTACAAGGCTCTGGCCAAGGGCATCCCTGTTATCTACGTCGATGCCCATAACACCTCCCGCACCTGCCCGCGCCGCGGGCATTGCAAGGAGGCCAACCGAGTCTCCCAGGCTCTGTTTCGTTGTCTCCGCTGCGGCTTCCAGCACCATGCCGATCTCGTCACGTCCATCAACCAGCCCCGAAGGCTCGGCGAATGAAATTCCTGGGCATTGCTCGAGGAGCGGACGTCAGGCCCAAGCTGCCGGGCTTCAGCCTGAGCGCTAGATGACA
>CAZPXS010000068.1:0-1791 GCA_964590075.1 uncultured Aquificales bacterium
TGGCATAGACGCTTCTCAGCTTTGCTAACTCTTTATTAAACCACTGATTTACCGATTTAGACACATCCATCTTTCTGGTGAGAACTTCGAACGAACTTGTGCCAAAGCAACTATTTCCTGGCACGAACTACTACGTGAATGCTGGAAAGACAGAAAGGAAGGGAATTGAATTTTATCTGACGCATGAGCTTCCCTTTAATCTTTATACCACGCTGGCGTACACTTACACGGAAGCTACCTTTAAGGACTTTATAGACACGGATGGCGTAGACAAATCAGGTAAGAGGATTCCCGGCATACCCAGACATACCCTCTTTTGTGAGTTTGGGTGGAAACCCACAAAGAAATTCTTAGCTTCCGTTGATGTAAAGTATGCGGACAAGGTTTGGGCGGATAACAGTAATACCGCAAGTGCGGAAAGCTACACCATAGTAAACTTGAAAAGTTTGTACAGATTTGATATTTCTGGTTACAGTTTGGATGCTTTCTTTAGAATTGAGAACCTTTTTGATAAAAAGTATGTGACATCCGTTGTACCGAATGCAACAGGTGGAAGATACTACGAACCAGGACCTGGTAGAAATTACTATGTAGGTCTGGCGTTGAATTTTTAAATTTTGCTTTTGGAAAAACCTTTTATTTTCTCTTATTTATAAGAATATAGTTATGTTTTTATCGTCTTTCTTAATTTACTTTCAGGTATCAAACACTCTAACTTTGGAAAAAAATTTCTACTTGACAGAAGTATATATGGGAGATATAATTTTTCAAAGTAAGTTTGTTACGTTTATTTCTCAGAAGGAGGTGTGCAATCATGAAAGAGAGGGTAAGTCTCACTATCAACAAAACCCCTTACACCTTGGAGGTGGAACCCAGAACACTGCTCGTGTATGCCATAAGGGAACTGCTCAATATGACTGGAACGCACGTAGGATGTGATACGAGTAGTTGTGGGGCGTGTACCGTTCTTATGAACGGTAAGGCGGTCAAATCGTGTACCGTATTAGCCCTTCAGGCTGATGGTGCAGAGATAATAACGGTTGAAGGCTTAGCCTCAGATTCGGAGCTTCATCCTGTACAAGAAGGCTTCAAGGAAGAACACGGTCTTCAGTGCGGTTTTTGTACTCCGGGTATGATGATGGTATCCTGCGACATACTTGAAAATGAAGAAGAACTTGATGAAGACAAGGTGAGAAAGCTTCTAAAGGGTAATCTCTGCAGGTGTACGGGATACCAAAATATCGTAAAAGCGATAATGTATGCTAAGGAAAAAACCGCAGTAACAAAGTAAAGGAGGTGTTGTCATGGTTATAGGAAAGCCTTTGAGAAGGTTTGAGGATGACAGGCTTATAAGGGGTTTGGGACAGTATGTGGAGGATATAAAGCTACCGCGTATGGCTTATGCTGTTTTTGTTAGGTCTCAGGTAGCTCATGGTAGGATAAAGAGCATAAATGTAGAAGAAGCGAAAAAGGTGGAGGGGGTGATAGCTATAATCACCGGGCAGGATATAAAGGACAGAGTTGGAAAGAATTTTACTGCATGGATAGTGCCTGACAGCAATCAGGTAAGTGCTAATGTTTCTTCAAGACCTTTGCTTGCGGTAGATAAGGTAAGGTATGTAGGTGAACCTGTTGCTCTTGTTATAGCCGAGAGCAGAGAAAAAGCTTTTGATGCTGCAGAGCTTATTGAAGTTGAATATGATGAACTTCCTGCTGTGGCAAGTGTTGAAAAGGCCATACAAGAAGGTGCTCCGCTAGTACATGAGGAAGCTCCAGGGAACATAGCTCTCA
>CAZPXS010000069.1:0-1704 GCA_964590075.1 uncultured Aquificales bacterium
GAAAGATCCCGGGCCAAGGCCCGCGCCTCCCCCTGGAAGCTTCCCCCGGGAAGCCTCGCCAGGAAGCGGTAAGGGTTTTCCC
Source organism: uncultured Aquificales bacterium (assembly GCA_964590075.1). Classification (GTDB taxonomy): domain Bacteria; phylum Thermosulfidibacterota; class Thermosulfidibacteria; order Thermosulfidibacterales; family Thermosulfidibacteraceae; genus JAGDVO01. The sequence goes on from CAZPXS010000069.1 coordinate 83, forward strand.
CCGTGAGGGTGAGGCGCAAGGGGGGGAGGAAAAGCCTTTTCCCCCGGGGAAGCTCCACCTCGGCATCCCGAAGGACCAGGCTCCGGAAGACCACCTTAAGCGCGGGCGGGGGGCCTGGCTTCCCCGGGACCAAAGCCTCCCAGGTGGGCTTGAGCCGGGCCCCCTTTAGCGTGAGGCTTAGGGGAAGCTCCCGGCGCAAAAGCCCGAGGAGCTCGTAGCGGATGGCCACCTCCTCCGCCTCCAAAAAGAGCCCCTCCCCCTGAAGCCGCACCCCCCGCAGGGTGAGGCCCAAAAGAAGGTGCCCCCGCACCTCCCCCACCTGCCCCGAAAACCCCGCCAGGGCCAGGCCCCGGAGCACCGCCCCCTTCAGAAGGGGTGGCCAGGCGAGGAGGGCAAGGAGGGCCAGGAGGAAGAGAAGGAGGAAAAGCCCCCGCCGCATCTACCTAAGCATAGGGAAGCAAGATGAAAGCGGTGTGGTAAAGAAATTGAGGATCTCAGCAGCCTCGTACCTTAAGGAAACCTTAAGAGATTCTTTGGACCTAGCCGCGATAAACTAGCAATACTATGAAGCGGCTGGCTGTCTGGCTTCCGGTGTTGGCGTTAGGAGTTCTAGCGCAAGAGGTCCAGCTCCCCAATCCCTCGGGGCCGGTGGTAGAGGCCAAGGCCGCCTCGGTGGAGGCCACCTTCCGCCTCCAGGGGTGCACCCGGGACCAGCAGGACCGGGTAGTTTGCTCCCTCCAGGTCCAGAGCACCGCCAGGACCAACCAGCAGGTCACAGTCCTCCACCAGTCGGTGCGGGCCATCTCCGCCCGGGGTTTTAGCTACCCCGGCTACCTCTCGGCGGAGGGGGGCAAGGTGGAGGCAAATCGCTCCGTCTTTGCCCTGCCGGCGGGCGGCCGCGTGGCGGCCAAGCTGGTCTTCCCGGGCGTGCCCAAGGAGGAGACCTCCTTCGCCGTGGTCTACGTGGGCGGGGTGGAGTTCCGGGGCATACCTATAGGTGGGCCCCAAACAAGCCAAGGCTTGGCGCAAGGTCAAGCGGGCACCCCGCAAGCACCCCCAGCTTCCTCGGCTCAACCCCAGACGGAAGAGCTCGTCATCACCGACCTGAAAACGGAACTTACATTCACTGTGGGGGAGGTAGAGGTGCACTTTAAGGGTTGCAACCTCCTAAGTGATGGCTATACGTTCCGCTGCATCCTGTTAGCTCAAACCAATGTTGAGGGGGCGAAGCTAAGCTTCAACCATCCACCCTTTTTCTACCTCCTTGCAGACGGCACTGCTTTTCAGATAAACTCCTCTCTTTCCATTCAACGGCGGGATGGCCAAGGGAACCCGATTGCTCTAAATCTCGCGGGTCTCCCCTTTGAAATAATTGTGTGGACTAGTAGTACGCCAGAGGGAGCCACTGGCATAGCCCGCCTGGAACTCAATATCACCTACATCAGCCCCGACGGGCAAAAGGGGCCCACCAAGCGGCTCGTGTTCCGCAACGCCAAGTTCTAAGGCCTTTCTCCAGGCCCCCTGAAGGCCAAGCCTTCAGGGGGCTTTCTCTCAGGTAAAATCCCCTCATGCCGCGCCTGGTGGCCTTGGTCAAGGGAAGGGTACAGGGAGTGGGGTACCGG
>CAZPXS010000070.1:0-1663 GCA_964590075.1 uncultured Aquificales bacterium
CTCGCCCCGGCTTATGTCCTCCAGCGTGAGCGCGGTGAGGCCCCGGGCACCCGTGCGCGTCGGCCCGGCGCACCGATCCGGACCTAGGCGCTCCCCTCCTCCACCTTCCCACGCTCCCCCTACGAGGAGGGGCTTCAGGGCCGAGAGGTCCCTCGGCACCTTCCGCCCAAGGAGGGGACGGAGGACGCCTACCTGGAGGGCCCGCCAGAGGAGAAGTCCGCCTTCCGGCTCCTTCTGGCTCCCGCTTGACGGAAGGGCGTCGGCCCCGGTAGGCCCCCGCCGTGGGGCCCCTGGCGCGCCCTCCAGGCTTTCCACAAACTTCCTCAGGTAGTCCCAAGCGCTCTTCAGCTCTTCCTGCTCTTGCCGATACCGCCTCAACCTGTATTCATTCCTCTCCTCCCTGACGCGGGCCTCGAGGGCCCGCCACTCGCTGGCGAACCACTCCGCCACCCTCTCCCAGTGCTCCGGGCGGGCGAGGAGCTCCAGGTACCGCTTGGGCACCCGCTCCCTCAGCCCCATGGCCCGCCTGGCGATGACGTAGGCGGCGGCCACGTCCTTGGAGAGGGAGAGCTGGGGGGCGTACTTCAGCATGCCGATGACCGAGGTGTAGGCGGGGTTGACCCCCCAGACCTCCACCCCCTCCCTGGAGGCCACGGCCACGATGCGCTCGAGGATGGCCCGGTAGGCGAAGCGGTGGAGCGCCCGCCGGAGGCGCTTGTTCCCGTCCCCTCGCTTCCCCCGGGGGAGGTTGCGGATGTTCTCTATCGCGATGGCCGTTCCCTCCTCCTTGGCCAGGTCCACCACGCGGTGGGCCACCTTCCAGTAGAAGTCGCTCAGGGCGTTGGCGCTCTCCCCACGCTTCCTCTCCCGGATGCGGTCCACCTCCTCCAAGGAGAGGGTGAGGTAGCGCCTGAGGTTCCCGTCGGGGCCCGCCACCGCCAGGGCCAGGTGCAGGGGGCGGGCGTTCACGTCTACCCCCAGCACGCCCCCCTGGCGGGTGATGTGGGGCGCGGGGGAGGGGAGGCTCCGGACGAAGGTGGCGTACACCTTGCCGTCCCGCAGGCGCAGGTTCACGCCGATGGGGGCCACGCCCTTCCGCCCCACCGCCTCCACGATGGCCTCGAGGTAGGGGCTTGAGGTCTGGACCAGGGCGTCCACGTACCGCCCCTTGGCGGGGGTTCCCTCCAGGAGGATGCGCAGCCAGAGGGCGCCGTGCTCGCAGAAGAGGCGCAGGTTGGGGTTCCCGGAGGGCTGGCTCCGGTCCCCAGGGCAGTAGAGGATGCCGTTCCGCCTCTCCCACCACAGGCGCTTGGCCTCGAGGCGGGAGCGGAGGTCTCCCTTCCGCCCGAGGCGGCGGAAGAGCCCCCTCCCTCCGAAGACGATCTTCTCAGGGGCTTGGCCCAACTTTTTGAGGGCGCCGAGCTTCCACTTGGCGAGGTCCCGGACCCCCTCGTTGTACTTCAGCCCGAGGCCGAAGAGCTTCGTCATCGGGCCGTCCGCCCGCTTCAGGGTGTTCGGGTCGTAGCCCTCGAGGAGGCGGCGGTAGGTCCAGCGGTAGGCGGCGGAAAAGCGGCGCATGAGCTCCACGACGGCCTCCTCGTCCGCCTTGCTCCTGAACACCAGCCTGGCCTGGACGGCCACGAAGGTGGTCCGCGCGTTCAGG
>CAZPXS010000071.1:0-1578 GCA_964590075.1 uncultured Aquificales bacterium
TCCTCTCCACCCTCGCCCTGGCCCAGGTGGGCCTCCTGGACGGCCCTCGTCCCTCCACGGAGGTCCGAGGGACGCTCCAGGGGAACGCCCGGGAGGGGTACAGGGTGGTGGTGGAGTTTTTGGTGGAGAGCGGGGCCAACCCGGTGCAGGGCTCCATGAACCAGAGCCTTTGGTGGAACGGGAGGCTCTACCTCTGCATTTCCGGGTGCGACTACTTCACCCTCTCGGGGTACGCCCCGAACACTCCCTACAACGGGGCGGTCTTCAACCTTTACGACTCAGGGAACCGCCTCCGGGGGCAGGCTTCGGTGAGCACGGTCTACGACTCCCAGAACAGGCCCTCCTACCACCAGGTGCAGTACGCCGTCTGGCCCCTCCAGGGGGCCAAGACCTGGATGCCCTCCCCGGACAACCCCGTGCCCCTGGAGGCGGGAGGGTGGCTTTCCGCGCGGCCCCCTGGAGGAAGCGCCAGGGAGCGGTACCGCTACCCCGGGATGGAGTCCTACCGGCCCCCTTCGGTCCAGGGGTCCATCCTCTCCGGCATCTCCCCGGCGGACCGGGACGTGGTGGCGAAGAGCGTCCTCTCCTCCCTGGGCGATCTCCGGGCCTTCTACGCCCGCCAGCCCCGGGGGAGCACCCTCTGGTTCTTCGTCCCCGAGGTCTCGGCCTGGACCCAGACCCTGGCCCAGGAGTTCCGGGCGCGAAACGGGGGGCAGGAGCGGTTCGTGGTCCCGGAGGGGACGGCGAGGAGCTACTGCTCTCTCTACCGGAACGACTCCCGCTACCACGTGATGCCCCGGGAAAGCCTCGCCAAGGAGCAGGCCTTCGCCGTCATCTACCCGCCCTCCGGGGACACCCAGAAGGGGGCGGTGATGGCGGGGAGGTTCCTGGTGGACCGCCCGGACTGGCAGGAGACGGACTACCTCTCCTTCACCACGCCCCTTTCTCCCACTCAGGAGGGGCTTCCCGAGGCCCGGGCTCTGGTGTGGGGGTACATCTCTCAGGCGAACCTGAAGGCCCGGGTGGAGTTCAAGGAGTGGACCCTTTCGTCCTGGGCCAACCTCTCCTTCACCCTTGACCAGGAGGCCTCCTGGGACGGGGTCTTCTCCCGGGACGCGGGCCGAGGGGAGGAGTCCTTCTACCTGGACGGCTTCCCCGACGGGTCCAGTCCCTACACCGTGCGGGACACCGCCGGGCGGGACAGGGGGACGGCCCAGGTGGTGGCGAACAAGGAGCTCGTGGGGTACGAACTGGACCAGAACGCGGGAGCTTCCTTTGACACCGGGGTTTGGGCCAACGAGATCAACGGGCTCCGGTTTGGCGTGTGGGTGAAGGGTAAGTACGAATACTTCACCGCCTACGACTGCTCCTGGACGAAGCGGGTGGAGCTTACGGACATCTACGCCTGCAAATACAAGGACGACCAGGGGCGATACCGGGGAAGCGGGGCCATCGGCGCTTGGTGGCGCTACCGCCACGTGACGGGGACCGTCTACCCCCTGGTGCCCCAGTACGAGGTCAAGGGGTACAGCGTCTATGTGTCCCTCAAGGGGTGGCGGGAGACCTGGCGCTACGCCA
>CAZPXS010000072.1:0-1578 GCA_964590075.1 uncultured Aquificales bacterium
CAGAGCCCATGATAAGGAACTTTGATCCATGTATATCCTGTGCTACGCACTTTTTAAGAGTAAAGGTGAGAAAGGCTACATCTAAATATGGTTGTTGAAAGTAAATTTTCACCTGAAGTGATTTTTATTTTTATATTCAAATTAAATATAAATAAAGTTTAAATAAAATTATTGACTTTCACATAAAATTGTTCCACATTTTTTATATGATGAAGCTCATTTATTACATTATTAATGAAAAAGTTCATCTAAGGAGGTGGTGCCATGAAGAAGAAAGCTTTCCTAGGAAGGGTGGTTAGCATTGGTGCACTGTGCATGATGTTGTCTTTGAACACATCTGCAGTAGCACAGCCAAAGGATTCTGTGGAACCTGCTGCAAAGAGCTGGAGTGAGCAGACAAGGCGTGCTCCCCACATACCCTTTGTGGGAACTGAATATGACAAGGCAAAATAGAAGATCATCATGCTTCAGATGGCAACCATTGGTCAAATTCCCTACTCTGAAGCTGTAAGCATAGCCAACTATATGTCGGGCTTCGCTCCAGAAGCAAGACCAGATTGGATAAGCAGACACTTTGTCTTTCCAGGATATAGTGGTGCTAGATTTAACCTGCGCGAGGAAAAAGAAGTTGAAGTTGAATATGCACAGCGCATACTTGGTTTACTAGGCGATAGGTTGCTTCTGTATGCGGAACCAGAGTTTGAGGTTAAGTTCAACGCCGAAGAAGAGGTTGATGCTGCGCTTGAATTTATGAACCTCACCTATTTTTTGGGAGACCGGCTCCAGATAACGGGCGGCTTGATTCTAACTGACTTTAACATTTCCAATGTGCGCTTACATCCAATGTGGATCAACCTCTCCCAGGACCTTCCATGGGCAAGGTACTTCGTTCCTGAGACCACTTTAGGAGGAAAGATTGGATGGAACGTGACTGTTGGAAAGGCCACCCTATACGGTACCTTCTTCAGTGGAAGAGAAACTAAAACTCCATACATTGAAGCTGAAAATGTAGTTGGAGCTCGTGTTGGAACGTTCATGCCAGCACTGGAGCTTGAACTTGGCCTCTCCTATGCCTATATAAAGGAGGAAAAAGAAAACGTATTTGGCGGATATCTTGTTAAACGCATCGGTCCAGGACGCATACAAGGAGAATTTGCAACCAGCAAAGAAAAAGGATCCACCTACTGGCTAGAAGCTAGCTCAAGCTTGGACTTCTTAGGTGCAGTGGGGGAACGCATTACACCTGTAATACGTTGGCAACAGTATTCTGCTAAAGATCTACCGCCTGAGAATGTACCACAAGGTGATGCCCAAGAGCTATATATAGGTTTAAACTTAGACCTTTTACGTTCCGGTCCATACCTTGCCCGTTTACAAGCTGGATATGCCTTTGGTTTTAAAGCAGCAGAAGATAAAGCAAAGGTTAGCCTTATATTCCGCTGGTAGTCTATAAGTAAGATCTCAGGGCGCGCCACCCTGGGCCTTTTGCAGGTTTAAACCTTGAAAAAAGATGGAGTCTTCAGTATCTTTTTATTTCCATGATAGACACCCATTGCCACCTTGACCTTTTGAAGAAGG
>CAZPXS010000073.1:0-1576 GCA_964590075.1 uncultured Aquificales bacterium
CGAGGCTAAGGTGACCAGCATAGCGTTCCGGTTCTTGCTGAAAAACCCAACGATCTACTTCAGATCCGAAGTGGTAGAGGCGACCGTTGTACTCCAATGGATAATCTTTGACATTCCAACCTTTACCCGGCGTGCCAATAATCGGCAATTGACACATATTGCACACTATGGGCAGAGTTTCCGGATAAGTCATAGGCATATTGCCTTCTACAACGTTATCGATGATCACATCCCAGCATTGCCCCCAAGTGTCATTCCAACCAGGATATTTTTCTTCCAACCAAGCACGCTCATCAGGTGTTACACCAGCGGCGGGATTCCACCATACAGTGGGACGCCAAAAATAAACACCCAAATGCATACCATGATGAGTTTCAGAGAGCTCTCGGAGGAAGATGTCCCAATACCAAGGCAAATCTAGCCCCATGTCAGTCAAAGCACGCTCAAACTGACCAACAATCCATTCTTCCATAAATTCTTTGAAAGATTGCTTGCGATGCACTAATGGCGTGTAGTAGTCCATAATCGGGCCAGTCAGCACGGAAAATAACTTCCAGGCACGCCAGACCCCAATATCTACTCGCTTTTGAGCCTCCGCTTTCTTACCATTCTCAATCAACACCTTGAGAGCAGGTCCTCCAATTTGGGCATGTCGAGATTCGTCAGTCTGAATACTAGAAATCAGGTTTGAAAAAGTGTGATCACCAGATTCAGCTGCATCGGCAGCAAGACCCAGAAACTGCATGTTGGTAAAACCCGTTTCAAAGGCGAATGTCAGCATAATAGATACACTAATAGCATCTCTCGCCATCATGATATCGTCGAAGAAATGACGAGCTGCTATTATTGCCCACTCGTTAGTGTCATAGGCCTTGAAGGCCCAATCCATCTGACGATCCTTCGATACATGTTCATGAGCAAAATAGAGCTGAATTTGACCGTGACGAATTTCATCTAGACAACCTAATGTGGCCATGTTGCGCATGCCGGGGGCCTTAGAGAAACGCACCATACGAGCTTCAGCACTGGAGGCAGCATATTCTGCACGAGCAATCGCACCATAGTGCTCTTTAATTACTGATTTCCAACCTGGGTCAGCATTCTCAAAAATTCGACTGCGCTCAAGGGCAGCCTTAACCGAGTAAGCACCTGCATCTTTTTCGCGCTGTACCTTCACATACTCAGGATAAGTCTGTTTATAAGGTTCATCGTAATTTTCCCATGCGTTTTGTGGCAGACCAAAATCTCCTGATAATTTTGGGGGAAATAATTCATTTTCGGTAACGTAAGTTGGCGTCCAGTTTGTGGTTCTGGCTAGGTCATACCAGTCCATTCTATTGAGTAGAGCCATTTTTATCTCCTTTGAAGTTCAAGTTTAAGAGTTCGCTAGCCACTTAAAAATAAAAATAAATTTAATAAATTCAATAGATTGAATTAAAATCATATGTTCATTGCCTCCTCCTCTTTTCATCGTTTGTTCGGACTCATCGTCCCAAATCTTTGGCCGTAACGCCGCCGATGCCCCATTGCGACTTCGGCACGTCCTGGATCATCACGCGGACGTTCTCCTTGGGTG
>CAZPXS010000074.1:0-1536 GCA_964590075.1 uncultured Aquificales bacterium
TGGTTCTGTATCTTTATGCTCCAATAACACAGAAAGGATAAAATCTCTCTTTTTCTCTTTCCTTTTTTCTCCGGTGTAAGTATCGTAGATATACAGGAGCTCTAACAAATCCTCTTCATCCACCTTCTCTAAGAAAATCTGTAGGAGGGTTTTCAATAAATCTGGAGCATACTTGCCAAGAAGAATAGCCTTTCTGTGCGTCTCCATATGTCTGATAGGATGTAGATAGATATTCACCCTTATCCTGTGCATTACTTTAACTCAAGAGCTTTCAGAAAGCCTCTTGCATTTGAAAACTCTGGCTCAGAAGGCACATAGGCATCCTTCCTCAGCTTTCCAAGAAGATACGCACCCCCACCTGCGGATACTACCTTATCACTTTCCAAAACCGCTTCTCCCACCTCTGACTTTAACCTGCTTAACAAAGCTGTCCTGTAAGTCTCGAGAGCCCTCTCTTTGTAGCTTTTAAGGTCTATCTTCTCCCCTTCCACATTCACCTGCCCGCTTTCAAAAACCTTTACAAGCCTTGAAAGAGAAAAGTTTTTGATATACCCCAGCTCCGCAGGAAGAATAGACCTGAAAGTCTCTATCGCCTGAAGCACCCCAGCCCTTTCTATGGTTGCCATCCCTTCCCTGAAGTATTTCCCATTTTGCTTTGATACAAGAAGATAATCCACCGTGTTAAAACCTATGTCCACTATAAATACCGTTTCTCCCTCTTCTATACCAAGCTCATCCTCTACATCTAAAAGCACTCCAAAACCCTGAGGTAATACAAGCTCAAAGCGAGAAAGCTTTTTCCTCACCTCTTCACTGTCTTTATACCTCCTGTAGTGCCTCGGTGCCAGCCCCACCCCTATCTCAAGCTCCTCCTCCCCAAGCTCCCTCTTTACATACTCCACTATCAGAGGTAAATATCTTAAAAGAAGTTCAAAATCCGCTATCTCCACCCTTTGCGTGCAAAACCTCGCAGACTCACCCACCACATAGTCCCTCCCCTCAAAAGATATAGGCTGAACGTCCGATATATCCTTCTCATTCCATACCCCTATCCATGAGGGGAACTTAAAAACTCTCTCCCGAGTTGCTACCTTCACATGCCCAAAACCCACATCAAGCCCTACCTTCATGCCTTTTGTCCTCCTAAAAGTTCTTTTCCTGTTATTAATTATAGGGCAAAGTTTGAAATCGTGGCTATTCGCCACTTCGCCACTTCGCCACATCGCCACACTTTGCCTTTTTGTGTTATAAAATCCCCCCTCTTTCCATTTCTGGGGAATTCCCCAGAAAAAAAGACTTTTCCCTCCTTTTTCCTCTTTTTGCTTGACAATTTTGGTGAGTGGGATAAAATAAAAATTGCTACCCCTAAAGGGTAGTCAAAGAAAGGTATAGCCACACAGGGAAGACAGGGAAGAGCCAGACCCCTGAGGGTTTTAGTGAGGGACTTTGATTGAAGTCTCTTTCTAAAGCCCTCAGGAGGTCTGGTGAAAGCACTCCCTTGAGTGTTCTTCTTCCCTGTGTGGGGGCAGGGAAGAG